>NZ_FNVR01000062.1 GCF_900108085.1 Algoriphagus boritolerans DSM 17298 = JCM 18970
AAGGTGTGTTATGCCCCCGCTTGACCAAATGCAGGTAATCATTGATCCGGTCTGGATCTACTTCAGTAGGCAATTCATTGAAGTGAAGGGCGAGTTTGGCCAGATGACGGCCATAGTTGGTGAGGGTACTTTGACTTTTGCCAGCAACAGTAACTTTTTGCTCAAACTTGGCCAGTAGTTCAGCAAATCCCGCTATCTTGGAGCAAGCGGCCTGGAGGAGGTTCTCTTTTTTTTCATGATTAATAAGCGTTTATGAATGAGCTAAAAAGTTACCTCTTTCCGGCTGCTACTTGGTAAAACTACCGCAGGTTTAGTGCAACACGGGTTTGGCAAAAGTGGCGGTTCAGTGCTCCGCAGACACATTCGTGGTTAATCAAAGTTTGGTTCTCCGCATCAACATTTGTGGTGAAAATCGCCACCTTCGCCAAGCCCGAAACCGTTGTAGGCAAGGCAAAAGGAAAAAAAAACGATGATTGACACTATTGACATACAAGAAAGAATAAAATCTGATTTTGGAGCAAAGGCTTCAGAGGTTTTCAGGATTTTTGATAAGGCTATTTCAACGGCAGACTATTTGAATAACAATAGAATAATTCGCTGTATTATATTCTTATCCGACAGGGACATCACTAATTTAGAGGATTATATTGCAAAAGCCACGTATGACCCACGAGATGTGATGCTATGGGCTGAGTATACAAACAGGGGACAAGTAGAAAAAATTAAACGAATTAGAGACTTCAATAAGCCATTTGACGAGGCTCATCAAGATGTTAAAGAATAAAGGTTAAATATGGACAGACAAACTATATCATGGATTTTTCTTTCCACAGTTCTCGCATCTCAGAAAGAACCAGCGGACTATAGTTCAATTTCAAGTATTGCCGATGGAATCAATCATTCAGTGCCAACAGATAAAGAAATGCAATCTTCATTATCTTGGCTTACAAGAAATGGTTTAATAATTAAGATTGGTCGCAAGTACAGTTTGACTGAAAAAGGAAAAATAGAATACGAGGTATCTTCAAAAAGCACTTCGACAGTTTTAAAGATATGGGAAAATTTAGAGACTCAAATGAAGAAATATGAAATATAAAAATGCCCAGCGCACAACACACAATATAGCCAATAAGGGTTTCAGTGGTATGCGAGGGTTTGTTGCCCGCTTCAATGTTTCGTGTACCTTGATAGGAAATAGCCCGTAATCCCTTACTGGCCATATTGTAAAACGTTGTGCGTCATTCAAAAAACCGACACCGTGAAAATTAAGAATTTAGAAATACATATTGATGAATTTAAAAGCAAAGCTGCTGCAACTGACAGATATACTTCATTTGACTATTGCTATAACTATTTCAGAAACACAAGTGACTTAACCAAAGACATTGAAAAAAGTTGTTTGGTTTTGGGATTTTATTTAGCAAGTTGGGGAATGTTAAGAGGTTCAAGTTTTTTACTTCAAAAGAGTGCAAAACATTTTCAAAAATTAATTGAATTTTATTCAACACTTGACAAAGATATTTGGCTTATTGACGTTGACAAATATTCTATTGAAACCAATTCTAAAATCATTGAAATTTATAAAAAGACCAAAGAAAATGTAATAATTGAAAATAATACACATTTGACTTTGACAACGAAAATTTTATTAGGAGTTTTTGGTTTTATACCTGCTTTTGACCAATATTTCTGTAAAACTTTCAACGAAATATTTAAAAACAAATGTGGTTTTACTGTTGTGAACAACAACTCACTTAATTGTCTAAAAGAATTTTACGACAACAACCAAATGACAATTGACAAACTTGCCAACGAAACTTTTACAACTGACTTTTTAACAGGCGAAAAGACAAACATAACTTACCCAAAAGCAAAAATTATTGATATGTTTGGGTTTACAAACGGACTAAATTAATATGCACTATCAAGAGAAATTAGACAAAATATTTGGAAAAGGAAGTTTATGGAAACATAGAACTTTGAGAACTTTATTTGACCCAAATTCAAGCGAGTACAATCAAACGACAATGGACAAAAAACTTGAAATTTTGAACACAATTAGAGAAAATAAAATAGACTTAAACGAACTTTTAGACGAATACAAAGAATTTTATACAGAGGAAAATAAAATTCACGTAGTAGATGTTGCTGACGAAGGACTTGAAATATTATTAAAAGAAGAAACGAAATAAAATGAACGAACGCACAACATCGGTTTGGCAATATGGCGGGTTTCGTACTTCTATGAAACATTTGTGCAAGGTTCAACAGCAGTAATTCTATTGAACATTTGTGCTAAAAATCCGCCACATCGCCAAGCCGAAAACCGTTACCTAAAATTTAAAAAAACCATGGAAAGCAACAATTTATATCACAAAACTTTGAAATACTTGTTTCTAGGCTTAGGAATAATAATGTTAATTACGTCCATTTTGTCTTGGTTCTTTCCGGATTTATTCTGGATAAATGGTGAGAAAATGGAACAAAGCATCGTTACTACGTTAGTTTTTGGAATGATAGGAATAGTTTGCTTTCTAATATTTATTGCTATTAAAGAAAAATTTGTGATAGTAAAATTAGGAGGCCAAAATGTAACAATAAAAAATGGTGACAAGGAAGGAAAAATAAATTGGATGGAAGTGGAATCTCTTTCTCTCATACAGTTTGTTTACCTTCCTTTGTATAAATTGAAAGTTAAAGGGGATAATAAGGTCTATTGGTTCAATACTGAAAATCAATTTATAAATGCAGGTGGATTTACTAGTGATACAAGTGAAATGGGGGACTTAATAAAGAAAAAGAAAAGAGAGTTAGGAATTTAATTTTTCAAATAATTTGACCATCAATCCATTAAATCCGTAAATTGAAGAAAAAAAAACATGGCAAACCTTACTTTAAATAATAAGACTTTGGAAAAGTATTTTGGTATGTTCCGAGGTCTAGATAATCTTTCCAAGAAAAAGCTGATCATAAAATTGACTGAATCTCTTGAAATAAAGGAAGAGAAAGTTGACTTGAAAACTCTTTTTGGAGCATGGGAAGACAACAAAGATTCTGATGAAATCATCAAAGAAATTAGAGAATCAAGAGTTGAAAAAGCAGAAGATATTGGTTTCGAATGAAATATCTTTTAGACACAAATATCTGCATCCATTTTTTAAGAGGAAAGTTTGGGATGATGGAAAAGTTTCAGGAGTTAGGAACGGAAAATTTTGCTATTTCTGAAGTTACGTTTGCTGAACTGGTATTTGGAGCCGAGAACAGCACTAATCCCAAGAAGAATCTTGAGTTAATAGAAGTTTTTACCGATCAAGTTCTGATCCTCCCTATTTTCAGTGCCATTTACCTATATGGAAAAGAGAAAGCCCGATTAAGGTCAATAGGACTGATGATAAGCGATTTTGATCTATTAATCGGTTGTACTGCAGTGGATAAAGATCTGATCATGGTGACCGAAAATCAAAAGGAATTTGAAAGAATATCTGGAATCCAACTAGAAAACTGGGTAAAGAGATAAGATAAACTTTCGCTAACATCACCTTGGATACAGCGGGCGGTTCCGAGTAAATAAGAATATTCAGTATCTCTAAGAAGTTAGGAATAGGTTGGAAGAGAACGGCTCCGAATGCCCGCCGTCTCCATGCTGAACACCGTTGGATGCAAGGCTTTCTGAGGAAAAATTAAGTCAATTATAAACTTAACCAAGAAAAATGAGACTGTATTGGACAATGCCAGACGAACTTAGAATACATTATAAAAATGTACTTCAAAAATATAATGAGGAGTTTACTAAGGGAAATCTGTCAGTAGCTTGGAGACACTTAGAGCGAGCGCACATTCTAGGACAACCTTGGCCTAGAGAACACAATTATGTTCATTGGTTAATGCTCAAGTTTGGGATTCATATAAAAGACAAGAAAGAGATTATTGGGCAAATACCAAGACTATTAATTGGTGGGATAAAAGTATCCCTCCGACGAACTGCATCTTGATGTGCTTTGAATTCTGAGCTAAAGTTGCGGGATGAAAAAGACGAGTATCGAAACCTACTATGAGCTGTTTTACAG
>NZ_FNVR01000060.1 GCF_900108085.1 Algoriphagus boritolerans DSM 17298 = JCM 18970
GTTCCTGCTGAGGATTTGATCGAAGGAGATGAAGTAATCGTAACGGTAACGAACGCAACTTTTGCAGGACCGGATGCAGGTATCCAGCCAGTTACCGCAGATGTTTCCATTACCAATACGAACTACAGCTTGACTTCAGCTATTGCTGAAACGACAGCTGAAATTTTACCAGCTCCTACCACAATCACCGTCGAAGACGCATTAGCTAACTGCGATGGGGATAAAATAACGCTGAATGCTACAGTGAAAACGGATAATTCGGATATACAAAGTGAAGTGGATAGTAAAGGTGGAAAAGTCATCTTTAAAGTTGGTGATAGAGAAATAGGATCCATAGACTCATCAACAGATGGCATATTCTCAGATGAGATAACAATTGATTTATCACTTGGAGCAATCTATGACATCACAGCCAAATTTATTCCGAATTCAGGTAATCTAAGCGGTTCTCAGACCGATTCTAAATTAACAGTATTTGAGGCGATTATAACCTCAAGCGAAACACCGAATGAAAATGGTAATGTAGTAATCTTCGATGGAGCAGCTAGTTCATTGGGATTACCTTCAAGCGCTACACTTACTGCGGCGTATGAGCCTTCTGTAAATGCCGAAGTTAACTATCAGTGGTATTTCAAAAATGAGGATGATGCTGATTTTACCATTATTACAGATGCAAAACAAGCAACCTATACTGTCAATGCAATGGGGGATTTTATCAAGGAATACAAAGTTGAAGTAAGTATTGGAGGTCAGTGTGTCGCCAATACTGTATTCTCTAAAGTAGTATCCGTCGAAGCCTCATGCGGCAAAGAAGGACAAAACAAAGTTCAGGTTTGTCATGTAACTCCTAATGGCAATCGCAAGACCATCTGTGTAAGTGCAAATGCAGTGGATGCTTTGATAAATGGAAATCCAGGCTCATACATAGGAAATTGTAATATTTTCTACAGAGCAGATCAGGAGCCGGAATTGATCACGGTGGCATGGAATACTCCGGTAGAACTCATCAAGGGTGAGATAGTGAAGCAAAGTGAGAAATGGTTCAACAGTAAGAAAATCAACATGAACATTTCCACGGAAGCTTACAATTCACTTCTGCCAGGTATGTATACCCTGACTGCAGAGTTGGAAAGAAACGACTTCTATGAACTTGAGGAGCCAATCGTGATCAATGTCTTAGTTCTTGACAAGCCGATGGCTCAGGATATCACGATCAGCAATACTCAGTTGGCCAAAGATCTACAGCCTGGACAAGTGATCGGTACATTGAGCACCATCGACCCAATTGATGATATTCATACTTACAGTTTAGGAGAAAATGCGCAGGTAGAATTGAACGGGGATCAATTAGTCTGGAAAGGAAGTTCTATCCCTGCAGGATTCTCAGTTCAGGTAATGAGTACCGACAGAGCGGGTCAGACGATCAGTAGAGAAATCCAACTTTCCAGAGAAATGGAACCAAATCAATTTATCTTATATCCAAATCCTGCTCAAAGCGAAACCAACCTGATGGTTGATCTGGATGAGGGCGCAGCTGTTGAAATCAGGGTGTTTGATGCCGTGGGCAGAATGGTAATTCAGGATAGCATTTACCGTGAAGAAACCTTCATCCAAACCTTAAACTTGAATGGCCTCGCTCCGGGCATGTATATGGTTCAGGTCAAGATCGGATACCTGGTGATGACCGAGCGATTGATAAAGAGATAAAATCTAGAAGTAAAACTCTATTAAACCGGGATAGCCGTCGGAATTATTTCCGGCGGTTATTTTTTGATAACTATACCAATCTAAAAAATATGGATTCTACTGCTCCTGGGTGATTATATTTTTTAATTTCTTCTTCCGGATTCTTGAAACTAATCATAAGGTATTAACACATCATTGAAATGATCTGCACAATATTATTTGATAACCCAATTAAATAAAAAATGCATCCTCAATAAATTCTTCTGGACTATCAAAATATTCGCTAAGGAGCCGATTTCAGGGCATATTTTGAGACCTGATGTTGTGAAGACAACTGGAGAGGGACTTGAAACTAAACGTAAGATTGGCGTGCAGGATGGAGAGTAATAAGTTCAATTTAAGATTGTTCTACTCACAATTTAATTTATGTTTTGATAGGAACTGATTGATAAAGTCAAAAAACTCAAACTGTATTTGGCCATGATCAATTTACGAAAATCAACTGGACAATTTTGGATCAAAAGGATTGGTATTTCTGACACTTTTATTATTTTAGGATATATATTTCAATTTTCCTTAACTATTAAAAATAAGTTCTTATCCATACCCAATTATAAAATACAATGGATTTAGTTTTAAAGTTTATTTATTCCCAAAAACCGTTTTTCGGACTTCTGCTTATTTTTATTTGCTTTCCCCATTTTCTTCCCGCCCAGTCCATCTTCGAGCAGATCGGAAGGCTGCCCGTCACTACCTACACTGCGGAGGAGTATGATGGGTTTCCGGTTGTACTTTCTGCCATCCAGAGTGATGCGGGACTGATGTATTTTGGAACCAGAACAGGACTGCATGAATATGATGGGGTATCCTGGCGCTCACTCTTTAAAAGTAATGAAATAATGGGTGTCTCAAGTTTTATTAAAGATACCACAGGAACGATATTTTATGCAGGTTATGATTTTGGTTATCTGGAAACAGACACTAAGGGAGAAACCAAGGCAGTCTCCCTGCTTCATCTGATTCCCGAGGAACTTCGGACCAACTTTTTTGCTTATGAAATCCACTTTTTTAATAGCTATATCCTACTTCGAACTGAGGATCATCATCTCATTAGGCTTGAGCTAAATGAGGATTTCACCCTGAAGTCCCTGAAATCCTGGCAGGCCGAAACAAGATTTGGT
Organism: Algoriphagus boritolerans DSM 17298 = JCM 18970; assembly: GCF_900108085.1. Taxonomy (GTDB): domain Bacteria; phylum Bacteroidota; class Bacteroidia; order Cytophagales; family Cyclobacteriaceae; genus Algoriphagus; species Algoriphagus boritolerans. The sequence goes on from NZ_FNVR01000060.1 coordinate 2,868, forward strand.
CTAAGTTTCGTAGTGGGAAATGACTTTTATGTGCAACAAGCAGAAAGAGGGCTTTCTCGGTTAGAAGCAGATGAGATCAAGCTTATCCCGAATACTGAAATTTTTGGAAAAGAACGTATAAGTGTTATACTTCCGTTTCTAGGCGATGAAGGAACTTCCTTGCTATTGGGAGGAAGGTATACGGGATTCTATCTTTTGGAAGGAGATATTTTATCTAAGTTTCCAACTGAGGTGGACCAACTCTTCAAAAGTGATATCCCGCTAAGAGGGGCCATAGTCTATAAAGGAAACTACATCCTACGGCTTTTTGGAGCAGGAATACTTATCATGAATCCACAGGGTAAAATACTCAAAAGAATAGGAACCGAACAGGGTTTGCCTTCTGACATAATTACCAGTATTTACCCTGACCAAAATGAAGATTTGTGGGCAACTACCGATGATGGCTTGGCAAGGATCGCCATCAATTCACCTATTCAAACTTTCGGTAAGGAATCGGGGATCAATTCAGCGGTTCGCAACATCCAAAAACAAGGACAAGACATATTTCTAGGTACCTCCACCGGTTTGCTGAAAATTGACGCAAGCGATTCCGAATTTAAACCTGTCCCCCAAATGGGTAATTATTCGATTTATGATTCGTGGGCTGACGGAGAAGATATGATTGTTATAGAAGGCGGGCCAGTGAATGTAATACGCAATGGTAAAATAATTAGAGTATATGAAGTAAAAGACGGTAAGCTTGCAAATAGATTATTGATTCCAAAAAATCACCCCAACCTTCTTTTGGTTACAGGCCAGATGGGAATCATGGTTTATCAGAGAGGACTTTCAAAAGAATTTCCATGGGAATATATGGGAAATGTTCCTGGAGTGGAGTCAGCTGGATATATTTTTGAAGGTAAAGATGGGACGATTTTTTCCTCGGGTGCAGGAAGCGAAAGAATACATGCTATTAATTTGGGTGGAATTGGTCTTGACTTAGGTGAATTAAACGGAATCAAAGTAAATAGTTTTGAAGTAAATGGAGCGGAAGTTAGGTTTTCTCTGGTAGATGGAGAATTTTATATGACTTCCCCTCAGGGAATGCAAAAGTACTTACCCAATGAAGGTAAATTTCTACCAACTGATGCTTTTAGTGAAGTAGAAAAGGATATGATTGATTTTATTCAATACAAATCAGGAGTGATCTGGTATGAATCTCTTGACAAAAAGAAGCATATCCTTAAGCGTAATTCCGATGGTAAATTTATCAAAGACGAAAGGCCCAATTCCATAGCCCCTTATTTGTCTCAAGTAGATTATATAGATGAAGACAGCATCCTGTGGTTTGGATCACAGAAAGGCCTGATCCGCTATGATCCCAAAAAGGACAATCAGAGCGACAAAGAATTTTTCACCCTGATCCGAAGAATCGAAACCAAGACCGATACGATTCCCTTGCCTTTTTACGGTAGAAAAAAGGATGTGCCTGCTGTAGAAAGAAAAGATAATTCTTACCGCTTTGAGTTTGCGGCGCCCTATTTCGAGGATGAAAAGAAAACCAAATACCAGACCTATCTCGAAGGATTTGAGGCGGATTGGGTGGACTGGAATGATAACCGATTCAAGGAGTACACCAACCTCCCATCGGGAACCTATGTTTTTCATGTCAGGGCACAGGCTTTTACCGGGAGAGTAAGTGAGGAGGCGGTATTTTCCTTTGTGGTCCTTCCGCCTTGGTATGCCACCTGGTGGGCGTATCTGATCTATGCCCTGTTAATCTTTGCGGTGATTACTGCCATCGTGAAGTGGCGCTCCCGAAAGCTGAAAGCGGAAAACCGCATCCTGGAAGAGCGTGTAAACGAACGCACGGCTGCTCTGGAAAAATCCATTGAAGATCTCAAATCCACCCAAGCCCAACT
>NZ_FNVR01000029.1 GCF_900108085.1 Algoriphagus boritolerans DSM 17298 = JCM 18970
AAATATCCCTTACCGAGGTACTCTTGGCAAAATGGCAGAAAAGCATGGAGACCAAATGTGTCCAACTGTCGAATCCCTTACAGCCTTTATCTGTTTGTTTTTCTTTGACCAGCTTCTTGAAAATCGGGCGGTCAATCTTTTTAATAATCTGAGAAAACAGCGTAATATTACCCATGAGAGGTCTGAGGTTTTGGTGCAAACCAAAGTAACTATTTTGGTCAAAAAATAGGACCTCTCATTTTTTATTTAGGACGCTATTGAGGCAATGTCATTAAACTGGATATCGTACTTAGCGAGCAAACCCAGGAACTCGGAGAAGTCAGTGTGATGGCCAATTCCATTGCCAACAGCATCGAGCGACTGGGCAGTTCCACGGCTATATCCGCCAGAGACATGTCGACCTTGCCTGTGAATGGACGAAACTTCAATTCCCTGGTTGACCTTTCACCCGTTTCAAACGGGAACAGCCTTTTGGGACAGCTTTTTTCATCAACAAACTACACAATCGACGGGATGACCAACCGGAGTCCCCTATCCAGTGGAGCAACCAACAGAGGCCCTTTTTCGATCTCCATGGAAGCGATTCGGGAGTTTGAAGTGTTGACAAATGACTACGATGTAGCCAATGGAAGAAGTGGTGGTGGGATCATCAGTGCTGTGACCAAAACCGGCACCAATGAAGTTTCAGGCTCGGCATTTCTTTTTAACCGTGCCGATTGGTTGGCCAGTAAATACGACATCCGAGGCAATCTGCGAAACAATGAATTTGCCATCCAACAATACGGTGTAACCCTTGGTGGGCCTATCATCAAGGATAAACTTCATTACTTCATCGCTTACGATGGACAGCGGGATGCACAGCCTTTGTTCATTGCGGACATCCAAACCCCACAAGACGAAGCGAGATTCAATATTTCTCGTGAATCTCTTGACCGATATCTTCAGATCTCCCGCTCAAAGTACGGGGTAGCCGATTCGCCGCAGACAGGCAGTTTTGATAAACTCCGGTACACTCACACCGCTTTTGCACGATTGGATTATCAGATTAATCCTTCAAACCTTCTTACCGTCAGAAATAACTTTTCTTGGGATTTGAATAGTCAAGGGGTAAATGACAATACCTCAATCAACCTGTATGAAGTCTATGGCGACCACCTCTCAAAAGCAAACAGTCTGATGGCTTCGCTTCGTACGGTGCTTGCCCCAAACCTGACTAACGAAGTCAAACTTCAGTACCTCTACGTATTGGACGACGGCCGTCCGAGCAACCAACTTCCCAGCGAAAATATTCCCAGAGCAATCGTACAAAACGTTCGATCCGAATTGGACGGACGGGTTGCAAACACTAACATCCAATTGGGAGGTCAGCGCTATTTGCCTGAGCGATTTGAATCCCACGTGTACCAGTTGGTCAACAATCTTTATTACAATAAAGGCAAGACCAATTACACCTTCGGAGCAGATTTATTGTTGAATAAGTTGACTTCACTCGCCACCAGTGAGTTCAATGGTAGATTTTTCTTTACCGGCCTGGACAACTTCGACAACCTCCGTCCTTTTCGCTACGCAAGAGAAGTTGCGGTGGTAGACCCTACGGTGAAGCAAAACATCTTTGGTGGTGGAATTTACGCGCAAGCTGATTCTGACTTAGGTAGCGGTATGAGTTTGATTTTGGGACTGAGAGGTGACTACACGACCTACCAAAATGCCCCCAATTTTAATCAGACAGTTTTTGATGAGTTGGGTCTAGGAACAGACGTGAAAACCGGGGGCTTTCAGATTCAACCCAGAGTACAATTTACCTGGGATATCAACGAGCGACAGACCGATGTAATCAGAATAGGGGCCGGTGTATTTGGATCTGCTCTGAATAATTACACAGACGTAAACAACCTTCAGTTTGACGGCACCAAAATCGTAGCTGTAGACATAACAGGTGCTGCAGTACCTACTCCGGATTTTGTATCCTACAGAAATGACCCCTCCACTGCACCGGGAGTTGAGCTCCTGAATCTACCCGGAGTCTCTCCAGTCACAACCATCAATATGAACAGTGAAGACCTCAAGGTACCTACGGTCTACAAAGGCAATGTGATGTACAACAAAATCATCAACAACAGACTTCGTGTAGGCGTCAACTTCATCGCATCCCTAGCCAGAAACAATTACATGTACTTGGATCGAAATATGGTGGATGAGCCTTATTTCAGATTGGCAAATGAAGGCAATAGAGGCGTATTTGTCCCGGCTGAAACGATCAGTACCACCAATGGTAATGCGGATTGGACAAGAGGAAGAAAGACCACTGAAATTGGTCGGGTGTTGGAATTGGTCAGCGAGGGAAGAAACAACACCTTCACGGCTGTAGTGGATGCTTCTTACCGGTACTTTAAAGACGGTCAAATCACAGCCAGCTACACTTGGAATGATTCCAAAGACAATACTTCCTTCAATGGTAACGTCGCTAACAGTGCGACCCTCTTCCAAATGGTAGTGGATGATCCTAGGGATCTTTCGACTATGAGCTATTCAAACGGTCAATTCCGAAAGAAAGTAGTTATGTATGGTACACTTCCAACTTTTAAGGGTATTACAGTTGGCGTTAGGTACTCAGGCATTGGTGGAACGCGCTATTCTTTAAGAGTCAATGGAAATGTCAACGGTGACTTTGTAAATAGCAATGACCTGGCATTCGTTTTTGACCCCAATGCTCCAGGCGTATCGGAAACCATGCGAGAAGCTATGCAGAATGTCCTAAATAACCCTGACAACTTAGCGAAAAGTTACCTTCAAAATAGCTTGGGACAAGTAGCAGCGAGAAACGGCGGGGAGAATGGGTACTTCGGTTTCTGGGACATCCGAATGACCAAAAAATTCTTCCTGAATAAGGACAGAAAATCCGGATTTGAGCTTGGCGCAGATATTTTCAATGTCGCAAACATGCTCAACAAGGAATGGGGAACCTCCAAAAACCTTGGAAACCAGAATCTGATGACCCTTCGAAACTTTGATCCGGTCACTAGACAATACATTTACGAAGTCAATCCAAATGTAGGGGTAGTGAACCCTGGAGGAACACCGTTTCAAGTTCAGATCTCCGGGAGAGTTTTCTTTTAATCTATTCTAAACAGCAGAATCCGGCAAGCATCGTTTTGCCGGATTTTCATTTCCAATACATAACACCACCAGAACTATGAACAATCCATCAAGGATCAAATCCTCGATACTTACTCTTGGCCTTTGGACAGCACTTTGCCTTCCTTTCGTTTCGAATGCTCAGGAATCCCGGCCTGCACAGCATGTAGTCTTAATTTCCATCGATGGCTTTCGCCCGGACTTTTATTTGGAAGAAAAATGGCCCTCACCAAACCTTCAGGAAATGGCCCGATCAGGTGCCAGATCCTTGGGGGTGACCGGCGTTTTCCCTTCTGTCACGTATTCTTCTCACACGACCATTATCACAGGCCGAACCCCCCTGCATCACGGAATTTTCTACAATTCACCGTTTGAGCCTACCGGTCAGACGGGTAGATGGTATTGGGAAAGTGAATTGATCAAGGTTCCGACGCTTTGGGATGGGGTAAAAGCGGCAGGTATGAAAAGCGCCAGCTTCATCTGGCCGGTTTCTGTGAATGCTCCCATTGATTACAATCTCCCCGAATTTTGGAGTTTGGAGGAAGGCTTTGGCGGAATAGAGCCCATGCGGGAGAAGGAAACCCCATCGGGACTTCTCGCAGAGATGGAGGAACAAGTACTGGGAAAGCTGAATGAGCGGACCTTCAACGGAGATTTTCTCAATCGGGAAGACCGAATCGGGGAAATGGCGGGTTATATCCTGGAAACCTACAAGCCAAATCTGATCACACTTCATTTGATTGCCACAGATCATTTTCAGCATGTGGAAGGGAGAGACGGACCGATGGTCAGAAAGTCTCTGGCTGCTACTGACCGAGCGATCGGTAAAATCATTGAAGCCGCGGAGCGTGCGGGAGTTCTGGATCAAACCACCTTCATTGTGACCGGTGATCATGGTTTTGTGAATATCCACAGTTCGATCAGCCCAAATGTATGGCTGGTAGAAGCTGGGTTGATGGAAAATCAGCCTGACCGGGGAAATTGGAAAGCAGCGTTCCATACAAGTGGAGCTTCGGCATTTCTGCACTTAAAAGATCCTAACGACAAAGTCACCCTTGAAAAAGTGAAGCGTATTTTGGAGACTCTTCCTGAAAGCCAAAAGAAACTCTTTCGGGTGTTGGATCGCACCGCATTGAATGAGGTAGGCGCGGATCCAAATGCAGCCTTGGCATTGGCTCCGATTCAGGGCATTTCCTTTTCTCCATCGAGTCAAGGCTCCGTCCTTAAGCCTGCCAAAGGTGGCACGCATGGGTACTTTCCGGATTTCAAAGAAATCGAAACGGGGTTCATTGCCTGGGGAGCGGGAATCCGTGAAAATGTCGAAATCCAGAAAATGGGATTGGTCGATGTCGCCGCCGTGGTCGATTATTTATTAAATCTGAAAATGGACCTTCCCGAGAGTAACCTTTACCCCGGGATCAAAAAGTAAGTCTAAAGGCCTAATGAATCAGAATTTACCGGTTCATTAGGCTTTTTCAATTCAGGATTCCGTTGGGAGATTTTGTCATTCTCCCGATATCTTCCCGCATCACTTTGGAAACAGTCTGTCGGGTAAGTCCTGTGAGGTCTGCAATATCCTGAAGGGTCACCACCTCACGTAAGGAAAAACGTTTTCCTGAAGCATCCAGAATTTGAACCTGAAAGTAAGGCAGGATCTTTCTCACTTTCTCCTGAGGAGTAAGGCTTCTAATCGCAAAAAGTCGCTCTTCCACCCGACACCATCGACTCACAAGCACTTTGAAAAACCACCCTGCGAGCGTTGGCGTATTTGTGACCAATTGCTTGAAAAAATCCACGTCATACACCCTAAGTTCTACAGGTGTTAGACTCTTGGCAAACTCGGAAAATTGACCGTTTAGGTACTGGAAATTTCCAAAATAATCACCCGGTCTAAGAATATCATAACAGACCTCCTCTCCATCAGGGGTGTAGGAGCCTATTTTCACGGCACCGGAGGCGATCTCAAAGATGGGCGTGATCCGATTAGGCGGCTGATAGATCAAATGACCTTTTTCCAACTGGACAGTCTCCAGCAGCTTTCCACTTACCTCAATCTTCCTCTCTGCCAGAAAACTAAAAGGGCCAAAGTCCATGGTTTTTTTTATTGAATTTGGATCATATTTAGCTGGAAATCAATTCGATAATAAAACTTAACAGGATGTTAATTTTAAATTCCCCGTAACTTCTTTTTCAGCCTTTTAAGAACTAATTCTTATATTTTTCATAAAGATTTATTTACATTTCTTTGAAATTATAGATCGGGAACTCGAGCTGCATCAAACGCTCAACCTGTGAAGTACCGAGCAATTCTTAATATTCGCAATCCAGATTTTTAAACCTTATAATTTCAATCGAGTCTTAACACTAAAATTCCGTCCATGAGAACGATTTTTCCAATTTTAAGCTTGATCCTTTTTGTGTTTTCAGCCTGTACCGGGGAAGATCCCAGGCCAAACGAGTCTATGTATTTTCCACCTAGTTCGGGTTCAGATTGGGAAAAGACCTCGATTTCAAGCTTGAATTGGGATGAAAGTAAACTACCTGACCTGTTGGATTTCTTGGAAAGCAGAAACACCAAATCCTTCCTGATCTTAGTCAACGGGCGGATCGTCCTCGAAGAATATTTCGATGGGCATTCCCCCGAAACTCCCTGGCAATGGAACAGTGCAGGCAAAACCTTGGTGACTGCTACTACTGGCATTGCCCAGCAAGAAGGAATTCTGGATATCCATGCTCCAATTTCCGACTACTTTGGTACGGGTTGGACCTTGCTACCTCTTGAAAAAGAAGGCCTTATCACATCCAGACATTTACTGACCATGACCTCGGGCATCAACGATGAGAGTCAACTGGTCATCAAACCTAATTTCACTTATTTGGCAGATGCAGGCGCGCGGTGGTCCTATCACAATATTTTTCAAAAACTGACTGATGTCGTTTCCGCAGCCAGTGGCCGGCTATTCGACGTTTATTTTGACACCAAACTGAAAAATAAAATCGGAATGGACGGGTTTTGGAACAATGGACTCATCTTCAAAGTCTACCACAGCACGGCACGGAGCATGGCAAGATTTGGGATACTTGCCCTGAATAAAGGCAAGTGGGAAGAGGACCAAGTGATCGATGAAGAATTTTTCACTGAAAGCATCGGTAGCTCTCAGAATCTCAACCCTTCCTATGGCTACCTCTGGTGGCTCAACGGCAAGACTCGGTACATGCTTCCCGGTAGCCAATCCACCTTTACCGGACCTTTGATCCCTGCCGCCCCGGCAGACCTGTATGCGGCAATGGGTGCAGAGGATCAGCGCCTCTACGTCATCCCAAGTAAAAAAATGGTAATCATCCGCATGGGAAAAGCTTCCAACCCGTTGAATCCAAACTTTGCACTTTCCGGCTTTGACGAGGCCCTTTGGACCAAAATCAATGCCGTGATACGCTGAAGGGGGAATACCTTGTAGAAATCAAGCTTGGACAGCCTATTCAGATCTGGTGAAAATCGATGAAAACACACTCGGAATCCTATATGAGCGCGATAATTACCGTCAATTGGTATTTAAGCAGCTAAAATGGAGGGAATAAGCCCTCCGGCAATGACCCGGATTAAGGATTAGTCAATACGATCCGCCGATAAGTGGTCAAGGAAGGAGTCCCTGAGTCTCGCACTTCCAAGATCACGTGCAGTGATTGCCCTGATTCGAGCTTTGGCATCTGAAATTTGACTTCCTCGCCATAGGGATTAAAAAGCTCCAAATTCCCGATAAAATTCCCCGCTTCCCGATAGACCCACCACTTCACCTGAATCTGATCTCCATCGGGATCTTTGCTTCCTTTTGATGAAAGAACCACTTCTTCACCTTCTTTGATTTTGGCACTTGCCCAGGCTTTCCCTTCGTTTCCGTTCAGCACGGCAATGGGATTATGGTTTGCTTTGTCATAAGAATCTGCCACATTCCAGTCCATTCGTGCCGCAAAATCATACTGAAATGCATCCCGAAATCTCCAAATCGTCGCTCGATTCGAAGCTTCCTTTCTCCCATCCGGAAGGATTACTTAATCTTGGGTATTGATCGAGGAAGTCCAGATTTTGTCCACTTCTCCGTAGGACTTCCAGAGTTCATATCTTCCTGCCCAACCTCCCCAAGCAGGGCTTTGGTCCCAGGCCAACCCATTTTGAATTAAGCCGATAAAGGACGGAGTGTCACCTTCCATTATATATTCGAGTGGAATGTAATTAGCACCTAAAGGTCCATGGTTATCACGGATATTTGCCATCAGCCAGGGGTTATCCACTAAGTCAAACTCATACATCGGAGCATTTTTGTACCAGCGATCACCACTGATTCCCGTCCAAGTGGCTTTGTAGTATTCCTTCCAATTATCTCCCGCACTTGCATCCACGATGTAAAAGATCCCCGGAAAATTGTGTCGAATCCATGGTCCGGCAAAATCTTGGTCAGAAATGGTATAAACCCGAAGTGTGGCTACAAACTTCTTCAATTCTTCTTCCGATCGGATTTCCTTCACTTTCCAAAGCGCCTGAGCAAGGCAATTGGCGCCACCCCACACAGAAACCCAAAGCGGTCGCTTATCCGCTCGATCCACAGCTTGGATCAGCATTTCAGAACCGGGTGAATCCTTGTCCTCTCCCACACCCTCCATGCTGAAAAGCGGCAAATGCTGTGTCGTCACACTTAGCAAATCCTCCGTAGTGGGGAAACCCGAAGCATGCTTATCAAGATTGGATTTCACCTTTCCGTAGTTTTTAATGAGTTCCTCGATTTTATCCTGTCTGACTTGGTATCTGAGATGGGTGGAAGTAGTGGCTACGATTCCTTCAATGTCATATTCGTTAGCATACACCAGAAACCGCACAAGAGACTGCTGATCATCAGGCTCATTGGTAATGTCTGTCAAGACAAACACCCGCTGCTTGACAGGTTCTGTAAAAGTCAGTGGGGTCTGGGCAAATGCCATCGAAGTGGCTATCCAAAAAAGAAAGATTAGGAGATTTCGCATAGAGAATTGGGTTATTGTAGCATTTAAGTTAGGTCTTTTGGGGAAAATCCTATCTATCTTAAAAGGACAATCAAGCAAAAATGAAAGGGAGTACCCTTCTGAGTGTTTTTATCTAATTGCCGACCATTGACCATTTGAACGCTGGCCTAGGCGTAGTTTGCAAAACGCCTTTATATCAAAACGAATTTGCAATTCGCTCGAAATAATAAATCAAAGCATTTCTAGCCAATTGAAAATTGGAAATAATATTAGGGTGTAGTTGCAAACTCACCCAGCGTCTGGAGGAACTTCAAAGGAAAAACCAATAGCATCCTTTACAATTTGAAAAGAAGACATGCCAAAGCATTGATCTTAGGAGACACTTTCATAATCGAATAGATTGCCAAGTGCAATTAATGCAGTTTTGCTTTTGATCAAGTATAGATTGTCCATAGGCTTCTGACTGGTAAAAAACGAGCATGTTTCTATTTTTTTAAATCTTGCAAGCAACCCTTACCCAGCTTTAGCCATCTTCACCTATATGATGAAGATTCTAAGATTTACATTTTTCCTGATTTTTGTTACTCTCACACACCTGAGTTTTGCACAGGAAGACACGCCCCATTTTTGGTTGGCAAAAGCGAGAACTGCTATTTTAGCCAACGACACTCTTCAGGGAATAGCCGATTTACATCAGGCCATTCAATTGGGTTTATTTGATCCACAAGCGATTACCAACAGCAAAGCACTTTCTTTTCTAACCCATGATATCAGAGGCAGGGAGTTGATGCAAGGAATCTCCCAAAACCGCTTGCAGCTATCAGATCCTTCCAAACTAAGGGTAGAAACAAAAATTAAAGGAACTCTACCCTGAAGCCATTTTCCCTCCCATTTATTTTTTGATGGGCAGTTTATCCAATGTTGGCACTCCAGATGGCTGGGCAGGTATGTTGATCGGTGCCGAGCACTTGAGCAAAGACCCGAATAGTAATTTGGATTCGCTTTCTGAATGGGAGCAGAAGATCATTTTCGATTTTGATCAGACTGTACCCATTATCGTACATGAGTATGTGCATTTACAGCAAAAAAACGCATCTGAATCCACCTTATTGGATTTGGCTATCATGGAAGGGGCAGCTGATTTTATCACCCATTTGATTCTCGGTCAACCTACTGACCCACGTGTTTTCGATTTTGGAGTTGCTAATGAAGAAAAACTTTGGGTACAATTCGAAACGCAGATGAATGGTGAAAATACCGATGATTGGCTTTTCAATACCGACAATCCAGAAACTGGTTACCCCGGAAATCTTGGATATTTTATCGGTTTCCGAATTTGCGAAAGCTATTACCATCAAGCGGTGGATAAAAAATCTGCAATCAAAGAAATGCTCGAAATCAGGGATTTTGAAAAGTTTTTGAAGGATAGTGCTTATGGATCCAAGTATTAAAAAATCTGATTACCTGCTTCGTTGCCAGTAGGGATCTAGCATATTTCTAATTGATTCTAATATTTGGGAATTGGTAGCCTAAGATCCGAAGGATCATAAATAACAAAGGAATTTCAACTACTACCCTGCACTTCGTACAGGGTCATGATTGGTTTGGTTCCTTCAGAGCCATGATTCTCACAAGCTTTTTGGGAAACCCACCTGAGCGTAGTCTACCTTTTCTCGATCTGTGACCAAATGAGCGCTGGCCTAGACCTGAGTACTATCCTTTCATAAATTCTTAGTCCAGGACCATTTTAAATTGGTCTTTTATTGAATTCAAACAATAAGGCATCCATAAGATTTCGATAAGATTCTGTCATTTTTAGAGACAAATCATTATCCTTGGAATAGGGACTCAAAGGTATTTTTTTAAGTAAATTTTTCAAATCTTCTCCTTGCACCTTTCTTTCTTTCAATTTCTCAAATATTTCTTTGTATAAAATAAAAGTAGATTTGTAGACTTGATGCGCCTGTGTTAATTCACTTGAGTTTATCAATTTTACATTGAGATCAATCTCAAAATATTTGGAATCAACTTCGGGATAATAACTAATTTTATTTTCGTAATCTCGAACAACATCTGCTACTACAGTAAGAAAAAACTTATTCGAATTTAGGATTTCAGGTTCTACACGAAAAATTTTATTATAGTTATCTTGAAATTTAATAACATTAGCCATTGTATCTTTTATAAGCTGCAAGCGAAACTCCACCCGAACCTTTTCATCATGCTGCCCTAAATAGTTCCAAGCCAAATACAAAGCAAACCCTGCTAATATAACTTGTACCCATTCTGCACTCATATCTAAATAGTTAATTAATTCTTTCCATCGATCCATATTTACAATTTGGCTCCTAACTTTCTTAGCATTCAAACAAACACTCCATCATTTTAAACAAAATGATGATTGCTAATTATTAATATCCAAAACTATTTTTGGATATTAAAAAATGGTCAAAATACAGTAGCTATTTACTAAACAGCTTTTCCAATCTTGCCATCATTTCATCCTTTTCTTTGAGCATCCGCTCATAAAGAGCGATTTTTTCTTCGTGAAGTCTAACTATTTGATCTAAAGGATTGATAGAAGAATTGTAGAAAACAGATGCAGGTTGATTACAATGTTCAAAGGTATTTGAGATTATATTAATCGCCTGCTCCTCATCAAAATTCTTAAAAGCCTCCACAGGAATCCGCAATATCTCGCCGACCTGACTGAGCAGCTCCTCCTCCACTTCTTCCTTTTGCTCCAGCAGACTGATCTTCTTCTGAGACCAGTCAGCACCGAGTTCGAAGGCAAGGGATTCCTGCTTGATGCCCATCAACTCTCTGAAGCGCTTGATATTCCGGCCGTGGTGGATCTTTTCGTTCATGGTCTTTGAGGTTTTGCTATTGGAAAAATAAGGCTTTTTTGCCTTGCTCGTAAAACTAAATTATTCCAATTCTGCGACTCTGGCAAGGCATCTTAGAAAATGCGCATTTTTTCACGACGGAAAATGTCGGATTTGAGTCATATTCCGATTTCCAAGCGGCTGATTTCCGACCTCTTAAATCCGATTTTCGCCAACAGATCGAAATCTACCATCCCGAATTCCCTATACTCAACCCAATCCCATCCTGGATATAAACCTCCGATTCCAGAGGCTATCCCAAGTCTGATGAATCCGCATTCAAACTGGATAATATTTGGTTCCAAATGCCATTTTTATTTATGGTAAGTATAGGGTTTATTTAGGGTTAATTTAGCGTTAATATAACCTAATCCTATATAAACCCTATATAGAGTCTATTTAAATCCCATCTGAATAATACCTTTTTAATAAGAAAGGTAGAATTATGACATTACCTATTTCCTCAACTCGGAGTAATCTTCTTCTTTTAGCTTTGAAGTTCAATTGACGCAGGGTGTAATCCGCAGCTGTCGGGAGCAATTACACTTTCCTTTCGTTGGGAATTTGCAATTCGAACTATTTCGATACCCAAATCAGCATTTTTAAAATCAAATCTTGATTTGATCAATCGCGTAATTACTCTAAATTTAGATTATGACAGACACCACATTAAAACTGGAAATCAACAGTTTGCCAAAGGAGATGAGGGCAGAGGTTGCGGATTTTGTGGAATTTCTCAAAACAAAATCCAAGTCAAAAACCAAACTTAAAGCCCGGGAATTTGGATTTGCGAAGGGCAAAATAAAGCTTTCTCCGGATTTTGATGAGCCCCTAGACGAGTTCAAGGACTATATGTGATGGCGTATTTATTGGATACTCATACCCTTCTTTGGTTTGTATCAGGTGACAATCAGTTACCTGAATCTTCTAGAATGATCATTAAAGACATTCATGAATCCTGCTTTTTAAGCGCAGCAAGTCTTTGGGAAATCACCATAAAACTCCAGATTAAAAAACTTGAATTGGGAATATCCCTTGAAGAACTTTTTGAATTTGTGGACAGAAATCAGATTGAGGTTATCCCCATAAACTACCTCCACCTCCTTCAACTATCCAGATTGCCAGCTCACCACAATGACCCGTTTGACAGATTGATTATCGCCCAGGCGATTTCCGAGAATTTAAAACTGATTTCCAGAGACAAAATTTTCAAAAATTACTCGGTGAATTTAGTTTGGGATTAAAACACATTTCTAAATATAATCTACTTATTCAAGCCTTCAAATTCGACTGAGGCGGTGTGAATTCCCCTTCACTACTCCCTTTTCTCCTATCCCCAAACTCACCGCCCGAACCGATAATACTCGGCCAGTTTATGAACTTTTCCCTGGAGAAAGTTCTTAATCATCTCCATTCCCTGAACAGAGAACGTGATTCCATTTCCTCCAAAACCCAACACGAATAGCGTGTTTTCAAATTCCGGACTCTTGCCAATGTAGGGAAGCCCATCTTTGGTCGTACCAAAAGTCCCGCCCCAACTGAAATCCTCGATGAAATTGACTTCAGGCATGATTTCTTCCAGTTTATTTACGAGCTTTTCCGCTTTTCGCTCTTTGATTTTTTGCTGGAAAAACTGGAGGTTGACAGAAGAATCCTCTCCGCCAATGAGGAATCGTCCGTCGTCTGTCGTTCGCATGTAGAGGTATGGATCACCGGTGTTCCAAATCAGGGTGTTTTGGATGTTTTTATTGAGCTTAATTCCCTGCTCGCTGACCGTTGCATAGGTGTAAAACAGATCGGCTATTTTTTCTTTGAGCAACTTGGTACTTTCAAATCCGGTACAGCACACGATCTTTTTGGCTTCGATGCTATGTCCGGTTTTCAGAATCACCCTGGGGTTCTTGCCCGAAGTTTCAATCTGATCGATGTCCGTCTGATCGTAGACCTTCATCCCGCGCTTTACATTCAGTTGGATGAGTTCGTGAGCCAGTCGGTAAGCATCCACACTTGCAGCTACTTCGGACAAAATGGCCCCATGGCAAATCAACCCGTACTTGGCTTTCACTTCTGACGCGCTAAGCCACTTCACTCCCAGCTTGTATTTGTTTCGAATTTCAAACTCCCGCTTAAGCCAAACCGAAGCCTTCTTCGAGTGAGCGAGGTACAGACTTTCCTTCATCTCAAAGCCACAGTCGATCTTAGTATTTTCAATTAACTTTTTCATCTCCAAAATCGCCTCAATCCCGGCCTGATAGCAGATTGACGCTGCCTCTTCACCGATCATTTCACTCAGGCGATACATTGGCACGTCTATTTCATATTGCAGCATGCTGGTGGTGGCAGAACTGCTACCCATGGCAATATCCCGACGGTCGATCAACATGACCTGGTGCCCCGCTTCCATCAGCGCATGACTGATCAAAGCCCCGGTGATGCCTCCCCCGATTACCAGAATTTCAGTTTTGGAATCCGACTGCAGCGATGGATAGCTGTAAATAATGCCGTTTTTTACCAGCCAGAATGATTCAAAAGTTCTTAAGCGCATTTAATTTCTATTTAGAAATGATTTTCAGAACCAAAATTTGTTTGACGGTTGAGAAAGATAAGTTAATCAGCTTTCAATTTACCCAACTCCCAATTGGGGTTGTTTCAAAGATAAACTAACAACAGCCAGGAAATTATTTATAAAAAAAACCTCAAGGAACCTTAACTCCTTGAGGTGCTAATTTTTAAAAATTGCAGGTGATGCTTATTGGCTTTTATGTCCATAATACTCCGAATCCAATGCCTTCTTCGGGCTTTCTTCATCTGATCCATCCAGTGGAAGTCCGGATAGAAACTCCTTCAAAATACTGTTGAACGCCTCTAGTTGCTCCAGATTGGAGACATGCCCCGCTTTTTCGATGATATGAAGCATTGAACCTTCGATAGCTTCATGCATCGTTTTGGATTGATCCAACGGAGTGACAGTATCTTCTTTTCCGCAAATAATAAGGGTGGGAATCTCGACATTAGCCAGCGATGAGCAGGTTTCCGAACGTCCCGAAAGTGCTCTCAACCCTTCCGTAATGATTCGTTCTGAATTCCCAAAGACCACATCTTTTAATTCCTGAACCAATGCTTTCTTTTCTGCTAATGAATCCTTGTGAAAAACACTTTTCACAAACGCTTCATTGAATTCATTTGGCCCTTCCGCTTCGATTTTCTTGATCACTTCCATTCGTTTGTCTTTGACTTCATTGGAATCGTAGATGCACCGTGTATCCGCCAAAATCATTGCCTCAAACCGCTCTGGGAATCGTGCTTGGGCATTTAAGGCAATATATCCTCCCATGGACAATCCACAGACAACCGCCCTTTGAAATCCTAAAGTATCCATGAAGTAGATCAGATCACTGCCGAATAAATCAATACTCAGGTTCGTTTCCTCATCGGAAGACTTACCAAAGCCTCTGACATCACAGGCGATCACCCGATAAGTATCTGATAAAAACTCAAGTTGGCTTTTCCACATTTGTTTATCAAAAGGAAATCCATGAAGAAAGATAATGGGAATGTCCCCTTTCCCCAAGTCATCATAGGAAAGGTTAAAATTGTTGACAGGGATGGACAAATTGTATCCTTTATTTGCAGTTTCCATAGTTTGTGAGTTTAAGTTGTATTTGGAGGGGAGTTCACGATCTTAAAATCCTGAACGCCATTTAGTAACTTTGAAAGACTGAACTTTCAGCAGGACTGGTCACAGAATTCAAGCCGAATAAAGTATTCGGGCAAATCAATTTGAAACGCGCCTCAATTCTGGGAGATCTGAAACTTGCTCTGCTGAAAAACTAAAAAACCCAAAAGGCCGAATCAAGGAATTTGAGAACAACTTAATTTCAAAAAAATGCTCTTTCTTGGACAGAAAGGAGGATTTTGTCAAAATTCAAAAATAGCGTACTCGGCCTAAGTGAATTGAAATGAATCACTGATTGAAATTGAAAATCAGGATTTGAGTAAAAAACTTTCCAGAAGAGTCGATTTAATAAGTTCATCCAAATCTATAAATACTCCGAAATCGGGTTAAAATCTCCCAATTTGTCTATCAAACTCACAGTCAAACTCGCGGGCCACGGTGCGGCATTCCCAATAAAATGGAAGAGCTGATTACCACGGGCTCTACTGCAGGCTACTCCTTTACATCGAAGGATTCAAAGTTTGGATACTTAAATGAGTCCAAGTTCTACGTGCATAAATTCCCTAAAGATCAACTCTGAATTAAGAATCCTACTTTTTTGATGATTTCAGATCAATCTCGGCTATTTTAGACCAAATTTTAGCTTAAACTCTCCACCCCTCATGCTTAGAAAATCGATTCTAGTACTTGCCCTCTTCAGTGTTTTTGGACCCGCTTTGGCCCAGAAAAAAGCCAAAAGCCCTAAAAATATCATTCTGATGATCGGAGACGGGATGGGTGTCTCCCAGATTTATGCCGGTATGGTCACCAATCACGGACAACTCAATCTGGAAAAATTCCCTGTGGTGGGATTTCATAAAAATCAAGCATCCAACAATTTCGTAACGGATTCTGCGGCAGGTGCTATGGCTTTTTCCTGCGGGGTAAAAACCTATAACGGAGCAATCGGTGTAGATGCCAATGGTGAAGCAGTACCCTCGATTCTCGAAATTGCGGAGGAAAAAGGACTTGCCACCGGCATAGTTGCGACTTGCTCCATCACGCACGCCACGCCGGCCAGTTTCATCTCCCATCAAGCTTCCAGATCTTTGGACGAAAACATTGCCTTGGATTTCCTTAACACGGACATTGATGTCTTTATCGGAGGAGGAAGGAAGTTTTTCGGCAACCGAACAGACGGATTGAACTTAATCGACTCCCTCAAAAACAGAAGCTATCAAATCGCCAATACGATCGGGGAAGTTCAGCAAATCAAATCCGGAAAACTTGCGGCATTCCTTGCGGAGGAACAGCAGGCAAAATTCTCGGAAGGACGTGGTGATGAGCTGGTCAAATCCACCGAAACCGCACTAAACATTCTCCAAACGAACAAAAAAGGGATGTTTTTGATGATCGAAGGCTCTCAGATTGACTGGGGAGGACATGCCAACAGCTATGCATTTGGACTAAAATCTCTCTTTCATTTGGACTGGTAGGAAGACGGATAATCTGTTAAAGAAATCAAAGAGTAGTTGGAAACCCTATCTTTTCAATGGCACACAAAAAAGCCTCGTCTCTTCCGAAACGAGGCTTTTTACATTATTTGTTGCAGTAAGGATAGAAACCTAAAATCTACCTTACAAGGCTAAAGTTCCACCTCTTAGGTCATCGGTCTTCCAGCCCAAAAAGCATAGAAAATTAGTTTGGTGGTACAATTGTGGAGAATAAGATGACTTTACATCCCCAGGTGAAACTCCAAATCCAACTGGTTTTCGACCTTGACGAGTCCACCGAATTTACTCGGAGGAGATAAGTTGAGCATTTCAAAATTGAGAATCAGATTTGCACTCATGCCTTCCTTGTTTCGTTCCAGCAAGATATCCGGGAAATTCAGTTTTTGCCCGACCAGGTCTAAGACCATGCTGCAATAGACATTTCCCGATTTCAGTCTGAAGTTTGACACAGTTACCAAGGCATAGGGATATTCATTGGCTTTGAGTGTGGATCTGAAATCATTGTTGAGAAGGAAATTTCCACAGGAGAAGCTTTTTACCGGGATTTTAAACTCCAGTGTGCTGAGATCCCCTGTGGAATTTAATTGGAGCTTATCCTTCATCCCTACCCTTGAGAAATCACAGTTGAATTTACCCAATGAGGTATATCCACTGACCTTGACTCTCTGATCGGTAATGACCAGTTCACGCTGCTGCTGTGTCAATGCAGCAAAGAAAATAAAGATCATTAGGATGAGGACTTGCATGACTTTTTTGGTTTAGAAACCGATTACCCCTTCGATCATCAGGCCATTGAATTTACCGCCGTTTCTGATGTCACTGCTGGCAAAGCCTTTGTAATTCTGCGTTACATATTCCAGTTTGGCGAGGATATTTTTGGAGATAAACCAACCTCCGCCGATTTGGGTACGGTCAATGCTGATATCCAAGCCACTTCCGGCCAATGTGCCATCTACCTGATTGTAACGGCCCGCAAAGTAGAATTTTTCACCCGGTCCAAATCTATAGACCAGATCGGCCCCAACTTGACTCCAGGTTCTTTCCTCGGTTTCATTTGCGGCTTTGCCTTTGGATTGCTCAAAGTTTCCGAAGAACTCCAATCCTTTGAATTTGATAAATGGATTGAGAACTGTAGCGGTGATATTGTCGGTCTGGCCAGGATTAATTCTTCCTGAGGTAAAATTAGCAGAGGTGGAGGCCAGTGTGTTTTCCATGACCATGTAATAACGAGAACCTGCTCTGTCACCTCCATAGAGGGTGTTTCTGGCAGAACCGGAAGTGGTGTAGATCGATCCGGTCAATCTCACCCGCAAATCATCAGAAACCTGCTTATCATATCCTACTTTTCCCAAAAGGGAGATTTTCCGCTTGTCAGGATTGGTCACTCCACCTTGGATTTCTCCGCCTGTCAATCCGCCTACGATCAGGAAACCGTTACTTTGGAAGGTCAAGTCACCCCCAACTTCAGTGGTGAAGGCATCCATGATGTAATTTCCTACGAAAGGATTGTACATCGCATTGCCGTTGTCTGTTCGTCGATAGTGTGCATCACCATAGTTGATCTCCATGTGACCAACCCGGAGTGTGAGGTATTTGGAAAACCATTCCGGATTTCCAAGAAATGGAAGCTTGTCAAACTGAAGGTATCCGCCTTTCACCCAAGACTCGGGGTGGTGTCTGGAGGATAAATAGGTAATCAAATTTAATCTCACTCCATCCATCAATTCCACATCGATATTGAGGTTGGCAGTGGCCAAGTTACTTCCTGCACCGATTTCTACGAGCTGATTGAGATTCACTCCAGAGGCATTGAGATTGGCAGCCGCTGTATTTTCATGACTGAGGCTTTGGAGTTGCTGTGCAAAGTGTCCACCAATTCTTACTTTAACGCCTTCAAATCCGACGGTATCCACTTTGCCTGTCTCAAAAACAGTAACACCTCGCTGATCGTAGGGTCTCCAATATTGGACATCTCGCTGTAATCCCTGAGCCAAGCCTGTGGCAGAGATCCCCGCAGCCATTACTGCGGACATTAGGTACTTTTTCATTGTGTTTTGGATTATAGGGTAGGTTGAAATGTAGATTTAAACGAAAGCTTGATCTCATCCTCGGTTTTCACAGTGCCCATCAGTGCAGTAGGAGGAGTTATCGAGAAGTTAGTCAGGCGCGTCTCCAGGCTGCCTTCAAAAGTCAGTTTATTGCCCACAGCACTCACTTTGACCGGAAAGCTGACCAGCTTGGTCACTCCGGCGATGGTCAAATCACCTTTTGCTGTCATTGATGATCCTTGACCGGTCAATTCTTTCAGAACAAATCGCACTTCTTTGTATTTATCTGTCTTAAGCGCTTTGTAAGCATTGGAGTCTAGGCCTCGCGTACCGCTTTTCAATGTTTCTGCCTGAAAACTCACTGTCAAGCTTTGGACAGTTTTAAACTGCCCGTTTTCCAGTACAAATATCCCTTGCCCCACGCCGCTCTCTGAGACCATTTCCCAATCATGAAGTGTGGATCCACCCGCTACTTTGAAAAGAGGTGTCCCGGAAAGAACATAGTTGGTCTGGGAGAAGGCACTGTTTCCACCTATCAATAAGATGGCAGACAAGAGGAAAAAGAATCGGAAATAAGTAAATCGCTTCATCGCTTTTTGGAGTTTTTGATGCAACAAAGCTCCACATAGTAACCCGCAGAAAAGCTGATGAAAGTCAGTAAACAGTATGATTGATCACAGCTCAGTTACCGATTTTCAGAACATTATTTCTATTTGTATTATATTTTTCAATTAATTCAAAATTAAAAAACTATTATATCCAATAAAACAGAATAAAAAATCATAATCCGTCTACTTCACCCAATAGGATGGGATAAAACAAAAATTTAAAGCGTCAAACGATGGATTTCAAAAAAGCTTTACTGACAGCTAACGCCTACATTTCCGATCAGAAAATGAAATGGAACGGTTTAAAGCACCCGCTTCACTCTGCCTTCCCAAAAACCAAAAAGTGCTGGATTTTCATGAACTGACCATTTTGTACCAGTTTAAACCCATTTGCAGAAAGTTCCTTCTCGACCTGCTTGACCGTCATTTTATGAAGCGGCTTGATCGCAACCTCCGGATCTTCGCCCCGATATTCAATCAGCAATAGTTTTCCATCGGCTTTAAGTGATTTTCGAATGGCGGCAAGCATCTCCAC
Source organism: Algoriphagus boritolerans DSM 17298 = JCM 18970 (assembly GCF_900108085.1). GTDB lineage: Bacteria > Bacteroidota > Bacteroidia > Cytophagales > Cyclobacteriaceae > Algoriphagus > Algoriphagus boritolerans. The sequence goes on from NZ_FNVR01000029.1 coordinate 19,376, forward strand.
AGGATACTCAAGCTCATGATACACGTCTACCATGATGATAAGATCTATCGAATTTTCAGGAAGATTTGGGGATGTTTCAGACCCTTTGACCGCAACGACATGATCGAAGCCAAGTTCCTTACTTCGCCTTTGCAAATATTGAATAGCCTCATCCTGAATCTCCACCGCGTAGACTTTTCCCTCAGGTACTTTGGGAGCAATCCGGAAAGTGTAATAACCTGAACCGGCACCCAAATCCGCGACAACACTTCCCGCGTCAACCGGCAGATTTTCGATCGCCAGGGAGACACTTTCTTCCTGCTCTCTGCTTCTTCGCTCCAGCCAATCTTTGCCCTGAAAACCCATCACAAAAGAAATCTCCCTTCCCATATACACCTTTCCGATTCCGTCCATCGAGGCGGTTTTGTATGTGTAGGGGGAGTCACCGATTTTGGACTTTTGCTGAGCTTGGCATGAAGTGGTCACGCCCAAACTCAACCCTATCACGACAGCAATTGCGAGAGTTCTCATGGTATCGTTTTTTAATTAAACCCCGGACTTGAGGGACATGTTTTTGAATTCTTTTCCCAATCATTTGGAAGGAAATTTCCAAATCGCTCCTCTCCAGAAATTCAGTCTCAATAAATGAATCCTGACTTAGAGTTGTTTGGCAAAAGGCAAATGAGAAATGAGATTTTTCAGTTTTGTTTAACGTTCAATTCCAGTCAAACCCGAAGTTGTCCCTCTTCACTTTTTGGATTGAATATTGGATAAAACCATCAATAAAAGCCACTCAAACCAACGCGATAAACTTTTATTAAGAGTCTGATTTATAGTAATTTAAAATCGATCACTTCATGAATTAAGTGTAGATTTTTTGATTTTTTGAAAAGCAGAATAATATTTGGTCTGTAAAATCCCGGCTTCTTCTACCCTACAAAATCCCGGAAAATCCCGGTTTTGAAATCTGCTTCAAAAAACCACAGATTCCAAAGCGATAATTGGATTTTTAGATTAGTCTAAATTATAAAATTCAGGGCTAATTGGCTATCGCTTCCAAAAATCCTGGCTTTAATTTCATCTCCCGATCAAAGAGCAACGCATAGTTTGTCCTCCCTCTCACAGGCCAATTATTGAGCCAACTTCTGCCATCATGAAGGCCCCAGAAAGTCACTCGGGTAATCTTGTCCTGATGCTTTCTGAACAATTGAAAAATGGAAACGTAGCGATCGATGAGTTGTTTTTCAACTTCCGCAGGGAGTCCGTTTTTGTAGGGATTCCATTCATCCGATTCGGCATAGTTGATATTGAGATCTGCTCCATCCGAATCACTCGGCCGGGGCAAAACATCCACGTCCAGTTCTGTGACATGCACTTCAAATCCTGCGGCATGTATATCCAGGATTGCCTGCTCGATTTGATCCAAGGATGGAGAATTCAATCGGTAATGGCCCTGCATTCCGATGCCGTCAATGCGGATTCCTTCGGCCCGAAGTTCGGTTGCTAAATCCAATATTGCCTTTCGCTTTTCAGGTTTCCAGACGTTGTAGTCATTGTAATAAAGGGCCACATCGGGATCGGCTTCATTGGCCTTTCGGAAGGCGGCTTTGATAAATTCACTTCCTGTGATGGTATACCAATGCGTTTTGCGCCAGGTCCCGTCATCTTCAAACGCTTCATTGACTACATCCCAACCGTCAATTTTTCCCTTGTATCGGCCCACTACAGTGGAGATGTGATCTTCCATCCGTTTGATCAAGTCCGCTTGATTGAGAAATTGCCCTTCCCCATTCTGAAAAACCCATGCGGGAGTCTGCTGATGCCAAACCAAGGTATGACCGATGGTGAAAGAGCCGATTTTTTCGCCTAGCGCCACGTATGCATCGCCAAATTCGAAATTATACTCCCCCTCTTTGGGATGAACCGGACCCCATTTCAATCCATTCTCAGGACTGATCGAACTGAAGTGTAAATTCAAAAGGGAATCTGCCCCCAATTCTTTCCCGGTGACCTGTCCCAAATTCAAAGCGGCACCGATATAAAACGAATCATTGAAGTGATTTTTAAGCCCTGTGGACTCCTGACTTTTGCAAGCCAGGAAAAGGGGAAAGGCCAGGAAAAGCAAACTATATTTTCTCATACCTCAACTTAACCGCTTTTCAGCTAAAACAGAAGAATTCAATCCGATTATTTATATAATCAGATGATCCTAAATAGGATGACATAGTTATCTTTCTTATCGAATGCGAATCAAGGTTCGGATTCAATAGTAGGTTTTACCATCGGACCATCTCGCCCAGTTCTTCTTTGGAAAATTCCAATTCCGTGTAGCCCATGGCATAAGGTCCGATCTCATAAGGAACGTAGATCACCCAAAATTTATCCTCCTTGAACCCTATCGCATTGGCAAGGAAAAAACCAGTCTCGGGAAGGAAAAAACGACCATCATCGACGAGACTCACGCCTTTTTCCACTTCATGATATTCAGCGAATTTTTGTTCAGTCAGCTTAAAAAATTCAGTTTCATTCAAAATTACGCGATCCACAGGCAAGGCTTCTCCGGTACGGGGATCAAAATTCAAAAAGGTGACAAGACTAGTAGGATGTGCGCCTCCCAAAAAACTGAACTGCGTAAAATAAATACTCAAAGTACTGTCTGACTCATACGATACCGTACCAGCGGCTTCGATCTCCCAGCCTCCGTATGAATCCGGAAACTCACTCTTGAAGGCTTCAAAAGAGCTGAAATATTGGGCTACCATCGAATCCAAAGGTGCAATAGCCTCCCCTGTCTGTACCAAAAAACCCATCATCTCATCAATCGCCGGATTGATTTTAGCTGCTGCTTCCCCACCGCTAGCCATAGGCCAGGAAAGCCTCAACTTTGCACAGTTTTCACCTACGCAGGATTCTTTTTCCAGCGTTTCCGTGCGAAAAGTCAGGGGTGTTTCATTTTCGATTTCCTGACTTGAAGGCTTGGAAGCGCATGAAGTCAAAATGAGGTAGACGAAAAAGGCTAGAATTCGCATGTTTTATTTCTGAAAGAAAAATTGGATCAAAGACTTTGCAAGTTTGCTGGGATTGAGCTCACCGTTTTGGACTTTTGGCTTTCGATCAGTCAGCATTTTTTGGATGACAGGATCCTTCAGAAATGCCTGTCCAAGGAGAAACTGAATCTGATCCTCCAGCCAATTCAATCGCTGATTCGCCCGATTTGATTCCCAAAAACCGTTTTGCCTCATTTGCCGCTCATAGCTACTGACTAATTCCCAAATCTCTTCCAGGCCAAATCCTGTCGTAGATGAAGCTAGCTTAACACTGGGTGACCAGTTTTTTTCGGCCAAAGGAAACAGGTGAAGCGCACTTTCATACGCTATTTTGGCCTTTTTAGCCATTGCCAGGTTGGTGCCATCGGCCTTATTGATAATCAAGGCATCGGCCATTTCCATGATTCCTTTTTTGATCCCCTGAAGCTCATCTCCCGCACCTGCAAGCATCAGCAGCAAAAAGAAATCGACCATATTTTTCACGGCAGTTTCGCTTTGGCCCACTCCCACAGTCTCCACGAGAATCACATCAAATCCCGCAGCTTCGCAAAGCAACATCGCCTCGCGGGTTTTGCCACTGACACCGCCTAAGGCCGTGCCTGAGGGGGTCGGCCGAATGAACGCGCGCTTATCAGCGGACAGTTCTTCCATCCGAGTCTTGTCGCCCAAAATGCTTCCTCTGTTCAACTGACTGCTGGGATCAATCGCCAGCACCGCTACTTTTTTTCCATTGTCCAAAAGCAACTTACCAAAAGCTTCGATAAAAGTACTTTTACCCACTCCCGGCACCCCGGTAATGCCAATGCGGATGGACTTTCCGGTTTCTGTGATTAGGGATTGGACGAGTTCGGACGCCAAATCCTGATCAGATTCCAGGGTACTTTCCACCAAAGTGATCGCCTGACTGAGAATCACCCGATTACCAGATCGGATGCCATCGGCATAAGCTTGGAGTGATAGTCGCTTTCTCATGGATTGGCATAGGAAAATCTGCTTTCACCCATCGGAGTCTTTTCGTACTCGGCAAGTAAGAAAGTCCGGTATTTCACGTCAAAAAAAGGTTCCTTGGGGCTAAGTTCCACTTTTTCGGTAAGGTCACTGGAAAAGAAAAACACGTGCGTCTTTCCGTATTTGGAATGAGGTTGGATGTCGGCAAATTCCTTCATCCAGGCAGGATTTTCATCTAACACCCGAATGGCAAGCACTCTCACTACCGGGCCGGTGTTGTTTTCATTTCGGAAATATCCGATTTCCTCATATTTACCTTCATATTGCTCCAGGCCAGGTTGGGAAAGACTGGTATTTATAATTTGATAAATGAGGATTCCGACGATACTACCGATGGCATACAGGATGACTTTATTCCTTTTCACAAACTTTGGAGGGTTTACGAGGTTTAGACCTTAATTTAGCCCAAAATTCTGACAATGACTTTCGAGTACGTCAAGGCTCTTCATATCATTTTCGTAGTCACTTGGTTTGCAGGGCTTTTCTATATCGTTCGCTTATTCATCTACCAAACTGAGGCGCTTCAAAAGCCCGAACTGGAACGGAGCATTCTAAAACCACAGCTCGATCTGATGGCCAGTCGTCTTTGGTACATCATCACTTGGCCATCGGCGGTCTTGACTCTGATTTTCGGGACCTGGGTATTGAGCTACCGCTGGGGATATATGGAATTGGGATTCATGCACGCGAAGCTTGGTTTTGTGGCTTTGCTTTATATCTATCACGGCTTTTGCCATGTACTTTTCAAGGAATTGCAATCCGGAAAAAGCCGATGGACTTCAACTCAATTGCGAATTTGGAACGAAGCATCGACGATTTTGCTTTTTGCAATTGTATTCCTCATCGTACTGAAAAGCACCTTAAGCATGGTGTGGGGAATCTTGGGATTAATCGGATTATCAGTGACACTCATGCTTGCCATTCGGCTTTACAAAAAATATAGACTCAAATAACAAAAATGAAGACGACCAACATGCTGCTGTTATATGCCTTGATCCTCGGATTTTCCTGTAAATCCGAAACCGGAAATAACTCCACCGCAGTGCTACCGATCCTTGGCGAACGGTACGTAGATGAAAATCAGGACACTGTCTACCATCAGATCGCAGACTTTGCTTTTGTCAACCAAGTCGGTGACACCGTCACCAATGCGGATGTGGCAGGCAAAATCTATGTTGCTGACTTCTTCTTCACGACCTGCCCTACTATCTGCCCAATCATGAAAAAGGAGATGCTTCGGGTCTATGAAAAATACCGGGACGAGCCCAATTTCAGGATTCTAAGCCACTCCATCGATCCGACACACGACACACAAACTGTACTGAAAGACTATGCGGAAAAGCTGGGTATAGAAGATGCCTCAACTTGGAATTTTCTGACAGGTGATCAGGAAAAAATCTTCGAAATCGGGCAAACCAGCTACCTGACCACAGCAATGGAAGATCAAGCCGAACCGGGAGGATTCCTACACAGTGGGGCATTCCTTTTGATCGATGGGAATGGAAGAATCAGAGGAGTCTATGACGGAACCAAATCAGACCAAGTCGATCGACTGATTTCGGACATCCCAAAACTGCTGAATCAATGAGGAAACTTGCCCTAGTTGGTTTCTTCATTTTGGCTTTTGGCTGCGCGCCCAAATCAAGCAATGAAGAAAATACACTCGCCCAAATAAGTGATCCTGAAGTGATGAAATTTGCGATTTCGGGCAAAACACTTTACGAAAATTATTGTGGCAATTGTCATCAGTCAGATGGCAAAGGGCTGGGCAAACTCATTCCACCGCTGCGGGATGCGGATTACTTCAAGGAGAGTGTGCACCGGTCCATCTGGATCATGAGGCACGGCCAAAACGGCGAAATTACCGTCAAAGGGCAAAAATACAATCAGGCTATGCCCGCAAATCCAAATTTAAAGCCATTGGAAATCGCCCAGATTGCAACCTATCTATACAACATCTGGGGAATGAATGAGGGGGTGATCACCTCCTCGGATGTGGAAGGGTATTTGAAAAATAAACCTGAAAACTATTAATTCTTCAAAAGAGAATCTGCCTTAGTCAGAGTTGCTTTCATCAGTCGATTGACTTCACTTACCGAAACCATTTGTTCGTCCAAATAAGCCTTCACCTCTTCCGGGGTTCGCTCTCCATCCTCCGAATCATATTGCCGCATCCAGGTAAACATCGCTTCATACGCCTGATCTAATTCCAGCGCCAAGTTTTTCATTTCCTGAACTTTGACGGAATCTATTGGGTCCATTGCGGTTAATTCATCAGCCCGTTGCAGGGCCCTTTTTTCAAATGACTTAAGCTGCCCCATCTTCGGCATCACCTCATCATGGACAGCGATAACTTCGGCCCTTTTTTCCGCATTCAATTCCTTTTGGCTTGTTCCACATGCCTGCAAAACAAGTAGCAAACTAAAAATCAAACTAATACGATCAATTTTCATTGAATTCATTTTTCACACTTTTAAGATACAATTTTTTCTTTGTTTAGTTAAAAAATAGAGGCAAATATTTAATGGCGTAAAATTATAATAATTGGTGCTAATTTTAAGACATAATTTAATTCATTGTGAAATACCCTGTCGAAATATCGACACTCGACTTGTCCCTATCCGCTGCATTGGATCAGGGGGAGCATGATTAACTGGGAGTATTCTATATGACCAATAAAATTTGATAAATACTGATGAAACCATTTTGCTTCGCGGACGGCACTATCGTCCCCACTGAGTCCGCTACACTTCATCCCATGGATTTGGGATTGATTCGGGGATACGGAATTTTTGACTTCTTCCGGACGGTCAATTATACTCCGCTTTTTCTGGAAAATTACCTTGACAGGTTTATTACCTCGGCCGAAAAGACCTTTTTGCCCCTTCCTTATTCCCGTGCGCAACTCAGTGAAATCATCCATTTGCTGATCGAGAAAAACAACCTTGAAAAAGGAGGCCTTAGAATGGTTTTGAGTGGAGGAATCTCCGAAAATCACTTTTCCCCTGCGGCAGGAAAGCTGTTCATTTTCGCAGAATCTCTTTCCTTGCCCTCTGAGGAAAAATACCGGGAAGGCATCAAACTCCTCACGTTGGAATATGTCCGGCCCATAGCCGATATCAAAACCACCAACTACACGCTACCCGTCTGGCACAGCGTCAACTGGAAAAGACTCGGCGCTGAAGACGTTCTCTATCACTGGAACGGATGGGTAAGCGAAAGCTCCCGAAGTAATTTCTTTATTGTAAAAAATGGTGTCCTTCATACTCCAAATCAGCATATTTTACTCGGAATCACTCGAAAACACATTTTGGACATGGTCAAAAATGCGGTGATCAGGCCGATTTCATTGGAAGAGGTTTGGGATGCAGACGAGGCATTTATCAGCAGCACGACCAAAGTCCTCCTTCCTGTCACCCAGCTGGACGAGCGTAAAATCGGCAACGGCAAACCGGGACCTGTGACGATGGAAATTCTGGAGCGATTCAGAAAACTGGAAAAAGAAATCGTGGCCTAAGCATTAAAGAGGCCGTCTCAAAAGGCTTAATGGTGTCAGCCTGAATCTTAAATATTCTGGGAACATACAAAATAGAAATGACAGGTTTTTTGATGCCCAAAGCCATAAAATTCTTGATTTACAATTGAAGTTTAGCTGCTTAGACAAAACATTGATCGGAAGGGCGCGGTGGGAGGATTTGCCAGCGAGCAAGCGTTCGAACTCGTGCGGTGGTAGCTTTGGCAAATCTTTTCCAGATAGTTATCGGAATTTTGGTTCTTTTGGATCAAGCCAAAAGAACAAACAATAAAGGATAACCTAAACTATTATTAAATCAGAGAATAATAAGTTAACCTCTGGAAATCGACCCGTCATTTTCAGAATAAACTATGGAAATTTCAATATTTTCAAAATACTATACACATCGTCTTTGGTAACGCTTGGAAAACGAAAGTTGATCAGTACGAAGGCCATTTCCTGTTAATGGGGACACATACCGACTACGCCAAATGTGACAATCGGTACTTATGAGACAGCCTCTTATTTTTTATTCCACTATCAATTGGGCGTCTTTGAGAATGTACATCAACTTCTCAGGATCCGTTGCATTCAGGGTGAGCTTTCCCCGGACCTTTACGCGCTTGGAGGTGTATTTAATAGGACTGGCCATCATCACTTCCATCACGGTCTCCGGTCCTCCCGAGCCACAGAAGAAACATTCAGCCAAAGGAAGGCTGGAAAGTATGATGTGCTCAGGCTTAAACATCCCTTCAAAAGGAATGATATAACCATCTGCCTCGACTTCTTTTCCTTCCAGTTTTTTGATTTGGTCGGAGAAAACCGGCACATACAATTCCCCGAATTGATCTTCACTGATCTTATAAGAAACCTCTGCCAAGCTTTTCCAAACTCCCTGAGCCTTGGATTCTGCTGTCACAAATGTGAAAACCAGAACTGCTACCAGAATAAAACCTGACTTTTTCATAATTCCAATTTCTAAAATTTCCGCTAATTACGCCTTTGTCAGCTGCTTTGCAATGCTTGTTTGATAAGCTGATACGGCAGGAATAATCGATGCCACCACTCCTACCCCTAACGCATAAGCAACGATCCAAAGTTCTTGTTTTAAGAAAATCCATGGCTGAAGTGCTGCTACTACGTTTTGATCGCCTTGACTGACCAACAACCAGAGAAAAACATGTCCTAACCCAATGCCCAAAATGGCTCCAAGCAAAGTCAACATCGAACCTTCCAAAAAAATCAGAGCCAGCAGTTGGTTACGGGAGGCTCCAATTGCTCTCAAAATTGCCAAATCATACTTTCGCTCTTTTAATGAGTTGTACAACGCGATGAAAATCCCAAGACCGGCAATGGCTATCAAAACGAAAGCCAAACCTTGAAGAAGACTGATTCCTACTCCCAGCAACTCAAATAACCGGGACATCTCAAAGGAGGGCGATGCGGCCTGCATGGAAGTACCGGAGTTAATCATCCGAGGAAGTTGGACTGCCGCAATAGGATTGCGGTATTGAAGCAGCAGTGTCGTCACTTCCCGATCCTCGTCGGTCAGTGGAAAACCGGTCTTGGCTATCGGGGAATGAAATTTTGAATGACCATCCTCACGGGCTTCATTCTGAGGATTTTGCTCCTCGACTTCAGGCATTTCCTGATTGGGACCAGTCGTTTCACTTGCTTCCAATTCAACGGCCTCAGGCGCTTCATCGTGCGCATACCAGACCGACTCAACACTGGTCAGGATCAAGCGGTCCACCACATTTCCATTGGGTTTTAAAATTCCCGATACGACAAATTTATGTTCATCGTGATCATGACTTCCTACACTGATCCCGTGACTTGAAGTGAATTCAGCCCCGGGTTTTAGATTTAGTTTTGCTGCGATTTCAGAACCGATGACCACCTCAAAAGGAACCTCCCATGGCTTTCCTTCAGCAAACTCGGCGGAATAGAGTTCGAGGTAATCATGATTGGTTCCCACGATTCTGAATCCTTCGAAATTATCGCCCAGCGCGAGTGGAATGATATTTTTCACCAGGCGATTTCGCGAAAGTTTTTGAGCTTCTTCCATCTTGATATTGCCTGTCGGAAAATCCACATGATACACAGAGGAAAGAATCAATTGAAGTGGGCTCCCTTTGGCTCCGACGACCAGATCAATCCCTGCTGCATCTTGATTCATTTTTTTCTCAAACTGGTCTTGAATCAAAAGTAAAACAGTGATGATGGCTAAGCCCAAAGCGAGCAAAAAGACATTCAGTCCCGTGGAGAGCGGGCGAAAAGTGAGGTATTTCCAACTGATCTTGAACAGATTCATGAGTTAGTGACTTCAATAAAATTTGAAACATGATTTTTGACGCGCTGATCGTGAGTGACGATGATCAGGGCAGCGCCGATCCTGGTAGCTTGTGTTTTCAGCAGTTGGATGACCTTTTCGGTATTCTCATCATCTAAGCTAGAGGTGGGTTCATCCGCCAAAATCAACTTGGGACAGCTCGCCAATGCTCTTGCTATAGAAACACGCTGAGCCTCTCCTTCACTCAGGGTCAAAACGGATGAATTCGACTTGGCACTGATTCCGAGATCAGAAAGCAACCGGAGGATATCTTGCCCTTTCTTTTTACTGAAAAAATGAGCGAGTTCTAGGTTTTGACGCACATTGAGCGCCGCAATCAAATGGGGCTTTTGGAATACGATTCCTATATTTTTGCCTCGAAACAAGTCCATTTCCTGTTCAGAAATCGAGCAAATGTTCACTCCGTCCAGGACAACCTCGCCCTGCTTGGACTTCAGGAGACCTGCCAGGAGATTCAGGAGTGTGGTCTTCCCGCTTCCGGATTTTCCCAAAATCAACAAGGATTCCCCTGAATTAACCTGAAAGTTTTTAAAAGTTAGTGTGGATTGTCCAGGATGAGCAAATTGTAATTCGTTTACTTTTAATAACATAGCTATTTGACAGGAATAGTCACGTGAAAAGTGGTTCCTTTATCCATTTCACTTACAAAGGAGATATCGCCCTGCAATACTTCCAGGCATTTTTTCACAATCGAAAGCCCCAGTCCGGAACCCTCCACGATGCCGACATTTTTCGCACGAAAAAACCGCTCAAATAGTTTTCCCTGTTCAGTTTTTGGAATCCCGATTCCTTTATCTGAAATGGTAGCATGTAGCTTATTATCCTCAAAAGACAACCTGAAGACTACCTGTTTTCCATCCTTTGAATATTTCACAGCATTGGAAAGCAGATTTTCTAAAACTTGATAAAGCAACTCAGGATCAGAAGTGATGGTCTTTGGCAGATCGCCGATTTCAGATTTAATAACCACGTCATTTTCTATTCCTGCTTTAACGGTATCCAAAAGTTCCTTGACAAAGGCTGATGAAAAAATCTTTTTGGGCTTAAATTCCAGTTTATTTTCATCTGATTTCCCAAAGAAAAGCACACTCGTCAGGAGGTTGTTAAGCGCTCTGACCGAGTTTTCGATTTTGAAGGCATGCTTAGTGATTTTTTGCTTGAAAGGATGATCCTTCTCCGCATAGATCTGAAGCAGCTGAGCAGAGCTGAGGATAGAGGTGAGTGGCGTTTTGAATCCGTGGGAGACATTGAGTACAATTCTTGATTTCAGTTCATTGATTTCCCGCTCCTTTTCCAGGGCTTTGGTGAGTTCTTCGTTGGCTTCATAAAGTTCAGCCGTCCGCTGTTTCACCTTTTCCTCCAGTTCATTGTTTAGCTTTTGAAGTTCTTTTTCTTTTCTGTCCTTGAAAATGGCCAATTCAATCACCATATTCAACTCCCTGATGTTGAATGGTTTAATCACATAGGCGCTGGGATTGGTGCCTACCACCTTATTGAGTGTCTCAGCATCAGAACTTGCGCTGAGATAGACTACCGGAATGTCATACCTTTCGTTGATGATTTCGGTAGTTTTGATCCCGTCCAATTCTCCGGCCAGATTGATATCCATCATGACAATGTCTGCCATGCTTTCCTCCAGTATTTCAATCGCTTTTTCCCCAGTGTCGGCTATTCCGATAATATAATGAGCGTTTTTCTCAAGGGCGCGCTGCAGCAAGAGTGCCGAGACAGAATCGTCCTCGACAATGAGAATTTTGAGTGTAAACATGCGTTGAATCTAGGTTGGATATGGTGTTTGGGTGTTTGAAAATACAAAAATTAACCATCAGGCAAAGGGATTTTGACTAAGACGCTCGTGCCAGAATTTTTTATACTCTGAATTTGAATCTCTCCTCCCAACAGATGAACCAAATTGCGGGTGATACTTAGCCCAAGTCCAGTCCCTTCAAAAAGGCGATCGTTACCCTTACTTTCCTGCTCGAAAGGATCAAACATTTTGCTCTGAAATTCCTTGGACATCCCCACCCCTGTATCTGTCACTTCCAGTGAAATTTGATTTGCCACGTGACCACAGGTGACCGTGATGCGACCTTTCTCGGTGTATTTGATGGAATTGCTCACCACATTATTCACGATCATCTCTACAAACCTTCTATCTAGCTTGGCATGAAAGGAAGGGGCATTAAAATTAAAAACCATCCCGAGCCCTTTTCGCTCCGCTGCTGCCATTAGCGGCTTTATAATCGTTTCAAAAAAGTCTTTCACATCAGTTTCAATGTATTCCACCGGTAATTTATTGGCTTCAATCTTGGCCAAATCCAAGAGTGATGTGATGGTACCCAGCAGACGTTCACCACTTTGCAGAATAATATCCAATTGGGAAACCAGCTCCGTGTCCTCTTTCCTTGTCATCATGATGTGCTCTGCACCGCCTATGATTCCATTAAGTGGGGTTCTGATTTCATGGCTTACATTGGACAGCAGGCTTGACTTGAATCGATTAGCCTGCTCTGCTTTCTCTTTGGCTTCCTTCAGCTTGTTTTGAACACCCTTCTGCGCTGAAATATCTTTGAATACTGAGAGGACCAAACTTTTCCCTTGCTCATCCTGATCCAGCATGACAGAAAAAACCTCCATCTCCAATGAGCCGGTTTTCCAATTGATCAGTGTCTCGATTGAGACGCCTTTTCCGGGTGTTTTCCTCACCCGATTGTGCAGTGTGTCCAAATAAAACCGTTGCGTATCCTCCGAATCAAACAGAACTGAAAGAGATTGATCCTCCAGTTCCAGAATTTCAGTCTTCATCATTTTGGCGAAAGCGGGATTGACAGTTAAGATCTTTTCATCTTCCAGTGTCAGGAGCATTCCATCCTGGGAGCTGTTCCAGACATTTTTAAACTGCTGTTCGGCGATCACTTTGTTTTTGCTTTCGAGGTTTACGGCAGTTTGAAGTATTCCGACATTTTGCAACTGTCGGAAAAACATATTGATCAAAATCCCCAATGCCACCAGAAACAATACTGCCAGCATCAAAAACCACCCACGGAGGTAGAAAGGCCTTAAAATCTGAAATTCGGCCGACTTAAATGTGTCTGAAAACTCGATCCCATCATACGAACTCTTGAGTTCAAGCTGATAATTTCCTGAAGGAAGGTTAGAGAAGAACAGTTTATTGGACTGAGGATCCTTGATGATTTCCCAGTCTCCAGTTCCATTTTCGCTAACCAATCTATGATGTACCCAAAGCTCCCGAGAATCATTGAATCCTGGTGTTAAAAATTCCACTTCGAGAGAATTTTGATCATGGGGTACCTTTGCCTTATCTGAACCCACTACCAATTCATTCCCGAGCTTCATGTATTTAACAAAGGCATTTGGGGCACCTTTGGCAAAAAATGTTTCTTCGGGAAAATAAATTGACAATCCTTTCATAGTACCAATCATCACTCTACCAGATGATGCCTGCATCAATGCCCCTCTATTCACTTCATCACCTACCAGCCCGTTGGACTCATTGTAATGAGTGACCTGGTCTCCTCCGAGTACGACCACTCCATTATCAGTACCTGCCCAGATCTTCCCTTCGCTATCCTTCATCAGCGCATACACCGGCCGGGTGACCGATCTCCCTCCATAGAGGTAGTAGCCTACATATCCTGCTTTGTATATTTTCAAGCCGTATTCCGTACCCAGCAGAATACTGCCGTCCTCCAACTCCAAAAAATCATACCCCTCTGCAAGGAAATACCGGGGAGTTTCGATAATCGGATATTGATTTTCCAGCTTGCTGGCCCGGATGATTACCACTTTGCCGTTGGAGAGCTTGCCAGCTTTTCTAAAATAGGGCTGAATGTCTTTGATCAAGCCGAATATCTCTCCTGTCAATTCCCTTTCAAAAATTCTTGAATCGTCAGCACCAATAGGCGCGATAAATATCCGCCTGGGAGAAGTGATCAACAAACTGTCCTCAACCGCCTGAACAGACACCACGTTGACTCCCTGCGGAGCAGGATTGAAGTGGACTTTCTTACTTCCGGGCCTAATCTTACCCAGCCCCTTGAAATTTGCTGAAATCCAAATCACCCCATTCTTGTCTTTCGAAAAATTAATGATCCTTTCGTTTGGGATTTGTGGATTTCCCTCGCCCTGATAGAGGGTCTCTACCTCATAACGGGTCATTTTTTGTATCCCATTGTTGAAACCAAAAATAAACTCACCAGGACTTGCCTCGACACTTGCAGTAATCTCCTCTCCGATGAAGACCCCCAGATCCACGCCATAGTTTTGGAAAACCTGCGAATTATTGACCCCAATACCCCGACTGGTTCCTACCCAAAGTAATCCCTCCCGATCTACAAATGCAGTTTGAATGTAGACAGACCTAAAAAGACTGGACAGATCAATCAGGACCGGTTTTTGACGCTTTCCATTATACTTTCTGAGGTGGGAGTTGTAATGATAAAAGACATTTTCACCTGAAAAGTCCAGGGAGAAGAAATCATCCTCTGCAAAATCGATGGTAGAAAAATCCTCGTCAATGATAGTAGTCGGAAATTCCGCCGCAGGGCCGCTTGCCAGGTAGTTTTTTCCTAAAAAATAATATTCCCCTGTTGGAGACTTTTTAACAAGAACAGGAAATGAAGGAAGCGGGATCCCGCGAAACTGATAAGGAATTAATTGACCATCCTTCAGCTCAAACGCTCCCTTTTTGAAAATCATCAAAATTTTGTCCGAAACTTGGGACACTTCAAGAAGGGAGCCGGTCACTGAATAATCCCGTTCTATTTTTCGTTCAATTTTCTCACCATATTTCCAATACAAAAGGTCTCTACCCGTCTCTAGAAAAAAGAATTTTTCTGAAGACTTCCCAATACTAAAAAATTGAATTTTGGAAGAAAAGTATCTTTTCAAATCCTTAGAAATGGATAACTCAGACCAACCCCCGTGGCTATTCTCCAGAATGGTGGGCACTCCGTTGGCACTATAAATCCACAAAATCCCATCTTCATCCTTGAGAAGGGCTATCCTGTAAACAAATCGTCGGGTCAGCGTATCCGGCAATTCGTAGGTTTCAATACCATCTGAATAAAGTATCCCTCGACTGGTGGAAAACCACATCCTGCCCAGCGTATCCTGTTCGATTTGAATTACATTTTGGACATTGAGCTTTACCCCTCGAGGCTGGGTATTAAATTTGAAACTTTGGGCAAAAAGACCTCCTTGAATCAGGAAAAAACCCAATGTCAAAAGTAAGGCTGTTGTAAACCGGTAAAGCATAAAACGAAAATAGGAAAAGATTCCGGTCACCAAATTCCGCTGAGATTGTTTCGCTTTTCTTTTGTCAGCGGGTGGTTTCTCTTAATTTTGTGCCAAACTTAAAAAATCGAAGCATGAGTGTACTTGTCAATAAAAATTCCAAGGTGATCGTTCAGGGATTCACCGGGTCTGAAGGCTCCTTCCACGCACAACAAATGATCGAATACGGAACCAACGTGGTAGGCGGTGTGACTCCCGGCAAAGGCGGATCGACTCATTTGGAAAGACCTGTTTTCAATTCAGTAGAGGAAGCAGTTGAAAAGACAGGTGCAGATGTTTCCATAATTTTTGTACCCCCTGCATTTGCAGCCGATGCCATCATGGAAGCCGCTGACGCAGGAATCAATGTAATCATCACCATCACGGAAGGAATTCCGGTAGCCGACATGATGATTGCCAAGCCTTACATCAAGGAAAGAGGTTGCGTGCTGATCGGCCCTAATTGTCCGGGTGTCATCACTCCGGGAGAAGCCAAAGTGGGCATCATGCCTGGCTTTGTGTTCAAAGCAGGTAGAATCGGGATCGTGTCCAAATCCGGAACTTTGACCTACGAAGCTGCAGATCAAGTGGCTAAAGCCGGCTTGGGTGTATCTACTGCAATTGGTATCGGAGGTGATCCGATCATTGGCACTTCCACCAAGCAAGCCGTAGAAAT
Source organism: Algoriphagus boritolerans DSM 17298 = JCM 18970 (assembly GCF_900108085.1). Lineage (GTDB taxonomy): Bacteria > Bacteroidota > Bacteroidia > Cytophagales > Cyclobacteriaceae > Algoriphagus > Algoriphagus boritolerans. The sequence goes on from NZ_FNVR01000029.1 coordinate 35,248, forward strand.
GCTGATGAATGATCCTGAGACTGATGCGATTGTCATGATTGGAGAAATTGGTGGAAACTACGAAGCAGAAGCTGCAAAATGGATCCGCAAAAATGGAAACAAAAAGCCAGTCGTGGGATTCATTGCAGGACAGACAGCACCTCCAGGCCGTAGAATGGGACATGCCGGTGCAATCATTGGTGGAGCGGATGATACGGCAGCCGCCAAAATCAGAATTATGAGAGAAAACGGAATCCATGTAGCAGAATCTCCAGCGGAAATCGGAGCCGTTATGGCTAAGGTGCTAGGAGTTACGGTCTAAGGATAAAATGACCGGGGTTTGACTCGGAAAATAAAAACAGAAACCGCCTCGGATTATAAAATTCGAGGCGGTTTTGTTTTTCAACAGCGATAAAGCTGTCCACTTTTTGTATTTTCATTGAATGCACCATCCAGCCAGTTTTATATCCGATCAGTTTTATTCCAAAAATGTCCGAGACCTCCAGGTTCGACACTTAAGATTGGCATCGCCTGGTGATCCTGTCTATCATTGTGCAGCCTTGATGGCAAAAGAAAAGGTAAGCTGCCTTTTTATAGGCAATTCCCCCCAGGAGATCGTTGGGTACATCACCGATATTACCCTTCGAGATCGATTGCTAGCGCAGCGATTACCATCCGAAATTCCGGTTTCGCAGATCATGGAATTCGACATGGTCAGCATCCATCCCGACACGAGCTTAGTGGAAGCACTTATCCTGATGTTTCAGACCAAGTCTCGCTATCTGTTGGTAAAGGAGGGGGAGGACTATATCGGATGGATCAGCCGAACTAAGATACTCACCGAGCAAAGTCAGGGTCCTTTTATGTTTATCCAATCAGTCAAAGAGGCCAGACAGATCACAGAATTAGAGCACAAATGGGCGCGGATGCCAGAAATCATCCACTTATTGAGCTCCAGGGGGATGAAAGCAAGCCTCATCAATCAGATCATCACCACGGTAGCTGACACCGTTACCCAGCGAGTCATAGAGCGGGTGTTCAAAGAAATAGGTTCGGCTCCGGCAAAGTTTGTGTTTTTTGTATTGGGCAGTGAAGGACGCGGAGAGCTCACACTGAAGACCGATCAAGATAACGCCATTATCTATGAAGATAAAGCCAATGAACACCGTGAGGAAGTTCGGGCCTATTTTCTGGACTTTGCCACCCGGGTCTCGACTGCATTGGATCAGATCGGGATTGTATTTTGCGAGGGCGAACTCATGGCAATGAACCCAAAGTGGACCCATTCACTTTCACATTGGAAAAGAAATTACGATTCCTGGATTTCTGATGCCTCCCAGGAGACAGCCATGAACTATTCCACTTTCTTTGATTGCAGAGCTATTTATGGCGAGTTTTCTCTTTTGGATGAATTGAAAAGCTATATGGGCGAATTGCTCGAAAAAGCTCCGGAGCGATTTTTCATCAATCTGGGCCATAACGCCCTACAATACGAACCCCCACTGACCTTTTTTAGAAAAATCAAAACCGAAGAAATCGACGGGGAAAAGCAGCTTAATCTCAAGCAAACCATGCGACCGATTGTTGATCTCGCTCGGGTGTATGCGCTGAAGCACCGCATTTTTGAAACAAACACCACCAGTCGACTTGAGGTATTACAAGAAAGAGGCGTATTTACCGAAAAAGAAGCCCTAGAACTTACCCATGCCTTCGAATACCTCATGAACCTGAGATTGGAGAACCAGGCACGATCCATATTGGATAAAAAGCTCAAACCCAAAAATTATTTAAGGATCAAAGAACTGACGAAAGTGCAACAAGTAACCCTGATTGAGATTTTTAAAGTTATCAAAGAATTCCAGGCCCGAATCAAATTATCCTTCACCCGAAGTCTATAATTTCTTACTTTCAGAAATACTTTTATAAATTTTTTATAAAAGTTATTTTTTATTTACCGAAGTTTTTTAATTTTGTCTGGAAGAATAAATTGTAAATCAAGTCTTGAAAATCTCACTAAAGTTTCGTGAAAAATTAATTTCGAAATTTTAATTTGGCAAGAAGTCGATTCTAATGGCAAGAATCGTTTGAAATTCAGAAAAGTAAAAACAATAAATCTCACACCCACTAAACCGTCCCATCAGCATGCTCAATAAGCATCCCTTCTCCGAAGTAGAAAAAGCCTTTTTGGCTGAATCTGGAGTTGAAAAAATCTCGACCCTGATTCCTTACCTGACCGTAGACAACTTTCCCAAACTTGGATTGCTCACGGCCTGCCGATTTTTGGAATGGGCAGCAGCCAATCCTGACGGTGTCATCAGCTTGCCAACGGGGAAAACTCCCGAGTTTTTCATCAAGTGGACTCAATTTTTACTTGAAAACTGGGAAAGCAAAAAAGGAAAGGATATCCGTGAAAAATATGGTCTAAGTGCAACCAAAAAGCCGATTTTGAAAGATCTCACGTTCGTCCAAATCGATGAATTTTACCCGATTTCATCCAAGCAGCATAACAGCTTTTACGACTACGTCAATAAGTTCTACATCAATGGCTTTGGACTTTCCAAAGAAAAGGCAATCCTGATCAATTCCGATGAAATCCCGTTGGCCAATGGACTGCATTTCAAAGAAGTATTCCCCGATCTCAAAGTAGATCTGTCTCTAAGATTCCGGGATCCGGTCAATGATCTGGAGAAGCTCCAACAACAGTCCGTTTACATGATCGATCAGTGGTGCGGAGAGTATGAACAACGGATTCGGGACAAGGGCGGAATCGGATTTTTCTTGGGAGGCATCGGGCCTGACGGCCACATTGCGTTCAATACCCGAGGCTCGCACCTCTTTTCGGTGACCCGACTGACCGATACCAACTTTGAAACTCAAGCTGTGGCAGCGGGAGATTTGGGTGGAATCGAGGTTTCTTCCAATCGACTGGTCATCACCATCGGGTTGGAAACCATCGTTTACAATCATGAGGCGGTGGGAATCATCATTGCAGCAGGAGAAGCTAAGGCAGGTATCGTCCGAGATTCGCTGGAGACTAAAATGACCAATATCTATCCTGCCACAGTCCTTCAGAAATTGAAAAATGGGCGTTTCTACCTCACCAAAGGTGCAGCGGTGAAGCTGACTGACTCGATGGATGCCTATTTCCAAAAAGGGGAATGGACCTTTGAAAAAACAGAGCGCGCAATCATTGGGCTTTGCAAAAAATTGAACAAATACGGTCACCGGATCAACTTAGAGGATCTGAAAGCGGACAAATACACCAAACAGATTCCAGGACTTTCTGAAGACACCGTCATTCAAGTCATGAGAAGTATAGAAGCCAAACTGGAAAAAGGGCTGGAAAAGGAAACTGATGAAGTTTTACTTCATACAGGGCCTCATCATGATGACATTTCGCTGGGAATCCTTCCGCATGTCACCAATCAGCTAAGTGAAGCAACCAATGAGGTTCACTTTTCGGTATTAACCTCGGGTTTTACAGCGGTGACAAACACATTTGTGATTGATACACTTCAGCACACCAAAAAATTACTGGATGAGGGAAAAATTCAGATGGTCAACTACGAGGACTTCTTCGAGGTGGGCTACAGTCTAAAGACAGACAAAGACGTCTACCACTTTTTAACCAATGTTGCCTCAGAAAATCTCGATGCACGTATGCGCGGACTTTGTCATCGTGTGGTGCGAGCCTTGGTCACCACCTATGGAGTACAAAATAAAACCCAACTTCGGGATATAATCAACGAGGTAATTAGCATTCTCAAAAATTCCTACGATGGAGAAAAAAACCCGGCAAAAATTCAAAAGCTGAAAGGTATGATCCGGGAGTTTGAAGAAGAACTGGTTTGGGCTCACTTCGGTGTTCAAGTGAAAAATGTCCACCACCTCCGACTTGGATTCTACACCGGAGATATTTTCACCGAACAGCCAGACAAAACACGCGATGTGGAACCGATCGTGGAAATGTTGCGGAAAATTAAACCTACCAAGATTAGTTTAACCCTTGATCCGGAGGGTTCCGGTCCGGATACTCATTATAAAGTGCTTCAGGCAACGGCCGAAGCGGTAAAAAAATGGGGAGAAGAACACGACACCAGTAACCTGAGAATTCTGGGGTACAGAAATGTCTGGTTCAAGTTTGAACCCCATGAGGCAAATGTAATCGTCCCGGTTTCCCTCGGAGACATGTCAGTAATGGAAGACTCATTTTCCAATTGCTACCTGAGTCAGGTGAATGCGTCTTTTCCAAGCTATTCTCACAATGGGAAGTTTAGTACAGTAGCGAAACGAATATGGGTGAGACAGTTAAATGACATTCAGCTTTTGCTGGGCAAAAACTACTTCTATCTGCATGAAAGGGCCAAAGTAAGGGCCAGTCATGGACTCATTTTCTTTCGTGATATGAATGTGGATGAGTTTTTAGCTACCGCCAGAGAATTGGAGAAATCCATAGAAGGCATGCTTTAAGTATATAAAAAAGCCACATACCTAAATTTGAGAGCGGTCGGGATTTTTCTTGGCGGCTTTCTGCATTAAACCTATAGTCAACCACACAATTGCCCAAAACGAATGGAAAAAGCCATTTTAGGATTAGATATCGGAGGCACCGGCATCAAAGGTGGTATTCGGATCAAAGGACATCTTGAGGACATTCGAAGCATTCCCACCCCAGCTTTAGAAAGTAAAGAGTTTATCCTTGAAACAATTGCAGACTTTATAGATACCTATTCCCATTATGATTTTGTAGGCATTGGGATCGGCATACCCGGACTTGTGGACACACCGAAAGGAATTGTTTTGGGTTTGGCTAATATTCCCTCCTTTCAGCATGTAGAATTGAAAAAATTTCTGACCGAGCGCTTTTCCAAGCCCGTGTTTGTAAATAATGATGCCAACTGTTTTGCCATCGGAGTACATAAATACGGTGTAGGCAAGCCGTTTAAGAATCTGGTTGGTATCACCCTGGGGACAGGCACTGGGGGTGGGATAGTCATCAATGGACACCTCTATTCCGGGCTTTTTTCAGCAGCAGGCGAATGGTGCAGTGCGCCTTATTTAGATCACAACTACGAATACTATTGCTCCGGGAAATTCTTTCACCACTTCTACAATTCAAAGCCAAAAGCCCTTGCAAAACTTGCCTTGTACGGTGACCCCATAGCCATGAAGGCTTACGATGAGTTTGGTCATCACTTGGGAGAATTGTTCAAGGTGATCATGTATTCGTTGGCACCCGAAGCCATTGTCCTCGGAGGATCGATACGCAAGACCTATCCACTTTTCAAAAAATCACTTTTGAAGTCCCTCGAAACTTTTGCTTACCCATCAGTCTTGGCTAATCTGAAAATCTTAATCTCTGAACTGGACGAAACCGCCATCCATGGGGCAGTGGCCCTAGTCGACGTCGAAGAAGACATGGTCAGCATTTAAAAACATAAAATTTGGTTTAATTATTCAAAAAGGCGGTTTCTCAGGAGATCGCTTTTTTTACTTTCGCTACCTAACCCCAAAATAAGTCCAAGAAAATCAGAGACACTAATTTGAACAGTGAGCCACTTTCCAATTTTCAACTTATTTTCAGATCATAAACCAATAGCTATGACTGATCCCCTACTGAAAGTTGCCATCGCCCAAATATCCCCAGTTTGGCTTGATAAAACTGCCACTTTAGAAAAAGTCAACCTATCGATTTCAGAGGCAGCTGGAAATGGAGCCGAAATGATTGTATTCGGCGAAGGTCTCATCCCGGGTTATCCCTGGTGGCTTTCGATCACCCATTCCGCAGCCTGGGACAACAAAGTCCAAAAAGAAATCCACGCCCATTATGTCAGAAATGCAGTTCAAATCGAATCCGGTGACTTGAAGGGAATTCAGGGTTTGGCAAAAAAACACGGCATCGCCATTTACCTGGGAATCATCGAGCGACCACAGGATCGTGGTGGACACAGTCTGTACTGTTCCTTGGTCTACATCAATCAGCTGGGAGAAATCTGCTCCGTGCACCGCAAACTCCAGCCCACTTATGACGAGCGACTCACCTGGTCACCCGGAGATGGTAACGGACTACGGGTTCATCCGCTCAAAAGCTTCACCGTCGGGGGATTGAACTGCTGGGAAAATTGGATGCCTTTGGCCAGAACGGCACTCTACGGTTTGGGTGAAAATCTCCACATCGGCGTGTGGCCGGGTGCTGTGAGAAACACGGAAAATATCACCCGAATGATCGCACAAGAAGGTCGTTCATTTGTGATCTCTGTATCGAGTTTGATGCGAAAAAGTGACTTTCCAGCCAATACGCCTCATTTGGATCTGATTTTGGAAAACTGTCCGGAGACACTCGGAAATGGCGGAAGCTGTATTGCAGGTCCGGACGGAAAGTGGATTTTGGAACCTGTGGCAGATCAGGAAGAGATTTTCTATCAAACTTTAGATTTTAATCGGGTTTTGGAAGAAAGACAAAATTTTGATCCCGTCGGGCACTATTCCAGACCGGATGTCTTGCAACTTAAAGTGAATCGGGAACGTCAAAGCAGTGTGGATTTTGAATAAATCAAATTCCCTTCTAAAGTAAATTAGTTGGATGACCCCTGAAAATACTACAACTTCAAGATTCAATTTTTATGGTTCACTATGAATAGATTTGGATTCGGTTTTCTTATTGCCCTGATTTTATTTGTCGGATTTTGGTTTTTCTACCAAGGCAAACAAGAGCGGGAAGAGCTTCGTGCTAGCTCTGAGCTAATCCAAAAGCAAGTGAACCAAGTGGGCAAACTGATTGTCACCGAAGGTTACTATTCCAAAGTATTTACCTTCAAAAATTCCCAAAATTTATTTTTAAATCTCTGGACATCAGATAAAAAAGCCTTGGTCGTGGTCAATGCTAAAGCAACGGTTGAATATGATTTAAGACAGCTGGAAGTGGAAATTGACCAAGAAAATAAAACGCTGATCCTGAAAAAAATCCCCGATCCGGTACTCAACATCTACCCGGACATCGAATATTACGATGTGACCCAGGATTACTTCAATTCATTCGAGGCCAAAGATTACAACAAAATCAAAAACTCCGTTAGCGCCCAAATCCGGGCACAAATTGAAAAATCTGACCTGATGGAAAATTCACGCGAGCGGCTGATGGTAGAGTTGACCAACCTCTTGGTCCTCACCAAGTCCATGGAATGGACGCTGATGTATCAGGGAGAGATTATTGAAGATCAGGAGGAGTTAGAGTTGATTAAAAGATAGGGTTCTATTCCGGTGTTGGATGACCGATGACCGATGTGAAGGCTTATCTTCAACATTCGATATTCAGTGTTCGTCATTCGATATTTGAAAGGACAGGAGACCGGTGACGGAAGGCTGACTGGAGTCGACTGACCGATTTGGAAAACCCTGCCAAATGAATCCCGCGAAGTCTGAGCCCCACGGGATAAATCCTAAATCAACTATCTGCAATCCGAAATCGCTAAGCTCCTCTCCCACTCACCTGAAGCGGAATATCTGTCAGATCCTGTACTTTGATCGGCCTACCCTCCTCAATTGACTTGCGGGCAGCAATTCCTACCAGACAGGACATCGCGCCATCACGGCTTCCGGCTGACTGTCTCCATGGATCCGGAGCATTGGTATCGAGGAATAGTTTGTCTTTTAGCCGAGTATCTCCTCCTCCATGTCCACCACCTCCTTGAGGTACTGTGATGATGTAGCGCTCCCCGAAGTTTTTCACCAATACCAATTCATCTTCATTTTTTTCATCCCAAGGCTGACTTTCTTTGATCCAGGCCTCCAGTCGACCTTTGGTTCCATTGAAGGCAATACGGTAGCCTTCATAGGGGGAATAAGTCGTCAGAGAATAGCTGACCTGAACCTTGTTTTTGTATCGGATTTGCACCGCCATCTTATCGTAGATGTCGATTTCCTCACGGAATACACAGCCATCCCGATGGTAGCCATCGTATTTTTCATTATCCACATAGAGTTTGGTGAGGTGTTCGCTCTTGGTGATATCCCAATAGAAGTCGCATTTCGAGGCATGTGGACAACCACGGCAAGTCGTGGATCGGAAAGGACCGTTTTTTCCATAAAATTCCAAGGCCCCAAAGGCGTGAACTTCCTCGGGATCAGAATCCAGCCACCAATTGAGTAGGTCAAAATGGTGTGTTGACTTGTGGACAAGGAGTGTTCCTCCAAATTCACGCTTCCCATGCCAACGACGGAAATAGTCCGCCCCATGGGAAGTATCCAGATACCAATGAAAATCCACCGAAGTGATGGTACCAATCTCTCCTGCCCGGAGCAATTCATAGAGTTTCTGACGGTGTGGAGAATAGCGGTAATTGAATGTGACAATCAATTTTTTACCGGATTGACGCTCAGCATCCAAAATCGCCTGCATTTTCACCTCATCTGTAGTCATTGGCTTCTCTGATATCACGTTCATTCCTGCCATCAGTCCTTTGACGATGAATTCATGATGCGTACTGTCCATGGTAGTGACAATCAGTACATCCGGCTTAGCCTTACTGAGCATTTCATCTGCATTCAGGAAAAGTGGGCAATCCAAGCCCATGTACGTTTGTCCATACTTCAAGCGTCCCTCATTTATATCCGAAAGCCCGACAAATTCCACTTGATTTTGGTAGGATCGGATTACGTCCCGACCCCACATGGCAAGTCCTCTAACTCCGGTACCTACCATGGCAAGTTTCATTTTTTCTCCTGGCCGGTTAAAAATTGAAAGTGCTTCCGCAACTGGATGAATCAAAATCGATCCTGCCAGTAATCCTCCGGTTTTGGCAATAAAGTCCCTTCTGGATTGATTTTCTGCTTTATTCATAGCCTTGTAGTTGTTTTTTAGCGGTCATGTGGGTCTGACAAAATTATTCTTCCAGTGTGTGGATTTATTAAGGCAGACATTTCATAATTCTTTGGGTTGATTCGATTTAACGAATAGGAAGTTAGGGAAAACTCAAAAAAAGCATAGTTAAAATTACGGAATCGATTTTATTCCTGGGTAGAAGGAAATATCCTGAGAAAGGAAATTGAATTAGGCTAATTTTAAAGCATGAACACCAACAGTGTGGAGCGAAGCATATCAATTAGCGGTCTATTCCGCATCAGTAGACCTATCAATTTGCTGTTGGTGGCTTTTGCCCAATTGATGACCGCATTTTTTCTGGTAGAGACTACCCGCACCGGACTGCCGGTTCTGCAGGATTACCGCCTGTATCTTTTGGTGTTATCCACTGTGATGATCACGGCTGCGGGATACATGATCAACGATTACTATGATGTCAAAATCGACTATGTCAATCGTCCAAGTGAGGTAGTGGTCGGCAAAGGGATCAAGCGTAGGGTTGTTATTTTTCTACATAGTCTACTTAATTTCACTGCGATTGGACTGGGATATTTAGTCTCTCCACGCATTGCCGTGATTAATTTTCTGGCGGCGTTTCTTCTGTGGCTTTACAGTAACCGACTGAAGAGAGGCCCCTTTATTGGAAATCTGACAGTGGCGTTTCTGACAGGATTATCGATCTATTTGGTGAGTTATTACTACCGAAAGGCTGAACTTTTGGTGCTGACCTATGCCATTTTCGCATTTTTCCTTAATCTCATTCGGGAGATCATCAAGGACATCGAAGACCGACCGGGAGATCGGAAGCATGGCTGCCGAACCCTGCCCATTGTGATTGGATTTAGAAAGACCAAGCAGGTGATTTTTGTCATTGCCCTTGCATTTATCTGCTCGATTTTGATCGTCACTTTTAAGATCAACAATCCGATCCTTTTCATCTATTTCGGGATCTTGGGAGTTGTTTTTATGTGGTTTATGCGAAAAATCTATTTTGCGGATCGCAAAGATCATTTCACACAGCTCAGCACCATCGCCAAAATCCTGATGCTGGTGGGCACACTAAGTATGGGCTTTTTGTAAGTTTGATTTACGATGCTTCGACTGCGCTCAGCACAAGTTCACGATTTACGAGGGAGTAAAGTAGTGTTAGGCGTTTCTCCCAAATCTGAGCAAGGCACATCCAAATGCAATTTTCCAATTTTCCAATTTTCCAATTTTCCAATTTTCCAATTTTCCAATTTTCCAATTTTTTAAACCTTTTACTCAATAAAATCTAGCTAACACCTAACTTTAATACAAATTTTCTAACAAATGCTGGAAAGTAAGGTACTGGTCATAAAAATCGGCTCAAATGTACTCACCCAGTCCAACGGGCTACCGGACTTGGACAGGATGCAGCACCTGGTCAACCAAATCCAAGGGCTCATTTCCGCGGGCAAAAAAGTAGTCCTGGTAAGCTCAGGAGCAGTCGCCTTTGGCAGGCAGGCTCTTCCGCTTCCGGAAAAGCTCAATCCGGTCTTTAAAAAGCAAATATGGGCCTCAACGGGACAGATCCGGCTGATCAATCAATACCAGCAATTATTTGAAATCCTGAATCAGCCCATCGCTCAGATTCTCGTGACCAAGGAAGATTTCCGAGACCGGAAGCATTACCTGAATATGAAGAACTGCATCGAAGTGCTGCTCCAGCAGGGGATTTTGCCAATCCTCAACGAGAATGACACCGTGACGATCACCGAATTGATGTTTACTGACAACGACGAATTGGCGAGCCTGACTGCTGCGATGATCAATGCGGATACCTTGATGTTATTGACAAATGTGGATGGAATTTTCACCGGAAACCCGGCCGAACCCGGTTCGGAGCTGGTTGAAAAAGTCGTCTTCCAGATGCCGGAGGTCTCAAATTACATCTCGGCGACCAAATCATCTTTTGGCCGAGGCGGTATGCTGACCAAGTATACGATGGCAAAAAAGTCCGCAGACCTGGGAATTCAGGTCATTATTGCCAACGGAAAGCGTGACGGAGTGTTGGATCAATTTACCACCAAGACACTACGCTGCACGTGGTTTGAACCGCAGAAGGTCAAAAATGCACCAAAAAAATGGCTGGCACATGGCGCTCAATATTACAAAGGCGAAGTCACCATCAGTGAAGGCGCCAAGAATTCCTTAACTTCAGCTGTGATTCGGAGTCTTTTACCTGTCGGTATCACCAAAATAGCAGGGGAATTTTCAAAAGGAGACATTCTCTTGATCTGTGATGAATTGGGTAAAAAAATCGGGCTTGGAAGAGCAGAATATTCCTCCAAAAGTGCGTTGGAGCGATTGGGACTCAAGAATCAAAAAGCCTTGATTCACTACGACTACCTCTACCTTTTCGATCATGAATGAGTACACTTCGGTTTTTGAACAAGTACAAAAAAACAGCCGCAGACTGACTGGAACCAGTGACGACTTGGTCAATCTGATCCTCGAAGATCTGGCGACCCTAGCTGTGCGAGAGGTGGATTTTCTTTTGGAAGAAAACAAGAAAGATCTGGAGCGCATGGACCCCTCCCACCCGATGTATGACAGACTCCTACTTACTGATGCCCGAATCAAAGGAATTGCCTCCGAAATCAGACAGGTAAAATCGCTTCCCAGTCCACTTCACCGGATTTTGGAAGAAAATAAGTTGGAGAATGGTCTTCTACTCACCAAAACTACCGTTCCACTTGGAGTCATTGGAATTATCTACGAGGCCCGACCAAATGTGACTTTCGATGTTTTTTCCCTTGCGATCAAATCGGGAAATGGATTGGTGCTTAAAGGCGGTTCAGATGCAGACTTTTCAAATCGGGCAATCCTGAATTTGATTCATCAGGTGCTGACCAAGCATGCATTGCCTGTTTCTGCCTTTCAGTTGCTCCCTCCTGATCGGTCAGCAACCAAAGCGCTACTGGAAGCAGTGGGTTATGTGGATGTGATTATTCCCCGTGGATCTCAGGGCTTGATCAACTTTGTACGGGAAAATGCCAAAGTTCCGGTCATAGAAACAGGAGCAGGAATCGTGCACACCTATGTAGATGAATCGGCTGACTTGGCCAAAGCAAAAAAAATCATCCACAATGCCAAAACCAGACGTCCCAGCGTCTGCAATTCACTCGACTGCCTGATTATCCATGAAGAACTGCTAGACGAATTAGGGGAATTGGTTCATCCGCTGATGCTGGACAACGTGAAAATCTTTGCGGATGACAGGGCTTTTGCACACCTTCAGCGGCACGAATTGATTCAGAAAGCGGATGAAAGCCATTTCGGAACAGAATTTCTCAGTCTGAAAATGGCGATCAAAACAGTGGGGAGTTTGAATGAAGCCTTAGACCACATAGCCAGTTATTCTTCGAAGCACTCCGAGGCCATCATTTCTGAAAGTCAGGAAAACATCGAGCGCTTCCTGATGGAAGTGGATGCTGCGGCAGTCTATGCCAATGCATCCACGGCTTTTACGGACGGAAATCAATTTGGCCTGGGTGCCGAAATCGGCATCAGCACTCAAAAACTTCACGCCCGAGGCCCGATGGCACTCCGCGAACTCACGAGCTACAAGTGGGTGGTGCGGGGAAATGGGCACATTAGGTAAAATGAGTCAAATTTGAAATTGTTCTGAGTACAGATCAATTTCTACCGATTTTTGTCGGCTAGCCAGGACAATATCGAGCTAAAACTTCTCCAAAGTATCAAAACTCACATTTACTATCATGCTGATTTCTCATTTTTGCTTCAAACCAAAGCACTATGAATAAGACTCTCTTCATTCTTTCTGTTGGAATTCTGGCATTTTCTTCCTGTGAATCAAAAAAAGCCAGTCCAGAGACATCATCCCCTCAGGAATTGACAACTACTACGGTTGTTAACTTGAATCCTACTGAATTTCAGTCAAAAAGCGCTCAGGGAATCATCATAGATGTACGTACTCCGGAGGAAATTGCAGCGGGGAAAATTGCCGGAGCGCTGGAAATGGACTATTTCCTGCCGAGCTTCCAGTCTCAAGTGGACGAACTTCCAATGGATAAAGAAATCTTTATTTATTGCGCAGTAGGATCAAGAAGCAGAGAAGCCGCTGAAATGCTACTACAACAAGGCTTTACCAAAGTCTATCACCTCAGTGGAGGGATTCAGGCTTGGGCACAAAAAGGCTTGCCGATTGTGCAGGAATAACCCAACAACTGGCAAGCCTTGAATTAGATTCTCATCGTTATTAACGCCTGATTCTTATCCCTTTTTCACCAAAGGAGACACTTCTTTCCCGATCAATTCAATCGATTCGCTAAGCTGTTCGTGGCTTAGTCCTGCATTGTCCATCTGAAAGGTGAATCGGTCAATCCCACCCAAAGCCTCACTGTGGCGAAGGATTTTTTCAGCTACTTCCACGGGTTCGCCGACTAAATAAGCCCCCCTTCTGGAATTCTGAGCCTCAAACTGTCCACGGGTCACTGGCGGCCAGCCTCGCTCTTTTCCAATGCGGGTAAACGTCTCAGCATAGCCTGGATAGTAGGTTTCGACTGCTTCTTCATGAGATTTGCCAACAAACCCAAGCGAATGCAGGCCAACTTTAAGCTTTTCCTTTGGATGTCCGGCCTTTTCACCCGCTTCCCGATAGAGGTCAATCAAAGGACGAAACCGGTGAGTTTCCCCACCGATCACAGCCACCATCAACGGAAGTCCAAGCGAACCTGCCCGGACAAATGAACCCGGCGTTCCTCCGACCCCTAACCAAATCGGCAGTTGCTTCTGAAGTGGCCGAGGGTAAATAGGCTGATCGTTAAGAGCAGGCCGAAATTTCCCCGACCAGTTTACCACCTCATTTTCGTTGATCTGAAGCAATAAACCCAGTTTTTCGGCAAAAAGCTTGTCATAATCCTCCAATCTTAGTCCGAAAAGCGGAAAAGCTTCGGTAAATGAACCCCTTCCGACCACAAGCTCTGCCCGGCCATTTGATACCAGATCCAAAGTGGCAAATTCCTGAAAAATCCGTACCGGATCTGCTGCACTCAGGACAGCAACCGCACTGGTCAGTTTGATTTTATGGGTTTGCGCAGCTGCCGCAGCCAAAATAATGGCTGTGGCAGAGTCCAAAAACTCTTTGCGGTGGTGCTCTCCGATTCCGAAGACATCCAGACCTACTTCATCCGCAAGTTTGATTCTGGCAAGTAAAGCCATGATCGCTTCCTGCGCAGTGCCTTTTATAGTCCCATTTCCGTCTGTGGGAAACGCAGCAAAACTGTCTATTCCAATTTCCATGGAATTATTCCTTTCTTTTATTTGGAACAGTAACTAATAAGGAATTGAAAAAATTCATCTTTGGTAAGGCAGGTTATTTACAAAAAACATCTAAAATCAGAGCCAGAAGATGGATTGGAATCCAAAAGAGCGCAATTCTAAAAATTAAAATCCTGAAGTAAATCACATTACTTTTACATCATGGACAGAGAAATCCTAATCGATATTGTGACCAAGACCATGCCCTTTGGCAAATACAAAGGCAGACTTCTTTGTGATATTCCGGAGTACTACTTGGTTTGGTTGCACCAAAAAGGATTTCCCGATGGAAAACTTGGCATGTGGTTAAGTACACTCTATGAAATTCGCCTGAATGGATTGGAGGGGATTTTGGCTGAGTTAAAGCAGCGATATGGCCGCGTATAATTTGAGATTACAGGGGCAAATCACTTTCAGATTTATTTTTTGGATAAATAAACAGTTCTTCCGCCCTCCGCACTTTCTTTTGCTGCCTGCAGGATTTCCATCACGATCATATTGTTTTCTAAGCTGCTCAGATCAAAGTTGTCCAACTTTACTTTTCCCCTCACTACTGAAAGCAGCATCATAAACGGATCATCAAAAGGCGACTTTCGAGGTTCCAAATCAAACTTTTCCTCCGAAAACCCATCATATCCCTCGGCAATTCGAAGTCTAAGTTGACTTCCATTATCCGCAAATACTGCTCCCGTCAATCCATAAATTTCCATGTCCTTGCGGCCGATAGGCCAATTCCAGGAGGCTTCAACGATAGTTTGAGAATCAGGATAGGTTAGAATAATGGTCGCTTCATCATCCACTTTGGGATTATCAGCAGGATTGAGTTGCTGAGTCACAGCAGTGACTGAAATCGGCCGTTCGCCATTCATCAGCCAAGTGCTGAGATTTGCTCCATAGCACCCGAAATCCATCAAAGCTCCTCCTCCATTTAGCTCCGGATCTGTCAGCCATTCCAAAAATTCCGGTCCAACTCCTATCTTCTTTGGGCCACGATGCCCGTCACGCACGACGATTTTCCGCGCTTCCCCGATTTGTCCGGAATGGAGGATTTCATAAGCCTTTTCATTACTGGGATACCAAGTCGTCTCGTAATTGGTCAAGAGGTGAATGTTGTGCTTTTCAGCCAAAGCTTTCATTTCCAAGGCATGTTCCAAACTTACTGCTAAAGGCTTCTCTACCATCACATGAATCCCTCTGGGCGCACATTTCTGCACGATTTCCAAGTGTGCGAAGGTTGATCCGAACCCCGTCACTGCTTCAGGCTGGGTCTTTTCCAGCATTTCCTCCAGGGTATCAAACACCATGTCCATCGATAATCCGTGCTGCTTCATGTAGCGCTCCGCCAGTTCCCGATTGGGCTCGGCGATGCCCACGATTTCAATATCGGCTCTCTTGTTGGCGGTGAAAACCCAACCTACGTGGCCGTGATTCAGCCCTGCAACTCCGATTTTCAGCGGTTTGTCTTGGGCGTTTATTTGATTGATAGCAAAGAATAAGAAGAAGAGTAGGAATATTGGCTTCATAAAAGGGGATGTAGTTAAAATTGAGGGTTGTATTTAGGACTTTTTGATGATCAGAAAACTGGGAAATTTTATTGACTTTTTGGGTTCCGAATAGTCACTTTCTCACGAAGGACTAGTTGAAAAATGGCCTCGACTTCGCCCGGCCACCAATTTTAGGTATTAGGGAGGGGAAATGCGGCTTCGCCTCATGTCCTTTCCCTCAACTCTAATCTAATCTACCGGACTCCGGGCGAAGTCGAGGTGTAACTAATTATCGTCTGCTAACACTTTAAATTACTCATAATCACTTTCACAACTTAAATCCCTCCCCTTTTTCCCAGCTCCACAACCCGTAAATTCTGGATTTTGCCTGCTTCCAATTCAAAAAGCAGCATTGTACGCATGATGTGAAATCCATGTCGCCCCATCGCACCGGGATTCATGTAGAGACAGTTGACAGTAGAATCAAATTCAACCTTGCAGATGTGCGAATGCCCACAGATGAATAGCTGTGCCTCTGATTCCTTGATTTTCTGCTTGACACCTTTCGCATAGCGGGGCGGTTTGCCACCGATATGTGTCATCAGGATCTTCACCCCTCCCAACTCAAACCGCTGCCATTCCGGATAGCGTTCTTGGATGGATTGATCATCGATGTTGCCAAAGACCCCACGAACGGGTTTCCCTTGAGGCAAAGCCTCCATCACATCCAAAGATCCGATATCTCCTGCGTGCCAGATTTCGTCGACATCCTGCAAATAAGTCAGCGTTTTGTGATCAATGTAACTGTGGGAGTCTGAAATCAATCCGATCTTTATAGGCATTTTGAAACGAAAGCGAGTAGTTTTTCGGTTCAATATGGTAGACCTTATTCACTAATTCAACAAAAACATATGCAAACCAAAATCATCCTTCTATTTACCTTCCTACTTATAGGTTTTGTTTCTTTAGCACAAACTGTTGAAAAGGACTCAATCAAAGTTATTTCCATTGAGGAATTTGAAAAAATGACCACGAAGAAAAAGAATATGCTGATCGATGTCCGTACGCCTGAGGAAGTTTCAGAGGGACAGCTGCCCGGTGCCTTGAACATCAATTTTCTTGGAGAAAACTTTTCGCAGGAAATCGAAGCACTAAATAAAAACAAAACCTACCTTCTCTATTGCAGATCAGGTTCCAGAACCAGAAAAGCCGCTGATCAGATGCAAAAGGCAGGATTTAAGAAAGTTTACATGCTCGAAGGTGGTATTACCGCGTGGAATGCAGCAGGAAAACCCGTAGAAAAATGAGTAAAATCCAATCGATAAATCCTTGGAATGGTAAAGTGATTAAAGAGTTTGCCCCACTTTCCCCAGGAGAAATAGAAACCAAATTGGAACTTTCAGAAAGCACTTTTCAATCCTGGAAAAGGATTCCGGTTTCTGAAAGAGCGAGTCTAATAAAAAGGGCCGGAGAAATTCTGCGCAAAAACAAAGAGGAATATGCCCGGCTGATCACCTTAGAAATGGGGAAGATTATCCGGGAATCAAGGGCCGAGGTAGAGAAATGTGCCTGGGCGTGTGACTACTATGCCGAGCATGCCGAAGAATTCCTTTCTCCTGAAAGAATAAAACTTCCTGACGGAAAAAAAGCCAAAATCATTCATCAGCCCTTAGGAGCAATTCTGGCCGTAATGCCTTGGAATTTTCCGTTTTGGCAGGTTTTCAGATTTGCGGCACCGACGCTGACGGCGGGGAATGTCGGTATCCTAAAACATGCCTCAAATGTCCCGCAGTGTGCCCTGGCAATCGAATCGATTTTTCGCGAAGCAGGATTTCCTGAGGGGGTTTTCCAAAGCTTTTTGATCGATTCTAAGGCTACTTTGTCACTATTAGAAGATGATCGGGTCAAGGCGGTCTCACTGACAGGAAGTGAAAAGGCCGGCGCCGCAGTCTCAGGCTCAGCCGGAAAAAACATCAAAAAGTCTTTGTTGGAACTTGGAGGAAGTGATCCCTTCATCGTATTGGCAGATGCGGATATCCCATTAGCTGCCGAGACCGCGGTCAAAGCCCGGATGGTAAATTTTGGTCAAAGCTGCATTGCGGCCAAACGATTTATAATCGAAGAATCGGTCTATGAGGAGTTTTTGAAACTTTTTACAGAAAATATCATCCAACTCAAATCCGGAGATCCAATGGAGGAATCTTCGGATTATGCCTGTATGGCAAGGCCGGACCTAGCCTCGGAACTCTATGAACAGATCGAAAAATCAGTAGAATTGGGGGCCAAAATCCACCTTGGAGGTCAAAAACCCATTAAAGGAAGTGCCGAATTTATTCCGACTATTCTCTCCGACATCCCGGAAGGTTCACCTGCATATTCAGAGGAACTCTTTGGTCCGGTAGCTACTTTTTTCAAAGTAAAAAATGCCACTGAAGCAATCAGAATAGCCAATGCGACGGAATTTGGATTGGCAGCTTCCATTTGGACCAGTGACTTGAAAAAAGGGGAAACACTGGCAGGGGAAATCGAAAGTGGGGCAGTTTTCCTCAATGCTATGGTGGCATCCCAGCCGGCTCTTCCCTTTGGAGGAATTAAGAAATCCGGATTCGGCCGCGAGCTGGGACGTCAGGGGATTTTGGAGTTTGTCAATGCTAAAACCGTCTATCTGGGCTAAAAACCAATCGGGATAAAGGTAAAGTCAACCTTTGCTTTTGCCCGATTCCTTTCTATTTTTACGCTCCAAAAATTTGTCATTACAAATGAGAGAAATACAATTTCGGGAAGCTTTGAGAGAAGCGATGTCCGAAGAAATGAGACGTGATAAGAACGTATTTTTGATGGGAGAAGAAGTCGCCGAATACAACGGGGCTTACAAAGTTTCACAAGGTATGCTTGATGAATTTGGTCCCGAACGAATCTATGACACTCCAATTTCCGAATTGGGATTTTCAGGTTTGGGAGTCGGTGCAGCCATGAGTGGTCTTCGTCCGATCATCGAATTCATGACGTTTAACTTTTCTCTCGTTGCGATCGATCAAATCATCAACTGCGCCGCAAAAATGTACGCGATGTCAGGCGGAGCCTATTCAGTTCCGATTGTCTTCCGAGGACCTACAGGAAATGCAGGCCAACTTGGTGCTACGCACTCTTCTAACTTTGAAAATTGGTTTGCCAATACTCCAGGCTTGAAGGTCATCGTCCCATCCAATCCCTACGATGCCAAAGGACTACTCAAAGCGGCTATCCGCGACCCGGATCCGGTGATTTTCATGGAATCTGAGTTGATGTATTCTGACAAAGGGGAAGTGCCGGAAGGTGAATACCTCCTCCCGATCGGTGTGGCAGACATCAAACGCAAAGGAAAAGACGTGACGTTGATTTCATTTGGAAAAATGATGAAAGTTGCCTTGGAAGCCGCTGAAGAAATGTCCAAACAAGGTGTAGAATGCGAAGTAATCGACTTGAGATCTGTCCGTCCTATCGATTATGCCACCTGTGTTGAGTCATTGAAGAAAACGAATCGAGTGGTAGTGGTAGAAGAAGCCAATCCGCTCGCTGCCATTTCCTCTGAATTGACCTATCATTTCCAGCGCCATGCATTTGATCACTTGGACGCTCCGATCATTCGAGTCAATTCAATGGATGTTCCGTTGAGTTATTCACCTAGCTATATAGAAGCAACGATTCCAAACGTGAGGCGAACCATTGAAGCAATTAAAAAAGTAACCTATAAGTCTTAATACACCCTTAAAAACTTAAAAATCCCGACTCATCTTTGGAGGCCACTGAAAAAGTAGCTAAAATTGAAGGTAAAATTTTGAGAGCGATTAGGTCACGGACAAGAGTGACTTAGTCGCTTTCTTTTTTTTCGCCGCTTGCTTTTAAATTTTCTCTATAAAAAGCCTATACTGAGCTAATTTTGATGATTTTCAGCGATTGTAAACTATTTTTTGATTATAACTGGGCTAGTTTTAAGATTCTTTTAACATTGACGGTGAATAAAGCTATGGCGGCTTGCATTTCCATGTTATTTATCCCGTAAGCTATTGCCCTTCCAAATCCATGTGCGTTTTTTAACTCTCCGTTTTTGGCTTCAATTTTATACCGTTC
>NZ_FNVR01000010.1 GCF_900108085.1 Algoriphagus boritolerans DSM 17298 = JCM 18970
AAATATCCCTTACCGAGGTACTCTTGGCAAAATGGCAGAAAAGCATGGAGACCAAATGTGTCCAACTGTCGAATCCCTTACAGCCTTTATCTGTTTGTTTTTCTTTGACCAGCTTCTTGAAAATCGGGCGGTCAATCTTTTTAATAATCTGAGAAAACAGCGTAATATTACCCATGAGAGGTCTGAGGTTTTGGTGCAAACCAAAGTAACTATTTTGGTCAAAAAATAGGACCTCTCATTTTTTATTTAGGACGCTATTGCACGGAGATCATTTAATTCGATGGATTGGCCACCTGCAATTTCTTCCAATCCCACTTCAAAAGGAGATGAAAATTCTTCGGAGGGAACAACTTCAAGGGTTAGGCCCGACAAAACCTCCTCGGATAAATTGGAAACTTTTATTTTTCGAATTACTGGAATGTGGGCATGAAACAATAAATAACTCAGGCCTGGAAGAAAATCTAATTCAAGGGAAACCTTGGGGTTGTGCATTTTATTAAAAACAAAAATTTTAAGAAGGATACGGCTCTACTCAATTTAGGCCTTTAACCACCTAAATTTATATTATACGAATTTTCAAATGTCTTTATCTTCTAAATCCATTCCATCAACACATACAGGAATTCATTAAATAAACTTAGGATTTTGTCAACTTCACTTACTCAACGCCTTTACAATCCTTTCCTGATTGATCACTACGTCCCGGAATAGCACATGAGGGAATGTCATGTACTTGGAATTTTTGAATGCTTCATAAATGGAAAGCAAGGTGGATGCGGTCAGGAGGGAGAGATTCATATCCACGTCCATCTCGCAGTCGGTTACGAAGTCGTCGCTGAATTCCGGTGCTACGAGTAGGATCTTGACGATCCGGAGATTGTTTTTGAGTGCTATATTCTGATAGGATTTCAGTTGCCGTGATACGGTGCTGAACTTATTGTACCCGCTTTCCTTGCTGGTCTTGCACTCCACGATGATGACTTCATTGTTGCCCAGATTGATCAGGATATCCATCAGATCCTTTTGGGTATTCAATTCCTGACGGAATTTGTCATCTACATTAAATCCCAGTCCCTTGAAGATAATTTTGGTCAGTTCCTCGAATTTCACTCCCAGTTCGCTCTCCCGGATCTGAATCCCGTTTTCCTTGAGCTGGTTGTAATTTCGGTAGCCGACGTTCTCGTAGTTTTCCAGGTAGAGATTTTCCACATCCTTGTAATGCTCCAGGATATTGAGGATATCATCACCGCGGAGCTTGACGCCATGGTCTTTCTTGAATTTGTCGAGGTCAGGCTTCTCGATCAGGTCGAGGATGTCCCGAGGCTTGATGTTATAATCCAGCAGGAACTCTGCATCGAGCACAAATTCGTCCTGCAGCTCAAAGTGTTCTTTGATGGCCTTGTTTAGTGTAGGAATGGACTGATGGAGGTCAGTCAGGAGTTTGTCATACCCATCCACTGATATGCCCACTTTTTCATCTTTCTCCACTGCTTCGAAATACTGGATCAGGCTCTCGATTTTTTCGTTTAGGGTGCTTCCCCGCAGGTTGGGGATCTCCAATCCTTTTTCGCAGAGTTCATTCAGCGCTTTTTTCTTATCTGTCAGGGTGGTGCCTTCTTTGTAGATGTCATCCAGCAGTAGGTCGGTAAAGGATATTCCTGCATGGATGATGCTTTCGATTTTTTGGGAGTAGGGAAGTTTCCGGTCCAGGTTGTGGTTTTTGGAAATGGTATTGATGATGGGTTCACGAAGGAGCTTCAGCGTTCTTCTGTAAAACTTATCGGCCACTTCCTTTTTCCGGACTTTGCGAAGGAGGCGGACCATTTCATCGGCGACGAAAATGGTATTTTCCTTTTTGGAATAGAAAATGACCCCGATGTTTTTCAGGTGGGTGATGACTTCCTGTACATCCAGCTTTTTGACTCCTAGGATAGAGTAATTGATGAGTTTGATTTCTTCCTGAGAAAGGCCAAGTTCTCGGGAAAGTGTGATAATAATGCTGAGTTCGTCGGAGGTAATTTTGGCTTCCCGGTTATTGGCCACGTCGTTGAAAAATGCTGTGGAGAGACAGGCCTGATAGATTCTGTAGTCCCGCTTCCGCTCGGCACTTAGTTCGGACTTTTCATCTTTGAATTCGGCTGAGAGGGCTTTGATTTTAGCATTCAGAACTTTGATCTCAGCTTCATAGAGTCTGGAAAACCAATCCTGGCGCATGATGCAGTTGCCATCCCGGATGATGATGTCGATGAGGATGTCGAGTTGGGAGTTGACCTCTTGAAATTCACATTTGAGGTATTCTGTAAACTCATCGGCGGTCAGGTCAAAAATCTTGGAGATGTTTAGGTTGTCGACGGTTTTGAGCCCTTTATTATCCGGGGCGAGGATTTTCTCAATTTCCTTACTCTTGGCCTTACTCTTGGAGATGATGTTGTCGATGATTTTGATAAAGGAGTTTTTCTCAATGGAACTGAGTTTATCCAGGATTCTTTCGAGCTTCATAGAAGTGTGATCTTGGGTTTAAAAAAGTGCTTTCTAAGATCAGGAATCCGAGACACTTTTGGGTTAATATTGAATAAAGACTTTTTCCTCAGCCCATTTCTACCTCATCCCGGCTCCGGTCTCTACCTCACCCCCGGCTCCCGATTCTCGGGACAGGCTCTCTCCTTGAGGAGAGGGAGCTTACGCAGTGGTCAAATTGGGCCCATGGGTCCAATTCAATTATTAGAAGTTCTTGCTTGGGATAATAAGGAGTTTTTAGGAATAGGAAATCAGTTAATTTGTTCTTTGGAAATGATTTGACTAAGAAAGTGATTTTTAGATACAATAAAATACCCAGTACTGGGTATTTTTCAAAAACCTCACCCATCCCTCTCCTTAAGGAGAGGGAGCATGCGAAGTGGTCAAATCGAGCATTGGGATCCGATTGAACGGAGCTAGCGAATTGTATAACCTTTAGTTTTGCTCCATTTACGCTGACTGAACTGGGTATTTTTAGGTTGAAAGCGAAAAAATTGAGGGGGAAGGGAGGGTTTTCAGACGCTTCTCCAAACTAATTTTATTCTTTTTCAGAAGGTTTTTCCTTTTCGAATCGGATTGTTTTTAAACTATCGTCCTTCTCAATTTCCTCCTTGACCCTATCTGTACAAAAAATCCTTACTTGCACCTTTCATTTGAGGGTTGAAAACTTTTCACAAAGAGATTTGAATTCGGCATTGTTTGGAAGTCTGAAGTAAATGGCTTCAACATCATCGATGGTTTCTCCCAATGAGTCAATAGTGTCAAAAAGATCCTGAGTCGACTCAGGACAAATCTTGAATATTCCTGTTTTTTCAAGATCAGCTTTTCGCTTCTCGAGGCTTATATGCACACCACGGCTGATGTCCAAAATCGCATTGATTTCTTTTAATATTTGCTCATTGGGCTGATCTACAATCCAAGTGATGTTTTGAAGAGATTCTACGATTGAGTTTATACTTAGTGTCATTTCAGCAAATCGATTTGTCCTTTCGCTGATCTTATCTAGAAGTTCATTTATCAAATCCTCAAAGCTGATTGTTCGCTGAATCGTGTAAGAATCCTTAATGATGCCATCTTTGGCTTTATCAAGGTTCTTCTTAATTGTAGCCGCTGTCATATTTTTGGATCTATAAGGGAGTTTGTGTCAAAAAGTAGAGGAAATTAATTTCAATGCAATGATTTACAATCAAATTCTCTGGATTTTTTGATAAATGCTAGTCGATTTGTTTCCTTTTGTAATGCAATTCTTTCAATTATCTGTTAAAATGAAGCTGATTTTATCTTTAAAGTTTAAAGCAGTGGGTCTGATGATAGTTTTGATTTGCGCCTGAACTGCTTCCTAATAGGATTTACTAAAATTATAAATTGAATTGGAAGAAATTTTTCCAATCCCTCAATCAGTAAGAATTCATCTATTTTTAATAGTTTCGTAGGACTTCCTAACTTGCTTTCATTTCTCCCACCAGACTTTAGTGTTGATATCATCCCCTCCCATCCGGGCAACAGCTTCCTGGTAATTTACCGGATTGTTCAGCTGCGAATTTACCGGGTAACGAAACCGGACAGGGACCCGCTGGTCATTGAGCATCCCATCCTGCTTTGGCAAAACCGGAAAACCCGTTCTTCGGTACTCAAACCATTGCTGGTAATCATTGAAATACAATCCAATGTATTTTTGCAGTATAATCCGCTCCAAAGTTTCATCATAGGCTGCATTGGGGTTTTCAAAGTAGTCCTCAGGTATAACTACATCCCACTGTTCCATGGCCGCTCTCACTCCATTTTCATAGTGTGCTTGAGCGTCTGAATTGATTACACCCCGCTGTGCAAGTTCTGCCTGGATAAACTCCAATTCGGCATAAGTCAGGATTAAAGAGATCATCGGTGCCTGAACCAAGGCAATATTATGGTTGGACGGAATGAACTGAAACTGGGATTCTGTTCCGCCATAGCCTGAAGGAATTCCCCTATAACCCAGTGTAGTGGTGCCATCCAATGCTCTTGCCTGAGTCATAAACCGCATTCTTCTTGGATCTTCCAATTCATTTAGCCGATCAACAAAAAACTCGGAGATAGCCCGAAAAGTAGTAAAATCAATGGCTCTGCCCCAGGGTGAAATATTGGGCACCACGCCGGTAATGTTTAGAATGGCAGACTCATCTGTATTGGTGAAGATCGGATATTGCGCAGGATTGCCAAGCATTGCTGCCATTTTCTGAAAAGAACTTTCCTGCACACGGGATACCCGTAAAAGCAGCCTAAGGTGCAGGGAATTGGTAAACTTCTTCCATCTGCTTACCTGATTACCAAAAAGAATATCCTCTCCGAAGACCATTGGACGCGTTGGGTCATAGATGGAGTTTGCCCTTTCCAAATTTTCGAAAATCTGAGCATAAATCTGTTCTTGGGTGTCAAATTTAGCCTGAAAGATCCCCTGTTCGCCCTTGCTGGCCTCAGCAAATGGCACATCCCCAAATGAATCGGTCAACTGGCTCCCTACCCAAGCCTCAAGCGTGAGCGCAATTGCTTCATAGTTGGGATCTTGGGCATCGATAGCTGCCTGCTTCATTTCACGGATGTTGACCAGCCATCTGTAGTAGGTATTCCAGGTAGAATTTCCTGAATTTTCAGTCAAATCATATCGGTGTAAGCCCCCGTTTGCACTTGGAAAAGGCAAAGCGACCTGCATGATCTGAAAAGTAAATCCATCCGCACGGTCGGTATTGAAACTGCTAATACCGTAAAGAATCGGATTCAGCAGCGTACCTGGGCTGATTTTATCAATCCGGTTGGGATCAGTATTGATTTCTTCAAAATCTCCCGTGCAGGAATAGGCAATAGAAAAAACCAAAGCCATTTTTATATATCTGAATAGTTTCATGCTCATTTTCATTTTAATAAGTAATTAGAACTTGAGAGTAAGGTTAGCACCGAAAGTCCGTGGTGTTGGCAATTGACCCATTTCCACACCGGGGAGAAGCGTAGAGCCGTTGAGTGCAGCAGTTTCCGGATCAAAAACAGGGAACTTGCTCCACAGGGCTAAGTCTCTCCCATAAAATGCAATGGAGGCACCACGGATGGAAGTTCGGCTTAAAATCCTGGCCGGCACTGCATATTCCACTCTCATTTCCCGGAGTTTGACAAAGGAAGCATCAAAGGAATTGGACTCCACATTGGCACGTCGGTAATAGTCACCGTAATAAGTGGCAAGATTAACCTGCGTAGTATTGGGTGAATAGGTGCCATCCGTATTCTGCACCACACCCTCTCCTACGATGAATCCATCCTCTCTTCCCCTGAGGGTATGACGGAGTTTACCCTGCTCGGACATTTTGTGATGTGTCTGGGAATAGACAATTCCACCGTATTGCCCGTCAAAAAGCACGGAAAGTCGGATGCTTTTGTATGCAAATTCATTTCTTAATCCACCTTTCCAATCAGCGTAAGCATTTCCGATGTATTGAATTTCCTGAGGTCGAAGCGGAAGTCCATTTTTGTTGTAAACGATCTCCCCTTCCGGAGAGCGGACAAATCCAAACCCATAAATATCTCCGGTGGTACCCCCGACTCTGGCGATAATTGAAGCGTTACCTCCATTTCCAATGACCTGACTTCCGTCTACTTCATCGGGTAAAGAAAGTACCTTGTTTCGGTTCCTTGCCCAAGTGAGGGTTGAATTCCATTCGAAGGCTCCCTTGCTTATCGGAGTAGCATTAAAAACCACCTCCCACCCTTTGTTCTGAACCGTACCTGCATTGAGAATTGCACTGGAAAAGCCGGTAACAATATCCACAGGTACTTGAATGATTTGATTTTCGGTCTCTGAGATGTAATAATTCACATCCAAACTCAGTCTTCTGTCCAGAAAGATCAATTCCATTCCTGTCTCAAAGGAAGAAGTGATTTCCGGTTTAAAGTCCACATTGTAAAGTGTCGTAGGAACTGAAGCTGAACCCGGAAACTCACTTTGTCCATAATATTTTGAAGTTCGGTAAGGTTCTGTATCATTCCCCACCTGTGCACCGGATATCCTCAGCTTTGCAAAAGAGACCGGTTTTGGTAATTTGATCAAATCAGACAAAATAAAACTGGTACTCACCGATGGGTAAAAAAAGCTGTTGTTTTCAACTGGCAGCGTGCTGGACCAATCATTTCTACCAGTCAGGTCTACAAAAATCTTTTCATCCCAATCCATCGAGACCAGTCCATAGACTGAGTTGATCACCCGGTTGTTATCACTGGTGGTAACAGTGGGATTACTGACCCCGTTGGCAAGTTTAAATACACCCGGAATAACCAGACCAATTACTTCGGCACTGGTCAAACGGAAATTTCGTTGCATTTGATTGGCACCCACACTGGAGCTCAAGGAAAACTTACTCCCGATTTTGTCTCGGTAGGTAAACAAGAAATCCGAATTGATCTCGTAATTGGTAATGTCCTGTTCTTTGTAAAATCCGCGCTGATAATTCGCAGAGGAATAAGGTCTTCGCTGGGACCTTTCCTCCTGACTCATGGTAATTCCTGACCTCAGCAGTAGCTCAAACTTTTCATTGAAAGTGTAATTCGCGGAGATATTTCCCAGAAAAGCATTGTTGTTTACTGCATTAGTCATTTCATAAGCAATCAGGTAGGGATTGTCAATGAAAGAGCTAAAAGGATGCACCTGACTGATATTAGTCTGGCCTTGCTCCCAAATAGGTCGATACCAATTCAGATCCACATTCGGATTCTGAAAAATCATAAAGTAAGCGATAGACTGGTTATTATACCCAGTTGCTGGCAGGTTATCACTTCTTTTATTGGTATAACTCGCTTTGGCATTTAGCCTAAGCTTATCTGAAATTTGCTGTGAAAGTGACAGGGCCGCTACAAAGCGTTCAAATCCGGTGTTGGGCATAATCCACTCATTTTTGTTGTGTGTGAATGAAGCTCTCGCCGAACCTCCCTCATGGCTGCCTTCGATCGCCACATTGTTTACTACATTATAGCCAGTTCGCCAGAATCCTTTGATATTATCCAAGTAAGGTCTCCAAGGTTGACGTTCCAGAGACTGACCTTCTACAGTGGGATCGTATTGGAAATAAGACTGCCCGTCGAATTTTGGACCAAATGCAGAACTCGTTCCTCCGGTACCCGCACCATCCTCGGAAGCACCATAAGAATAATACAATTCTCCATCCGAATTAAAAGCTCTCCCTGTTCCCTGTCCATATTCATATTGATAATCCGGCCAACGAAGGACATCATTGAATCCGATGTTTGTATTTATAGTTACTCCAATTCCTTTGGTATTTCGGGAACCACCTTTAGTAGTAATGATCAGGGCTCCGTTGGCTGCCCGGCTTCCATAGAGTGCAGTTGCACTGGCACCTTTCAAGACGGTAATATTTTCGATGTCATCCGGATTGATGTCTGCGATACCGTTTCCAAAATCTACCGGAACATCATTGCCAGATCCCGCCGAATAGGCATTACCGACTCCAGAAGATGTCAAACCCGAATTCATAGGAACCCCATCTACTACAATCAGCGCAAAGTTTCCGTTTGGATTGAGTGAGTTATTTCCTCTAAGACTGACTTGGGAGGAATTCATCGGACCTGAGCCTGCACTCAGCACATTCAGTCCGGCTACTTTTCCCCGAAGTGCATCCGACCAGTTATTTGATCTGGCATCCAATAATTCTTGGGAATCAATGTTTTGAGTTGCATAACCCAGAGCTTTTTCATCTCTTTTAATCCCAAGGGCAGTGATTACTACCTCACTTAAAGCAAGTCCTTCACTTAGACTCACAGAAATAGTATTGGAATTCCCTACGGTGCGTTCAAGGGTTTCGAAACCCACAAAGGAAAAAACCAACGTATCTCCCGGAAAAGCGGAGATTAAGTACATCCCATCAACATCGGTAACCGTTCCCCGGCTAGTCCCCTTTACTAAGATTGTGGCTCCGGGCAAAGGATCGTTGTTGAGATCACTTACTTTTCCCGAGACCTGCGTCTCCTGGGCAAAGGAAAAGTTAAAGACCAAGGTCAGGAATACTGACAAGGTCCATTTCCAATTAATTTTTTGGGCAATCATCAGAAAGTAGAAGTTTGAAATATTTAATTTTTTTTTAAAACCTTCTCAAAATTAGTCCCCTACTGTTCCGCTTTCATTACTCAGATTTTACCAAAAAATTAATAAACACCTATTTTTGGAAACAAAAAATTAAAAAACACCGCAATAAATAACATTCATTAAAAATAATTCAAAAACTGAATTCACCTTTAATTCTAAAAAAATGAATTATAAATCAGTAAATAAGCCAATCGTCATTCAATCACCGAGAGTTTTCTTTCCAGAACTCCTGTTATCTAAAAACTAAGTGCAGAATAGAGGAATATTAATTAATGGTCAAAAACGCTAAAGCTGGTTTATTTTCCGGTCACCCCACAGAACCAAAGTATCAAAATTCATCCTGGCTAAAAACTTGCCCTGAAAAACCTGGTAGGCGATATGCCCATCCAAGTTAACCCAGATCCGATTGATTTTCATCTTTTGCAAATCGAGATTCAAACCATTTAATGGAAAAATCAAAATTCTTTACCGATGAGCATCTGACATCAATTTCTTCAACTTGAAGGATTTCAAACAAAAAAAATTCACCGGAGATCGCCCAAAAAATAAGCCTTCATCACCTCCTCGGCCTGTTTTCCCTGTGGGGTGAAATCAGGTTCGCGCTCATGGCGCTCAGGATACCATTTCCAAAAAAATACACCTGCCATCCAGGTTTTTTTCCAGGCAGTTTCAAAAAATGCTTCATAACACAGCGCCTGAACTTCCTCTGAAAACTGAATTTCCTTTCGCTCATTTGGCCAAACCCAAGGCTCGATCGCCGCATCCACGGTATTACAATAACCGATTTCGGTGAACAAAACCGGTTTTTTATACTTTCTGACTACTTTCTCCACCCGCGGAAGGTGACTTTCCCAAGACTCCTTCAGCTCCTCCAAAAGGGGATTGTGATCTTTGGCCAAAGGAAAATAGGCCTGAACTCCGATATAGTCCAATGCATCCCAAAACTTCACTTTTTCAAATTCTGTGAAATTGGCAGCATAAGTGAGCTTACCGGAATAGACTTTCCGCACTTCGGCGATGATCGCCCGCCATTCTTTTTCCCGTTGCGAAGTCTTCTCCAGTTCTGTGCCTATACACAGCATCGGCATGTTTAATTCCTCTGCCAGCCTTGCATAGTCCAAAATGAAAGCCGTATAATTTGCAAACCAAGTCGTCCAGTCCGCTTCAGTTTGCATTTCTATCTCGCCCACCCACCCTTCTCTTACCCACAGATGGGGCTTCAGCATGTTCATGATTCCACGGGAAGCGGAGGAGTCCAAGGTAGTTTGAATTCCGGCCGGAGTTTCTCCCCACCATCGCCTTTCATTACTCAGGTCCCAGCGGATTTCGGGGGAGTTTTTGGCGCTTTGCCAGCCAAATGGGGTTTGAGAAATTGCATTGGCACCTGTCGCTTGCAGTGCCTGTATTTCGCCCCCCCGAAGTGGTTGCCGACTTCCTACCCAACAGACGCCTTTCCACTTTTCGGTGGCGACGATTAAATTTTCGGCAGGAATGAAAAACCAAATGAAAAAGCTTAAACTGATGAGACCCACTGAGCTGAAAAGGTATTTACTGAATAGCGGCTTCATAGGGATCAGTGGATAAGTTTAGACTACTTTGAAAGCGACTCCACTTGAATGTTTTCAAGGACAATTTCCGATAGCAACTCCAAGTTATCGGAAATGTAGAGATCCTGCATCTTTTCGACGGGAGTATTTTTATCCTCAGGCTTGAGGTTCAGGTAGTTTTGAAATCGTATCCCCCCGACTTCTATCACCTCGCTGACTTCCCGCATTCTCACGCCCCCACCATCGGTATGATAGCTGTAGGCCATGTAGTCGAGGAAGTAATCGGCTACTCCGAACCAATACAAAAACTCATCCTCATAATGCTCTCCTCCCCCTTCCGGGACGAAGGTAACTTTGATCAGATGGTACTTCTCTCCCCTGATTTCGGTTTCTCCAAGGTAGGTTTTGACTGCTGCTGCATCATTCAGTCCATACGGCAAGAAGGCAAAATAGGCCACGGAATTGATGGATCGGGAAAATGCCCCAACCCGCTCCTCGGGAAGTGTGTCGATTTTGACACCGTTGACAGTACGGACAAACCCGGCATTGTTCAGCACATCCTTGACCGTGCCGGTGGAATCCGTGAATTCCCGGATGTACTCGTAGGCTGTTGGCGTTTTGAAGATCGTGTAGTGAATGTTTCGGAAGTCAAAGTCAATCTTGGATGATTCAAAGGCCTTACCACCATGGGCTTCGATGGAAGCATCGACAATTTTCTCGGCCTCAGTTCGCTGATCACAGGAAAAACACAGAATAGCAACTAATAGTAGGGATAGTATAGGGATTAACTTTTTCATCAATTTTGAAATAATTAGAAATACCATGGAAATAAACTCTCATTCGGAGAGTGAAATACAATAGAAATTTTTTGCGGAGCATATTTCTTCGGGCGCAGTGAGAATTATTTCAATTGTATTTCTTGTCTGTATGTACTGGAACGTTATTTATTATGGTTACTTGTGAATTTGATATTCCGAATATCTGTATTCTGCCCTCAAAAACAGTTTTTCTCCCTTTTCGTTCACTCGCCAGCTTTCACGTTTTCCGTGAAGTTTGAAGCCATTCACTTCCTCAAAACTCAAATTGTAAACCAAGCTACGATGATCTTTGAGCTGAACCTCATTCCCGATCATTCCAAAAGTCTCAGGATCAAAATAATACCACCAAATATCGGCCTCCTGACCATAATCCACCCGAATCACCTCAGCCAGATTTCCATTTTCCAAGGTTCTCTGTCCTTCATAGGTAAGCGTTGTTCCCTCATCGAGCAACTTCCATGGCTGAGCAACCGCATAGAATGCTGCATCAAAATCTTTCTTTTTGGCAGCTAAAAAGCTTTCATTTTTAATTTCATTCTCCCCCATGAAATAGCTCATTTTGGCCCCATCCCAAATCGAACGATGCGTGATACTGTCCTTGGTCCAGGTGATTTTCCCTTCGAAATAGGGCTGAAACCGAAACTCATGCCATTGATCCAATTCGCTTTCCACCGAACCATCCTCATTCAGCAAGCGTGCCCATTTCCGGAATTTCAGACTGCTCATATCATTCCAAGATTCTGCGCCACCATGCGCGACGATTGACTTGGCGATGAGTGCTTTGGCTTGCTTTTCAGGACTTGGGGTACAGGAAAAACCAAGGACAATTGAAGCGGTCAGAACTAGTGCGGTCAGTATTCTCATGATTGGATTAGGTGTTTTGATTTAGGAAGAAAATAATCCAAGAATATCACCGCAAAAACCAGCGCATATTCAATAAACAGGAAAAGCGGGTTTTCTTTGAAATCAGGATTCCCATAGGCCTGATAGGAAAAAATCGATGCAAATGTCCAAATCAGGAATGTGTTTTTATTGGTCAATAAGCTGAGACCCAATGCCGGAATCAGGTACCAAGGATGAACCACGGGCTGTAGGATCAAATAAATCAAGTAGATCAATACCCATAAATCAACGAGTTCCGGAAGAGTGCTTGCCTTCTTTTTCCAAGAAAAAAAGACGATGGCCACAAGAGTCCCAAGCGAAAGAATTTTGGTCAAAACCCCGATGATATTGTATCCCTGAACCCAAAATCCAACCTCCCGAAACAGGTAATAAACCGAAGCATTGAACTCGAATTTTCCCTGATAAAGCCGAAGACTTTGAAGGAAATTCAGATAGGATTGATCCAGCCAAAGCCATGCAAAACTCAGGATCAAGGCGAGTCCCCCTCCCGCCCAGAATGCAATGCGTCTACGGGTGTTTGTAAAAAAAAGAAAGGTCGGAGCAAGCATTAATGGCAGAAGTTTCATGCCAATGGCAAGTCCCCAAAATCCACCAGAAAGTGCCATTTTCTTTCTTTTTAAAGCAGCTATACAAAAAAGGAGAAAAAGTAAAACCAGTCCTTCAAAGTGGAAATTTCCGGTGATTTCCAATATCACCAAGGGATTAAACCAATAGAGAATTAAAAGATTTTCAGGCTTTTGGAATGTGTGCAAAAGCCTCAACAGCAAAAAAAATACACCAATCTCACCCAAAAGCAAAATCAACCTTAAACCCATAAAACCATTCCAGGCAATTCCCATCGAGGCTTTTGCTCCAAACCAAAATACAGCCTGATTCAGAGGCGGATAGACAGAATAGTAGTCTGGAGAATTGAGGTTTTGAAAAAGCAGTTTTAGCTCAGCATCAACCGCATTTTGGTTTCCCCTCTGCCATTCATTTGGAGTTTTGAGATAAGGATTTTCACCCATTTCCAGCAATTCACCATCCCAAAGAAACCGGTACACATCATCGGACCACTGGGGAGCAAATCCAAAAACGGCGAGCCGGAGTAAAATTCCGGCCCAAAAGATTTTCGTCGGATTAACTTTTTCCTCTGATAGAAAAAAAAGGAAAACCATTCCGGCGAAAAGCAAGGCAAAAATGCTCAACGTCCACCAAAACTCAGTTCTCGGAACTTGGGCTAAAACAAAAAACAGTACCGTCATCAGCAGAACTGTCAGGTATTTCAGCACTTGATTTCTCTTCGAATTCAAAGTCCTAAGTCCTTTCTCAAGGGTTCGAAAATCGACTCATTCTTATTCCAGTAATCCATCAGTTGCATGGAGGATCTTATTGCTGTCGTGATCTCCTGATCGCCATTTGCTTTGGTCCAGGTTTCGGTGAAACTCAGGATTTCGTATGGGAAAAACTCCTGGTAGCGAACGGCTAGTTTCCTGCCAATTTCATCGTAAACAACTTCAAGTTCAGCTTGATTTGAGCCAATTGATTTTTTGGAAATGGTAGCCTGCTCGACTTTCAAAGGAATGTGTGCAAATCGCTGGAAAATCAAACTTGGGATTATTCTCTGATTTCCCATCGGTACCAATTCGGGATTTAGTCGAAGCAGATTAAAGAGTTCATCCTCTGCCAAGGCATTGATTTTTGCCTCGGTATCACCCTCAGATTCAAAATAAGAAAAGAGCTGCGCATGGTAGTTCCCATTTTTGTAATTAAGCTGGGTGAAGGCTTGTCCGCACCATTCCGTGACTGACGCTGTGAGTTTCGGTGAGCGAACCTCATCATAAACAGGCGTAAAAACAGAAAGCATCGTGTTGTAGGGATAAACACCCGTCACAAACTCCCGAGTCATGTTCAACTTCATCACTTTTTGAGCATCTGAAGGTCGATCTTCGGGATTGTCAAGTTTCACTTGTTTGGATTTGGAAAAATCCTCCGTCACAAAGATCATGACTGCTTTACCGGGTCGCACTTCTCCGTAGCGGCTTTGCCTGAGTTCAAATACGTTAATTTCAGCCTTTCCCTGATACCAATAGTTGGAGAATTGCTCTTCATTTATTCCTTCGCGGGTAGAAGAATTGCAAGCTGAAAGGAATATAAAAATTGGGAGAATAGTTAGAAGAGATTGGAGATTACGGATTTTGTAAAATGAAAATTCCATGTGGCTGATTTTACTATTAAACTAATTGAAAATCACCTTAAGAGTGCTCCTCTGAACACTGAATACTGTGACTGCGAACTATTTTACCAATACTTAAATATCGTAAAAATAATCTTATACCCCGCTCCGATCACTCCCTTGACCGTGCCGCTGACCTTGGAAACTCCGATTCGTTTTCGATAAGTGACAGGCACTTCGGTGTAGCGTAAACCCGCTTTATGGGCTTTGATCTGCATCTCAATAGTCCAGCCAAAATTCTGGTCAATCATATTCAATTCGAGAAGTCTACGCCAAACGATGGCCCGAAATGGACCCAAATCCGAGAATTTAGCACCTTGGATGTAACGCATCATCGTTGTGGCCAACCAATTGCCAAAGACCTGTGGAAAAGTCATCGAACCACTTTCCCTATGCCCCAGAGCTCTTGATCCAATGACCATTTCGGCTTTTCCATCCAAAATCGGCTGAATCAAATCCAACAATTCCTCCGGATAATCACTATAGTCTCCGTCCAAAAACACCACGATGTCCGGCTGGAGTTCTTGATTTTTGATCCAGTCCATCGCTGTCAGGCAAGCCTTTCCATAGCCTTTTTGAGGTTCAAATACGACAATTGCTCCTGCAGACTTAGCGACTTCCCCCGTTTGATCCGTTGAGTTGTTATTTGCTACGACTACGTGTCGGACGATCTTAGGAATCGCTGCAATGACTTTTGGTATCGACTTTTCTTCATTG
Source organism: Algoriphagus boritolerans DSM 17298 = JCM 18970 (assembly GCF_900108085.1). Classification (GTDB taxonomy): domain Bacteria; phylum Bacteroidota; class Bacteroidia; order Cytophagales; family Cyclobacteriaceae; genus Algoriphagus; species Algoriphagus boritolerans. The sequence goes on from NZ_FNVR01000010.1 coordinate 14,836, forward strand.
TAAGCAGGAATGATTACATCGATGACAGGTGATTTTTGCATGGATTGGATTTAACGACCCAGGCCGTAGGATTTGAATGAAGTGATGAAAACCAGACTGTAGCCAAAGGCCAACATCACGTGAAAGGGTAAGAACAAGTAATTATGCTCCCGAAAAGCCAAACCTACCATTGCCCAGAAAACCAAAGCTAATACACCCTCAAACCAGGTGGTGACAGGCATTCGGTGTAATAAGTATCGATTATCCGAAAGTTTTTCTTTACCTGATTCGAGATTGAATTTTGGTGTACGGATAAAGGGTGATTTCCTTCCTGAGAGGCCTTCCCAGACTGCTTGGGCATTATGCAGCGCCAAGCCCATCGAGACCGACAGAAAAAGGGGTAATTGCCATATCACGCCTAAAGCGGACTGAACAAAGGACTTTTTTCCATAGAAATAAGAAACCAGGTAAACCCCCGCTATGACCACAAATCCGATGAGAAAAATACCGGATAATTTGACCAGAAAGTCAGGAACTAATCCCAGTTCCCCAGCCCACCAGACACCTATGCTACTTAGGCTGGTCAATAGAACTGCAATGAATATCGTGGAATTAAATAAATGGGCGAAGGAATGAAGTTTAATTCGAAAAGATAAGTTTTCCTGGCTTACCGCTCCAGCATGCTTTACCGCACATTCTGCTCCTCCTTTGGTCCATCGGAACTGTTGGGACTTGATTGCCGACATGATCGGAGGGAGTTCGGCTGGAGATTCAATTTCGGGGCGATAGACAAACTTCCAGCCTTTTCGCTGGGCCCGGTAGCTCAAATCCAGATCTTCGGTCAAGGTGTCGTCATGCCAATTGCCCGCATCGAGGATACAGCTTTTACGCCAGATTCCACCCGTCCCATTGAAGTTGATAAAAGCTCCCTGGTGATTTCTGCCTACCTGCTCGATGAAGAAGTGTGCATCCAAGGCGAACGCCTGCAATTTTGTAAGTAAGGAAAAATCCCGATTGAGGTGTGTCCATCTGGTCTGGACCATTCCGACTTTCTCTGAAGAAAAATAGGGAATCGTCTGAAGCAAAAAGTCAGGGCTAGGTACAAAATCAGCATCGAAAATCGCTATAAATTCTCCAGAAGCCACCTTTAATCCTTCCCGCAAAGCTCCGGCCTTGAAGCCAGTTCGATCCCTCCGATGAATGTATTGAAAGTTGATTTCAGGATAGTTTTTTAGCTTTTCCCGAATCAAATCCACTGTCTGATCCGTGCTGTCATCCAAAAGCTGAATTTCAAGGAGCTCTCTGGGATAATTCAGCTTTGCGACAGCTTCTATAAGTCGCTCGACGACGTAAAGTTCATTATAGACCGGTAGCTGAACGGTGACGCTTGGCCAATCCTTCGGAATTTTTTTCGCGATTTTGCCCCAAGACCTTTGAGCTTTAAGAAAATGGAACAGCAAATGACCTTGTGCCAAACTGTAAATCAGGATAAATAGCATGCCTAGAAAATACAGCCCGCAGAGGAAATAAAGGAAAATCATTTAAACGTTGATCTTAATGGAATCATTGCCAATGATGATCGGCAAATCATGGATGCGGTTTTCCTCAGGCCCATTTTCCAACTTCAACACTCCTCTGGGACAGACCGCAGAACAAACTCCACATCCAACACAAGAGGAGCGGACAATGTTCTGTCCACGCTGTGCATACCAGCGGACATCGATTCCCATTTCACAATAGGTAGAGCAGTTGCCACAGGAAATACACTGACCGCCATTGGTGGTGATGCGAAATCGGGACTTGAATCGCTGAACCAAACCCAGGTAAGCAGCCAAAGGACATCCAAACCGACACCAAACCCGATTTCCCATGAATGGGTAGAATCCTGTGCCTACTACACCGGCGAAAGCTGAACCGATGGCAAAACCATAAAACGAATGTAGCTGGTTAGTCACATTTCCCAAAAAGCTAAAACCCGAAAAGTAATTGGCAATCGTGACCGCGGTCATTACTACAGCCAAGACTAAGACCCCATGAATGATCACCCGCTCGTATTTCCAAGCTTTGACTGATTTATCAGATAGCTGACGAAAAGGATCACCGACAGTTTCCGCCAAGCCTCCACAGCCACATACCCAAGAGCAGTACCATCTTTTACCAAAGAAATAAGTAAAAACCGGTACACCAACGATGATCAAAAGAATCCCCCAAATCAACATAAACATCCCTACTCCTCCACTGGAGAGGAAGGTGGAAATCTGATAATCATAGAAAAAGTCGTAATCCAGCGGCCAAATATTCTTGAAATCGTAATAGGGTTGATTGAGCAAAACGAGGATTTCCGGGATCAAAAAGGCAAAAGCGGTCTGAAAAAACATCACAGAGGCTGTCCGAAGCTGCTGGTATTTATTACCCCGATATTTTCGAAACATCCGGACACCCATGACTAAAATCGCCAACGTGTAAATCAATCCATATAAAAACCATTGACTGGCAGGATTGCCGGAAAGCAACTCCGAAATCGGACTGACCATCCAAACGAGTGTTACCAAATAGGCCGGAAACCAATATAATCCGATGTAAAAGACAATGAGAAAAGTGCCAGTCAGCATTCCCAAGATTCCTCTGTTTTTCAGCGAAGAGTGGAAAATTCCATTGTTTTTGATGCCGGCAGGCTCATTATGATGCTGACGGAAATTGTACAAAAATCCCCCAACAACAGCCAGGCCGATGGAAAGCATGAAAAATATCCAGGGATTTTCCCGAACGGGACTTTTCAGACCAGCCAAAGCAAGGGCAAAACTGTAATCATCCCAAATGACCTGATCCCAAAGCTGTTGGTCCTTCAAGCTCTCATTGTATGAATCGAAATTTTCTCCGAAAGCTGAAAGAAATGCAAAATTGGAGCTGTAATTCTGTCCGTACATTGGAGCAAGAATTTCAGTCATTTTCTGCTGATGGATTTCTTTGGTATTGGCTAAAACCAATTCCTCAGAAATGGAATATGTTCCGATAAATGGAATGATTATGAAAGCAGCCAAACCGATCAAAAACAATCCCAAACCGAATTTTTCAACGACTCTCATACCTTAGCTCCGAAAATTTTTTGGATGAACGATTTCTTGGACGGATGAAAATGGCCTCCAAATTCAGCCTTGAAAGCCTCCTGAATCTCAATATAATAAGGTGCAAAAAACTCAGGGTCAAAATTAGCATGCTCTAGCCGCGCCATCACTTTTCCTCCTGACCAACTCTCACGAATCGCCTGATCCAAAACTTCATGTCGAAGTCGAAAGCCAAAATTATTCACCCCGAGGATTTTTCCTTCCAAATCCATCAACATGCGGAAAGCTACTTTACCCCCTCGATGTTCCCAATAGAAATTTTTAAACTGATTTTCATCCCAATCTGCCGGAACAGTTCCATAGGTTTGGTATTCGATATCAAGAAATTTAGCCGAATTAAACCAAACTCCCGGTCGATAAGGCACGGGTTTATTGCAAAGACTGTAGGCTAAAGTCTCCCCATGCATTCGACCGGTGTACCAGACTTGCTCGATTGTTCGTCTGTCGGCAGCAGGAGCCTTTTCAAATTCAGCACAATCCCCGATTGCATAGACATCCGGCAGGTTTGTACTGAAATACTCGTCCACTATCACTCCGCGATTCACTTTTAGGTCTGTATTTCTCAGAAAATCAATATTGGGACTGACCCCTGCTGTCAAGCCTACAAACTGGCAGTTGATTTTTTCTCCTTTTGAGGTAATCACAGCAGCTACTCTTCCCTCGTCATCAGAAAGAATTTCCTTTAGTTCTGTCTCCAATCGGAGGTCGATGTGATGCTCCCGAATGTGCCTACCAACCAGTTCAGACTCTTCTTTCGGCAGAACTTTGTTCCAAAATCCACGCTCACGAACCAGAAAAGTGACCGGAATTTTCTTATAAGCCAGCATTTCGGCCATTTCTATCCCGATCAGCCCTCCGCCTACGATCACTGCATGCCGCACATTTTCCCGGGTATTACCCTCCATTAATTCCAAATCTTGCTTGGAGTACAGTCCCTGCACCCCTGGCAAATCCTGACCCGGCCAGCCAAATTTATTGTATTTGGAACCCGTAGCAATAACTAAGCTGTCATAGCCTAATTTTTCTCCAGAGGTGAAAACCAATGATTTTCTGGTAAAATCAACCTTTTCCACCCAAGCCTCCTTCAGTTCAATTCGGTTTTTCTCCCAAAAATGATTTTCATAAGGCTGCGTATGTTCAAACTTCATGTGGCCCATAAAGACATACATCAGTGCTGTACGCGAAAAAAAATACTTGGATTCTCCGGAGACCAGGGTGATCCTGACACCTTCATCCATTTTTCGCAGGTGTCTCGCACAGGTGACTCCGGAAATTCCGTTGCCTATAATGACTACATGGCGATGCGATTGACTCATTTGGGTGAAATAGATGGGGATAAGTTACCTAAAAGGATCGAACTATTCGTTCAGATTCCAGTCGTAATCCATGTGCGAAATTTTAGCGGATGGTTTCAGTTTCACTTTGGAATACAGATTCAGAAAATCGATCAAAGAACCCTTTTTGGTAAAATCCCCCTTGAACCAGGAAAATATGGATGAAATTTCGGCTTTGTCTGCGGTGATCTTATTTCGTGTGGGATCATTGATGAATGCTGTGGCCACTTTGGTGAGCTGGGAATCAATTTTTTCGGCAATAAATGCTTCATTGAGCAGTGGAGGACAGGATACCGAGGCGCAATTGATTGCAAAATGAATTCGAGGCTCGTCAAATTCTTTCCTGAGAATTGAATGTTCTATCTCATCCAGACTGGATTCCACACCGCCTATTTTGAAAAACTTGTAATGCCAAACGTCTTTGAGCATAGGGATCTTAAATTTTGGTCCTAAATCACGAATGCTATTGACAGGATAATTATCCACGATCAGTTTTACCGTAAATGCATTGTAGGCATTGATCCAATAGGCCAATTGTTGATTTTTGGACCATGTTTTTCTGTCAGGAGCATTTTCGGAGAGGAGCTTGGTGTATTGTTCCAATTTTGCTTTGTCCTTGATGAATCCCTTGTAATCCACCATTCCATTTGATTTCACATGCGCTCGAACCAACTGATCCCAAATCGCATGACTGGGAGGTGTGGTTCCGGCCAAGCCTAAGGTTGAGCTTTGACAGGAAAAGAGCAGTAGTGAAAGCGTGAAGAAGAAAATGATTTTAGAAAGCTTCATAATTATTTTTTTATTCAACTACGCAGTAATGTAAAATTAAGATTTCCTTAAAAATTGAATGGTCGGGGAAATGACAAGGTTTGATTCTCAATAAACCTTTTCGCCCTTCTGAAGCCAAATCCCCCAGGTTCTGGAAAAGGTATGGACTTTTGAAGTTGGAGTACCTTCAGATTCAATGGGTTTCAGTTCATTTGCCCAGTGGATAATTCCGCCATAGAGATTATAGACTTGGGTAAATCCAGCATCTTGAAGTTTCTTGCCGATTTCCTGAGATCTTGCCCCAACCGTACAATAGACCAAAACAGGTTTGTCTTTGTCAATTCCAGCAACTCTTTCCAACGTAAAAGTATCATACCCCACCCAAATGGCATCTTTCAGGTGACTTACCTGATATTCTTCTTTTTCCCGGGTATCTAAAATCTGATAGTGGGACAGCCTTGTAATCTGCTCAGGTTTGACCACAGGGAATTTCTTGTCATATAAGCCTTCCAACAGCGCTCTGTAAGCTAAAGACTGAGAAAATAGGGGATTATTGAATAAAAAAAGCCCAAAAATGACGATCAGGCCTCTACGTACTTGTTTGACAAAAATAGAATTAGCGTTCATGTGCATTAAACTCCTAAACACCAATTCAAGTTCTTTCAAGCATAAAAATCTGACAAGCGGGCCAATCCCCTTTTGTCTTTTATGATGATTTTTTTACCGTCTAGTTCTATTAGATTATCTTTTTTGAATTCCGAAAGTAGGCGAATGACGGATTCGGTGGCCGTACCTACGATGCCTGCTATCTCTTCCCTGCTGAGAATTAGGTCAATCTTTTGATTTACACCACCTTCAACGCCGTAGGAATTACCAAGTTGCAAAAGGACGAAAGCCAAACGCTCACGGATACTCTTTTGGGTAGCATCTGTCAGTTTTTCTTCCATTATACCAATTTCATGGCTAAGGGACTTGGTGATCCTTCTCAAAAACGGTGTGTTCTGAAGAAGAGAATTCATAAATGTTTCCTTTGGAATGAAGCAAATCTTGGCATCCTCCACGATCATGGAGGAATTGGAATAGTTTTCCTCGCCAAGTAGGGCTGCATAGCCTAAAAAATCACCCTGCTTGGCTAAATGAATGATCTGTTCTTTTCCGTTTGAGGCAGTCTTGTAAACTTTCACCACCCCAGAATTGATGCAGAAGATTCCCAAAGGCTTGGTGCCTTCATTGTATAAGATTTGGCCTTTTCTGTGGGATATCAGATCTTTATGTTCAGAAATGGCACAAATCTGAGATTCGGGAAGTTCGGAAAACATGGAATATTTTCTACTTGAACAGAGCTCGCAAGGGGTATTATGGGATAGGCTGGACATAATCTGTTTTGCTGGTCTAATTAACTTTCAATTTATAAAAAGACTGATCGATATCATATAAAAAAACTGCTTATTTTGGACATTCCGGTAAGCCGGACCGTTGGATGAATTTTTTATCAAGCTCAGCGAATTCTAAATAGACATGTACGAGGCCGTTGGATAGAACCAAATTAGGACACTGGAGTCGGGAGTTGTACGTCATGATTTGATCGAGTGTCTTTTCATCAATTTTAACCCCGGGAGCCTTGCACTCCACCAATAAAAAAGGGTTGCTTTGTCTGTCAAAAACTACCAAATCCGTCCTTTTGCTCAACTGATTGTACTTCAAGCCCTTTTCAAGGGAAAACAGTCCTTTTGGGTAATTCCGGTGGTAAATCAAAAAGTTAATCCAATGTTGCCTGACCCATTCCTCGGGCGTAAGAATGAGTTGTTTTTTCCGCAGAGAATCAAAAATCCAAAGCTTACCATCCACCTCCTGAAGTCTTGGCTCGTATGGTGGGAGATTTAAAGTAGGAAGCGTTACTTTTTGATTTAATTCCAAACTCATGCCCAAAGATGACCAAAAAATCACGCATGATCAGTCAAATTCGAGGTAAGGTTTGATTTTTTCGACCCATTCGGCCTTAAATATTTTAACCTTCAAAAGGTCCTCAGCAGAATTGAAAGCGCCATGTTGATGGCGAAATGCAACCAAAACTTTGGCTTCTCCATAGCTTATGTAAGGATGAGAGGCCAAGTCTTCAATCATGGCAGAATTGATTTTTATTTTCCGGAGGATTTTCGGATCAAATTCGAAAAATTCCCAAACCGCATCCGATGTTTCCTCTTTCATTCCAAAAACTTCCAACAATTGCCTCTTGCTATGAAAACCGCCTAAATTTTCCCGGTATTTTATTATTCTGCTTGCAGTAGCTTGACCGATTCCGGGCACAATTTGAAGTGTGATTGAGTCAGCTTCAGAAAAGGGAATCCGATTCAGGCTCTCGAGTTGCTTTTGATTTCTACTGGATTTGACTGTATCGGCAGGATTGAATGTTGGCAGTGGGGAACTCATCAATGCTACACCTGACACCTTTAAGCTATCCAATCTGCTCTGGTAAATTTCAAAGGTTAATTCAGCCTGTTGATTCTTAAAATACCGCACCATATCGGGCAAAATACCCAAAACCGCCAGAAATGGAATCAGCAAAACAAAGCCTCGGGATTCTTTATTTGTAAATCCCAAGTATGCTTTGGCCCAATAAAAATAGTTGCGTCCCATAGAAAAAGCTAACGGTGACAAATACAACTGATAAGTTAATATTAAAGAATTTAGATTCCAATTTGAGTACACTTGCAAAGTTAGCCTCATTCAATTATTTAGATAAATTCTAAATTAGATGTCATTTATACGAAATAAACTTTTGAGGGGACTTAGTCTGTTAAATTTGTGTTGCAAAACTTGTAAAGATGCATACCAAGTTTAGAGCTTTAAGTTTATCACACAAGACGGCCCCTGTTCAGATCAGAGAATTAATTTCTCTTGACGAAGAATCGATTCATCGTATCCTACTGAAGCTCAGAGAGTTTTTCAGCTTGGACGATGTACTCATTCTATCTACCTGTAACAGAACGGAGGTTTATTACAGTCATGACTTGGATCTCAGCACCGAGATCATCAAGCTGATCGGCTTGGAAAAAGGCCTGAGTGATGTGATCAATTACCTGGATTATTTCGAAGTATTTAACAAAGACCGACAGGCAATATCGCATTTGTTTCGGGTTTCCATTGGATTGGAAGCGCAGGTGGTTGGAGACATTCAAATATCCAATCAGGTGAAGAGAGCTTATCAAACTGCAGCTGATCTGGACATGGCAGGGCCATTTTTACATCGGTTGATGCACACGATTTTTTTCACCAATAAGCGTATTGTACAGGAAACAGCCTTCAGAGACGGTGCAGCATCGCTTTCATACGCCACTATCGAGCTTATTGACAGCCTGACATCCAATATCTATCAACCCAGAATCCTGCTCATCGGTGTCGGGGAGATCGGAGAGGATGTTGCAAAAAACATGGTTCATCTGCCGGAGGCAAAAGTGAAGATCACTAACCGAACCTTGTCCAAAGCAGCGGAGATTGCCGAACCCTTGGGATTTGAAGTGATTCCTTTCGAAAATTGTCAGGAGGCGATGAATGAGGCAGATGTGATCGTCTGTTCCATCACGAAAAATGAGCCATTCCTCACCAAAGAACTCGTCAGACAATTCGATATTCAAAGCTACAAGTTGCTGGTAGATCTTTCTGTGCCAAGGAGCATTGAAACTTCCGTAGAGGATGTGCCGGGTGTGGTTCTTTACAACGTGGATAATATTAGAAGTAAAGCAACAGCAGCTTTGGAAAAGCGACTCGCTTCCATTCCGTCAGTAGAAAATATCATCGAAGAGAGTATCGAGGAATTTTACAGCTGGAAAAAGGAAATGATGGTCTCCCCTACCATCAATAAACTTAAGCAGTCACTGGAGCAGATTCGCCAGGAAGAGTTGGCTCGGTTTCTAAAAAAAGCAGATCAAAAAGAATTTGACCTCATCGACAAAATCACCAAAAGCATGATGCAAAAGATTCTGAAAGTGCCAGTGGTGCAACTCAGAGCAGCATGCAAACGGGACGAGGCGGAAGATATGATCGAAATTATTTCGGATATTTTCGATCTGGAAAAAGTCAAAATCGAAAAATAATACATATTACATCGATTTGAAGTGACCAGAGGATCAAGTAGTATCCTTTGGTCATTTTATATTTATACCCATTAGGATTTAATCTCAAAAAATGGTCACCAGCCAACTACGCACCCTCCTCTCATTTGCATTCTTTTTAATAGCGCTTAATCTCCATTCTCAGACTTGGGAGGTGTATGATCTCCAGGGAAAGCTTAAATCCCTTGCGATCTACGACAGGATCGAAGTATTGAGTGAAACGGTGATCATCGGAAAAAACGAGCAAGGTCTCTCCATGCTTTCTCCAGATCTAACACCACTGGTAAGTCTCCAAGGTGAGGAAGTCTTTCAATACCTGACTCCTTGGATTCTGGTCAAAGGACCAAACGGAATCGGAGCATTTCATGAGTATGGACTTCAGGCATTCCCATTGGAATATGATGAAATAACCACCTATTATAATTTTCTCCTTGGCCGAAAAGGCAATGAATATTGGCTTTATGATAAAGGAAATGGTAAAACCACCTCCTTGGGCACATGGGATGATTGCAAATTCAGTAAATATGGTATCCTTATCGGTCAAAAAGAGGGAAACTATTTTCTACCAGGTTCAAAAGATCCGGAAAGACGATATCAGCTTATTGAAGAGAATGAAGGAGCTTACCTTTTGGCCAAAGAGTCGACAGGTTTTGGCATTTTGAATTTTGAAGGAGATTATGTCATGCAGCCGATTTTGTCTCAGCTGGAGCACACCAGGGGGAATTATTTTTATGGTTACGATGAAAACCAATACTTATTGATCAAAGGAGACCACATCAGGTCTGACGTTTCTTATAATTCCTACCACAAGATCACCAAAGAAGGGGACCTTCTCCTTGAATATATTCATGGCAAACTCAGACGGGTGATGGAGGAAGATGGTATTTTGCTTGACGCAGTAGGAATGGAGTCCGTGAATGTGGTGGGGAAAAATCACTACATAATCACTTTTCGGGACAAATCTATCGGTCTATTAGGCAAAAAAGGATGGGAAGTACAGCCAACTATCGGTCTTGACTGGGTCAAGCCCGGCACCGAAGGACTATTTCCAGCCGGAAAAAGCGACAAAACAGGTTATGTAAATGCCTCTGGCCAATGGATCATAGAGCCGCAATTTTCTGAAGTGGGTGGCTTCTCTGAAAATATTTCCTCCTTCAGAAATTCTTCCAGTTGGGGGCTAATAGGAGTGGACGGAATGATCATCAGCGAGGCTAAATGGGATGAGATCAAGGATTTTTCCGGGGGAATTGCAGTGGCAAAATCCAACAGCGGGTATTTCCTTCTGGACAAAAGTGGTCAAACTTTGAATCAGGAAGGATTCAGTCAGGTTTGCAGGTTAAAAGACGGCTATTTTTTGGTTGAAAAAGAAGGAAAAAAAGGGCTTTTGGACAAATCGGGAAATGAGATTTTACCTCTTGAATTTGAAAATATTCAAGTCGAAAAACCGGACTTTTTCATTGTAATCAAAGAGGGATTGGCCGGTGCATTAAATGAGAAAGGAGATGCGCTATTTCCTATCGCCTATCAGGAAATCGTGGCTGACTGGACAGGAAATCAAATTTTGGCAAAAGATCTATACAAGCCTGTGATTATCCAGGCAGAAGAAGTACCCCAAAGCGGTAAACGAAAAAAGGGAGCTTGATCGCTCCCTTTTATTTTTTTCTACTTATTTCTTTTCTGATTTTCCGGAGCCTGAATCCTTGGAATCTTTATCCGAACTGGCGATAGATTCCCTCATGGAGGTATCTGATTTGATATTCTCCATTCGATAATAGTCCATCACGCCCAACTTTCCTGTTCTAAAAGCTTCTGCTAAAGCTCTGGGAACTTCAGCCTCAGCCTCAATTACTTTGGCTCGCATTTCGACGTTTCTGGCTTTCATCTCTTGTTCCAGCGCCACAGCCATAGCCCTACGCTCTTCAGCTTTCGCTTCGGCCACTTTAAGATCTGCTGATGCTTGATCGATCTGCAATTTTGCTCCGATATTGGTACCCACGTCGATATCTGCTATGTCAATGGAAAGAATCTCAAAAGCAGTTCCCGCATCCAAACCACGCTGAAGGACCAGTTTTGAGATCCTATCCGGATTTTCTAAAACTATTTTGTGATTTGCTGAGGAGCCGATTGAAGTCACAATACCTTCACCTACTCTGGCCAGAATGGTCTCTTCTCCGGCACCACCGACAAGCTGAGCGATATTTGCTCGGACAGTCACCCTTGCCTTGGCTATCAATTGAATTCCATCTGCGGCTACTGCAGCGACATTTGGCGTGTTGATCACTTTTGGATTGACGGAGATCTGAACAGCTTCAAATACATCTCGTCCTGCAAGGTCAATTGCCGTAGCCTGTTTGAAAGTTAAACTAATATTTGCTTTATCAGCTGAAATTAAGGCTCTGATTACAGTCGGAACATTTCCACCTGCCAAGAAATGGGTTTCGAGGTCATTTGTTGTCAAGTGCAACCCAGCTTTGGTAGCTGTGATCAGCGAGTTTACAATGATACTTGGTGGCACTTTTCGGATTCTCATACCGATGAGTTCTCCGATCCCAACCTTTACGTTAGAAAACTGTGCAGTAATCCAAAGGTTGACCGGCACAAAATATAGGAAGATGAATAATAGTACGATCCCTGCGAATGCAGCGACCAATAAGAACAACGAACTTGATGGATCCATAAAGAATTATTTAACTAGAATTTTATTGTTTTCAATTTTGACGATACTTATTGTTTTCCCCACTTCAATAAAGCCGTCTTCCGATTTGACTTCATAGCTGTTTTCGCCGAATGATGCTTTGCCGATAGGTTTGATATCCGAAATTGCAACTCCTGTCATCCCCACACTTAAACCGACAGTTCTTCCATCAAAAGCCCCACCTTGAAGGGATGATTTAAGAGAAAATCGGTTCCAAACTCCCGAAGTGAATCCATACCAAACCGCAATTAGGTTTAAAATAGAAGCAATTCCTGTGATCCAAAATGCGAGTTCAACATCAAATGCACTAAAGGCATAGATCACACCTGCAATACTTACCACAATTCCGATGATTCCTACCAAGGTGGTACCGGGGATAAAAAGCACTTCGATCAGAAGCAGAATCAACCCTATTATCAGGAGACTTGCTAAAATCAAAATAGTCATGGGTCTTTTGGGTAAATGATAGAATTAGGCCTAAAATACGAGATTACAGGGGTAAATCAACAGATACCGATAAAAGAAAAACCCGGATTTGTTTTTCCGGGCTTTGATTTTAGTAGGCTTTCGCGAAATAGACTCTTCCTGAGGACGGTTTACCGGTCAGAACACAAGTTCCGTTTTCTTCTTTTCGATCCAAAGGAATGCATCGGATGGTGGCTTTGGTAAGTTCCTTTATTTTCTCTTCAGTTTCGGAAGTACCATCCCAATGAGCGGAAATGAATCCACCCTTATTCTCGAGCACCTCCTGGAATTCTTCCCATGTATTGACTTCGGTGGTGACCGAAGCCCTGAAGTCCATAGCCTTTTTGAATATTCCTTCCTGTATATCGTCCAAGAGTGCTATGATTTTCTCAGCGATAGGCTGTGAGTCAAGCGCGAAAGTCTCTTTCGTTAGATTATCTCTTCTGGCAATTTCTACTGTCCCATTTTCCAAATCTCTTGGACCAATGCCAATTCGTACAGGAACGCCCTTAAGTTCATACTCTGCAAATTTCCATCCTGGCTTATGCGTATCCCGATTGTCATATTTTACAGAAATCCCTGCCTTTCTAAGGTCAGCGACGATCTCATTCACTTTGACCGAAATTGCTTCCAACTCCGCCTCACCTCGATATATCGGCACAATCACTACTTGGATCGGCGCCAATTTTGGAGGGAGAACAAGTCCATTATCATCGGAATGTGCCATAATCAGCGCTCCCATCAGGCGGGTACTGACACCCCAGGATGTCCCCCAGACGTAATCCAGCCCACCTTCTTTGATGGCAAATTTCACATCAAACGCTTTGGCAAAATTCTGTCCCAGGAAATGCGAGGTTCCCGCCTGAAGTGCTTTACCATCCTGCATCATTGCCTCAATGCAGAAAGTCTCATCTGCACCTGCAAACCGTTCGTTTTCAGTTTTCTTACCCTTCACAACCGGTACCGCCATGTATTCTTCGGCAAATTGCGCATAGACATTCATCATTCGAACTGTCTCATCCATAGCTTCCTTTGATGTGGCATGAGCAGTATGCCCTTCCTGCCACAAAAATTCAGTAGTCCTTAAGAACAGCCGGGTTCGCATCTCCCATCTGACCACATTTGCCCACTGATTCACCAGCAAGGGAAGATCCCGATAGGACTGAATCCAGTTTTTGTATGTACTCCAAATGACGGTTTCAGAAGTTGGGCGGACTATTAACTCTTCTTCCAACTTTGCGTCCGGATCGACAATTATTCCTGATCCATCTTCGGCATTTTTAAGCCGGTAGTGTGTCACAACTGCGCATTCTTTAGCAAAACCTTCCACATGACTAGCCTCTTTACTGAGAAAGGATTTGGGGATGAAAAGTGGAAAATACGCATTGGTATGCCCTGTTTCCTTGAACATTTTATCCAATTGTGCCTGCATCTTTTCCCAGATAGAATACCCGTATGGCTTGATCACCATGCACCCGCGCACAGGCGAATTTTCGGCTAAATCTGCTTTTTTTACTAATTCGTTATACCACAGTGAATAATCTTCGCTGCGTTTTGGAAGTCCTTTGCTCATCAGTTGGATAAAATGTTAAAATGTCTTTATTTTTGCTTAAATAGAGCTGGCAAATATAATCCAAAAAGTATAACCTCAGGGTTGTCAGTTCGTATAACAAAGCAACAATCAACTTCAACTATGAAGAAATTATCAATAATTACCGCTTCTTTTCTTGTGGGTACCCTTGTGATTTCATCTTGCAGCACCAATAAAATGGCAGCAAGCTCAGGAAATGACAACCTGTATTTCATGGCCTCGGATGTAAGGTTGGCTACGCAGTATGCGGTAGACAACAACAACCCGAAGTCCTTTCAAAATATCACACAAGAACCAGCTCTGATCGAGGAGAATTTTAGTTCCAGAAATGTCAATCCGGAGTATATTTCAAGATATCAAACTTTGGATAACAACTCCAATGGAGAGGAAGAAGTGGTTTACTTCGAAGAAGACACCACACAACAAGCCACAGGAAATATCAATGCCTACGACAATTATTCAGTTGCTCAAAACGGTAATGGATCCAATAACCCAAACATCAATTTCAACTTTGGGATGGGTTATGGTTTTGGCGGAATGATGATGAGTCCATGGGGCTTTTATGATCCATTCTGGGGTCCGGCTTGGGGCTTCCGCCCTGGACTTTCTATTGGTTTGGGTTTCGGCTTTGGAAACCGTTGGGGCAACCCGTTTTGGGGTTCAGGTTTTGGCTGGGGAGATCCATTTTTTGGTACAGGCTTTGGTTGGGGTAGTCCTTACATGGGAATGGGCTACGGAAATCCATTCTGGGGACCCGGTTTCGGCTGGGGTAGTCCTATTTATGCAGGACGTCCGATCTTTGTATTGCCTGGCGGCGAATTTGGAGATAGAAGAACCGTCTATGGAGCAAGACCTACCAGAGGTTCTTCGTTGGCCAATACAGGAATCAATTCTTCCCAAGCTGGTGTGATGCCAAGTACCGCAAGAGCTCAAGCAAGAGGTAATGCTGCGGCGGTGAATAATTCTTCTGCAAGAAGATTGGTTTCCTCTGAAAATTCGAGAGTAGCCAGTCGAGATTTCAGCAATTCTCAAAATGATTATTACAACTCTTCCAGAAGTCGTGTTGCAACTACACGAAATATAAGTTCGCCTGTTACAGATAGAGGTACTGTCACTACCCAAACCAGAAGTGCAATACCTTCTGCCAGAACTACTAATGCATATAGCCCAACTAACACGATGAGAAGTTCTTCTCCATCCAGAAGTGTAGCTCCAAGCTATAACAATGGAAGAATATCCAATCCGGCATACAATAGAGGAACCAGTCCTTCATATAACAGGAATTCAAGCCCTACATACAATCGTTCGAACTCACCTTCATACAATAGAAGTATGACTCCTTCGAATAATCGGACTTTTACACCTAGTAGAACGACTAATTCCCCTTCATTTAGTGCTCCAAGTAGATCGAGTGGAGGGGGTGGTTTTAGTGCTCCGAGCAGAAGCACAGGAGGATCTTCGGGCGGTAGTGTCGGCGGATCCAGAGGAGGAAGGGGAAATTAATTTCCCCTTTTTTTTGTAGAAATTCAGCACAAAAAGCCAAAGCATTCGTTTATTCTTTATAACCAAACGATTAATTAATGAGGTTTCTGACAGTCTTTTTCACCCTCACTTGGTTCACAATTGGGGGAGCCTTCGCCCAAAGTGGATATTTTGAAGATGCATATCGATTCAGTAGAGCAAATCCTTCAGGCTCTGCCAGAATTATGGGCATAGGGGGAACTCAATATTCCTTGGGTGGAGATGTCTCCAATATAGCTGGCAACCCAGCCGGTCTGGGTTTCTTCCGCTCATCTGAGGCAAGTATCAGCCTTGGATATTCTGACTGGAAAGTTGATACCCGGTATTTAAATCAAGCTCAAACGTATAATACGAGTAACTTTAATCTGCCTAACATGAGTTATGTTATGGCAAATCCAAAAGGAAATCTCGAGACGAAAGCCTTCAAAGGAGGTGCTTTCGGTTTTAGCTTCCAACGAATTGCCAATTTCAATACGGAGTTCGGGTATAATTCCAATCAACCTGGAAATTCCTCGATAATTGATTTCTATGTCCAAGACGCATATAATCTATATTATAATTTTGGCTTCAATTTAGACGATATAGCTGGATCTGGATTAACAGGGTTGGGCTATAATACTTTTCAATTTAATCCTGCATATGATGATAACTTCAACATAATTGATGGTGAATTTGAACCTATAATTGGTAATCAAATCGCTCCTTTTCAGAATGAAAACATAATTCAGGAAGGGAATTCAAATCAAATAACTATAGCATACGGAGCTAATTTCAATCACAAATTTTTTGTAGGAGGTTCAATGGGAATTAGATCAATAAGTTTCAGTTCTTTTAAAACCTATGGGGAACTCTTCAATGAAGGACCGTTGCGTTCTTCAAATTTGACTGAAAGCCTTTTCATAAATGGTGCTGGAGTAAATATAAATCTAGGAGTTATCTACAAACCCATAGACTATTTGAATTTAGGTTTTAACTTCCAGTCTCCTACATTGTATTCATTGAATGAGGAATATGAAGCTGGTGTAGTGGCTGATTTCGGAGGATTTTATTTTGAACCAGAGGATTTGACACTCGGAAGAGAAGAAGCTGTGACAAATTTTATCATCAGCAACTACGGGCTAAACACACCCCTCAAAATTGGAGGTGGAGCTACTTTTTTTATTGGGAAAAATGGCTTTATCTCCGCTGATATAGATTGGGTGGATTACAGCGCCGGAAGGATCAATTCCAAAGACTTTGACGAGAGTCCGGACAACCAAGCCATTCGAAACACCTATACCAGTACGCTCAATTATAGATTGGGAGGAGAAGCCCGATTTGACCTATTCAGAATCAGGGCTGGATATGCTTTCTTTGGAGATCCTTTTGCCAATCCGGCAGGTTTTGATCAGAGCACTCAGCAACTTAGTGGGGGAATTGGTGTAAAACTCAATTCAATAAATTTGGATTTTGCACTTGTCAATCAAAAATACAGCGGGCAATATCGAAGCTATCAAGTTTTGGACGAAAACAATAATAACTTTGGCCCAGTGACTCAATTGGAAAATAGTATCATCTCTGGCGTGTTGACGATAGGATATAATTTCTAATAAATTCTCAAAAGCATGGAAAAGCTCGACGAATTATATCTTCGTTGAGCTTTTTTCTTTTCTCAGATTTTTTCGCCTTTTAACCAGTTGAATTGGCCTCCCTTATATTATTTGACATACCCCTCTTCCGGATCATTTCGAAAATAAACCTTGAATGTAGATCCTTTGTCCACTTCGCTTTCCAATTCAATATCCCCACCTGCATTAGTGACTGTTTTCTTTACCAAATACAAGCCAATTCCAGTTCCTTCGACATGATTATGAGCTCTTCGGAAAGCCCCAAAAATATTTTTTTGCTGATCCTCAGAGATCCCTATCCCATTGTCTTGAATGGACAAAAGCGTATAATCTCCAAGTTTTTCTGTAGTGATCCATATTTCCGGAGTCCGGTCAGAAGAACTATATTTAATAGCGTTACTTAAAATATTAAAGAGAATACTCCTTAAATTCTTTTTCGAAAATTCAATTACAGGCTCTCTGAGATCATAGTTAATTTGAGCTTTTGAACTCAAAAGCTTTTCTTTCATAGACAATTCTACTTCCTCGAAAAGTTCCTCTACATTTACCTTCTCTTTCAAATCAATGTCACCTTCAATCTTGGCAAGATCCGATAGTTCATTGATAATTGTATTAAGGTTGGTCGTAGACTTATCAATCAACATGATTAATTCCTTGGTATCCTCATAAAAAGGAATGTCAGAATAACTTTTAAGAGTTTCTTTTAGCATGGAGATAATGATAAACAGATTAGCCAATGGCCCCCTCAAATCATGAGAAACTGCATAAATAAACGTATCATGATCTGCATTTATCCGTGATAATTTGTTCTGTACCTTCTTTAATTCGGTAATATCATTGAATGTAATGATCACTCCATCATTTTGATTGTCATGTTGCTTCACATAAGGTATTGCCATCATCTGATACCATCTTCCGTCTAGCGTTTGCACCTCTTTTTCGATGGTACAAGTAGAAAGGATGATTTTTCTTATATCATCCATCAAAGTAGAGAACCGAATATTGGTCGAGATATCACTCAATTTTCTGCCTATATCACTTTCTTTCAGGTTAATCTGTAAAATATTGAGAAGAAGATTAAAAGACAGGTAGTTAAGTGACTTTTTAATCCAAAAATTAGGGCCAAAACTCCCAACTATAGAATGCGGGTAAACGAAATTTCGAGCTGAATTTGAATAGGTTTTTCCAAGAATAAAGAAGTAACCTGCTTATAATCCCTTGAAATTTATTGACTCAAGAGAAGCATTCAAAATTGAATAAAATTCTATCTATTGGGTATCTCTGGGTTAAATTCCAATTTAGTTCCCAAAAAAATCGAAAATCCTGGTAGTTTATAAGTAGAAATAGAAGCGAATAATCTTGATAAATAAAAGCTTTACTATAAATTTTTAAGCTGATGAATCAACTCTTGTATTAAAAGCTGTGCGGAAAAATCATCGCCGCTTAATTTTATTTTTGCCTGATTGTAAAAATATTCACGCTGATCGAGCAGGCTTTTGAGCTTCAACGTGATTTCTTCTTGATCCAGATTCAGAAACATAGGCCGATTTTGAACTTTGGATACCTTTAGCCTTTCAGAAATCGTGTCCAACGGGACATCAAGATATACAGACACCGATTTTTCATTGATCAATGCCATGTTGTCATGGAAGCAGGGTGCCCCCCCTCCAGTCGCCAGAACAAATGACCTATTCCTGTCGAGTAATTCTGAGAGCATTTCGGACTCCAACTCTCTAAACTTCCCTTCGCCATGAATTGAGAAAATTTCTGGTATTTTTAAGTGAGATTTTTCTTCAATTTGAAAATCCAAGTCCAGATAAGGAATCTCAAGTTGATGTGCCAATTGGCGTCCAAAGGTACTTTTTCCGCAGCCAGGCAATCCGACAAGTACAACTTTCAGCAATTTGCTCATAGGAAAAAGTCCAAAACGTCTGTTGCGTCCGGAGTATTATTATGATGATATTTTTCCATTACCACTCCATCTTTCAGGATCATGATTCCGGGGTTTGCACGCATGATAGTTTTCACGACCGTGGCATCTGCCTGCAGGCCCATCACACTCCAGTTTTGCTTGGATAAAAAGGCATCAATCTCTTCCTGAGTTGCAGCAGCCATAAACACCACATCCACAGGTGCCCCTTCCATGGCTTTTACCAAATTATTCAATTTGTCCAAATTGGCCTCGCTCATTTTTGACATGTTGCTGCTCAGGATGATTACTTTATTCCCTGCGAAAAGAAACTCAGACTGGTCCCCCTCATCATTCCAGGCTGCAAAATCTGAGATTTTGGGAAGTGCTTCCGGATTTTGCAAAACCATCTCCACGAATTCATAGCCTTCCTCGGCCGGATACTGATCGAAGGTGAATGTTTCCTCCCCTTTTTTCATGACATATTTATATTGAAGCGGTGCGGAAGGTTGCATATTCGTGGGAATACTGACCCCATTTTTATAAGCTCTGAAGTCGATAAAAGGCAAATTCTGAATAGCCCAATAGGCAATTCCAAGGGAAAGGATTAAGGTAACAATTGCTGTCACACTCGCCCATTTTGGAGTCTCTTCGGATAACTCATTTCGGTAAAAGAAAAGGAAAGAAATCATGATCAGCAGAATCACGTCCTTATAAAAGGATTCCCACGGAGTCAATTTAATCGCATCCCCAAAGCACCCACAGTCCGTCACCTTGTTGAAATACGCCGAAAAGAAGGTAAGAAAGGTGAAGAAAAGAATCATTAACCCAATGGCAATCACCGTTTGCTTCAACTTCACTCCAATAATCAGCATCACTCCCAAAACCACCTCTGCGACCACCAAAACCACTCCGATATACAGTGCAAATGGTTTGAAGTAATAGAAGAACCCTGCTATATCATTCGAAAAGACATCAAAATACTCCTCCAACTTTATCGCCGTTCCGACAGGATCATTGACCTTAATGAGGCCGGAGAAGATAAAAAGCCCTCCTACCAACAGGCGAAGAACCCAAAGTATTGCTTGCTTATTCATCTGTTTATAATTTTTTTTCAATGGTCAGATAGCCTGTCCCGATTTTTCTTCGGGAGAATCTCGCATGCATTATAATCATCCCAGTGTGTGACGATCTTGGTCATGCTCGATTTCATATGATTAAATGTTTTCCTTCTAAAGACTTCATAGTCTTCCGTCTCGATGATAGTTATCCCGCTGAGGGACGATCTTTGTACTCAATTTCATGATATCCCAGTTTGATCAGGCAGAAAACCGAATAGTTTATCATGTCCTGATAGTTTGCTTCGATTCCTTCCGAAACGATGGTTTTCCCTTGATTATCTTCGATTTGTTTGACCCTGAAGAGCTTCATGAGAATAATGTCCGTCATCGAACTGACACGCATATCCCGCCATGCTTCCCCGTAATCATGATTCTTGTTTTCCAACAAAGCCCTCGTTGCATCAGACCAATAGTCATATTTCGGCTCGAGTTCTGAATAAGGAATTTCCATTCGCTGATCATCCTTCATGCTGATTTGAATCAAAGCGATCAGACAGTAATTCACAATCCCCACAAATTCATCCACAATGGGATCATCCACTTTTTGACTGCCTTTTTCCTGAATAGAACGAATGCGTTGTGCCTTGATAAAAATCTGATCTGTAATCGAGGAAAGCCTCAAAATCCGCCAAGCTGTCCCATAATCGAGGGTTTTCTTTCGAAACAATTCTTTACATCGGGCGATTACTTGCTTATATTCGTTGGTAGTTTTAGTCTCCAAAACAAATTAGTTAAATGCTTACCGGATCAAATCCGTCTTCTTTGACCGAAGATAAATTATTTCCCCAAAAATATACACTTCAAATCAAGGGACGGCTCATTACCTTAGATAAACCCAAAATAATTGGGATTTTAAATTTGACACCTGACTCATTTTACCAAGCGAGCCGGGTGGAAAATGATTCTGCCAACATTCTTTCGAAGGCAAGAAAGATGCTTTCCGAAGGTGCTGATTTTTTGGACTTAGGGGGGTATAGTACCCGACCCGGAGCAGTTGCTATTTCTATCCAAGAGGAAGTAGACCGGGTCATTCCCGCAGTGCAAATCATTCGAAAAGAGTTCCCCGACGCGTTGATTTCCGTCGATACTTTTCGGTCAAAAGTCGCAAAGGAAGCAGTCTTGGCGGGTGCTGATGTGATCAATGACGTTTCGGCTGGGAATCTGGACGAGGGCATGCTGCCGCTGATTGCAAGTCTTAATGTTCCATACATTGCAATGCACATGAAGGGAAATCCCCAAAACATGCAAAGCCTCTCAAATTATTCCGATATTTTAAGTGAAATTCAGTACTATTTTGCGGAAAAAGTGGATCTTTTTAAAAAACTTGGCATCAAAGATGTAATTATTGATCCTGGGTTTGGATTTGCAAAGACGACGGAACAGAACTTTTATCTGTTGAAGAATCTGAAGAGTTTTGAAGTTTTTGGGTTGCCGCTTTTGGTAGGGCTTTCGAGAAAATCAATGATTTACAAAACGCTACAAATCAACACCCTAGAGGCTCTCAACGGAACTACAGCCCTGAATATGTTTGCTTTGTTGCAGGGAGCGAACCTACTCAGAGTACACGACGTTAAGGAAGCCAAAGAGACTGTAAAACTATACGAACAACTATACCCTTGAGCTTACTTTTCAAAATTGGTTTTTTGGACATCTCCATCGTCAATATGATCGATATTGCGTTGGTAGCTGCGCTATTGTACCAAGTCTACAAGCTTTTGAAAGGCAGTGTTGCCATCAAAATTTTCATCGGTTTTCTCTCACTCTATCTCCTCTATTTGCTTGTAAGAGCACTACGAATGGAGCTTCTTTCGGCCATTCTGGGGCAATTCATGGGCGTGGGTGTGATAGCCGCTTTGATCATATTTGCTCCTGAAATCCGTAAATTTTTGCTCATAGTTGGTCGAACTTCCATTTTTTCGGATGACAATGTCTTGAAAGACTTCTTATTCTTTTGGAGGAAAAAAGAGAATTCCGCTTTTAATATCAGTCCGATCATTGATGCCTCAAAAGTCCTTGCAGGAA
Source organism: Algoriphagus boritolerans DSM 17298 = JCM 18970 (assembly GCF_900108085.1). Lineage (GTDB taxonomy): Bacteria > Bacteroidota > Bacteroidia > Cytophagales > Cyclobacteriaceae > Algoriphagus > Algoriphagus boritolerans. The sequence goes on from NZ_FNVR01000010.1 coordinate 37,085, forward strand.
GTAATATTGGAGCTTTAATGGTCATTTCGAGCAATACGGAGCTGAAATTCTACGCAGAAAGCGGGGACATCCTGGATGCCGAACTCTCCAAGCGACTGTTGATTTCGATTTTCAATAAATACAGCCCATTACACGATGGGGCTGTAATCATTCACAAGGGAAGAATAAAAGCCGCACGCTGCATTTTACCGGTGACGGAGCGTGAAGTTCCTGCACAGTTTGGCCTTCGTCACCGCGCAGCTATCGGCATGTCAGAGGCGACCGATTCATTGGTTCTTGTCGTATCGGAGGAGACAGGACAGATGTCCATGATGAAAAACGGAAAAGTACTCCACAACCTCTCGTTTCAGGAAATCAGAGAGATTATCAACGATTATCTCAACAATGAGGACTTGGACGATCGATTTGAAAATCTCTCAGAATATGACCTTACAACTAAGAGAAATCTAGCCGTGTCTGGAAAATCCTAATTTCAAGTTAATTGAAACAAAAAAGCCTGGTAGAACTCCTCTGTCAGGCTTTTTGATTTTTTAAGAAATAAGTTTACTTAGGATAGCGGCTTTCTTATCAGCTGGCTCTGGTAGCTCTGGGAATGCCTGAAAATCAATCGATTTTGACTTCTTCGGTCTTATGACCAATTGACCAAAGAAATTAGGCGAATTTTTCTAATTGCGGATAAGGATATCACTTTATAACCTCAAGCTCCTTCCCGACTTCAATAAAAGCAGCAATCGCCTGATCCAAATGATGCTGCTCGTGACCGGCTGATAGTTGGACTCGGATTCGAGCTTGGCCTTTTGGTACGACAGGATAATAGAATCCAATGACGTAGATTCCTTTTTCTAAAAGCTTTTCAGCCATTTTCTGCGAAAGCACTGCATCATACAGCATTACAGGAACGATGGGGTGTGTTCCTGGCTTGATATCAAAACCTGCCGCATTCATCTTTTCTCTAAAGTAGACCGTATTTAACTCCAACTTATCACGAAGCTCAGTGGTCTCCGACAGCAAATCCAAAACAGCAATAGATGCTCCTGTGATCGAAGGCGCCAAGGTATTGGAAAACAAATACGGTCTGGATCGCTGACGAAGTAGCTCGATAATCTCTTTTCTACCGGAGGTGAACCCACCAGATGCTCCACCCAAGGCCTTTCCAAGGGTTCCGGTGATGATGTCGATTTTACCCATTACTCCGCAATGCTCGTGCACGCCACGACCGGTCTTGCCCATGAATCCTGTCGAATGACATTCATCGGACATCACCAGCACCTCGTATTTTTCTGCCAAGGCCACGATTTTGTCCAGCTGTGCAATTGTCCCGTCCATAGAGAAAACGCCATCGGTCACGATGATCTTTTGCTTGGCACCTGCGGCAATGGCATCCTGAAGCTGCTTTTCCAGATCAGCCATGTTGTTGTGCTCATAGCGGTAGCGCATGGCTTTGCAAAGACGAACACCATCGATGATCGAAGCATGATTGAGCGAATCGGAAATAATCGCATCCTCAACACCAAAAATCGGTTCGAAAACTCCTCCATTGGCATCGAAAGCCGCAGCATAAAGAATGGTATCTTCCGTGCCCAAAAACTCCGAAATCTTCCGCTCCAATTCTTTGTGAATGTCCTGAGTACCGCAGATAAACCGGACAGATGACATTCCATATCCATGGGAGTCAATCGCAGCTTTAGCAGCCTCTACCACTCGTGGATGGGAGGAAAGTCCGAGGTAGTTATTTGCGCAGAAGTTCAGTACTTTTTGTCCTCCGGTGATAGTAATTTCGGCAGATTGAGGAGAAGTGATGATGCGTTCATTTTTGAAAAGTCCTGCTTCTTGTATGGATTTTAACTCTTGCTCTAATTTGGGTTTAAGCGTATGGTACATGGTATAGGAATTAAAATAAATTTTCGTTTAATATGATTTCCGCTGGTCAAAAATCTGCGACGGAGCGGTGATTTTTACTACTTTTGCGCAGCAAACCCAAATATAAACAAAAACCCTTAAGGCCACTTTGAGCCTATTTTTAAAGAGCTACTTATGGAAAAAATCCTAATCATCGGAGCTGCCGGACAGCTAGGTTCAGAACTCACCCGATCTCTGGCAGATCAGTCTGGCGAAGAGCAGGTTATCGCCACAGACCTGAGAGATTCAGCCCGATTGGAGTTTGATTACTGTCGATTTGAAGTCTTAGATGCAATGAACAAGGAAGCACTTCAAAATTTGATCAAAGAAGAAAATATCACACAGATCTATCATCTAGCAGCGATACTCTCAGCTACCGGGGAGAAAAATCCGAGATATGCATGGCAACTAAACATGGAAAGTCTCCTATTCGTACTGGAACTTGCCAAAGAAATGAAGCTGGACAAAATCTACTGGCCATCCTCCATCGCGGTTTTCGGACCCAATACCCCAAAAATCAATACCCCGCAATACTGTGTCAAAGAACCCAACACAGTATATGGCATCAGCAAGCAAGCCGGTGAACGGTGGTGTGAATACTACTTTCAAAAATACAATGTCGATGTGCGAAGCCTTCGCTATCCCGGACTTATCGGGTATAAATCTTTGCCCGGTGGCGGCACGACAGACTATGCAGTAGACATTTATCATAAAGCTTTAGCTGGGAAAAAGTTCTCGTGTTTCCTTCGTGAAGACAGCTACCTGCCGATGATGTATATGCCTGATGCGATCAAAGCGACACTCGATCTGATGAATGCACCTCGGGAATCGGTGAAAATCCGTTCAAGCTATAACCTTTCCGGTATGAGTTTTTCTCCGAAGGAGATTTACGAAAGCATCAAAAAGCATATTCCCGGATTTGAGATTGAGTACGCCCCCGATTTCCGTCAGGCAATTGCCGACTCTTGGCCTGACAGCATCGATGACAGCCGGGCCAAAGAAGACTGGGGCTGGAAACCGGATTATGACTTGGAAGCAATGACGAAGGACATTCTCGAAAATTTGCCGAGTTATTTCAAATTTTAAAGGAAGTGGTTTATACATAACTCGGAAATTTTAATCTAACCCAAAAGATGGAACCGCAACTTCGTCAACTTCATCTAAACTATAAATTTTCGATTTATCCGAATTACTCTCACATGAAGTCGATAAAACCAAAGACAAACTAAAGAAACTCAAGATAATCAATGATTTCATTTTCCAATCCCCCCTCTACTTTTATCTTAAATTCACAGCTCTTAAAATAAACATACATCCAAATATAACTTGGGTCTTCTTCAATCAATTGATAATAATAATTTAAACTATCGAATTGGACACTACTAAATTCATTTAACTCATTACTATAAATAATTTTAGAATCTCTAATTGACCCATTTGGAACAATCACTAGTTTAACTTTATCTTTTTTATGGAATTCTCTAATAATTGCCCTAGAAGACACTAAGCATTCACTACATGCAATTGAGGGAAAAAACAACTTCACTGAATCCGGCATGGATTCATTAGATTTAAGGGCTTTAAAATCCGTAAATTGATTCTTTGAATATTTACAATTTCTATTATAACAAGAACTAAATAGAAGGAAAGGAAATATTATGCAAAATAAGCTTGTTTTCACTTTCATTATTCAATAAATATACACCAGATTTATATATAAAAATTCCATATCTGGAAAATTCCTTGGGAAGTTGATACTCTCCTATCTTCTGAAGTTCTTTACTTAAAACCATTAAACTCTGCTCATTGGGAGAACCTGATTCTCTGTTAATTATCTTATCGATAGAATCATCTGAATATCTCTTATTCGCAATTAAATAATACCTCTCACGATATTGATCCTTTGAAATTGAAAAGTAATAATCATTTCCAAGTTGAAATTTGGTCCGAACTTTTCTATCCAAAGATATTTCAGGAAGTGGATTAACTTGTGAAACTATATCACTCTTAACATAAACTTGAGATTTAAAAAATCCAGATTCAGAATCAACAGAATAAATGGAATCCTCAAATGGAAAGCTTGCAACTAAATTATTTCCTTCCAAAGAACTTATAATACTTGGTAAAATATGTTCTGGCCCTCCCCAAAAACCACCAGATTTATACTTCATAGGATAACCTAGCAAAAGATCAAAATCACCTGAAATCAAATCCAATTTCATTAAAAGATTTTCTCTTGAATAACTGGAAAAATAGGGGTCTGAATCAGGATAACAAGGAATATACAAAAATCTGTCACTAATTATAGCTCGGCTTTTATTGTCCATCCAGGGAATTACAGAGTTTTCATCAGCTTCAATACCTTCAGAATCTTTAAGCCGAAATTTTCTTTTAACATGTCCTGAAGAATCTACTAAACTCATCTGATAGGAATATCGGTCAAAAACAAAAATAGAATCAAGATTGTGAAAGAAAAAGTCACTCATTTCACCTACTCCGTTTGGACCTTCCGATTTAAAATCAAGGGTAAATGATTTTGCGGAATCAACTAAATTATAAAAAAAAATTAAATTGGGGTCATTGGGAAAAGGATTGCAATAAACCAAAAATTCATCATTTGAAATAGAGACCTCTTGAGAGAGCATGAAAAAATTCGAGGATAAATCGTTTAATGATATTTCGATATCATTTTCTGGGTGAAATAGAAGATCTTGAAACTCCTTTTCGAAGTTCGATTTTTTTGAATCATCACAAGAGTACAAAAATATTGCACTCAACACTAGACAAATAATTCTTGACATAAAATCAAAATAATAAATTGGTAAAAAATCCGGGCCATATCCTAAAATATACGACCCGAACTTGCATAATTATTGGATAATTACGGTAGGAAGACACCCTCCATTAGATCCTCCACATTTTGATGAAACTAATTTCCCGTTGATATATGTATCAACCCAAATTCGATATGCAAAGGAGCCGGTGGTACTGATTCCCAAAAGAACTAGGGAAAGGGTTAGTGAAATTAATCTCTTTTTCATGATTTGTTTTGGTTAAAGTGTTGAAAATAATTAACTGTGTATTCAATTTTAACAAATCAGTTTTATACTTCCAAATCACTCACCTTCAATAACTTGCATTCTTGGAATTGTACCATTTGAAAAACGGATTTTTTCGAAATAATATTTTGATTCCTTGGTTTTTACCCCCCCCACCGAATTCTTAGTTTATTTGGCATCCTTTCAAACTAACAAAATATATCATCGAATATCAACTATTTTCAATTTTTTTTAAAAATCATTGAAGAATACAACTATTTATACAGATTAATTCTGCATTATTTCACATCGTAAGCAATCTATCGTAATACAAAAGACGAAATAGCTCAGATTTCCTTAACCAGCGGAGTCAATACTTACCATTACCCCTCTTAAAAGGAGGGACATCGCCAAAGCCTCTTTCCTAAAATGAATGATTTCCTTTTTTTAATTGCCTTCAATCCGTTTTGGTTTCCATTCTATTTTGAAAATGGCTATTTTCCAGTCTAGTCTTTTGCAAAAATGAATCGGAATCAGCTCGTCTTACTTCTTAGCCTTCTAGTTGGGATTTCCCTCATTGGGTTTTTCCTTTTTGGACCTGAAAAAGAAGTCGATTACAGCACCCAGATCAAACCCATTCTCAATAAACACTGTATCACCTGCCACGGTGGAGTAAAGAAAAACGGGGGATTCAGTATCCTTTTTGAAAAAGAGGCTTTCGCGATCAATGAATCTGGCCTGCCTGCAATCGTCCCTGGCAGTCCAAATTCCAGCGAACTGATCAAGCGACTCACTCATTCAGATCCGGAATTGAGAATGCCTTACCAAAAAGCCGCACTTTCGGATGAAGAAATCGATTTGCTGAAAACCTGGATCCGACAGGGTGCTAAATGGGGAAAGCATTGGGCATACAAGCCGGTCAAGAAACCTGAAATCCCTACCCAGACCCAAATTGCTGGTATGGGAAGTGGAGATTCTGAAGTCAAGCTTTCGCCCATCGATTATTTTATTCGGGAAAAACTGGAAGAAAAAGGTTTGAAACCTTCGGCTCAGGAGCAGCCACTTCGCTTGCTTCGGAGAGTAGCTTTGGATTTGACGGGTTTGCCTCCATCTGAGACTTTGGTTTCTGATTTTTCTTCCGGAAAAATCACCTATGAGCAAGCAGTTGATCAGCTTCTAAAAGCTGAAACCTATGGCGAAAAGTGGGCAACCTGGTGGCTTGATCTAGCCAGATATGCCGACACCAAAGGCTATGAACGGGACGTCTCCCGCACCATGTGGCCTTATCGGGATTGGGTGATTCTGGCGTTTAATGCAGACAAGCCTTTCGATGAATTCACCATCGAACAACTTGCCGGAGACCTGCTGCCCAATCCGACTCAGGATCAATTGACAGCGACAGCTTTCCACCGGAATACCATGAATAACGACGAGGGAGGAACCGAAGACGAGGAATTCCGTGTCGCGGCTATTCTGGATCGAGTTAATACGACTTATGAGGTTTGGCAGAGTACGACCATGGCCTGCGTGCAATGTCACAGTCATACCTATGATCCGATTCGACATGAGGAATTCTATCAGTCCGCAGCTTTTTTCAACAATACCCGGGATGAGGACACGCACGATGAAGAACCTCGACTGCGATTTTATGAAGAAGAGCAGCTCGGTCAAGTCAAAAATGTAATCACCTGGACAAAAGAATACGAAGGTGAAAAGGCTGCGAAAGCCCGCGCTGACTTCCTGAAATTCTATGAACCGAAATATGCAGCTCACCTAGCTACTGACTTTAACAGATCTGAATTAATCGACACCAAATGGCTGGGACTGTGGTCTGGTGGTTCGGCTGTTTACAAAAACATCGACACCCAAGGTTCGGACCAGTTGCTGTTGGATTATTGGACTGGTTTGGATGGCACGCAAATGACGATCCGAAAAGACGGTCCTGAGGGAGAGGTCCTCGCTTCGTTTGTCATAAATAAAACTCAAGGAGAAACAGTCAAGCAGATTCCGTTTAAGCCCATTTCGGGAAAAATCAACCTCTACATCGAAGCCAAAAATCCTTCAGCAGGTCCACAGCAAAACACCTCAACCATTGTTTGGTTTGCTTTTTTGCCAAGTCTGAAAGGGAAAGATAAACCGGGATTCAAAGAAGCAGAGTCAGATTGGGAGGAGCTGTTGAAATTCCGGGGAACCCGACTTCCGATTCTAATCGAAAATCCAACTTACATGGCTCGTAAAACCCATGTTTTCGAGCGGGGAAATTGGATGGTCTTGGGTCAGGAAGTCAATCCAAAAACACCTGCCGAATTTGGAGGATGGAGGGAGGAATGGCCTAAAAACCGACTCGGATTTGCTTATTGGCTGACTTCTGCAGAAAATCCACTGACAGCACGAACACTCGTGAATCGAATTTGGGATCAGCTTTTTGGAAGAGGAATCGTCCGAACGCTGGAAGACATGGGAAGTCAATCCGACCCACCAAGCCATCCTGAATTGCTGGATTATTTGGCTTGGAAAACCATGAATGACTACGCCTGGAGCATAAAAGCTTTGATTCGGGAGATTGTCACTACTGCCACTTACAAGCAATCATCCATTCTTTCTCCCGAGGTTTTTGAAAAAGACCCAGAAAATCAATGGTACTCCCGAGGACCAAGATTTCGACTTTCCGCCGAACAGGTTCGGGATCAGGCATTGGCTGTGAGCGGATTGCTCAGCGAGAAAATGTACGGTCCGAGTGTCAAGCCTCATCAGCCGGAAGGGATTTGGCAGACGGTATATAATGGAGAATCCTGGACAGAAAGCGAGGGTGAAGACAAGTACAGACGCGGAATCTATACGTTCTTAAAGCGTACCAGTCCCTACCCGTCTTTCATTACTTTCGACGCAGCAAGTCGGGAAGTGTGTCTAAGTAAGCGATTGGTGACCAACACGCCACTTCAGGCTTTAGTCACGCTCAATGATCCGGTTTACCTTGAAGCAGCTAAGAACCTTGGAAAAAATGCTTGGGCGAAAGGTGCTGGAAATCCAGAGAAAGCGATTTCCTCAACCTATCAACAAGTAATCTTTAGCCCGATTTCCGAAGGGAAAAAGAAAACCTTGATGGATTTGTTCGCTTCCGCGAAAGTTGAGTTCACAACGAATCCAGCTGCTTTGGCCGATTTCTTTCCCGGAGCAAAACCTGAAGAAGCTGCAATGGCAGTAGTAGCCAATGCCATGATGAATTTTGATGAATTTTTAACCAAACCCTGATGAAGCATCTAGAAAAACTCTTGGCAGAACTTGCAGTTCAAAAGCTGCAAAATCAAACACGCCGGCATTTCCTGATGGATTGTGTGAGCAAAGTTGGGGTTTTGGCCATGGCGCCCTTGCTTTTTGGTTGCGAACCTGAGCATCTGATCAAAAAATCTACTGGACTGAATCTGAGTGAGCGGGATTTGAATCCTTTGGCACCTTTGCCTCCACCTTTCGTCGGAAAAGCCAAATCCATCATCTACTTGCACATGGCAGGCGCACCGTCTCAATTGGAGCTTTTTGACTACAAACCTGAACTTGCCAGATACCACGATAAAGATTGCCCGGAGAGCTTGCTGGAAGGACGCAAGTTTGCCTTTATTCGTGGCGTTCCGAAAATGCTTGGCCCACAAGCTCAATTCGCGCAGCATGGTCAATCCGGAGCTTGGGTTTCAGATTACCTCCCTCACTTTGCCAAAGTCACGGATGAAGTGGCCTTTTTAAAAGCAGTTCATACCGATCAATTCAACCATGGACCTGCGCAATTATTCATGCAGACGGGTTCGCCTAGACTAGGTAGACCAAGTCTGGGAAGTTGGGTGACTTATGGACTCGGAACTGAAAATCAAAACCTACCTGGATTTGTTGTCTTGACTTCAGGAGGAAAAACCCCCGATGCTGGCAAAAGCGTCTGGGGTTCAGGATTTTTGCCTTCCGTTTATCAAGGAGTACAATGCCGTTCCAAAGGCGATCCGGTACTTTATCTGGAAGATCCGACAGGAATGTCACGGGACCTAAAGAAAAACGTCATTTCAGCGATCAATCAGGTCAATCAGGAGGATTTTGAGACTTTTGGCGATCCAGAAATTCTTGCCCGAATCAACCAGTACGAAATGGCTTATCGCATGCAGATCGAAGTGCCCGAAGTGATGAACATCAACGATGAACCGGAACATATTCATGAACTCTACGGTACCAAACCCGGCGAGGAATCCTTTGCTAACAATTGTCTGCTGGCAAGAAAACTGGTAGAAAAAGGCGTGCGGGTCGTCCAACTTTATGATTGGGGTTGGGATACCCACGGCACCGATCACGATGGCTCGATCGATAAGGGTTTAAGAAACAAATGCCGAGAAATTGATCGACCCATGTCTGCCTTACTCTTGGATTTGAAGCAAAGAGGACTGCTTGAAGAAACCTTGGTTGTTTGGGGAGGTGAATTTGGCAGGACACCGATGCAGGAAAATCGGGAAGGAAAAGTACAAAGCTTTATGGGCCGCGATCACCACGTGGATGCCTTCACGATGTGGATGGCAGGCGGCGGCGTGAAGAAAGGTGCTAGTTATGGAATCACGGATGATTTCGGGTTTTCGGGAGTCGATGAGCGGGTGTCAGTTCATGACCTTCATGCCACGATTCTTCAGTTGATGGGTTTTAATCATGAGAAGTTTACCTATGATTTCCAGGGTAGACCATTCCGACTGACCGATGTCCACGGGGAATTGATTCATGCAGTACTGGCCTAAATCACCTTCAATGAAACCCAAAATCCTTCACAAGTTTTTGCGCTATGCTTGAATTCCTTGGGCCACTTTTAGGCCGAATGCATCCACTTTTGGTTCACTTGCCGATTGGAATTCTTGTCTTTGGAATAGTTCTCTGCTTTTTCCCTCAGAGAGAAAAGAACTCGTTCCTACCCGCTATTCGGCTTGCTTTTTTGCTTGGCGGAATTGCCGCTTTTGGAGCAGGAATCAGCGGATTTCTCCAATATCAATTTGAAGGTTTTGCATGGGAGGATATTCAAATTCACCTTTTTGGTGGAGTTTTCACAGCATTGGGAAGTTTTGGTCTGTTTTTTCATTTCAGAAAAAAGGAAACGATTCAGTCTAAAAGCAAAGTTTTTGCCCTTGGTTTGGGTTTGATTTTGGCGGTTACGGGGCATTTGGGAGGTAGTCTCACCCATGGAGAAAATTATTTTACTGAGGTACTTCCAAAGGAATTTCAATCCTTTTTGGGAATTGAAATCGAACCCGAAAAAGGCCCGCAACTCGCTGAAGAAAGTTGGGAAGAGGCAGTTTTCTACTCCGAAGTCATTCAACCCATTCTCAACCAAAACTGCAAAAGCTGTCACAATCCAAAGAATAAGAAAGGTGAACTCGACTTGACAACAATCAAAGGATTGATGACAGGGGGAGAAGATGGAGTAATTTTGACTGCTGGAGATGCGCAGCACAGTGAGCTTTTCGCAAGACTCATCTTGCCGAAAGGCGATAAAAAGCATATGCCTCCTTCAGAAAAACGACAGCCGAGCAAAGCCGAAATTGCCCTGATTGAAAGTTGGATCAAAGCAGGTGGAAAAGCGGATCAAACCCTTGCAGAAGCAGGAATTTCAAGAAATCTTGTAGAACCCTTTATCCAGAAAACCGAAATTCCATTTTATCCAATTATCCAACTACCAGTCTTTCCGACAGATTCTTTGGCTCAACTGAAACGACTGGGATTCTTTGCAGAACTGATAGAAAGTGGTTCAGGATTGCTGAAAGTGACCTGCATCAATCTCCCGGAGTTTCAGGATTCCGATTGGGAAAAACTGGCTCCAGTTAAGAATAGGATCGCTTATTTGGATCTTAGCGGAACTAAAGTTAGTGATGCCATTTTGGACAGCTTAAAAGGCTTTTCAACTCTTACTGTTCTGAAACTGAATGAAACTGTGATTTCTGGTAATTCTTTGGAGAAACTTTCCCAATTACCTAACCTGAAATTGCTTTACTTGAACAAAACCGGAGTGAATCTCGCGCAAATCCAACAGTTAGCCTCAAATCAATCGCTGGAAAAAGTATTCATTTTTGACACACCTGCTTCAGCTGAATTTCTGAATTCAGGTAAGCTGAGTTTGCCTTTTCTCCTAGAGACAGGAAACTATCAACTACCTAAATTGCCCACTGATACGATTGTGTATTAACATTCAAGAATCATTAGACTTTTTTAAACCATTAAGGAAATTGAGTTAATTAAGTTTTTAGAAGTTAATCCTCTGGAAAGTTGAATTCTAATCGATAAAATCTAAATTCCCTTAATTCTCTAAATGGTAAAGAAATTATTCATTTCAGGTTAAAGCCTCTCTTCTATTTTTTCCTGATCAAACCCCAAAGTCAAACTCCCATCCGGATAAACTATTACAGGCCGTTTGATCATGCTTGAGTTTTCGATCAAAATCGGGATTGCGGTCTCGGTCTTTTCCAACGCGACCTTTTGGGAATCATCCATTTTTCGATAGGTAGTCCCTTGCTTATTGACCAAGGTTTCCAAAGGAGTTTTAGCCAAAAAACCCTTCAAAAGCTCCTGTGTAGGTTTTTGCTTTTTGTAATCGATGAATTCATAAGGAACACCTTTTGACTCCAAGAAGTCAAAGGCCTTTTTCATGGTATTGCAGTTTTTAATTCCGTAGACTTTTAGGGACATCTAGTGATGAGTTTAATTTTTAAATAATCTTCTGACAATAATATCATTCATTCATTTAATCACCCAGATCATTCCAATTGATCAGGGTATTCCAAACCAATGGTGCATCATGATGATTCAGGTAGCGGTGAAGCGGATCAAAAGTAAAAGCGATAATCCTTCCCTTGCCAACCGGCACATTGAAAATACTACCCTGACCGATGATGGTTTGCTCATTTCTCACCATTCCTGAGCGCACGTAAGCAGGTTCTTTGCCAGCTTCTGCTTTCTCTTCTTGCTTTGATTCGGCCTTGGCCATTCCCATAATTTCTCCGGTGTAGGGCTCTTCGTCTTTCAGGGGTTTGGTTCCGTACTGAAGAAGCATCATACCCCTTTTTGCCAAATCGACCTGATAAAGTGGTCCGTTTCCTCTGAAAATGGAAAAGGTCTCAGGAAATCCATACAAGACAGGATGATTTGACTTTTTAGCTTTTACCGTTACCACAGAACCCGGATGGAAAAGTCCTGAAGCAGTATAGGGTTCCAAATCCCGTGTGATTCCTGTCTCAGCCACCATCACTGTGGAATTGTCCAAAGCAATCACCACACCACCGGCATCGACAAAGTTCTTGAGATTTTCTATCCCAAGAAACCCTGGTCCACCCGTGATGTCAGGGCTGGAGTCGGGGAAGCCATGTGAAGGGAATTGATCGGTCTTGGTATAGGGCATTGGGCCAAATCTGGAGTCAATGCCATGAATAAAATCAGAAGCAGTTCCTCTAGATCGGGGAACCAAAATCACATCAAACTTTGAGTTGAGATTACCGGCCTTCAGATCGTCTTTGTCAATAGAAGTATAAGGAATACCCCGCTGCTCAAAGGTGTAGCGAGACCAACCTTCGTCCTGCGTATTGAACCAAGTATGGTAAATGGCCACTCGGGGAAGCTGAACAGCATGTGTTTTATCAGATTCAGGCGCTGAAGAACTTCGAATCAGGTCAAGTCCAAACTTTTTCCCTAACTCTCCAGCTTGCGATGAAGAAATTCCTTTGATCATCATTGACCCTACATTCAAGGTGTCCTGATCAATGACAAACTCAGATTTGATCACTCGGATTTCAGCATTTTTCGACTGCTCCCTGATCCAGTACAAGGCTGGTAAAACCGTATTTTGAGCTTGATAGTGGATGAAATAAGAATTGCCTGAACCGGAAATTTCTCCCTCATAGTTCACGTCTGAATCCACTTTTTTCAGTGAAGAAATCTCGTATTCAACACTGTCTTTTGGCTGGACTTCAACCCCATACAAATAGCCCAGAGTCCAGGCGATGTCATCGTAAGGAGGGAATTTGGCTTCTTTTGGATACTTCTGCTCAGTCAGCAAAGTCACCGCAAGATTGCGGTAAGGTTGATCCAAAAGGACTACATATTCCCCTGACTCAGCCTCATGAACTTCTATCGCCTGAGCTCGAAGTTGATTGACGAGGTAAGCAGCCATTACCGGATCTTTCTGATCAGCTGGAATCACAAAAGCTTTTGGACTGTCTTCCTTACCTTTTCGGATGGAATTGACCCCTTTTTGGTAAAAATTTCTAAGGAGTTGCTCAGCATTTTGCGCAGCATAAGTCAAGGAAGCTAGGACACCAGCCTGCATGTAGTTCACATTATTTCGGGCAGACCAATAGACCCGCTCAGTAGGTGGATCAGGACGATACCATTCCCGGGTCGTTGCCGGATCTCCAGCATACTTTTGATTGGAAAGATCGCGCATGTAGGTATTTGCTCCGGCGTTGCCAAAAGTCTCATAAAATCGCCCGTTGGAATTGTGGTTGTTTGCCACCCAAATCCCATATCCTGGCCACCAGCCGTCATAAAAAGCCCAGGTAAATGCACCCGGCATTCCTTGTGCAGCCAAAGTCGTGATGTCATGATTGGCCATGACTTGCCATTCACCGATGGTGACCGGATCAATCTGCTCGTTGTATGGGCCGGTTCCAGTGGAAATGTAGAGCAAAGGAACTGACTCATGAAGGTCCAACATCACAGTAGGATGCCACTCGTAGAAGATGGAAAAAATTCCTTTTGTGATGGCTTGGGAGACTTGAAGTCCGTCACGGTTATTGTCGTGGAAAACATATTTACCCCAATACGGTGCCGAACGCGGATAGCCATCATCCCATTCGGTTCTGGTTTTGCTGTATCGGTAATACCAATCTACCAGTTTGTCCCTTCCATCGGGCTCCGAAACCGGATTGATAAGAACGATCACATTATCCCTGATTTGCTTGATCGTTTTCTCCTCACTAGTTACGAGTCGATATGCCAATTCCATGAGCATCTCGGGCGAACCCATTTCAGTGGAATGCATTCCGCCATTTAGATAATAGACTGGTTTGGCGGATTCGAGAATCGTTTCAGCTTCTGACGGTGTTGTAATCCGCGGATCTGCCAGGCGATTGAGGTGATTTTTGTAAATATCAAGTTTTTCCATGCTGTCATCGTTACCGATGATCACGACATAGATTGGTCTTCCCTCTTCGGTAGTTTCTACCTGTTTGATCTGGAGATGGGGAGATTTTTCTGCTAACAGTTGATAATACTCATAGATTTTGCTGGTGTTGTGCATCACACCGGGCGACCCGATGATTTCACCAAAATGCTTTAGCGGGGAAGGAATGGTGGGATGATCCACCACATTCATCACTGAGGCTGGCAAAAACCTCGAATCCGTCGTGTATTCTTTGATTTTGTTGTTGTATTCCGCATCGATTTCTTGCGCAAAAACCGGCGAACTCATTAGACAATAGGAAATAGTTCCTATTAAAAGTACTTTTTTCATAATCGGGAAAGGTAGGTGGGTATTCAAATGCAGAAGTTAGCAGAATTAAACGAAAAGTGGGCTTCTGTTGATGTAAAAGCGCGAATTCTAAGATTGAACTTATAAACAATAAAGGCTGACCATTTTAACTGTCAGCCTTCACCCATTAGAATAACGGAGGAATCTATTTTTTACTATCAGGTTGGATTGTAATACGCCCTAAATTCACCCCTTATCGGTACTAAGGTTCCGGAATTTGAACCTATTCTTAAAAATAACTTCAGGATAAAATTTCTTTTATACTTTCCTCATGTGCCTGAAGGATTTTCCCAACGAGATCATCTGTCAAAGCCGTGGAAAGGAACAAGCTCTCGTACTGAGATGGGGCCAAATAGATCCCCCGATGAAGCATGGCCTGAAAGTATTTCCCAAATAATAGCGTATCCGATTTCTTGGCAGATTCAAAATCTGTCACCGCATCCTCAGTGAAAAACAGGGAATACATACTTCCCAGTTGATTAATGGTGAAGTCATGCCCAAACCGGTGATTGATCGAAGCCATTCCTGAGGCAATTTGCATCCCGATCTCATTCAGGCGAGTGTACACTTCAGGGTGTGAATTCAAATAATTCAACATCGTCAAACCTGCAGCCATGGCAATGGGATTACCCGAAAGGGTACCTGCCTGATATACCGGGCCGGCAGGAGACACAAACTCCATGATTTCCTTTTTCCCACCATACGCTCCCACCGGCATACCTCCACCGATAATTTTACCAAGCGTAGTCATGTCTGGAGTTACACCGAATAATTCCTGAGCACCGCCTTTTGCCAAGCGAAATCCTGTCATCACTTCATCAAAAATCAGAATAATCCCCTCACGGGTACAGATTTCCCGAAGTCCTGCCAAATATCCCGGAAGAGGCAAAGTCAAACCCATATTCCCCGGCACTGGCTCTAAAATCAACGCAGCGATTTCACCTCTATTGGCTTCAACCAATCTTTCGATCGCTTCCAAATCATTGTAAGGAGCCAAAAGGGTATCTTTGGCTGTTCCTTCAGTCACTCCCGGTGAATCGGGATGCCCCATAGTAATCGCTCCCGAACCGGCAGCGATGAGAAAAGAATCTCCGTGACCGTGGTAATGCCCTTCCATTTTGATGAATTTGTCACGTCCGGTGTAGCCCCGGGCTACCCGAATGGCGGACATAGTAGCCTCGGTACCGGAGTTCACCATACGGACTTTTTCCACCGAAGGAACCATGCTCACAATCAATTCCGCGATCTCCACTTCTCTGGCTGTTGGTGCGCCAAATGAGGTTCCGTTGTCCATCGCAGCAATCACCGCTTCCCGGATCATTGGATGATTATGCCCCAGGATCATTGGTCCCCAACTATTGATCAGCTCGATGTAGGCATTGTCGTCTTCATCATAAATGAAAGCCCCATCAGCTCTTTTGATGAAAATCGGGTCTCCTCCTACTGCTCGAAAAGCGCGAACAGGGGAATTCACTCCACCTGGAATGAAGTTTTTGGCATGGGCAAAAAGCCGCTTGCTTTCAGAAATCTGCATGGTTTATTTTAAGGGAATCAGCTCACCGGCTTCCATTTTGAATACCGGTGTGTAGCTGTTATTGTTTGAATTTTGAAAATTAAATCCCCAGGTCAATTTTCCTTGCTGAAAAGAATTTTGATCCAAACTTCTTCTAAAATTGTAATCAAACGTGGATTTTGAATTTGAACCCAGCCAATACACCAATTCCAATCCTAAGATGGAATTCATCCCAGGATAGGCGTAATACTTCTTATAAAATTGATCCCGGAACTGGCTCATCGCTTCGGTATCAAACTTGGGGGTGTTATTGGAAATGAAATAGAAGTTTGGAAACTCCAGCATTTCATAATTTGCAAAGTTGAAGGCCAACCAGGAATCCATCACCAAAAGCGGGACTGAAGTAGAAATACTTTCCATCAAAGAGAACACGGACTGGGCCACCGCAGGATCATCGGAAAGTAAAACGACCTGATCTACAGACGGATTATTTCCTCGGCTTACTCCAAGTCCCTGGAGAAAAGTAGCCGCATTTCTTGAATCCACCTTTTGAATTTTGACCAGTTGGAATCCTGATTTCTCCAGTTCAGCCTGAAGCAAAAGGCCTAATTTCTCATCTCTTGAGCTGCTACTATAGCCTACTGCAATCCGATTTCCCCACTTTTGTGATTTGAGGTTTGAGATAATACCTGAAGCCAGTGAGGCAACCGATGGTCTGAATAAATAGCTGTACTTGAATTGTTCAAACCGCTCCCCGAGGTTAGAAAGGGGATGGATAAAGGGGATTTGTTCTTTTTCTGCAAAAGCACTGACGATATCAGTTTCTTCCGGATAGATTGGCCCGATGATCACATCAGCTTTGGCAATGACAGGATCATTCAGAAGGTTAGTAAGGTGATTAAGATCCCGTTTGGAATCAAAAGTGGACAAATTGACTTTGTAACCTTCACTTTTTAGCTGTGCAATACCGATCTCTATTCCCTGGAAAAGCTCAAACATAAAGTCCGTGTAGCTAATACCCGATACAGAAGCTGAACTGCTCCCTGTGAATGGCAAAATCAAAACAAGGTCCAATACTTCATCTCTTACCACATTCTTTTTTGGAGTGGATGATCTGACTTGATTCAAAGCCTCAATTTCACTTGCCGACATGATGGTTTGCTTTTGCAAAACAGCCGCCATGGCGGCAGCGTAGCCTTCATTCGCTTTGAATTCGCTCAGATTTGCAACCAAAAAGCTTGCTGTAGCCTTGCTGAGATATTCAAAAGTAAGATTATAGGACTTCTGCAGGATTTCTTCCTTTTTGATCGCTTTGATTACTTTTAGTGCCTCCAGGTTCTGATTGTTTCGGAAGTACGCTGTAGCCAAAAGGTATTTTGCTTCGTCAGATTTATTCCAGTTTTTACCATATACAGGCTGCAATGCGCTGATAGCTTGGGCAGGCTGATTGGCTCCGAGGGCTGCTTCCGCTAGGTGAAATGCTGCATAGTTGGCCAGATTTCCATATTTGTCAGCATCTGTCACCTGTTTAAATCCATTCATCGCTTCCCAATAGTCTTTTGCGAGGAGGGCTGACTTGGCTTTTTGGTATTCCGATGGAAGACCCTGAGCATTTGAAAATTGTACGGTAAAAAGTATGGATAAAAACAGAAACAGATTTCGCATAATTCCGGACTTAACGGGATGATTGAAGCTGGGCAAATTTAACCCATTATTTCCAAACCCAAAGTCTGGGCCACAATGGGAATTAAAAGTGAAAACCCGAAAAAATGCTCCGGGTTTTAAGAATTTTTTAAAAACCTATACTTTCAATTTCCTATAAAATTCTCCGAAAAGTGCCATTGAATCAAATTCAGTTAACGAATTAAGCTTAAAAAGCCTTTCCGAATTTCGCTAGATTCAGAAGAAGTGATCAACCAAAAATAAGTATCGGCGGGTAGGTTTTTCCCCTGATAGGTTCCGTCCCATTGCTCTTGCGAATTTTTAGCCTCAAATAACAGCTCCCCATACTTATTGAAGACTTGGACTTGAATTTCTTCGGAAAGTGAACCGGAGGGTATTCCCCAAGTATCGTTATACCCGTCATTATTGGGAGTGAAAACGTTATAAATCCGCATTTTACCAATCAGATTAATTTCCGTCTTCAATCCAAACTCTTTTTCAAGTCTATTTCCTGCACGATCCTCCACCTGGACTAGAATCGAATAATTGGTCCTCGTCTCTTTCTCACGCGTATTTTTCCAATAAAGAGTAAATCCATCCAGTTGAAATTCTGAATTATCGAGTCTTCCCTCAACCAGCGAAACAACGTGAACATCATCAAAGTCATCCAATACAGTAAATTGACCGATTTCGATATCAAGGGCAGAAGAAACCGGATCAAACGTCCTTCGATTGAGTAGCACATCCACGGGACTTGGCTTTGGGAGGATTGTTAGTTTTTGGGTTGGCTTTAAGTTCTCCGGGTTTGAAATACCTTCTTCCAAATCAATGATTCCGGAAAAAAAGTACGTGCCCGATTTATACACGTCTAGCTCATTTTGAACCCAAGTAACCTTAAATTCAAGAATCTGTCCATTAAGTGTCAATGCTTTGATAAAGGCTGGTAATTGAGGGGTCTCAGACCAGGGAGTGGAAATTTCTTCAGGATCAAAAACTGCAGTAAGTTCAACTGGTAAAATTTCAAATACTGCCCCCCTGAACGTAAGTTTATAATTCTCAGAAACCCTTAAATCTCCGACTTCGATCGCATATTTTCCCACTTTTTCGCCTTCCAGTCTTTCCGGTTGACCGGTTAATATATGATCTACAATTTCCGGATTTACTCCAGTGACCAAAAATGCCAATTCAGGATCTTCCACCCCATAATATTTTTCTGCGGACTGCGCTTCAACAAAAATTTCCCGCTCAATGATTTCAAAATCGGAGCCCGAAAATTCGATTTGATAATTGTCACCCACAGCCAAATCTCCCAGATTGATGGCGTATTTCCCAGCATTTTCCCCCAGATCTCTCGTAAGGCTGCCAGAAATGATAGTAACTGACTCGTCATAGGCAAACCCAGAGGCTTCAAAGGTTATAATGGGATCCTCTTCACCAAATATTTTCCCCTGACCGTGCGTTACTGTCAATTCCAGAGTTCGGGGTTTAATTTTTAAATTTTGGGTTAAAGGAACTGAATTTGGGCTGCTTTGATAATCATCCAGGATAGCATAAACACGAGTTTCTCCTGCTTTTAAAATCATGGCCACATTTCCAGTAATTCTCAAGATAGTCGTATCCTCTGCCGAATATTTAATGAGCATTCCATTCAGGTCGAATTCCTGCCCCAATTCAAAGTCCGGATCACCGTACGTTTTTTCCAAATCCGATGGGAAATTTAGTCCGCTTGGAACTTTGGCTGCTTCCAAACCGGGTAAGCTCCCTTTTCTACGTTGTTGAACAGGCTGATTTTTTGTCCCGACAAAAGAAGATTGAGCGCTCAATCCGAAACTTGAAAACAATAAAGAAAGAACTATAAGTGGAATTCGCACAGAATTATATCCTAGGCCAATCGAATAAAAATAAGAAACCAGTGAAGTTGGGATTAAAAAAAATCGACGGGATCTCCTATCTACTAAATATAAAAAGCACTCATTCCAAGCCGTTACTTTAATACATTCGTTTCTCATACTATTGATGGTGAATTTGAATTAAAAACATCCCTCCCCTAGCCTCAACAAACTATCAATACAAATAAGAATTATATAAATAAAACAATCAACTTAAGCATGTTCCAAAAACAACTTTTGAAACAACAAGGTTGATCAAGGTGTTTTTTTATGATTTAAAAAACATTTTTATGAGTGAAACAATTTAATTTTTTTCAAAATCAATTAATGAAAAAATATCAATTGAATTTAAACCAAATCACAATCAGCCAAAGATTATGTCATGAGAATTATAGACAATAAATTATTATAAACAGAAAAAGCCATGTGTTATTTAAAACACACGACTTACTAAAAATAACCAAACCAATCTATTCTATTTTTATGCTGCTGCCGTGAGAAAATTTTTCCAATACTCACTTGGGCAGACTCCTATTTCTTTTTTAAACACATTAAAAAAGGTCGTGCGAGAACTAAAGCCAGCTTCAAAACCTAGTGCTTCTAAGGTGAAATGATCCAAAAAACCCTCCTCTATCTTTTCTTTTGCATATTCCACACGGTACATATTGGTCAACTTCTTAAAGCTATGCCCGTAGAGTTCTCCAAAAATTTGTGTCACTTCCCTAGGCTGTACGCCTAGTTTTTTTGCAAATTCCGCTACTGTCAATCCTTGTTGAAGGTAAATTCTGTCAAGGACAAGAATTTTATGTAGCTTCTGGATTAGTTCAAATTCATTAAAATGCGCCAGCAAATCAACAGTCCTCAACTTAGACTCATCTTTACCATGATGAGTTTGGATACTTTTTATCCTGTTAATCTGACCCGTAAATTCATGTCCGGTCAAGTTCACAAAGGCATGCTGCTCCTTTTGCACGTTTAAGATCATAACTGAAAAAACAATCCAGCCGACAGCAATTACCCCAACTGGTAGAAGCGTATTTTCGATGAATATTTCCATTTGTTTCGTTGATTATTGACTGGTCTGAATTTCTTTAGCTTAATTAAAACCGATGTTGGTAGTTTTTTAGGTATTACTTTATTCTTACTTCTCCGTGGACCTTTTTTATTTATGTTTAAAAGTAAATTGAATAATCCCAATCGATACGCGGTATGTTTCAGTTTGTAAATGAATTGTATCGATAGAATACATAAAAAAACCAGCCCTTAATAAGGCTGGTAATCGACTTAAAAAAACTAAGATTTCATTTACATTACTCCCACTCAATAGTCGCAGGGGGTTTGGAAGAAATATCATACACCACTCTATTGACACCTTTTACCCGATTGATGATTTCGTTGGACATTTTGCCCAAAAACTCGTAAGGAAGATGGATCCAATCAGCTGTCATTCCATCTACCGATCCTACTGCTCTCAGGGCGACAACTTTCTCATAGGTACGCTCATCCCCCATTACACCTACCGATTGGATGGGAAGCAGAATCGCTCCAGCCTGCCAAACCTTGTCATAAAGTCCGTGATTTTTCAAACCCTGAATAAAAATATGATCAACCTCCTGAAGTGTTTTGACTTTTTCCTCGGTGATATCCCCAAGGATTCTGATTCCTAATCCGGGACCGGGGAAAGGATGACGACCGATTATGGTCTCAACAATCTCCAACGCCCGCCCCACTTCTCTTACCTCGTCTTTGAATAGCGTATTCAATGGTTCTAAAACTGATAGCTTCATGAAGTCCGGCAAACCGCCCACATTGTGATGCGATTTAATCGTGGCGGAAGGACCCTTTACAGAAACTGATTCGATGACATCCGGGTAGATGGTACCTTGGCCCAGCCATTTTACGCCTTCGATTTTGTGAGCTTCTTCGTCGAAAACCTCGATAAATGCCCGTCCAATAGCCTTTCGCTTTGCTTCAGGATCGGTAAGTCCAGCCAAAGCATCATAAAAACGCTTCTTGGCATCTACTCCGATCACATTAAGGCCCATGTGTTTATAGGATTCGAGTACTTCTTCAAATTCATTTTTGCGAAGCAGTCCATTATCTACAAAAACACAAGTCAACTGATCTCCGATCGCACGGTGAATCAGTGTCGCAGCTACTGAGGAATCCACCCCACCGGAAAGCCCCATCACTACTTTATCGCTTCCGATTTTTGCCTTTAGCGAAGCTACCGTCGAATCAATAAAAATATCCGAAGTCCAATCTTGGGTACAGCCGCAGATTCCGACGACAAAGTTTCTTAATAGATTTTTGCCTTCTGTGGAGTGGGTCACTTCCGGGTGAAATTGTATCCCATAGGTTTTTTCACCTTCCACTCTGAAAGCAGCCACCTCCACGGAGGAAGTACTTGCGATGATTTCGAAACCGGAAGGAAGCGTTTTGATCGTGTCTCCATGAGACATCCACACTTGCGAACCATAGGTCATTTCCTTGAGAAGATCATGATGCAGGTCAATATGGTCCAAATTAGCTCGGCCATATTCCCGAATCGAGGAAGGAAGCACCTCTCCCCCGTATTTGCTGGCTAAAAGTTGGGCGCCATAGCAGACCCCTAAAAGCGGAAGTTTGCCTCTGAAAGCATCAAGATCCAGATCTGGAGAACCTGCATCTCGAACGGAACACGGAGAACCCGAAAGAATGATTCCTTTAATGTCTGCGGTGATTTCAGGGACTTTGTTGTAAGGGTGGATTTCGCAATAAACATTCAGTTCTCTCACTCTTCTCGCGATGAGTTGGGTGTATTGAGAACCGAAATCGAGGATGAGGATTTGTTCTGCCATGCGCAAAGGTAATCAGGCAAGGTGGCTTACTAAAATAGGACAAAGAAAATTTGGAAAGAGATTGAAAGACTCGAAAATTTAAAAATTGTAAAATTATGATAATCAATAGCTTAACGGAGTGAAAAAGCTAATTTTGGATTTACCACCAAAAGTAATTTCCAGTCATTTTCAGTAAAACCTTTGGAATTGAGCACAGGCATCAGCTCTTCAAAAATATTCGTAAAAGGCTGAAAATCTCCTCCATTTGGCTTGGCCGGATCATACCAACCCGCATCATGGGAGATTAGTACGTTTCGAAGAAATCCATTTTCCTTTGCAAAAAGCAAGCGCTCCACATAAGGATCTATCGCCCAACCAATCCCATCCAAACTGATCCAGACGCCCATTTCGGCTGCTTTGCGATAGTTTTCAAAATCGGGTTCGGCCTGGGCATGCACCCAAACAAATTCTGATGGTTCCACTCCCATTTCCTGAAGAATCTTCACTTCCTGTGCGGCAGTTTTCCAGGTTCCGGTATGAGAAGCAATGGTTAATCCTGTGTTTAGATGCGTGATGCCAGCGGCTCGAACGAGCTTTTGATCAATTTCAGAAAGCGTATCTGCTTCATTGACCGAAATCTTGATAAATCCGGGTTTGATACCCGTGCCTTCGATTCCGCTCTCGAATTCGTATATCCAACGTTTGGCGAGTTGTTCTGCAGATTCTGTCTGGACCAGGTCAGGGAGGTATTTTCCTCCTACTGCTCCATAAAATCCGGTATTGGTCAGAATCTGAATTCCGGACTTTTCACTGAGTTCTTTAAGCAGAAGCACGTCTTTGGCCAAAAAAGAAGGAGTGCAATCAAAGATTGTTTTTACACCGTGTTTTTTTACCTCCAATAGAAAAGGCAAAACTTTGGCAACCACAGAATCCCTATTCCATCGATCAGGGCTGACCGAATCCGCTCCGATAAAGTCCACCAACATGTGCTCGTGAATCAGCGTCAAGCCCATCGAGTCGATCGAAATCGGTCCGGTGACAGTATTAAGGTAATTATCAGTATTATTTGTAGGAGGATTTTTACAGGAGATGAACAGAATGTTTAGGAAAATGAAAATCAAAAACTTGGACATGAGGAGGAGATTTGATTGTGTGTTCAAGATATAGGCAGGAATTCAATTTTTCAATTTTGAAATCTTCCAATTTTTCAATCCTGCCTTAATTCCCCTATTCCACCTCTTCGATTCCAAAAAGTGTCTGCAGCTCAACGGCCTCGATTCCCTTTTCTTCCTGCAGAAATCTCCCAAATGCAGCTGTTTTACCATGAGTCAGATACACTTTTTCTGCTTCTGTCGCTTCAATCGCCTGGACCAATCCTTCCCAATCCGCGTGATCTGAAAGGACGAACCCACGATCTGCGGCCCGTCGCCTGCGTGAACCACGTACACTCATCCAACCCGAGCATATTCCAGTCCGATACGGCCCAAACCGCTTCATCCACGGCGTACCCATCGCTGAAGGCGGAGCTATGATCAGTGAACCTTTGAAGGTTGATTTAGACATTTCCTGCGTAACTCTGGGCACATCCCAGAGTTCAATTCCATTTGCAAGCAAAGCCTGATTGGTATTCCAGACAGCACCATGGACAAAAACCTCCCCCACGCTTCGATCCAGATTTTGGAGAATCCGTTGGGCTTTGCCTAAGGAATAGGCAAAAAGAACCGAATTTCGCTCTTCGGCAGCGTTTTTTCGCCACCAGGAATTGACCTGATTGAATATTTCAGCCTGAGTTTCCCATTTGTAAATCGGTAGTCCAAAGGTACATTCCGAAACAAACTCGTGGCATTTCACAGGTTCAAAAGGAGTGGAAAGTCCGTCATTTTCAACCTTATAGTCCCCACTGACCACTGTTACTTGCCCTTTGTACTCCAGCCGAATCTGAGATGAACCCGGAATATGACCTGCAGGATGAAGGGAGATTTTTACACCATTGAAGTCAAGCGATTGACCATAGTCTACTGTCTCGAGGCTGATTTCCTGTCCCAACCTTAGCTTCATGACTTCGGCAGAATGATGGTGGGCGAGGTAATGTTTCATCCCCCAGCGGGAATGATCCGAATGGGCATGAGTAATTACGGCTCGTTCCACGGGCCTCCACGGATCGATGAAAATTCCTGCCGGAGGACAGAAAAGACCTGAATCTGTAAGTTCTAAAAGTGACAAAAGAGATGAAAGTTTACGAATGGTTCCTATCATGAAATGCCCTTGAGAAAGACTTCTCACACAGGGGGATGATTATCGAAGGCATTCTCCCGATTAAAGATCGGGACAGGCTATCTGACCCCTGAAAAACAAATTATAAACAGATGAATTTTAAGATTTTGGAACTTTGAGTGAAAATGAAAGCTGGCTCAAAGCGATATTTTTAGATTTCCTCCGGCATCTTGTCTGATTTAGCATAACTCAAACGACCCAAACGCTTCCCAACGAAATAGTCATCCAATCCTGCGACAGTCACCGTACCAAGTGAACCGAGATCTAGGGATCCGTCGGCTCTCAATCCTCTTTCATCAATATAAATGGAATCTATGCTACCTATCAGGAGGATCGTTTGATTGACTTTTAAGGTTTGCGTTTCCAAAAGGCTACATGCAAGCCGCACTGGACTGTCTCTGACAAAAGGTGCTTTGAAACCATCCAAAAATTCGGGGGCTATTCCGGTAGCTTCAAACTCTGACTCTTCCCATCTTGCCGATGTCCAATGCGCCTCTTTGTAAAATTCACTTGTGACATGATTCATCGTGAAAAATCCCGTTTCCATAATATTGTCCAAGGTATGCCGAATGACAGTATTTGGTCTAAAAAGTATACCAACCATCGGAGGATTAGCCCCGATGTGAAAAACCTGGGAAAAAAGCGCAAGATTGGTTATTCCTGCTGAATCCTGCGTACCGATCAGGTTGAGACTTTTGTAGCCGGAAAGGCAATTGATCAGATTCCTTCGATAAAACGAATCTGAGGACATAATTTCTTCCGAGCTGATTCGCTTGGTCATAACTTAATAGCCTCCTCGATCGAGTCGCAATATTGAATATCAAGCTGGTCGATGATATTATCGGGATAGGTTTCCAGAATTTGCTGTTTGGCTATTTGCACCATTTTTTCAAACCATTTCTCGGCAGGAAGGATCTTGCGGTGGGTTTTCAGGCCAAATCCAAGCATATCCTTTTTCCAATGGATGAAGTACCATTCCATGGTAGGTTGGTGAAAAGCCCTCAGAGATCTTTTATCGAAAATGAATTTTTCGAAATCTCCATTTTTAACTATTCTCCCAATTTGATTAAAAGTTTCCTTAAAATCTTCAATGGGAATGTAATCGGCAAGAAGTTCGCAAATGATGATTTTTTTATCTGTGTTAACCAAAACTCTGGCGTAGCGTTCTTCAAAAGCCAATTCAAAGTCTTGAATTTCGGAAGGGTTTAATGTTTCATTCATAGCTATCGGAAGTAAAGCTTAGTAAACGGAATTTTTGCGCTGAGTGGTCACATGTGCCACTTCCTCTTTAAACTCAGACAATCGCTGCTCAAGAACAGAGGCATATTCCAAGGTGGTGCGCATCATATCTTGTTGAGACTGAATCTGCTCCTTCAATCGAAAAAGCTCCCGATTGACATCAGACAATTTCTCTTCGTAATGTTGTTTGAGCCGCTCTTTTTCAAGTTGAGCTTTCCTCAATTCTTCCTTAAAAAGCAGGAATGATTCAGGTGGAGTTTTCATAATCACAGCACTTTCTTCACGGGACCGTACCCTATGGTTAAGACAAAATGAACAGGCAAAATGTTTCAGACTTATTTCAGGTTTGACATACCTCCATCGATGTGAAGAATCTGCCCTGTCATCCAGGAGGATTTTGGGGAAAGCAAAAACACTGTCGCCTCTGCTATATCTCCCGAAGTTCCAATCCTTCCAAGCGGATGTCTTTTATCAGATGCTTCTTTTCGCTCCGGGGTCGAAAGCAAGGCTGAGGCTAAGGGAGTTTCCGTCAATGAGGGTGCGATCGCATTTACTCTGATTTTAGATGGTGCCCATTCAGCAGCTAGGGATCTGGTCAAGCCTTCTACCGCACCTTTGGCTGAGGCAATCCCGGCATGGAAACCCATTCCTGTCTGAACCGCCACTGTGCTATAAAGCACCACAGCCGGACTGGAGGATTTCTTCAGCCCCTTTAGGCAGGCCTGCAACACCCTCACTGCTCCAAAAAAATTAACTTCCAGTTCATTTTGAAAATCAGCAATTGAAATCCGGTGAAACGGTTTTAAGTTAATCGTCCCCGGGCAGTAAACCACTCCGTCAATGACGTCCGGTAATCCGGGAATTTCAGAAAAATCAACACTGGTGTCCAATTGAGTGGTTAGATTTCCACTTTTGGAATATAAAAAAAGGTTGGCACCCGCATCGCCGAGCAAGGCTGCTGTAGCTGCACCGATACCAGAATTACCACCTACGATTACTATATTTTTATCTTTCATTACTTCTATTGTATGATTTTAAAATCCCGGAAAGGATGATTTTGTTTTGTGAATTAAAAAAAACCGGGCATTTAGCCCGGTTTTAGTTGGTTTGATCAATAATGAAAAACTACTTTATGTATATACGGAACTTTGCCAGTAGCTAACTTCGAAGTTCAAATGAACTAGTGAATGCCAATTAATGGACTTCTTCGGTCTTCCGTCTTCGTTCTCCCAGCCCAAAATCAAGGGTATATTCGTCTACTGCCTGAATAGCGTATAATCAGAAACTACTTTTTAAGACTGATATATTTCAAAAACTCATTGCGGGATTGTTCATCAGATTCAAATTTCCCGGAGAAAAATGAGGTGACTGTAGAACTATTGGTATCATTTACACCGCGTGAACTGACACACATGTGATAGGCATCCATGATCACAGCTACATCCTCAGTACCCACCGCCTCTTTAAGTTCATTGCCAATCTGCATGGTCAATCGCTCCTGCACTTGTGGTCTTTTGGAATAGTATTGGACGATTCTGTTGATTTTAGAAAGTCCGATCACCTCTCCAGTTGAAATGTAGGCCACATGGGCTCTTCCATAGATCGGCACAAAATGGTGCTCGCAGTGAGAATAAAAGGTGATGTCTTTCTCCACCAGCATCTGATTGTACTTATATTTATTTTCGAAAAGCTTAGTAGCAGGCTTATTTTTAGGGTTCAGTCCACTGAAAACCTCTTTGACATACATCTTAGCCACTCGGTGGGGGGTACCTTTCAAACTGTCGTCACTGAGGTCCAAACCCATAATGTGCATTATTTCACGAAAGTGTTTTTCGATCAATTCGACCTTAAGGTCATCATCCATTTCAAAAGCATCTTCTCTCAAAGGTGTCTCAAGCGAAGTTCCAACATGTTCTTCTCCGAGGTCCTCGAAGGAAGTTCGGGAAATATTAATTCCCATCGTACTCAACAAAGTTTCTTTCTGTTTCATAAAGACGAATTGTCAATTCGAATTTCCGATCAATTTTTTCCCTCAAAATATTCCAAATAACCACTGCAATGTTTTCAGCAGATGGATTGAGATTTCTGAATTCATCGGTATCCAAGTTTAAATTTTTGTGGTCAAACCTATTTAATACATACTCTTTGATCATATCGCTGAGTACTTTCATGTCATAAACGTATCCGGTTCGGGAATCAATTTCCCCTTTCAACTGCACCACCAGGTCATAATTATGGCCATGATAATTGGAATTGTTGCATTTACCAAAGATGGCTTCATTCTCGGCTTGGGACCATAGCGGATTATTCAGGCGGTGGGCAGCGTTGAAATGTTCTTTACGATATACGGATACTTTCATTGAATTTAGAAACTGTAGGTATTTTATTTTTGTTTAATTATTTTGTTTTTTCTTTAAACAAATTTGCCAACACACTACAAGTCAATTTATTAATTTTCTGGACGTGAAATTAGGAATTTAAGACAAACTCCGAAAACCCCAATCTTTTGATCAGCCTAAAAACCGAATAATTAACCAAGAAGGTTCCATTCTTGGAAATAAGCCGAAGTGACAAAATCACCCACCTATTTTGTGGCAATGTTTTTGACAATGAGTTAAATAGCTTACATTTGATCATCACCCCAAAAGTTTCCCGCACTTTATGATTACTACAGGAATTTTAATTTCCTTGGTTTGGAATTTGACTTTTTCAAATCCAACCCAAAGCAATGCAGTCATTTTAACACCGCTTGAGAGCAACAATTCCCCCGAAGAAATCCTTCAATCTCTAGGGGAAAAATATAAACACACTCCCAACTACGAAGCGCTTAACTATGCCCTTGAAGGCTGGGAAAAGCTCGGCAAAGAGCTCAAAAAGCCCTTATTGACCGTGATTGATTTCACCCTACCTTCTACCGAAAAGCGACTTTGGGTCATCGATGTGGAGAAAAGGGAAATTCTTCTCAATTCAGTAGTTGCTCATGGAAGAAATACCGGAGAGCTTATGGCGAAGAGTTTTTCCAATACTCCTGAATCCTTTCAAAGTAGTCTTGGCTTCTTCAAAACAGCAGAGACGTATCAGGGAAAGCATGGCTACTCACTCCGGCTCGACGGGCTCGAAAAGGGGTTTAACGACCAGGCTAGAGCCCGGGCGATTGTGATTCATGGGGCTGACTATGCCAGTGAGGAATTTGCAAAATCTACCGGCAGACTGGGTAGAAGTCTGGGTTGCCCTGCACTTCCCCCGGACTTGTCCTCCAAAGTCATCGATCTGATCAAGGACGGCAGCTTACTTTTTATCTATGGCAACGATGAAAATTATCTAAAGCAATCCGCTTTAGTTCAACCCTGACTATTTTCTGAGTAGCGTTAAAATCTCCTCATCCCTATTGTAAATGTCCTGGCGGAAATTTGCCTGACCTTTAGCATCTGCCCAAAAGGTCAGATATACCAAAACCACCGATATTTTTCGATTGAGGTTGACGATCAGTTCCGACTTTCGATTCATAGCTTCCCGGATCTTTTCTTCAGTCCATCCTGGCATATCGCTCAGGAGAATTTTGGCAAATTCAGCTGGATTCTGAAGTCGGATACACCCATGGCTCAGTGCTCTGTCCTCCCGCTCGAAAAGGGACCTCGATGGCGTATCATGGATATAAACACTGTATTTGTTGGGAAACATGAATTTCACAAGGCCTAATGAATTACTTCCTCCAGGCCTTTGGCGAATCATATACGGAAATGATTTGTCTGACCAGTTGATCGAATTTGGATCGACTGATTTGCCTGAAAAGGTCACTACTTCCATATTTTTTTGGCTTAGATAATTTGGATTTTTCCGGATAGCAGGAATAATTTCATTTCGCGCGATAGAGGTGGGTATATTCCAGTAAGGACTGAAAACCAGGTAACTCATCGGTGCTGAAAAAATAGGAGAAGCATGATATCGCTGACCTACGATCACTTTGGATGAAAAAATTGTGTCCATTTTGTTGATGTAATCCAGTCTGAAGTTTGCAATGTTCACCAGGATGATTTCAGCTTCCTTTATCGTGTCCGGAAGCCATCTTAACCTTTCCAGATTGACCGAAGCCCGGCCGATGAGGTCCAAAGGAGAGTTGTTGATTCCCGCGATCGTGTTTTTACCCAAAGCTCCATCAGGTTCCATTCCGTTTTTTCGTTGGAATTCCTGAACACCTATGAATAGGGCAGAATCATACACTTTGGGATCTTCCGGTTCATATTGACCCATATACCCCCAAAATTGAAGTCGCTGTCGGATCACTGGAATCGAATTATTACTGCCCCCGACTTTTATGGTTTTGTCAATTTTGACAGGCTTCCAGCTCAGGGAATCTGACTTTCTTTTCTCATCCAATGCACGAATCACCTCACGCCCACGCTTGTATATCGTGAATTTGGGATAGAGTTGTTCGAGATTTCTTCTGATTTCACCTGCTTCCAAGGAAACAGAAAGCAATGCACTGTAATCTGCTTTTTGAGATTTGGGCGAAATCTCCCAGGTTGATTTGAGCTGTGCCGGATCCACTTTGCCCTGCTCCAGGTGTGCTGCAAGTTGGAAAAAACCATCACTCAGCAAGAGTTCCAAATCCACCAACTCTGCGGGATCATTGGCTTTACCATTTTTTTTGTTGATTTCAAAAGTTGCAAAAAAAGCATCGATCAACCCCAAATGATATGCTTGAGGATTCAATCCATCAAACTTTGACTGACGAATTTCAAACCTGAGCTCGTAGGCCAATTCAGTCAATATCCCATCGGATGACCATGCCTCGCGAAACGCCCTATTGGAATAAAAGGCATAGATCTCATCGGAAGTTTTCAGACTTTGATCTCGAATGGTCAGCGGCTGGCCCGGCTGGACTATCTCAAGCTTAATTCGGATTTGATCCCTGATTTCTCCTTGGGAAGAAAGGTCCTTCCCCAAAAGGAATAAAGGAAAAACCATGATCAGAAACAGCAAAATGAATTTTTGAATCATAAAAAACCTGACTGAGATATACAGTAAAGCTAAATTTTATCCCTTCAAAAACCCACTTTTAATTTCTGTGAACTACAGACCAACTACGCCGACCGACGTCTTTTCAACGCTGCCAATACTTCTTGGTCCCGATTGTAAATATCCGATCTGAAATGGGGTGCCCCATTGGAGTCTGCCCAGAAAGTGAGGTAAAATATCACGACCGGAATGTGCTTTTTCAACTGTACTATTTGCTCTTCTTTCTGATTCATGGCTGAGTCTATTTTTTCGGAAGTCCATGTGGGATCATCCTTCAACAGTAGCGCGGCAAATTTCGCAGGATCCTGGATTCGGATACAGCCATGGCTCAGCGCTCTGTTTTCCAGTTCAAACAGACTTCTGGCTGGCGTATCGTGAATGTAGATACTATGCTCGTTGGGAAACATAAATTTCACCAGTCCGAGCGAATTAGAACCACCTGGCTTTTGCCTGACCAAATAGGGAAAAGGATCCGTGGACCAGTCTTTGGGCTTGACATTCACTGGCTCACCGGAAGATGTGACCACCTCCATGTTTTTCTGAGCGAGGTAATTTGGATTTTTTCGCACGGCAGGCGCTATTTCTTCCTTGGTAATCGAGGCGGGAATGTTCCAATAAGGACTGAAGGCGATATAAGTCATCGGAGCGCTGAAAACCGGCGACTCGTTATATTCTTTACCCACGATCACTTTGGCGGTCAGGACAGTATCAAGCTTATTCAGGTAGTCCAGTTGAAAATTGGCCACATTCACCAGAATAAGTTCGGAGTCTCGCAGGGTATCGGATAGCCATCTTAATCGCTCCATATTTACCGCTGCAATATCCATCAGATTTGCAGGGGAATTATTCAGGCTTTCGGCCGTCAAATTCCCGATGGTCCCATCCGGCTCCATTCCATTGTTTCGCTGGTATTGTTTCAGACCCAGTTCCATCTGCTCGTCAAAGACCAATGGGTTCTTGAAATCATAAGGTTTCAGAAAACCCCAAAAAATCAATCTGTCCCTCAGACCGGGAATTGCCTCATGGGAGTCACCCATTTTCAGCGACTTTTCCAAACTGACGGTTTTCCATTCGAGTGTATCCACTTTCCGCTTTTCATCCAAATCACGGATTACTTCTCTCCCCTTTTTGTAGATTTTAAATTCAGGATAGAGGCTTTCCAGTCCTTCTTTGATCGATCCCCTGCGGATAGATTCATTCAAAAGCTCATTGTAATTGATACTGGGAGTATTTACACCGAGGTCCCAACCGGACTTAAGGGTACTGGGGTCTACTTTTCCGATTTCCAGATCTCTCGCAAGGGAGAAAAAGGCATCAGTCAGCATCAAGTCCAAATCCGCCAATTCGGCAAAGGGTTTGGATTTCAGCTTTCCTTTTTGATCTGAGATCGCTTGGAACAATACTTCAATTTCCGAAGCATGGTAATCCTCCGGGTCCAAACCATCATACCTTGACTCCGCAAGTTCGAATTTGAGTTCTTCCCCGAGTTTGGTCAGCTTGCCGTTTTGAGACCAGGCTTCCGCAAAGTCTCTTTCGGTATAAAAAATCCGAAGCTCTTCACTGGAATGAAGGAGCTTTTCTCCGATCCTTAGCTGCTCTTCGTCAGCTGCAAGCTCCAGCCTGTTTTGTAATTCCTCTGTTAAATCTGACTTTCTATTAAAAAGGGTGAACCAAAGCACACCCAAAATCACAATTACTCCTAAGCCAATGGCTACTATTTTTCTCATAGTTAAAACGGATGATTTTACTCCACTTGGAAGTCTTGATACTTCCTCCCCAAAAGCCATGCTTCTTTTAGCATTTTGAGAAAATCACCCATTCTATGAAGAGGGATTAAGTTGGGGCCATCGCTCAAAGCTTTTGCCGGCTCAGGATGAGTCTCTATAAAAAATCCGTCAATTCCCGTACTTGCGGCGGCTCTTGCCAGAATTGGGGCAAATTCTCGCTGTCCCCCACTGCTTCCGCCCTGTCCGCCGGGTTGCTGAACGGAGTGCGTGATATCAAAAACAACCGGGGCAAATTGCCGCATGATCGGCAGTCCACGCATGTCTACGACCAGATTGTGATAGCCTAGCGAAAAACCTCGCTCGGTCAGGCAGACATTTTCATTACCTGTTGATCTTACTTTGGAAACTGCATATTGCATATCTTCCGGGGCCATGAATTGTCCCCGCTTGATTTTAACTGCTTTTCCTGTTTGGCCTGCGGCCAAAAGCAAGTCCGTCTGCCGGCAAAGGAAGGCCGGAATCTGAAGCACATCGACCACCTCAGCTACCTCAGCAGCTTGATAGCTTTCATGGATATCTGTGACCAAAGGAATGTTTAGGACATTTCCGACTCGCTGCAGCACCTCCAGCGACTTGTCCATCCCGATACTCCGAAATGAGCCTGAAGAGGTCCGGTTTGCCTTGTCAAAAGATGCCTTGAAAACGTAAGAAAAGCCATGTTCCTCCGCCCAAGCTTTGACTTTGGTCCCGATTTCCAAACAAATATCATAACTCTCCACAGCACATGGCCCTGAGAAAAGCACTGGTTTATCTAATCCCAAGACTACACCCTCGCGGATGTGCATGGTTTGGTTGGTTCTGTTCATGATTCCTTTTTGGATAAGGTTTGGATAAGGGGAAGGAGCTGGCCGCGGGAATGCAGCAGGATATCGCCCACTTCCCTGAAGACGCCCTTTCCTCCATCATAGGGTGAAACATAGTGAGCGTAAATCTTCACATAAGGCAAGGCATCCGCAGGAGAAATAGCAAGACCAACATTGGCCAATATCGGCAAGTCAATCAGATCGTCACCAATGTAAGCTACTTCCTCCATATTTACTTCGATGATCTGAAGGATCTCGGCCAGTTTTTTTCCTTTGTCTTTGACTCCATGATAATGGAAATCAAACTTAAGTTCCTCACAGCGATTTTCCACTACCTGCGAAGCTCTGCCTGTAATCGCTCCAACGAGGATTTTGGCCTTTCGCAGGTGCTGAACAATCAGCCCGTCTTTGACATTGTACTTCTTATATTCCGCGCCAAGATCATCATAGATAATCCCTCCATCGGTCATCACACCATCTATATCAGTGATGAGCACTTTGATGGACTTAGCCCGCTCGAAAATTTCCACCGGGACATGCGAAAAGTATTCGCTTATTGCTTTTTCTGCTTCCATTGTACTGAGTAAAGATCCAACCTACGCTGTTCAAGATTTCGCACACTTCCCGCTTTCCTTTGCTTGGTAAGTAGATCGAGGTCTACATCGGCCACTATGATGGTTTCTTCATTTTCCGAGGCCTGTGCCACGATCGCATCATGAGGAAAGGAAAAATCGGAAGGAGAAAAAATAGCCGCTTGGGAATATTGGATATCCATGTTTTCCACTTTGGGTAGGTTTCCTACCGAACCGGTGATTGCGACATAACATTCATTTTCGATTGCACGCGATCTTGCACAGGTATTGACCCGAAGGAAAGCGTTTTTGGTATCTGTCCAGAATGGCACAAAAAGGATATCCATTTCCTGCTCGGCAAGAATTCTTCCCAGCTCTGGGAACTCAATATCATAGCAAATGAGAATGCCAATTCTACCGGCATCGGTATCAAAGACATGGATTCCATTTCCACCTTGAAGACCCCAGTATGCGGCTTCATCCGGGGTGATGTGAAGCTTGTATTGTTTATTCTGAGTACCATCCCGCCGACAGAGGTAGCTGACATTTCGAAGCTTTTTACCATCGTATTCCGGCATAGATCCTGCCACGATGTTCACATTGTAGGAGACTGCCAATTCACTCATCCGAGCAACAATCTCATCGGTGTAATCTGCCAGATTTCGGATAGCTTCGGAAGCTTCCATGTCATTGAATTCAGCTAGAAGTGGCGCATTAAAAAATTCGGGGAGAAGGCAGAAATCAGACTTGTATCCGGATACAGTATCCACAAAAAACTCTACCTGCTGCATCAGATCGTCAACATTGGAGAATCGACGCATTTTCCACTGAACTAAGCCAAGCCGAACGATTGACTTTTTATTACCGATAAGTTTTTCATCCTTTTCGTAATAGATATTGATCCACTCGAGCAGCGTAGCATAGGCCCGGGAGTCAGTATCCTCGGGTAGATATTTGGTAATCACCTTCCGAACGTGAAACTCATTGGCCAGCTGGAAGGAAAGTACAGGATCAAAAATCTCCCTGTTTTTCACCAGATCAATGTACTTACGCGGGGTCATTTCATCTGCGTATTTGGAATAACCCGGAATTCGACCTCCAGCGATGATTGATCTTAGATTTAGATTTTCGCAGAGTTCTTTTCTTGCATCATAGAGTCTTCTTCCGAGTCGCATGCCCCGGTAGTCTGCGTGGACAAAAACATCTGTCCCATAAAGGGTATCCCCGTCATCATCATGGGTATCAAATTTTCCAAATCCAGTGATCTGATCATACGTGTGATTGTCTCCAAACTTGGAATAATCAACCACGATGCTGAGTGCTGCAGCAATGACCACCCCATTATCTTCGATGCAAATCTGGCCTTCCGGAAAAGCTTTAAGTTGGTTTTTAAGCTCAGCTTTAGTCCAAGCTCCACCTTGATTTTTATAGATCGAAACCATAATCTCCCGAATATCCTCATAGTCTGAGAGTTTGATATTCCGGAGCTTCAGGCGGTGTTCTAATTCTTCTCTTTGCTTACTCATAACTTCAAAATTAAAAATATTCAATCAATTATTTCAAAACTGATCGTTAGGATCATGCAAATCAAAAGATTCTACCGATTTGAAATTGATTCAAAAACAAAATTGGTTTTAACTGTTTTGTTTAAATAGCTTAAAGGTAAAAATTGGGCAATCGTCTGTATTCTCCTAGAAGAAATTGAAATGGAAGGAAATGGAAGCTTTTGGAAATGGCTTGAGGCCATATTAAACGAAAACCTCATCAGTCTTGGAGATTCCAAGCTGACTGTTGGGCTTATCCTCACCCTGATTCTATCATTTATTGCTTTATTTGTTATATCTGAATGGGTCAGAAGATTCTTGGTGCGTCAGGTTTTAAAGAAAAGCCAAATCGCAAGGGGCACCAAAGAATCAATCGGGACCATGGTCAAGTACTTGATCATTTTGGGAGGATTTTTCTCTATTCTTCAAACCAATGGAATCGATCTCAGTGCCTTTGGTATATTGGCTGGGGCGATCGGGGTGGGTATTGGTTTTGGCTTGCAGAACATCACCAACAATTTTATCAGCGGACTGATTATACTTTTTGAACAACCAATAAAAGTCGGAGACCGGATCGAGGTTGGGGATGTCTCGGGCGATGTGATTCAAATCAACGCTAGAGCAACTACTGTGGTGACCAATGACAATATCAGTGTAATTGTCCCAAACAGTCAATTTATCGATAGTCCAGTCATCAATTGGTCACACAATGAACACCGAATCCGATTTAATTTTCCCGTTGGGGTTTCTTATAAAGAAGATCCTGAGAAAGTTAAACGAATCCTTATAGAAGTTGCTAAAGCCAATCCGGGAATTTTACCCAACCCTGAGGCAGACGTATTGTTTGACAGTTATGGAGATAATAGCCTGAATTTCAATTTGAGGGTATGGACCAGTGAATACGTCAATAAACCGAAAGTGCTTAGAAGCCAACTTTACTATGCTATCTTTAAGCGATTTTCAGAGGAAAAAATTGAAATTCCCTTTCCGCAGCGTGATTTGCATTTGAAATCAGGGTTTGAAAAATTGGGAATTTAATCTAAATTTCTGCCTAGCAATTAATTAGCCGGATTGCTATCCAATTACAAATGAAAAGATTACTACTTATTTTATTTCTTTTCTCTACTTTTTCTGCTTTTTCCCAGAGCTTTTATCGCTACCGGTTTGAAGAACCGTGGTCTATTTCAGCCAGCCTCGGACCGACACAATATTTTGGAGAACTCTACTCTTTTTGGAAATATAATGAGGGAATACAGCCTGACTGGCATGCTAATTTTTCAGTCAATTATATTTTTGGCACTCACCTAAAAGCAAGACTGGAGGGTACTTACTACAAAATGTCAGGTTCAGATCCTCCCTCTGATCCAAGAGCCTATCGCACGCCCCGAAATTTGAGCTTCAAAACTTCTAATATTGAGGTAGCCACACTAATAGAATATTATTGGCATCCGGTGAAAGTGAATAACATCACGCGCCACCTTTGGAATCCCTACATCTTTGCGGGTATTGGAATGTCGACCAATAATCCAAAAGCAGAACTCAATGGCACTTGGGTAGACCTTCGTCCGCTCCAGCTCGAAAACAACCCCTACAATGAT
Source organism: Algoriphagus boritolerans DSM 17298 = JCM 18970 (assembly GCF_900108085.1). Taxonomy (GTDB): domain Bacteria; phylum Bacteroidota; class Bacteroidia; order Cytophagales; family Cyclobacteriaceae; genus Algoriphagus; species Algoriphagus boritolerans. The sequence goes on from NZ_FNVR01000010.1 coordinate 74,273, forward strand.
AAAATTGTAGTCTTCCCTATGGGATTGGGTTTCAAATACAAACTCAATGTCTATATGGACATGAAGGTGGAGGGGAATTATAGATTTACGCTCACGGATTATATGGACGATATATCCGCCTACAACATTAGCGAATTCTATCTTGATTTAGTCGATGATTATGTCACAGGAAATAATCCAGATCGACTTAGACTAGCGATCAGGAATCCTGATTTCGTTTTGGACAATGGAGAGCCTGACGTCGATGCAATTCTGAGAAACAAAGGCAGAATACGTCGAGGATCTGGACTTACCCATCGCTATGATGGCTACCTGACCATCAGCGTCGGACTGGAAATTTACCTATCGCCTGATATCTGGGATAACTGGATTTTCAGAGACCGAATCTACGAGAAGCGGTTCAGATTCTGGTAATCATGCCTTGATGCTCAATACCCCAAGGTCTGATTTGAATATCAGGGTCTCGGTGGTACCTATTACATACATTGCCGAATGGCTACGCTCTCCGGATACTACGCCCACGAGCTGAATCCCATTTTTTTCACAAAACTCCCGGATACCTTGCTCGGCATCGTTATGATTAAATACATGACGGTGGATCACAAACTGCTCATGCCCTTTTCCGAATTCTGCCATCTCCATATCCGATTGGGATGAGTTGGTAAAATGATCAGGTGTATTTACATAGAGCAAATGGATGGAAGTTTTAAAGAGTTTTGCAAGAGGAAGTATTTTTTCAAAAGCAACTTTACCGGATTTATTGAAAACAGTGGCAAAGGCAATTTTCCGAAAGGCATTTCCGTCGAGTGCATTTTTCACAGCCAATATGGGGCATGATGCCAATCTAAGGACTTTTTGAAGTGTGGACCCTACAAAATTCCCCTCTACGTAGCCTTTACCGTAAGCTCCAATGATGATCATGTCCGCAAAAGACTTTTCCGCTACCCGAAGGATTTGCTCGTAAGGAACTCCGATTTTTACAACTTGCGCTATTTGAACCTTTGCCGGCGCTACGGACTTGATGTATCCTGGCAAAACTTCCATAGCTTCCTGCCGCTCCTCCATCAATTGAGGGTACTTTAATTTGGCTTCTTCTGGCAGTAAATCCCAATCTATTTCAGAAGGAATCACAGTAACGCATATAATTTTTGCCTGATTTTTAGCACAGATCCGCTGTGCAGTCTGAAGTGCAGCCAGTGAATACGTGGAGAAGTCAAAAGGAACTAAGATAGTTTTCATAAGGATCGGCTTATTGTTAGAACCTAAATTTCTGACAAATCGGCCTCAAATCACTTGTGAAAAATCAGTGAAAAACCTGATAAAAATTAGGAATTAGAACTTTGATCAAAGCATACGCTCCATCGTTAAATATTTTGTCACCCAGGACTTATTGATGGATTCAAAATAAGGCCGATACTCACTGAAAGGTATTATTTGAATAGGACCAGCATTGGGTATGATGAATCAACAGGAAATAGACACCACGAAATTGTGTAGAAAAGCCCAAAAACAGAATCAAAATAAGTAAAAACCCATAAAATTCTACGGATGATATCTCACTTCTGAAACCAACGGGATCTAACTTTCCTTACCCATCTCCAAAAACAATGAAAGCCTTAGATTCCCTAATTCTTGCCGCTGTATTGTTGATAAGTTGTCCGCTTTTGGCTCAAAAAAAAGAAAAAGAGAAGGAAACGATACACCTGAGTCAGGAGCTCTCCGATAATTCAACTCCTATTAAAGTGAAATTCGGGACAAATATCACCAAGCCCAATATGAGCGCCGGGACCTATCGAATCATTGAGGCAAAGGATAAATGGCCAAAGAATAAATTCAAATCAAATTTTTGGGGAACAAAATCTTCGATGAATGTTCAGGACGATTTTTCATTTATTGTGGAGAATAGTCAGGGAGAGACTAGTCTGATCGAGTACCTAATGAAAGTATCTAAAGAGGAAAAATCATCCTTTCCGATCGGAGAATTTTATTTTGGGGAGGATGAGGTATTAGCCTATGAAGCGGCAATTTCCATTTTGGCTTATTCGATTGAAGATGAAGACCCTTGGCTCTACATTGACGCCACCACATTGAACGAAAGTGGAGAATACGTCCGCAAGTGGGGGATAAGCTCAAAGGATAAAATGCTTAGGATTGAAGAAACGGATTCAAATTTGGCAGGGAGAAGGCAACGAGAATTCCCTGCCTATGGCTGGGAGGTTTTTGACGAAAATACCGGAATCGCCGCTATTCAGTTCAAAGGACCTGGAGTCATGGGTGCTAACCAATATCAAATTTGGCTAAAAGATGGGCTGGAAGAAGAAGTAAAACTAAAACTCACAGGGATTTTTATGGCGATAATTCACCACTCACTTAAGAATATGATATATTAGAGCGATAGAATTCCTCTCAAAAAAATGAAAAAACACTTCAAATTAACGGCAGTGCTGACCTTTGTCTTTGGTTCTTTTACACTTTTCGCACAAAGTCCTGAAGAAAAAATCAAACAACTTGGCTTAGCCATCCCTGAGGTAAGTCAGCCGATAGCAAATTATGTCAAATGGAGACAAGTGGGCAACTTACTCTATCTTTCCGGAACAGGACCAAAAATTTATGGCAAAGTCGGTGCAGACCTGAGCACGGAGCAGGGATACGAAGCCGCCAGAGCTACCGGGTTGGAAATCATTGCCGTGCTCAAAGCGGCAACTGGTGATCTGAGCCGTATGAAGCAATTTGTAAAAGTATTGGGCATGGTGAATGCCACTCCGGAGTTCACCGCTCAGCCCGCTGTAATTAATGGCTTCTCCGACCTGATGGTAGAAGTATTTGGAGAAAAAGGGAAGCACGCCCGATCGGCAGTGGGCATGGGTTCGCTACCAAATAACATGGCTGTGGAGATTGAGGTAATTGTAGAATTGGAGGACCAGTAGATAGAGGTCAGTTTCAGTTGGAAGGTGGAAGACTAGTAAGTGGTGAAGGGTAAGTAGTGAGTTTTCAGTTTTTCGCCATCTCTTGGTCTTGCATCTAACTTCTTATATCTAAATCCCTAAAACAAACTTCCCTGAAAAGCATGGCCTTCCAGCTCGAGGAGAGCTTTTTTCTTATCTAAGCCTCCTGCATATCCGGTAAGACTTCCATCACTTCCCAGCACGCGATGACAGGGCAGCACGACTAAAATAGGATTGGCACCGATGGCTGCACCCACCGCCCGAATCGCACCGGGATTTCCAAGCTTCTGGGAAATCTTCATATAAGTGGTCGTCTGACCGAGGGGTACCTGATTCATTGCGAGCCAGACTTTTCGCTGAAAATCCGTCCCTCCCAGCCCGATTGGCATGTCAAACGTTTTTCTTTTACCTGCAAAATATTCTTCAAGTTGCTGCTTGGTACTCAAAAGTACCTGATCCAAAATCTCCCCATCAGTATCCTCCTCGGTAAACTTCAACTCCGAAAGACACCCTTCGCGGGAGCTGATTCGGATATTACCTAGTGGGGAGGAAATGATGGGCATGTGGGAAATGGTTATTGGTATAGGGTTAATTGAGTTACCAAGAAATCATGAATTTTCAAGCTCTGCTTAGATCATGAAAAAACTCCATCAAGGTTAGCTATTCCAATTTTCGACGGAAAGGCCAGGAATGCGAGAAAAATGCTTGAGATTGTTTGTTACAAGAGAAAATCCATTTTCAAGTGCAATCCCAGCAATCAAGAGATCAATATCATCGAGACTTTGTCCTTCTTTTTTCAATTCACCATAGATCTCAGCAGAAATCTGTACAGATTGATCAGACAGCGGAACAACATTACAGCCTAACAAAAACCTTTAAAATTCAGCAAGTTGTTTTAGGGCTCCTTTAGCGAATAGACCACTCCTGATTTCATAAACTGAAATTATGCTAATTTTTATTTGATTGTATTCCTTTAAATATTTCTGAAAACCTGAAACAACCGAGGTTATTCCTTTGAAGAAATAAGAAAGGATATCAGTATCTATCAAAGACCTATTCATCACGAACTCTACCAGACTTACTTCTTCTCTCCAGCAAACGCTCGTCCAGCTCCTCAAACAATTCCTGTTCAGATTCCTTCCAAATACCTGCAAAAGCAAGAGGATCTGATTTCTTTGGACTCGAAGAGATAAACTCCGAAATTAAAGATTCAAGCTCTCCGAGTTTTTCTTCGGGAACTTTATCAATCTTCTGATACAAATGCTCTCTTCTTTCTCTTGGTGAAATCATCTGTTTATAGTTTTTATAAATTTAATAAGGAATCAGTCAATTCCTCACAGTAGCTAGGCTTTATCCCCATGATATAAGTTCCAATGTCGTTCTGAAATCAACTCATCGCCAGCCGATATTTCCAGACTTCCCGAATCTGCTCTGCTTCTACTTCAAACGGGATATAGATCGGATTGGCTGAGCAAAGCAGCAATTTTTGTTCTTCCTTGATCCGATTGTAAACGATCTTGAAGGTTACCCCGTCCTGCTCAGTGACGATGACGTAGCGTTCCCCGTCTTTGATGGCCGTCCAATCGTCCACGTATTCGCAAACGATCCAGGCTCCATCGGGAATAGGTAGCATCGAGTCTCCATCGACCTGAAAGACGCGGTGCTTTTTATCCATCGGGAGAAAAGGCAGCGCAAACCGTGGCAAATCCGCTATAAACTCCGGATCGGAAAATCCCGCCAAGTAACTCGCCTTGACCTTTTGTGAGACCACCTCGATCAGTTCTCGTCCTTGATCATCCACTGTAGTCGCAAGAATCCGCAGCTTCCTTCCCCGCAGAAACTGATCCGTCTCGAGCAGTTCGCGAAGTTTGAATTCAGAATAAGAAGCAAGATCTTCTTTAATTAGAATGTCGAGCGACACACGCAAGTAATCGGAAATTTTCACCAAGGTCTCAATTGGAGGGGTAATACTGAGCTCGTATCCGGCAAGCTTGGACCGGGAGATCCCTAATGCTTCTGCCAAGGCTTCCTGAGTCAGTCCTTTCTTTTTTCGAAGGAATTTGAGGTTGGAGTTTAACGACATTGATCTTTTTAAGATATGCTGCGCGAGATAGATTTTTAAGATATAGCTGAAGCTAAGATATTGGGGAAGATATGCTTCGCGAGATAGTTTTTGACACTATCCCAAATCCTTCTTGGCTTCATAGGTCGTTTTTATCTGACCGTTCAGTTTAATCTGTAAATTTTTCGCGATCGAAAACATTGCTACCTGCTCTTCTTTAGCGACGATTCCTCGCTCAAACCCAAGATCAATCCAGTGATCCATCCCCTCAGAAAGTGAGGCTCTTGAGATATAATAAAATCTAATCCGCTCCAGAAAATGATACCTAGCATACCCCTCGGCAATATTTGCCCCCACAGAGTCGATAGCCTCCAACATTTGGTCCCCCCAAGTTTTACGCTGATGATACCCCAACCGCTGATAAATCAGCCAAGCCTTGGCAGACAACTGCCTTGCCAATTTATAGATTATCAATTCTTTGAGCGGAATGTATTTTGATTTTTCACTCATCTCTATAACAAATTAAAAACCAATGCAATACAATTATTTCTCAAGATAGCTGCACAGATATTTTAAAGATATGACTGTGTCAGATCGGCGCTATCTCGCGAAGCATATCTCCTTATCTCGCATCGCATATCTTTTTTTTTAATCTCGACAATCTGCGTCACTTATAGCTATCAAAGCTAATCATTTTGTTTAAATTATAAGCATTATAATGTTAAAATAATTAACAAAATTCATGGAAGGGAAGCGGAATATCGTGCATATGGACTTGGATACGTTTTTTGTGTCGGTGGAGCGGCTTTTTGACAGCAGGCTGAATGGCAAACCCATCCTCATCGGGGGCTCCGGTGACCGGGGAGTGGTGGCTTCGTGCAGTTACGAGGCCCGGAAGTTTGGCGTGCACTCGGCCATGCCGATGCGGACGGCGAGGCAGCTTTGTCCCGAGGCCATACTCGTGCGGGGGGATTTTGAGAAATATAGCCAAAAGTCACACGAGGTCACCGAAATCATTCGGGAAAGTGTGCCGCTCTTTGAGAAATCTTTCGTGGATGAATTCTACATCGATCTCACGGGAATGGATCGCTTCTTCGGCTGCTTCAAACTCGCCCATGAGCTCCGCCAAAAAATCATCAAACAAAGCGGACTGAATATCTCCATGGGGCTATCGGAAAACAAAACCGTCTCCAAAGTCGCCACCGGCGAAGCTAAGCCCAACAACGAAAAGCAGATTCCATTCGGTCAGGAAAAGCCTTTTCTCGCTCCACTATCCGTGCGCAAAATCCCCATGATCGGTGAGAAAACCTCTCAGACGCTCTACAACATGGGTGTCAAAAAAGTCCAAACCCTACAGCAGATGCCCGCCGAACTGCTGGAAGCAACTTTTGGGAAAAACGGAACCATGATCTGGGAAAAAGCCAACGGCATCGACCGCTCTCCGGTCGCCCCCTACTCCGAGGCCAAGTCGATCTCCTCCGAAAACACCTTCGAGCAGGACACCATCGATGTGAAGATGTTGGAAGCCACCATGATCGCCATGACTGAGCAACTCGCCTCCAAACTCCGTCAGAAGGGACAACTATCCGCCTGCGTGAGTGTGAAGATCCGCTACTCGGACTTTGAGACGCATACCGTGCAGCAGCGCATCCCCTACTCTTCGGCGGATCATACGCTCCTGCCTGTGGTGAAGGCACTCTTTCGCAAGCTCTACAGCAGGCGAATGCTAATCCGACTGATCGGTGTGCGCTTCAGTTCACTTGTGTATGGCAACTATCAGATCAAGCTCTTCGAAGACAGTCAGGAACAGATCAACCTCTATCAGGCACTGGACAGGTTGAATGTGAAATACGGGGAAAAAACCGTCTGCCGTGCCGTCGCTATGGGTGTGGGAAGGAGAAGGTTTAATCCGTTTAACGGGATGGAGGTGTAGGGAAAATGGGAAGTTACCCAAAACAAAAGGCAACTTCCCAACCTGAATTCTAATCAATAAGACCTCCAGATAAAAATAGCTAGGATCAAAAGATTGAGTAAATACTGAGATATAATTTTAGATTTAAATGAGCTCTCCAAATCGAAAAATGATGCCGGTTTGATAGCTCGTCTGAACTGGAATGTCATAAATACTAGATTAAAGCAAACCAAAACTCCGAGCACTATTCCAGAAAAATCAAATTTTTTAAATATCCAGAAAAGAACACCAGAAGTTATATAGGCAATTACCGTTAGAACAGACGCTCTAGCTAAGACTTTTTTTAGTTCAATCGGATCCATTTTTTTCACTTAACACAGTCGTAAAAATCCCAAATAACCAAACCTAAAGCCACCCATCCGAGAGTTCGCTTCCCAACTAATACGAGTATTTCTGCTGCGACCTCAGCAGAAGCCAAAGCAGCAGTATTTTTAACCAACTCGTTCACTACACCAATACCTAAAGCCCCAGAAGCACAACTTCGAATTCGATCCCAATCTGCAGTTGTACTGGTAATCTGATTTGTAACACTAATTATGAAGGATAATTCCGCTAATTCTTGGTCTGAAAGGCAAATAATTGACTGCTTGTCTTCCTCAGAAAGGGTATTCCAAACTGGAGAAGTATTGATCTGATTCAATAGTTGTTGATGAATATCTCTTCCGTTTTCAACTAAAGGATTCAAAACCCCTTCTATTTCCGGTTCACTGTAATCCATACTAAAAGCAAAAGCATTTAATTTTTGATCTCGACCCAAAACTTTACCTAGTTCTTGCCCAATATTAACGACACTCTTGAAATCAAGGCCTTTTGGAATATTGAATTTATTAGAAATTTCAAGCTCGTTACTGATAATTGGATCATTATGTTCTGTGAATGAACATCCAGAGAAGAAAATTAAAATAATCATTATCGGAATAATACAAATTCTATACATATTTCAAAAGATATCAAATTAAGTCTATCCTACTCATTCCCTTTTCGGCATCCGGGGCTACTCTTGATTTTTAAAGTCGTTTTTCGCTTTCACATCCCCGACTTAAATTGGGTTGCTAACCCTACCTTAGCTTTTTTTTTGAAACTAAAATATGGTGTGTGTGTGTAAGTCAAGAGGTCTAATTAAATTTTTGATAAAAAATCAATGAATGGAGGAATAACAGAAACGAACGGACAAATTCTATAAATTACAGGATATTCATTTTAGACTCTAAAAGTAGAATATCATAAAAAAATCAAAAAGCATATCAATCTTTACCAGGCACTCGGCAAGCTGAATGTCAAACACGGCGAAAAAACGGTCTGCCGGGCCGTCGCCATGGGTGTGGGAAGAAGGAGGTTTAATCCGTTTAATGAGATGGAGGCGTGAGGTAAGCTATCATTCTGCAAAATCCAAAAAGTATAAATTCTCGATCGTAACCGAAAATAATCATGTAAATTCTCGATTACGATCGAAGAATTACAGATTCCTAACCCAAATGAACCAATATCTCTTCACCACTCCCCGGCTTGGATTTCGTACCTGGCTGTCCTTTGACTTGGATGAATTTGCATCCATCAACTCAGACCCGGAAGTCATGCGCTTCTTTCAACAGCCGCTTTCCCGAGCGGAAACTCAAGCCATGATGGATCGTATGCAACGGATGTTTGAAGAGCGGGGCTTTTGCTACTTTGCAGTGGATCTACTGGAAACCAAAGAATTGATCGGAACAATCGGATTGGGCTGGAAGACTTTTGAGTCGGATTTTACACCTTGCGTGGATATCGGTTGGCGAATTGGTAAAAAGTGGTGGAACAAAAACTTGGCTTCAGAGGGCGCTTTGGCTTGCCTGAACTTTGCGGAGCAAAACCAAATAGAAGAAGTGGTATCTATGGCATCGATCGGAAATGTCGCTTCGATTCAAGTTATGAAAAAGATCGGAATGAGTTTTTGGAAGGAATTTGACCATTCAGAGCTCAAAAACTTTCCTGAAATTCAGCGCTGTAGCCTGTATCGGAAAGTTTTTTGATCAGTTTGGGTTTCCCACAGATTGCCACTGAAAATTCGCAGATCAACACAGATTTTTAAGAACAAGCAAAGCTTTTCCCTCTGTGACCTTGAAAAAGATAAATTGCCTCTGCTGACTCAAAGGATCAAGTTGAGGGTATTAATTGTTAGCCTCCTTTTCTCTGTGTTTTGCTGTGGTGAAAAAATCGTGGAGGCAAAAAAAAGATGCCACCCCCTTGACGGGGATGACATCCGCTCTACCAACCCTAACCCAGCTATTAGTTGGAAGGAGCTAAAAAGAGAGAGGCAATACCCAACACTTGCTCCATGTTTAATGGCTCATCCCAAGCTTCAGATACTCCTGCAGCATTGATTCCGGTCAGATTGGAAACATTTACACCGCCTTGGGTCAAGTTTTCTTCACCGGCATAGATCCCTGCTGCAGCAGCAGGTAAGGTTCCGATAGAATTATTTGTGATCCAACCTTTCACGGTATCCTGACCTTTTTTAGTACGAAGTCTTCTCACTTGCGAGGCATGGCGAGCTTCTACCGAGTGAATGGACAAAGCCGCAGTCAACACCACGTCACTCTCCTGCACATTAGCGGCCTGTCCTTTATATGCTCTCACTCCGGTATCTTCAAATGCTTGGGACAATGCCAAAAACGTAGGATAATCAGAAAAAGGCATGAAATTGCCGCCTGCGGTAAAATCAAACTCAGGCTCTGCTACGGGAGTACCACCCAAAACATTGCCGATTACTTCCTGAAGGAAACGTACGTGCGCCAATTCATGGTCACGAATTTTCTGAAAAATCACCCGGTCAGCACTCTCAATAACGCTGGAATCCAAGCCCAACTGATAATATCTGTACTCCAGATGCTCCAAGGTCAATGCATAGTTCAATACGCCGATTAGACTGGCTGTATCGGCTTTGGCCACATGTGGAAGTGAACTGAAAATAGATAGAGGAACGGCTGCAAGCGCAATCTTCTTTCCGTAGTCGCTAAACTGTCTAAACGCATCTCTTCGTGTATAAAAACGGTCTTTATCCTCAGCACTCTTGGTGTCAGGACACATGGTATCTAATAATTTGATTAAGTTCATGTCTTTATGATTTAATGTTGAAATTAACTTGGAAGCTGACTAAAATCTATTCCGGTCTTAACAAATGCACTGGCAGCGGTAAGCACCTGAGTGAAATTTAGCGTACGCTCCAGACCATTGGCATCGATGATGTCATCTCCTGCAAAGTCTGCTGATCCCGGATTGATTAGATCCCGAATAGCTGCTGCGTGACGGGCTTCTACCGAAACTATTTTTCCTGCGATCAAAAGAAAATCAGGGTTTTCCAAAAACTGACCTGCACCATTGTATGCAGCGACACCCAAATCTTCAAAAGTCTTAGCTGCCGCCAAAACAGATGTTCTGCTGCTGAAATCAATGCTTCCGAAATCAAACTCAAGTTCTGAAATGGCACTTGCTCCCAAAGCAGCCTTGAAAAACTCTCGGTGTGCACGCTCATGGATCTCAAGATCTCCCATGATCGTTTTCTCCTCAGCCGAAGCATTGGCGAAATAACCGCCCACTATTACTTGTGCATAAAAAGCCGCTTCAAGTTGCTCTAAGGCATAAGCATAATTCAAAATACCAGTGTCACCCGATCCAAGGCTGACCATGCCGGGCATAGTCGGCATCATGTTACCCTCATCGTTGCAACCCATCAGAAGCAATCCTGCTCCTGCCACTGTCATTGTTCCCATTCTGAGGAACTGACGTCTGTTTGCATTTTTCACCAAACCCTTTGGCTTGATCAGTTCATTTTTCATTTTGGTGTGTTTTAGGTTAATAATTCGGTTATAGTTTCCGGAAAAAAATCAAAGCAGGTAGAGACTTGACTTTGATTGATTCGAAGTGAATTACGAGGTCAGGCGAAGGATTGGATTGAGGGGATTTAGGATTTTTCGAAAAAAGTCTTTTGGTACGAGGCGCTTTCAAATAATAAATTTATTGGTGCGGCAAATCTGAATTTTCGCTCAACTACCACTTTTGGATTTTTTATGCTAAAGACCTGAACTAGTTTTTAGCAACAAATGACCTCAAATGAAAACATTCAATCCCAGCAGCTCAGCTGCATTTGATCTCCATCATTTTTCCGGAATTGTGGAGGAAAGTGGAAAAAACCTGGAAACCCGAGTCAGCGGAGGCGGCGGCGGCGGGGCTACTTACCAGGGTACTGGGGGCACAGCACCGATATCCATTACATCAAAAACTGTAATCCACGATCAGCTTTTTCTGACGAATAGCGAGGGAAAAGAGCGCTCATTTCAGCTTCAAGACTTCAATATTGCCTGTCGAAAAGGCAATGAGGTGACTGTCTTTTGGGGCATTAAAAAGGGAAAATCCAAAGGATCTTACCTTGCTGTGAAAAACCATACTACAGAGCAGCTATTTTTTGATGAAAACGAAGTCAGCAAAATGTTTCTGAACTTATGGCTCCAGGGGTTGATCGTGCTTGGGGGCGTGATGGCAATATTTGTCATTTCGTATTTAGGCTACATCATCGGACCTGGATTGTTTTTTCTCGCCTGGAGAAGGTGGCAGACTGCCAAAAAAGAAGTTGCCGACTTTAAGCAAAGCATCCGTGAGTTGCCATTCGACTGATAGCTGATTTCCGAAGGAAAGCCTGTATTTTTATCGCAAACTCCTACAATTATGAAATCACTTTTCTCCGTCTGCTTAATTCTACTTTCATTCAGTTCAATCTTTGCCCAGCAGAAAATCTCCACCCGCGAGATGGACCGGATCAACTGGATGGAGTTTGCCGAGTTTGTTCCTGAAAAAATTACTACGGTTCTCTTACCTGCCGGCACACTGGAGCCACACGGCGTCATCAACAACGGTGCGGACAACACCGCTCCTTTTGCCATGGCAATGGATATTGCCGAAGAATTAAATGCAATGGTTGCACCTACGCTGAACTATGGCATTACGGGTTCAATGGCAGCTTTTCCGGGAGCTTTTCAGATTTCGGAAGAAGCTTATATTCCATTTATCCGGGATATTTTGAAAGGCCTTGCGAAAAACAAATTTAAAAACATCATCATCCTCAATGGGCACGGAGGCAGACAAACCGCTGTCTTGCAAAAGGTCGCCGCAGAAGTGGCCCATGAACTCGGCGTCCGGACTTTGGTGATCAACTGGTGGTCTTTTGCCTCGGATGTAACTCTGGAAGTATTCAAAGAAGACGGTGGTCATGCGGGGCTGAATGAGACCGCCTACATTCAGGCAATCGATCCTACCTTGGTTCACAAGGAGCGCTACAATCCCGATCAAGCCACAGCAAATCCCAAACCCAATACTTGGTCTGCGGTGCCTTTCCCTTCATCCATTGGACTGTATCAGGAAGGACAGGGCTATCCTAACTTCAATCAAGCACAGGCCGATGAATACTTCAGAAAAGTAAATGCAAAAGTCGCCGAACTGATCAAGGAGACGATACGAAAGTGGGATTTGGCGGGACTTTGAAATTTTCAATGCTCCCTGATCAAGCTCAATTTTCAAGTAGTACCGATTTAATCCTTGGTCATTGCTCATTGCTCATTGCTGATTGCTCATTGATTATTGCTCATTTCTTCATATACCCATCCCTCACCGCTTTAAACTCCGAACCCGCTTTCCAACCCGGCCATTGGTCTGAGATGGCAAGGCTGCGGCCGACATGATAAAGTACCTGGACATCGTCCACTGCGCCTTCCAGATTCCAACGCTCCGGATCGTATTCCTCGTTGGGCTTGTGGTAGTAATTGGCCACATAGTCATCCTGCAGGGATTTTCCGTATTCTTTGCCTTTTTCGAAATGATCGATTCCTGTCCCAAAGTACAAAGCCGGGATACCAATTTTTGCAAAGTTGAAGTGGTCTGAACGGAAGTAATAACCAGCAACAGGATTAGGTTCAGGAGCGCTGTAGCGACCCAGTTTTTCCAGTTCTATATTGAGCAAATCCTCCATTTCAGACTGTCCGGCTCCGATGATTGACACGTCCTTCATTTTCCCGTAGGGATTGATTCCATCCATATTGATATTGGCGACGGTCTTTTCCTTGGGATAAATGGGGTTTTGGGCGTAATAAGCCGAACCCCAAAGCCCTTGCTCCTCGGCAGTGACCGCCAGAAAAATAACCGTTCGGTCGGGTTGCGCATCGGTTTTGAAGGCCTTGGCCAAAGCCAAAAGCGCTGCAGTTCCCGAGGCATTATCCAAAGCACCGTTGTAGATGCTGTCTCCGGTTTCATCAGGTTTGCCGATGCCAAAGTGATCCCAATGCGCAGTGTAGATCAGGTATTCATCGGGTTTGGTTTTTCCGGTGATTTTGGCCACCACATTTTGGGAGACATTGTATTCCGATTCTACTTCGATCGTGGCACTGAGTGTCACTCCAAGCGGAATACCCTGAAAACCGGGCTTCCGGGCTTTCGCCAAAAGTTCTGCATCATTCTGTCCTGCCAGTTCAAACAGTTTTTTGGCAGATGGAAGGGTAATCCAACCTTCAAATCCGGTTTTATAGCCTTCGCTCCCACGATCATCCAGATACAGAATCGGCTGATTATGTTTTCCCTGCACCACATTAAAGCCATATCCTGCAGGAATCGTGTTGTGGACAATCAAACAACCCAAAGCGCCTTGTCTCGCTGCTTCTTCATATTTATAGGTCCAGCGACCATAATAGGTCATCGTATTACCTTTGAAAAAAGCACCGTCTTCTGTCCCGAAACCCGGATCATTGACCAAGACTACGACGATTTTGCCCTTGACATCCAATCCGGCGTAGTCATTCCACCCATACTCCGGAGCGACGATTCCGAAACCGGCAAAGACCATTTCCGCATCTTTCACCTCCACAAGGGAGTCGGTTTTCTGAGTCCAGATGACAAAATCCTTAAACCCTTCCAATGAGATCGTGGAGTTGGAGTTCTTTAATTCCATGTTCCCCACAGGTTTGCTGAGGATAGAGACCATAGGTACATCCTGAAAGAAGGAAGCTCCATTTCCAGGCTCAAGACCCATTGTTTTAAATTCGTTTTCCAAAAAAGAGGTCGTAATCTTTTCTCCTTCGGTGAAAGGCATCCTACCCATAAATTCATCCGATGAAAGTGTAATCAGGTTTGGTTCTAAGTCCGAAATCTGGAATTGATAGGTAGGTTTTTTGGGAGCTTGGCAAGCCGCTAGTACGACAGCCGTCCAAAAAACTGCAACGTGTGATTTTTTCATAGCCTTGATTGGAGTGGATGGGGATAAGTTAGTATTCCCTCCCAAGTTAAAACTTTTACCAGTTGATTTCCTGTGGTATAGATTCAAATTAAAAATGAGGCATTGCTTCAAGTGAAATTTGCCTTACCTTTGTGACCTAGCGGCACGACCAGCTCCTGCTGAATCCCCCAGGTCCGGAAGGAAGCAAGGGTAAGCGGTTGTAGCGGTGCGATGCCGCTTCTTTTTTTGCCTTAAATTTCAAACTTGGCCATTTTTAGGAATTCCTAATCCTGATTTATCTTCTAACTTTGCTCACAAGCCAAAAGCAAAATCAATTTTCAAAGCTTGAGCGTTTTGCCCAAGCCTTAACCAAAAAACCTATTATTATGAAATTCTTTATCGACACTGCCAATCTGGAAGAAATCCGCGAAGCTTATGACTTAGGCGTTTTGGACGGCGTGACCACCAATCCTTCCCTGATGGCAAAAGAAGGCATCAGTGGCGAAGAAAAAGTAAGAGCCCACTACAAGGCAATCTGCGATATTGTGGATGACAAAGTCTCTGCCGAGGTAATTGCCACAGACTACGCCGGAATGATCCGAGAGGGCAAAGAACTTGCAAAAATCGATGACAAAATCGTTGTCAAAATCCCGATGATCAAAGACGGGATCAAAGCGATCAAATATTTCCACAGTGAAGGGATTCGTACAAACTGTACCTTGGTATTCTCCGCGGGACAGGCTATTCTGGCGGCCAAAGCAGGCGCTTCCTACCTCTCCCCTTTCATCGGAAGATTGGATGACATCTCTTTTGACGGACTTGAACTGATCGGGCAGATCGCACACATCTATCAGAATTACGACTTTGAGACTGAAATTCTTGCTGCCTCTGTACGGCACACCATGCACCTGATCAAATGTGCCGAACTTGGCGCTGATGTGGTGACTTGCCCACTCAAAGTAATCACCGGATTGCTCAAGCATCCGCTGACCGATTCAGGTCTGGCACAGTTTCTGGCTGACCATGCGAAGGCAGCCGGAAAATAAAACACCAAAGAGGCTGTTTCTTCAAGGATGCAGCCTCTTTTCCAATTTACATCTATGTATATTATAAAAGTAAAAGGCAAAGCCAAAATCCCGGATTACATCCAAATCCGAGACGAAAATTTCGTACTGGTTGCCTACTTTCGAGCGGATAGACCGCTGAAAAACATCGAGAAATTTGGACTTGAGGGAAAAGAGCTCCAGCTGGAAGAAGTAATCAAAAATCTACCCTTCGGAAAACTTCAAAAACTAGATCTTTAACTTATGGATTTCAGTACCAAACCCGTACTTCAGGTGATGCAGGCCCATATTTTTCAGGGTGATACACCCATTCTTTCCGATGTTAATTTTTCAGTTGAGCAGCATGAATTTGTCTTTCTCATTGGTCGGACGGGAAGTGGGAAAAGTTCACTTCTCAAGACACTTTATGCAGACCTAAAGCTCCAATCCGGTCTTGCTGAAATCGTCGGATATTCCCTGACAAAAATTAAGAACAACGAGGTACCCTATCTCCGGCGAAAGATTGGGATCATCTTTCAGGACTTTCAGCTTTTTAGTGATCGGACCGTTCGTGAAAACCTTTCTTTCGTTCTCAAAGCTACAGGTTGGACTGACCCTTTGAAAATCAAAGAGCGAATCAGTGAGGTCCTGATTCAGGTTGGTTTGACCGAAGCTTTGCAAAAAATGCCACACCAACTCTCCGGAGGTGAACAGCAGCGTGTGGTGATTGCCCGGGCTTTGCTCAATGAACCCTCCATTCTTTTGGCCGATGAACCTACCGGAAACCTCGATCCGGATGTAGCCGACGGAATTTTTAAGCTTTTCCAAGAAATAAACAAGAAAGGAACCGCAATCCTGATGGCCACCCACAACCACGAGTTACTTCGTAAATTCCCCTATCGGGTGTTGAAGTGTGAAAATGGAAGATTACTGGACAGTCAGCTTCACGATATTTCATTTGGTTCTTCTTTTTGAAAAAAAGAAATTAATGCCTTATCAAAACAACATCTGGAGGATGACCGTTTTGAAAATCCTAACTTATCCTAGATGAAATCGAGCACGACGAAAACGTCACACACTGGGATGATTATAATGCATGCGAGATTCCATGTGGCCGCTGAAAAAAAATTATATTCAAATGAAATTTACCAAATCACTTCTGCTCATTTCTTTGATGCTGTTCACCTTTTCCTGCCGGGAAGATGAACCTCCTGCCGTGGATCCTGGATCCAATGAAGCAGTGAATCGATGGATCTCGGATGTGATGGAGCAGGTTTATTATTGGCTTGATGATCTGGGAACACCAATTGCAGAAAATTCAAACCCTGAAGATTACTTCGAGTCGCTTCTGTTTCGTCCGACTGACCGATTTTCGGCCATCTACCCTGACTATCAAGAGTTGATCAACTCATTGAATGGAGTGAACTTGGAAGCAGGCTATGAATTTATTTTATACCGGGAAAATCAAAGTTCCAACAACGTAATTGCTGAGATCTCCTACATCAAAAAAAACAGTCCTGCTGCCAATGCTGAGCTGCGAAGAGGGGATGTGATCAATAAAATTAACGGCACCCAACTGACAGTGGATAATTTTCGGGAACTTTTGGGCGAAATCGACGGGACACACACGCTTTCTTTTCTGAGATTTGATGAAGAGGCCCAAGGATTTGTAGCTCAGAATGATGTCACACTTACGGCAGTTCAATTAGCAGAAAATCCAAACTTTCTGGATACTGTCTACACGATTAATAACGAGAAAATAGGATACGTTGTGTATCATTTTTTTGCTCCCGGACCGGGGCAGGATCCGGTTTATGATCTGGAAATGGACGAAATTTTTGGAAGATTAAAAGGAGAAAGCATTGATCATCTGATCGTGGACTTCCGATATAATGGCGGTGGATTTGTGTCTTCCGCTGTCAATTTGGCGAGCTTGATTGCTCCTGGGGTGGGCCCAACCAGTGTTTTTTCGAAAACTAAATACAATAAATTCCTGACTGACAATGTGGAAGGTCTCCGAGATGCTCAAACACTTTTCAGAAATAAGACTCAAAACCTTGGAAATACCCTGAAGGGAAACCGAGTTTATATTTTGACCTCATCACGAACAGCATCTGCATCCGAATTGATCATCAATGGACTTAAACCATACATGGATGTCTTTATCGTCGGTGATCAGACTACCGGAAAAAATGTAGGTTCGGTTGCTTTTGAAGATGATGATAATGAGGAAAACAAGTATGGTATTTTACCCATTATATCACAAAGCTTCAACAGCTTGGACCAATCCGACTATACCACCGGGTTCGTTCCAAACATTACGGTGAAGGAATCCCAGGAGCGACTCCGGCCTCTTGGAGATGTCAATGAGCTTTTGCTCAGGACCGCAATCAGTCAAATAACAGGGATACCATCCGGGGCAAGATTCCAACCGCTAAATCGCCGAGATGTCGGCAGCACGCTGGATAATAAAATCAGGAATGGGACTATGGTGGAAAATCAGATTTGGAAGTAACTAATTGAAAATGAATCAACTTAAGGTAAATACAATTGAATGTATTTACCTTTTTTTTTAGGAAAAATTATTTTAAATCGAAATATTGAGGTTTGAAAACCATTCATTTGATCCGGATTTTGCATTAGAGTCGGTCACGAGCGTTTAAAATGTAAAAAAATCAAGCAGTTAACGAATGAGACATAGCACCGCTCTGGTGAATGAGTTAAATGCAGCGAAGCGATTGATTTTGAAGCATTTTAAGATCGGAATAGGAGTTCTGATGCATATTCCGGATTTAAACAACCAAATAAAATTAATCCAATGAAGAAGCCAAATTACTCCCTCACTCTCAGAGGAATTGCACTTGCACTTTCTTTGGGAGCAGCCTTAGTAGCTTGTCAATCGGAAGAAAATTTACCGCTCTCTGATTCTCAGGCATTGGAAATCATCAAGTATCAACATGGTGATATTATTCCGGGAAAATACATTGTCACAATGAATCCCACCGGACTCAACTTGCGAAAAGACATGAATTATGAGTCAGTCCAAGCTGCTATGAGAAAATCCAGCAGCATGATTCTAGCAAAATACAGAATTTCCGAAGCATCAATTGACCATGTCTATGGAAATACCATTGAAGGTTTTTCTGTTAGTCTTTCGGAGGAGCAATACGAGCTCCTTGTCCAAGATCCATCGGTCAAAGCCATCGAGCCTGATCGAATTATAGCATTTGCACCACCTCCAGGAAAAGGACCTGGGGGAGACGGGGGTGGAGGATCCACTTCACAATCGACACCATGGGGAATCAACAGAGTGGGTGGCCCGGTAAACTATTCTGGATCGGGAAATGCCTACATAGTAGATACAGGCATTGACCTAGACCACCCCGATTTGAATGTTGCAAATTATGGATTCAATGCATTTACAAGCGGAAAAGACGCTGGATCATTGGATGATGGAAATGGCCATGGAACTCACGTGGCAGGCACGGTAGCCGCGAAAAATAATACCATTGGTGTGGTAGGTGTTGCTGCAGACGCATTGGTCATTCCTGTGAAAGTTTTGAATTCGAGAGGATCAGGATCTTACTCAGGTGTTATCGCCGGAGTAAATTATGTAGGGGGGAATGGAAAGACTGGAGATGTTGCAAATATGAGTTTAGGAGGGCCAGTTTCTGATGCCTTAGATGATGCGGTTGAATCAGCGGCAGCAAAAGGAATCAAATTCGCTATTGCTGCGGGAAATAGCGCAGCCGATGCAGCCAATTATTCCCCTGCACGTGCCAATGGAACAAATATTTATACCGTGTCTTCAATGGCAAAAGGTGATGTTTGGTCATCTTTCTCAAATTTTGGTAACCCCCCAGTTGATTTTTGTGCTCCCGGTTCTTCTATCCTGTCTACTTGGAAAGATGGAGGATATAATACTATTAGCGGTACTTCAATGGCAGCACCCCATGTGGCAGGGATTTTATTGCTTGGATCAGTGAAATCCGGCGGAACTGTCTCAGGTGACCCTGATGGAAATCCGGATACAATTGCAACTCACTAACCTTCAGCAACTATAAGTATTAAAGAAGTCGACTTTTCATGGTCGACTTCTTTTTTTAGGTTAAGAAATTGTTAAACCTGTTGAAAGTCATTTTACTTAAAACTCCGGGCACTTATTTTAATCAAATGGAAGCTATTGCCTCTTTTTGTATCTTATTTATAGTCTATTTTCTTGGATGCATGGCCATTGTGCAATTGGCCATTCGTCCCATGAAGCGGATGGTAAGAGAATCTGATGGGTTGGAAAAGTGGAAATCCAATCACTTTCAAATCTTAGCGCTGAGTTTTTTTCTGTCCTTGATCACTACCACTATTGCTTATCTTATTTTTCCCCTGATTTAATCCTTGTAAGGCACCGTATTGGAATGGGTTTTTTCAGGCACAGCATTTACCCGGAGTTCGATGAATTGATTGAGGTCATTTTCTCCTTTTACCAATTCAAACGCATCATACAATTCGCCAACTGCGGTAAACGACTCAAATTTCAGTCGATTTCCTTCCATCGTAATCACCTGAAAAAGCTGGGTGTTTTCTGCCGTCCGGTCGCGCTGACCGCCTTTTTCAGTCCAGTCATCTCCAATATCATACATTTTGCCACCTGAAACCGACACCACATACACTGTTCCTGTCAGGTCTTTCATATTCACTCCATTCATCACATTTTCGCCCGGTGCTACTCTCCCCCGAGCATAGGCATGGTCGTGGCCCTGTAAGGCAATATCCACTCGATATTTGTCAAAAATAGGTTTCCACAAGTTTCTCAACGCCTCATTATCCCGTCCATTTGAAGCGGAAAAGAGCGGGTGGTGATAGGTGACAATCGTCCAACTTTTGGGATTGCTTGACAATACTTCTTCCAACCACACAGCTTGAAGTTCATGATCCCGGTTGGAGTCCAGGAAAATAAACCGGACATCCTGATAGTCCATAAAATAGGCGGTTTCCTCCAGACCTTTTGGCCCATTTTGCGGGAAAGTAAACTGAGGCTTCCACTGCACGGAAAGACTTCTGACTTTTTGATCCGCTTCTTCTTGGTTTTTTGCTCGGTATTCATGATTGCCGGGAATAGCCATAGACGGAACCATGCTGTGAATAAATCCACCTGCGGTAAACCACTCATGCCACTCTTGCTCACGGTGAGCGGTATTGATCAAGTCACCGGCATGAATGATAAATCTGGCCTCCGGTGCCTTCCTGAATCCTTCCCTGATGAGTCGTGACCAAAGCTCTAGCACATAATTCTGTGCGTCGCCTACATAGAGCAATGAAAATTTGTCATCGGGCTGGTCAGAGGCAGTCTTAAACTGAAACCACTCACTCCAACGCTCCCCATCCCCTACCCGATATGCATACGTCGTATCGGGAAGCAAATCCCGGAATTCGACCGAATGAAAATGGGAAATCACCTCCGCAGTTTGTATGGTGCTAGCGTCAAGTTTTTCCGTTTTTGCCGGGAGGGTTTTTCCATTTTTCCAAAACTTCGGAGCAGCTGTCGCAATCGCAATTTCCGCGAAAGCAGCAGTAACCTCAGTACTTGTCCTCCAGGTCACGTTGACTTCGGAGGATGGGTTTTGTCCAAAATTAAGGACAATTCGATCCGGATATTCTGATGGCTTAGACCAGTCAAAGTGGAATTTAGGTTCTTTGTAGACTTTGGCTTCCTGCCCATAAAGTTGAACAGAGAAAAACAGAAAAAGCGAAAGGCAAATCGAAATACGGGCGTTGACCATAGGAAATGCGGGCGGTAAGGCAATGGTTTAAAATCAAATTAGAATCACTAATCTATTCAATTTCCAGATTTTTACTATCCTACTCCCAGAATGTTAATGATTTGCTAACTATCCCTTGACCGTCGCTTCATATCACAAAAAAGCCGACACAAGGCCGGCTTTCAACATTTTCAAAGTAGGAAGGATCAATTTGTTTTCTTCAGGTTTTCTTTTGCCTGCTCAAAGCCGGCATCCAATGAAATCGCTTCGTTAAATGCAGTTTTAGCCTCAGCTATTGAATTTTGATCCAAATAGATTAAACCTTTCAGATTTAAAGCCGCTGCTTTCATGCTGATTTCCTGGGTCTCGGTTTGAGATTTCGGAAATCCGATTTTCTCGTCTGTTTTGGCATTTTTCACCAACATATTCACAGAATTCATTGCCTCTTCATAGCGCTTTAAGTTGTATTGGATAAATGCCGACTTGTAAAGGCTGAAATTATCTCCTGTCAACAAATACAGGCTCTCAAAGTGAGGTAGTGCCCGATCCAAAGCTCCCAATTGTTCAAGGGAATAGGCTGCTATCTCCAATGCCCCGACATTTTTATCATTAATCTGAAGCAAATCGATGGCTACCAATGCTGCAGATGGGTATTGGGTATTGTCAAAATAAATATTTGCCAATGCCTCCATGAATCGCGGATTCTCAGGATTTCGGATCATGAGATCATAGAGCTTTGACTTGGCCATCGAAAGATCGCTGTATCGCATGGCCACTTGATATGCCGCCTGATCTGCTGCGTTTAGAGCAGCTTTGGTCTTTGAATCCAATCTTGGGATAGAGTCGTTTGCTGTCTGAGCAGCGAGATTTCCGACACAAAAGGCCAGGAGCAGCAGTAATATTGTGCGCTTCATTGTCAATTAATTAGATGTATTTTGATTAGTATTATGGTTCTTGGAAGCTATGCCTTTGCTACGTGCAATGTCAAACATTAGTTTTCGGGCGGCTTCCGGGTTGTTTTGAATTTTGCCCTCCAATATAGCTTCTTTTATCTCTTCCTTGATTTCCCCGATGATTTTTGAGGGCGAAAGACCAAAAGTTTCCATGATTTCTTCTCCGCTTAGCGGTGGTTGAAAATTGCGAACTTGATCTTTTTCTTCCACTTCCTTCATCTTTTCTTCGACTTTGTCAAAGTTTTCGAGATAGAGCCGTACTTTTTTATTGTTCTTGGACGTAATATCCGCACGGCACAACATCATCAGGTCCTCGATGTCATCCCCGGCGTCAAAAAGTAGCCTTCGCATCGCCGAATCGGTCACTTCGTCTTTGACCAAAGCGATAGGCCTCAGGTGAAGGCGCACGAGCTTTTGCACATACTTCATCCGATCATCCATGGGAAGCTTCAGCCGTCTGAATATATTCGGAGTCATTCGGGCACCTCTGTCCTCGTGACCGTGAAATGTCCAGCCAACCTTGGAATTAAAGCGCTTAGTCGCCGGCTTGGCAATGTCATGCATAATCGCAGCCCATCGAAGCCACAGGTTATCCGTCATCTGACAGACATTGTCCAAAACCTGAAGGGTGTGGTAGAAGTTGTCCTTGTGGGACTTGTCATCCACCGAATCTACCCCTTGCAATTCGACCATTTCGGGGAAAAACTCATGCAAAAGCTTCGATGCAAATAGTAATTTGAATCCATAAGATGGCTTGGGTACCGACACAATCTTATTCACTTCCTCAATAATCCGCTCTGCGGAAATGATCTGCAGCCGGGCTGCATTTTCGGAAAGGGCAAAAAAGGTATCCGCATCAATATCGAAATTCAGCTGCGAAGCAAAACGCACCGCCCGCATCATCCGCAGGGGATCGTCGGAAAAAGTAATTCCGGGCTCCAGCGGAGTTTTGATGATTTTCATCTTGATATCCCCCAATCCGTCAAATGGATCTATCAGATCCCCATAATCTTCCGGATTGAGTGAGATGGCCATGGCATTGATTGTGAAGTCCCGGCGCTCCAGATCCTCCTGAAGCGTCCCGTCTTCCACGATTGGCTTTCGGGATTCCAGTCGATAGGACTCTTTCCTTGCGCCGACGAATTCCAGTTCCCAATCGTCAAGCTTAAGCATGGCTGTGCCAAAGTTCTTGAAAACCGAGAGCGGAACGTGCTGATCAAAGGACTTGGCTACTTCTTGAGCAAGACTGATTCCGCTTCCGACACAGGTAAAGTCAATGTCCTTGCTGGGTCGATTGAGGATCAGGTCTCTGACGTAGCCACCTACAACGTAGGCTTTGATGCCCAGTACAGCACTGGCCTTTGCGACTTTTCCAAATAGTTCGAGCTCGTCTAGCTTGGTTTTGAAATTCATCGATTGACTATTTTGACGTCCCCTTCCGGACCCAGAAACATTTCCTTGGTGCTGGGACTCAAAAGCGGAAAATAAAGTTCGGTCTGAGTGTCTGCCTGATCGGTTAAATAACCAATTTTGGACAAAACAGGCTGTGAAATCTGGAAGAGCAATTTATTCCAATTGGGTTCCCGGATTAAGGAAAACCTGATGTTTCCATCCTGAATCGGGGCATTTTTGATCACTTTGCTCACAGGGCTATGGTAGATGGTAGGTTTGGAGGCAAACTCCACCACATCAAGCGAGACCTCTGCAAATGGCTCGCATACCGTGCGGATCTGAAACATATCAAACAGAAGAAAAGTCCAGTCAAATCCCATTTCAGGCTCCCAATTCTCCATTTTCAGGAGGGTGAGATTCTTTCCGTTTCCTTCCTGAATGGTCACCTGTCCGTTTTCACGGAATGTTTTGACAATAACTTGCTGATCCAATGTTTCTATAATTTGACGTAAAAATAATCAGATTATTCGGCCTGAGTTGCTAAAATCTAAATCAGGGGAGAATCGATTGAATTTTTGGTGAATTTTCATTAGTCGTGTGCAGTGTGGCGCATTTCAGTGATTATACCTGATTCCTTGGCTTTTTCTTCCAAAATCGAGTAAGCAATTGACCAGATTCCTTTCTGCCTGCCTATTTTTTTTAACTATGTTATTTTTGATGAAATTAATACTTTGAAGCAGAAAACTAAATTTAGAGACAGTGCAGACACTGATCTGATTCTAGACCTTCAAATCCATCGAGGCTTTCAGGACCTCAACCAGTTTAATCAACCCAAATAATCTGTCAAAAATCCCATGCAAGGCTTTTGCTTCACCCTCGGACTGTTCGACGATCCCGAATCCATCCGAGCCTATGAAGCCCATCAAGCCCAAGGGACAGCCTGACCTGAGATCACTCAGCAGAACATGGACTGTGTAAATTTTGAATATAGAGATCTTCCGAACGGGCAACCGGATGGCTGTGATTCTGGAGATGGATGATCACTTTACCTTAGAAAGAAAGGCGGAAATGGATGCCTCCAACCCCAATACTGCAAAATGGGAAATAACTAATGTGGGGATTACCGCAGCCGATCCCTTGGGCCAAACCCGGAGAAAAATGGGTTTGGATGGATCAGATCTTCAAGTCGTGGCGTTAAGAATATTCAAGCACCCAATGTCCAAAAGAACGGAAAGGTTTATTGGTTAACCTTTGAGGTCTTTCGAACCTTGGAGGTTTTTCCTTTTATTGCGAAGTAAAATAAGGAAATGAAAAAAATGCCTACAAAATACTCGAAAGCAAATCAACGATATCCTGGACAGATTTGATCCATGAAGTGGGGTAATAGGATAAGATGCAGTTTACAAAGGATTTTAAGGAGTTTTACAAACTCACTCGTTCGTTGATAAGGACATTTCTCCCAACCCAATTGACGACCAAGGAAGCTTTTCCAGGCCTGAAAAAGGAATTGGCCCCATTTTCATTCCACCAGGGTAAACACCATTTGTCTAAACTTCCAACCGGTCTCGTCGCCGTTACCCGCACCGGAGGTTTGCTTGAAGATCAAGCCAATAATTTTCTCCTTCGGATCTGCAAAATATTGCGTATTGAAATAACCTCCCCAGTCAAAAGTCCCCAAGCTGCCGATGCCACCGAGCTGCACACCCTTTTGGTCTACGATCCCAAATGCCAGGCCGTAATCCTTGCCTCCCTCTCCCAATAAATCACCAACCTGATTGGTCATGATGGTGGTGATGGTATGCGGGCTGAGGATCCGCTTCCCGTTGTAGATTCCACCATTGAGGTACATCTGAAGGAATTTCGCATAATCCCCTGTGGTACTTGACAAACCTGCGCCGCCCGAAAAGAAGGTTTTCGCGCCTGTTTTTGGATAGTCAGGATTATAAAAAGTCACAGGGTATCCAACCCATTGATTGTCCTTTCGAGTGTGAACAGTCACCAATCTTGGCGCCTGATCATCGCTTAGGTAGAATCGGGTGTCATTCATCTCTAGTGGATCAAACAGCCGGGTTTTCAAAAACTGGTCAAAGGGCATTCCTGATACAATTTCAATCAGGTATCCCAACACATCCAATCCTTCACTGTAGGTGTATTTGGTGCCGGGTTCGAAATGAAGCGGAAGCTTAGCCAATCGCTTCACACTTTCCCCGATAGTGATATTCTCCGTGGTGAAGAGATCCGTCACACCGGCCTTTTGATAGATCATTTTTATGCGTTCATCTCCGTCGATGACGCCATAGCCCAGTCCGGAAGTATGTGTCAAAAGATGGCGTATCGTGATTTCCTTACTGCTTGGCCTGCTGGTAAACGTAGTATCGGAATATCTAAAGGTATTCAGCACCTGAGGATTTTTAAACTCAGGAATAAACTTGGAAATCGGGTCGTCCAGTCTGAATTTCCCTTCTTCCCAGAGCATCATGATAGCGGTGGAAGTGATGGCTTTGGTTTGAGAAGCAATTCGGAAAATGCTGTTTCTCTCCATGGCTATTCCCGATTCCACATCGGCCATACCTTTGGCAGAATGGTAAATAATTTTCCCGTCCTTTACCACCATGGCCACCAAGCCCGGCACTTGTCGGGATTGAATAGCCCCCTCAAGCATAGCATCGAGTTTGGCGACTCTTTCCTGGGAAATGCCCGAAACTGGAGCCTTTCCCGCTTCTACTAGAGTCTGTGCATAGGAAATCTGAATCGCTGCAAACAGCGTGAGAATTGAGCTGGAGATTTTTAGGTTCATGGTTTTTTGAATTAACAGATTTCAAAATAGAAAAAAGAGGGCAAAAAAAAACCGGCAAGTGCCGGCTTTTTATAAGGTGGAGAAAATTTAATTTGCTTCCACTTCAAAGTAATACTCAGTCCCATCCGGAAACAATCCCAAAACGACCAATTCTTCACCTTTGGAATTTTCCAGAAAATCGACCATCTCCTGGGCAGTAGTGATTCGGTTTCTACCACTGTCAGAGATCACAGACGTAATGATAAATCCGTTTCTGGCTCCTGCTTTTCTCCAGTTTTCGTTGGCATTGCTCTTGATCACTGCCCCTCCTGGTATCTCAAGATTTGATTTCAACTCTTCTCTCACATCCTCAAACTGCAGGCCTTCGAAAGTGTAGGTTTTTGGAATTTCCCGCTTCACAATTTCTGTATCACCGGAGAAATTCTTGAGCGTAGCGGAAGTTTTTGAGGTTTTGCCGTCGCGGATATATTCCACGTCAACTTTGTCGCCCGGACGTTTCCTCGCTACCAATTCCTGAAGATTGGCCACATTGTTGACCTTCTTGCCATCGATACCAATGATGATATCTCCTTTTTTGAGTCCGGCTTCTTCTCCCGCGGAATTCTCATTGACCTCACCTACATAGACACCTTGCTCTACTGGGAATTTGATATCCAGCGCATCCTCCAGATCGGGGCTGACATCCTGAATTCTGACACCTAAAAGTCCTCTTTGCACTGCTCCATATTTCATCAGGTCATCCATGACTTTCTTCACCAAGTTACTTGGCACTGCAAATGAATAACCGGTGAAAGTTCCCGTACTGGTAGCTATGGCTGTATTGACACCAATCAGCTCCCCAGCCAAGTTGACCAAAGCCCCTCCGGAATTTCCAGGATTGACGACCGCATCAGTCTGAAGGAAAGACTCGATCTGTAGGTTGTTTTCCACCCCTCTCAGGATTCCTATATTTCTGGCTTTCGCGGAAATAATACCCGCAGTGACGGTTGAGTTCAGATTGAATGGATTACCAACTGCCAGCACCCACTCGCCGATTTTGGTATTGTCCGAATCGCCAAATCTCACGAAAGGGAGATTGGTAGCCTCTATCTTCAATAAAGCCAGATCAGTAGTCGGGTCAGTACCAATGACTGTGGCTTCATAGCGCTTGTTGTTATCCAGGGAAATATCGATTTTGGTAGCTCCATCTACCACGTGATTGTTGGTCACAATGTATCCGTCAGCAGAAATAATCACACCTGACCCCGAACTCACAGGCATCTGTCCTCCCAGGTTGGGTCCGCCTTCACCCCGCGGGTCTGGAAATCCAAAAAACTCCTGAATGGGATCACGCTGTGCCCGGGGTGTAAATGCCACCTGACTATTGACATGTACAACAGCGGGGGTGACTAGCTGAGCTGAGGCTACAAAGTTGATTCCGTCAGGGATCTTAAAATCCTCCCCCGACAAGAGATTGACAAAAGAAGCTTGCTGCTTTTCGTCAAAGGTCCCTGCATTTTGTGGTTTGATCAGGAAACTCACTCCTGCCAACGCGACCACTCCTCCGATCAGCGCTGCGAGAAGCATGCCCAAGAAGAATTGTTTTTTGCTCATAATTTTATGATTTACTATTTCTGTTACGAATTTTCAATTTAAGACTCAATTTGGAAGGGATTCGATTGGTCTTCTTGTCCAAATTAACATGTTTTAACCGCTTTACCTACCTGCACTCTCTTATAACCGAAATTGAAAGAGTGGGTTGCCCCACTCTTCATTTATTTCACCTCAATGGTCGCCTTATTTACCTTCTTCTCCTTTTTGGGAAGCAGAAGTTTGAGAAATCCATCTTCATAGCTGGCTTCCACCTGATCTTCTATGACATCCTCAGGAAGGAAGAATGATCTGCGAAAAGAGCCATACTGTGTCTCGATGGTGTGGAAATTTTTTCCTTCTTTCTTTTCTTCCAATTTTCGTTCACCGGATATGGTCAATTTTCCGTCGACCAAATCAATTTTGAAATCAGATTTTTTCATCCCTGGCACAGACACATGGATTTCATAGGATTTTTCATCCTCTGCAATGTCCACCGCAGGACTGAATTGCTTCATTGAAGCATTTACAGAATCGTTGAAAAATCGGTCAAGCATTCCGCTGAAGGTATTTGGCAGCGTGGGGTCGAGTTGGTTGTATCTTACTAGTTTCATTTTTAGTTGTGGTTTAAATGATTACCAACCACCTGCTCTAAATTTCATTCCATCCCTGTTTTTCGGCCTTTTTGTCTTAATAAATCAAAAAAATATACACTTTTCAGTCAAAATGACTTATTGTTTTTCCTTTTTGGGAAAAAATGACAAGGATCATCAGCTCCATATCCACGCGTGTTCAGGATTAAATGTCTATTTTTAAATGAAGAAAACCACTCGGATGAAAAAACTCTTTCTGTTTACTTACACTTTGTTCATTTTTTTGCAAAGTTCAGCTTTTGGGCAAAATTC
This sequence comes from Algoriphagus boritolerans DSM 17298 = JCM 18970, assembly GCF_900108085.1. Taxonomy (GTDB): domain Bacteria; phylum Bacteroidota; class Bacteroidia; order Cytophagales; family Cyclobacteriaceae; genus Algoriphagus; species Algoriphagus boritolerans. The sequence continues at coordinate 102,898 of NZ_FNVR01000010.1, forward strand.
CGACTCGGGGCAGTCGATTGACAGTCTCCTTTCTTTTTCAAAGGATAGCCTGATCGTTTTGGACCCATCGCAGCGCAAGTCGGTAACCGACACCATTTACATTACCCCAACGCTTGAGGAACTGATCAGTAAAGGCAGAAAATACACGTTTCTGGCCAATGAAATAATTCTTGAACTGCAGCAACCCCTGGATACTGCGCTATTCAACAGCGAAATCCCCCTCATGATTGAAACCCTGGAGTCCCTGAGAGAGAGGACAAGTACTCCAAATACAAAATTTAATTTCAGGTACGTCAATGCACTCATCCGGATTTTGGAATCTACGGAAGAAAAAAACAACGCACTTGATAAAATCATCCTGGAAAGGCTGCATCAGCTCCAAGTTTATGACAGTATGCTCATGAGCATTAAAAAGGACGATCTATTCAAATATAGAATTCGGGACACGCTGCTGCTTCCCATGTACACCGGGGAAATAGAAAAGCTAAAGTTGAATGTCTATTCCATAGACAGCACGATCTACAGACAGGAGCTTCAGGCTGCCAGGTACCAATCACTCCTAAGTAGCATTTCGATGGGCTTATCGGAACTCAAGCGCTATGTCGAAACCAACAAGACAATTCTCGAAAAGAATCTATTCAAAAAGGAAATCAATTTCATCTGGGAGAGTTATTCCATCCCCTCTCCCAAGTCTATTTTAGAGATCACATTTGACTCATTACGACTGAATTTCATCTTTCTCAAAAATCAACTCAGCCAAAACCCGCTTTCCGCCATTATCGCGCTCATTCTCCTGGCAGTTGCGAGTTATCTGGTAAGAAAAATCATCCTAAGTATCGAGCGGGACAAGGAGTATGGGAAAATCATCCTCGGGAGAATCAAGTATTTGGACAAGAGACCCATTGCATCCACCATGGTGGCCTTGCTTCCTTTGGTATTTTTCCTCTTTGACACTACCTCCATTACCCTGCTTACTTTCTTCATTTATCTACAGGTTCTTTTTTCATCCATTCTGATCTACAGGACATTTCCGCGGCACACCTTCATCCGCTGGATAGTTTTGGTGGCCATTTTCCTGTTTTTCACCATTAGCAACCTGTATTGGGAGATTGCCTATCAGGAACGCATGTATTTTGAGATTGGATGTATCATCTTTATCTCCATCCTATGGAATATGCCCAAGAATTTCAAATCTGAGGATGAAAAGGAGGTCAATTTTTTGAAAACGCTGCGAATGGTCACCATGATTCTCCTGTCACTTGGGATTCTAGCCAACATCTTCGGAAGATTCAGCCTTGCAAAAATGCTCAGTGTAGCAGGCGCCGTGGGGTTTGTCCATGCGATTTCGCTCTATCTGTTTACCAAAGTGGTCATGGAAATCATCTACGTGGTATTAGAGAACAAAAAAGACTCGGAGTCTTTCACTTCCTACCTGGATTTTAAAAGTATCCAAGACCGAATCAGAGGATTCTTCCTATTTCTCGCCGCCTCGTTTTGGATCATCATAATGCTGGCCAATCTCGCCCTGAGCGACCATGTCTACCACGAGGTGATGGAATTTCTGATGAAAGAGCGATTCCTAGGCGAGACGAGTTTCACATTCAAGAGTGTCCTGCTTTTCAGCGCCTTGGTCTATGTCGCCTACCTCCTGTCAAACAACATTGCGTATTTTGCAACGATCAAGGATCAACAGCAACCTTCCACCCGGACCAAACGGCTGGGAAGCTCCATCCTGCTGATCCGTCTGGCCGTGTTTATATTTGGCTTTTTCATAGCTGCCACAGCTGCAAATATCCCGCTGAACAACATCACCATCGTACTCGGAGCGCTCTCTGTGGGCATCGGTTTTGGCTTGCAGACAATCATAAACAATTTGGTTTCCGGGATTATCTTAGCTTTTGAGCGTCCTATTCAGATCGGAGATGATATCGAAGTGGGAGAAATGACGGGAAAAGTCAAGGAAGTAGGAATCCGGGCAAGCAAGATCCAAGGATATGACGGGGCTGAAATCATCGTTCCCAACGGGGATTTGCTTTCTCAGCACCTGATCAACTGGACACTTTCGGATAAGATGCGAAGAGTGGAACTGGTCATAGGAGTAGGTTATTCCTCAGATATGGAGCTGGTCAAAACACTTATAGAAGAGGCATTGACCCTGGAAAAAATCTCCAAGGTACCGGCACCGAAAGTTCTAATGCAAACTTTTGGAGATAACGCAGTTGATTTCCGAGTGCTTTTCTGGGTGGATGACATGGATATCTGGCTGGACATGAGGCATCAAGTCATGACTGCTATCTTTACCACCTTTCAGAAAAACAACATCGAAATTCCGTTTCCGAAGCGGGATGTTTACCTTAAAAATCAACCGGAGATCAGGATTTCTCAAAAGACTGAGTCCATCCAACAAAATGAAGAAAACAAAAATCCCCCGAATCGTGATTCAGGGGATAATTTACACTAATACATTCTTTTGAATTTCTTAGGCCTTTTTGACGTTGATGGCGTTTGGTCCTTTTTTACCCTCTTTGATGTCGAAAGTGACTTTGTCGTTTTGCTCGACTTTGTCCACTAACCCGGTGGCGTGAACGAACACGTCTCCCTGAGTTTCGTCATCAACGATAAATCCGAAACCTTTGGCTTCATTGTAAAATTTTACTGTTCCGGTAAACATAATGAATTGTTATAAATTGTAACTGAAAGTGTTTTAAAAGTAAATATTAGATCGAAAAAAACAAAATAATCGTTTATTGGTTGGTGAAATGAAAAAAATTATTTTGGTAAGGCATGCAAAATCATCCTGGGACAATCCTTTCCTGAATGATCACGACCGACCTCTCGCAGCCCGGGGAATTGAAGATGCCCCAAAAATGGCCGAGCGTCTCAAAAAAAGAGGGATTAAGCCCAGTCTTTTCCTTAGCTCCACAGCGCTGCGCGCTGCTGAAACAGCTAAAATCACAGCCGAAATTCTCGATTACCCCAAAGATGAAATCCGGTGGGAAAAAGAACTTTTTCTTGCTTCTCCCAATCAAATTCTCAAGCTCCTTCGAATGCAAAAAGACTCGGTGGACACTATTTTGATTTTTGGTCACAATCCGGGTCTGAATGACCTGATATCCCATCTAGGCGGAACCTTGGACAATTTACCTACAAGCGGACAGTTTGGATTTAAAGTCAAATCAGAACACTGGGCAGAGCTCAAACCGGAAACCGCCGAACCTTGGTTTATTGATTATCCTAAGAAAAAAAGTTAAGGCAATTCAAAATTACGGACATCCTGAACTACGTCTGGAAACAATTCAGGATTGGTTAAAAGATAAAAGACTTTCTCCGCCACTTCTTCCGGTGAACTCAAATGCCCTTCCGCCTTGTATTTGGCAAAGCGATCCAAAGCGGGAAAATCCGACAGATTGGCTTTTCTGATTTCTGTCTGCATTTCAGTATCTATTATCCCGGGTGCCAGCGAAAAGACACGAAATCCCAAGCCGCTGAGCTCTTCTGCAGCCACTCTGGAAAACATCGCCAATCCAGCCTTGCTGCTACAATATTCCGCCCAACCAGGCAAGGGCTTGTGTGCAGCACCCGAACTGATATTGCAGATCAGTTTTTTTCCTTCAAGTGAAGAATACGCCTTGACAAAGGCATCACTCAGTATCATGGGGGCCAGAAGATTTATATTCAAAGCTTGTCTGATCCCCTTGGGATGAAGTTTCCCGACGGTTTTCACTTCACCGATCCATCCGGCGTTATTGATCAGGATCACCTTATCAAAGTCTCCCTCAGGAAACAATGAGGGTAGCTTTACTTCCAGATTTGCCAGATCATTCAGGTCCATTTGGATTTCAGTAAGTCGGTCCACACGCAATTCCAGACTTGTCCGTGAAATCGTAACTATCTGAATGTCTTTTAATGATAAAAAACGATCCAAAATTGCTTTTCCGAGGCCTTTGGTATGGCCGGTGAGAATTAGGAGATATTTCATTTCTATAAAACTAAATTTTTTAAACAAAGGTAATCCAAACAGCGAAAAGGATAATTTCCAATTCTTATTATCCGCTATTGTACCACAGACCTAATCTACTTTGCTTTCTGGGTTGGAAGACCGATGTCCGAAGACCGAAGCGGCGGAATTAGGACTTTTCATGGTGAAATTTGGAATCCTGAACTTGCGACTGGCGAAAAAGCGGATGTACATTTTTCAAACTATAAGAATGGGCACCTCCGACTTATTTTTTAAAGTGTGATGCGCTACCATACTACCTAAAACCAATTTTATTTGGAGGCAAGAGACTTGAATTAGCTGATAAAAGCCTCAGTAGAAACAGGAATCCAAGTTTCCATCAAATCAGGATTCCTCCTATCAAAGTGGCTCAATATCATAAATGCAGAAAATCACAAAAAGAGTTCGAAACTTTGAAGAAAGACCGTAGTTTTCACCTTTCAAGCGTCAAGTGAGTCTGTAACCCGAAACCCTTTTTGATGAAATTAAAAACTGATTATCTCTTTATTTTACTTTCTGCTTTTTTTTTCCTGGGTTGTGAGAAGGAAGAGGAGTTTATCATTTCTCCTGGAGTAATTTATAATTCTACCGAAGCAATTAATCGCTTTGAGGAGCTGGATCAGCAGGGAGTATTGATCGTTAACAGTTATTTCAACAAGGATATTTTTCATTTGATTCTTGAAAACCAAGACACATTAAAGGTGGATGGTCGAATTGTAGAAACATTTCAGCCGAAACCTGCTGAATGGAACGCTGAACTCATTTTCCGCGATGGTAAAACAGGGATCGCTCCCTATCTGGGAAATACCTTGGATATTTTACCTGACAGTGTCCAAGTCAATCCAAGTGGATATGGTCCCCTGAGTGCACTGATAAATATCACCATGCCCGCAATCGGGAAATTTAAGTTTCGGGTGGTTGGGAAAAACGGATCAAAATCGGATATCACCCATACTCCTTCAAATATTTCCAAAGTTCACCGACTGAATATTTTTGGTCTTTATGGAAATCATGAAAACACCGTCGAAGTAAGTTTTTTGGACAATAATGGAAATGAGCGAATCAAAAAATCTTTGGTACTGCACACTGATCCCCTGCCGGCAAAGCTTCCCCTGATCGAAGTGGATATTGCCAAACGGGAAGCGATGGATGGAGATCTCACTTTGGTCAGCTATCGGGGATTGGGAATTCCTTTTATGCCCTTTATCATGGATTCTTTTGGAGACATTCGATGGTATTTGGACTATGCTGCGCATCCTATACTCAATCGGATTTCATATGAATGCGGGATAGAACCGCTTCGAAACGGCAACCTTTACTTCGGGGATGTATCCAATCATGCGGTGTTTGAAATTGATTTTCATGGTCGGGTACTGAAATCCTGGAATTTTGAAGGCTATTCCTTTCACCATAATGTCATCGAAAAGCCCAATGGGAACTTTTTGGTGGCTGCATCCAAGAATACCAGCCAACATCTGAATGGCAAAATCACCATCAATGACATCATCATTGAGATCGATCGGATGAGCGGAGGAATAGTAAAGGAATGGGACCTGAAACAAAGTCTGGATGAAAACCGGACTGTCTGGATGAACAATTTGGGCAATAACACGGTCAATTGGCTACATAATAATGGGCTGTATTATGACGAGAGTGATGACTCCATCATCCTGACTGCCCGATTTCAGGGAGCGATGAAAATCACTGCGGACAATCGGTTAAAATGGATTTTGGCACCCCATTTAGAATGGGGAAAAGACCGAAATGGAGTAGATTTAAACACCAAATTGCTAAGGCCTTTGGATCAAAACAATCAGCCGATTCAGGACTTGGATATTTTGGAGGGTCGAACAAACCATCCGGACTTTGAGTGGGTTTGGTATCCCCATTCACCCTCGGTTAAATCGCCTGGTTCCTTCCTGTTTTTTGACAATGGTGACCGACGAAACTATTCCACTTCGGAGCTTTACAGCAGAGCCGTGGAATACATAATCGACGAAGAAAATATGACTGTAAAGCAAGTCTGGCAATACGGTAAGGAAAGGGGCATAGATGCCTACTCCAGAATTCAATCGGATGTGGATTTTTTACCAAATAAGAATAACATCCTGTTTGTTCCCGGTTGGAATGTAGACAATGGTGGGAAATTCGGAGGAAAAGTCATTGAAGTAAACTACGCCTCAGGGGAAGTAGTCTTTGAGGCAAGGATTTCACCCTCTTCCGGTCAGCAAGCCCTACACCGGGCTGAAAAAATCAGTTTTTATTAAGCTGCTACCCTTTCAAAGTGCCGATTTATTTAAAAATGAAAAAACGGATTGAAATAAGTTTAGTAAACTGACTTCAATCCGGGTTTTTTAATCTTTAACCTTACAGAATATACTGAGACAGATCTCTGTTTTTCACCAAAGCTTTCAGTCGCTCCTCGACCATCTCTTTGGTGACCATGATCTTGGAATTGGCTTGGATGAGGTCCGGTACATCAAAGAGGAAGTCATTCAACAAGTGACTCATCACGGTATGCAGTCTTCTCGCTCCGATATTTTCCACTTCCTGATTGATCAGAAAAGCGAGTCTTGCGATCTCCTCGATGGCATCATCAGTGAATTCAAGCAACACTTCTTCGGAGGCAAACAGCGCTTGGTACTGTTTCGTCAAGGCATTTTTGGGTTCTCTCAGGATTCTTGAAAAATCCTCCTGAGTCAGGCTTTGCAGCTCCACTCTGATCGGGAATCGACCCTGCAGTTCAGGTATCAAATCCGAAGGTTTACTGACATGGAATGCTCCCGCCGCTATGAATAGAACATGATCCGTATTGACTACTCCATACTTGGTGTTGACGGCTGTACCTTCGACTATTGGCAACAAGTCGCGCTGTACCCCTTCTCGGCTTACATCCGGTCCGTTTCCGCCTTTTCCGGACTTGGAAGCGATTTTATCAATCTCATCGATAAAGATGATTCCGTTATTTTCCGCCAGTTTGATGGCTTCTTCTTTCACTTCGTCAAAATCCACCAATTTGGAAATTTCTTCATCCAACAGGACTTTCCTGGCCTCAGCGATCGTCAGTTTGCGCTTCTTGGTTTTTTTAGGCATCATGCCCGAGATCATATCCTGAAGACCGGCCATACTGGCCTCATCCATCATGCCGTTACCGATCATTCCGATTCCGACAGGGGATGAAGCCTTGACATTGATTTCGATCTTGCGTTCGTCCAGTTCGCCGTTTCTGAGTTTTTCGCGGAATCGCTCCCGAGTTCGCTCATTTAATTCAGCATCATCTCCGAGTTCTGCTTGAACTTCGTTAGTGATGGCAATTGGTCGGGTAAAGCCTGCACTTTTGACAGGAGGAATCAGAATATCCAAGATCACTTCCTCCACGGCTTCTGTGGCTTTCACTTTTACCCCTTCGTTTTTGACTTCTTTGACCAAATGAATGGATTGTTCCATCAGATCGCGAACCATACTCTCCACATCACGTCCGACGTAGCCAACTTCAGTAAATTTGGATGCCTCTACTTTGGTAAATGGCGCCTGAGCAATCTTTGCCAATCGGCGCGCGATCTCGGTTTTACCGACACCGGTGCTACCGATAAGCAGAATGTTATTCGGAACGATGTCTTTTTGAATATCGGTCTTCACCATCATGCGGCGGATGCGATTACGCAAGGCAATTGCCACATTTCGCTTGGCATCTTTTTGACCGATGATGTATTTATCCAGCTCTTCGACGATTTGTCTGGGAGTAAGTGATTCGATTTGATTCATGTTTGTTGTGGTGTTGGTTATGAAACTGGTTTTCGTTTCCAAAAGATTGAAAAGGCTTCCTTTTTAACCGAGGAAGCCTTCTTAGGTTTATTCTTGAGTGGATTTCGGCTCTGAGGACAACGTAAACTTGAGCGGCTTGTCGACTTTACTTTGGGTAAGCGCGATATCCAAAACCTCTGACACCCAATCGACAAAGTGGAATTCTATTCCCTTGACATACTGCTGATCAATCTCCTCGATGTCCCGTAAATTCTTCTTACAAAGAATGATTTCTTTTATCCCCGCCCGTTTTGCTGCCAGAATTTTCTCTTTGATTCCGCCTACGGGCATCACCTTACCTATCAAACTGATTTCACCGGTCATTGCAAGTTTGGATTTGACCTTACGCTGGGTATAGACCGAAGCCATGGCTACCAGGATGGTAATCCCTGCCGATGGACCATCCTTAGGCACTGCTCCGGCTGGCACGTGAACATGGAGATCATACTGATCAAAAACCCGATGATCAATTCCGAGTGATTCCGCTTTGGATTTCAGGTAGGAAAGTGCGGTCATGGCAGACTCTTTCATCACTTCACCCAACTGGCCAGAAAGTGTCAATTTACCTTTTCCCCGACTCAAACTGGATTCAATGAAAAGAATTTCTCCTCCTACGCTGGTCCAAGCCAAGCCCGTCACAACCCCTGCAATGCTGTTGTCCTGATAGGTTTCTTTATCAAAAATCTCTGAACCCAAGATTCTGCGAACCGCAGCAGGAGTGATCTTATGATCATATTCTTCCTCCATAGCAATGGACTTGGCAACATTTCGAACCACTTTGCCAATGACTCTTTCCAGGCTACGAACTCCGGATTCACGGGTATAGTCCTCAATAATTTTAGCCAAGGCAGCTTTGTCAAAACTGATATCCTTAGCCTTAAGGCCATGCTCTTTACGCTGTTTTGGCACCAAATGGCGCTTGGCGATTTCGAGTTTCTCTTCCTGTGTGTAGCCCGTCACTTCGATGATTTCCATCCGATCCCGTAAGGCCGGCTGAATGGTATCCAGCGAATTGGCAGTTGCTATGAACAGGACTTTACTCAGGTCATATTCCACCTCCAGGTAATTGTCCAGGAAGGCGAAGTTTTGCTCCGGATCCAGCACTTCTAGAAATGCAGATGATGGATCTCCTCTGAAATCTGAGGAAAGCTTATCAATCTCATCCAGTACAAATACCGGATTGGAGATTTTGACCTTCTTCATGTTCTGAATGATCTTACCCGGCATCGCTCCGACGTAGGTCTTTCGATGACCACGGATCTCGGCCTCATCATGAAGCCCACCCAGTGACATGCGGATATATTTTCTACCCAAAGCCGCTGCGATGGATTTTCCAAGGGAAGTTTTACCTACACCAGGGGGGCCATAGAGGCAAAGTATCGGCCCTTTCAGGTCGTTTTTCAATTTCAAAACTGCCAAGTATTCGATGATCCGCTCTTTGACTTTCTCCAAGCCAAAGTGATCTGCATCGAGAACAGCTTTGGCGTGCTTGAGATCGAAATTATCCAGCGTGAACTCATTCCAAGGCAGATCAACCAAAGTCTCAGCATAGTTGAGTGCAATGGGGTATTCGGCCGCTGCTGGATTGATACGCAGGATTTTGTCGAGCTCTTTTTCAAAGTGTTTTTTGACCTCTATTGGCCAGTGTTTCAGTTCCCCGCGCGCTCTGAGGTCTTCCACTTCTTTCTCCGGACCTTCATCGCCCAGTTCATCCTGTAGCACCTTCATCTGCTGACGGAGGAAATAATCCCGCTGCTGCTGATCGATGTCTGTATGTACTTTCTTGTGGATCTCTGACTTCAACTCCAGCATTTGGATGTCTTTCATCATGTACTCCAACAATAATGTAGCACGCTCTATTCCGTCATTAATCTCAATCAGTCGCTGTTTGGATTCTACCGGCGCATTGATGTTGGAAGAAAGGAAATGAGTCAGGAATGGAGTATTGTCAATATTGTCCAAGGCCACCTGGGCTTCACGCGGAATTTCCGGATTAAGGTGAAGAATCTTACTTGCTGCTTCTTTGAGAGATTCCTCCAGGGCTTTAATCTTTCGGGAGTTTTTTGGGAAACTCTCCTCCAAATAGTCCACTTTGGCCATGAAATACGGGTCGTCAGTGATCTGTTCACGGATTTTAAAGCGCTTTTTGCCCTGAATGATAATCGTGGTATTACCGTCAGGCAGGACGATCATCTTGATGATTTTGGCCAAAGTCCCTACATGGTAGATGTCTTCCCAACCGGGATCGTCATTGTTGGAATTAATTTGGGCGCAAACACCAATCAATTTGCTGCCTTTGTGTGCCTTTTTGACCAGGCGGATCGATCGCTGTCTTCCGACTGTGATCGGTATAATTACTCCGGGGAATAGGACTGTATTACGAACAGAAAGTATAGGGATTTCTTCATCGTATGACTCATTGGTAGGATCACCTTCTTCTTCGTCGGTAATCAGCTGGATGAGATCACCCTCTCCGGTGTAATCGCCGGACATCAGGTTTTGAAATAAAGAATTTGAGAATTGATTCATATGGACAGAATGACAGCCATGCTGTCAGTGAATAGCTATAATAAAAGAAGAACCTCCTATTTACGAAGGTTCCTCCTATAAAGTCAAGGTCAATGCCAAAAGGGGTTCGGGTCAAATTGGCAGGTGTGGTTTTTAAATCAAGGCCATAAATCCGGTCGGATATCGGTAGCAAGTGAATTTGAAGAAAGAACTATAATTGATTTACCTAAAACGAATGCTGAATAATAAGTTATATTTCCAACACCAAAATATGAGTTCTTTACCTGAAAGGTATCCAAGTTGATTTCATACAATTCAGAACCATTTTGAAAAAGATAAAGTTTGTTCTCAATAATTATTGGATTACTAAATGTAGTTCCGATGTAATTATCGATTTTCCCCACTGTCTGCCAAGTTCCGTTTCCTGTCAACTCCTGAAATTCTCCATAAGAACTCATATTGGCTTGAAAGATCGCATAAGTCTTCCCCTTCCAATTATAGATCAGGTAGGTCCGACCTTCCGGAAGAGTGGAGTCAGTTAATTGAGTCCAACTATCCTGACTTTTAGAATACCTCCACCGCTCTTGATTTTCCTCACTGTTATTGATTGGGTCGAATTTCATCCCCCATTCAAAAATATATCCATCCTGCACAGGGTATGACCTTCTAAAGGACCCATTTCCATTGGGGAGATTGGCCATTTTCTTCCAAGTTTTGCTTTCTGTCGAAAAATAAAATAATGGATTTATTTTGCCCGTCTGGTACGCTATGCCACCTCCATACAGAAAGTCATTTCCCACAAACGTAGAAATCCTTCCAAAGATGTTTGTTTCAAGCTCAGGAAGACTAGCTATTACTTTATTTGAAAATCCATCAGTGAGACTCTCTTCAATTACTCCCAAATCTGTAAGGACATACCCTGTTTCGTTTGCCTGACCTCGGGCAAAATACGTGTTGACAAGTAGCCTGTTTTTGGTCTGAAGGTTTATGCTGGGATATTCAAGCTTTATCAAAAATTCATTAGAAAATTTACCAAAATTATTTACCCGTGCCTTAAAGTCCCTTTTGGGGAATGTTGCCCCTCGCGCATATAGTTTCAAAGATGAAGCAGTCACTTCGTCCAAAATAAAATTTATAGGTCTATTGGCTTCATCATAAATTTGATTCGCATTAAGATTTTTGTAATTAAAGTTACTTCCTGGGATGACCACATAGTCCTGGTCAATGACAATCTCCTCTTGATCTACCTTAGACGGATTTAAATCAAAAACTTCACCTAATTGGTAAGTTTTCCCTCGTACAATTACTGATATATTAGGGTTAGACTTATCAGAATTTTCAAAATTTTTATCTTCGTAAGGAAAAAATGACAAGGCATTTTTCGAGGCATTCTCTTCTATCATTCCTACATTCTCTATCAAAATTTTGTAAAAGCCAACATTTAAATAATCACCTTTAATAACCACCTCATCATCCAAATTTATTTTCTGAACCTCCTGCTTCTCAAACTCCGGCTCCTGAAACTTCAGCACTCGCTTTTCGGTGTAAACCTTCTCACTGATTTCTATCCTTAATTCCATTTCTAAATCCTGTCCCGTAGTCTGGGTCAACAATCCTTCAGGAAGCGGTAGTAAGACCGTGGTGGAATCCACCAAATTGGGGTAAAGGTCAAATTGACCTAATTTTACTTTATAGTTAGCCTGTTGCCTACTGAAGCGACGACCTTTTACCACAAGATTTTGATCTCTATAGATTACCTCCGGCCACTCGATGGAATTGATAATAAATCCTTCCGATCCTTGGCTTACAAATTCCATGGCTTCTGAAAAAACCAACGAGGTGGATGTCCTCAAAAATGCCGAAACGTAATACTTCTTCCCCAGCGTCATGGAATGATTGCCCACGAGTTCAAAATGTGCCTCAGGACGCCCCTGAGCGCCTACATAATCGTCCTGATTTAAATTGGGAGCGCCAGTGGACTGGGTGTAGACAAATCCATATTCCAGGATCTCCTCATTTCCATAATCGTAGATGTCCGCTCCGAACTGTACACCGGAGGCAGAGATCTCCTGAATGATGGTGACACTAAACCGAGGATTTGTGCGCGGCTCCAAGGTTTCTTTTTCGCAGGAAACGAACAGAATAACCCAGAAAAATGCAATGTACTTACCTATATTTCTCATACTTAAAATCGGAATCCAACACCAAAACCAAAATCCAACTTGTGGTAATTGGCAGTATTTGTTCCTGCCTTCACCACATAATAATCCCCCAATTGCCTAAATAGGACGGAAAAAGTAAGCGCTCTCTCCGAGGGTAGATTTACCAAAAATCCTGCTTGAGCTTGATAAAAAAAGCCTCCACTCCTGATAGTGGTAAAACTTCCTTCCTCCAAAAGGATCCTATCCGAATAGGTGACGAGCTCTTCCTGAATTGCAAAATCCGAGTTGGAAAGAGAAATGCCGTATCCTGCACCCAGCCCGACGAAAAAATCCTTTTTTCTGGTTTTAAACAGAGAGTAATTAATCAGGAAAGGCAGGGAAATGAAGGAATGACTCATCTCCTCAGTTCCTGTTACTTTAATGGAAGAACCTACATATTGTGATTCCCAAGTGAGCTGTGAAGATTCAAAAGAAAGACCTGCATCCGCAGAAAATCTGGGATATCTTCGGAGCGAATGAATGCTCAAACCGGCATATCCCTGAATCAGTGGCGAAGAATTAAGCACATCTTTCCGATCTCCATTTTTAATATGGCTTTTGATCCCGGATTCAAATACGCCTACTCTTACAATGGGAGAAAGAAGGTAGGGAGGTCTTGCCTTTCCATAGAAAGTGAAGTCGCCCCCTTTGCAATCATAATACTTTCGAAATAGCCACACCAGATCATCTTCATTCAACTTCGAACTTCGGATCTGCCCTGAAACCCGTCTTAGGCAATCTCCTGCCAGCAATTTCGAAAGAGTAAGCTTATACGATTTCTCTGTCCCTTTGCCGTCAGGCTCAGATTTGCCCGTCAAAAGCTTCATATCACCCTCCGAACCTGCGTAAAAATTTTCATGGTCCTTTCCCAAAATCACCTCACCCGCATAGAATACCTGAACAAATCGCTTCACCGGGGTGGATGGCAAGTCCATGCTCCTAAAATACTCCCCTGTTCCCAATCCGAAGGCTTGAATGTCTTCGGGGGTATAAATCTCCGTTTCTCCCCTTCTGAGAAACTCAATTTGTTCAAAATCCAACTGCCCAAGTTTCCTCATTACGGTTCCGTCAAACCGCCGTCCGTTTTTGAGAATAACATAATCTTCCACTTGGACAGAAGCGGAACTTTGAGCAAAAGCTTGATAGCCAGAGAGAAAAATCAGCAGGAAAAAGACTTGGAAAAGTCTGGAAATTAGAACCATCATGTGATCGCAAATCAGGGTAAAAAGTATCAACACATGACGATGAACCATTGATATCATCCCCTACTGGTCGAAACTCACACAAAGAAGCGATCTTAGTTTTAAATTACAAAAATATGTTTTGAGGCGATTAAAATATTTTTATAATTATCTGATTTCCAGTAAATAAAAATCCAGATCAAATGATCTGGATTTATTTATAGAATTGAAAATGCTTCAATTAAGCAAACAACTTCAAAATATCATTTCCGATCGCAAAGACCATCAAGGCCAGTAGGATCACCATACCGACCTTTTGGGCATTTTCCAGAAACTTGTCCGATGGCGTTCTTCCGGAGACCATTTCATAGAGCAAGAATACCACATGTCCCCCGTCCAAAGCAGGTATGGGCAGCAAGTTCATAAAGGCCAAAATCATCGAAATCAAACCGGTGATGCTCCAGAACTTCGTCCAATCCCAGGTGGAACCGTAGATTTTGGCCATACCTACAGGGCCACTTACATTTTTCGCAGAAACCTCGCCTGTGAACATTTTCCCTAGGGCTCTGGCATTGACTATCACCACGCCAAATGCTCTGGATGTTCCTTTACTGATTGCTTCGCCGAAGCCATATTGCCTACGTGTTGGCTCAAGGAGTGTCTGTACAGCGATGCCGATTCGGGCTTCATCAGTAACGCCAATAGCCAAGGTATCAATGCCGGCTTCATTTTGTCTGACCACTTGCGCAGTCTTTCCCACTAAAGGCCGAAGTGCTGATTGCATTTCATCGAAGTACTTGATCGGCTGATTGTTAACTGCCAGAATTTTATCCCCCGGCTTTATTCCTGCAGATTCTGCTCCGCTTCCTTTTTCCACCGCCCCTACTTCAAAGGGAAAACGGATCTGAACAAATTTGCTAAAAGCCTCCTCACTGTCAAAAGTATTGATGAAACCGCGAGGGATTTCAATTTTAATTTGTTCACCATCGCGATCCACGGTATAGTAGCCGTTTTCGCTCAGTAAAGCTGATCCGCTGGTCAGGTCATTGATCCCTTGGTAAGGCTCTCCGTTGATGTCCAATACTTTATCTCCGGTCTTGAAACCAATCGCTTCCCCATATTCATAGGCTACGATCCCGTTTTGGATGACCTGATCTCTGGAATAAAAGGTTTCTCCGTTTTGGTAAACCAATACGACAAAAATGATGATCCCTGTAATCACATTGACGATGATACCTCCCAGCATCACAATGAGTCGCTGCCAGGCCGGTTTGGATCGGAATTCCCAAGGCTGTGGCTCTGAGGACATCTGCTCGGTATCCATGGATTCGTCCACCATACCGGAGATTTTCACAAACCCCCCCAAAGGAATCGCTCCTATTGAATATTCGGTCTCTCCCCACTGGAAACCAGCGATTTTGGGGGGAAATCCGATCGAAAATTTCTCTACTCGCATGCCAAACATCTTGGCAGTGAGCAAGTGACCCAATTCATGAAGCCCTACCAGGATCGATAATCCCAGGAGCAATTGGCCCACCATAATCAATGTTTCCATTATACTTTACGCTTAATTAGTTGAGTTGTAATTGTTCTTGCTTCCTCATCTGTGCCGATATAATCTTCCAAACTTGGATACTGGATAAAAGTTGCTTTTCCCAAAGCCTCTTCAATCAGGTCGGACATCTCCAGAAATCCCACTTCCTTATTCAGAAAAGCTGATACAGCAATTTCATTCGCTGCATTTAGGATACATGGAGCATTGCCTCCCTTTGCTAAAGCGTCAAATGCCAGCTGAAGGTTCCGAAACGTTTTTAAATCCGGTTGCTCAAAGGTCAGTTGCGGATAATTCGTGAAATCGAAACGCTCAAAGTCGCTTTTCAACCGATCCGGGAAACTGAGCGCAAACTGAATCGGGATACGCATATCCGGCAGGCCAAGTTGTGCTTTGATTGACCCATCTTCAAACTGCACCAGGGAATGAATGATGCTTTGAGGGTGAACGACAACCTCAATCTGCTCTGTTTTCAATCCAAAGAGCCACTTTGCCTCGATGACTTCCAGACCTTTGTTCATCAAGGAGGCAGAATCGATCGTGATCTTGGCACCCATATCCCAATTGGGATGCTTGAGGGCTTGCTCGCGGGTGACTGTTTCAAGAAAAGCCCGATCCTTTCCACGGAAAGGGCCCCCGGAAGCAGTCAGAATGATCTTCTCGATCGGATTATAGTATTCTCCCACCAAACATTGGAAAATCGCCGAATGCTCAGAGTCCACCGGGAAAATATTGACCCGGTTTTCCTTGGCCAGGGCCGTGATGATTTCGCCGGCTACAACCAAGGTTTCCTTATTCGCCAAGGCAATCTGTTTACCTGCTTTGATCGCATTTACGGTGGGAATCAAACCGGAATACCCAACCACTGCGGTCAAGACCACATCGATGGTTTCCATTTCGACGATTTGAGCGATGGCCTTCTGCCCTGCAAAAACCTTAATGTCATGAGGAAGGAGTGCCTCTTTGACTTTTTGATACTTAGATTCATTACCTATGACCACGGCGTTTGGATTAAACTCCAAAGCTTGAGCAATCAGTAAATCACAGTTATTCTGGGCAGTAAGGACTTCAACCGAAAAAATTTGGGGATGCTGACGAATCACCTCAAGGGTTTGAGTTCCGATGCTTCCGGTACTACCCAGGATGGCTACACGCTTAATTTCTGTCATTCGAAGGGGGTTACAATCTGACTCAAGACTTCAATTTTTTGCTAAAGTTCTGATTCAGGCTGACAAAATTACCAATTGACCAGACTTTTCCTTGTACATCCCGTCACTTTTTGGGATTTGGGATGATTTTTGGTTTTTATTATAAGTATGATCAACTTAAAAATTGTGAAGAAATATAGGGCTAGCAACTATCAACTCGCTAAATGAGTAAACTAATAACTATGAACTCACTCATCAAATCAATAGGATTGCCTTTTCTGGCAGGGATTGCCGGAGCGGCTTGTTGGTCTCTTGTGGAAATCAATTCTCCTCAACCTGCGGAATCCACAGTCATCGAACCGAAGAGTCGTGAATTGCAATTTGCATCCTCCTTACAATCCAATTCTTCAACTATTCCAACTGAAGTTCCGGTTTCATTTGTAGAGGCCTCTCAAAACAGCACCGAATCGGTCGTTTTTATCAAAAACTTCTCCGGGACAGATCCGCGACGCTACAGCATGTTTGACTATTTCTTTGGAACTGGGCCAACGCAGCAAGTCAGCACGGGTTCAGGTGTGATCATCTCCAAAGACGGCTACATCATTACCAATAATCACGTCATCGACCGGGCTGAGACCATCGAAGTCGTCCATCAAAAGCGAACTTATGCCGCCAAACTGGTCGGAACAGACAAAAACACGGACATCGCCGTACTCAAAATTGAGGCTCAGAACATGCCGGAGATTAAAATAGGAAATAGCCGAAACCTTAAAATCGGCGAATGGGTGCTGGCAGTAGGCAATCCATTCAACTTGACCTCGACGGTCACCGCGGGAATCGTATCCGCCAAAGAGCGACAAATCAATATTCTGGGTGGAGATTTTCCTCTGGAAAGCTTTATCCAAACCGACGCTCCCATCAACCCTGGAAACTCCGGCGGTGCCTTGGTCAATGTCAATGGTGAATTGGTCGGAATCAACACCGCGATCCTTTCCCGAACAGGTTCCTACACCGGATATGGATTTGCAGTGCCTGTGGATATTGCCCTGAAAATCTCCAATGACCTGATCAAATATGGCGAAGTGCAAAAGGCAATTCCCGGAATCGACGTAGTGGAATTGACTCCCGAATTAGCCGAGGAGATGAAACTGAAGTCACTCGATGGAGTCATCGTGACGCATATCCTTCGCACCGGAGCTGCAGAAAAAGCCGGAATTCAAAAAGACGATGTGATTACCAAAATCGCCGATTGGAAGATTACCGGTAAGGGAAGTTTTGAGGAGGCGCTTTCCTATTTCTACCCGGGAGACAAAGTAACGATCGAATACATGCGAAACGGTAATCTAAAAACTTCCCAACTAACCCTTCAGAATCTGGAAGGCGGAGAGGGAGTGATCAAGCGTGAGTTTTTCACATCCGCTCTTTTAGGGGCAAAACTTGAAGCAGTCAATACCATCGAACGGGATCGACTCAAAATTCCTTATGGGGTGAAGATTACTTCGATGACCAGAGGATATCTGCGGGATCTGGGCTTTCGGGATGGCTTTGTCATCACTCATATCAATCAAATCCCTGCCAAAGACCCGAAAGCAGCAGGCAAATACCTGGAAGAATTCAGCGGAAAACTACGACTCGAGGGAGTGGCACCAAATGGTCAACCCTTTATGCAGAGCTATAATGTGAGGTAAATAAAAATGCGGTTGACTTCCGAGATCACCAACCGCATTTATTTCGTTTCAGAAAGATTTTTTTTCTAATTTGAAAAAACAGAAATAAGCCTAAAATGAAAACCTTACCCCAAACTTGTGAACAATGCCTCGAAGAATTCAGCACGGCCCTGGAGGAACTCGTCATTTATGCCAGCCGAGGCGAAAAAACCGGGTACACCGAAACCCAATCCAGAGATTTGATCACCCATTTCGAAGTAGCCCACGAATTGGCACTGAAAGTTATTTCCAAATTTTTCGAAAAACTAAAAAAAGGTCCATTCTCTGGGTCCCGAGATGCAACGGTTGAGGCTTTCCATGCCGAATTGATTGATGATGGCAAAGGCTGGCTCGATATGATCATCGACCGAATCCAGTATAACCCAGTCTATACCATCGATACGCAATCCAACTTTCTGGAAAACATCCGTAAAAGATACATCAGGCTTTTGGAGCGATTTGAGCGGACAATGGTGAAAAAGCTGGAGGAGTAATGAGAGTAATCAGTAGGCAGTGCCAGTTGGCAGAAAAGTTCAACACCTCAAGTGAAAATTATTTCCTGAGTACGAGGAAGAGAAATCCGAGGAAACCTGACTGCAGGCAGGTCTGTGCCTTTTCTGTGAAAAACTTGCCTGCCTGCAGTCAGGTCTACGGAAAATTTTTTTCAAAAAGAGGCTGTCTCATAAGGCTTCTTGGAGTCAGCCTGAGCACCTGACCAACGCGAGTTGGGCAGTACGAAGGCCATTTCCAGTTAATCTGGCCACATTTCGACTACGCTCAATGTAACAATAGGTAATTTTGAGACAGCCTCCTTTAATTTTTCAATCTTGCAATATTTCAATTTTCCAATCTGAAAATCATCTAAAAACAAACCCCGAAGGCCCTCTCCCCACTTCCATCGTATTGACTTCAGCTCCTGATTTAGAATAGACAGTCACCTGTCCATTTCCCTGAAATCCCTTCGCATTAGCGACGTAGATTTCCTGTCGCTCCTTATCGTATCCTATCCCATAGAAGCCTGACCCCGTTTTCCATTCCGGAATAAGTGTCTCCCCATCATTAATGGAAACCACCGCGATACCGTCATTGTAATCGGGCCAGCCCGTACTGGTCAAAATGTACATTTTGGCATCCTCTCCGAAAGCAATGCTTCGCGTCGCATTGGAAATATCAAAAGCCCGGTATTCTTTTTTGGTCAGATCGGACAAGTGAAATGACTGGAAGTAAACCTGCTCAGAATCGTAAGCATAAACCCACAAATCACCCCGCTCTTCAAAAAACTGAACAGGTCTTCCGTCCACCTCGATGGTTTTGATGACTGTTTCAGTCTCCGCATCGATGATTTCGATTTTCCCCTCTTCTGATCCGGCCACGAAGACATATTTCCCAACAGTAAACAGGTCTTCAGGCTTGTTGGAGACTTCAATTTTCTTTTTTACCGTACCTCCATCCAATCCGGAGACCACCGCGATGTAAGAATCCGGCGTAGCAAAACTCGCATCGTAGGGTCCATAATCAGAAATAAACAGCTTACCTTGAGCTGTGGCTAATGATCTGGGAATATCCAAATCGCCTATGACTGAACCTATTGACTTAAAATCTCCCGGGTTCACGATCTCCACCTTACCCGTATTGGCTACCAAGTAGAGCCGTTCTTCTTCGAGAACTATATCCTCCAATAGTCCAGCAAAGGGACGGTTATTTTCGGCTTCAAACACGTTTTCTTTCAGAATACCAGTACTGGGGTCCAAATGAAAGACTTCTCCGTCATTGGCACCGAATGCCCCTTCATTGATTATTAGAACTCCGGTATCATAGGCACCAAGTGGCCTTTCGTTGCCTGAATCATTGCAGGCAACCAGTAAGTAAAATAGAGCTAAAACTCCAAGCTGATTTTTGTAAGCAAACTTCATAAGTGTATAGTTAAATTAAGTTGAAACGAGCGACCGGGCATAGCACGGAGATAAAGCACTTGATAATCCTTATCCAATAAATTCAGTACTTGAAAACTGAGCGGAAAGCGGGTTTTTCCCCATTTCAGATCGGAAAACCTCAGCCCTGCGTTCCAAAGCTGATACGAATCCAACACTCTCGCATTGCCCGTTCCGATGGCACGTTGCCCGACATAGAAAGTCCCCAAATTCAGGGAAAATCCAGCGTAGGCTGCTATAAGTGATCCGTTTGCTTGATGCTTGGGAGTGTAGGGAAGTTGACGGGGATTTGTAGGCTCGGAAGTGAGATCCAAAGCCTGTGAAAAGGTGTAACTCAGCCCAATCTCCATGTCCACTAACCCTATTTTCCGGTTTCCTTTCCCCTGATATTCAATACCCTGATTTTGGACTTCCCGAATATTCTCCGGACTCCAGACAGATCCCTGAGGCATCCAAATGATCCAGTTATTGACTTGCATTCGATAGTAGGTCAGACTTTGATCCCAGGAAAAAGCTCCTGTTTTGGTCCAATTCAGCCCGATTTCTCCGGACACACTTTCCTCGGGAAGCAAATCCGGATTGCCTCCGGGGCTCCAAAATCGGTCATTCAGCGTAGGAACTTTAAATCCTTTTCCAACTGAAGCTTTAAGCAAAAATTCTTGTTGGTCACCTTCCCAAAACTTCCAATCTCCTCCGATGCTAGGTAGAAATGGAACGAAATTATCCAAATATGCAAATTGCCGGAGATTCACAGAAAGTGACAGATCCTCTGAGGCATCATATCGCGCTGACTGATAAAACTCAAAGCGCTGATCCGTTGCCGAATAGGTGCTCAAATCCCCCTGTACAAAAGTCCCCCGAACGCCAGCTTTGAATTGCAGACGGTCCCCTTTGGAAAAATCCCAATCCGAAGCAGCAAAAAACTGCCGGGTTTGATTCAGACTTTCATTGAAAATCATCTTGTCCTGAATCCAACCTGTTTTAAGATTCCAAATTGACTTTCCGCTAAATCGGAAATAATCCAAAACCGCCCGAAAACTCTCATCAGACTGCTGATCTGTGGTATTGGAACCCATCACAGGTTGGATTTCCCGATCGGCCTTATTCCACCAAAATGCCGCCTTGAGCTGACTTTTGGAATTTAGATTCCATGCCAGATCCTGCACAAAACCAAGTTGTTCCGCTGCTGCATTTTGCGCCTTCACTTCGGGAGTTCCCGGCTGGGAAATGTCCCGGAAGCTAAAGTCATTTTGTACAAATTGCCGATAAAAACGACTTTTGCTGCTGAACTTCTTTGAAGAAAATCCTCCGGAAAATGCGGAATTGAACAATCCAAAACTCCCGAAAGTCTGTGCGATTTTTCCTCTAAATCCTTTTCGAAAATCAGTTTTTGAGTTCATATGCAGGCTTCCGCCAATCGCTTCATTTCCAAAAAGTGCTCCCGAACTTCCGAAATGCAATTGGGCCTGATCGATTGCCTCCACCGGCAGAATCGAAAGATCACTTTGACCAAGCGAAGGGCTGTTTATCGGAAGGCCATTCCAAAAAAGGGCTGTATGACCTGCCGAGGTACCGCGAAAAGATGGCGAAGCCAACATTCCTGCTCCGTATTGCCGGACGAAAACAGGACTTTGCTCCTGCAGCAAATCACCCAGGGATCGCGCAGCATAGGCCTCCAGCAACTCAGAATCGAATTTCACCACCTTTTGCCCTTGGGCAAAACGATCCAAGGGAGGCGCATACACCTCCACCTGCTCTAAAGAAACGGTGTCCTGAGTCGGCACAAAACCGATCACAGAAACTACCCAAAACAACAAGGTCATGCCCGAGCGAATAAGTTTAAACTCAATTCTCCCGATAGGTATCGGGATCGGCCTTGAAGAGAAATGGGAAGAAATGAAAACTCTCCCGTCCAGCAAAATGCTCTTGGGAAATCGACACGTCTTCTTCGCTTTTCCTCCGAAAGCACAGAATCAACAGATCAAGGCAGGTCTCCTGGCTCATCTGATTTTTGCCGGCCTTCTCGTCCCGTCCCGATGGTAATCGGGACAAGGTCAATGGCATAGTGGAGCAAAAACTTTTTTCTTTCTGATCACTCAAAAAGACAGACTGACAGTTGCGGGGACAGCTCCGGTTTTACACCGGATTCCCTTTTAATCCCCAGAGCCGAACGAGCGGATGGGGAACCTTCATCAACAGCAAAGTAAAGCGATTTTGATTTGGTAAAAAAGCAGGAGACCATCAATAATTTTGGAAAGCAGGGATTATCTCATTTACCTTGGCAGAATATTTCGTCAGGTTATCCGTATGTTAAAAAAATCTAGAAACAACATTTTCCACTCAAAATCAACAGCTTACCTTCTTTACTTTTGGAGCATTGTTCTATTGATTTCCTGCGGAAAAAAACCTGAATCCGTCGTTGAAAAAACTCAGATTGCCCTGAACTACGCCAAGGGATTTGAGATTTTTCAAGGAAAAGATTTTTGGGAAATCCATGTGACACAGGGCTACCCGGGAGCTGAAAAAATATTTCGCTACCTGGTTTTGGAGGAAAATTCCCAGGCTGAAAAAACGGGATTCGATGCCGTAGTTCAGCTGCCGATTTCCAAAATCGTAATGACTTCCACCACCCATATTCCGCATCTGGACTTGCTGAATTCAAGCGAAAAACTGGTCGGTTTTCCCCAAACAGATTTGATTTCATCCAAAAAAACCAGGGAGTTGATCGACTCCGGAAAAGTCACTGACTTGGGGAATGGTCCATCAGCCAACCCGGAGATGGTCATCGACCTGCAACCCGATTGGATAATGATTTCGACTTTGGGAGAAGATTTGAGGTATTTGGATCTCTTTGCGCAAGCAAAAATTCCTGCTGTAATCAATGGAGAATATGTCGAGCAAAACCCGCTTGGACGAGCAGAATGGATCAAATTCACCGGGATTTTGCTTGGGAAACACGAAGAGTCGGTGGCGGTTTTTGAGGATATTGAAAAAGCTTATCAGCATGCCGAAAAACTCACAGCAAATCTGCCTGAAACAGGCAAACCGAAAGTGCTCAGCGGCGTAATGTATCAGGATATCTGGTATGCTCCGGGAGCGGATAGTTGGGGTGCGAGAATCCTTGAAAATGCGGGCGGAAGCTACATTTTTGCTGACCAAAGTGGTGAAGGAAGTCTGCAACTCAGCTATGAATTTGTCTTGGACAAGGGCTTGGAAACTGACTTTTGGATCGGTTCGTCAGACTTTGCAGACCTGAATGCCATGGGAAATTCGGAACCTCGGTATCGGGCTTTTAGACCTTGGAAAAACGGTGAAGTTTATACCTACACCGCAAAAAAAGGCGCAACAGGAGGACTGGAATATTTCGAGTTGGGTTACGTTCGGCCTGACTTGATTCTCAAAGATCTGATCAAAATCCTCCACCCGGAACTTTTGCCGGAATATGAGTTGTATTTTTATCAGAAACTCGATGCAGGCAAGTAACCCGATCCCACCGTCGCCGTGGTTTGTGTCCCCACAAACCACTTTTAAATTAGATCATTATCTGCTTTCTTACCAATACTTCAATCTGGCCTCGACACTTCGACAAGCTCAGTGACCGGGCTCGGCCACCGAGTCATGGGTTACAAGGAAGGGAGGAAAATGCGGCTGCGCCATATTTTCCTCCCCTCCCTATTAAATTATATCAACGGGTACCGAGTTAAGTCGAGGTGTAATCAAAATAAAATTCGGACACTGGTGTCATTTCGGAAAATCAAAATAAATCGATGAACCTTTTTAAAGAACCCGATCGGGTATAATTACTTTCAATATTAATTTTTTATACCCGATCGGATATATTTTAAATAAAATAATTAAATTTATACCATAAAGGGTATAATAAATGGCAAATTTCTCAGCATTTTTAAAGGAGAAACGCAAGTCTGTCGGGCTAACCCAAGAAGAACTTGCGGCTAAGGCAGGTGTAGGTTTGCGGTTTGTCCGAGATCTCGAACAAGGAAAAAAAACGCTTCGGCTCGATAAGGTGAATCAGGTATTGGTATTATTTGGAAAGCAGGTTGGTGTGGTTGATCTTGAATCTTGACGAAATGACCTCCACCTTGTCCATTGTCCCCGCAAACCATAGACAAATTCACTCCATGAATCCAAAAAATCACTTTTTCCTATCGCCATGGTCAGTGTCTCCACCGAACACAACCAATAATAAATAAATCTGCGTCCTACCTTTGTAACAAGGTTCGCGCCTGCCTTTCTGCAAGGCAAGCACGAACCTCCATCAAAATAAACTTTAATGCCTAACCATCACACGCCGTGGTCGGTGTCTCCACCTACCACTCTAATCGATAAAATGAATCTACACCCCTACCTTTAACGCCGAGGGTCGTGTCTCCACGAACCTCTTCCAAAAAAATATTTAATGCCCAACCGCCCTTACCTTTTCCCCATCGCCATTGCCATTCTCGGACTGAGCTTTTTGCTCAATCTGAGCTTGGGTTCGGTGTGGATTCCGTTTGGGGAGATTGTCACAGGGCTATTTTCAGGAGAATGGAATAAATCCTCCTGGGAGCAAATTATTATCAATTATCGACTCCCAAAAGCTCTTGTGGCCATTTTTGCAGGAATTGGCCTTAGTCTCAGCGGGCTTCAGATGCAGACTTTTTTTAGAAATCCACTGGCAGGTCCTTTTGTCTTGGGTATCAGTTCGGGGGCAGGTTTGGGCGTAGCGATTTTGATGCTGGCGGGATCTACTTTTGGATTTGCGCTGAGCGGAGTAAATTCCTGGGCGATTGCATTTGCAGGTGTTTTGGGAGCCGGATTGGTCTTATCGGCCGTCAGTTTGGTGGCCTGGAAAGTCAAAGACAGCATGACGCTTTTGATCGTGGGATTGATGTTTGGATCGACAGTTTCGGCAGTGATCTCAGTGCTTTCGTACTTCTCAGGAGCCGAAGCATTGAAGCTTTTCACCGTTTGGTCGATGGGAAGTTTGGGCGCTTTAGGATGGTCTCAAGTCGGGATTTTAGGTGTGTTGATTCTCCTTGGATGCATCCCGGTTTTCAGCTCGATCAAATCCTACAATGCGCTTTTGCTGGGCGAATCTTACGCAAAGAGCATGGGAATCCGAACCGAAAAGATGCGGTGGTTGATGATCGGAAGTACCGGGATTTTGGCTGGAGGAATTACCGCTTTTTGTGGACCGATAGCATTCATTGGAATAGCAGTTCCACACCTTGCACGAATCGTTTGGAAAAGTTCGGATCACCGGATTCTCTTTCCGGCATCGGCTCTGATCGGGGCGATTTTGCTGTTGCTCTGCGATGCAGCGGGTCAACTTCCGGGCTTTGCAAGCACTTTACCGATCAATGCGGTCACTTCATTGGTTGGAGCGCCGATTGTGATTGGCTTGATTTTGAAACGGAACTTTAGTAGGGATTTTTAAAAAATGGCAAGAAATCAGCAACATATCGCACTGGAAGGCAAGGACTTGACGCTTGGCTATTTTCATCAAAAAGCCAAAAAAGAAATCCTGAATGATCTCAACTTTCAGCTCTATTCGGGTGAACTTACTTGCCTGCTTGGACCTAATGGCGTGGGGAAATCTACGCTGATCAAGGCTATTTTGGGTCAAATCAAACCTTGGAAAGGTGAGCTTAAAATCGATAATCAATCCCTCGAAAACCTTGGAATCGAAGAACTTGCCAAGCGAATTTCTGTCGTGCTGACAGATCCGGTTTTCCCCGGAAATATGACGGTAGGTCAACTCGTCGCTTTAGGTAGAACACCCCATACCGGCTGGTCGGGAAAATTGAACAAATTGGATAGAGAAATCGTCGAAAAAGCACTCTCAGACACCAAAATTGCTTATCTCCGGGACGAGCGCTTGAGCGAAATCAGCGACGGACAGCGCCAAAAGGCGATGATTGCCCGAGCTTTGGCACAGGATGGAAAACTGATGATCCTGGACGAACCAACGGCACATCTGGACTTGGTCAACCGATTTGAAATCATGGAATTACTCCGGGATATTGCCGCGCAAAAAGGCAAAGCTGTTCTTGTAGTTACTCACGATTTGGATATCGCAATAGAAACTGCAGATCGGTTTTGGCTACTCAACTGCGGAACTCCTTTGATCTCGGGGAAGCCCGAGGACTTGATCA
Source organism: Algoriphagus boritolerans DSM 17298 = JCM 18970 (assembly GCF_900108085.1). Taxonomy (GTDB): domain Bacteria; phylum Bacteroidota; class Bacteroidia; order Cytophagales; family Cyclobacteriaceae; genus Algoriphagus; species Algoriphagus boritolerans. The sequence continues at coordinate 129,081 of NZ_FNVR01000010.1, forward strand.
TTTCCGGTAAGATCAATCAATTACTTCCTGGCGATAAATATCGATTTAGTCTCGATCGGGGAAAAATAGAGTTTGAGATTCGGGATTCGGGATTTGAAATTGAGGGACCGCCTGAATTGGTTTTTTGGGTTGAGAAGGCACTGAGAAAAGCGGGGATTTTAAACTTGAGTCATCCTGTATCCGTGACCAAAGAGCCCTTCACGATAGTTTCAGAGGGGAAAAAATTTCAATTGATAGCTACCATGATTGATCATTTCAATGAGCATAATTAAATGTTTAACTTGAAATAATCACCATATTTAGTCTACCTATCTTTTTGTTTTTAATAAACACACCTCCTTTCAGCCAAGGATGGAATCTTTTTGGGAAAGTGTCTTAGCGTGTCACAGCTAAAAATTCCATTTTCTGAGTGCTTTTCTAAAGGGTATTTCAACCTGTCTCACAGGTAGGTTTGTTTTTTTTTATGTCCCTTGGCACTGATCCAAGTGAATTAGATTTGAGGTATTTTATATACGGATTCTCTCAACAGTCTGGTAGCTATCGGACCACAACACATCTAATAGGAACTCAATCCTACCATTATTTGGGTACGTGGCTAAACGAATACACCTTAAGAAATGCACAAAGTCCGGTATTACCAATTCAATACTTCAATCAAATGGAATATGAAAGAAACTAAGAATTATGGATAAGCGTTTATAAAAGTCAGATCCATTTTATCAGGGGCTAATCCAACTATCTTATGAGTATCTTAACCACCAAAGGGATTTTTTCCGTTGCTTTGATTTTTTTAATTCAAAACGCTGCGGCTCAAGGAATATCGGGAGAATTTACTTTTGCCATCAATGATCAACTGGAAGAGCGAATCTATGCCATCGATCAATTGGAATTTTATGAAGATCCTTCCAATTCCCTCAAAATTGAAGAGGTTTTACTCCCGGATTTTCAACAGAAATTCAAAGTGAATCCGGATTTTTCCAAAAACAAGTTTGAAACCGACAGAACTTATTGGGTAAAAGTATCTATCCTCAAACAGCCACAAAGTGAGAAAAATTGGATTTTGGAATTTTATGACCAGACTATTGATGAAATCGAAGCCTATATCCCCGGTGCAGACGGAGTAAAAAAAGTCGATTTGGGAGATCAAAATCCCTTTGATCATCGACTTTTTGCCCATAAAAATTTTGAAATCCCTGTCTCCAATAGTTCGGAAGGAGTCGATAATTATTATTTCAAGATACGCTCTTCACAAAAGGCGGATATACGGATAGCTTTTCGGTCAGTAAACCGTTTTGTCTTTTATGCCTTGAATGAATATTTCCTTTATGGGATATTTTACGGGATGATCCTAATCATTGCACTTTACAATTTACTGATATACAGTGCTATAAGAGAAGTAAAATACCTCTATTATGTCTTCTATTTATTAAGCGTAGCGGGATTTGCCATGGCTCTGGACGGAATAGGATTCCAATACCTGTGGCCTGAGAATCCATCTTGGAACTCTTATGCCACGGGAGTTTTTGCATTTTTCATCATCACCTTCGCCATTCTGTTTTCTGTCAAATTTTTGAATCTCAAACACAGGCACCGGATATTTTATCGAATTCTGATCGGTTTTTTAGCTGTGAAATCGCTGCTCTTTTTAGTAGGACTTTGGTTTTTCCCCAGTCTTCTTGAAATCCAGGTTTATGATGTGGTTCCTTTTTCGCTTATCCTGATAGCCAGCATCCAAGTTTTAATCAAAGGCTACAAAGTCGCCCGGCTTTTTGTGGCAGCATATTCCATTTTGTTTATCGGATTGATGCTGAAAGTGATGGTACAGACTGCAGTCATCCCACACGGCACCGTGTTATACTACAGCCTGCATATTGCTTTTTTGATCGAAATGCTCTTACTGACTTTGGCACTGGGAGATCGTGTTAAAATCTTGAAAGAAACCAAGGACCAAGCCCTCAGAAGGTCTCTACGGCAATCAGAGGCAAATGCCAAGTTGAAAGACAAGATCAACAGAGAGTTGGAAGAAAAAGTAGCAGAACGAACTAAAGAACTCGAATCCAAAAACAGACTTCTGGAAGAATACAACAAAAAAATCCTTGAAAAAGACGAGGAAATCAAGCGAATCAATTCGCTGCTGGACAAAGACATCTGGAAGCTAAAATCTCAAGTGAAGGAAAGTATGCAGGCAAGGATCACAAATAAGCGAATGAACTTTGGGGAATTTAAAGTCATATTCCCGGACACTTCAGCTTGCTTACGCTACTTGGACGAAGTGAAATGGGGACGGGGATATGTATGTAAGTCCTGCGGACACCGTCGGGAATCCAAAGCCCCAAAACTCTTCAGCAGGAGATGTGGTCGATGCGGTCATACTGAATCTCCGACAGCCGGTACGATTTTCCATGGAATCAGAATCCCCCTCGAGAAGGCCTTTTTTATTGCCTACTTGGTGATTTCTGAACAGGAGAATTTAACCTTAGAGCAACTTTCTGCCCTACTGGAATTGCGGGTCAACGCCATCAGCAGTTTCAGGATGAAGGTAAGGCAAATCCTGGAGTCAACAGGAAAAACATCACATACCTGGGATGATTTATTGATGGAGAAACAGCCTGCCGAAGCACTGGATTTCCTATAATCAGGCATATTTTCCTATCTGCTATTGAAGAGGGAACAAAAATATTAAAAGTGCGATTTTTAGACCAAAAAGCGCAATTTACTTGAAATCAAAAGAGGAAAAATAAGTCAGAAAGCAATCGATTTCGGAACGAATTCAAGCTCTTTTTCCTTTAAATCTGATTAGTTGGGTGGATTGGTACTCTAGATTTAGGATAATAAGTCTTTGACTTGTTTACACTCTAAACCAAACCCAAAACCAATGAGAAAATTACTACCGCGTGTGAACCCCCATCGTTCGGTTCACATTTTGTTCCTCGTGCTTTGTTTGCTATTCGGGACACAGGTATTGGCCCAAAGTACCGTCCAGGTTCAGGGTACCATTATCGATTCCACAGGCGAACCCCTCCCCGGAGTAAATGTTGTCATCAAAGGTACAGCTGTGGGGACAGTATCAGATCTGGATGGCAAATACACCTTAAATGTGCCCTCAGACGCTGTGCTTGTATTTTCGTTTGTCGGATTTATCAGTCAGGAAATCCCGGTAAACAATCAGACCGTCATCAACCTAACCCTCGCCGAAGACACCTCCGATTTGGACGAATTCGTAGTGGTGGGATACGGTCTTCAGCGAAAGAGTGATTTGACGGGAGCTATTTCATCAATCAAATCCGAGGAAATCAACCGACTTCCGGTTTCGAATGTCACCCAATCCCTTCAAGGGAGAGTATCCGGGGTGCAGGTCACTTCCAATTCAGGTGCACCGGGTGCAGGTACTACCATTCGGATCCGTGGGGTGGGTACATTAAATAACTCATCTCCCTTGTTTGTGGTGGACGGGATGCTTTTGGATGACATTGACTTTTTGAATCCAAATGATGTCGAATCCATGGAAGTACTCAAAGACGCCTCGGCTACCGCGATCTACGGGTCAAGAGGAGCAAACGGAGTGGTAATTGTCACTACCAAAGGCGGATCTTTTGATACCAAAGGGAAAATAAACATCGATGCATTCACAGGAGTACAGCAAGTAGCGAAGAAAATTGATCTTGTTAATGGGCGGCAATTTGCGGAGTTGGCCAACGAGTTGGAGCAAAATGTGGGAAATCAGCCAATTTATGACGTCAACGATTACGGAGTAGGTACGGATTGGCAGGATCAGATCTTCAGAAATGCCCCGGTTTCCAGCGTCAATCTTGGAGCAAGCGGTGGAAATGCCAATACATCCTACAACCTGAGCGTCAATTATTTTAATCAAAAAGGAGTCGTAAAAGAGTCAGAATTCGAACGACTCACCCTCCGCCTGAACAATCAATACAAACTGGGAGAAGCAGTGACATTCGGTCACAACTTTTCATTCATTTACTTCAACCAGCAGAATGAACCGGGAGTAGTAGGCAACGCTTATCGTGCATATCCCATTTTCAACCCTAGAAATCCAGACGGGACATTTACCAATACTGCTCCAGTTGGAAATCCTGTAGCACAATTTGAATACAATTCAAACAATCAAACCAATGATTATCGAAGTGTCGGAAATTTCTTTATGGATGTCAAATTCCTCAAGGATTTTACTTTCCGAAGTAATTTTGGACTAGACCTGTCTTTTCGGGACGGCAAAAACTTCACACCCGTATTTTTTGTATCTCCTACGCAGCAAAACCCGGAAAATTCCATTTCAGTCAATACGGGCAGAGCGAGAAATATCCTTTGGGAAAATACGGTCAATTACAACAAAGAATGGGATGATCACCGCATAAATCTCCTTGGTGGTGTGACCACCCAGTCATTTTATCAAGAATCTCTGGGAGGTGGACGCAGAAACCTTCCCGGAGAAGACCCCTCGCTTTGGTATCTGAATGCCGGCGAGCTTACCTCTCAGACCAATTCAAACTCAGCCGGAGATTGGGCCATGCTTTCCTTCCTTTTCAGAGCAAATTACGTTTACAAAGACAAGTTCTTGGTGACCGGTACTTTCCGACGGGATGGTTCTTCCCGATTTGGCAGAGAAAATCGATTTGGCAATTTCCCATCCATCGCTTTGGGCTATCGGCTGATTGAAGAAGGATTTCTTCAAAATCAAAACTTCCTTTCAAACCTGAAAATCCGCGGTAGCTGGGGAATCATCGGTAACGATAAAATCGCTTTTTACGAAGGTCGACCGGTAGTCACAGGAAATACAAATGCAGTTTTTGGAGTAAATGAAGAGCTGATTTATGGTGCGACTTTGACCAGGTTGGCCAATCCATTTATTCAGTGGGAAGAAACAATCACCTCCAATTTAGGATTGGAATTTGGCTTTTTTGATGACCGACTTACCGGTGAACTGGATTATTACTACCGAAGAACAAACGACATTTTGGTAGGCGTACCTATCCCGTCGTACGTTGGCGCATCCAATAATCCAATCGTGAATGCTGCTTCAGTAGAAAACAAAGGAATTGACCTAAGCCTAAACTGGAGAGAGCAAAAGGGGGATTTTGGATACAATTTCGGAATTGTGGCCTCTACGGTCAACAACAGCGTATTGGATATCGGAGAGGGAAATGAGGCCATCTTCGGTGGTGCAGTAGGAATCAGTGGGCTTTTGGGTTCGAGGACTATCGTGGGAGAATCCATTGGGCATTATTTCGGCTATAAAACGGCTGGAGTCTTTCAAAATGAAGAACAACTGGCCAATACCCCCAAGAGAGGTCCCGAAAGAGTCGGTGATCTGATTTTTGAGGATACCAATGGTGATGGAGTTGTGAATAACAATGATCGGGTGATCCTGGGAAGCCCAATTCCGGATTTGATCTTTGGTTTCAACCTGGGCTTTGACTACAAAGGCTTTGACTTCGGGGCAGACTTCAACGGAACAGTGGGAAATGAAATCTACAATTCCAAAAAGCAGGTTCGGTTCAACACATACAACTTCGAAACCTCCTTTCTTGATCGATGGACAGGAGAAGGCACCAGTAATGAGGAACCTCGGGTCACCAACGGAGGACACAATTATGAAGTTTCAGACCGGTTTATTGAGAAAGGTTCCTTCTTAAGACTCAGAAACATTCAAATCGGCTACAGCTTCCCAACTGTGGCTTTGGATCGGTTCAAGGTACAGAATTTCAGATTGTATCTATCCGGAACCAATTTATTTACTTTGACCAAATACTCCGGCTACACTCCTGAAATCGGAGGGGGTAATGTACTGGGAACGGGTTATGACTCAGGTTTATATCCAATCGCCCGTACTGTTAACATAGGTATTTCTGCCAACTTCTAAACCCAAAGATCATCATGCAATCCTATATAAAAAATCGAATTTTCACAGTTACGCTGAGTCTCGCTGTTTTCGGAGGATTAGTTTCCTGCGGCGATGAGTTTCTTGACCGAGCTCCAAAAGGAGAACTCACCTCTGATAACTTCTTTAAAGATGCACTTCAGGCCGAGCAGGCAGTCAATTCCATCTATTCACACCTTCGCAATTTTAACGTTCACGTATTTTCTTACGTCGGAATCACTGATATCGCCTCAGACGATGCGGATAAGGGGTCTGTCCCAGGAGATGCCGGATTCCTACAGGACATCAATGACTTTACGTTTGATGCAAACAATACCGCTGTAAATGGAATCTGGAGTGGATATTATCAAGGTATTTTCCGAGCAAACCAGGTACTCGCCAATGTGCCTGACATCGAGATGAATCCTGAACTTCAGACTCGCCTTCTTGGAGAAGCCAGGTTTCTCAGGGCCTACTTCTACTTCTTCTTGGTACGAACTTATGGCGATATTCCATTGATCGACCGCCCGTTGAACCCGGATGAATACCGACAGTCGAGAGTACCGGCAGCTCAGATCTATGAATTCATTGAAGAGGATCTCAACTTTGCGATAGCCAATCTCCCAGAGAAATCAGAATACCCCGCTTCCGAATTGGGAAGAGCTACTGCAGGTGCGGCTAAGGCTTATTTGGCTAAAGTTCACCTCTTCCAAAATGATTTCCAGGCAGCATTTCAACTTGCTCAGGAGGTAATCAATAGTGGAGAATACGCGCTTTTTCCAAACTATGAAGCCATCTTCAGAAGAGAAGGGGAGCACAGTTCAGAGAGTATTTTCGAGGTGTCTACCGTTGCTTTGGAGCAAGGCGGTGGCGGATCCCAGTTTAATGAAGTCCAGGGAATCCGGGGAAATCCCAATAACGGTTGGGGATTCAACAGTCCATCGGCGGATCTGATCGCTGCCTATGAGGAAAATGACCCGCGCTTAGGTGCGACAGTGATTTCCAATGGCGATACACTTTCCACAGGCGAAATTGTACGGGCTGATCCTAATATGGGTGCAGGAGCCAGATTCAGCAAAAAAGCTTGGGTGCCTGAGCGACCGCCGATTGGATTTGGCAACAGCGGAGCAAATATCCGTCTGTTCAGATATGCGGATTTATTGCTGATCGCCGCAGAAGCAGCCAATGAACTTGGAAACAGTGGAGAGGCCTTAAATTATTTGAATCAGGTAAGAGCACGTGCCCGGCAGGGCAATCCTGATATCCTCCCGGATGTCACTACTACCAATCAATCGGAACTCAGGACAGCTATCTGGCATGAGCGCAGAGTAGAGTTGGCCATGGAACAACACCGGTACTTTGACCTTGTGCGACAGGGGCAGGCACAGGCTGTATTCAGCGCCCTTGGTATCAATTGGACAGCCGGAAAACATGAAGTGTTCCCAATTCCACAGTCAGAAATTGATATCAGTGGAGGCACGCTAACTCAAAATCCAGGATATTAAAAGTCAAATTCTGAATTAAGTGAAAGTTAGACCCAACTTTCACTTTCCCTATTGAATCCTTGAAAATCCCGGATTGTCCTGAAGATCAATTAATCGGGATAATTCGGGTATTTTCATTCTTAAAAAAGACCTAAAATGAACCACACACGAATAGTAATTCCCATCTTGATCGTTTTGGGGCTTTTTGCCTGCCAAAATAAACCTGTGGAATTGGGGACTTTGGAAATAGATCCATACGATCGCCATGTAGAACTCAGATGGAATCCATCAGATGCTGCCGTAAGCTATTCGGTTTGGGTAAGCCTGGATGGAGAGACCTTTACACCTCGGGGAGAAACTACCGATACACTGTACTTAGACTTTGTATCCGACCTGGGAAGTGATCTGAAATTGAGCTACCAAATCCGGGCAAATCGGTCACAGGATACGCTGGTTTTAGCTTCCAAAGAAACCGCAACCCGAAAAATGTCGGACGAGGAATTGTTGGATATGGTAGCCTATTACACCTTCAGATATTTCTGGCACGGAGCCGAGCCCAACTCAGGTATGGCACCCGAGCGCATTCACCTCGATGGGGAATATCCGGATAATGATGCGCATATCGTTACCACAGGAGGAACAGGATTTGGACTTTTTGGGCTGATTGCAGGGATAGAGCGGGAGTGGGTGTCTCGGGAGCAAGGCCTGGCCAGAATGGAAAGAATCGTGGGTTTTCTTGAGAAAGCAGATCGCTACAACGGAATATGGGCACACTGGATCGACGGAAAAACAGGAAAAACCAAGCCTTTTGGAAAGAAAGATAATGGTGCAGATCTGGTCGAATCGGCCTTTCTGATGCAGGGACTCCTTACTGTTAGAGAATATTACAAACATGGAACAGATTCTGAGAAAGTGCTTGCAGCGCGCATCAATAAGCTTTGGGAAGAAATGAACTGGACTTGGCACACACAGGGCGGCAAGGATGTGCTCTACTGGCACTGGTCACCGGAGTATGGTTGGGACATGAATTTTGCGCTGGAAGGCTACAATGAATGCCTGATCACCTACGTTTTAGCGGCAGCTTCGCCTACTCACACCATCGATGCGGCAGCTTACCACAAAGGCTGGGCAAGAAATGGAGGTATCCAAGCTAATAATTTAGCCTACGGCTATCCGCTCCAACTCAGACACAACGGGGCCGAAGAAAAAGGAGGACCACTTTTCTGGGCTCATTACTCCTATTTAGGATTGAATCCCATGGGACTGAAAGACCGATATGCTGACTATGAACAGGAAAACCGCAACCATACCCTCATCAATCGGGCTTGGTGTCTGGAGAATCCGGGGAATTTCAAAGGATACGGGGAGTCACTTTGGGGCTTGACCGCTTCGTACTCGATCAACTTTTACAATGCACATCATCCGGGCAATGACACAGGAGTCATTTCTCCTACCGCAGCTGTTTCCTCTATTCCTTATACTCCAAAAGAATCCATGGAGGTCATCAAAAATCTCTATTACAACTATGGTAAAAAAGTCCTTGGAAAATATGGATTTTACGATGCAATGAGTCCACATCATGACTTTTTCCCAACCCGATACCTTGCGATCGATCAGGGGCCCATGATTGCGATGATAGAAAACCACCGAACGGGTCTGGGATGGAAGCTGTTTATGGGCGCACCGGAAGTACAAGAGGGGCTGAAAAAATTGGGGTTCAGCACTCCAAGCAGGTAAGATTTAAAGAGGCTGTCTCATAATTACTAATTGTGACATGGAGCGTAGTCAAAATGTAGCCCCAATTACTGGAAATGGCCTTCGTACTGTCCAACTCGCGTTGGTCAGGTGCTCAGGCTGACACCGAGCTGCATTTTGAGACAGCCTCTTTTTTAGTTTAAAATCCTTCCATTTTAGTTAGAAAAAGATTGCTGGAGTCGAGAGGTAGGAGTTCATTATTTTTGGAGGCGCTTTTCTCAATACTTTAGACCAACTAACTCAAACTGGAATTAGAATTGATCCTTTTTTGATGAAAATAGATTCCCAATTTATTTTAATATGAATATACGGAATTCTGCCAGTAGCCGAATTATATACTGACAGTTCGTGACAATGGTTTGATAATCAGCTAAAAGTGGGGTTACTTGGTCAAAACAACGGTTCTGACCATGAATATTTTAAAGTTTGAGGAGCGTTTTCCAGATGAAGAATCCTGCATCACCTTTTTCAAAGCCAAAAGAGAGCACGAAGGTGTGGTTTGCAAAAAGTGCAAGGGCAAGGATCACTATTGGTTGCACAATAAAAATATGTTCCAGTGCAAAACATGTGAATTCCGAACCAGCTTGAAAAGCGGTACAGTAATGGAAAACAGTAATTTAACACTGCGACAGTGGCTT
>NZ_FNVR01000072.1 GCF_900108085.1 Algoriphagus boritolerans DSM 17298 = JCM 18970
GATTTTACATTATCAAAGGATAGAATTAAGCCTCGACTAATTGCTCTATTCCAATAGGCCTTTTCGTCTAAAAGAAGTAGGGTCTTTTCGAAGTTGCCATGATCAAGTAATAAATGCAACTTTCTTGTAAGATAATAATTTCTCTTTAGGAGTTAGGTATTTGAATTTTCGAACAGGCCTGTTGTTGATTTTTTGTTCTATATCTGCGATGGTTTTGTCAGAGATTTCATTCAGGTCAGTTCCTTTAGGAAGGAATGCTCTGATCAATCCTATTCGGTTTTCGACAGTTCCTTTGACCTGAGAGGTGTAAGGTCTAGTGAAGAAAGTTTTGATTCCATATTTGTCTCTTATTTGATGGTGCAGGGCAAAAGCCATATCGTTGTCAAAGGTGCAGGTTTTGATCCAGCTGGGGCCGATCCACTCAATTCGCTGTTCGATTTTGGCCTTTACCAGCTCCGCTTCCTTTGAAGGCAAGAAGTCCATTGTGGTAATCAGAGTGGCTCTATCGGTCATGACCAATAAGGCAGACTGGTGGTTTTTACCCATCATGAGATCTACTTCTATGTCTCCTAATCGTTCCCTTTTTTGAACGATGTCAGGTCTTTGGTCGATCGGTACCCGTTCTTTGATAACGCCCCTATTTTGTCTGTAATTGCCTCTTTTCTGTTTTCGCTTGCCATGTCTGAGATGTTTGTACAAGCCTCTGTCCTGAATCAAATTCGAATGACGGCTCTTCTTAGCCTTCCAAATCCAATCATAAATAGTTTCATGAGACACCCCTTGTTGACCTTCTTTCTCCCATTGAGCCGCTATGAGTTCCGGGCTGAGTTTGTCCTGTTCCAGCCACATTCTGGCTTGTTGTTTCAGTGCTTCAGTGAATCGGATTTTCTTTCGTTTCAACCGATGACGTTCAAGAGTCCGATCTATAGCAATCTTGGCTGAATACACTTTGCCATGAGGTCCACGCTTTCCGGTATTCCGCTTGAGTTCTCTGCTCACGGTGCTTTTGTGAACCCCAATGAGACTGGCTATCTCTACTTGCTTGGGTTCCGGCTTTGTTTAAAATTTCGATTTGATACCTTTGTTCTGGAGATGATTGAATTTCTGCATGACAACACTAATAATTTAGTTATTCAGCCTAAGGAAAGGAAGCATAGGCTTCCTTTCCTTAAACCTTTAGTGTTGCATTAGTTACTTGAATCTGGGTTTTGTTTCCTTCAATCTTAAAAAGTGTGTCTTTTAAAATATTCTCATTTGTAAGTACGGGCTTATAAAACAATACTTCATCCTTTATTTCAGATATGTAGTGTTGAAAAAAATATGCTCCAACACTTTTATCATGTAGTAAAACACTTCTAATCGAAAGGCTATCCTTAACCGTAAAGGAATCACTAAGCTTATACAGTAGAGAGATATTCATGAAGCCTAAATCGTTTGGAATCCCATTTTTGTCAGAGAAAACTAATAATTCTCCTTTTACAAACTCCAAATGAGTTAATGCAAATGGGAATTTCTTTTCCTCTAAAAAAGAAAAATCACTCGAATAAATTAATAATTTGTACATTGAGGCAATGTAAATTTGGCCGGAATCATTATTTATTTCTACTGTCGTCCGAGAACGCGAGAGTCCAAAATAATTTAATCTTGGAATAGTACCAAAATGAAAGATGGGAAGCTTTTTGGAGCTGTCCCATCTT
>NZ_FNVR01000048.1 GCF_900108085.1 Algoriphagus boritolerans DSM 17298 = JCM 18970
ATGGAGATCAGGTAACCTTGGATCCCAATGAAATGCTAGTCATGGAAAAAGACGGAAAATTTTCCAAGACAGGATTTGACCCCATGGATGTCACCGGATGGAAGGACAATTATCTGGTATTCAAAAGTGCCAAATTTTTGGAAGTAAAGAAAAAGCTGGAACTCTGGTATGGTGTCCAAATAACATTTAAAGGAAACCCGGATAAGGATTGGACCTACTCCGGTGTCTATAAAGACGAAACGCTGGAAAACGTATTGCGTGGAGTCTGCATGACTTCGGGAATGACTTTTAAAATCGATAAAAAGCAAATAACCATCACCAACCCAAAATAATATGAAAAAGGCCAACACTAACACCAGTTAACAAAGAAGGCAGGAACTGTTCTTGGCGGAACAGGATCCTGCCCTGTGAATGCCTCTATCAAATTGGAATCCGAGGGAGGCATTAGTCCAAGTATTTCTACACTTAAACCATTTAAAATTATGGAATATAATTTACGCAGACAACTGATTATGCTGTCCAAACGATTAATATATGCTTTCGTGTTTCAGCTAGTTCTATGCACCGTCATATTTGCAAACACGGGTATTGCCCAGCGGAAAACCATTGAGGAAGTGAAGGTTTCTTTAAATCTTAAAGAGAAGTCACTTTCACAGTTTTTTAAGCAGGTGGAATCCAAAACGGATTTTAAGTTTACCTATACGAATAATCTGGTTGATCTGAGCCAAGCCATTACGGTCGTGGAGAATAATAAATCGCTCTACGATATTTTGGTTGTGGTTGCCATGCAGACCCATTTGAATTTTGTACAGGTCAATGAGAATATTCATGTGAAGGCCAAAAAAGGAAACTCAGAAGATAAAGCCGTTGAAGTTGTCCAAAAAGCAGACATTAATGTAAAGGGGGTGGTGAAAGATGCTACTGGGCAACCCCTTCCTGGGGTTACAGTTTTGGTGAAGGGAACTACAATAGGTACAGCAACAGAATTAGATGGAAGTTACACTTTGACTGCCCCAGAAGGAGCTGTGTTGGTTTTTTCTTTTGTTGGCTATGAAGTCCAAGAAATCACTATTGGAAATCAGTCTACAATTGATGTTACCTTAAAGGAAGATGAAACCTCTTTGGATGAATTTGTCGTTACCGGTTATACAGGGCAATCTGAGAGATCAATTACCGGTTCGGTAGCAACTATTAAGGCTGATGAATTGGTGAAAAATCCAGCGACAAGCGTGGAACAGCAATTACAAGGTAAAATATCCGGGGTAAATATAACGACTTCTGGCAATCCAGGAGGGGGTGCCCAAGTGCGAATTCGAGGATTGAGCAATTTTGGCAATAGAAGCCCATTGTATATTATCGATGGAGCACCATCAAGTGGGGGCTTAAGTGACATTAATCCTGATGATATTGAAACTCTTTCCGTATTGAAAGATGCTTCCGCAGCCTCTATTTATGGTGCTCGTGCGGCAAATGGGGTAGTGTTGATTACCACAAAAAAGGGTAAGCTTGGACAGCCTGCGAAAGTAACCTATAACAGTTATTTTACACTTGATACTGATCCTGGAAAACTAGATGTACTCAATGCTCGACAATGGGGAGAAATGGAATGGAGAGGCCAAAGAGCGGCGGTTAGAGGTACAAGTGTTGAGTCTAACTTTGCGCCTAGTCATCCAATTTATGGTAATGGCCCTAACCCTGTAATTCCTGAATTTATAAATGGGGATCCCACTATACCCTATGATTCAAAAACTAATCGTATTATGCGTTCAGCGGACACTGATTGGTATGATGCTATTTCTCGACCCGCATTTGGCCATAGCCATAATTTAAGTGTACAGGGGGGGGGCGAAACTGGTAGATATGGGTTGTCCTTTGGTTATCTGAACCGAGAAGGCACCTTGATAGAAAACAGTTATCAACGCTATAGTACGCGATTGAATACTGAGTTCTCAATTTTAAAAAATCGTCTACGGTTGGGTGAGAATTTAACGATAGCTTATTCCGAGAATAATGGTCTTGGAGGTATTGGTGCTGACAGACAAACATATCATCCTTTAATACCTGTTTATGACGAAGGAGGTAACTTTGGAGGTACCTTAAACGGTATTCTGGGTTTGCAGACTAATGTCGTTAATCCCGTAGCCAATCTAATTCGACGCAAAAATACTATAGGCAGAGGGTGGCGTATTTTTGGAAACGCCTTTTTAGAAGCAGATATCGTATCAGATCTCACTTTTAAATCAAGTATTGCTATTGACTATATCCAAAGCAATAATTCGAATTTCAATCCAGAAAATGTGGAGGGGGGCAATCCGGGCAACTCATTAAATGAAAATTCAAGTTGGCAGACTGCCCTTACCTGGACTAATACTTTAAACTACTTAAAGAACTTTGGGAGTCATAATATTGGGCTTCTTGTAGGTACAGAGGCGATTGAAATAGTAGGTGCTTATATAAGCTTTTCCGGAACCAATTTTTTTACCGAGGACTTAGATTTTGTTTCAATAAATACTTCTGGTAAAACACTTAGTGTTAATGGCAGTGGCACGGGTCGTAAATTGGCTTCCGTATTCGGGAAATTGGATTATACATACAAAGATAAATATTTCATAAATGCTACGATACGTCGTGACGGTTCATCTGCTTTAGGCCCCAATAGACGCTTTGATGTGTTTCCTTCTTTCGGGGCAGGCTGGATTATCTCCGGAGAAAATTTTTTGTTGGATAATTCTTTCATAAACCTTGTAAAATTAAGAGCAGGATGGGGAGCTGTAGGCAATCAAAATAGTTTGGGGAATTTTAGTTATTTTCCAAACTTCTCACAAGACCCTAACTTTACGTCGACTGGCTATGACATAACGGCCTCTAACAGCGGAAATCCGGCCAATGGAATAGCATTATTGAGCAGAGGAAATCCTAATTTAAAATGGGAAAGTTCGCAAACGCTCAACATTGGGTTGGACTTTTCACTTTTTGATTATAAATTTTCCGGATCGGTTGAATGGTACGACCGGAGAACCAAAGATTTGCTCTTACAACCACCAGCACCTCTCTCAGCAGGTATCGCTTCCCCATCTTTTGTGAATTTAGGTGAGATTCAGAACAAAGGAATAGATTTGAGTTTAGCCTACAACGGCAATGTGGGCGCCTTGGATGTGGGTGTGTCAGGAATTGTATCGGCGTATAAAAATAGTGTATTGGACCTAGATGGAAATCCAGAATCCTTTTTGCAAGGTCCAGGTGGCAATCCTAATGTCATAGCTGCCCGGACGGCGGTTGGTAGAGAGATTGGTTCTTTCTATGGCCTTATTGTAGATGGTGTAATTCAAGAGGGAGACAAAGCAGGTAATTTTAATTTCCGTGACCTAGATAATAATGGCATTATCAATTTTAAAGATCAAGATTTTATAGGTAGTCCTCATCCCGATTTTACCTTTAGCCTAAATCTCACAGCAAACTATAGAAATCTTGATTTTACTGCATTTATTAGGGGTTCTCAGGGGAATGATATATGGGCATATTCTAAGCTTTTTACGGACTTTCAATTTAGATCGGGAGTGAACAGAAGCACTAGGGTCTTGGACGCTTGGAGACCTGATAACCCTTCCAATTCCTTGGCTGAATTCAATTTGAATACGTCGAATAGTAATTTACAGGCGTCAAGCTATTATGTAGAAGATGGATCATATGTTAGATTACAAACCATCCAAATCGGATATACCTTTCCTAAAATAGGCCTCGGTATCGAAAAGCTTAGAATTTATTTGCAAGGTCAAAATTTATTTACCATTACAAATTATAGTGGTATAGACCCTGAAATTGGTGAAAATGGGGGTTTGGAACTAGGTGTGGATAGAGGAGGTACATATATTGTACCCCGGTCTTTTCTATTAGGAATCCAAGCATCACTATAATATTAAAAAACTAAAAAAATGAGAAAACGAAATAATTTACTTAAAAGCCTTGCTGCGGCAACTTTTGTATTTACCTTACTACTAGGCTGTTCGGAAGATTATTTAGATGTCAGCCCAAAAGGTGTCCTGACTCCTAACGTTCTAGCTTCTGTAAATGGACTTGATGCCCTGTTATTAGCTGCCTACGGAGGTTTGGACGGTCATACCGGCGGTGCAACCAATTTAGGTTGGCAAAATGACCATACTAATTGGTTGTACGGAGAAGTAGCTTCCGATAACGCTTTGAAGGGTTCTACTATAGGGGATCAACCTGATATGAATTTATTGGAGCAGGGACAGATGTCACCTAGCAGTCCATATATGGATGCCTTATGGGGTTCTATTTATGAAGGGGTAGCACGCTCCAATTCCGTTCTTCAAATTCTATCGATGGCCGAAGGTTTGAGCGATGCGGATCAAAACAGAATAGCAGGTGAGGCTCGTTTTTTAAGGGCGCATTACCATCACTATGGAAGAAGGTATTTTAATCGGATACCCTATATCGATGAAACGGTGACAGATTTCCGCGTTCCCAATGATCACGATATTTTTCCAGAAATCGAAGCAGATTACAAATTTGCAATAGAGAATCTTCCGCTTAATCCAACCCAAGTAGGTAGAGCACATCGTTCCGCAGCACAGGCATCCTTGGCAAAATTGTATATGGACAAAGGTGATTTTGCTAATGCTAAGCCCTTGTTGGACGCTATTATCAATAGTGGCAGATACAAATTATTCGATAATTATAATGATAATTTTGTAATGGATTACGAAAAGGATATTACCAATACTGAATTTATTTTCCAGATTCAATCACTTAGTAGACAGGGTGAATTAAATGGAAGATTAGTGAATGGAATAGCCCAATTACATGGGTGCTGTGGTTTTTTACAACCTTCCCAAAATTTGGTTAATGCACATAAGACCGATACTAATGGATTACCATTATTGGATACCTATGATGACATAGACCTTGGCAATGATCAAGGTTTAGAAACTGCCCAACCTTATACGCCTCCAACCGATAATTTGGATCCAAGACTTGACTTTACTGTAGCTAGAAGAGGAATACCGTTTCTCGATTTTAAAATCAGTTTAATTCCTGGCGATCCCAATCTATTTCCGGGAAAAAATTATGTAGTGGATCAATTTACTTATGGACCTTACAGGGCTAAGAAGTTTTTACCCACTAAGGCCGAGGTTGACGGGGGCTCATTTATTGGAACATCAAGTATAAACTATAGCATACACAGATATGCCGATATTCTTCTGTTAAGGGCCGAAGTAGCTGTTGAGGAAAATGACTTGGGTACTGCGTTGGATTTGGTGAACAGGATACGTAACCGGGCAAAAAATGGCAAAGTTGTTCGTTTTGCCGATGGAACACCTTCAGCCAACTATGTAATTGAACCTTATACTACATTTCCAAACCAGGATTTTGCACGTAAAGCAGTGCGGCATGAAAGAAGATTGGAATTGGCACTTGAGGGCTTTCGATGGTATGATCTGGTGCGATGGGGCATTGCGAAAGAAACCATCCTAAATTATTTTAAAACAGAAGACCGTCCTTTGTTAACAGCCTTGGGAACTTTTACTTCTGATTTTCTTCCAATTCCTTCCAACCAGATTGATATCACTAGGGATGATGGTGGTAATCCAACATTGGTTCAAAATCCGGGATATTAAAAATGGTGGAATAATAAAAGACGGATTTATTTGAAAATGTAAAGAGACGATACAAAAGTTGTGTCGCTATTCATTAACAAACATTTCTTGTTCTCTCAATACTCAAAAGCTTCTAAATAAATGAGAATTATATGGTATTTGGATTCTAAGAAGAAAATCTGTTGAACTCATAAGTAAACCGCAGATCGATTGGAATGGGGATGGTAAACTAGATAATGGTTTTGGCGTTCAAATTGAACGAGACAGTTTTAAAGTTTCAGAATTGGGTACTGAAGGAGTTTTCTGGAGCAGGAGCTTTTATGGACTTAATTGACGACTGAATTATATTGAATATAAATTTTGAAAGCGAAAAAATTGACAAATTAAATAAAAAAGTATGGATAGACGATCTTTCATTGCCTCTTCAGGAATTGCAGGAACCATAGTTACTATCTCACCTTTTAGCATGCTTGCTAGTAACAACAATGAAAAAAATCAATTTGCTGATTTACTAGAGACTCTAAGGAAACATTTGGTTAGTTCATTTGAACAGTCGAAGGTGCTATTCGATGATAACCTCTTGTTACATTCACCGTGCGTTAGTGAAACTTATCGTGGAATTTGGCCCGATGATTTTTTGTATCCTTTAATTATGAAAGGTGGGCTTTACGAGCAGGAGGAATTAGACCGAATTGTAAAATTTCTGACAACCAGCATTGTCGATTTACAATATTTTCCCGATCGTGTAGAAGTAGACGGAATGCCAATTATGCTACCTGGAGGTTTAAACCGCCCCCATGCAAGTAAAATGCCCATACACCTACCTGCGGCTTGGATTCGCTTAATTGATAATTTAGAAAAATGGGGAGCAAATATTCCCAGAAAAACGGATTGGGCAAAAATATTCAAAAGAAGTATTGATGATGTTTCCTTCTCCTGCGGATTGTCATATGTTGATCCGCAACATCCTAGAGTCGGCTTTGGATTTCATGACCCGGAAGCTATTACCGGTTTCGAACTAATGAGTAGTTTGGTTCTTCATTTTGGCCTTAAAAGGGCTGTTCGTTTATTTAAGGGTCATATTGATGAATCAGAGATTAACAAATGGACCCTATTATCAGAAGGTATATTTAATAATCTATACCGTTTATATGATAAAGAACAGGGGGCTTTTTTTGCAGGCTCCAAAGATTGCCATCAAATAAATGTTTGGGGTAATGGACTCGCTTATTGGTTAGTTGAACCCGATAAACAAAAGACTATTGCAGAATATTATTACAAAAACAGAGAAGCGATTTTCATGAAGGGATTTACCCGACAAATTGCGGAACCGGAAGGATGGCAACGACATTTTTTTCCTTCAGAAGTGGGAAGTTACACGAACGGTGGTTTCTGGACAGTTGGCACTGGATGGGTGCTGCCAGCCATTGCCGATCAAAATCCGGGTTTTGCTTTAGAGATTGCGGAAGAGTTGGTGGCCAATCTGGTTAAATATGAATTTAGGGAATACATAAATGCAGATGGAACCGGTGGAGGTGCTACTGGTTTTCTGGCTGCGATAGCAGTGCCCATGATGGGACTAACTGCTATCATCGATAATAGACCATTTAGCGATTTTTTCTAGCATTTATAAAGTCCATGCAAAAATAATTTGAAAAAATAAAGTGCATAACTATGGATATTATTGGATTGATCGCATTGAGAATTTTAAAGGTGTTTTCTTGTCAAAGGTGTTGCCTTCTCAAACCGATGTTGTGTCCAAAGTTATAACCATGGTTTATCAGGAAAATAATTGTAGAAGCTTTAAATAATATCGTGAAACGCTTAAAAATCTTTAGAATTAAATAGAAATGTTTAAGTATTACTGTTGCATATCACATATTGTTATTCTAGGCTTTTTTGGTGGATGTGGAAAAGAGCACTACCACCGAAATTTTGTACTTACAAATTCATCTGAAACTGGGTTGGATTTTCAAAATAATTTGACCGAAGATTCTGATTTTAATATTTTGAATTACCCATACTACTATAACGGTGGAGGTGTATCTGTAGGCGATATCAACAATGACGGATTAGATGATATCTTTTTCACTTCCAATCTTGAATCAAACAGGTTATTCCTCAATAAGGGAGATTTGGGATTTGAGGATATTACAGAAAAAGCAGGCGTCGGTGGGCAATATGATTGGTCCACTGGCTGCACTATGGTAGATATAAATGGAGACGGATTTCTTGACATCTATGTTTGCAACTTAGGTAATTATCAAGGTAAGACTGGGAAAAACGAATTATTCTTGAACAATGGAGATGGAACATTCACAGAAGCAGCTTCCACTTATGGCCTAGATTTCAGTACATTTTCGACACAAGCTTTGTTTTTCGATTATGACAGAGACGGAGATTTAGACATGTATCTGCTTAATCACGCCATCCATACAATCAATTCCTATGTGTCACGAAATAAAATAATGAACAAATTTGACACGATGAGCGGTGATAGATTATTGAGGAATAATTTAGATAAAGGGGAGTTGACATTTACCGATGTTACCTTTGATGCTGGAATCCAATCCAGCCCTGTCGGATTTGGTCTAGGAGTGGCAGCATCGGATATCAACAATGATGGTTGGCCTGATTTATACATTTCAAATGATTTTCACGAAAACGATTACCTCTATATCAATAACGGAGATGGGACATTCAATGATGTACATTCTAAGTGGATCGGTCACAGCAGTAAATATTCCATGGGGAATGATATTAATGATGTAAATAATGATGGCCTTCCAGATATTATAACGCTCGATATGCTGCCTGAATTACCGGAAGTACTTCAGAAATCAATGGCTGAAGATGATTATAATTTGCGGGAGATAATCTTAAACAAAGGATATGCACCACAGTTATCAAGAAATACTCTTCAATTAAACCGGAATGGTATTTTTTCTGATGTTGCACCGATTATGGGAGTTTCAGCAACTGATTGGAGTTGGTCTCCATTATTTGCCGACTTGAACAACGATGGGTATAAGGACTTATATATTACCAATGGAATATATCGAAGGCCAAATGACTTGGATTATTTAAACTATACTTCTAACAACGCGGTTCGATCCATCATTGACCTCAAAGATTCCTTAATGTCACAACGGTTAATAGCATTAATGCCTCAGTTAAAAATATCCAACAAAGCGTATATAAATAAAAATGGGGAATACTTTGAAGATATAACCAATAATTGGGGTCTGAAGATTCCTTCATACTCAAATGGTGCTGCATATTCTGATTTAGATAATGATGGGGATTTGGAATTAATAGTCAATAATATAAATGAAAGTGCATTTCTATTTGAAAATAAGATTAATGAAAAGCAGCCCGATCAAACCTATTTAAAAATTGCGTTGAAGGGAAAGGATTTTAATTCCATGGGTATTGGAACAAAAGTTATTATTAAAAATAAAGGTAAGACCTATTATCAGGAACAGTATCCGGTACGGGGATTTCTGTCTTCTGTAAGTCAAATTTTGCATTTTGGTTTAGGGACATTAAAACAAGTGGATTCCTTATGGGTGATTTGGCCAAGAGGTAGCTATCAATTCCTTGATAATGTTGATACAGGTCAAATATTGACAGTAGATGAGGGCGATGCAAGTGGTGATTATTATTCCAAGACAATACATATTGAAGAAAATAAGCGATTTTTTCATTATCTAGATACCGTTCCTTTTCAATATAGCCATCAAGAAAATGATTTTAACGAAGTATTTCATGAAAATCTGAATTTAAGAAGATTTTCTTCAGAAGGTCCTGGTATTTCTATAGGTGATGTTAATAATGATGGTCTAGAAGACGTGTTTTTGACAAATGCTCAAAACTTTAAAGATCGTTTATTCATTCAGCAAAAAGATGGTAGTTTTTATGAAATCTATCAAGAGGCATTTGAAAAAGACAGTTTGTACGAAGGTGTGGATGCTATTTTTTTCGATGCAGACGGTGATTCTAATTTAGATCTTTATGTTGCCTCTGCAGGAAATGAGTATAAAAATGGTGAATTGCCCCTTATGGATCGCCTGTATCTGAACAACGGTAAAGGAAATTTCACAAGAAAAAAGGATGGACTTCCAAAAATATTTGCAAATAGTTCATGCGTAATACCCGCCGATTATGATAAAGATGGAGACTTAGACCTTTTTATAGGAAGTAGGGTAATTGCTGGCAATTACGGAGTATCTCCGAAAAGTTATCTTTTGCAAAATGATGGTTACGGAAATTTCACCGAAGTTCCTTTGCCTAAGGAAATCGCCTATATGGGTATGGTGACCGATGCTGTTTGGGTAGACTTCGATGCCGATGGCTGGTTAGATCTTGCTGTTGTGGGAGATTGGATGCCAATTACTTTCATAAAAAACCAAAAAGGCAAGTTTACGACTTCATCCATGAGCTCAATTGAAAAAACTAATGGCTGGTGGAACTGTATAATATCAGGTGATTTTGATAATGATGGCGATATAGATCTGGTTGCAGGTAATTTTGGTTTGAATACTAGATTAAAAGCAACTCATGATGAGCCGGTTAGGATATATCTCAAGGATTTCGATAATAATGGAAGTCTTGATCCTATAATGACCTATTATGTTGATGGCAAAGAATACCCCTTAGCAACAAAAGACAAGTTAAGCAGTCAATTGAATTTTTTCAAAAAAAAATTCCCTACCTACAACTCCTTTTCGGGAACTACTTTGGAAAAATTACTTAGTCGGGAACAATTGGATGGTGCCATTATTAAGGAAGCAGTTGAATTGCAATCCATTTATATAGAAAATATAGGGAATAACAAGTTTAATACCCATGCGTTGCCTATTGAGGCGAATTTTTCACCCGTAATGAGTATAGAATCAAAGGATATAAATAAAGACGGATTAAAAGACATAATACTCGCGGGTAATTTTTACGGTTTTATGCCTAGTGTGGGTAGGCAAGATGCTAGTCAAGGTTATTTACTTTTGAACGGTGGAAACAATTCATTTTCAACAGTTGAGCATACTAAAAGCGGAATTTTGTTGGAGGGGGAGGTAAAAGAGATGAAATGGATAAGACTTGCAAACGGGCGTGAAGGATTGATTATTGCAAGAAACAATGAGGATATTGTAATATTGGAATTAAATAAATAGAATAATGTCATTAAGTTATACTTGATAGTTAAAATCTTACAAATAACACGACAAAATGAACCTTAAAAATACTCAATATAACTTTTGGATATTAGCCTTAATGGATCAGTTAGTGTTTTGACAGGAGAGCTATATCCTGCTAAAACAAAATATTGTGGATATATATTATATTGTGACAATAAGAAAAATTAATCAAAATCTTTGGTTAACTATTGAAGTGTTCTAAAAGGAGGTGATGGGATAAATAAAGTTTATTAAAATAGTTATAAAATTTGGGAAAAAACATTTGAAGATTTTGAATTTAGCGATCTTTTTAGTTTGATCCGGGATTAAAATACTGATTTGATCAACAGCGGCATTCAATATGGGCTCATTATCGAAGGCAATAATATCATTGGATACCGAGCAGATACTGGAAAAGGGTATTGAAGAGATATTTATGACGTGCACCGACCAAGCTTGTTGGGGGTGATCTTGATAAGGCACAATATCTCCTGAACGAGGATGGTTGTAACAGTTACATTGTTAGAGGTATCGAATACAAGCACGAATTATATATCAATGGGGTCAAGACTGCCGAGTATTTCGAAAAGAACCCAGAAATTCCGTCAAAGGGCGTTATTGTATTGAACAGTGTCGGAAATGTGAAAATCGAATTTAAACTTTATCGAGCTTTAGAATAGGGAAATCATTAATATTTAAATAACAAAAAATGAAACTTAATAAGTTATTACTTTTATATGGCCTTGTCATAGTGTTAACCAGCCTAGGATGTAAAGATAAGTCACCAATCTTCGAAACTGGGGATGCTGCAGGAAACGAATACTCCGATTACGAGCGTAAGACACAGTCCTTAAGGACAGAAATATTTTCCCCAGAAAAGGAATTGGCCGGGTTCCAGGTTCCCGAAGGCTTCGTTGTGGAACTGGTGGCCAGTGAAAGAGACGGTGTTGTCAACCCTATCCATATGGCATTTGACGATGCCGGTAGGTTGTGGACACAGACTGCTAAGATGTACCCCTTGGATCCAGTTGCCAATCTCCAGGGAAAAGATTTGTTGAACTTGATAAATGACAGTGAAGCGAGGCTTAAAGATCCCAACTTTAAGAGAATATTGGATCTATATAAGGGGAAGACAAAAGGAGACGATAAAATACTGGTGCTTTCCGGTCTTTATGGTAAAAATAAAGTAAATACCCATATTTGGGCGGAGGGACTAACTATACCGCAAAGCATTATGCCCTATAAAAACGGGGCTTATGTTGCCCAAGGTTCCGAACTCTTTTTCTTGGAGGATACGGATAAGGATGGAAAGGCAGACAAACGAACGCCTTTGTTCACTGGATTTGGTATTACAGATACACACACCATGGCACACGTACTTGTTCGTGGTCCTGGGGATTGGATCCATTTTAGCCATGGAGCTTTGAACAAGGGCGAGGTAAGTTCGCTTGTGAGCGATGCTAAGGTTCGCATAGATTTCAGTAAAATTGCACGTTTCTCCTTGGACTCGAAAAGGATAGAACTAGTCAATTCCGGGCTGAATAATATTTGGGGCTATAAGCTTAGGGGAAATGGACAATGGTATGGGATAGAGGCCAATGACTTGGGTTTTTCCATCGTTCCCATGGAAATAGGAACCGGTTTTCCGGGTATAGGCAGCGAACGTCTACGTTCATACCAGCCTTGGATGCCGGAATTGCATAAATTTCGTGTAGGGGGAACCGGTATTTCGGGAGTTGCTTTTGCGGACGACCTAGAAGGGACCTTCCCCGAGGAATGGAAAGATGTGGCTTTCATTGCAAATCCCATTACCAGTTCTATCAACGCCGTTAGAATCGTACGCAATAGTGATGGTACCGTGACTGCTGAACATTTACCGGATTTTTTAACCTCAGAAGACGATTGGTTTAGACCTGTTAATATGGAGTTTGGCCCAGATGGGAGCTTATATATTGCCGATTGGTACAACAAAATAGTTTCCCATAATGAAGTAGCTACCACGCACCCTGACCGAGATAAATCACATGGACGTATTTGGCGGATCAGCCATAAATCTCAAAAGCCGTGGCCTATCCCTAATTTTTTTGAAGTAAAAACAACTGAGCTTGTAGCATATCTTAAATCTCCCTCTATTTGGGCAAAAAGGGCCGCATGGCACCAGATTAGCGACCGTCCTAATGCAGAGACTCGCCAGCTGGCCAAAGATCTTATATCACTTGCCTCCGATAGTTCGCAAGATGAGGAAACCCGTATAATGGCGCTTTGGTCCTTGGAAGGAATAAAGCATTACGACCATTCGTTAATAAAAGCCTTATTGGCAAGCCGACCCGATAACCTGAGAAGAGAGGCTGTCCGCTCTTTACAATCCTTTTCCTTAAGTGCTGATGAACTTGCATCTTTACTTACAAAGCTATCCTCAGACAGCAATCCAATGATTAGGTCTGAAGTGTTAAGGACTTTGGAAGCGGTAAAAATAGCTAATACAGAGACCATTGGCCTATTAGTCGCAGCCTGTAAGGAACCTCTAGAAGGAAATGCGATGGGAGGTTCCTATGAACGAAATTTTGAAAGATTTCTTGCCAGAAAGGCTCTAGAGAACTATCCAAAGGAACTATCGGTGTTTATTCGATCTCCTAAAGCTGTCCAATACGACATCTCTAATTTAATATGGGCAAGTCAGGCACTGCCAAAAGAAGAAAGGGAACAAGTCTTTGTAGATTTATGGAAGAAAACCAACAAGAAGGATTTGGATGAGGTGACATTCGTACTTGTAGCGGGAATGCTGGACAACAGGAATGTATTAAACATTGTTCTGCCAATCTTAGAAAATGAAAATAAGGCAGTGGCAAATGTTTCGCTCACCCTAAAAAATCTGTCCACAGTGCAATCAAAGGAATTGACAAAGGCGTTGAATAGACCTATAAAATATTTATTGAAAAGTGGGGACCGCCCGAAGCAGATGTTAGGATTGGAAGCCGTTGGAAAATTAAATATCCAAGGCTTGAGAAATGAGGTATTGCCATTGGTAGATGAGGCTTCTCCCCCCGAAATGATCAGATTGGTCATTTCCGCACTTAAAAACCAGCCTGTAGAAAACAAAGAAACATTCATCAAACTTGCAGGAATGGAAACTTTGGATATTGAACAAAGAGCTTCTTCTATTCAAACTGTTGCAATTGTTGATTTAAAGGCCGCTAATAACATTTTGGCTATCTGGGTACCTAAGTTGGATTTGGAACAAAAGAAAAAAGTCATCAACCTAATGGCCAATTCTAAAGAAGGTAGCAAGCTATTAAAACAGTTGCTCGGTGAGGAATTAATCAGTGCCAACGAATTCGATCTTTCAAGTGCAGAAAAAGTATTTCAATCCAACACAGCCGATGAAAAGGGAATACAACTTTTCGAGTTGGTGAAAAAACGAATCAAGGTGGAGAAAAGTGAATTAGAGTCTAATTTACAGCGATTTATGGCTATTGCGGATAGGGGAGAAGGAAACCCGAAAAATGGTAAGACTCTTTTCCAAACCTGTCTTTTGTGCCATGGTGTAGGCGATCAGGGATTTGATTTCGCTCCTGCTTTGGATGGATCGGCTTTACGCGAAAATGAGGCCCTGTTGACCGCAATCCTTGAACCTGATGCAGCAGTAGAAAGTAATTATTCTGTCTATCGGGTTACCAAGAATGACGGAAGCAATATAGAGGGATACCTAGTCAAAAAAGATGAAAGAGGCACCACCATTGGGTTTATGGGGGGCAGTAAACAGTTTGTCCAAGCTTTGGAAATTAGATTCGAAGGTTATTTGGAAGGTCGTTCTTTTATGCCCAAAGGTCTGATAGATAATTACTCGGACGAACAGGTTTCTGACCTCTTGGCATATATAAAAACATTAAAATAGAATTAGAAACTCGATGATACATTTTAAACACATTTTATCAATTTTACCATGCTTTTTACTGGTTCCGCAGTCCATTTTATGGGGCCAGGTAATCGGAGTGCCACCAAAAACAGTAACTTTTGATAAGGTACACTTGTTGGACAGGTATGTTTCCGAGGGGGCATCGATGGGCGATATAAATATGGATGGGCATATGGATATTGTGGCAGGTCCCCTATGGTGGAAAGGTCCGGACTTCAAGAAGGCGTATGCCTATGCACCGGTAAAATATTTTCCGATTATCGGTCCGGGTCTGGAAGGGTATTCTACTAACTTTTTTACATTCCCTTCACATATTGATGGAAACCGATGGATAGATATCCTTCAAGTAGGTCTTCCGGGGACAGATAGCAAATGGATCAAGGACCCTGGTAAGATATCGATACCTATAGATGAAATCGTGGGAGAACCACAGTACTTGAACGCCCTGGCGAATGTTTGCCATGAGTCTCCAGTTTTGGTGAACATAATCGGAGATGATAAAAAGGAACTTCTCGCTTTCAGTGAAGGACGATTGGTCCTTGGTATCCCCTGCAAAGATAATGGGGAAGATTGGCTTGTTCTTCCTATTTCTGAAGTGGACCCTAAACGTTTTCCTGTGTATTCCCACGGATTGGGTTCTGGAGACATCAATGGGGATGGCCTGCCGGACATTGTTGAAAGAAGCGGATGGTGGGAACAGCCCAAGAATTGGGACAGATCTTCTCTGTGGAAGTATCATCAATATCCATTTTCCCCAGGAACGGGAGGAGCTCAAATGTACGCTTTTGATATCGATGGTGATGGCGATAATGACGTGGTTACGTCCATGGACGGTCATGGATATGGGCTTTCCTGGCATGAGCAAATAGGGGATAAATCCGAGATTCACTTTAAGGAGCATATAATAATGACCGATAGGTCTGAAGATAATCCCTATGGGGTATTTTTTAGTCAATTGCACGCTTTGACGGTTGCAGATCTAGATAATGACGGCATACTGGATATAATTACAGGTAAATCCTATTATGCTCATAATGGGCGTGATCCAGGTGCTGAAGATCCGGCAGTTTTGTACTGGTTCAAAACCGTAAGACATACGGATGGTTCGGTAGAATTTGTCCCTTACATGATCGATGATGACTCGGGGGTGGGGAGACAGATTTCGACGGGTGATCTAAATAATGACGGGAAAATCGATATTGTGACTTCTAATAAAAAAGGAGTCTTTGTCTTTATCCAGAAGTAGATGCTAGAAAAACAAGAATCATTCTAAAAACTAAAAAATACAATAATAACCAGATACTTAAGAATGATTCCCAAGGCTAGCCAATAAATTAAACGCTTTATTATAAGCATGTTACAATTAAGTCCGTTTGCAGGATTAAACCTGCCAATTGGAGCTGCTACATTTGATTGGACAGTAAGTTAAGCCCCTTAACTTAGAATTAATGAAAGATATGAAAAGTAGAAGTTTAGACAAGAAATTTAAGAAGATTGTTGTCGAGCTTCACAAGAATGCTAAATCAACCACGCTTTCCGCAGGCGCTATCGGATCGAATACAGGACCGGTACGGAACACCCACGGCAAAGTATTACTGATAATAATGGCAACTTGGATTTCATACTGTATAAACGAAAACTGCCAACCATACCCGCTTAGCATGTGCTGAAAGACGAATAAATTGCCTTTAATCACCTCAAATCAAAATTTTTGGGCTTTAAAAAAATACCAGGATAAAAGTATTTTTTAAATATTATGGGGTCATTTTTCCTCTTTACCTACTCTTTATATTAGAAGATTGTATCCCTCTGACGAACTGCATCTTGATGCGCTTTGAATTCTGAGCTAAAGTTGCGGGATGAAAAAGACGAGTATCGAAACCTACTATGAGCTGTTTTACAGATGGCAGCGA
>NZ_FNVR01000038.1 GCF_900108085.1 Algoriphagus boritolerans DSM 17298 = JCM 18970
CTGATCCTAAATCTGCTGTTCACGGTGCTTCATAAACGGGTTAAGGAAGCCGAGGACTTTTCCACCATGGTGATGGTGGCGGCGAAAAATCTATGCTCTTATGTCAGCCTTGAAAAGTTTCTGCTTCACACAGAGGCCTATTTTAAAAGTATATTTCAAAAGGATCTTAAAAATGTACAAACAGAATTGTTCTTCTCTGGATAGGGGGTACTTTTTGAAACGAATAAAAAAAGCCCTCCAAAATTAATCTGAAGCACTTTTTCTGTACTTTGTGGAATTAGTCGGACGACAGTAACTTGTTTTTATTGATCCAAAAGGATGATTCTCCTTTTAAAAGTTGGAGAATGTTTTGGATGAATTGATCGACACCAAGAGAAATCAAACAATGGCAATGGTCGGAATATCCATTGATGAAATCGACAAATATTCCCTTGAGCTGAGCATTCTCACGGACATGATTCCAAACTTTTAATCGGAGTTCTTTTGAATTCAAATAGGGTACCCTGTTTTTGGTGCTCCAGACGAGGTGGATGTAAACTTTTACAAATGGCATATTTGAAAAATTTAAATGAAAAAGAATTGGGCTAAAGCCCATATAAATATTACAACAATTTAAAAAGAATTGGCTAAAGCGCCATTCCTATTCAATGGATTGAATTCTAGATCCTGAATTGCCTCCTGCTTCAGCTGGAGGCAATAAGATTTTAAATCTTTCTCATGGGCTTTAGCCCAAATTTTTTCAGATCAAGCCAACTCCCTCAAATCCACCGGAACTACCCTCGATACTCCCGCTTCGATCATCGTGATGCCGTAGATGATATCCGTACTGGCCATGGTGCGTTTGTTGTGCGTCACGATGATAAACTGGCTCTCGGAGCTGAACTTCTGGATGATCTGATTGAACTTGTCTATGTTGGCATCGTCGAGCGGGGCGTCCACTTCGTCGAAGATACAGAATGGCGCTGGCTTCAGCAGGTAGATCGAGAAGAGTAGGGAAGTAGCGGTCAGGGTCTTTTCTCCACCGCTGAGTTGGTTGATGGTCAGCGGACGCTTGCCTTTGGGTTTGGCTATGATCTCGATGGCCGACTCCAGGGGATTGTCCGGATCGACGAGGGTCAGATCGCAGTCGTCCTGCTCGGTAAAAAGCGAGCGGAAAACCTTGATGAAGTTTTCCTTGATCTTGCCAAAAGCATCCAAAAAGGTCTCCCGTGCCACCTGATCGATCTCCGAAATGGTGGTCAATAGACTCTGCTTGGCATGGAAGAGATCTGCCTTTTGCGAAGTGATAAAGTCATACCGCACCTTGATCTCATCGTAAGCTTCCATCGCCATGGGATTGATCGGGCCAATCTTCTCCAGTCGATCCTTTTGTTTGCGGACGAGGTCACGAAGTTCCTCCTCTGCAAAATCCAAGAATTCCGGATCCAGCGCCGGATTTTCTTCCATCAGCGCATCCAAATCCAATTCAAATTCCACACTCAGTCGCTCCTTCATCCCGCTCATCTTGAGTTTGATCTCATTGATGGCGTTTTGGAGTTCCTGCAGAAGGACATCAAAGCTTTCTTTGGACTTTTGTAAACTGCGGATTTTGGTATCCGTCTCATCGATCAGGCCACGGGCACCGTAGTAGTCTTTTTCTGCTTCGGTCACCCCCAGCTCGATACTTTCCTTTTCAGAATACAGCTCGATCAGTTCATCGTCTTTGACTTCATTGTTGTCGATCAGGGATTTGATTTCGGCATCAAGTTGCCCGAGTTCAGTCTGAGACTTTTCGATCCGCTCTTTGGAACTGTCGAAGGCATTTTGCTTAAACTCGATTTCCTGTTCCAGACTGTTGACCCGGTTGACCTGCTGGATAAAAGTGATATTCTCCTGATTGAAGGTCTGAGACTTTTCGGCAAGGGTCTTGTTTTCCGCTTCGACTTCATCATTGACCAGAGCCAATTCTTCCGTCAGCTCCGCAAAACGAGTTTTTTCCTCAGTCAGCTGAGGAAGGATCTCAGTCAGACTTTCCTCCAAATTCGCGATTCTGTCCAGAATGTCTTCGCGCTTATGCACATTGGAAGAAAGGAGTTCAGCGAGTTGTTCCTTTTTGGTTCGGATGGATACATAGCCCGAGTTGAGTTCGTTGATGCGGTTTTGACTTTCCTCCAAGGTCTTTTTGTGGCTTACTTCCTTCAGCTTCATCAGATCGCTGAGCTTTTGATCCAAATTGGAGCGCGTGGTGCTGACCTTTTTGCTCAGGTCTTTGATCTCCCGGTCCAGCTTTTCCAGATTTTTAGCCCGACCGATTCGTTTTCCTTCGAAAAGTCCCACCGAACCGCCTGAAAGGGAGAATTTGCGCTTGGTGTATTTCCCACTTTCCGAAAGGAAAACACAATCCGGATCCTTCGGAAAGTCCTTGTAATCTCCCTGCACGAGGTAGACATTGTCCAGGATGAAATTGATCAACCGGCTGTATTTGACATCGAATTCGATGATCTCTGTGGCTGCGATGGCATTGGCAAATAACTTACTCTGTCCCGCCTTAAACCGTTCAAAATGCTCCAAGACGAAGAAATTGGCTTTGCCACGGGCCGCATCGCTGAGCAATTGGATGGCGGCAATGGCCTGATCCTCGGTATCCACCACATAGTAATTCATGTAGGATTCGAGGTAGTTTTCGATGGTTACCCGATACTTTTCATCCGTAGTGAGGAGATCGGAGAGAAGCGGAATGTCCTTGCCCCAGCTGGGGTTTTTCTTGAGAAACTTGATCGCCTCGGGAAATCCCTCAAGGTTTTCGATCAATGACTTGGTGAGGTTGTATTCGTTGGTCTTGGAGTCGAGTTTACGGGAAGAAGTCGTGAGTTCTTCACGGATCATTTCGATCACGCGATTGGTTTCCTCGATCTTTTGATCCTGATCTTCCTGCTTGGCTTTGAGTTGGGTGAAAGCTGCTATTGCTTCGTCAAGTTCAGCCTTCAATTCCACCATTTTATCTTCAAACTCCACCAAGCTTGCTTCCTGAGAAGAATCGTCTGAGGAAGTTCGTTCAAGTTCCTGCTTCAGGGTCGAAAGCTGAATTTGCTTGATTTCGACGTCCTTACTCAGTTGATAAACCCGCTCTTTGAGGCTTTCGAATTTCAGACTTTGTTCCTTTTGGCTTTGTTGCTTTTCGGAGGTGATCAGTTTTTGTGCATCGTATTCCTCCCGAAGCTGGGATACCACTAATTCCTTTTCAGCCAGGATTTTCTCGGCAGTTTCCTTTTCCTGCTGTAGGGACCGGATGGAGAATCCTGCCCGGTCATTTGACTTGCGATCGGTATCGATCTGCTCGCGCAAAGTCTGGGACCGATCCTCGAGAAAGCGCATCCGCTCGTTTTTGATTTTCTTTTCCGACTCAAACGCACGGATTTTATTCACATGCTCGTTCAGCGTTTTTTGCCGGGAAGCGAGAAGTTTTTCCTTTTGAATCAGGTCTGCCTTAAGTTGTGCCAAAAGGGCTTCCTGATCGGCTATCTGAGTTTGAACTTGAAACTTTCGGTCCGTTTCAGACTGGATTTTTGAATTTGCTTCAATCAGATTGTTCGCGTATTTCTCGATGGATTTCTTCGCCAAGTTGATGCTGGCAATCCGATAATCCGCTTTGATCTCAAAATATCTGGCAGCCTGTTTGGCCTGCTTTTCCAGGCTCTTCAGGTTTTTGTCAATCTCAAAAAGTAAATCTTCCACCCGGGCAAGATCGGCGTCGGTATCTTCGAGTTTGCGAAGGGTCTCCCGCTTGCGGTTCTTAAACTTGGAGATGCCTGCAGCTTCTTCGAAGAGTTCGCGTCTAGAGTTGTTCTTATCATTGAGCAATTCGTCGATCATCTTGAGTTCGATGATCGCGTAGGAGTTGGAATTGATCCCTGTGTCCATGAAAAGGTTGGTGATGTCCTTTAGACGGCAGGTGACGCCGTTGATTTGGTATTCGCTTTCGCCCGTGCGGTAGTATCGCCGGGTAATGGTGACGTGGGTGTATTCGGTCGGGAGGAGGTTTTTGGTGTTTTCAAAGGTCAGGGAAACCTCCGCCATATTGGTAGGTTTGCGGTTTTTGGTGCCGTTGAAGATGACGTTTTCCATCTTGTCGGAGCGGAGCATGCGGGACTTTTGCTCGCCAAGCACCCAACGGATGGCATCGACGACATTGGACTTTCCGCAACCGTTTGGACCGACAACTCCGGTGATTCCCTTGTCGAAGTGAATGACAATTTTGTCTCCAAAACTCTTAAAGCCCTTGATCTCCAGTTTACTGAGCAGCATGCGATTTTTTCCTCCTTGTAAAAGGAACAAAATAAGTCCAAAGCGGGGAAATGGCAAATTTAAGTATCAAGTATCAAGTACGAAGTATCAAGTAGGAGGTTGGAAGACGCAAGTCTTCCGACTTGTGCTAACCTAAATGCAGTCTTCAGACTGCCAATTATTGATGCCTAAAAATGAAACAGCAATCCAAAGACTGCATATTTGTAGGTCCAAGTCTGAAGATTTGAACCAAAATTCCAACTTCTCGACTTCCAAGCCTCCCAACTTCCAATCTTCAACTTTTTCAATTACCTTAACACCATGGATTTGGGGAATATAGTTTACATCTTGGCTGTTTTGGCCTATTTTATCTATCAGGCAACGCGGAAGAAAAAAGGTCAGGATTTGCCTGATTCCGATGAAGCTTCATCGGAGGCGCCGCAAAAAGGGTTGACTTTTGAAGACCTGATGCGGGAAATCCGTCAGGCTCAGAATCCCGCCCCCATAGAAAAACCTGAACCTGTCCGCCAAAAACCTGTGGCTGAAGCACCTGCAAGACCGGAACCTTACCGTACTTCATCGGTCCCTTCACACCTTCCTCAAGCCAAACCGGTATCAAGGAAGCCTGTGATCATAGAAGACGATGATGAGATTCAGTATTATGAGGATGCTTATGGGGCTTCCAAAAAAACACCTTATCAAGACTATCAAAAAGCTCAGGCAACCCCGATGGTCTCTTCCATCAAAATAGACTATGACTCACTTCAGGAAAAAAAATCCAACCCCTACGCACAGCTCCTGAAAAATCCCAAAAGTTTGAAAGATGCGATGGTGGTCAGTGAGATTTTGAAGCCCAAGTATTTTTGATTTTTAATCATTCGTTTTGAGTGGTTTGGATACAAGGTCTAAGTCATTAGCATTGGAGTTTTTTTCTCAGAATGAAAAGGAATAGTGCATC
Source organism: Algoriphagus boritolerans DSM 17298 = JCM 18970 (assembly GCF_900108085.1). GTDB lineage: Bacteria > Bacteroidota > Bacteroidia > Cytophagales > Cyclobacteriaceae > Algoriphagus > Algoriphagus boritolerans. Next base: position 5,222 of record NZ_FNVR01000038.1, read on the forward strand.
AATTTTTGGTTCGGATGCTATTCAATGAGCGAAAAGCAAGTGGTTTCACCTACCATTTTTTATTCCCAAAACTTTTCTCATCCACAAAAGATTGATTACCCGTATTTAGCTTTATCTACTTACTAATCAACCTGTAAATGGAAAATTCACTTATCACCCGATCAGGAAGTCTGTCCGAATCCCGAAGAAAATTTTTGGAAAAAGCAGGAACTTCACTTGTATTGGCAAGCTTGGGAGTGGCATTTTTCACTTCCTGCTCAACCACAGAAGATGCGGATCCAATAAGCCCCAATCCTCCTGGAAATTCTAGCAATGGAATTACCATAGCGGGGAATACCATTACGATCAATTTATCCATTCAGTCAGCACTGAATACATCGGGCAACTGGCTATTGATCCAAAATGCGAGAACTCTGGTAGCAAATGTAAACGGTTCATTTGTAGCGTTGACTTCAGTTTGTACGCATTCAGGATGCGATAGAAATTGGACATTCGGAAACAACCGATTCACCTGTACCTGCCATGGGTCAATTTTCGACCCCTCGGGAAACGTGCTTCAGGGCCCCGCTACACAACCGCTCACTCAATTTGGCACGCAAGTCTCCGGAACTACACTGACGATTACAAAATGATATTCATGAGGTCCAAAAGGAAATTCTCGGTCGGTGGTCGATCAAGCGGTACTTATCAATGCGCTATCTCTAATCCAATTTAAAAACGATGAAGATTTTAGGATTTATAGCAGCCCTTTTTCTTAGTTCTGTAGCTTTTGGACAGGAATTTCTGACGAAAAATGGGGAGGTGACATTTTTGTCAAAAGCACCTCTAAATGAGTTTGAAGGGAAATCAAGCTTGCTCAATGGGTTAATCGATCTGGATAAAAATCTACTTGATTTCTATGTTGATTTGAATACACTGAAAACCGGAATCGGACTTCGGGACAGTCACATGCGTGAAAATTACCTTGAAACAGACAAATTCCCCTTTGCAGAATTTACCGGTAAAATCGATGAAAAACCAAACTTGCAGGTAGGTGATAGGAGATCGGTTAAAGCTGTAGGAACATTTAAAATTCACGGAGTTGAGCGTGATATTGAAGTTTTGGGTTATTTGACCAAGCTTCAAAATGGAAAACTCGAACTTGACGCCAGCTTCGATATTTTACTTTCTGACTATAAAATTCCTATCCCAAAGTTGGTTTTTTATGAATTGGCAGAGGTGCAAAAAGTAACGATTAAAGCCACTTTGACACAGAAAAAATGAGAACTGCTATCTTAACTCTCGGATTGTTTTTTACTTCCATAGGGTATACGCATGCCCAGTTGGAGCGAAAACTTGAAAACACGAATCAGCCTGTTGATTTAATTTTCCATGCTCCTAGACACATCAACTTGCTGACCGTGGAGCCTTTGGAGAAGAAAACAATGCACTTCGCCATCATGCACACCTTCGGCACCTTGGATGGAGGAATTGAGAATTTATTCGGATTGGACAATGGCGCCAACATCCAGTTTAGCTTCGAATTTGGATTAAGTGACAAGCTTTCTCTAGGTGCAGGCAGATCCAGTAGAGATAAGTTTTACAATGTTTACGGGCGCTATCTTTTACTTGAGCAAACTCAAAATAATACTATACCCCTATCGATGAGTTTTGCCGGGGGAGCTGGAATCGTCAGTAATCCTTATTCTTTTCTTTCCGCCGATGAGCGGCCGGATTTTGCGGATCGATTGGCCTATTTTGGGCAGGTGATGTTTGCCAGGAAGTTTTCGAACAAAGTCAGCCTTCAAGTCAGTCCGACGCTTGCCTATTTTGTCAATCCCTTACCTATTTACCAGATTGAAGGAAATCAAAATCTCTACTTGGCTTTGGGTTTTAGCGGAAAATACAAAGTCACAGATCGCTCCTCGCTCACGCTTCAGTATATCCCAAATCTGAATTCAGATCTTCGCAGTAATTTTGGTATAGGTTGGGATGTGGAAGTCGGCGGCCATGTCTTTCAAATGTACTTCGTGACTTCCCAAGCCCTCAATGAACAATACTTACTGGCCGGAGGAAATGGAGTCCCCGGTGAAGAATTTAGACTTGGATTTAATGTCAACCGTATTTTTGCTTTGGGACAGCGAAAAAGAGGAAAGAGTTAGTTTTTTGAAAAATATCTGATCGAGCTGTTACCCTCGTTTAGCTCAGATTCCAGTTTGTAATTTTCCTTAAGCCAAAATTCCAAAGCATCCAAATCGACTTGTTCTTTGGGGTAGGCGTGCCGGTAATAGTCGTAAATGAAGACTCGGAGTTTGGGTGGTGGGGTCAGCCTAATCGAGTCGAGTTTTTCGATTGGAAACAGTAATTTTTGGGCGATTTGATTCTCGGGAAGCAGCACTTCCTTGCTAAAGTTGAGGAAGTTATTGGTGAGTATAAGGGATGGATTTTCCGAGGATGAAGTTTCTCTGTCTAACGTTTCGATCAGCGTTGGGTACTGCTTGATCTTCAGCTGGTATTGGATGGCAAAAAGCGCTGGAAACAGCAAGTAAATTCCTGTCGCCCAAACCAGTTTTTTGCCCTGAAATAAGTACAGGAGGACAAAGGCAGTACCTTGAAATACCGACATTTTCCAATCCTGCTGGATCAAACTAACAGCCGCACCAAATAAAATTAAACCTGACAATTGCCTTTTCAGCTTTTGATTTGCTCTCCATTCTTCCCATCCGAGAGCGATCAAGAAAGCTAAAACAGGAATCAAGATGATGAGGTGTCGTGGATTAAGATAAAGTGGATTATAAAAGCCAAAATTGGTACTCATGAACCATAAAAGAACGATCATACTCAAAAATGCGAGTCCAAATTCTACTCCCGGACTTGCAGGTTTGCGCCAGATTTTTAACAAACCGGGAATCGCAAACACGATCCAAAGCCAATACGATCGCTCAATAAAGGTGACGATGGGAAGGATCGTTAATCGATTCAGCATCACCCATGCGCTTTTATCATAATAGGAATGTTCCCAGGGATAGTGCCCTTCTTGTATTGATCGAAAATGAAAAAACGGACTTCCAAATTTGATCCAGAAATAACCTAGATAGATTACCCCAAAAGCAAGTCCCAGTCCGAGGAGAAAGGAATAAAATCTGCGGTTTTGATTTCCTCTCTTCCAATCGAAAATAAAAAGAACTAGAGGAAGTGGAGCCAAAAACACAATGGTTTCTTTGGTCAGGAAACCAAAAAATAAGCCTGAAATCAGACCCAAAGCGGCTAAAAATGGCTTTTTACTACGAAAGGTAGCCGAAAATGGAATAAGAATCGTCCAGAAAACCAGCAGGGAATCCGGATAGACTTTGGTTAGAAAATGCAATAAATAAACCTGAGTAACCATCCAAGTCACCAAGACCCAGGGGTTGCAATCTTTGGGTAAAATTTTAAGCACCAGATATAATGTCCCCAGATAGCTGAACAGGGAGATCATTGAAATCCGATGTGGGTCAAATCCAAACAGAAAACCGATTAAGCCCGAAGGAACATAGGCACCCCAACGGGTGGAAAAATGGAACTCGTTAAATTCCATGGTTCCGTCCCAAAACTTATTGCCCGCAAGGAGATAGTAGACATCATCGGAAAAAGTAATTCCATCAAATCCAATCAACCAGTAAAGGAAAAGAAAGGTGGATCCGACTATATAGGCGCTTTTCTTTGGGTTTGACGGAATATAGCGTTGGACGGGCATTTCGTAAAAATAGAGAAGAAAAGGGGATAGAATAGAAATGCGCTTCGCGAAAAACACTTTTTGAAATACTGGGAAAATATGCTTTGCGAAATTGAATTGAAATACGATCATTTAGGTCCAAGACTGAAGTCTTTGAACCAACCCAGTATTTCATCCGACTTGGGAGGGTTTGTTTCAATTGTATTTCGAATGGATATCAAGTCCACTAATTGCAAATTTTACTGACAATATGCGTCAGGACTGGTTCAATTCCTGTGTCTTTCCTTACATTTAGACACTTATCGTCAAAAGCTATGGCCAAATCAAGTCAAATCGAACAGCAGAAAATTCTTCGCGTTTTCAAATTAATCAATCTGCTTCAGGGAAATATCGGCAAACCGGTACATCGGCTCGCTGAATTGTTGGAAACGGATGAGCGAACGATTTACCGGTATTTCAGGCTTTTGGAAGCGTTGGGCTTTGTGGTGATCAAAGAGTTTAACAAATATAAAATCAATGAGCGGCCTGAATACTTGCCTGCGACCACCACTTATGGCAGCTTTTCCCAAGAAGAAAATCTTTGGCTGAAAAGCCTGATCGAAAGTCAGGGCAAATCAAATCTATTACGCGATTCTTTGCTACAAAAACTTCAACTGAAGTCTGAAGTCAAGCAAGGAACAGAGCAGCTGTTCAAGGCAAATTTGGGGAGGTTTGTAGATCTAATCGGACAGGGAATCTCAGGAAAAAAGCAAATTTGGCTCAAAGATTACTACTCACTCAGCGGCGATACCGTGTCCGACCGCTTGGTCGAGCCTGTCGGGTTTTCTAGGGATTACGAAAACATCCATGCTTTCGAAGTGGAAAGCAAGCGTATGAAAGTTTTCAAAATTGAGCGGATAGGAGAAGTGGTGATTGGAACTCAAAGCTGGAGGTATGAATCGAAACATGAACTCCCGGGTCAGGCCTTGTTTGGATATACCGGGAAAAAGAAGTTTCATGTCAAGCTTAAGTTGAGCAAAAAAGCCTATCAGTTGATGGGAGAGGAGCATCCGAATGCCCAGCCATTTATGACAATTAAGAATCGAAACCAATTTTATTTTGAAGGAGAAATCCCACAATTGCCAGGTTTGGCACGTTTTATTTTAGGACTTCCGGGTGAAGTCAAACTTGAGGAAGGTGAAGAAATGAGGTCGTATTTGAAGGAGCAAATAGGGAGAGGAGTTTTTTAACTGTTCACTGACCAAACGCAATGATCAATTTTCAAGGATGGGTATAGGTTCCTTGAAAATTGACCATGGTTAATTGGTCATTGATAATTATCCCTGATGTTCGTCTCTCAATAAATCATTCACTGTTTTCACAGGATTGAAAGTAATCAGCGGCACTTCTACAAAAAGGGTATTCCAGCCAGCCATTGCACCATTCCAAAGTCCCGGTAGCTCCAGGGCCTTGAGATCACGACCGCTTTTTGATTTTTCGGTGATAAATCCGGTCTGCATATCTCTGAATTTCATCAGGTCAAAGGAATTGCCTTGATAATCTTTGGTTCCGCAAACCAGATCTACCGGATTGAAGTGGGTGGAAGCTTGGAAATGGAGTTTTGAATTTGGGTCATTCAGATCAATTTGAGCCGTTTCAAGGATTTGCAGAGATAAGGAACCATCTTTTTCCTCAATCCAAAACGGTCCTCCGCCGGGTTCACCTGTATTTTTTACCATTCCGCAGACCCGAATAGGTCGGTTTAGCTTTTCTTTCAAAAAGCTTCCGACTTCCTCCAATGACCCGGAGGAGATTTGAGTGGGAATTTTGCCCCCCAAGGCATCATTGTACACTTGTATGGCAATTCCGACACTGTCCTTGTCGATGCCTGAATCCAGACCTCTGATAGCATCAAAGACTTTTTCCTGAACTTCCAGGAGTAATCCCGCAATCGCCATTTTATAACTCTTGGTAGGGGCTTTTAAGCGATCCGGAACTACATTGTCGATGTTTTTGATGAAAATCAGATCAGCTTTGATGTCATTTAGATTTTCCAACAAGGCACCGTGACCTGCTGGCCTGAAGAGCAGGCTACCATCTTCTTCCTCGAATGGCTCATTTTCCATGGTCACAGCTATCGTATCTGTAGACTTCTTTTGTAGGGAATAAGTCACTTCAAACTCCACTCCGCTTGCAGATTTTAATTCAGGAATAATCTTGGTAACCTCTTCTTTGAATTTACTTTCATGTTCAGGAGAGACTGTAAAATGTATCCTTACCGTATTGTCTTTGCCGATTCCGTATTGTAGACCTTCCACTAGGTGTTCATGCGCTGGAGTTCTGTTTTCTCCGGGATATGCATGGAATCTCAACAGTCCTTTCGGTAGGTTGCCGTAACCTAAGCCTTCTTCTGAAAGCAACTCCTGGATTAATTTTTGATAGTGACCGGCTTCCAGGCAAGTTTGGATGCTGCTTCCTTTTGATTTGAGGGAATTGTCCAAATCTGTATAAAATGCGAATTTGGGAAGATTGGAGATAAATTTTTGTACAAATGCGCTTTTGGAAAGGTCACCGTCGCCTTCAAGGAAAGTGAATAAATCCTTGAACATTCTGGAAGCGGCACCTGAAGCCGGAACAAATTTCACCACATCGATTTTAGAAGCTTTTTCGGAGTAGTTTTGAGTGAAATGTGCCAATTCAGTCTCTGTAAGGACTTTGATTCCATTGCCGGGAGTAGCCGGAGCAGTGATTTTTAGAAAAGGAAATCCGGTTTTGAAGTATTGGATTTGCTGGTCAACGGTATCAGGGTTCATGCCCTGGGCCAATATTTTACTTTTGAGGTCTGTATTCATGGTTTTCGGGTTTTTAAAAGTTGTAATGGTAAGATAGTAGGCTTCTTTGCTTTGCTCAAATTCAGCTTGGCATTTTTTGTAAAAAACTTTCAGAATCTAGGCTCAAACTTTAAAATCCCATTCTTTTCAAAAAGTCATCCCGTTTGCCCGGGGAGATGCTCACTTGTTTGTCATTGTTCATTACGATGTATCCACCTTCGGCCCGAACATACTTTTTGACCTCCCCAAGATTGATCAGAAAGCTATTGTGCACCCGCATGAAATTGCAGTCCTGAAGCATATTTTCGTATTCTTTGAGGTTTTTGCTTACAATCAGTTTACGGCGGTCTGTCAAATGAAAATCCGTGTAAGATCCATTTGCCTCGCAGAAGAGGATTTCCCGTGTCGGGATAAATTCCACTCCCTCAGAGGTGGAAAGACAGATTTTTCGGTTTTCCGATGTACTGCTTTGCATGTTGCTTAGCAGATTTTCGAGCAGATTTTGCCTGCTTTCGGATTCGGTTAGTTTTTTTGCTTTCTGGACTGAGGCAATCAGTTCTTCCAGATCAATAGGCTTGAGCAGGTAATCAATAGAACTGAATTTGATCGCTTTGATCGCATAATGCTCAAAAGCAGTGGTAAAAATCAGGTGAAAATCCAGGTGTCGGACTTTTTGAAGTACATCAAACCCAGTCCCGGTCTGGAGTTCAATATCCATAAAAACAAGCTCTGGTCGGAGTTGAGCGATCTTTTCAACAGCTTCATCCACTGTGGCAGCAGTATCTTTCACGTCGACCTCGGGACAATACTCTTTCAAAAAGCTCTTTAAGGTTTCCCGGCTGTGAAACTCGTCTTCAACGATGACTACATTAAGTTTTGCTTTCATCACTTTGTAATTTGATTAGGAGCGGACAGGCACTCTGTCCCACATGACTTATTTTAAACTCCTGCCTGTAGACCGTTTTATGCAGGTCAGGCATAGTCAAGCTTAGCTTTATAGTTTGGGTAGTTTTATGGAAATTTTTGTTCCCTCATGCAGATCTTCGATCAGGATTTGCGCTTGATTTTCAACTCCGTTTATCATTTTCAGACGCTCTTCGGTCAGTACCATTCCTCGGGAAGGGCGATGAATAGTTCCTTTTGCGGCAGCAGAAGCCTTTCTCCCGATCCCGTTGTCTTCCACTTCACAGAGCAAGTGGTCTGCCCGATCAAAGAACCTTATCCAAACCTTTCGCTCCCCACTTTCCTTGGGCATCAGTCCATGTTTGATGGCATTTTCCACAAATGGCTGTACGATCAGCATAGGGACTTCCTGGTAGCTCAGATTGGAATCTTCCGGAAAGTCGATTTGGTAGGAAAAAGTATGGTCAAAGCGGAGCGACTCCAAGTCCAGGTAGACTTTGAGCAATTCGACCTCTTTTTCCAAAGTCACATGGACGTCAATGGAATTTTCTAATACCTGTCGAACAAACTTACTGAATTTGGTAAGATAGGTGAGGGCTGCCTCTCTTTGGCCGCTGCTGATCAAATGCTGAATCGAACTCAGGCTGTTGAAAATGAAATGTGGATTAATCTGTGCCCGAAGTGCGCCAAGTTTGGTCTGAAAGGCTTCTTTTTCAGCAGATTGCTTTTGCAGGTTGATGCTTTTGATTTTGTAGGAAAGCCCTAGTGCAAAAATGGTACTTTCGATTGCTGATCCGGCAATCATGTAGTCCAGTTTTAGAAAAAACATGGTCATCAGCGCCCCTGATGTGAAAACCAAAGTACCGGCAATTACGAAATACTTCAGTTTTGAGGGATAAACAAACCACAGGTATCCAATTCCAAAAAAGGCAAATCCGGCCATAAAATACCGCTGCGCATCCATTAATAGTGACTGAAGCAGACTGTATGGATTGAAAAAAATGATCATCGTATTGATCAGAACCCATCCGATCAACAGCCAGGCAATACTTCGTACTACAAAATCAAAACGGGGTAAAACCTTTTGAAACTCCAGAAAATGCCGGATAAACAGGAGGTAAAAAAAATTGATCAATAGCTGGGAAATGGTGGTCAGCCAGAAATAAAACCAAGGAAAATCAAATCCGAAGTAATCCGCAAGATTGGGACTGATCCGGGAATAGTATATCAGCTGGAAAAGCAGGAAAGAGCTGTAATAAATGAACTGAAATTCCTTGACATAAAAGAACAGAATCAGATTGAATATCATCAAAACGGCTGCTACACCAAGAAAAAAATAGGCCAAAACTTGAACTTTAAAAGATTCAGGACTGATGTATCCTGCCAGCAGATGATGGGCCTCCGGGGTAGAAAAGGCAAAAATCTTTTTATTCAAGTCAGGAGTAGCGCGGAGGTAGCTGGATTTGACAAAAAGCTTAGAACCTTCAATTAAATCAGAACCAGAAATGGGGAGATAGTGAATGTTTTGGTAAGTATTCCTTTTCAGATCATTTTTCGCCATCAAAGTCAGGTTGAGTTCCTTGATGTTACCATTTTGAAAAATGTAGAGGTGGCTGATTTCCACTCCACCGGGATAGAAGTAAATCGTGTCAGTCTTTAAAAGCAGGTCGAAATGGTCCGAGAAGTCGATTTCAAACCAATATTCAAAATTTCTGTCAGCAACTCCGGGAGGTTCTGCTTGATCAAAATATCCAAGTGAAGACAATTCTAGTACAGAATCAATCGAAATGGGATTTTCCAGACGAAGGACTTTTGGGTATAGGGTTACTTGATAGTTTGCAGATAGGTCCTTTGAAAAAGTAGCGGTGCTCATGAAGCTTAAAAAAAACAGAAAAAACCAGGCGTTCTTCATCTTCAGGCCAGATTGGGGAATTGGATTAAAACTGCTTTGCACTCTTCGCCTTCATCAGGGCAGAATTCCATTCCAACGTCACTTTTGATCTCAAATGGTCTAATCTCATTGAGTAGCTTGATATAATCTTCCCAAGGAGTAATGGACTTTAGGTAGTCCGAATGATTTGCTTTTTCCTGATTTTTTGCCTTGTTATTTATCATTACTTTAAGATCAATCTTTTCTCTGGTAATGAAAAATACGATGCGTATCCCCAAGTCTCCATCAGACAAGTGGATCTGTTCTTCAAGCAGATTTTCAATCAGACTTTGGACAATAATTGAAGGGATTTTTGCCGAGGGATGTGTCTTTAATCCGTGGCTTAACACTTCATAGCGAAGTTTTTCTCCATACCTCAGTCGCTGGAGCTGCAGGTACCAGTCGGTCATCTGAATTTCCTCCGAAACCAAAACTGACTCTTTGTCCAGTTGCATCAAAAAGTACCGAAGTAGTTTTCCAAAAATCCCCAGAAAGCGTAAGGAAGATTTTTTGTCTTCGGTCAGGATAAAATGTTGGATGGCATTGAGTGAGTTGAAAACAAAGTGAGGGCTGAGTTGTGCCGAAATTGCCTCAATTTTAAGTTGCGTAGCTTTTTGCTGGATTTTCCATCGCTCAAACTGTTCGGCTTTTACTTTTTTCTCAGCGCGGATTCTGGCGATCTGCCCCGCATAGATGGATGCTACCGAAAGCAGGATTCTTACATGTTGGTCTGAGAAGAAACCGATCTCTGAGTTTTCGCTGTCAATGACCCCAATCACCTTTCCATCCAACATGATCGGAACTGCGATTTCAGAAAGCCTCAGCTGATCATCCTCAATGTACTCAGGATCGTTTCTCGTGTCGGAAACTAGCATGGGTAGACCCGATTCCGCAACCCGCCCGGTGACACCTTTGCCAATTTTTATTTTCAAAACATTCAAGATTTGGTTCCCCTCGGGGTTTTTAGGCCCAAACGCGGCTTTTTGAACCAGGTATTCACCAGACTCATCCACTAAATAGACTACAGCATCTTCAAATCCCAAAATCGAAATGCAGTTTCTGACCATATCCCAAAGAACTTCTTCCTCCGAGTTCATGGAAAACATCGAGGTGGAGAAGTGAACCAGAATCTCTTCGATTTCTTTTGAATGGATCGGTTGCATTGATTTCATCTCTGTGTCATTAAAAGATACAGCTTGTCCCTGATTTTTACTCCATGGAGTTTGGGGAATAGAATGTAATCTAGGAAACCAAGCATGGAATTTAGGATCGGATTGATGGATCGCAGCTTTCGATTGATGAATAGAACCAGTGGATGGATTGATTGAATTTTGATCCAAAAAATGATTAAAGAGCCGATTTTTAGCACTTTTTCAATCAAAAAACTGAAAACTCCAATCCATCAATTGAGACAGCTGATCGGTGAATTGCCCAAAAATCCCGAAGTCTTGGTAGCTAAGTTTGGATCGTCGATAGGGAAAGTCCCTCGAAATGAAAAACAACTAAACTGCTTAATTAACATGAAAAAGTTCAGTTTACTATTTATCCTAGGTTTCGCCAACCTTGGCTTCTCCTGTGATCCGCTTCAACAGGAAAATTTGAACCCTTTGAGCGATGAATTCGGTCTGGAAACTAATACAACAGATCCCAATGCCCGAAAAGGATTTGATCAGGCTCTAAGCAGAAACATCAACCAAATCTATGGGCTTACCAATTTGGCTTATGCTGAAATTGGAAGTGAAGAGACTTATCAGGAAGCAAAACTTTTTATCAGAAAATCAGGTGGAACTGATGAATATTTGGAGGAAATGATCAAAATGTCTTTGAGAAAATACGACAATATTGTTTTAAAGAGAGGGGGATTCTTGAGCCAGGAAGCAAAAAGAAAACATGCCGCGATGGCAGCTGGAGAACATGAATTCGAATATGATCTTTCGGCTGGATTTCAGGAAGCGGCGCTTGATGTTTTTATCAAAATTCCGGATATCCCGGGAGAATCAAAAGACGAAAAATATGAATTGGTGAAAACCATAAACGGTCCGGACAATTCAGGGTACTGTATCTATCCGCTATGTGGGGGTTGGTCAGTCAACAAGGGTCAACTGGTCCAACTGGCCGACTACTTGGAGACTGTAAATCAAAGATATGAGTCTGATCCGAGGGTACTTTTGGAATCTTGGGAGCAACTAAAGCTCGATTCAGGATTAGATCCGGTAGTCATAGCCTTGCTTGTGCCGGCTGTTCAAAAGTTAGCTGAAGATCCAAATGGTACTAATTCCGAGGATCAGAGCAGAAAGTTACTCCAAGCTTTGGATTTGCCCGATTCAGAAGTTTTTGGAGATTTCCTTCAGGCAGGAGGTGTTGGAGCCTTGAATAAATTCCTTTTTGGAAACTATGAATTGGACGAAGACTTGGATTGGGCTGCGGTTCAATTGAATCGTGCAAAATTTGAAATGGAAATGTTTTTTCTTTGGGAGACCTTTTGGGAGGCAAATCAAACCGATCCAGCTATCGGAAGGTGATTTTTTTAAGGCTCAAAAAGTCCTGATATTCAGGGCTTTTTGAGTTTAAACAGGAGCTTGTTTCCGGGCCACTTTTGAGCCATAATCCATTGACTTTCCTCCGGTAATTGAAGAATTCTTGGGTATCCTCCCGTGACCTGTGCATCTCTTAAGAGGATTACGATTTTTCCTCCCGAAGTGAGTTGCACGGTACCGGGAAAGACCGGATTAGTTGGAAGTTCCGGGAGTTCATTTTCCAGTAATTCCAAAAGCTGTACACCCATGCGATTGGATTGTGGTGAGATCCGGAAGGACTCCGAGAAGAGCTTTTCCCTCAAGTTTTCATTGAGTAAATGAAAATCAGGTCCGGGATAGACAAGAATCTCCTCGGTTTGAAACCAATCTGTAGACCATTTGGGCTTGGCATTAAGTTCAGAATTCGGGTTTGATTCAGTGAAATACTTGATTTTTGCTCCTTTGGATAAAAAGGAATCTTCTGTCAAGCCTGCATAAAAACTTCTGGAGCCAAGAATTTTCGGTGATTTAAAACCGTATCTGACCCCCAGGTAAAGTCTTGCTCCACTCAGGAAAGCGCCGATTTCCAGAACATCGTTCGCTCTGATAGAAATGAGATTAATCCCTTCCAGTTCATCACCGTTCAGGCGGATGAGCGCTTGGGCACCGGCTATAGCTACGCTGGTATTGGAATCAAACTTGATCTGAAAACCCGGCTGGGAGATTTCCATTGCAGCATTAAACACCTCATTTTGAAGGATATGGTTGACCCATTCGAAAGATTTCATGTCCAGGGCTCCTGACAGGGGTATTCCATATTTGGCCTGACCTATCCTTCCCAAGCCTTGGATAGAAGATCCCGGACCAGTTTTTAAAACAGTCGCTATTGCCAATTCCTTACTCATCGCTTTCTGGGAAAAGGTGGTGTGATCAGCATTTTGTCCATGGTATCCGGATCGATTGATTCAAACTTCCATCGATCGCCTGGCGAGGCAAAAACAGGTGGCTCTTTCAATAAGTCAAACAGTCTGACAGGGCTTCTGCCTATGATATGCCATCCACCGGGACTTTCCTGAGGATAAATCCCCGTTTGACTGCCTCCGATGGCAACCGAACCTGCATCCACGGTACGATCAGGTATGGACTTTCTCGGCGTGTGAAGTTGCCTGGGAAGCCCATTCAGGTATGGAAAGCCTGGTAAAAAGCCAAAAAAATGCAATCGATATGTAACAGACGAATGAAGCACAATCAGTTCATTGACGGTCAAGCGGCGGGCTACCGCCAAAGCACCAAGGTCATATCCGTATTCAGGTGCATAGCAGACGGGTATTTCCCAGATTTGTGTGGAAAGTTCCTTTGGCTTGATTTTAAATTTTTGGAATTGCCTCTGGAATGTCATCTGTGCTTCTGGATTTTTCCAAAGGATACTCAAGGCTGTGAATCCTTGCCGGACTTCCTTGAATTGATCCTTCCAATCTTTTTCCAAGAAATCCAGAAAGCCCAATTGCGTGCTCAGGAGAAAATCATCAGGACTACTTTCCCACTTCACTTCGCCCAAAAGTGGGCTGATAACAGTATAGTTCGTCTTTATTTCCAAAATTGCTTTCTTACAGTAGGTAAAAACCCCAATATTCCGGGGTTATCTCCATGAATGCAGATGGTGTCAGCTTCCACGGGTATTCGTTCGCCGGAACTGGTCTGAATTTGCCCCTTTTCAATGATTGATTCAAGGTGAGAAATTACTTGCTTACACTGAGTAAAAAGCGAGTTTTCCAAGGTACGGCTGACTAATTTGTAATTGGTTTGGTAGGCTCGGTCTCCAAAAACTTCCCGTTTTATCGGATGATTCAGTTCGAGTGCTACTTGCTCAATTTCAGACTTTGGCGGGACAAAAAGCGGGGTTTGGGGAAATTCCTCTTTGATCGCCTTCACCAGCAAAAGTGCCAAATCACGATTTTCCGCGGTATCGTTATGGAGTGCTCCATGAAATTTAATATGATCCAACCCTACTTTTTCTTCGTTTGCAATTTCCAAAAAAAGGGCGAGTTGATCGCTGAGACTACGAATTAAATCCTGAGGTTGGATTTCCAGAGATCTTCTTCCAAAATGTAGCCGGTCGGGATAGGAGGGATGAGCTCCGGCTTTTTTTCCAAATCTTTTGACGAGTCTGAGCGTTTCCCGGATAGTCGTCTCATCGCCAAAATGTCCGCCGCAGGCCACACTCGCCAGATCAACCCATGGAATTATGGAAGACTCGTCGGGTATTCCTTCGCCAAGGTCACAGTTTAACGTGTAGAAGGGTTGAGTCATTTTGGATTCAGGAGCTAAGAAAAGCTAAAAAAGATTAAGGTCTGGGAAGGATTTCTACCCAAGTGCCTCTCTCGGGGTCTACTACGACCTTGACCGGGCCCAACGCGGCATCACTCGTTTCAAATATCACCAAATAATTTCCATCAACCCAAGCACTCACCTCAGCATCTCTCCAGTCTCCAACCACAGTGGACTTGATATCCGAGGATAAGGCGTTATAGGCGATTTCGCGAAAGACATCGAGTGGATCGGTATCATCCTCTACACTACAGCTAAAGGCCACAGATAGTAAAGTTAAGAGTACCAGTACGGCATATATTTTTTTCATAATCAAATTGGTTTGTTGTGTTGACGGTAACCGGATGACGAATGTTACTTTTTAAGGACTAATCCTTCATTTTTTTGCTGTGAAAAACACTTGAATTTAATCCTTTTCAGTGATCTGTCAATTCAGAGAACCTTTCCGTCAATTGATCAATGATACAGAATTTGGTTGGATTTAGCTTTGATCAAATCTAATTCAGAAAGCTATGAAATCGAACTTGACAACTAACCTCGCCCGCTGAGCTGATTGTCTTGGGAGTTTCTATCCATCAATTAATTAAACGATAAAACAATGAAAAGCAATTTTGTAAAGTCAGTTTCCTTCTTGTTCTTTTCTCTGATGCTAGTGGTGTCAGGATGTGAACTTACGCCATTTGTCCCAAAGCCCGGAGGTTTGGACAAATATGACCCAAATGCCAAAATATTCGACATCGAAGGGATCATGAGGGAAATTTACCCCTAAAATTCTACCCAACTTGGGGTATAGCCTGTACATAATTCAGCAGTTTTGGATTTTCCGAAATAATGAAAATTTTTAGAAAGCTTCATTTTAGCCATTTGACATCCTTTATTTCATAATCCAGCCTCCAGGCATAGCCTTTGACTGATTAAGAAAGGAAACAGATTCCAAGAAATCGCGAGATTAAAATTGAATTGTTTTTATCCAAGAAAATCCAGGATATACTAAACATAAACGATTCATATCCGTGAATAAAACAGAGTCTTATCCTCCAATTTCTGTATTGGAAATGGAGTGGTAAGCGTTTCCAAAAAAAAAATTAAATAAATCAGTTAACCACTAAACACTACTTTTATGAAAAATTCAAAATTATCAATGGCATTATGGTTAGGAGGACTAGTTTCCGGAATTTTTGCTGGTTACTATCTTTATCAGAATAGAGAAAAGCTAGGTCCTCAGAAAGATAAAATGGTCAAGCTTCTTGGCGAGCTTCAAAGAACCAGCGAGCAAATCGGCAAGAAACTGAAAGAAGCTGGAATCGAGGGGATTGAAAAAGGTAAAAAGACGCTTGCCAAATCAACTCCGGAGCTGAATTAAGCTCTGGTTTCACTAAATTATAAAGGACCGCAAAGAAATTTGCGGTTTTTTTGTGTCTGGTCATTTTATGTGATTATAATTTTTTTTCAACGGCCATTTAGCCTGTCCCGATCTTTCATCGGGAAAATGCCCTTGATAATCATCCCCCTGTGTGAGAACCTTTTCTCATGGGCATTTCATGAAAAATTCTTTTCTTGGAACCTCGTGTTAAAGCAAGTATTCCAACCTTAAAATGAACATGCCTATCCAGTCGAAACTTCCACATATCGGCACTACCATTTTTACCGTGATGTCCAAATTGGCTACCGATGAGAGCGCGATTAACCTTTCTCAGGGTTTTCCTGGTTTTGGTGCGGATCCGATTTTATTGGAATTGGTCGGAAATTATACGCGGGAAGGCTATAATCAATATGCACCCATGGCCGGGATTTCTGAACTCCGTACTGCATTGGCTGAAAAAACCCGTATTACTCAGGGATATTATCCCAGTCCTGAGCATGAAGTTACCATCGTTTCAGGCGCGACAGAAGCAATATTTTGTGCGGTTTCAGCGCTGGTACGAAAAGATGACGAAGTGATTGTTTTGGAGCCAGCCTATGATAGCTATGAGCCGGCTATTACACTCAATGGGGGTATCCCGGTTTATGTGTCTTTAAATTCTGCCGATTTCTCCGTGGATTGGGAAAAGGTGAAGTCAGCTATTACATCCAAAACAAGAGCGATTATGGTTAATTCACCGCATAATCCCAGCGGTTTTGTTTGGAGTCAAAGCGATTTAGATACTTTGGAAGAATTGATTCGAGACCGTGAAATCTATGTGATCAGTGATGAAGTATATGAGCATATCACTTTTGACGGACTTAGACATCTCTCCTTAGGTGGCCATTCCGGACTTCGAAACCGGAGTTTTGTCTGCGGCTCTTTTGGAAAAACATTTCATGTGACTGGCTGGAAAATAGGGTACTGTATTGCCCCAGCTGCCTTGACTGTGGAGTTTCGAAAGGTTCATCAATACGTCACTTTCAGCACGGTGACTCCGATTCAGTATGCCTTGGCGGAGTACTTAAAAATATCGGATCGTTACCTTAGCATACCCGGGTTTTATCAGAAAAAGAGGGATCTTTTTGCCGAGGGTCTGGCAGAGACGGGACTTAAATTAATTTCCAGTCATGGAAGCTTTTTTCAGTTGGCTTCCTATGGGCATCTTTCTCAGAAATCTGATCGAATTCTTGCTGTGGAAATGACAAAAATCCTTAAAGTAGCCTGCATTCCGATTTCGGTTTTTTATTCAAATCAGCAGGATGATAAGATAATCCGATTTTGCTTCGCGAAAACCGACCAACAACTGTTGGAGGCCATAAAAAGACTAGGAGAATTAAACAAGATTTTATGATTTTTCGATTTCTTGAACGAGGTTTAACCGGATCAGAAAACAAGTTCCTTTTGCCACCTCAGACCTGGCACGAATAGTTCCTCCATGACTGAAGATGATGTTTTGAGTATTGGTAAGCCCCAATCCTGAGCCACCTGTTTTTTGAGTAAAGAAGGGCTCAAAAATCCGTTCCAGGTTTTCCTTTGCGATTCCCTCGCCGTTGTCACAGATTTCAATCTGACAATGATTTCCTCTAAACTGCGTCTTGATGGTTAGTTTTCCATCTTCACTATTCATGGATTCTATCGCATTTACAAAGAGATTTATGAAAGCGATTTTGATTTTTTCTCCATCGAGTGGGAGCTTTCGCTTTTCTTTTTGGTAGAATTTGGAAACTTTGATTCCTTTTAACTCGATGCGGTCATTCACCTGATCCAAGGCTTCATCCAGCAGTTTTTCGATAGAGTGATTCTGTATATCAAGCTCAGAAAATCGGGTACTGTTAAGCAGCTGTGAGACCAGGTGGTTGATCCGGTCACAGTTTCTCCGGATCACTTCAATCAGATCACCGCTTTCGGTCAGCGATTCTTTTGGAAGTTCGGTCTGGAGCTGATCCGCCGATAGTACAATAGTCGTCAATGGGTTTTTAACTTCATGTGCCAAAAGTCGCGCAATCCTGCCCGTAGAAGAGAATTTTTTTAGGTTCAGTTCTTCTTCTTCACGAGCTTTTAGAGAGCTGAGATCCTTAATGAGTACCTGATATTGATCCGCTTCTTGTTTTACTACACTGACTTGAGTATTGATTATGATCCCTTCTTCGGTTGTGATCACAGTCTCTATCTCAAAGGATTCTGTTTCATTCTTCAAATTTTCCAACAAAAGATCTTTGGGGTATTTATCCAAGAAGAGATCGCTAAGGAAAGGTACTTTTCTGGGGTCCGGGTCATGTGGATCCAAGCCAAACTTGGAAATGAAAATCGGATTGGCCTCCAGGATTTTACTTTTAGCGTCCATTAGAATAAATGGGTCAGCCGCTTTCTCAAATATGGATCGGAATTTCTTGCTGGTTTTCTCCAATGACTCCAGCAGTTTCGAATCCCGGATGGCGTATTGAAGTCTCCGTTCAAATGTATTGGTGTCAAATTGGCCCCGGATCAAATAGTCCGCAGCACCCAGATTAAGTATCTCTTTGTCCAGTGTGTCGGAATCTACACCGGTTAGCATGATCAAAGGGGCATATTTTCTAATTGCCTTAATCTCTTTGATCAAATTGAGCTGCTCTTCCCTGCCTGGGTTGTAACCCACCAGGAATAAAGTATAGGAATCCTTTAACTTATTGAGTGCATCATCTATGGTCTGGGCGGTCTCCACTACATATTTATTTCTTTTGGCGGTCTTCAGGATAGAGGAGACCAGTTTTTGATCTTCTTGATCATCATCAACATATAAAATTCGAATGACTTCCTTTTCTGGCATGGCAGATAAATCAATGATAGGTGAGAATCGATATTAAGTGCATTGAATCTAAATTCAACAGCTTTTTTTTCAGAAAAAATAAATTGAAAAAGCATACTGATTTTTACGAAAGGTCGCACAATATATTTGTAATAACAATTGCCCCAAATTGGGTATATTTTACCCCGATATATTCAATAATAAATTTTAAAGGAAGTCAATCGGTAAAAAAATGATGCTAAAAAGCAATAGAGACCACTTTTTGAAAAAATTCAGTTTAAGGCATAGCGATTGAACCATCTTAAACAAATATTAATAATTTCTAAACTCTTATAAAATGAATAATCTATTGTATATTATTGCTGTAATCCTTGTGATTGGCTGGTTAATCGGTGTTTTTGCTTACAGTGCAACGGGCCTCATTCACGTTTTGTTAGTTATCGCTATCATTGCGATTTTATTTAAGGTAATTGGAGGAAGGTCGTTTTAGATTCGTTGATAATCAAAAATTTTCCAAGTCCTGAAAGTGAAACTAACTATCATATAATGAACTTGGAACGGTAGGAAATCAAAAACCCTGCTTTCAAGGGTCAAAGGTTTCTTTTCTAAATTCGTTGAGACTCAAGAAGATACTAATTTTGATAGTTGGGATGATAATTTCCCTTTCAAAATAAATACCAAAGAGGAAATCATGAATGATATTAATAAATAAAAAATTGTGCTTTTTATAATTTTCCATTTTTGAACTTGCTAATAGTCAGTCTAGCTTATCAAATGACAGTTTTTAGATTGTTTGTATTCAGAATAATCAATTAATAAAGTAAGTGGTTTGGGGATTTTAAAAAAGGTGTAGTCTAATGATTACACCTTTTTTTAAAAACATTTGTTTTCTCGCTAAAATCTTGCTGTGAATCGGAGAATTACAAAAGTGTCAACAAATTTCAATTATGAAAAAACATATGATTCTGGTTGTTGATGATGAGCAAGAGATTAGAAATATGTTTTTTCGATACTTAAGCAAAAAGGGATATCTGGTTCATCTGGCAGGTTCTTTGGAGGAAGAAAGGAAGATTTTGGAATTAACTACTCCGGATTTGATTTTCCTGGACATCAATCTTCCTGATGGTAATGGACTCGAAGAGTTGGTCAGACTAAAACCGATTCGTATGGCCTGTAAAGTTGTTTTAATGAGTGCGTTTGATCAAATAGAGGAGCGAAAGCAAGCTTTTGAATCCGGGGCAATTGACTTCCTGAGTAAACCATTCAGTCTTTTGAGACTAAATCAGGTTTTGGATTCCAGATTTAATCCTTCAACTAATTAAATTAAGATTATGGCTAACATTCTCGTAATTGATGATAATTTGGACATTTGCCAGCTCCTAGACCGCTTCTTGACTAAGAAAGGGCATCAAGTGCAAACTACCATTTCCGGAAAAACCGGTCTGGAATATGTGAAAAAATCAAATTTTGATCTGGTTTTCTGTGATTTCAAACTTAGGGAAATGGATGGCAGAGAAATTCTTCAAAAAGTAAAAGAAATCTCTCCGTCCACTCAGGTAATCATTATCACAGGCTATGGAGATGTCAAAATTGCCGTAGAGGTGATCAAAAACGGGGCGCTCGACTACATTACCAAGCCTTTGATTCCTGATGAAATCCTTATGCTGATTGATAGGTCTTTGGCCATCAACCAACAAGGCCGTAACTATACCGCTACCTTTTCAGAGGCCAAAACCACTTCACAAGCGAAAAATCAAGTTACCCATGGTTCGGACACCAGCTATCTCAGAGGGGTTGGTAAAGAATCAAAGAAACTTTACCGTGATATCGAACTGGTCGCGCCGACCAATTTGAGTGTGGTAATCTATGGTGAGAGTGGGGCTGGAAAGGAAAATATTGCCAAGATTATTCACGAACAAAGCCCCAGAGTAGGCAAGCCTTTTATAGCCATTGATTGCGGAGCTTTATCCAAAGAATTGGCCGGAAGTGAGCTGTGGGGGCATGAAAAAGGATCTTTTACCGGTGCTCTTACGGATAAGATTGGGCAGTTTGAACTGGCAGATGGGGGTACGATCTTTTTGGATGAAATTTCCAATCTCAGCTATGAGATTCAGATTGGTCTTCTTCGCCTGGTTCAGGAAAGAAAGCTCAGAAGGATCGGAGCGAGTAGAGATAAGTCAATCGATGTACGGATTTTAGTGGCTTCAAATGAAGATTTGCGCAAATCCGTTCAGGAAGGCAAATTTCGCGAAGATTTGTTTTTCCGTTTCAATGAATTCAGTATCACTGTCCCCCCTTTGAGAGAACGAAAAGATGATATCGAAGCTTTTTCCAGGTACTTTTTGGAGAAAGCAAATAAAGAGTTGAACAAGGATTTCTTGGATTTTGATCCCGAGGTGATTGAAGTATTCCAAAATTATGACTGGCCTGGCAATCTGCGTGAAATGAGAAATGTCATTCGAAGAGGGATTCTGCTTTCAAGTGGAAAGGTAGTCACCTTGTTGGCTTTGCCTCCGGAATTGGTTTACGCACAAAAATTTAATTTTAAAGATGCTGAGGGGGAAGAAAAGCAACCGGACTTCAAAACCAAATCTTCATCCAGTTTAAAAAGTGCCGCTGCGGGGGCAGAAGCGACTGTTCTTCGAAAAATCCTGGAAGAAGTAAAGTATAACCGAACCAAGGCGGCTGCGAAGTTGGGAATTGATCGGAAGACGCTATTTAATAAAATGAAGCAGTATGACCTCTAGGTGAATCAAATACAGTCCTGAAATGCAGGACTGCAATCGGGAAATTTTTCCCCATTTCAGTTTTGAATTTCTCCGATTTAACCCTGATTTTAAATATCCTTGGGATTTTAAACTGGATTAGGAGGCCAGTAGCCTTCTTTTCTTTAGCTGGGCATCAGTTTTTAATATCCTACAGCGAGGCACAGTGTTTGGTTACAAATCGATGTACAAGTCTCTTTTGGTATGATTGATATCTCACATTATCAGCTCGAATTACAAACGAAGGATGTTGTAAAAGGTAATCGTTTTATTATACCAAACCTTTTAACATTACTGTTTGATTTTAAGAAGTTTAGAAAGGAAGTTCGCAGTTTTCGGTCAAATTTCCAGGGACCTGATTACTTTGATATTTTTGAAAGTCTCCTTGAACTTCAATTCCTTCTGGACAGGACCATCCAGGAACTTCAAAACCATGTAGTCGATTCAAACCAAATTCCCTACAAACCCTTGGAGACCTCTCTACAAATTTCCTCAAATAGGAAAAAGGAGGCATTCAACAATGATATTGACCGGATAGCAAGCGTGGTTTCAGGCTTGGATAAGTTGATTCAATCCAACCGAATGGCGTTGAAGGAATCTAAAGTTATGAGTGATTTTTTCGTTGAATCAATGCTGGTAGACTTTGAAAAGGAATTGGAAAAAAGCAGGTGGATATTCTACATGTTTTCCAAATATTAATAAAAGGGTGATAATTTTATAGACTGAGGATTTTTCCTCGGTTTTTTTTTGATCTTTTAGGCTAGTGCCTTCCTGCAAAATTCCACACATTTCTGAACTTCTTTGACAGCATCAGACCCCTCAGGCACCTGATATTCCAGCTCAATGGTAGCAGGGAACTTGTATTTATTTTTTTGCATCATTTTCAAAATGTCACCGATTGGAGTATCACCGGTACCCCAAGGCAGATTTCCTTTTCCATTCGCAGGAGTCTGACGATCCTTGGTGTGCATGCTGTAGATTCGACTGTGTTGCTTTTCGATCAACTGTATGAGATCAGTATGGCCGGCTGCGATGTAATGGCCTGCGTCGAGATTGAGGCCGTTCATTTTACTTTGTGTCAGTGCCGTATCCCAAAACGTAAAGGTCTCCTGTTCGTGGCCATGATAGCCAACTCCCATTTTGTGCAGTTCACCTAATTTACCCAGTCTCAAAGTATGCGCATCATCGGAGGGATGCTCCAAGGTCACGTGAGATGCGCCTAGTGCCTTGGCTGCATTCATGCCATAAGCGATATCGGAATCTGTATTGTTTTGACCAAATGCATTAGGTTTGAAAGCATAAATCGTCACTCCGGCATCTTTGTACATCTTTCGCATCTGCTCAAATTTCTTCATATCGGCATTTGCTCTCCACGCTGCGATTGTTTTATTGTAATCTTGAGCTTGCGCCTGCATATCGGCCAATTCCTTGGTTTCATCCTCGGTCAGCGCTTCCCCCCGGCGTTGTTTTCCTCCTAATTGGAACATGCGCGATCGATTAATGGGAGAAGCAGGCATTCCTGCAAAGCTCTCTGCCGGATCACCCATAAGTTCGATCGAACTCAGTCCACTGTCTACGACATATTTCAGCGTTGCTTCGGCGCTTTGATCAGGCATAGAGCGGAAGGAATAGGTAATACATCCGATTTTTACTCCGTTGATTTCAGAAGTCGGTTTATTAAATGATTTGATCAGTGACGGAGCTCCCTGTAGCCAAGCTGGAGCGACTGCAAGTCCGGCTATGCCCAAGGCAGATTTTTGAAGGAATTTTCTTCTGTTTTGCATGGTTAAATTGGGTTTGAAAGAGAATGAAAACAAAATATGACAAAAAATTGGAAATCTTGCCGAATTTGAATTGAGGTGTTTTTCTGTCATGTAGTTGGTTGTATTCCATTTTAAATGATTTATAATTATCTCAGATAGGAGTGATCTTCATTTATCGATAAATTCCTGCACTGATGGATTTTGGAAGGAGGATTACGTTTTTTAGGTTCTTCTTTGTAGTAATGATATTTTGATTAGTTTAAAATGAAATGCCCATCAAGAACGCTTCCCATTGTTTGGGATGTTTTTCAAAGCATTCTGCCGATGAAAGATCGGAACAGGCTATCTCGCAGATTAAAATCAAGTTAGAACTTTATGAAATCGATCTTTTTAAGAAAAATCAGTTTGATCCTCGCGCTCTCTTTTTGGCTGGTAGGGAGCGCAACTGCGCAGGAAAGCTCGCTCCTTTGGAAAATCAGCGGAAACGGACTGGAGAAAGAATCCTATCTTTTCGGAACGATCCACATTATTTGTAAGTCTGACTTTTTGATGGATGAGCGAATCACTACTGCTTTTGAGAGCACAGAGGAATTGATCCTGGAACTCGATATGAGTGATCCTCAGCTTCAACTCAAGATGCAGCAAGTCTCCATGAATCCTGGGATGAAAAACATCAAAGGTGAAATGGATGAGTCCATGGCCTCTGAACTGGATGAATTTCTGATGTCAAACTATGGGGTAGGTTTGGCTCAGCTTGGCGTGTTGAAGCCATTTGTGTTGAGTTCTATGGTCTTGATTAAAGCCTTGCCTTGTACAGAGACCGAGAGTTATGAGACCTTCTACACGTCCAAAGCAACGGACGCTGGAAAGACGGTGGTTGGGTTGGAAACTGTGGAATTCCAGGTGGGAATATTTGATCAGATTCCTCAGGACTTACAGCTTCTGGAGCTCGGGAAAATGCTGGCAGAGGACTATTTCCAAACTGAATTTCAATCGATGATGGAGGCTTATTTGGCTGAGGATATCAGGAAGTTGGATAGCGTGATGACTTCCAGTGGAATGATGGCTGAGTATCGAGCCCTTTTACTGGATGAGCGAAATAAATCTTGGGTTCCGCTAATCGCAGATGCTATGAAATCCAAGTCGGTTTTTGTCGCCGTTGGGGCAGGACATTTAGGTGGGGAAAATGGTGTGATTTCACTATTAAAACAGGCGGGATATTCGGTAGACCCAGTTAAATAAACCAGTCGACTTTTTAAGCCCAGCCAAAACACGATGCTAGACAGTAAGCCGAAAACTCCCACAAAATCAAAAATCTACTGGTTGCTCCAGGTGGTCGGTTGGAGTTCTATTATTTTCATTGAGACGATCAATTATACGTTCTTCATCATTGGAGAATTCAAATGGGACTATCTCCAGCAGTTTTTCATTTATTCGGCTGTGGGATTGATTGTTTCCCATTTTTACAAACTGCTGTTTATCCGACTGGAAGTCTTCGAAAGATCCCTATCCAGAATTTGGATCAGAGCATTTTTTGATGTGATGGTGATTACTTCCCTGATGGTGATTTTATTGTATTTGCCTTATTTGATTGAGGATCTTGCCAATCTTAAGAAGAGTGAATTTTGGATCGGTTTTTTTGGACAGATAATGAATCTGGGCCGTTATGTCATTGTTTGGATCATTATTTACTACCTCTATCACATTCTGAAAAAGAACTCAGAGATCACGGAGCAAAAGCTTCTTTTGGAAAATGTGGCAAAATCAGCCGAACTTGAATTACTCAAAAACCAACTCAATCCTCACTTTCTCTTTAATGCACTGAACAGCATCAAAGCCTTGGTTTTGATTGATCAGGATAAGGCAAGAGATGCGATTATCAAACTTTCTGAATTGCTCAGATTTACACTCAATTATGAAAAAGCCCCTTTGATCGCTTTAAATGAAGAAATCAATGAGGTCGTAAAATACCTTGAATTGGAGCAGATTAGATTTGGAAAACGACTTGACGTTCACATTTCGCTAGAGGAGGAAACACTGGACATCCAAGTGCCTCCGGCGATGATTTTGACTTTGACGGAGAATGCAATCAAACATGGAATCACCCAGCTTCCCGGAGGAGGGGGGATTTGGATTCAAAGTAAACTCCGGGCCAAAGTTCTTACCATTGAGATCATCAATTCCGGGCAATTAAAAGCTACTTTTAAACTTGGAATTGGACTAAAAAACCTTCAAGCGAGGCTTCAAAGCCTTTTTTCAGACAAAGCTTCGTTTACATTGGATGCTTTGTCAGATACAAAAGTTGTTGCTAGAATTACCTATCCCATTACCTGAAAATGAAGAAGCGTGTCTACTTAGTTGATGATGAATTATTGGCACTGGAGGAGTTGAAAGTATTGCTTCAGCCATTTGAAGATTTGGAAATCATCGGATTTTCGGATCGGGTAGAGCAGGCCATTGAAGATTGTAATAGTCTAAGGCCTGACTTGATATTTTTGGATATCAATATGCCAGGCAAAGATGGGTTTGAGTTTCTCGAAAACTTGGAGGAAGTGCGGGCAGTTATTTTTGTTACGGCTTATGATCAATTTGCGATCAAAGCTTTTGAAGTGAATGCACTGGATTACTTGCTCAAGCCACTGAATCCCAAACGTTTGGCAGAAGCCATTCAGCGATTCAGGTCAAAAAGCCAAACCAACGAAAATCTAGCGGAAGAACGGCTCAGTGCTGAAAAGAAGATCTTTATCAAAGACGGGGAAAAGTGTCATTTCGTGCCTGTTTCTAAGATTTATCTATTGGAAAGTGTCGGGAATTATGTCCGGGTCTTCTATGAAAACCAGCAGCCTCTTTTGCACAAATCGCTGACTTATCTGGAGCAAAAACTCCCGGAGGATCTTTTCTTCAGAGCCAATCGGCAGTACATGTTCAATCTGGATTTTATCAGTCAGATCGAACCTTACTTCAACAGTACGCTTTTGATCGTGATGAAATCAGGACATAAGATAGACTTGAGTCAGCGGCAGAGTGCGAAGTTCCGGGAGATTACAGGGGTTTGATTTTGGTAAGTTGTGAGTTGAAAATGAAACGTAAGAGGTAAAAAGTGAATAGTAAGTTGTGAATCGTTTCACCAATTGCCACCGCGAATAGTTGTAGCGATCAATCCTTTTGACCCGTCTGGTCAAAAAATTGAACTTATGAAGAAACCTCTATTGTATCTGTTGATTTCATTGCTGTGTTTTCAGCTTCTATCTTGTTCTGAAGATGACAACCTTCCTTTGGTGGACACAGCTGTTTTAATCGACTCTGATGATTATAATTCGGCCCTTTCTGATAATTATGCTATTCGATCGATTGAAATAAACGGGGATTTTTTAACTGTTAAATTTAGTTCAAGTGGGTGCGGCGGGGAAAGCTGGAAAGTAAAGTTGATTGATTCTGGATCAGTTGCTTATTCAAATCCACCGCAACGTTATTTGGTGCTATCGCTTGAAAACAATGCTGTCCTAAATAATTTTTGATTGTACACTAATATCCTATTTGCACCTTATTAAGGATTGTTTTAAGGGTAATTTGGAAACAGATCCCCCTGTAGGGTTTTCT
>NZ_FNVR01000023.1 GCF_900108085.1 Algoriphagus boritolerans DSM 17298 = JCM 18970
GATATGGGTGGCCCTGATCCTAAATCTGCTGTTCACGGTGCTTCATAAACGGGTTAAGGAAGCCGAGGACTTTTCCACCATGGTGATGGTGGCGGCGAAAAATCTATGCTCTTATGTCAGCCTTGAAAAGTTTCTGCTTCACACAGAGGCCTATTTTAAAAGTATATTTCAAAAGGATCTTAAAAATGTACAAACAGAATTGTTCTTCTCTGGATAGGGGGTACTTTTTGAAACGAATAAAAAAAGCCCTCCAAAATTAATCTGAAGCACTTTTTCTGTACTTTGTGGAATTAGTCGGACGACAGTAATTTGGAATCAGAAAAGATTGGAGAAAAAAATGACAATCCTGAAAGGATCGAACTTCTCAATAGCCCTAGGTGAAACCTAAGGAAATGAGGATCAAAATGAACTAGGCATAAATAAAAAAAGGAAAACATTTCTGTTTCCCTTTTTTGAGCCCCTTGCCGGGATCGAACCAGCGACCTACTGATTACAAGTCAGTTGCTCTACCAGCTGAGCTAAAGAGGCTTTCCGTATTGGTGGAGCAAATATATACCTTCACTCTATTGACTCCAAACTCATCCCCTAAGTTTTTTCTATCTCTCAGGTTTTGAGCAGTAAAAATTTAGAATTCTTTCAAAATCGACAATTTGCTCTTCAGCTTATCGATCTCCTCTTCTGCCTTTTTGATCTTGATGTCAAACTGATCCTTGAGTTTGTCGGCGGTTTTGGAGGCTGCAAAGAATTCCAGGTTGTTTCTCCACAGCGTGATGCTGTTTTCCAGATCGGTGATCTGCTTGCGGATGCCGTGCTCTTTCCGATTCAGGGTCTTGGTGGAATTGGGGTCAGCCTGAATCCGGTTCAGATTGAGTCTAAACAGGAAGTCTTCTCTACCTGATCCACTTGGGTCCATCTTTTCGAGATAGCGGTCCACAGCATCTTTAAATTGAGCCTGGATTTCCTTGATGTTTTTTCTGGGTACAAATCCGGTTTCGTTAAACTCAGATACCAGCTCTGAAAGGGTATTTTCGCTCAAGTCCTCCCCTTTTGCTGCCTCGTGGATTTGCCTGATGATATCCTGCTTCTTCTTCAGGTTTTCGTCAAACTCGTTATTGGATTGCTTATTGGAGTTTCTGCGGTTTTCAAAGAAGGTATCACAGGCAATCTTGAATTTCTTGTACAGATTGTCTCTGTTCTTTTCCGGTATTGGCCCCAGTTTTTTCCATTCCTGCTGGAGCTTGACGAGCTGATTGGCGGTATTTTGCCAGTCGGTATTGTTCATCAGTTCCTCGGCTTTGGCAATGAGCTCCTCGGCTTTATTTTGGTTAGCCGCACGGATTTCATCCAGTTCTTTGAAGAATAAGTTCTTATTGTGGAAGAAATGCTTGAATGCCGCCCAGAAGGCTTTGTTGATTTCCTTACCGGCTTCTTTGGTGACCGGGCCGATTTTTTCCCAAGCCTTTTGGATATCCAGGATTTCCTTAGTCTTGGTATTCCAATCCTTGATCCGATCCGCCTTGAAATCCGCAAAAGTGGCTAATTGTGCGATAAGGGCTTCTTTTTCTACCTGATTCTGGAGATAGACTTCTTTTTGACCTTCGTAGAAATCCTTTCTCCGGTCATAAACCGCATCGGATGCCGCCTTGAAGCGTTGCCAAAGTTTTTCCTGATCTTCTCTCGGTACCGGGCCGATGTGCTTGAATTCCTCATGAAGTTCATTGAGCTGACGGATCGCTTCCTTCAGTTCAGGGGCATCCTTGAGTGCTTCCGCTTTTTCACAAAGTTCGGTTTTGCTTTCCAGGTTCTTTTTACGATCGAGCTCCTTCAGTTCGAAGTAAATACTGCGGTTGTCGTAAAATCTATCCATCAGGGCATTGAAACTTGCCCAAAGGTTTCTGTTTTGGGAAGCAGGTACGGGACCTATAGCCTTCCATTCTTCCTGAATCGCCTTGATGGTAGACATACTGAGCGTAGTCTCCTCCCCGTCTACCAGATCCCGGAGTTTGTTCAAGAGCTCCGTTTTGGCTGTTAGATTTTTTTCTTTTTGGCGTTCCGCTTCTTTTCTGAGGGAATTTAATTGGTATCGGAAGTCATTGAAAACCTTTAAAAATTCACGTTCTTCCTCGTGGTGACGGTATTCAAACTCCTCTTCGGTTCCGCCCTCGGCTTTGAACTTTGCCAGCGCCTCTTCTTTTTCCTTGGAAATCAATTCATCAAAAGCCGCCTTGATTTCGTGGGCAATTTTGTCGAGCCTAAGAATCGGGGTAGTTTGAATTTTATCTTTTAAGAGCTTTAAAAGTTGCACTGTAGACAGTCCTGAGAGTTCGACCGGTTCTTCCGGGTGATCTTCGTCCTGTTCAGTCTCTTCTGACTCTGATTCAGAAGTGTTTTTTTAGACTGTATGATCTTTAGCTTCAACCACTTCAGCTGCCTCTTGGGGGACAGTTTGAGCAGCATCATTGGAAGGAACTTCCTCGTCTTGGGACTGAACTACTTCTTGAATTTCGGAAGTTTCTTCATTGGAAATTGAAGCGGGGCTGTCAGCTTCTTCTGATTTCGTCTCTTGGATAGGGTCAGCGACTGCTTCAGTCTCCTCACCCACCGGATTCCCTTCCACAGGACTTGCCAAGGCGGCCTCAACTTCGTGGAGGTTGGATTCTACTTTTTCAGTTTCTTCATCGGAAGCTGCGGCATCTGCCTTTTTTTGCTCCACTTGATCTTCTTTGTTGATACCTTTTGCTTCATCGGAAGAAGCTTGGGTCACCTTGTCTTTATCAGACAATTCGTTACTTTTCTCAGTCATAAAAACGCTACTATTTCGAGGCAATATGGGCAAAAGTAGGCATTTTGCCTAATTTAATCTCGGGTCAAGGGGATAATTTGCCATTACCTTAAACTCCCCTCCCATGTTTTTAAGGACCAATCTCCAGAGCTCATCGGGTGTGTTTTGAAATACGGTGGCTTCCAGTTTGGAGTCAGAAATAATCCAGGTGTTTTCACTGAGTTCATCGGAAAGTTGCCCCGAACCCCAACCGCTATAACCGATAAAAAAACGGACGTTTTCGGGTTCCATTAAGCCGGATTTCAATTGATAGACCAAATCATCAAATGCTCCGCCCCACCACAGATCCTGACCGATGGAAATGCTGTCTTCGAGCCTTTTTTCTCCAAAGTAGATGAAATGTAGCGTATTTTGCTCAACGGGACCTCCGACAAAGACCTCATTTTCCAAAAAAGAAAGGTCTTCGACCAATTCGCTCAGTCTTAAAATGGAGGGTTTGTTCAGTACCAATCCAAAACTCCCTTCGGAATTGTGTTCGCAGAGCAAAACAACCGACCGGACGAAATTTTCATCCTGCAAAAAAGGTTCTGAGATCAGTAAGTTCCCTGCCTGTGGAATTCTTGAAGGATCGTTTATCATAGGCTAGTCTTGCTTATTACGGGAAAAATATAGGCTTAAATTTTAAAAAACCAATGGCTGTGGTACTTTTAATGAACAATCTAAAATTTATTTGAAATCAATCATGAAGCTTTCTGAAATACGCAAGGAGTATACTATCAAATCACTGGATTTCAATGATGTAAGCTTTGATCCACTCCAACAATTTCGGGTATGGCTGGATGAAGCAATCGATTCGGAAGTGCCGGAAGTCAATGCCATGTGTCTGTCTACCCTGGGATTAAATGGGTTTCCCAATGCCCGGATTGTTCTTTTGAAAGAATTGGATCACGGATTCGTCTTTTTCACCAATTATGAAAGCGAAAAAGGTCAGGAAATCGCAGCAAATCCCAAGGCGTCCTTGACTTTTTTCTGGCCGGACTTGGAGCGTCAGGTCAGAATCATGGGAGAAATCGAAAAAGTAAGTGCTCAGGAATCTGATGCCTACTTTAATTCCCGACCCAAAGGCTCTCAACTAGGAGCTTGGACTTCGCCTCAGAGTCAGATTATCGAAAACAGAGAAGAATTGAACTCCCGGCTTGAATCCATGGAAAAGCGGTTTTCTACTGAACCCATTTCCAGACCACCACACTGGGGCGGCTATCGATTGCTCCCTATTCGGGTGGAATTTTGGCAGGGAAGACCAAGCCGGCTACACGACCGAATCTGCTACCAAAAGCAAGCAAAAGGGAATTGGGATATTTTCAGGCTTGCTCCCTGATTATTTCAGGTCAAAAAGATCGGTGACACCAATGTACCGTTCTACGGTAAAACCTTCTCCGTATTGGGTTAAAATCCGGTGACCAAACTCTCTGGCCCGGGATTCAATGAAGGGAAGGAACTCCGGTGAAGAGATAAAGCTTGCCGGTTCCTGACTGTTTGGATCGTAAAATTGAGATTTGAAGGCCATGATGCTGGCTACTTTGGTATCCCAGTAGGCTGAGATATCAAAAATGAAATCGGGCTGGATGTAGTTGTTTTGGATGTAGTGGTAGACATACTTTGGTCTCCAGGGATCTTGAGTCACCCCCTCCAATTCTGTCTCAATTTTTCTCAGCCCACTCATGAAACAGGCATGTGTGGCCAAAGATGCGCCTTTTCCGTGATCGGGATGACGATCCGAAATGGCATTGGCCAGTACAATTTCAGGCTGGTATTTTCGGATTACTTTGATAAGTTCATGCTGATGTGCTTTGTCATCTTTAAAAAAGACATCTTCGAATCCCAGATTTTCACGGGCACTTAAACCCAAAATTTTTGCAGCTTCATTGGCTTCCTGAATTCGAAGTTCGGGTGTACCTCTTGTGCCCATTTGACCTTGGGTGAGGTCAACAATTCCCACTTTTTTGCCTTGGGCAACCTGCGCGGCGATGGTTCCTGAGCAACCTAATTCGGCATCATCCGGATGAGCGGCGATGACCAGTATGTCCAATTTTATCATAAGTATAGCTAATTATTTCACTCTTAAATTTTGACCTACACGTAAGATCGTTCTGGTCGTGATGCCATTCAGCCGGGTCAATTGAGCCACCGATACACCATATCTTCGGCCTATGGATCCTAGGTTTTCCCCTCGCTTTACCCGATGGTAGGCGGCAGATCGGGCTTGGATCGTTTGTCCAAACAGCGCTTTAGAAACCAGCAAATCCTGGACGGTGATTTCTCCGGAACCAAAATCATAAACTCGCTCCGGATCAAAAGGCACACCTTTATATCTCAACTCATAATGCAAATGTGGGCCTGTACTTCTTCCGGTGGACCCCCCTTTACCCAAGAGATCACCTGCCCTTACTTCATCTCCTACCTCAGCCACATGTTTGGACAAATGTCCGTAGACCGTTTCGAGTCCGTTCTTGTGTCTGACGACATAAAAATAGCCATATCCGTAGCGATCGTATGACTTGACGCGCACGATACCGTCAAAACCTGAAAAAACCGGATCTCCCGTATTCAAATCCAAATCGGTCCCATAGTGCATTCGTCTCCAGCGGTAGCCATACTTGGAGTTAACCAGGGGATTTTCTACGGGCATTTTCCACTCCAAACCAAAGCGGGGATCATAAAGTCTGAGATTTAAACTGTCGGAGAAATTTCGGATATCGTAATTGTAGATATCTACTTTTTGGCTATCCCAATTGGAAAAATATTCAAAGGCAGTCACCCATATGCTATCAATCTGAATTTGCTCGGAGACACGAATCATTTGATTAGTCGGTGCCCAGGATAAGGTATTTCTATCCTCGCTCACAATGGATCGAATCCGGGCCAGATTCACATCATATTGAAAAATCATGGAATCTGTCTGGGAAGAAAGTGTCCTCAGATAAGAATCTTGGTCAAATTCTCTCAGTTCGATATTTCTTCGCTCCTGGGTATTTGCCGGAATAGTGGTATTGTTTCTCTTGATAATCTTTGGAAAAACTTGAGCATTGACTTCGCTGAAACCAATGCTCAAGAGAATTCCAAATATTACTTTCAGATTAAAATTACTCATTAACTGGATTTAATGATTCTCCTGTGATGCGAGGTATCGCTCTGCATCCAATGCCGCCATACAGCCTGTCCCTGCTGCAGTAACTGCTTGTCTGTAAACGTGATCCTGTGCATCACCACATGCAAAAACACCTTCCACATTGGTCTTGGTAGTACCCGGAATCGTCTTGATATACCCGGAAGAATCCATGTGAATGAAATCCTTGAAAATTTCGGTGTTTGGTTGATGTCCAATAGCAACAAAGAAGCCAGAAATTGCTATTTCACGCTTTTCTCCCGTTTTATTGTTAATCACCCTGACACCACGTACTTCTTCATCTCCGAGAATTTCTTCTGTCTCAGTATTCCAAAGAATTTCAATTTTCGGATTGTTGATTACCCTGTTTTGCATAATCTGAGACGCACGCATTACATCTCTTCTCACAATCATGTAGACTTTGGAACAAATGTTTGACAAGTAGGTCGCCTCCTCACAGGCAGTATCTCCTGCACCCACTATGGCAACGTCCTGACCTTTGAAGAAAAAACCATCACAGACCGCACAGGCAGAGACTCCCTTTCCATTCAGTCGGGTCTCACTTTCTATCCCTAACCACTTGGCAGATGCTCCGGTTGAAATTATTACTGTATCGGCGTGGATTGTGATTTGATCGTCCACGATCACAGTATGCGGGTGAGCATTGAAATCCACACTTGTCACCATTCCATAACGTACAGACGTACCAAATCTTTCAGCCTGCTTGCGGAAATCTTCCATCATTTCGGGTCCCATCACGCCATCTGGGTATCCCGGATAATTTTCCACATCATTTGTAATGGTAAGTTGCCCTCCGGGCTGCCCTCCTGTATACAAAATAGGTGACATCCCAGCCCTAGCAGCATAAATAGCAGCGGTATAACCTGCCGGACCAGATCCAATGATCAACACTTTGGCCCTTTCAATTTCTTGATTCATTAATTGATTGTATTAAATCGTTTAAATTTTGTCATTTCAAATTCGGTAACAAAATTACCTAAAGTTAAAATTCCCAAAAGTGAGCAGCGTTACTTATAACTAGAAATTAAAATCTTAAAAAGGAGTCAAATAAAAAAGGGGCCTAAGCCCCTTTTTTAAGATTTATCCAAGATAAGGTTTCAGGGTCTTACTTCTTGAAGTATGACGCAACCTCCGGATGGCCTTTTCTTTAATTTGCCTCACACGCTCACGGGTCAGGTTAAATTTCTCTCCGATTTCTTCGAGCGTCATGGCATGCTCACCATTCAATCCAAAGTAAAGAGTAATAACATCGGCCTCCCGCTGGGTAAGTGTAGAAAGGGCACGCTGTACTTCTTTACGCAGGGAATCAGTCATCAATCCATCATCCGGCTTTTCGTCCCCGTCATTTTCCAAGACATCAAGAAGGCTGTTTTCTTCTCCCTGTACAAAAGGGGCATCCATTGATACATGTCGACCTGAAATCTTCATGGTATCCACAACCTCCGAAGCAGTCACTTCAAGGACCTCAGCTAATTCCTCAGGAGAGGGTTCACGCTCAAACTTCTGCTCCAGTTCACTGAAAGTTTTGGAGATCTTGTTCAGAGAGCCCACTCTATTCAGAGGAAGGCGAACAATCCTGGACTGCTCAGCCAATGCCTGAAGGATTGACTGTCTGATCCACCATACTGCATAGGAGATGAATTTGAAACCACGGGTCTCGTCAAATCGCTGTGCCGCTTTGATCAACCCCAAGTTGCCTTCATTGATCAAATCACCAAGAGACAGTCCCTGATTTTGGTATTGTTTAGCTACAGATACCACAAATCGAAGATTTGCTTTCGTCAATTTTTCGAGGGCAAGTTGATCGCCTTCACGAATTCTTTTTGCCAAAACCACCTCTTCGTCTGCTGTCAACAGGTCAACTTTACCAATTTCCTGCAAGTACTTATCCAGGGATTGGGATTCTCTGTTGGTAATCTGTTTGCTAATTTTTAGCTGCCTCATTCAGAATAGAATTTGAGAAATAAATTTTTAATAGTTTAAGATCGTCAATTACTTGATTTAAATGGATTTTAAGCTACAGGCTTTTCAGGTTTTGGCAAAAGAGCCTTTCTAGAAAGTTTGAATTTCCCTGTTTTTTTATCGACGTCTATCAATTTGACCATAATCTCTTCGCCTGGCTCGAGTACACCTTCCATACTTTCCAGTCGCTCCCACTTTACCTCCGAGATATGAAGTAAACCATCTTTGCCCGGCATAAATTCCACAAAGGCTCCAAATGGTTGAATGTTTTTCACTTTTCCGGTATACGTTTCACCGATTTCCGGCTGCGCAACGATAGCTTTGATCCGTCGGATCGCGGCATCCATATTGGCCTGATTAGCTGAGAATACATTGATTTTACCCTGATTGTCCACTTCTTCAATGATGATGGTAGCAGCTGTATCCTTTTGGATCTCTTGGATGACCTTTCCTCCAGGTCCAATTACCGCACCAATCAATTCTTTAGGTATCCACATCATAAACGAACGTGGGGTATGTGGCTTAAAATCTGGTTTTGGTGCAGCCAGTGTCTTAGTGATCTCATTCAAAATGTGCAGACGTCCTTCTTTTGCCTGATAGAGGGCTTCCTTCAAAACTGAATAATCCAGACCTTCTACTTTAAGGTCCATCTGACAGGCAGTGATTCCTTTTTCAGTACCTGTCACTTTGAAGTCCATGTCTCCTAAGTGATCTTCATCTCCCAGGATATCAGAAAGAATTGCATATTTACCTGTTTTGGTATCGGATATCATTCCCATCGCAATACCTGTTACCGGTGCTTTGATTGGAATACCTGCATCCATCAGGGCTAATGAACCAGCGCAAACAGTTGCCATGGAAGAGGAACCATTAGATTCCAAAATATCGGAAACGATCCGGATGGTGTACGGATTTTGGTTGTCAGGAGGAAGTACTTTTTTCAAAGCCCGCATGGCAAGATTCCCATGACCTACTTCACGTCTACCGGGACCTCTGTTGATTTTCACTTCACCGGTGGAAAATCCCGGGAAATTATAGTGCAGGAAGAATTTATTGAATCCGGAGATCATCGCTCCGTCCACCATTTGCTCATCCATCTTAGTACCGAGGGTGCAGGTGGTGATGGATTGTGTTTCACCTCTCGTGAAAATGGCCGAACCATGTGCCGAAGGCAAATAATCTACTACCGTCCAGATAGGTCTGATCTCGTTGAGGTCTCTTCCATCCAGTCTTTTTTTGGTTTCAAGGGTAAGGTTTCGAGCAGCCTCTTTGTGAATTTTATGGAAATAAGGTCCGATCAGGCTTGTTTCGAATCCATGATCTTGTCCCAAACTTGCTACAAATTCTTCTTTTATCTTCTTTAAAAGATCTGATCGCTCAGACTTATTTGGGATTTGCTTAGAAACACATTCGAAGAGTTTATCGTAAAGCTCAGATTTCATTTTATCGAAAAGTGCCGGATCGGATTTTTCGTGGTTGTATGCACGTTTTACTTCTTTTCCAACAACTTTGGTCAATTCAATCTGAACTTCACAGTGTCTTTTGATTTCTTCATGAGCAAATTGAAGCGCTTCGACCATCTCATCCTCAGAGATTTCGTTTGCTTCACCCTCTACCATCAGAATGTATTCTTTAGATCCTGCTACAATAAATTCTAAGGAGGATTTCTCCAATTGAGCTGGTGTTGGGTTGATGATCAACACGCCATCAATCTTGGCTACTCTTACTTCAGAAATAGGTCCGTTGAAAGGAATATCAGAAACAGCCAGAGCAGCCGAAGCGGCCAAGCCTGCCAAACAATCAGGCAATATATTTTCGTCTGCAGACATCAAGGTGATCGATATATTGGTGTCTGCGTGATAATCGTCAGGAAAAATCGGTCGGATAGCTCGGTCAACGATTCTGCTAATTAAGATTTCATAATCAGAAAGTCGGCCTTCTCTTTTCAAAAATCCTCCTGGAATTTTCCCCGAAGCAGCAAACTTCTCCTGATAGTCCACAGACATCGGTAAAAAGTCAACTCCTTCTGAAGCTTCTTTTTTGGATACAACGGTAGCCAAAATCATAGCTTTCCCCATTCTGACAACAACAGCACCATCTGCTTGTTTGGCAAGTGCACCGGTTTCAATAGTGATTTCTCTGCCATCCCGTAAGTGAATGGTCTTAGTGATTAAATTTGGTAACATAACTGATAATTAGTGTAATTTCTTCGGTTTGAAAAATTTAGGCATCTAGCGTAAAAAGAAAAAAGTAAGGTCTTCAAGTTAGAAAACCTTACTGAGGTGTTATTTTCTGATTCCAAGCTCAGCGATGATTGCTCTGTAGCGCTCGATTTCTTTCTTATGTAGGTAATTAAGAAGGCTTCTTCGCTTACCTACCAGCTTCAACAATCCCAACCTGGTGGAGTGATCCTTTTTATTTGACTTCAAATGCTCAGTCAAATAATGGATTCTGTGTGTAAAGAGGGCAATCTGTGATTCAGGAGATCCTGTATCAGTAGCAGATTTTAACCGTCCATGATTTTGAAACAACTCTTGTTTTTTCTCTGGTGTTAAATACATGTTTAGCTAAATTAATTAAATTAGGTACAAAGGTAAGATTATTATTTCAAAAAGTAAATATTCAGTTGGACTTTGCCGATGATTTGGATAAAAATGCGGTTAGTTTTTTCCAGATTTCAGAATAAAAATCACCCTCAAACAGTCGGGCGTCTTTCCTTGCCTGTCTTAAAAAGAACAAACCAAATGGAATAAGACAAAGATTGGAGAAAATTGTCCCAAAAAATGAGTCTGTCACACCTTCTTTTGCCCATTTTTCTCCGGTTATTGTCAGCATGTAAAACAGGATAAAGAAGATGATCGAAATCAAAACTGGCATCCCAAGTCCTCCTTTCTTTATAATAGATCCTAAGGGGGCTCCGATTAAAAACATAACAAAACACGCAATTGCCTGTGTGTATTTTTGATACCAAGCGATTTCATACCTTCTGAATTCGCGTTCGTGATTTTCAATCTGAGTCATTTTGACATTGAATGTATTCTTCAGGTTGCGGGAATTGTTCAATGACATGGTTAAAGCATTGGATATGTATCCTCGCTTAAATATCACAGAATCGATCAATGCCTTTTCCTCAGGTGTCAACGGTGTAGTCCGGGGATTCTTTTTGGGTATTTCTTTTCCAGTGGTATCTACCGAAGTGATTAATTTGGTTGAGGAGTCGACTGAGTTTTTATTGAGTGAATTTCGGCTTAGCTTGCGTTTGAAAATGGAATCGGTTTTCAAGGGCTGACTGGTCGCGGCTACATTTATTTTTAATTCACGGTTTTGGAGCGAGTCCAGACGTTTAACAACCGCCGAATCACTTTTTGTTTTTAACCTTTCCAGGGAGTCCCGTTTCTTCCTTTCCCGTTGGATTCTACTTTTTCTGACTGCATCATCCAGTTCTTTCCTTTTTTTTATTTCTTCAGGTGGACTGAGTTTTCTGTTTTTCGTAAAGAAAGGATAAATACTCTCTGCGGTTTGATAGTTTTGAAATTTCAAATCATTGACCAGCGTGTAGATTGAATCCAATCCTTCCTTGATCTCTGCGATATTTTTTATTGCCCGGTTAGTGGACCATTGATCCTCCGGAGTGCGGCTCAGCTGAAAAGCACCTAAGTCGAAGACGATTACATTTTCATCAAATTTCGTCCTTGAAAATTTAACAGGACCTTCTGAGATCCCTCTAGTCAATCGGTCTTCCTTATAGTTCAGCCCATTGTACAAAGTCAACTTCAGGTAGCTTTCGCTGAAAAATGTCTCCATCCTACCCGAATCTGCCAAGGTTACATTCAGGTTACCTTGCTGCTCGGCATGGTTGTAAATAATGATATCCTTCAATCGGATATCATCCCGTTTCTCGTTTACTTTAATACTATAATTGGGAATTCCGCTGTAAAATATCCCCTCTTTGATGTCTAATGCCGGGGATTTCATTCGGATGTCGTAGAGGAGGCTGAAGGTTTTTAGATTTACTTTTGGAACCAAATAGTTATTGGACAAATAAGCTCCAATCGTCAAAAACACGACAAATATCCCAATCGGCCTCATTGCCCGGATCAAAGAAATCCCACTGCTTTTTATTGCCGTGAGTTCAAAATGTTCTCCGAGATTACCAAAAGTCATCAAGCTCGAAAGCAATACCGCCAAAGGCAAAGCCATGGGCGAAATACTGATAACAAAATATCCGATCAGTTCTAAATAAATGAAAAAGCCCAAACCTTTACCGAATATCTCATCGAAGTATTTGAGCATGTTGACAATCAGCAGGATAAAGTCAACCACCAAAAAAGTAAGTAAAAACGGACCTAGAAAAGATCCCAGAATAAGCTTATCGAGTTTTTTCATTCGTAAAATCTAACTCCCCAACAGAAAACGGAATTCTGCTACAGGAGTTCAAAGTTGGCGATTTGGATGGAATTTATCCACCTATTATCTCCTTTAACTTGGCAATCAATCCATCCCAAATGGCTTCAAGCTCCTCTTCTTCATACTCATTTGAATAGTCAATTACTTTCAGAAAAAGTGATTGGGTCAGTTCATTTTCCTCAAGCTTAAATTCAATGAAGGAATGATCGGCATCATTTGGGTTTTTGGGATCAAAAAAATCAAATTTTACGTGAAGATTTGCCCGAAGTGACGTCAACTTGGCATGATGATCCTCATTGTCAATATTGAAGATGTAATTTCTGTCTTCATCTATCCGGACATCATCCGCAAACCACTCTCCTAATCCACTGGCTGTACTTAAATATTGAAATACAATTTTTCTGGAAGCATTTATTTGATAATCAGCAACAAACTTATTTTTGACCATGATTTGTAATTTTACGGGTGACTTAATCACACTTTTTATCAAATTGGAACTTGCATTTCAGAGTACAAGACCTCATATTTGCATTCCCTTTCGGAAAGGGTATCAAAAGGCGTAATTCAAACGGAAAACGCCTTGTTTTTGAAAATCTGACGGTCGTTTAATTTAACGATTAAATTCAGAAAACAATATTTAAAAAAAATAAATCACTTGTAATGCGAGGTATCCCGATGGCTTTCGGGAGTGGGATTCATATCCGCTACGTCACGGCGCAAAGGTGCGGTGGACGGGAACTCAAATCTCCTGATTAATTTGAACTGTTGATTTATAAAATATTTGGCGAGGTAGCTCAGTTGGTTAGAGCGCAGGATTCATAACCCTGAGGTCACGGGTTCAACTCCCGTCCTCGCTACAAAGGCTTTCAGAGATGGAAGCCTTTTTTCATTTTTGACTATCTTTCATGGAAATGAACCCAAGTCAAACCCAAAATCCACCTGATTCTTTTCTTAAGAAACTTCATTTTTTAGGTCCAGGATTTATTCTTTCGGCATCTATTGTTGGCTCAGGAGAATTAATTGCCACGACGATTCTGGGGGCCAAAGGGGGATTTATCACGTTTTGGGTGATTTTGGTCAGCTGCCTGATTAAGGTCGCAGTTCAACTCGAATTTGGGAAAAATGCAATTGTATCGGGTAGACCTCTAATGCATGAGTTTAATTTATTGCAAGGCGGTAAAGTGCTCCATGCAAATTGGGCCGTTTGGGCGACTTTTGTGCTTACCTTGTTCAAAATTCTTCAGTTGGGCGGTATGCTTGGCGGAGCAGCCATTGTACTAAATTTACTTTTTCCAGCTGCATCAGTAGTTTTTTGGATTGTCCTGTTGGGGATTAGCCTGAGCCTTTTAATCTATAAAAACTATTATCGTCTGGTGGAAAAAGCATCCATGCTGATGGTATTTGGGTTTACGCTTTTTACCATTGTCTCACTTTTTGCAGTTTTTTATACCCCGTTTGCATTTTCACTTGCTGATGTCGTGTCCGGGTTGAGTTTCAAACTCCCTCAGGAAGTTCTTTTTGTGGCGATTGGCGCGTTTGGGATCACCGGTGTGGCAAGTGATGAAATCATAGCTTATACCTATTGGTGTCAGGAAAAAGGCTATGCAACATTCACAGGTCCAAATGACGGATCAGAAAACTGGAGATATCGAGCCCAAGGTTGGATCAAAATCATGTATCTGGATGCGTTTTTGGCCATGATAATCTATACCTTGGTGACGGCATCCTTCTACTTATTAGGGGCCGCAATTCTTCACGGAAATGATGCTTTACCTGATGGAATGGATTTGATCAATTCGCTGGCGGCTATCTATACTGAATCGCTCGGGAAAGGTGCTAGATATGGTTACCTCATCGGTGCTTTTTTCGCATTATATTCCAGCGTTTTTGCTACCCTAGCCTATTGGTCCAGGCTTTTCCCGGATATTTTTTCCCAATTTGGATGGATTGCCTACGATGACAAAAAGTCTTTGAACAAGTGGGTTAGTGCCTTGGCTATCGTACTTCCCTCGTTATGGATTTTGACGTTTCTTTTTGTGAAACTACCCGGATTCATGGTGCTTTCAGGCGGGGTAGTTGGATCTGTGTTACTACTTGTGGTGATTTTCGCCTCGATTAAATTTAGAATAAAAAATAAGGGACTAAAGCTGACCTCAGGATCTTTTTCAGAAATTATGTTTTGGCTGAGTGTGACTTCTATTTTGGCCGTGTCCTGCTACGGCATTTTCAAATTATTATAAACAAAAAAGCCTCCCCGAAGGAAGGCTTCTGCAAAATAAGGATGTGCCGACCTTATTTTACTCTTTCAACTACAGCTTTGAATGCTTCTGGATGGTTCATTGCCAAATCCGCCAAAACCTTACGGTTAAGTTCGATTTCAGCTTTCTTCAACAAACCCATTAATTGAGAATAAGAAACACCGTGCAATCTTGCACCGGCGTTGATACGCTGAATCCATAAACCTCGAAATTCTCTTTTCTTTGCTTTACGGTCTCTGTATGCGTACTGAAGACCTTTCTCGTACTTGTTTTTAGCTACTGTCCACACATTTTTACCTCTTCCGAAGTAGCCTCTAGTGGCTTTAAGTATCTTTTTTCTTCTTGCTCTTGACGCTACCGCGTTTACCGATCTAGGCATAGTTTTTTGATTTTTGACGCTTGGTGTCCTGATTTCTCGGGATCTTTTTTACCAAAGCATCTGGTGAATTAATGAACCTTACTTATTAATTGAAATGAGGTGAAGATCAGATCTTCAACATATTTCTTACTCTACCTTCGTCAGACACGTGTACCAAACCAGTTTTGGTGAGGTTGTTTTTACGTTTGGTAGATTTTTTCGTCAGGATATGGCTTTTATAAGCGTGTTTCCTTTTGATTTTACCGGTTCCTGTGAGGGTAAACCGTTTTTTTGCACTTGATTTGGTTTTTACTTTTGGCATTTTGCTGTATTTAATTGGTTGAAATTATTTCTTCCCCGGTTTCGGAGCGATGAAGATATTCATACGCTTTCCTTCGAGCTTAGGCATCTGTTCTACCACTCCGTAATCTTCCAACGCCTGAGCAAATTTCAACAGGAGCATTTCTCCTCTCTCTTTGAAAACAATTGATCGGCCAACGAAGTGTACATAAGCTTTAATTTTTGACCCTTCCTTTAGAAAGCTGATCGCATGCTTCAATTTGAAACTGTAATCGTGATCGTCTGTATTAGGCCCGAAACGGATTTCTTTCAAAACAACTTTTGCCGCATTTGACTTGATTTCCTTCTGCTTTTTCTTCTGCTCGTATTTGAATTTGGCATAATCCAAAATCTTACAAACAGGTGGATTGGTAGTCGGCGAAATTTCAACCAGATCCAGCTCATTGTCCTGAGCCAGTTTAATTGCCTTTTCCAGAAGCAATACTTCGTTCCCTCCTTCGACGAAATCTCCTACTACTCTTACTTCGCGAGCTCTGATTTTTTGATTTACCTTATATGGTTCTTCTTGTCGACCTCTAGGTGGTTGTCTTTCTCTCAAGTGTTTTCGGTTGTTTTTATTGAAATTGACTGCAAATATCGGAATTATTTCTAATTCTAAAAAGCAGAATTAAATATTACCCAATTACTGCTTATTCAGC
Organism: Algoriphagus boritolerans DSM 17298 = JCM 18970; assembly: GCF_900108085.1. Classification (GTDB taxonomy): domain Bacteria; phylum Bacteroidota; class Bacteroidia; order Cytophagales; family Cyclobacteriaceae; genus Algoriphagus; species Algoriphagus boritolerans. Next base: position 15,953 of record NZ_FNVR01000023.1, read on the forward strand.
GATTCTGAAATAATCTCCTTAAAATATGAGATAAACTCTGTCGGAGTGAAGCTTCCCAAGTCTCCCTGACCATGCTTTCGGACAGAAACTTTGCCTTCTTCTTGCTCCTTTTCCCCTACTATCAGCATGAAAGGCACTTTTTTCACCTCTGAATCGCGGATCTTACGACCGATCTTCTCATCCCTGTTATCTATGCTTCCTGTAATATCGGCTTCATCCAATAAGCTTTTAAGCTCTTCGGCATACCCAATATATTTTTCGGAGATCGGAAGAATATTGATCTGCTCCGGAGAAAGCCACAGCGGAAAATCACCCGCACAGTGCTCAATCAAGACCGCAACAAAGCGCTCCAATGAACCAAAAGGAGCCCTGTGGATCATCACCGGTCTGTGCTTTTGATTATCCGAACCAATATATTCCAACTGGAATCGATCCGGCAATTGGTAATCCACCTGGATGGTTCCCAGCTGCCACTTTCTGCCCAAGGCATCTTTGACCATAAAGTCCAGCTTTGGTCCATAGAATGCCGCTTCGCCTAATTCAGTTACAGTTTCCAGCCCTTTCTCAGCTGACGCTTCAATAATCGCTGATTCTGCTTTTTCCCAAGCCTCATCCGAACCGATGTATTTTTCCTTTTTCTCCGGATCTCTTAAGGAAATCTGAGCTGTGTAATCCTCAAAACCTAAGGCTTTGAAGACATAAAGCACCAAATCAATCACTTTGATAAACTCTTCCTTTACCTGATCCGGGCGGCAGAAAATGTGCGCATCATCCTGAGTAAAACCTCTCACTCGGGTCAAGCCGTGCAATTCACCACTTTGCTCGTAACGGTAAACCGTTCCAAACTCAGCATATCGAATCGGTAAATCCTTGTAAGATCGTGGCTTATGCTTGTAGATTTCACAATGGTGAGGGCAGTTCATCGGCTTCAGCAAGAAGGTTTCACCTTCATGAGGCGTAGTGATTGGCTGAAATGAATCCTTCCCGTATTTCTCGTAGTGACCTGAAGTCTCATACAATGCTTTGCTACCGATATGAGGTGTCGTCACCTGCTGATAGCCTGACTTATCCTGCGCTTTTTTCATAAAGCTGATGAGTCGCTCGCGCAAAAGTGTTCCTTTTGGAAGCCACAGCGGCAAGCCCATTCCCACTTTTTCAGAAAACGTAAAAAGCTCCAATTCACGACCGATCTTACGGTGATCACGTTTTTTCGCTTCCTCCAGCAAAGTCAAGTATTCCTGAAGTTGTTTGGCTTTCGGGAAAGTGACGCCATAGATACGGGTTAACATTTTGCGCTTTTCATCCCCTCTCCAATACGCTCCGGCAATATTAGTCAGCTTGACAGCTTTGATAAAACCTGTATTTGGAATGTGCGGTCCACGGCAGAGATCTGTGAAGTTTCCCTGCTCGTAAAAAGTAATGGAACCGTCTTCTAATCCTTCCAAAAGATCAAGCTTATATTCATCGCCTTTCTCCTTGAAAAATGCGATTGCGTCAGCTTTTCCTACTTCTTTGCGAATAAAATCGGCTTTTTCGCGGGCAAGTTCGATCATTTTCTGCTCGATCTTCTCCAGCTCCTCCCCTTCCAGCTTGTGATCACCGAAGTCGACATCGTAGTAGAAACCGGTTTCAATAGGCGGGCCGATTCCGAACTTAATGCCAGGATATAGCGCTTCCAAGGCTTCTGCCATTAAGTGAGCCGAAGAGTGCCAGAAGGTGTTTTTGCCTTCTCCGTCATTCCAGGTAAGCAATTGAAGGATAGCGTCTTCTTGGATTGCTCGAGTGGCATCCCAAACCTGACCGTTGACTTTGGCAGCAAGAACATTTCGTGCTAGACCCTCGCTGATACTTGCAGCAATCTGTAGTCCGGAAGTCCCTTTTTCATACTCCTTCACGGAGCCATCCGGAAGGGTAATTTTAATAAGTTGTGACATGTATCGTGTTTTTTCTGCCCATACAAACAGGCAAATGGTTTAAGCTGCAAATATGCACAACCGGCCCGCAAAGGAAAAATTTAGGGGAAGAGAATATGGAAATGATATTCGATTTCTACTCCTATAGCTAAAAAGGATTGGGATTAATCTAATCTTATATGTGTATACGGATGACTGCACGTAGACTATTCCTAACAACATTTGAGGATCAATTTAGGCAACTCCCCCTTTTTTAAATGGGGCAGGGGGATTTTCTGAATCTCGAAAACGGTCAATATTCAGTAACCAACAGATATGACGATACACATAAAATGATAATTTTTTTTCATGATCATCCGCAATGACACCACTAGGCAAATTTAATTAGGAAATCTGAAGTCCAATGTTTGATAGCCTAAGATCCGAAGGATCGTTACAATTCATAACCCCCGGTGTAGCCGGGGGCAAAGTCAAAATAAAAGGAAAGAAGCCCTGAAAGGGTGACGCGTTGAAGTTTCACCCTTTCAGGGCTCAAAGGAAGGAAATTTTCAATGGCTGCCCTGCACTTCGTACAGGGTCATGAATGGTTTGGCTCCTTCGGAGCTACTTAAGAAGGCTATTTGAGATTTTGTAAAAATTCCAACTTCATAAATCTTATTCTGCTTTCACTGTAGTGCTGGTGCAATTGCGGATATACATGTTTTTTTTCCTAATGGAATCAAAAAGATTCAACCCAACTCAAAAACTCTTTCCAAAACTTATTCCTGCCCAATAAGGATCAAAACCCCATCCACCTTTTCCGCCAGTTGGAAAATTGATAACTGGAGTATATCCCACGCGGAAAAAAAATCCTCCTTCTGGCTTTTGAAATCTATAGCCAATTCTTACAGGTATGGCCGCATCAAAAACCACTTTATCGATATTCTCAAATGTTTCCGAATTAAAAGCCAAACTTCTGGTTAAGTAAGAAGTGATTCCCATTCCCAATTCCAGATGATGGTTTGACTTGCCGAAAAGGGCTGATACCTCTATAGGAATACTTGGGAGCCAAATTGTCTTTGAGTCAAACTTCTTAGGCCACATAGAAAAACCTGCACTCGCACTTAGCTTTAGTTTCCCTTTTTGATGAAAAATCTTGCTGTAGTTGACTGCATATCTGCCAGAACTTCCGCCGACTTCAATATAAACAGCATTTTTTGCGGTGAAGGTTTCGGGTTCGGTCTGAGCAAAAGTGAATTGAGATAATGTCAGGAAAACTAGAAAAAATCCGATGAGCACTGGTTTGGAAGAGAATTTCATGTTAAAATGGGTTTTAATTAATTCTGGTCTCTTTTGTCCTAAGCAATTGATATCCTGAAATATATCCTAAGTCAGATAAACTTTTTAGACGCTTAATTTCCCTTTAAATTAAAGTTTTTTTTTAACACAAATACTTAGTCGAAAGAAATTGAATTTTATTCCAAAATCACAAAATAAACTGCGCACTAACCTTTACATGAAACGGTTTAGCTCCCGGGTTATCCAAATAAGTCATCCTGTGGAAAAAGTCAACTCGGAAAAACTTGAAGATATTTTCAACTCCATAGCCCAATTCCAGGAAAGGCGTCCCAAAATCCAAGCGACCAAAGGAATTCAATGGATTTCCCACCGGATCTACTGTCGGAATATTAGCAAGATTCCGATCCGACACGGACCCCCAAAGTGCATTTACATTCCCTACAAGTCTCCACTTTAATTTCTGAATCAAGGGAATCGAATTGAGCAAAAATCCCTCAAAGGACTGTCTGTACCGAATGCTGAAATATCGATCAGAAGTGAATTCGGTGAAGTTCATCGTGTTAAATGCCGCCGTGGTGTAAAACAAGGTCTCATTTCCCAAGTGATTTTTCAGAATTGGGTAAGGAACTTCTCCAAAAATTTTCCCCGCATCCAATTCATATCTTCCCACTCCAAACAGCCCCAAATTAATCCTGTGGTAGACATACAAACTGAGCTTTTGATAATCCAAATCTCCCCCCAGCAAATCCATTCCTCTTGCGTAGTTTACTTCAAAAATCGGCCATTTCACCGAACCTAAAGACGCCCTCTCATTATCGTTAATTATGATGATTTCATCCCTTCCGTATCGGATTCCTGCCCGGATTTCAGTGGTGGCAAAATTGGATTTGTACTCTCTTGTATCTTTATCCAAAAAGTAAAAATCAAAGAGCGGATCAAATTGACTAAGATTCAATCCACCTTTCATCAAGAATCCTTTAAAAAATTCCCGCTGAATGTTCAATCCATGATTGGAGCTGAAATAAGGACTCCTCAAAGTACCGAATCTACTGGCGGCCAAGAAGATACTGTTACCTTGAAGATTTGACATCTCCAATCCCACCTGATCAATTTCTCGGGAGGAATAGGCCTGAATTGTCGTCCAACGTGCACGATCCAGAATCCGAGTCACTGAAGCTGAATACTTCCATTCCTCATCCTGAAAACCATAGGCTCCATAAGCTTTCAACTCCCATTTTTTAGAGAACTTGTAATTGGTTCGCAAACCCATTCCCAGCCTCACTCCTTCCACATTATTGTAATTGAAGAATTCAGGCCAGGGACCAAAATCAAGTTTGCCTATCTGCTTATATCCTGTGGCAAAAAACTTTAATCCTTCGGAATAAAATTTGATGATTGGGATATTTTTCAAGGTATCCACCATCTGGAGCACAGCCAGTTCTTCTACACTTAAAGGATCAGGTCGATATTTCTCCCAAAAGTCTGACTCAACTATGCCGTAATCGGGTTTTAATTCCACAGCCTGATTGAAAAACTTCGTTTCCATCGGGTCGTTGACCAAGATGCTGTCCGTCACGGTATAAAACTTTGCCAAAAGTCCTGGGGTGTTGTCACTCACTTGTGCGATTTTGATCAGCACGCGCGTTTTGGAAGGAATCAAGGGACCGGCTGGCGTAGGAATCAATTCCTGTTGGATTTTGATTCGATCCACAAAGTTGAGGTTAGCCTCTTTGGGAATCGTCAAATCGACCTGTTTGAGCGAATAGTCAGCCTTTTTGATCCAAATGAATCCTGTGAAGGCCAAATCCTGCTCTCTTCGAGGATAAACTTGGAGCTTGTAAGTAGTGTCCTGACCTATCAAAACTGAATCCAGCAGATCATAGTCGTAGTATGTCTTCCAACCGTCAGAAATCGGAGAAATAAAATCCTTGTTCAGAATCGGGAGCCAGTTTTTGTAAAAATTGTATTCCTGAAAGACCGAACCTGTAATCTGGGAAGTGGTCGATCCATCAGTGATTCCAACTCCGGTTACTTTCGATTTTTCAATGACTTCCTTCTTCAGTTCAGGATTATTTCGGTAATAGAATTTGGAAAAAGTCTCGGAAAAAAACACCGGAAGTATTTTTTCGCCTTCATCGTCAGTCAATTGCTTGATGCTGTCAAGTACCGAAGTTACTTTCTGAACTGACCTTCGCTGACGAAAATCCTCCGAGAGGTTATCGATGTCGATTTCTATTTTGGTGTAGTTTTTTGTTTCGTATGCTTCAAGGCTTCTTTTGTCAAAGTTTTTTCGGCGGTCAGAGGCCCTTCGGATAATTTCAAATGCAGGGTTTTCCCCTGCTTCAAATACAAAAGCTTCCAACTCGAAGGATTCCGGTCGCAACTGAAAGTTAACCGTTTGATCTGGGTCTTTCCTCAAAGCTTTCGTTTGCCTGATATACCCCAGATAACTGACTGTAATACTGTCAGAAATTGCGCTGGGGCTTAAAAAGTAATTTCCTTCAAAATCAGTGGTAATTCCAGTCGTGGTACCTTTTAAGATCACATTCGCAAAAGGAATTGGATCACCTGTTTCTGCATCTGTTACTTTTCCTTTGATGGTAAATTGGGCCCAGACTGAAGTAGAAAAAAGGAAAAAACCTGTAAAAAGAAGGTATCGAAGCATTGAAGGAATTTTCACAAGAAGGATAAAACTGTCGCAAGTTAAATTCATTCCGATTACTGTTGGTTCGTTTGAAGTGCTAATTTTTAAAAAATCAGGATTTATTCTGAAGTCAAGACGCTCCAGGAATCTCATTTCGTCCTGTATATTTGAACCCAAAATGGTTTTGAAATGACATACGACGTAGTGATAGTAGGTGGTGGCATTGTAGGTTTGGCCACTGGTTTGAAAATCCAAAAAGCACGTCCAGACTTGAAAATCGCCATCTTGGAGAAAGAAGATCAGCTGGCAAAACACCAAACCGCCAATAACTCAGGCGTGATACATTCAGGGCTTTACTACAAGCCAGGCTCGCTCAAAGCCACCAATTGCATCAACGGATATCATGAACTGATTCAATTTTGCACCGAGGAGAAAATCCCGTTTGAAATCACCGGAAAAGTAGTCGTGGCTACGAAGGAGGAACAGAAACCTTTGCTAAAAACGCTTTTTGACCGAGGCCTTCAAAATGGGCTTGTAGGGACCCGATATATCAGTTTGGAAGAGCTAAAGGAATACGAGCCGCACTGTGCCGGTGTCGCTGCGATCCATGTTCCCCAGACAGGAATTGTTGATTATTTTCAGGTGGCTTTGGCTTATGGACGGAAAATCATTCAAGCCGGAGGGGCGATTTTTTTAAATCATAAAGTATTGGAAATTAGTCATAAAGATAGTATCAACTACATCGAAACTGCAAATAAAACCTTTGAGTCCAAACTGGTCATTAATTGCGCCGGGCTGTATTCTGACAAAGTAGCTGAGATGAACGATTCCTCTTTCAATGATGTGAAAATCATTCCTTTCAGAGGAGAATATTTTAAGCTGAAAAAAGAAAAGGAATATTTGGTCAAAAACCTGATCTACCCGGTACCGGATCCGAATTTCCCATTTCTTGGAGTCCATTTTACCCGAATGATGAAAGGTGGCGTGGAAGCCGGACCAAATGCCGTTTTGGCTTTCAGAAGAGAGGGCTATAAAAAAAGTCAGATCAACTTAGGCGAACTAGCGGAAACCTTGGCATGGCCCGGTTTTCAAAAAGTGGCAGCCAAGTATTGGAAAACAGGCTTAGGAGAACTGTATCGCTCCTTTTCCAAAGCTGCATTTACCAAGGCTCTCCAAGAATTGATTCCGGAAATACAGGAAAACGATCTGGTCGAAGGCGGTGCCGGAGTCCGTGCACAGGCTTGCGATCGAACGGGCGGTTTGTTGGATGATTTTGCGATCAGAGAATCTGACTATTCGATTAATGTCCTAAATGCTCCCTCGCCTGCTGCGACGAGTTCGCTTTCCATCGGGGGTACTGTGGCTGAAATGGCAATAAAAAGATTTTTATAAAATAGATTCTTTTTCAATTTCAAGGTGACAGCACTTGCGGGTAAATTGCAAAGAGTGGAATAGACGGCTGCTTTCTTAATTTCCGTTGGCAGGTCAATTCCTTTTTCTCCCAGGTATTTGATTGTTTGCTTACCGCCCATACTTATTCCTGATAGGTAGATTCATATGATTATAATTTGATTTTTATTGGTCAGATAGCCTGTCCCGATTTTTCTTCGGGAGAATCTCGCATGAATTATAATCATCCCAGTGTGTGTAGACTTCTTCCAGTACTTTCCGGAACTAGCTTGGGACTATTGTTTCCAAATGCCCATTAAACAAATCGCTCGGTTGACTTCCGTAGGTGCTTGTAAGTATAGGCATTGGATAAGTAGGTAAACTTCATCAGAAGTTTATTTTGTGGTAATCACACTTAGGAAACGGAGTCTTTATTTTGTTAAGCAAAGTATACCATAGGGTTTAAAATCAGAAATAGGAGCTGCGAGTGTACGCTCCTTTTTTTTAATTTTTCAGTCGATTGACTTCTGCGATTGCAATGACCACTTTTTTTGAAAAATCCTGATAATGAGCGAATGCTGCCTCTCCAAATCCTTGAGATTCGATTATGGTTTTCCCTTCGTTCAGGCATTCGGTCAAATCATTAAACTCAAACATGGACAGGGTTGGCTTGAGTTTGTGCCGGATTTGTTGGATTTTGACTTCGTCTTTTTCTTCTATTCCTTCCCGGTATTTAGACTGCAATTCTACCAGTCCATTGTAAATGGCCAACGTTAATTCTTTTCTGAACTCTTCGTCGCCGTCGGCCATTTCCAGAATTCGCAGATTCAATTCAGGGTAAAAATTACTCATGTATGTGTTGATAAGTAGACTTACCGGCAAGAAATCCAGTCGACCAAGCTGCCTGGAAATTAAAGCCTCCAGTTATACCATCACTATTCAAGACTTCTCCGGCAAAGTATAGGTTTGGGTGAAATAAACTTTGCATGGTTTCCGGATCTACCTCTTCCAAAAGAATGCCACCGGCGGTGACAAATTCCTCTTTGAAAGTGGTTTTCCCGTTGACCTCCAAAATATAGCAAAAAAGGCTTTGAACCAGTCTATTCAATTGTTTTTTTGGCAAATTTCCATAAAGTTGATTTTTTTCTACCTCTGATTTGAAGCAAAAATGCTCCCAGAGCCTGGATGGCATATCGAACAGGGCGTGAGAATAAACCTTTCGACTGGGGTGGGCTTTTCCATAATTATTGAGTTGCGAGAAGTAGTCCTGTTCTCCAAGATTCCCATTCCAGTTGATGATCGCACGGGATTGATACTGGTGCTCATGTAGCCATTCCGCACCAAAGGCAGATAATTTTAATACTGCAGGTCCGCTGACTCCCCAATGGGTAATCAATACCGGACCTCGATAATTGAGTTTCGTTCCTTCTATTTTGACGTGACCATCACTGACAGCTACCCCCATCAATTCCCGTATCGGCTCTTTGGGAGTATTGAAAGTAAACAATGAAGGAATAGGATCTTTTATATTGTGCTTTAGTGATTTAAGAAAATTATAACCTTCAGATTTTGGGTGGCCACCTGTAGCTACCACCACTGCATCGGCACGGTAAACGCCCTTATCTGTAATTAATTCATAGCCTACTTTGGTCGGATTCAGTTCTTTGATTCCTGTGGAAGTCTGAATTCTGATTTGAAGTTTTTCAGCCTCTGAAAGTAAAACCTCTATGATGGATTGGGAGGAATCCGATACCGGAAAAACACGACCGTCCGATTCTACTTTCAATTGAACTCCTCTAGACTCAAACCACTCAAACGTATCGTTAATTGAAAAATAGCGGAAAACCCGTTTGAGGAACTTTTCGCCGCGTGGATAATTCTTTACCAATTTGGAAATCTCCATGGGTCGATGGGTGACATTGCATCTGCCTCCGCCGGAGACTTTTACTTTGGAAAGAAGCTTGGGGCTTTTTTCAAAAATTGTAACTTCTCTACCATTTCCACTGGCATGAATCGCTGCAAAAAAACCTGCCGCTCCACCTCCTATTACAGCGATTTTCAAAGGATATAAATAATTTAATATCAGAAACTTACTATTACCTTCTTTTACCCATAAATGAACCCAAAATCCCTCTGGCTAATTCACGAAAAAGAGTTCTTCCGACTTGACGGACCATGGTGTTTTTACTCAGCTCCTCGATAAATGATTCATCCTGTTTTGTTCGGGATGCCGTTCTCTGAGCAGGTCCGGGAAGCGGCACATGTTCTTGTTCTTTTTGAACGAGTTCCATCTTTTTTTCGAGAATTTCAAAAGCACTGTCATGATCCAATTCCTGATTGTATTTTGAAGCAAGCTGGGAGTTTGCAACCAATTCCTTGATTTCTGATTCTTCAAGAATGTCCATTCTGGTAATGGGAGCCCGAATCAAAGTATGTGCAAGTGGTGTAGGAATTCCTTTTTCATTCAATGCAGTAACCAAAGCTTCCCCTATTCCCATTGCTGTTAACACATCGGAAGTTTTATAAAAGGGTGAATCGGGATAGTTTTCTGCTGTTTTGGTAATGGCTTTCCGGTCTTTGGCAGTGAAAGCACGAAGGGCATGCTGAACTTTGAGACCCAGCTGCCCCAAAACACTGTCAGGAACATCAGTTGGAGTTTGAGTGCAGAAAAATACGCCCACTCCTTTGGATCGGATAAGCTTGATGATGGCCTCAATCTTATCCAGGAGATCTTTGGAGGCATTGGAAAATACCAAATGCGCCTCATCGATAAAAAGACACAATTTGGGTTGATCTGAGTCACCTTGTTCCGGAAATGTTTCGTAAATCTCAGAAAGCAAACTCAGCATAAAAGTGGAAAAGAGCTTGGGTTTACTTTGAATATCTGTCAGTCTGATGATAGAGATTACGCCCTTCCCTTCCTTTGTCCGGGCCAAATCCTCCACTTCAAACGACCGTTCCCCAAAAAAGCGATCTGCTCCTTGCTGCTCCAATTCGATGATCTTACGCATAATCGTGTTCACAGAGGCCGGGGAAACCTGTCCAAACTCTTTGGTAATGGCTTCTTTGCCTTCGTTTGAAACGAATTGGAGGACACGCTTAAAATCCTTCAAATCCAATAAGGGCAAATGATGCAAATCACAATACCTGAATACCAAGGCCACGACGCCTCGCTGTGTATCATTTAGCTCAAGAATCTGCGAAATCAAAACCGGTCCAAATTCGGAAACTGTCGCTCTGAGCCGAACTCCCTTTTCATTGGAAATGGTCATCAGCTCAACGGGTAGACCCTGTGGAGTGTATTCTACACCGATGGTGGCGGAGCGTTTCAGAATAAAATCATTTGCTTCTCCCGGCATGGCGAGTCCCGAAAGATCCCCTTTTAAGTCCATAAGCACAGAGGGTACACCTTTTAATGAAAGTTGTTCAGCAATGACCTGAAGGGTTTTGGTCTTACCGGTACCTGTAGCACCTGCTATCAAACCATGCCGATTCATGGTTTTCAATGGAATTTTAACAGGGCAATTGGAAACTGCTTCGCCATCTAAAATACCTGTACCTAGGATTAAGAAATCCTTTTTGAAAATCTGACCTTCAGTCAGCAGGGTCTTGAATTGGTCAATCTTGCTCATGGGAAAAGTTTTGAAAATCCAAACTACAAAAAAACCTTGAGCTGCCTCAAGGTTTAAGTGATGTTTTGGACTGGTATTTATTAATGTGTCACTACAGGATCCAAAGACTTCGCCTGAGAAATAAAATCCTCAATTTTGGATAGTGGCGGAACCACTTTGGTTAGTCCTTTTTCTTCCTGGGTTTTAGTCAATGCGGCGTGTAGATTTTCAGGATTTCTGGTTCTCAATTCCTTCACAGTATCCACTCCGGTAGCTTTTAGAAGTTCCGCAAATTGGCTTCCAATGCCATTGATTCGGAAAAGGTCTGCCATATTTACCCAATCCAAAATTTTTCCTTCATCAATACCAGATGCTTCAGCTATTGCTTTTCTACCTGCTTTTGAAGCGCCTTTTTCTAAAAGGCCTTCTACTGTGGTGACTCCTGCATCAGCAAGTTTTCCCTTGAAAACTTCACCGATTCCTTCGATCATTGAGATGGTTTTTCCCATATTTTTCCAGTTTAAGTTGAGTTAAGGTTAATTGTTTCAATAAAAGATAAGGCAACTTCTCGGGATTGAAAAAAGTTAATCTTTTCAGGCTAAAATAAAAACAAAAATTTCCTGATAAAATGTAAAATTGTTTTTCTGATAGCACCGCTTACAATTTTTAACTTTGGGTTATTGAAATCTGTGCTTTTCTTGCACTCAACTAGATTAAAATACAATTGAAATTCTCTCTTACTATAGTTCGAATTATTCTCTTCACCCTAGTGTCTCTGTCCTCCTGGGATACATTGGCTCAGTCCGGACCCAATCTAGGTCAGACCGACCGATGGATGAAGGGAGCATTGGCAGCCATTGAGCGGAAAGATTACCAAACTGCCAATTCAATATTCAGAAATTTGATTGATTCGGGTCTACCCCTTCCGGATGAAATGCCATACTATTTTTCAGAGACGCTATTCGAGCTGGGGCAATATGATAACAGCTCAAATTTTTTAAACAAATATCTGGAATTGACCGGATTCAAAGGTGAAAATTATCAGGGAGCCCGAGAGCTTCAGGAAAAGCTGAAATCCTACCTGGCTGAGATTCAGTCTTGTCAACTATGCGACCGAAGAGGTTATCGTTTTGCTGCGTGTTTTACGTGTGATGGATCCAAACAAATTGAACAGGACTGCAATTATTGCAAATCCAAAGGCATTGTAGGATGCAGCAGATGTGCGGCATCGGGGATGATCAAAAAAGCCAATGTGTTCAATATTGTAGAATTCTTCGAATGTGAGCGCTGCTCCGGAAGAGGCCGCTTAACTTGCCCTGAGTGTGAAGGTTCGGGGAAAGAAGTGAGCGACTGCAAGACCTGTGCCGGCTCAGGGAAAATCTCCTCAGATCAAATTTGTGATCATAAAGCCCACGAACACGTAGGGGTCGTTGAAAAATAGAAAATCCCGCCTGAGACGGAATTCATTTTCATCTGCAATACTTATCAAAAGATTCGGGAGCGCCGGGATATTCTAAAACCACAGCTAGCCTGAAATCTTCGCAGGCTTGTTTTTTTCGATCCAAAGCAACTTTCAGCAAGCCTCTGTTTAGATAAGCTTGACCGAATTCTTTATCGATTTGAATCGCATTTCCGTAAGCTTTCAGTGCATCTTCCGGCAATCCTAATTGATGAAGTGCCCTTCCTTTCAAGAAAGATGCCATGGCAGGAGCACCGGCAATCTCTTCTGCTTTGGTAGCATAAAGTAAGGCACTGGCATAGTTTTTCTCTTCCAATTGAACTGCTGCTAAGCTTAAAAGTATCTGGAAGTTATTTGGGTCATAAGCCAAGGCAGACTCAAAGTCTATTTTTGCTTTGTTTAGGTCTCCCATTTCCTGAAAAGCTCTCCCCCTGTTATAAAGCAGTGTGACATCGGTGGGTTTTAGATTCAGATTCTCGGTGTAAGTCTGAACGGCGCGTTCGTATTCAGCACGCTCAAAATAAACATCCGCAGGATCTTTTTTTGTTTCAGAACAGGCCCAAATCGTCCCGGCAAAAACCGAGACGATCAGAACTTTGGGTAATAACTTCATGTGTTTTAATTAAATTTTCAGCGGCCTAATAGCCTGTCCAAAGCCTATGCCACTGGCAGTTTTGATGCGGAACAGTTTCGAGTGGTTGATCATCACACCAGTCTGTGAACCTCTTGACCCTACTCGATTTTATATTTGCTGGCTTAGACGGCTACGTTGTTTTCTCTTAACGCGTCGTTGAGTGAGGTTTTTAGATCGGTAGAAGCTTTTCGTTGACCGATGATCAACGCACACGGAACCTGGTAAGTCCCTGCCGGAAAGTTTTTGGCCAAAGAACCTGGTATTACAACCGATCGAGGCGGAACATATCCTTTGTATTCTACTGGTTCTGAACCGGTCACATCGATGATTTTTGAGCTTGCGGTTAAGGTAACACCAGCTCCGATTACAGCTTCTTTGCCAATTCTGACGCCTTCTACTATGATGGCTCTCGAACCGATAAATGCACCCTCTTCGATGATCACCGGGGCAGCCTGAACAGGCTCCAAAACTCCTCCAATACCCACTCCACCACTCAAATGAACATTTTTTCCGATCTGAGCACAAGATCCGACCGTAGCCCAGGTATCAACCATCGTGCCACTGTCCACATACGCGCCGATGTTAACATAACTTGGCATCATCACTACTCCGGATGCCAAATATGCCCCATATCTCGCCACCGCATGAGGAACTACACGAACACCCTGCTTGGCATAGTTAGTTTTAAGTGCCATTTTATCATGGAATTCAAACGGTCCTACTTCGATGGTTTGCATCTTCTGAATCGGGAAATAAAGGATCACCGCCTTTTTCACCCAGTCATTTACCTTCCAGTTGCCATCAGCTGTTGGCTCTGCTACGCGAAGCTGACCTGTGTCCAAATCAGCAATGATTGTTTTTATGGCAATTTCAGTTTCTTTTTCTTTTAGTAATTCCCGGTTTTCCCAGGCAGCTTCGATGATAGTCTTGAGTTCCATTATTTTAATTAGTTTCGTTTATGCGTCAGTTTTCGACCAAAATGGTACCTGTTTTTATTGCTTCTACCTTGAAGCCATTACTCGATGTACGAGCTTTTGAAAAGCTTGCCCTTTCGCTTGGCGAAACAAATACATACAGCTTATTTATCATAGGTTTTTCTCGGAAAAGGCTGCCTTCAATCCCTGGGTTCCGATTTTTTTCTTCTATGAGTCATTTCGATTCCCGCTTGGATCGAATTTTTGCTCAACTGAGGTTTTTGCTTCGACTACTTCAAGTCCGGCCAAAAATCCTGATCTGTTGCACCTACGAACTACTTCCCATTGCCTGTTTCCTAAAGCCTCTACTGAACTATAAAATCGTCTATGACGTCCAGGAAAACTACACACTGAACCTTGATCTCAATCCAGAATTATCCAAAGTCAAAAAGCGAAAAGCGGCTGGTTTAATTCAATCTGCAGAGTCAATGGAGGGAGTCGATTTATACCTGCTTGCCGAAAAATGCTATGCCGAAGAAATGCCTGAAAAGAAACCTTTTCTTGTTTTAGAAAATAAATTTCAAGGTGAATTAAAGCTAAAAACTCCTTTTCATTTGAAAGGAAAAAGAGTGATTCGCTTTTGCATCACCGGCACCATCACACCAGCTTTTGGGGTCGGTGATGCGGTGGTTTGGTTTAATAAAATCCTCGAAAATTTCCCTGAATTTGAGTTGGTAATCGCAGGTCATTGTCCCTTACTTTCATTCCGGGAAACCCTTGAAATAGCAGCCAAAGAGAATCCCGGTATCAGCCTTCAACTGGATCAAAATCCAATTGATCATGAGGAGTTGATTTCGGTAATGACGAGTTCGGATTTTGTATTGCTGCCCTACCAAAATCATCCGGCAATTCGCAATAAAATGCCTACCAAACTTTTTGAGTGCGCCGCTTTAGGCATTCCGGTTTTGGTCAGTCCCAATCCCATTTGGGAGGAATTTCTGGCAGATTTCAGTGGCGGATATTCGATTGACTTTTTAAACCCGGCTGAGGCCACAAAAAGACTTCAAGTTGTATTGGACCAGACTTTTTTTACTTCTACGCCTTCTGAATCCATCCTGTGGAAAACTGAAAAGCTTCATTTTCAGCAGGCTATTCAAGATTTGCTTTCTTAAAACCCAAAGGAATCAGGCAGAAGTGGATAAGTGTGGAAAGTTTTCCACCAAATCCCCAGTATTTACACTCATTTTCTCAAAACGGAAACCGAAAAAATCGGACCTCTATTCTTCTGTCCAGAATATTTTAACTCCATATCAAATTGAAAAACAAGTATTTAATCTACTATTTTTAATTATCTAAACATTTATTTAGATTAATCTAAAATGTAAAACACATTTCAAAATAGGTTATCAACAGGTGTTTTAGCTTTTATTAAAAATATATTTAGCTATATCTAAATTAATTTTTACATTTGACTCATCATTGAGATTGGATTATTATGGAATTGACAAGTACCGAGGAGAATTACCTGAAAGCGATCTACCACCTATCAGATGGAGGAAAGAAAAGCGTCTCTACCAACGACATTGCGGCAGAGATGAAAACCAAGGCAGCATCTGTCAGCGACATGCTTCGGAAACTGGGTGAAAAAGAAGTCATAGAATACCGCAAATACTACGGCCTACAGATCACTGAATCCGGTAAAAGATTCGCACTTCAGACCATTCGGAAGCATCGGCTGTGGGAAGTATTTTTGGTGGAGAAATTAAATTTTGCATGGGATGAAGTTCATGAAGTTGCGGAGCAGCTAGAGCATATCCACTCCCCTCTTTTGGTCCAGCGACTGGACGCTTACCTAAACTATCCCAAGTTTGATCCCCATGGCGATCCGATCCCGGATGAGTTTGGAGATGTACGCGCCCGACCCCGAGTTCAGCTCAATGAAATGGACGTGGACCAGACAGGTCAGATCGTTGCCGTCAAAGACAGTTCTGCTGCATTTCTTCGCTATCTGGATAAGGTTGGAGCCTACATCGGAGCCCGAATTAAGGTTCTCGATAAGGTGGAATTTGACGGTTCTTTGGAGATTTTGGTCGATCAGAAAAAGACACTCTTTATGTCCAAAGATGTATCATGCAACATTTTGGTCTTACAGTCATGAGCAAATATCTGATTCCGATTTTACTGATTCTACTTTCATTTGCCTGCAAGAGCGATTCTAAGGAAACGAGAACCAAACCGGTGATAGTAGCCACCACGAGTATTTTGGCAGATGGAATCAGAAACATCGTCCAGGATCAGGCAGCTGTGATCGCTCTTATGCCAGCAGGTGTGGATCCCCATTTATATAAAGCATCGGTCAGGGATTTGGATCTTTTGACTAATGCAGACCTGGTTGTTTACCACGGATTATATCTTGAGGGAAAAATGACCGAGATCTTTGAAAAATTGGCCCTAAGTCAAACCCTCATTGACATATCGCGTGGACTCCCCGAAGAAGCACTGATTCGATCCGGGCCGGAAGCTCACAGCGTAGACCCGCATATCTGGTTCGATGTTAAACTTTGGTCAAAAGCGATGGAATACGCTTCTGCTGAAATTATTAGGTGGAAGCCTGAATGGAAGTCAAGTCTTGAATCCAATTCAATCGCCTACCTGGTTAAGCTAAGAGCGCTCGACGAGGTAGTTCGAACCAAAGTCAATGAACTCCGGTCAGCTGGACAGGTTTTAGTGACTGCGCACGATGCTTTTGCCTATTTTGGAAAAGCGTATGATCTTGAGGTCAAATCCCTTCAGGGACTTTCGACCCTCAGTGAGCCCGGGCTTCGGGATCTGACTGAGCTCATCACGATTGTTCAAGAAAACAAGGTGAAGGCCATTTTTGCGGAACAGACCATTTCACCCAAAGCAATCCGGGCAGTGGCAGCTGGTGCTGCCGAGCGAAACCATCAAGTGAGCTTAGCGGGACCACTTTACACCGATAGTTTGGATGCTGAAGGAACTCCTGCCGGAACTTATATCGGTATGGTAGAAACCAACTTACGAATCATATACGAAAGTTTATTGCCATGATCACACAGGTAGAAAATCCAGTACTTGAAATTCATGACCTCACGGTCAGTTACGATCAGAATCCTGTGCTTTGGAATGTCGATCTCAGCCTGCCAGCAGGGAGTCTGGTCGGAATTTTGGGTCCCAACGGTGCAGGAAAATCAACACTGATCAAAGCGGTCATGGGGTTGATCACTCCTACTTCAGGATATGTGAAGGTCTTTGATAAACCACTGAACGACGTCCGCGCTAGAATCAGCTATGTGCCCCAGCGGGAATCAGTGGACTGGAACTTTCCGGCTTCTGTGCTCGATGTCGTCATGATGGGGACTTATGGGAAGTTGGGGCTTTTCCGCCGTCCCGGAAAAAAAGAAAAAGAATTAGCCTTGAAATGTCTCGAACAAGTCGGAATGAGTGGTTTTGCCGGCCGTCAGATTTCTGAGCTATCCGGAGGTCAGCAGCAGCGGGTCTTTATTGCCAGGGCTTTGGCCCAGGAAGCAGATTTGTATTTGATGGATGAGCCATTTGCAGGGGTGGATATGTCCACCGAGACTGCCATTTTTCAGTTGCTTCAGGAAATGACCGCATCGGGCAAGACTGTGATTGTCGTCCATCATGATATACATTCGGCAATGACTTTTTTTGACTGGCTGATCATGTTGAACCTCCACCTTGTGGCTTCCGGTCCCAAAGAGCTGGTGATGAATGAGGAAATGCTTCGCAAAACCTACGGAGGCAAACTCAACCTCCTCACCCGAGTGACAGACCTTATCAGACAAAAGGACTTTAATCCATTGAAAAGCTAATATGGAAGATTTTGTGTACTTCTTCACCTTTCAGGATCCATCTATTCTATGGGTGGTTTTGGGAATTACGCTCTTGGGGATTGGGTCGGCTTATGTGGGTACTTTCTCCTTTCTTGACAAAAAAGCGCTCTTAGGCGATGCAATTTCGCATGCAGTCCTTCCTGGGATTTGTTTGGGTTTTATGATGGCAGGAGAAAAAAATCCGGTCTACATCGTCACAGGAGCATTTCTTTCGGGAGGAGTTGCTACATTTTTAAGTTCATGGTTGAAGCGAAATACCAAACTCAGTGATGACACCATCATTGCAACGATTCTTTCCGTCTTTTTCGGTTTTGGAATTGTCCTGTTGACCTCCCTTCAGAAAAGTGGAAATCCGGAGATAGCCGGATTGAACTCCTTTATTTTTGGGAATGCCATTGGGATTTCAGAAGCTGATTTGATGTTGTATGGTGGGCTTTCGCTAGCCATCATCGTGGTTTTAACCCTGATGCTTAAGGAGTTTCGATTGATGGTTTTTGATCCGCAGTATGGAAAGGCAATAGGCTTTCCGATGAAATTCATTTCGTTCCTTTTCAACGTCCTGATGATTCTGGCCGTAGTAATTGGAATTCAAGCCATCGGGGTAGTCTTGATGGCAGCTTTGTTGATCACACCGGGTGCGGCAGCCCGATTTTGGACCGATCGGTTGAATCCTCTTTTAATTTTGGCAGCAGTTTTTTCGGTACTTTCCGGAATACTTGGAACCTATGTTTCTTTCGTGTTACCTCAAATGCCGACGGGGCCTTGGGTGGTAGTTTTCCTTTCGATGTTTGCCTTGATCTCATTTTTGATTTCACCAAAAAGCGGCATTCTGTTCAGGTACTTTTCCAGAAAAAAATACCTCCGAAAAACCCATCGGGATCACCTGATGAAGGCTTTGTACAAAGCCAAAGAAGAAGGCAAGGACGGCTTGCTCATAGAAGAAATCTATGAGCTCTACCCTTTCCAAAAAGCTGAAACAGATAAATCAATCAGAGATTTAAATAAAATAGGATTTATATCTAAAAATCAATCTTTTATAAATCTTACTGAAAAAGGAATATCCGAGGCAATGCGAATAGTTCGACTCCATAGACTATGGGAATTATACCTTAATGAGTCCATGAATATCGCACCGGATCACGTCCACGATTCCGCCGAACAGCTAGAGCATTTGATTACTCCCGAGTTAGAGACCTTGCTTGAAAAGCGACTCAACTACCCTATCCTAGATCCTCATCGAGAACCCATTCCAAGACCAGACAAACCATGAAAAGCTATACTTTCCAAGTTTTACCACTTGCCTCTCTGCTCTTTTGCTTCTCAAATCTTGATACTTGATTCTAACTACTCGCTACTCAAATGACCTTCGATAGCAACGCATTTCTGATCATATTCACCGGTTCGCTGATTGCGATCTCCTGTGGATTTCTGGGCGTCTTTATGATGCTGCGCAAAATGTCCATGACAGGTGACGCCATCTCTCACGCTGTGCTCCCGGGTATAGTCATTGGTTACTTCGTTTCAGGTAGCCAAAGAAGCCTGGAAGTCATCATTGGAGCGGGACTGTTGGGCATTTTGGCTACGCTGATGATCGATTGGCTTCGCAAAAGAGCCCGCGTTCAGCTCGACGCTTCCATTGGTATCACGTTTACCCTTCTATTTGCCATCGGCATTATTCTTATCAATCTCCTGGCCTACAAAGTAGACCTGGATCAGGAATGTGTACTTTATGGAGAGATCGCCTACTTGCCTATCGACAGCTGGATCACCAAAAGTGGTTTGAACTTAGGCCCCCGTATTACTTGGTTGGCGGGATTAAACTTTCTTTTTGTCTGTGGATTTATCTACTTGTTATTTAAGGAGTTAATCCTTACTAGCTTCGATGAAAACTTTAGCTCTGTGATGGGTATTCCTGCCAAAGGAGTCAATTTAGCACTCATGAGTATCGTCTCCTATACCACGGTAAGTAGCTTTGAGTCTGTGGGTGCAATATTGGTAGTAGCTTTACTGGTCGTACCTCCTGCCACGGCTTTCCTTTGGACCAAAAGCCTGATGCCACTATTGAAACTTACCGCTGCGATGGGGATTTCGATTTCGGTGTTAGGTTATTATCTTGCTTACTGGATTGACAGTTCGATAGCCGGAATGATGGTAACAGTAGCGGGGGTTTTATTCGGGATCAGTGTCCTTGTTCATAGCAAAAAGCCGATGTGGCTGGGAGGAACTTCTTCCGTCAAAGAACCGTTTGGAGTTTGAATTGGAAAAGACTTTAGATCCAAGATTTGAGCCAGTCAATCTGAAGTTTCAATAGATAAATTTATAAATGAAATATTTAAGCCTTTTCTTCATCGCGTTTTCATTGAGCTTTGCTGCAAATGCTCAGGATCAGATCAACTGGTTAAAATTTGAGGAAGCCATTGCTGCAAATGCAAAAAGTCCTAAAATGCTTTTGGTGGACGTGTACACCGATTGGTGTGGCTGGTGCAAGAAAATGGACAAGGACACCTTCACCGATCCAAAAGTCATCGCATATATCAACAGTAATTTCTATCCCGTCAAAATGAACGCAGAAGACACCAAACGGACTTTTGAATTTATGGGTAAAGAATATACTGAGGCACAAATGGCTGCAACTATGCGGGTTCGATCTTACCCTAACTTTGTGGTCATTGAACCCAAACTTCAGAATATCGCCCAACTTCCCGGTTATCGGGGACCGGATGCATTTTTAGCCGGATTGAATGAATTAATCGAAAAAGCATTTAAAGCCAAGCCATGAGTTTTTCCCTCGCAGAGCGGGATGATACCATCATCGCCCTGGCAACCCCACAGGGAATCGGTGCAATTGCAGTGATTCGTCTTTCCGGAAAAAATGCCATCAGTGTAACCAATGAGGTGTTTTTTGGGAAAAATCTTGAAAATCAGCCTTCCCATACCATTCATTTCGGAACGATTCGGGATGGTGAGAAAATCATCGATGAGGTTTTAGTCTCCATTTTTATAGCTCCCAAATCCTTTACCAAGGAAAACGTGGTAGAAATCTCCACCCATGGTTCCTCCTACATCATCAATCAGGTTTTGAAGCTGTTTATCCGCAAAGGAATCCGTCCTGCAAAGCCCGGGGAATTCACGCAGCGGGCATTTCTTCACGGTCAGTTTGATTTAGCGCAAGCTGAGGCCGTTGCCGATTTGATCCATGCGGATTCCGAAACCAGCCACCAAGCCGCATTGAGTCAAATGCGGGGAGGCTTTAGTTCGGAGATTCAAGTCCTCAGAAACCAACTGATCCATTTTGCTTCCATGATCGAGTTGGAACTTGATTTTACTGAAGAGGACGTCGAATTTGCCAGTCGGGATGATTTACGGATTTTGGTGGAAAAAATCCTTCGGATCGTCGAAGAACTGATTTTGAGTTTTGATCTGGGAAATGTGATCAAAAACGGTGTTCCCACCGTGATCGCAGGCAAACCCAATGCAGGAAAATCTACCCTCCTCAATGCTTTACTTAATGAGGAAAAAGCAATCGTCTCAGAAATAGCAGGAACCACCCGAGACTTTATCGAAGATGAAATCATCATCGGAGGTGTAAACTTTCGCTTTATTGATACAGCCGGTTTGAGAGAAACGACAGACGCCATCGAGGCAATCGGAGTCAGCCGCACGCAGGAGAAAATGAAGACCGCATCCTTGATTCTTTACCTCTTTGATCTGAGCGATACGGACTTGGTGGAGATCAACCGAGATATTACTAAACTCGAGAATTTGGGAGTTCCCTTTTTGAAAGTAGCAAATAAGGCTGATAAGGCTAACGGAAATATTATCAATGAATTAAAGGGACAATATCCTGACACTATTTTTATTTCCGCAGGCCGGAAAGAAAACCTCGAAGGCCTCAAATCCCGCGTTTTAGAGCTCGTCAACCTGGACAAATTCCGGACGGGAAATACGATCGTAACCAATGTCCGACACTACGATTCTTTGACTAAAACCAGGGAATCACTTTTGGATATTTTGGCAGGTTTGGACAACGAAGTGACCAATGATTTTGTGGCGATGGACATTCGACGAGCCTTGCATTACCTCGGGGAGATTACCGGGGCTGTAACCACAGATGATTTGCTGGCGAATATTTTTTCGAAGTTTTGTATCGGGAAGTAAGTATATTTCCTTTGTTTCATAAATGCTTGTTTTTGTTGGGTTTTAGCTGATTTATCCTTCTCTTTTTTGTTGCCAAACTCTACTTATTTACCTATATTTGTTGCCTAATTGTTGCCCAGATTTGTTGCCCACAAATCAGGCAACAGTCGGGAGAAATCTTGCTACATACAGCTACAAGCTGCAACATGTAGCAACAACAGGCAACAAAATGAGCAGTAACATTCGTCTTCAAAAAACTTGTCAGCACTGCGGTAACCGCTTTACCGCCAAGACTACTGTTACACAGTTTTGTTCAGATACCTGTGCCAAGAGAGCATACAAGCAGCGGAAGCGGAACGAGAAAATTGAAGTGGCCATCAAGGAGGAAACCGAGAAAGCCCTGTACAACCCTGCCATTGCTCAAAAGGAATTTCTGACCGTAGAGGAAGCCTGCCAGTTAATCAACGCCAGCCGATGGACCATTTACAGGCTCATTGAGAAAGGCGAACTCAAAGCTGGCAAACTGGGCAGAAGTACCCGTATTCCCCGGGCAGCTATCAATGAATTATTCAAACTAACTGAAGCATGACAGTAACACTTAGGCAACGCAAAAAGGGCGATAAAATAAGCCTGTATCTTGATTACTACAGCGATGGTAAAAGAGATTACGAATACTTGCAACTCTACCTGATACCAGAGCCGGAAAAAGGCAAACTCACCAAAGAGCAGAAAGAAGAGAACCGCAAAACACTGGTATTGGCAGAGGCCATCAGGTCGAAGCGTTTGTTACAGATAAAGAATGAGGAATACGGCTTTCGTGATACCGATAAAGCCAAAGGCAGTTTCATTGCCTACTTTGAACGCCTCACAGAGAAAAGAAGAAACAGCCAGGGGAATTGGGGCAATTGGGATAGCGTATTGAAACACCTGAAGAAGTTTGCCAAGAACGGGGCATCATTCAAAGACATTGACAAAAACTGGTTGGAAGATTTCAAAAACTACCTCCAGTATGAAGCTAAGAGCAAAACCAATAAACGACTATCGCAAAACTCCCAATCTTCCTATTTCAGCAAGGTAACGGCAGCATTGAAAGAAGCCGTAAAAGAAGGCATCATACAAACCAATCCTGCAAATCAGGTGGAGGGCATTAAAGCTGATGATCCAGATAGGGAATTTCTCACATTGGAAGAACTACAGGCAGCCGCTAAAGTGGAGTGTGAAATGCCGGTACTCAAAAATGCTTTCATCTTTTCCGCATTAACTGGTTTGCGTTGGTCAGATATTGAAAAGCTGGTATGGTCAGAAGTACAGCACTCTGAGCAGTCAGGGTATTACATCCGTTTCAGGCAGAAGAAAACAAAGGGAGCAGAAACCCTGCCCATTTCAGAACAGGCTTTTCAGTTGTTAGGTGAAAGGAGAAAGCCGGAGGATAAAGTATTTGAAGGTTTGTATTACAGTGCATGGCATAACTTAAAACTCCGTGAATGGGTAATGAAAGCCGGTATCACCAAACACATCACTTTTCACTGTGCAAGGCACACCTACGCAACCCTGCAAATTACATTGGGTACAGACATTTATACCGTTTCAAAACTCTTAGGACACAGGCACCTGAAAACAACCGAAATTTATGCTAAGGTGATTGACCATAAAAAACAGGAGGCAGCCAATAAAATAAAATTAGACTTATAGCGATGGAGATAAAAGTATTAGATAGCATTATGCACGGTGCTTTGAAACCGTGGAAACTTGATACCACCAACACAAGGCGGTTTACTGAACTGGTGAAAGCTGCAAAAGCAGCTTCACCGAAAACAATGGCCGAGTTACAGTCACAAATGACTGCCCTGCTGGCTGACTATCCGCAGTTAAAGAAAGTGCTGGCTGATACTACAATTACAAACGACCCACTAAAACCGCTGCCATACAAAGCTGCATTACCTAAGTACATTGACCCCATCACCAACTTTTATTTTTTAGTAATCACAGCAGAAACACTCAGGGTATATAATTCCATCCTATTGAAAGCTGCATCACTTACTGAGTTGGTTGATATTCAGTATCAGATTAACAAGGTGCTCAACAGCATCAAAGTATTGGCAAAGCAAACCGCAGCCGAGTTAATTGAAAGGGATTTCACAACAGACCCCAACGAGCAAAGCAATCATCTACACTTTGCACTTCATTATCTAAAGCACAGTTTAATACAGCTTTACTTCAGTGTACAACACTCATTTGAAAACAGCTTGCAGCACACAACGAGTTTGGAAGACTTTTATGTATTGGATTTAGAACTGCCATTGTCCAGCATCCAACAGTTAGAATACATTGTCCAGCAGGAGCCAGCCAGTAAGCAAAACGAAGAATATACCGAAAGCCAGGAAGCCATCTGCTTCGGATATAAAGATGATATTGAAAAACTGAAAACGGTAGTAAATCAGTTGTGCTATCAAATAGAGTTGCTGAATGATGATGTTACAAGTGCTGATGAATTGATAAAAGCCTTAATAGCAAAAAGCATCCTGCCGGGTGCAGTAAAAATTCAATTAGGCTGCGAAACAAAACACTTCCGGTACTGCATTGATAAATTCATGCCTTACTTCAATAGCCTTTCATTGGCAAACATTGAGAAGTCAAAAATCTTCTATTCAAAGAAGGACACTCTAATAACTGCAAACAACCTTTCTGCTAGTGGTTCAAAGAACAAAATTGAACCGAAGGAAAAGGCAACCATTGACAAAATCTTCAAACATCTGCAATAAAAAACATTAAGATTATTCAGAAATCTGAGTAAGGGATTAACCCCTTAACCTTTGCCCCTCAAGCATTTGAGAGGTTTGTGCCATCAAACTTTAAAATGTAAAAAGATGGCAAACGAAGATTTAATCTTAGACAAGCTCACCGAAATCGCTAACAAGCTGGATGAGCAAAACCTGTTACAAAAAACAGTACTGAACTTTAATGAGGCTTGCAAATATTTGGATGTAAGCCCATCGCATTTGTACAAACTCACCAGTACAAAGCACATCCCCCATTTCTGTCCGCAGGGTAAAAAACTCTACTTCAAACGGGAAGAGTTGGATAACTGGTTACAGCGTAACCGCAAATCAGCAGCAGATGAAATCGATCAGATGGCAGCCGATTATGTTATCCGCAACAAACGCAAGAAGTAAGAATCTTTTATTAACTGAAACCGCCTGTGGCGGTTCGTGAAGACCTATAAAAATAGTTTTCATTAACTGAACAAAGAACAGAACAATGGCATCAAGTACCATATTCAGAAACTTTACCGTTCCGGTTGAAAAGAAATCATTGCTTCTTATTGGCAATGATATAGCCAATGGTAAATACAAAACGGAGGTAGAAGAAATCAGGGCATTGCTGGAACAAGGCAAAGCGGAGGAAGCCGCCAATAAGAAAAAGCAATTATTGGCTTTCACGCCATCCGCAGTATTCACCGAGAAAAGGCAAATGCCTTACCTGGAAATGTACAGTGGCTTTGTGCATCTTGATTTTGATAAGCTGACACCGGAGCAGTTAGACACGGCCTTCAAAGTCATTGCGGAAATCCCCTACACCTTCTTATGCTTCATCAGCCCAAGCGGTAACGGCCTCAAAGTATTCATTGAAGTGAATACCGGCATTGAGCACCACGATACAGCCTATTTGCAGGTGCAGCAGTATTATGAGGAAGCAACAGGATTAAAGGCAGACCCAAGCTGCAAGGACATCACCCGGCTTTGTTTCATGAGCTATCACCCCGGGCTGTACAAGAACATTCGCAACGAAAAATTCAAAGTGCAATTGCCCGAAATCTTCACACAACCGGAGCCGCATCCCAAAGTAAAGCCTGTAATCCCAGTAGTTCAGGAAGAACCCGAAGAGGATCTGAACACAGCTTTCATCTTCAATCAACAAATTCAATTTACCAACCAAAAATCTCAATACACCGATGGAAACAGGAACAATTATATTTATCTGCTTGCTTCTAATTGCAACAGAGCTGGTTTATCGCAGTCCGATGTTGAACTTTTATGTACACAGCATTTTGACCTACCTGAGAGAGAAATTCTCGAAGCGATAAAGAGTGCTTACACCCACCACAAACCCGAGTTTGCAAAGTTTGCAGACACTACAAAGCTGCAATCTACAGAGCAGCAACCACCACAGGAAGACTACCTGAAAGCCACGCCAACCATTCCTGAAGAACTCTATTTGCAAATGCCTGAACTTTTACAGCATGGGGCAATGGCTTTTACGGATGAACGGGAGAGAGATGTTTTCCTGACAGGTGCATTGGCTATTCTCAGCGGATGCCTGCCGGGTGTAAAGGGAGTTTATGCAGGCAATGAAGTATTCCCCAACGTATTTTCTTTTGCTATTGCTCCGGCTGCCAGTGGTAAGGGTGCTTTGAAGTTCGCAAAAATGCTGGCAGACGATTACCACGGCTTTGTACTAAAGGCAAGCCGTGAGGCAGAATTGCAATACAATCAGGAGTTGTCAGAACACAAGCAGCGTATCAGCAGTAAGAAAAAAGGCGATACCTCCACAGAAGAGCCACCCACCAAACCCACCTTTAAAGTGGTGTACATTCCTGCCAATACGAGCTATGCAAAAATCCTTTGGCACTTGGAGCAGAACGAGGGTACAGGTATCATTTGCGAAACCGAAGCCGACACCCTGGGCAATGTATTCAAACAGGAATGGGGTTCCTATTCCGATATGCTTCGCAAATCGTTTCACCACGAGAGGCTTTCCAGTTCCCGTAAAGGCAATAATGAATTTACAGAGGTAAATGCCCCCAGCTTGTCCATTGCCCTATCCGGTACACCCAATCAGGTAACAGGCTTGATAGCATCTTCTGAAGATGGTTTGTTCAGCCGTTTCCTGTTCTATGCCTTCAAGGTGGAGCAGCGTTGGAAAGATGTTTCTCCTAATGCCAATAACATCAACCTCACCGAGCATTTCAAAGTCCTTGCTGGCAGGGTGTTTAATATGGTACAGTTCCTGCAACGGGAGGAAACCATTATAGAGTTAACCACCGAACAATGGCAGCAACTAAACCAAACCTGCGAGGCATGGCTCAACGAAGTAACCATGTTCACAGCCGAAGAAGCCGCCAGTATAGTAAAACGCCTGGGCTTGATCCTGTACCGTATGGCCATGATATTTACTTCCCTTCGGAAGTTTGAGAACGGAGAAGCAGCCACACGGATAGTGTGTTCCGATGAAGATTTTAATACCGCCCTGCGGTTGGCTGAAATCTACCTCCACCACAGCATCCTCATGTTTAATTACCTGCCCAAGCAAAGCGAAGCCACCCAGTTTAAAACAGGCGACAGCAAACGCAAATTCTTTGAGGCGTTACCGGCAGAGTTTACCCGCCAGCAAGCCGTTGAAATCGGCAAACAGTTCCAGCTTTCACCCCGTACCGTGGACGATATACTCCACAACGCCACCGGCAAGGCATTGGAAAAACTCAAAGCCGGCCACTACCGCAAAATTTAACCTTCATCTTTCCTCCGGCATAGCTCCCCATACGGCATACCCGATGGGGTTTTTGCTTTGTTTGCAGACTTTGCAAGCCTGCCCGTCCGTACAGGCGGGGTTTGCAGCCCTGCTATTAATTTTAGTAAATACTTGCTTTTGGTTTCTTATATTTGCCAATATTTGACAAGTCAATATTAAAACGATGAAAAGTCAATTTGGTGAGAGGGTCAGGGAGCTCAGAGAGAAGCAAAACTTGTATTTGCGGCAGGTAGCACCATTGCTTGAAATGGATACGGCCCAACTGAGTAAAATTGAAAAAGGGAGCAGACTACTTAAAAGGGATCAGATTCCGGTATTGGCTGAAATACTGAAAGCAGATTCCAACGAATTGCTTGTGCTTTGGTTAGCCGATCAGTTGTATGAAGTGGTTAAGGATGAAGATGTTGCACTAAAGGCAATGGATGCTGCTCAAGAAACATTGAAATCGAATAAAAGAAACAAAAGAAATAAATAACTCATGGCTTTAAATACACAATCACTTCAACCAATTATCAACTTTCTCTGGACGGTTGCTGATGATGTTTTAGTTAATACCTATCAGAAAGGCAAATACAAAGATGTTATTCTGCCAATGATTGTTATTCGCAGATTAGACTTACTATTAGAGCCTACGAAAGACCAGGTTCTTAAAACATTTTCGGAGTATAAGGACAAGCTGCAAAATCTTGATTCATTGTTAACGAACAGCAAGCATGGTTCAGGACTGGCCTTTTATAACACCTCGCCATTTACATTAAAGAAGTTAATGCAAGATCCAAAAAACTTGCGTTCTAATTTTGAAAACTACCTCAACGGCTTTTCAGATAATGTACAAGACATTATCAATAAGTTTAAGTTCAGAAATGAAATAGAAACACTTGAAGAAGCTCAAATTCTATTCTCTTTAATCGAAAAGTTTTGTTCTCCCAAAGTTGAACTACATCCCGATAAGCTACCCCCATTAGCTATGGGTTATGTTTATGAAGATTTAGTAAGGCGTTTTAATGAAGAAAATAACGAAGAAGCCGGAGAACACTTTACACCAAGGGAAATCATCGATTTAATGACGCATCTTGTTTTTGTTCCCGTAAAAGATCAAATCAAACAAGGTACGTATTTGCTTTACGACCCTTGCGTTGGTTCTGGTGGTATGCTCACAATCGCAAAGAACTTCATGTTGAATCCTGAAGGTCCAATTAGAAGTAACGCAACAGTTCATTTATACGGTCAGGAAAGCACTCCCTTTATATACGCTACCTGCAAAAGCGATATGCTGATAAAAGGAGAAGACCCAAACAAAATTGCCTATGGCAGTACATTAAGTGCATACGGTTTTCCTTCCGATTTGAAGTTCGATTTCATGCTCACAAACCCGCCTTATGGCAAAACGTGGGCTCCCGATAAGAAAGCCCTAGGAGTGGGCGAAAAAGGAAAGATTATTGATAAGCGTTTTATCCTGAATGGCAGCTATAAGAATGAAGCTGTAACCAGTCGGGTTAATGATGGTCAGTTGATGTTTGTATTACACATGCTCAGTAAAATGAAGGATACCGAACTCGGCAGTCGTATTGCTTCAGTTCACAATGGTTCTGCCTTATTTACTGGTGATGCAGGACAAGGCGAAAGCGAAATCAGAAAGCATATCATTTCAAATGATTTATTGGAAGCCATCATAGCATTGCCTAATGATATGTTCTACAATACGGGTATTCCCACTTACATTTTCATAATCACCAATAGAAAGGCAAAACACCGTATAGGAAAGGTTCAGCTGATTAATGCTACATCTGAAAAGTTCTACACTAAAATGCGGAAGCCTTTGGGCAAAAAGAGGGTTGAATTTTCAGAAAGTCATATACCGGTAATTGAAAAAATGTACCTCGACTTTGAGGAAAATGAATACAGTAAAATTTTCGATAACAAGGATTTTGGCTACACACAAATTACTGTGAACCGTCCGGAAAGAGATGAAAACGGCAATATCATTTATGCAAGTAAAGGAAAGCCAAAGGCAGATAGCAAATTGAAGGACACAGAGAACATTCCTTTGAAAGAAGACATTCAGGAATTTTTTGAAAGAGAAGTATTGCCTTTTGCTCCTGATGCATGGTGGGATGAAAAGGATAACAAGGTGGGTTATGAAATCAATTTTGCTAAATACTTCTATAAACACCAGCCCCCAAGACCTTTAGCTGAAATCGCAAAAGATATTCTGGCTATTGAGGAAGAAACAGAGGGGCTATTAAAAGAAATAATCGAATAAGATGCTGATAACACACATACACATAAAAAACTTTAAGGGCTTTGAAGAAAAGTCTTTCGAGTTCAAGGAGAGGTTTACTGTGGCCATAGGTAATAATGGACTTGGCAAATCAACCTTACTCAATGCATTGCAAGTGGGTTTAGGTGCTTTCTTACAATCTATGCCTACATTGCCTGCAAACTATATTTACAGAAGGCAGTTTAAGAAAGGAGAACGGTTTGTAAAATATTACCCCGAAAGAAAAGACTATCTGCCCAATAAAGAAAATCCGTCTTTAATTGTTGCCGCTAAATGGTATCACAACGATGTAGTTGGTGAAATACCAGAACCGTTTCGTTGGGAAAGACACTATCTCCCAAGTAATGCCACTACTCATAAAAAAGAGCATTCTGCTGATATTATTCGCTATGCTAATTATTTGTTTGACAATCATGCAGCTAAAAAGAATGTGCTATACCCAGTTTTAGCTAATTTCTATATTAATCGAACCAATGCACAGGTAAGAAGGGTTGATAAAAAGTGGCGGAGGATGTCTCGTTTGGAGAAAGGATATTACACTGCACTAGGAGACAGTGTTGATTTTACAGGTGTGTATGAATGGCTATACAGTTACGAAAAGAAGGTAAAAGATGAAGTAGAATTTGAGGGCACAATACAAGCTATGTATGATGCCATTACAACCGCCATACCCTACATAAAAGAAATTGAATACAACTCAAAGTATGATGAGTTTGAAGTATTGGTAGATTTTAATGACGGGCAGCCGGTTGAAAGAAAGATTGCCTCTATGCTAAGCGATGGTATGAAGGCTATGTTGAACATGGTGGCAGAAATTGCTTACCGCTGCATCATGTTGAATGGAAAGTTGGGTTATGATGCAGTTGTGAAAAGCCCTGGCGTGGTATTGATTGATGAAGTAGACATGCACTTGCATCCCACATGGCAGCGGCATGTTATCAAAGATTTGAAAGCTGCTTTCCCGAGTATGCAATTTGTTGTCACAACCCATTCGCCATTTATAGTGCAAAGTATAAATGCAGATGAATTGATTAATCTTGATGTACACACCACTATAAATCCGAAGGATTATCCAATAGAAGTAATATCTGAAGAAGTGATGAATGTTGAAGCATCTTATGGTACAGAGAAAAAGGAAGAAGAAAAGCAAAGTGTTGACTACTTCAATCTTTTAAGTGAAGCCGAAAAAAGTAATAATAAGTCTGACTATAAAATCCGATTGGAGCAGCTTGAAAACTCCATCACTGATACTGGATTGCGGGCTTATTTAAAAACTCACAGAATTGCTAAAAACATCATTTAATGAGACCGATAGAGAATAGCCCAATACCTCAGGTAAATGGAGTAAATAAAGCATTTACCAATTATCAGGAATGGCGTGAAGACCTGGCTGATGCATACGGTCAACATTGTGTTTTTTGCAATGACAGGTTGCAAAGTAGGTTTGAGGTAGAGCATTTGGTAGCTCAATCTTTAGGAATAGTTCCTCCTCTTGCATGGAATAATTTATTTCTGGCTTGTGGCCCGTGTAATTTGGCTAAGTCTGCAAGAGTTGCTACAGCAGCAACACATTATTTGCCAAACGCAAATAATACGCACATGATTTTTTCTTACACAATTAGAAAGCATAGGAAAAACGGCAAGTACGCATGTATTCCTGTTTTCAATCCGCTTTTAAATCCAAATCAGAGAACCAAAGCAATTAATACAATTACTTATACCGAGTTGAACCGGATTGAGCAAACGCCAGTTCGCCAACGAAAAATGACGGATGTAAGATGGCTAAACAGGTATACTGCATTTCAAGTTGCAAACACCCAAAGAGCATTATGGAATACATTAACAACGCCACAGCAAAGGGCAGCCTATTTGGCAGCTATACCGCCAATGATTGAAAAGAATGGTTTCTTTTCAATCTGGTTTGATGCCTTTACTGGTGTAAAAGATGTTTTAAGGGTCATTGTAAATAGTCTACCTAATACATCAATGGCTTGTTTTGATGCCAATTTTAATCCACAACACCGTAGGCCGGCAGACCCGGTTGATACAATTTAGAAGTTATGACAGCAGCGGCAGTAAACAATAAAAATATAGCTTGGCTGGGTGATTTCCCCTCACACTGGCATGTGCTTCGCATTAAAAATCTGTTTCAGGAGGTAGATAACCGAAGTGAAACAGGTAGTGAAGAACTGCTTTCTGTTTCACATTATACTGGAGTTACCCTCAAGAGAGAAAGTCTGGAAAGTGATGATGAGTATTTAACCAATGCCGAAAGCCTTGTAGGTTATAAGATGGTAGAACCGGGTGATTTGGTAGTAAACATTACGCTGGCGTGGAATGGGAGTATGGGCATTTCGCCACACAACGGAATTACCAGCCCTGCCTATTGTGTGTATCGTATTAAGGGTGACAATAACCCGGAATATTTCGGCTATTTGTTTACTACCGCATTATTTAAAGCCGAGTTCCGCAGACACAGCACAGGTATTATTGATAGCCGCCTACGTTTATACTCCGATAAATTCTTCAGCATTTTTTCAATTGTGCCGCCAAAGGACGAGCAGGATGCAATTGTACAATACATCAAAGCACAAGAGGAAAAGGTAAACCGCTTTATTGTAAAGAAGCTAAGGTTTATTGAGTTGTTGAAAGAGCAAAAAAATATAATTGCGTTTACCCAAATCCATTCAAGAGGGTTAAGTAAAGGTTATCCTCAAAGACGAATAAAGAGTTTTTCTCAAATCCTTAGAGGTAAATTCACTCATAGGCCAAGAAATGATGAAAGACTTTATGACGGAGAATTTCCCTTCATACAAACTGGTGAAGTATCATAAGCAAAAAAATATATTAATGGCTATAGACAAACACTGAATGAATGGGGATATTCTGTAAGTAAGGAATTTCCAAAAGGCACTCTTTGTCTGACCATTGCAGCAAATGTGGGTGATGTGGCAATTCTCAATTTTAATGCTTGCTTTCCTGATAGTATTGTGGGGATTGTGCCAAATGAAGAAATTGATTTGGATTTCCTTTTCTATGCCTTAAAAGCTCTAAAAGCCAAATTTCTTTCGGAGGCAACTCTGACTACTCAATATAACTTAAATGTTGACAGGATTGGTCCAATAAAAATACCTATTCCTCCAATTGGAGAACAGAAGGAAATCGTTTTGAATTTGGAGGCTGATACTGCGACCATTGATAAAGCAATAAGCAAAGCCGAACGTGAAATTGAATTAATCAGAGAACATAAAGAAGCAATGATTGCAGAGGCTGTGATGGGAAAAAGAAAAGTAAAATAGATGAAATACTATTTCAAAAAATTTGCAAAGCAGAAAATACAAAGTGAAGCAGACGAGTTTGTTTGGCTTCTCTATTTTGTGTATTGCAGCTTGATGGATATAGAAGCTCATGGTGGCGAAATTTGGGAACATCTTAAAAGGAGAATCAAGGACTTCAACTTCGATAAACGAACAGTGACCCGAATAAAAAATGTTTCAACTTTTCTTCTACGTAATTTGGGCGATGATATAAGTACAGCATTCAATTCTCCGGTTTCTAAAATCAAAATGATTCAGGTAAAAGATTTCAGAGGGTTTGGTTCGGGATTTAATGGAGATTGTAAAGGGGTTTGTATTGATTTTGATTCTAACAACACAATTTTTTATGGTCCAAATGGGAGTGGAAAATCGTCATTGTGTGATGCTTTAGAATATAAACTAACTGGTCAGGTAAGAGAAGCTATTCGAAGAAATAGAAGAATTTCTGATTATATAAAAAGAATAGGTTCAACAGCCAATCCTTCTTTGTCCA
Source organism: Algoriphagus boritolerans DSM 17298 = JCM 18970 (assembly GCF_900108085.1). GTDB lineage: Bacteria > Bacteroidota > Bacteroidia > Cytophagales > Cyclobacteriaceae > Algoriphagus > Algoriphagus boritolerans. The sequence goes on from NZ_FNVR01000023.1 coordinate 49,427, forward strand.
TTTCGTTTGTTGATGATGCAATTGATGGGGAAAGGCTTTCCGAAAGCGAAAAAAATTATTATTCACAAGCATTCATTGAGAAAAACAGGATTCAGGAGTTCAGTTTGTTCGGTTCAAAAGATACTGGCATTAAAAAAGAACAAATTCTTTCGATTTTAATAGGGATGGATGATTTATCCAACCTTGCAAAAGCATTTGTGCAACCGACAGCGTTTAGAACAAATTTATTGTCATTCAAGAGAAGTGTGGTTGCAAATAAAATAGCTTCTTTAAATGCAGCTAACGTCAGCAACACTACTCTTAAAAAAGAGCATGAAGAAACAATCAATGCAGAGAAAACAAAAGCCGACACAATTTTAGCAAAAACAAATGCAACGATTGCCGATTTGGACGCAGAGCTTTTGAAACTAGACGAGGCAATACAGGCAACCAATGCTGATACGCTTTCGCTTTCTTCTGTTACAGTCCATTCACATACGCAACAGGATTTTGAAACAGCTATACAAACCCTTGAAAGCAATTTGCAAAAGTTTGATGAGTTGAATACAGCACTTATAGCTGCAAAAACAGATTTGAGTTTTTCAAATCTTTATACTGCAATTCAAGAGCTACAAACTACTGTTACTGATTCATGTCCTGCATGTGATACACCACTTGCAAGTGTAACAAAGAATCCATTTACAAAGGCAGCTGAAGAATTAGCTAAACTTCAAGGTATTAAAGAGCAGGAAGCTGAATTTATTGCACATAAAACACTTGTTGAGCAAAATCTCAAATCGCTTGAGAGCTTACATAACTACCTTAATCTTAACAGAACCACAATAACAATACTTAACGGACTTATTCCAAGCGGTACGCCTTTACACACAGCATCACCTCAATATTCTCTATCAGATAGAAATCAGATAGACACTACCGTTTCAGCAATAAGAACTCAATTATCAACTATATCTAATTATTTTAATGAAGTAGATTCTTTGCAACAAAGACAGTCTCATAAGCAAATCACCATTAATGCCAACAATGAGAAAGTTTCAGAATTTAATAGGAAAAAAAGGGCTGTTGAATCAATTAAAACCAATTGGGAAAATGCACAAACAAAATTAGATACAGTCAACCTTGCCTTAGGGACTTACATGACAGATTTAGGCGAACTCAATACTGAAAAGGTTGTTGAAGACACTTACAATTCGTTCATTGATTCCCTGGTTACCGCTTACACTTCCTTCTACACCCAACTTCAAACTTTTAAGGATACAGAATTTCAAACAAGATTTGGGAAACTGGAGAGTGAGATTGCAGGATTTTATAGACAAATAAACAAACATGATGCAGAACATGACGCTGTGAGTTTATTTAAAATCAATAATAGTGATTCTGACTATAAAATTGAGTTTCAGGTAAAAGGGTCAACAGTTTTAGAGGATGCTTCAATTAAATTCAGTGAAGGTCATTTAAGGTCTTTAGGCTTGTCAATATTACTTGCAAATGCAAAAATCAACAACCTGCCGTTTATAATTTTTGACGATGTAGTTAACGCAATTGATTCAGACCATCGGGCTAATATTATTGAAATGATGGTTAACGATTCTTATTTAAAAAATACGCAGCAAGTGGTTTCCACTCATGACAGGTTGTATTGGGAACGATTCAGTGTCGAAAATCAAAGGGGGCAGTTTAAAAGTTATATTTTGAAATGTTCAATGCAAGGTGTGGTTCATTACCATTACAAATTAGATTTCAAAGAGAAAATACAAAATGCACTTGACCACTTTGATATTCGACAAGCCTTGTTATATAGCCGTATTTGGTTTGAGACAATAGCCAAACAGTATTGCATGGAGAACAATATTCAGCTCACTGGAACTTTAAAGCCGAATGAATTTCATGTCGCAATTGAACCATCGTTAGGCTCAATTTATCGAGTGCTAAAAGAAAAGCTAACGGATAACGAGCATTTAAAAGTTTTGCATACTGATGAAATAAACTACAAGGGAATAAATCAAGAACATCACTCATTTGATGAATTTAATTTCAATTTCATTCATTCAAGAACAAGCACGGAAGTTCAAAAAATATTTGAAGCAGTTACAGGGTTAGACGATGATATTCAATTTTTGAAAAACCATGATACTATTTTAACTAATCTACTAAAATCGTATAAAGAATGTTGTGATAAACTTAAAACACTCAATGCAAGAATGCCAATTCACATTCAAAACGGAATTATTCAAAAACACGATGAAATATTAAAGCAGTTGAGGGATTTTCCAACAAGGATGACAAAACTAAAAATTGAGACATCATTAATTCAGTTGGCAGAGGGCAAAATAAAGAAAGTGCTTATTGGCAATATAGTTTCAGCATTGATGAAAAAAAATGGAATGATATAAAATGAAAACAGATACATCAGAAAAAGGATTAGAAGCACTTATTGCAACGTATCTCTGCGATACGATTGCCGGTAATTCATTTCAACTTCGCCATCATGCCCAGTACAATCGTGTTGAGTGTGTTGATGAAGAATTGTTTTTTGGATTTTTAGAAGCAACACAGGAAAAAGCAGTACAAAAATTGCAGGCTATTCATGGCAGCAATTACAGAAGTAAAGTGTTGTACCGCCTCAATAGTCAAATCAAATTGCTGGGCATTATCGAGGTTTTGCGTAAAGGAATTACTGACAATAATATAAAGCTGAAATTGTTTTATGATAAACCCGTTTCTAACCTCAACCAGCAAGACACTGAACTCTACAATAAGAATATATTCTCTGTAACCCGACAGGTGCATTACAGCACACAAAATGAAAATAGCCTCGATATGGTTATTTTCATCAATGGCTTACCCATCATCACTTTTGAATTAAAGAATGAGCTTACCAAGCAGAATGTAAAAGATGCTATCAAACAATACAAAACAAGCAGAGATAGCAAAGAAGAACTGTTTCGCCTCGGCAGATGCATGGTGCACTTTGCCGTAGATACAGAGCAGGTTTGGATGACCACTCACTTAAAAAATGGCAGCACATATTTTCTGCCCTTCAATAAAGGACATAATAATGGAGCAGGTAATCCCCCCAATTCATCGGGCATTAAAACTGACTACTTGTGGAAGGAAATATTGACTAAAGACAGCCTTACCAATATCATTCAGAATTATGTGCAGTTGTTTGAAGAGGAAGTAGAGAAGATATTGCCTGATGGTAAAATCAAAAAGGAGAAAGTCAAGAAACTCATATTTCCTCGTTATCATCAGTTGTTTGCAGTAAACAGTCTGTTGCAAAATGCAAAACTAAATGGGGTAGGCCGCAGATACCTTATTCAACATTCCGCTGGTTCAGGTAAAAGTAACTCAATCAGCTGGCTGGCTCACCAGTTAGTAGGTTTATTTGATAACTCAAATACCAATACAGTATTTGATACGGTCATTGTAGTTACCGACCGCAAAGTACTGGATGCTCAGATACGGAATAACATCAAACAATTTGAGCAGGTAAAAGGGGTTGTAGAAGCCATTACCGAAGGTAGTAAGCAGCTAAAAACTGCCTTAGAAGAAGGCAAGAAGATAATTATTACGACTATTCAGAAGTTTCCCTACATCGTTAATGAAATTGGAGAGTTGCCGGGCAACAAGTTTGCTATCATCATTGATGAAGCACATAGTAGCCAAAGTGGTAATACTGCTGGTAAGCTCAATGAAACCCTGGCCAAAGATTTTGAAAAAGTACAAGTGGATGGTGATGAATACATTTTTGTGGACAAAGACCAGTATGATGAACTTACTTCTGAAGATTTGGTGGTAGATATTGTAAAAGGCAGGAAGATGCTGACCAATGCCAGCTACTTCGCCTTTACTGCCACTCCTAAGAACAAAACACTGGAATTGTTTGGTGAGAAGTTTAACGATAACGGTAAAGAAAAATTCAGGGCTTTTCATTTATACTCAATGAAGCAAGCCATTGAAGAAAACTTCATTCGGGATGTGCTGGAAAATTATACTACCTACCAAAGTTTTTATGGGTTATACAAACGCATTGAAGATGATCCACTGTTCGATAAAGTAAAGGCACAAAAGAAATTACGCATCTATGTAGAAAGCCATGACCTGGCTATTGAGAAGAAAACTGCCATCATGATTGAACACTTCATGGATTCGGTGATTAAGCGAAAAAAAATAAATGGTTTGGCAAAAGCGATGCTGGTTACCAGCAGCCGTAAAAATGCAGTTAAGTATAAAAAAGCATTCGATAGATATCTTGCAGATACGGGAAACCCTTTCAAAGCTATTGTTGCATTTTCAGGTGAAATAGGCGGGCAAACCGAAGCCTCATTGAATGGCTTTTCAAGTTCAGCAATACCAGATGAGTTTAAGAAATCAGAGTATCGCTTTCTTATCGTTGCCAACAAATACCAAACAGGGTTCGACCAGCCACTATTACATACAATGTATGTTGATAAGAAATTGGGAGGTGTAAATGCTGTTCAAACCCTTTCAAGACTGAACAGAACCACGGCTGGTAAAACAGATACATTCGTATTAGACTTTGCAAACAAGGCAGAAGACATCAAAAAGTCTTTCGACCCATTCTACGAAACCACGATTTTGGGTGAGGCAACAGACCCTAATAAACTATTCGACCTGCAATCGGCTTTAGATGCTTTTCAGGTTTACACACCCGAACAAGTGCAGGAGTTTTCACAACGCCTAATTGCCAATGTTCCGGTTGATCAGTTACACAGCATTTTGGATGCCGCTGCCGAAGTTTTCAGAAGCCACTTGAACGAAGAACAGCAAGAAGATTTCCGTGCCAAATGCAAAACGTTTGTTCGTCTCTATGTTTTCCTTGCTCAAATAGTTCCTTTTATCAACCCATATCTGGAAAGGCTATACCTATTCTTAAACCATTTACAGAATAAGTTAGGCCGTCAGAAGGAGGAAGATTTAGCACAAGGCATTTTGGATAACATAGACATGGAGAACCTTCGATATCAATTAGAGGCAACCACCAATATTGCACTTGAGCAGGGTGAGGAATTAAAACCTATCCCCACTGAAATGAGAGGTGGAGTTGCCGAACCTGAAATGGAGTACTTGTCAAACATTGTAAAAGCATTTAATGACAGATTTGGTACTGCCTTTACCAATGAAGATAAGGTGAAGAAAATGACAGAAGATTTAATGCAAGATGTAGCCAATGATAGTGAGTTTGTTAATGCTTTCCAGCACTCAGACACCCAAAATGCAAGGATTACATTTGAAGATGTACTAAAGCGGAAACTAATAGACCACATCGAGACCAATTTCGAGGTATTCAAGGAGTATAATGATAACAAGGAGTTCAGGGATTTCTTTGCCGGAACCATGTTCCAGATAATGCAGAGAGATTTTATGAAGTTCAATGCCAATAAGTAAGCGTTAAAAAAATAAGTAATTTAAAATGAGTGATACACCACAACATAACGACATCATATTTTACAACACCCCCACCGGTGATGTGAAAGATGTAAATGGCAACTGCTCGAAAAATTCGAGTAGTTCATTTGTTCAACTATTTCCATTTTGGAAACAGTTCAGTGGGGTGGCGGCCAATAGTAAAAACCTGCAATAAAAAACACACCATGCAGTTAAAACAAGAACTCATACAGCAAATACAGTCCATCATTGCTACGGCAAAAGAAAGGGCAATCCGTTCGGTAGATACTGAACGGGTATTGATGTATTGGCAAATTGGGCAGGTAATACAGGAAGAAGAGCAGCAGGGCAAAGAACGGGCAGGCTATGGAGAGTTTCTGATTAAGTCATTGTCCGAAACCCTGCAACCCCAGTTTGGCAGCGGATTTTCTGTACGGCAGTTGGAAATGTGCCGCCAGTTTTACCGCACTTTTCCAAATACGAACGCACTGCGTTCGCAATTCAGCTGGACACACTACCGTACACTGATACGCATTGAAAATCAAGACAAAAGAGAGTTTTACATAGCCGAAGCAGCCAAAAATAACTGGACTGCCCGGCAACTGGAACGGCAGGTAAACAGCCAACTTTTTGAAAGGTTGCTCCTGAGCAATGATGTAAAGGAGGTGCTGGCCGTAGCAAGGGATGAAAAGCAACCCTCCGATGCCAAAGAAATCATCAAAGATCCTATGGTACTGGAGTTTTTGGGTTTAAAGAGGGAGGCGGCTTATTACGAGAAAGATTTGGAAGCGGCCATCATAACCCATTTGCAGGAATTTTTACTGGAAATAGGCAACGGATTTTCATTTGTTGCAAGGCAAAAACGCATACACATAGAAGGCGATGAATTTTCTATTGACCTGGTATTTTACAACAGGCTGCTGCAATGTTTTGTACTGTTTGAAATAAAAACCACCAAGCTCACCCATCAGGATATTGGGCAGTTGCAGATGTATGTAAACTATTACGACCGTTTTGAAAAACAGGAATTTGAAAATCCTACCATCGGCATTTTATTATGTGCCGATAAAAACGATGCAGTGGTAAAAATTACACTGCCAGAAAACAATAAAACCATTATAGCCAGCAAATACCAATTGTATTTGCCAACTGAACAGCAGTTGATTGATGAAGTGAAAAAGGAAATCGAAAAATTAGACCATGATAAAATGAACGAATAATGCAGCAAGAATTACTCTTAAATATCATTCCTTTCAATCCTCCGGCAGGTAAACAAACTTTTGCATTCTACAGGCAGAAGCAGCCTGGCTTTTATCCGGTGTTTAAGGGTGATCTGCAAGGGCTTCTTGATGATAAGCTGTCTGCATTAGAATTGCTGGAGTTAGAAAAGCTGTACACCGATTTTCAGCCACCCAGAGAAGGTGCAATACTGTTGGATATTGATTTATCTGTAAGCACCCGATTTGCCAATCATTACTATCGTTACCTTATTAGAAAACACTTTGAAGGCATTGCTGACATCATGCACCAGGACTTTACCAGCGAAACAGAAGTATGGTTTCACAGTCCTGAGAAAAGCACTGCCAAATACAAAGTGTACAATCAGTTTACGCTTAAAGTCCAATATGGTAGGGTAACAGATAAACCCGAGTTAGTACTTTCTTATGATGGCACTACCAAAGTATTTGCAAAGCCCGTTTCAGAGATTTACAACTTCAATACCAACCTGTACAACTGGGTAGTTTGTAATGGCGTTATCTACAAATGGAAATTCAGACCGCAGGAAGTAATCAACCAGCCGCAGAACTGTTACCCTATTCTGAGCAATGAACTAAAACCACATCTGGAGATTGCTTTTGATGTGCCGGACTTAAAAAACCGTTACCCTAAGTACTTGAACATTCTGCATGATTTTTACACCAAGTATCTGAATACGCCAGCCTTCCGCAAAATCATTCCTATAACCGAAGAAGGTTTTTATCGGCCACAGGTAGAGCAATACCGTGTCATTAGTTCAAGTTCGAATGATTTGTTGTATGCCGGTGGCAGAACAGGTAAAGAACCAAAGAAAGATTTTAAGTCAAAAGGTCCTTACCAATTGCCGCAGAAGCCCAGCAACTTCAAATTCTTTTTCATTTATCAAAAGGCAGACAAAGCCACTGCTGTAACTGAGCTATACAGGTATCTGCATAGTGGATGGAAAGACGACCGTTTTCCATTCCCAAAAATGCAGGACTACATCAAAGTGCCTTTTGAGTTAGACATTACAAAGAATGTAGAGTTTGAAAGCGTTGAAAATGCAGTAGCCGATGTTCGCAATGCGGTAAAGAACGCAGACTGGCTTCCCGACACGCAATACATGGCACTCTTTGTAAACCCTGTGCCCAAATTAGAGAAAGACGAAACCCGGAAGAACATTTACTATAAGATCAAAGAAATCCTCTTGTATGAAGGTGTGCTTTCGCAGGTAATCAAAAGTGAACACCTGTATAAAAACGGAAAGCCTAATTCATACTTCAACACGTTCCTGCCACACATAGAAATTGCCATGCTGGCAAAATTAGGTGGTGTGCCCTGGAGGCTGAACAGGCCAACCAACAATGAGCTTATTGTGGGCGTTGGTGCATTCTATTCTGTTACCCGTAAATCAAGATTTGTAGGGTCAGCTTTCTGCTTTAATAATGAGGGCATCTTCAAAGGCTTTGACTGCTTCAAGGGTGATGATACCATAAGTCTTGCAGGTTCCATCAGGGAGGCAGTAGCGAAGTTCATTGCAGTAAATTATACCGCTTCACGGTTGGTTATTCACTTCTACAAAGACATTGGTAAAAAAGAATTAGAACCCAACCTGCGAACCTTGCACACCTTGGGCTTGAATATACCTGTGATAGTTGTTACCATCAATAAAACAGAAAGCAAGGAGTTGTTGGGCTTTGATGTAAGCGATGCGGAGAACCTGATGCCTTACAGTGGCACAATTGTAAAAGTGGGCAAGTCTGAATACCTGTTGTTCAACAATACCCGGTACGATGCAACCTCAAAGCCAGCACAAAAGGAATATCACTTTCCGGTGAAGATTGCTTTATCCTCAACTGTAGAAGGCATGTTGGATGATATGAATTTGGTGGAGCAGCTAATTGACCAGGTATATCAGTTCAGCCGTATGTACTGGAAAAGCACCAATCAACGGAGTTTACCTGTTACCATCAAATACCCTGAAATGGTAGCCGAGATTTACCCCTATTTCCAACACGACAAACTACCTGACTTCGGGAAGGAGAGTTTGTGGTTTTTGTAAAAATTCTTAATTCCCATTCATAAGTATGCAATTAAAGTTACCGAAGCCAAATCACGAGTATAAAGCAATCCTAAAGGATTACTGGGGCGTTGATATAGATAAGGATGAATTAATTGGGAAATATGCTCCATCTAAAAACGGCACACAAGGTTTTTTTACTAATTGTACGACTATTGAAGGTAAACCGTTGAAATATCCGGAGGATAAATTTCCTTTACGCATTCTGATATGGGCAAATCCTCTTAAAATACTGAAATCGGGAGGGTCATACAAGTTTAAAGTTCAGTTTGCAGCAATAGATAAGAGAATACAATTAAATCCTTTTTTATTAGTAACTCAAAGGGATTGCGTTATTTCACTTGATGGTACAAATGGGTTGGAAAAGAATCAACCATTAAATGGTAGTGTAGATTCAAAACATATTTCAAGTTTAGATTCTGTCATTAATGATATTTATAATGAAAAGCTCAATCAAATCAATCCGTTTAATGTAATTGACATAGCTGAGGCAGTGGAGGCTTTGGCAATTGATATCTATTCGGAAAATAAAAGATTCATCTATGAGTTAATTCAAAATGCCGATGATGCGGCAGTAGTAGATCAATCAGAATTGATGATTGAAGTAAAATCTGGTTTTGTTGTTTTGTCGCACAATGGTAAACCATTTGACGAAAGAGATTTGAGGGGTTTATGTGGCATTGGCAGAGGAACAAAGAGAGATGATGAAGCTAAGACAGGATATAAAGGGATTGGTTTCAAATCAGTTTTTGGCCAGCAGGATGGATTGGTATATGTAAAAACAAATGATCTGTTATTTAGATTTGATAGGAACCACATACTACAAAATGGATGGAACCCAAAATGGGGCATTCAGAAAAACTGGGAAAAAACTAATCAAACAAAATTTAAATCTCCGTGGCAGCTAATTCCGATATTATCTGATTCTACAAACAATACTGATGTTGATCAGATATTAAAATCTGAGAAATTTACTGTAAAAACAGCAATTAAAATACGAGATGAAAGCGAATTGGCACGTGATATTAATGAACTTTTTTCAGATGCACGATTCCTTTTATTCCTGCGTAAAATACACAAGGTTACATTAGTTCATGGTAATCATAAATTGTGCATCAAAAAGGAATCTGATGATGATATTCCTGGCATACTTTCTCTCTATAAGAATGACATTAATATTTCCAATTGGTATTTAAGAACAGGTAGTTACTCTATTCCACCAGACATAAAGAAGGAATTACAGGAGGACATTAAGTCACCAAAAAAGTTGCAGGAAATGATTCGTGCAGAATTATCCTTTGCATTTAAATTAGAGGCCGATCTAAAGTCCATAAGTTTATTGCCCAGCAACGAAAGCTGCATTTTCACATACCTTCCTACATCTGTAACTGAGTTTGGATTCCCGTTTCTTGTAAATAGTAATTTCTTAGTGGATGCGGGTAGAGAGAAATTGCATAAGGACAGAATATGGAACAAATGGCTTTTCAAAGTTATTGGTTTGGAGTTAGTGAAATGTTGTGCTGAATTTGCAGCATCTGTCGATTTCAAACGAGACTATCTAAAAATATTATTAAGCGACTATTTGCCTGAATCCGACCCACTAAAAAAATGGTTTAATGAAGGTTTGAAGATTGGGTTAGAAAAAGTAGCTTTCATTTTAAATAATGATAACCAGCTTGTAAAAATTTCGGACATAATAATTGACGAAGTTGGATTATTAACAAGAAATATTATACCAAATCAGTATATAAAAGAGTTTGTCTGTACTAACTACTCTTTGCCTGGAATTACAGAGCAGAATGTTTTACAAATTTTTCCCGGCTCTGAAAAGCTGAAGCATTATGGGGCAAAGACCCTCTCTCAATCTGACTTGAAAAAATTTCTTCAGTCAGACCTTTTTCTTTCTAACCACCAAATAGATTACAATCATAATTTAATAAATTACTTAAGACAGCTTGATGTCAACGATTTAAGTGGAGAGTGGAATTATATAATCCGGAATAATACATTTATATATACGAATGAAAAGGAGCTTGAAAAAATACCTTTAGTATGTTTTCCTGTTGCAACATTTGTAACTGATTTTGGAACGGAGAATACTCTTATTGACCAAGAACTCTACAATTCTTTTTCAGAGGATTCAGTCATTATAGATTGGTTAAAAACCTTTGGGGTTAAAGAGCCTTCTGAAATAGCATACTTGGAAAAGGAAATAATAGGTAAGATTGAATCTTGCATTAACGAAGATAATTTCCTTGATGTTACCGAGTTTATTTTAAGATTACATGCAGCAAAGGAAATTGAGGAAGCACACTATAATGGCCTAAGAGATTTGCTGCTGAAAACAAATAACGGTTGGGCCAAAGCAAAGGATTGTTTTTTGCCCGCAGCATATAATCCTGTTATTGATTTTTCCGCAAATATCAATGGTCTGACTACAGTTTCGACAGAGTATATTGGCAGGTATAATGCTTATGAATGGAAAACCCTATTTATCGCAATTGATGTCGCAGATGATATAAATATACTTACCAATTATAAAATACAAAATACTGATGATGAATTTGGTGGTCCGTTCTTTACCGCTGCTGTTGCATATGGGAAAGAGGGCCACACATATCCCCACTTGGTGAATACCAACCTTCCTCAGAACTATCCAGCATATATTACTTATTTCTCTTTTCTTACAAAAACAACTCAGTTTAAATTTTCCTCAATTTTTTGGGAGAGATTGATTTCAAAATATAGCCTTTCAATTGAGCCCAATTTGACAATGTATAATAGTCATGGTCCCAACCGTGAAGCAAGGGTTTATAAATTAAATTCAACAGTGCTTAAATCAATTGACTTAATGCGTTGGGGTCACTTTGAAAGTAATAGAGTTTGCATTCCTTCATTTATATTCTGGCATCTAAAGTCAAAACAATGTATTCCTACAAATAAAAAAACATGTCTTTTGGCTTCTGATGTTTTTGCCAATTCTGAAAAGATAATTGAATTGGGTGGAGAGTACATTCCAATTATCCAGGTTCCTAAAGTTCTTTCTAAAGAGTGGATACATTTAATTGGTTTGAAATCAAAATTGACATTAACAGATATGCTAAACATACTGTCTTCAATTAACAATGACACGAATGAGAAGGGATATTTTAAAAGAGACAATATTAGGAGAGTAGGATTATTGTATAATGAAATTATTAATGGTCTAAATGAATTAACAATTCAGGAAGAAAAGGAAATCAAAGATTGGGCGAAAAAAAGTAAATTCTTATGTAATGATTTTGTTTCGAGAAAAAACTCGGAAGTAATTTGGCTGCGAATTGAAGGTTTTAATGAATATAACGATAAAATACCGTCCATTTTAATTCCTAAGAATGTAACGGTAAATGATAAAGTAGAAAAGTTGTTTTCATTATTTGGGATTCCGATAGTTGACAAATGTGATTATAAAGTACAAGAGGAAAAGGAAGATGTAAAACTATCAATCAAAATATTAGAATTTCTGCCAGCACTGTCATTAATACTTCGTTCAAGAATGAAGATTAAGGACGAAGAAGAGTATCTCAACAAAGCGTATAAAAGTGTTGAAAATTTCAAGTTCTACATTTGCAAAGAGATTCTTTTGATTTTAAATTATGGGGATATTGAAATTAAAGGTTCAAGTGTAAAATATTATTTATCAGACAAAGGGTTTTATTTTACCAATAGTTGGCAAAATCCACTTGAACGATTTAATATATCACATTATTTTGCATCCTTCTTAAAGTGTAATGGATTGGAACAGGAAATCCAATTACTCTTGGAGCTTTCTGATTATCAAGTACACGAGTATCTTGAATCAGTCGGCCTCAGTTTAGAAATGCTTAAGTCCTTGCCCATTTATGCCTCAATTCAGGAAAAAGTTATTTCTCTAAAAGAATCGATTCGCCCAAGAAAGTCAAGCCAAGCTAATTCATCAGCTGAATTTGGTAGCTCCGTAGAAGAAGACAATTCAGCAAAAGAGAATAATCAGGATGCTGGCCCAAAAAAGGACAAGGATGAAACAGAATATGATTTCATCAAAGAGGTTGAAAACTTTATTAGTTCCGAGTTAGAGAATACTGAATGGGCTGAACACATTCCGGAATTGAAAAATATTTTGGAACTTTCTAAGAGCCACCCAAAGGAAAAGCAGAAATTATACAATTTGATAGCGAAGTTGAAGTTAGCTAAGGCGACAATAATTCAATTTGATACAGCAGACAAGGACTATAACCAGTTAATAAACGGTAATGAAAAGTATTTTGTACATAGTGCAAGAGGTTCATTTGCGTATATACATACGAATGAAATCTTACGAATGCGAGATGAAGGGTTTAAAATGGCGTTGGATTTTAGCTCAAAAACACCAATAAAAATATACCAAACAGCTGAAGAAATATTGAGTCTGAACACAAATCATTTGCTTGCATATCAATATGAAAAAACAATTGACGATTTATTTGATTTCTGCGAACATAATCTAGATGCAAATAAACACCTGCTTGTGATTGATAGGGATAATTCCCGAGATAAATCAAATGACATATTTAAACTACTAAACCCCGAAGATGATTATCAATAATAGCAAGCACATAAATCTTATTCAAGATGAATTAACCTTTCAAACGAATGAGTTTGAAAAGTTACTCAGAAAGCAAGCTGCTAAAATGTTTGTAGATGGTCAACTGTACTTATGCCGTTACCAGGGGTTTGACGAAGCAAGGGGTAATCTGATTGTTAAGTTTGATCATAAGATATGTTTACCTCCAAGGAAAAATGAACACTTTCAGTGTTTTGTTTCCGAGATGCAGAGTGATGCGGTGAGAAATTGGGGCGGTTTAACCTACAAAGATTTAAGAACAAAAGTTACAGCACAATTTGAATCAAGAACGGTTTTCTTCACTTATGAAAAGGGTCATTCCATTGTTGGCTTGTCCGGTGTAAAAGTGGAAGATGTCGAAAAGTATCAAAAGGATGCATTGGTATTTTTAGCACCCACTGATCCACCACTGAATTATCTTTTGAATCTTCTTAATTTCTTAAGGGAAACACCTGCAAATTCAAGTGAGATATTGTCCTTAGATATTAATTCCGCAAAATGGAACCCAATACCATTAGTTGTAGATGAGAACATAGTAACAAAAATTCAAACAGAGTTAATTCAGAATGAAATAATTATCATACAGGGACCACCCGGTACAGGTAAAACATATCTAATGGCACAGCTTTGTAGTGCCTTTTTGAAAACAGATTATAGGATTTTAGTAACTGCACTAACCAACAGGGCTTTAGTTGAATTGGCGGAAAAAGAGCATCTGAAAACAGGATTAGCGGAAGGTAAAATATTTAAATCAGCTTTGACTGCGGATGAATCCAAGAACAAGAAAATAAAAGGCATTAAGCCATTTAAAAGCCTTAGTCAGCAAAAGCCTCAAATGTTATTGTCAACCTATTACGTTATGTCTCAGATTGCTTCAAAGGCAATGGTTGATGATCATTTTGATTATATTATTATCGAGGAAGCAAGTCAGGCGTTTTTATCAACGATTGCATTAGCAAGAAAGCTGGGTACAAAATGTATAATTATTGGCGACATAAAACAACTTGAGCCAATATTCCATAAGGAATATGCACCTGAAGATATTAATAATTACCACTGGATGGTATGTGGCCTAAAAGCGATAAGTTATTATTTGCCGAATACAAAGCAATACATACTTACTGATTCATACCGGCTAACACAAAACAGTGTTGATGCAACTAACTCGTTTTATTCCGGGATGTTAAAGAGCAAATCAGAAGCTCAACTTCCACTGAATTTTAGTCAATTTCCATTGTTAAAAAATACATTTCAGGATAATGGAGGTACTTCATTAAAAATATTTGAATTACCAGATGGTCGAATACCTTCTGGGGAGTGCTCTAAATTTATTGTTGACTTGGTTAATGATTTAAAGCAATATAATGCTAAAGCAGAAATCGCTGTATTGGCATTTAATCGGGATACTGTTCGATTTCTACAAAAAGAGATTTTTTCTAAGTGCTCAAATACAGAGGATGTATTGGTAGAAACTATCGACAGAATACAAGGCTTAACAACAGACTTCTGTATTTTCTTCATACCAACGGAAAGCATTCCGTTTGCGTTACAAGCGAACCGTTTTAATGTGGCGACTTCGAGAGCTAAACTATCTACAGTTATTATTACAGATGAAAATATCCACTCATTTTATCCACTTATTAATAATGATGTAAAAACCTATCTACAGAAAACAAAGCAAGTTTTTTCGCCAGATCATCAAACAACAACAACACCAGAGAATGATAGTTCTGAAAAGGGAACTCAGGACAAAGTCGGCATCAAAGTAGTTGGGAAAATAGACCTTTCAAAGTTTGAAAAGCCAAAAAAGGAAATAGTCAATGACAAACAGAATATTTACATCATCGACACAAATGTATTCGTTGACCAACCCGATATAATATCAAAAATTGACCACAAATACAGTATTGTACTTTCTGCAAAAGTCATTGACGAATTGGATTACTTAAAAATGTCATTGACCGAAGAACAAAAAAGAAACGTTCAAAAGGCTTTGAGACTTATAAACGAGAGTATTGACAAGCGGGGTATTAAGATGGATACAGCTGATTTATCATTACTTCCAAACGACTTTAATAAGAAGTCACCCGATAATTTTATTCTTTCAGTTGCCTTAAGATACAAAAGTGAAAATCCTATACTGCTTACTTCGGATAACGCATTGCAGATAAAAGCAAAAGGCTTGGGCATAACTACAATTACACTGAAGGCATTTTTGAATCAAGGAAAATATTGATCATCCGTATCCCTCCGACGAATTGCATCTTGATGCGCTTTGAATTCTGAGCTAAAGTTGCGGGATGAAAAAGACGAGTATAGAAACCTATTATGAGCTGTTTTACAGATGGCAGCGATCCGGATTGAGTAAAGCAGCTTTTGCCGATCGAGAGGGGATTTCAAAAGTGAGTTTTTATGCTTGGTGCAAAAAGTTTGAAACCAAGACCGATTCCCAGGATGCTTCCACCGGTTTTACCAGAATCGAACTGGCTGAGTCCGCTTCTCAGGCAGCGGTGGCCAAGATCAGCTATCCAAGCGGAGTCAGTGTGGAGCTGTTTGGGTCTTTT
>NZ_FNVR01000024.1 GCF_900108085.1 Algoriphagus boritolerans DSM 17298 = JCM 18970
AGCGGGCTACCGACGTAGAGCCCGTCTTCGGCCATCTCAAATACAACAAAAGAATGGGCAGGTTCCTGCTCAGAGGCAAAGAAAAGGTCGAAATAGAAACAGGCCTGTTAGCCATCGCTCACAACCTGGCCAAAAAGGCCGGGTAAAACCTCCTCGCTCTACTTTTTCAGCCTTAGCGGACATTTTTCTCCCCCCAATAATCCCAATCCGCTAAAAATCAGCCGAAAAATCACTAAACTTTACGCTGACTGAAAGTCAAAAAAAATGGAGACCAAAAACTGAAAATCGGCCTCCATTGCGTAAATTCGGCTATTCAAATTTTAATATGAAATTTTGAGACAGCCTCTTTTTTTTAGTAAATCATTTTGGAAAGGGAATTTTTCCAAACCTATTTTTAGCCTAAATTAGACCAAGCTTACTCTAATGAGATACATTTTCATTGTTCTGTTTTTTATTCTGCTCGCATCATGCGAAGAACTGACCGATGTCAAGCGGGTGAAGGGTCCTTGTACCATTCAATTAACAGATGGAGGGACAATCACAACTCAGGATGATATTGAGATTTTGGAAGGGACCGGTACCATCACGTATCGGGATGAAGATGGAAAATTATGGTCCATTACAGCTTCGGAATACGTCAGTTACACTTGTGGAAATTAACTAATCCAAGGAGTTTAAAATCAAAGTCCAGTCATTCCCTCTTCCCGAACTTGGTGGAGTTATGGATAGATTGATCCCTTTGCAACTTGATTTCCGTTATTTCCCGGGAATTTCACCCCGGTTCGGGGATCTATCCAAGATACCTTGAAGAAATATCCTTTGCCATTTTCTAAATTAATGGAGTAGCTCTTTCCTGTAAGAAAGCACCAAACCTCCTGCTTGATCCCTGCTTGCAACGATGTAGCTTATATCGTCTGGATTAATCAATGGCAAGTAATCCCTAGTCAGGATTCGATCAAAGTAGGGTTGGCTAAGGATCAGATTTGTAAGGTACTACACTTGATTAGCGAACTCCAAGTCAAGGGATTTATGCCAGGGCTTCAATGGAGCATTTTCCGGAGTTTTATTCAAGTCATCCAGCTGCCAAGCTGCATGGCAGTCCTAAGTTTGCCTTGCCGCACCTGCAAAAACATTCCAATACATGATTCGTCGAATGTCTGCGGCTTCACTGCACCCCATTCTTTGGCATTGAAGCATTTGGGATGTTCCTTGTATATAGGTTCCCCTTCGGTACGTGGTCTTTTGGGAGATAGACTGCGATCTTGGGCGATTTTCAGCTAAGTTGGCTGATTGGGGCAGTGTCCCGTTTTTCCAGATTTATAAATGGAGTTCCACTCTTGCCCTTTGGAGTGGAAATTCCATCCAATTCGGGTAAAATTACCGTTTGCACTACAGCGAAGCCTTTTGCTTTTCTTGTATCCAGGTAATGATTCGTCTGATTTTCGTCCAATCGATGGTAGCGTTCCATGCGGTGTCGGCCATCCAAAAAAAGGCTTCCTTTCCATTGCCATCAGGTATTTATTTTCGGAATGAACTCGAATTGGGCCTCAGATTTCTTAAACTATTGACTAGAAAGTAGAAAGGAGTGAAAAGAAAACGGTTGTTTACTTTTTCATAAAGCGGGCAAAAAAAAGCAGCCCGAAGGCTGCTTTGGATTTGATTAATGTGCGGTTGCAACGGCTGGTTTGGAGCCTTTTTGCCAGACAAAGAAAATAATAAATAAGACAATTAGAAGACCGGGGAAAAGGAGCATTTTTTGAAGCGTTTCCTGGCCGGCTGCCAACTCAAGTGCATCGCCAGCAAGTCCTGCGGCACTTTGACTTGCTCTGGATGCATCAATCCAACCTCCAATGATAGGTTGGAAAATCGCCGTAGAAAACATTCCAACCCCTCCAATAATCGACATCCCCAATGCACCGGAAAGCGGTACTCGCTGCGCTACTGCGCCGACCATAACGGGCCAGAAATAGCAGACTCCGATGGCAAATATTACCGCGGCAACATAAGCCATTGGACCTGTGACCGTACTGAATAAGAAAATACCAATAGAAGCGAATATTGCTCCGCCAAGTAATACACCGGTTTGGCCTAAAGCCTTAACAACGGGACCTGCAAAGAATCTTCCAACAGCCATCACTCCGGTAGTAAGGGCTAAAATCAACATTGGACTGGCTCCACTGGATCCCATGATCAAACCTACCCACTGCTGAGGACCGAATTCAGAAATCGCGGTCAATGCCATACAGATGAATAGGAAGATGAACACAGGACTAAGCATGGCCTTGAAGTTTGAACTTACAGAGGTAACTCCCTCTACTTTTGGCTTAGGGAATACTTTGCCAAAGAAAAGAATGGCATAAGCAACTGTAGGGATCATCATTACCCATACTTGTGATTGCCAAGCAAATCCACCATCGGTCATGAATTTAGAAACTAAACTACCCAGTACAATTCCGCCTGGGAACCACATGTGGAATCTGTTTAGCATCTTATTGAGCGTGGTACCTGAGTACATATCGGCAATCAGTGGATTACATGCCGCTTCCGTACAGCCATTCCCGAAACCGATAAATAGAGTTGAGATCAAAAGTGTGGTGTATCCATCGGCATAAATCGTGAGTAAAATACCCAAAGTATGGGTAACAAAAGCAATCCTCATAATATTGGCAGGACCTACGATATGGTAGAATAGTCCTCCCAGAATCATAGAAATCGGGAATCCGAGAAACCACATGGAATTGATAAAGCCTAGCTGTTCAGCTGTGAGGCCAAAGGATTCGCCTAATTGAGGCAAAATTCCAGCTCGTATTGAAAACGAGAAGGCGGTGGTGATTAGTGCCAAACAACTTGCGTTGAAAAGAGCACTTTTGTTGATGGTTTGAGTCATAGATTCGTGCTTTGGTTTTTGGGTTGGATTAAACTTTTTCTTGAAACGGTTCAAAATAGAAAAAAAAAAGGATTTTGCTTTCCCGTACCGAAAATTATTCCTCGAATGGAATCAGATACTATTGCAGAACCAAAAGAGATCCAACTATTTTCTTTTCAAATTGGTAAAGTGGGTTTTTGCCAATCATCACAACCACGTAAGTTCCGGTAGGAATTGAAGTCCCTGAAATTGTTCCATCCCACAAGAGAATGGGCTCACCAAATACAATCTCGTCGGTCTTGTCAAAGTGGATTAAGCTTCCTTGTCTAGTCAGGATAAATAACTCAACAGATGTAATTCCCTCTGATACGATCACTTCAAAATTTCTTTCGGGGTCGCCCAAAATCATTGCATTTGGGAAAACATACTGAAAGCTGCAAGCATCAAAAGTTCGGAATGAAGTGAAGAATTCACACCCATCTTCAGTAACCACTTTAAGTTGATATTCTCCGATTTCCCCGGGAGAAAACAGCGGATCGGTGGAGACTAATTCCTCGCCAAAATACCAAAAGTACCCAGCAAATTCTCCAGGGTCCAATATGGGGCCTTTTTTACCTTCGGAACAGACTCCATATTTCTCATCGAGCATGGGTAAAGTGAGCAGTTCACTTTCTTCTACCAAAATAAAGTTTCTCCCGATTTCACAACCCAGTCTGTTGTAGGCTACAGCCTCATAGGTACCTGGGACAGTTACTTCGATTTCAAAAAGGCCGTAGTTTGCTGTGAGTTCTTGCCTTTGATCATTTTCACCATAAAATATCCATTCCGTCTCTGTTACCTCTTCT
This sequence comes from Algoriphagus boritolerans DSM 17298 = JCM 18970, assembly GCF_900108085.1. Taxonomy (GTDB): domain Bacteria; phylum Bacteroidota; class Bacteroidia; order Cytophagales; family Cyclobacteriaceae; genus Algoriphagus; species Algoriphagus boritolerans. The sequence continues at coordinate 3,712 of NZ_FNVR01000024.1, forward strand.
TCATTGGTACTCAATGTGACGCGGGCAAAGTTAGGATTTGGGCAAATTTTAGTTGCTTCCAAGTCCATTGGAACTTCTGTGATAGGAGCTACCACTTCAAATTCAACAGGGGATACCGGACAAAAACCACTTTGTAAGGGTTGCACCAACAATGAGAAGTTTCCAAGTCCCGTTGGGAAAAATTCCCTTCCTCTTCCTACAATGTCGCCCTCATCATTCAGCCACCTGATACTTGCATCTTCGATTGCAATCCCTTGGAGGTCAATTCCGTATTTTATGGGATCGAAGCATTTTTCTACAGCTAAAAAGGGTGAGAAAGAAATCGACGAGGATAATGTAGCGGTAAATTCAATTTTTTTGGGGCATAGCGAAGCGTTTGCATTTTGGCCGATCCCTAGAATGGAGTAAGTACCGGGTTCAGTTAGTGTAAATCCATTACCTGAACTGACCGTTTCAGTGCTTCCATCCGGATAGGTGAGTGTGAAAGATAAATTTTGCCCGGTATCTGGGATTAATGTGAACGTTTCACAGATATTTAGTGCTGTTGGTACGGTGAATTCAACTTGAGAAGAATTCCCTATGACAATTTCTTGAATTGGATAGGTACACCCTCCTTCCTTTATCTCTAAGAGATAGGAGCCTCCAGTCAGCGTGAATGAGGCTTGGCCATTAGAAGGGATTTGTCCGATTCCTATTTCCCCTCTGCCGATCTCGAGAACCCGATATTCTCCTGCACTTATGGATCTCTCAAAATCAATGGAGACTGTTCCTCCACTTACACCTTCAGAACCGCATGATTCATTCTGTACAGTCACAATCGGACTCGGTAGTGTTGGTGGATTCACTGCGTCTAATTTCACCAATTGGGTGATTTGGCAACCGTTTCTTTCTACAACCACAGAATACACCTGAGGAATGAGGTTGCTGAAAATTCTTTCCTCTCCGGCAGAGAGTGCTCCTTCTATTACGTTGATTTCCTGAATATATAATGCATCAACGTTTGAGTCCGCCTTTACGGCAAAAGAACCATTTTGGCCAGTACATTCATCGGGTTGGTCAAGAATACTTATAGTTAACTTAGGTGCCTCAAGAACTTCAAATCCGATGATTTTCTCCGAAATACAGTCAGGGTACTCGGGTGTGGCCGTTTGAAATGTGACTAGATAGAGTCCGGGGCCTGAGAGATCAACTGTCTCAATATTGGTTTCAAACCCGGAATTAATTTTGGTTTTTGATCCGGTGAAATCTTTTTGGATAAACCAGTCTCCCGAAAAGGGGGTGTCTAACTTGAAGTTTACTGATTCACCTTCGCAAACACTTGTCGAAGAAGCGACAATTTCAAAGTCGATTGGTGGTCCAACAAAGGTGGAACCCTTAATCACACAGGAGCGATTACCAGAGGCATCTGTTTTAAAAAGTTCAACCAGGTAAAACCCTGCGGAGTAGGCAAGTAATTCATTTCCTGTTCCGATGGTATTTTCCTCAATATCTTTCCAAACAATAGTGAACTCAGAAATGTCTTGATTTGCTGGATTCAATGCAGTGAGGAGTGTTGGCTGTCCTGAGCACAACAAGTAATCTGAAAGCAGGGATAATTCAGGTCCCATCTCTACGCTCACCGGTAATACTTTTTGATAGAAATTAGAATTGGTTCCCCGGCGGATGCTAAGACTAACCGAGTACCTGCCAACCGCAGGAAATACAACCTGAATAGTTTCCAATTGCTCCCCTCCACTTCTGGAAAAAATTATCTCACCAGACGAATTGCTTACTTCCCAACTATACACATCTCCCGGATCTCCTCCTGCACTATAGACACCTAATACACTTCCGAAAACTAAACACAGGTTTTCCGGGCCGACCAATTTTGCTTCAGCCCTAGTTGGGTATGCGATGGGGATATTCCGGGCGTATCGTGTAGAATAGGGGCTTCCAGTAACGAGAAGAGGTAGAAATTGAATTGCCCAAATAAACAACATCCCAATCTTCCTTTTTGGAAATTGAGTCTTAGCCAACAATCTAGAGGTGTTTTTGAAGTGTTTTACAAAGCAAATGCTCTCAGAAATTGAGATTCGTACCAACAGCTCAAAAAATGTTCCAGTTGATGTCGCTTAGGAAAGCATGCTAGTTAATGAACAAAATTGATCCTAATTGTTCTTTAGTTAAATTCTTTTCATTATTTCTGAAATTCATCCGGTAGGCATAAGATCCAGGAGGTATTTTCTGCCCGTTGAAATACCCATCCCAAAGGCAAGTGGACTCTTCGGAAATCAAGGATGTTTGTTTGCAGTGAAATATTACTTCGCCCCATTTGCTGAAAATCCAAATCTCCAATTCATCGATAAGGTAATTGGTGTAAATCAGGAAAGGTTTGTCCGGATTCCCCGGTTGGATGGCATTCGGAAAAACAACCCTCAATTCACACTCTTCTTCTGTAAAAAACGAAGTTTCATAGGCACAACCTTCGGTGCTGAAAACAACCAATTTGTATTGGCCAAGTTGATTTGGTTTATAAGTCGGGGAATTACTTACCAAGTTGGTTTCAAAATACCATTCATAGTTAGCAAAGTTACCGGGATTAATTTGTGGACCGATTTCGTACCGTGGACAAATTTGATAGCTTTCTTCCACAATGGGTCTAACAGAATCGGTACTTCTTAAAATAAGGACTTGATCTCTGCCCAACAAACAGTCAAATTGGTTGAAAATCAATACTTCGTAAGTTCCCTCTTTGGCAGCAAGAATTTCATCTTGATTAGGTTCGGTCGGTATTCTAGTTCGATTGTTGTTTATATCGGTATACCACCATTCGATAGAGGATACTTCTGACAGATCCGCATCGACTTTTAATGCTGCGTCAGGTTGATCTGGGCAAAGTGTCTCAGCAATTATTTCAGTAACTAAACTCAATACAGGAACTGGAGCCTCAAAGCTGATGGGCTCGATTTGACAGGGGATTGATCCTTTGGGTTGAACTTCTAAAGTGAAAGTTCCATAGGTAGAAAGAATTAAATTCTGATCACTTCCAATGAGATTTCCGCTTTGGTCACGCCAAAATATATCTACCTCTGAAACTGTATAATTTCCTATTTCTGCACTGAATTCATAAATACCGGTACAGCTGAGGTCTTGGAGTTTGGGAGAGAATTCAACAGCCTGATTTAGGGTGACTTCCATAGTTTGCTCGTCAGGACAAAGAACTGATGTGGGGTCTGGATTAAATCCAAAAAAAGTATAAATCCCCTCTTGATTAAGTATAAATGTTTCAGTTGAAGCTTTGGTTACAATCTCTCCATCTGGATATGTAACTGTAAAATCAAGATCTTGATTTGTTTCGGGCGAGAATTCATAAGTCTCACAGATGGAAAGTGTTTCAGGAATCTGAAAAGTAACCCGATTTGGAGTGACATCCACTTCAATCGAATTTCTACCTAATTCGCAGCCGATACCTGTTGGTCCTACTTTGCCTATTTCTGGTATAAAACTAAAAGCTGAAGCTTCATATATTCCGGGGACATCTACTGTTATTTGTGTTGAATCTTTAAATTCAAGCAAAAGGGTGATCTCTCCTGACTCCTCAAACCTCCGCCAATAAATATCTGTAACCTCTTCCTCAAAGGTAGTTTCAAATGAAATGGTTGCGGAAGGCTTGAGTTCACATAATTTAGTTGATGACAAGCTAACTTCAACCTCAAGGACTGGTTCTTGAATGATAAATTCCTTTGGAGGGATAGGACATGCTTCACTGTTTTTTGATTGCACATCAAGTTTAAAGAGTCCAGTTGAAATTGGAATTAGTTGAATTCCTTCACTGACAATTTCATCTTTTTCATTATACCATGTGAAAAGTAGATTTTCAGGATCTCGACCAAAAATTTCCGCTTCATAGGTTCTGTTTCCAAAGCAATCCTCCCGAACAAGTATAGGTTCGAATTCAACCGGATCTACCAAAACAACATTAAATTCCTTTGAAGTAGGACACAAGTCGCTTGCTGTTAAAGGTTTACCTATGATTTTATGTTTTCCCGCTTGGTTAATAACAAGAGGTTCGCCAGCAGGCTTTACCTCCTGTGTCCCGTCTGGAGCTATCAGGGTAAACTCTAAATTTTCACTGGTAGTTGGTACTAGGTCAAATGATTGGCAGATAGATAATTCCGAAGGAATTGAAAACTGAACCTGATTTTTCCCAGGAATTTCAAAATATTCTTTTCTCGGCGCAGTGCAACTATCTAAATCCAGCAATTCAAAGACAAATTTTCCTCCTGGAATTGTGACAGGTATTTGGCTTTGGTTAAGAAAACTACCCGAAGTGGCTGTTTCTCCTTTTTCAGTTAGGACTCGGAAGTATCCATCAGAAGGCCCATTCTCTAACTTAATGGTAAAACTGCCTAATTCTTTCCCGGTGTCGGTACAAGTTTCCCCTTTAAAATCAATCAAATCATAGATTAATTGGGGGGGAGTAATTTCTATTGGTACCACAGCCGCATAGGAATTCACACATGGCCCCAAAGCACTGGTTAAGTTATAAGCACCAGACTCAAGGTTTTGGATTTCATAAATTTCTCCGGCTGCCAGTGAAGGTGTAGAAAATTTTGTCTCCTCAACAAAAATATAATCTATAGCAGTTAAAGCTCGCACTCGTAGAGTTCCATCAGCAACATTACATCCACTTGAGCCGATTGGGTCAAGAATTTCAAAATCTGGCAATGGGGAGTAAGTGATTCTTTTGGACTTTTTGATGACACACCCTGGAACATCTGGATTTACTACTTCAAAAATCACATCGTAATTCCCGGTAGAACTCAACAATGCGCCTGGATCAATATTCACCGAACTTCCGGTATTTATAAAATTTAAATTTGTTTCTCCTTCTTTTTGAGTATACCAATTTCCAGAGATATTAGGTTCAGTTGAAAACAACAAACCTTGATTTGGACAAACGATATCACCATTAGAATTAATTTCAAAAATTGAAGAGTCTATTATAGTTGAACTAAGTGACCTATAGCAATCCTGTAATCCATCTTTTGAGGGGATAAAAAAATCGACTGTATAATTTCCTGATGAAGTAATGACGATGGTGTTATTTGTCCCTATTACTTTACCATCAGAATCTTTCCATTCAAATTCAAAAAGAGGAAGGTTAGGACTGCTAGGACTTACAGCGCTGATTGTTAATGGGTCAGCTCCGCAAAGTTGATAACTGGACTTCAATACCACCTCCGGAGCAGGCTGAACAAATATATTTTTAGTTTGCTTTGGAAAAGGGATGGATGCCCTACTCACAATCAATTCAATTTGATAGGAACCTGATTGTTCAAATGTGTAGGATATGGTTTCGAACCCACCTTTTCTATTAAAAACCTCCTGACCGGATGTATTGAAAATTTTCCACTCATAAACATCCAAGGTTGGATCTCCACCTCCAGAAAACTCGCCAATTACACTTCCAAATTGGATGCAGAGTCTATCGGGGCCGGTGATAGATGGGGTATTGAATTCCGTTTGAGCCAATTTCGAAAAAAAAAATTCCTCCCCAAGTAACCTGATGGCTCCACTTGCAAATGCAAGCACCAAAACCAGGATACTGGCTAATAAGGAAGACTTTAAAACAGGAGAATTCAATTTTCTTTTTAGTAGAAATCGTTCTGACAATCAATTTACTAAAGTACATCATTTACTTCCTTCAAAAAAATTTCTAAAAAAATGGGTAGCCTGCTGTTAACTAAACTTATATACTCTACCTGACAAATACCCAATCTTCATTTCCACTTTTCAGGGAAGAAAACTCATACCCTTCGAGATTGAATCCCTTTAGATCTTCCGGGGAACTAATTCTGTTCTTAATCGCAAAATTGGTCATCAGTCCTCTTGCTTGCTTTGCGAAGAATCCGATAGTTTGATATTGGTTGTTCTTAAATTCTTTGAAATGGATAGTGATCACCTCGTTTTTCAATGCCTTAAGGTCCACAGCTTTGAAATATTCCTGAGAAGCGAGGTTTACAATTGGTCTTCCGTTAGAAGCCTCGGAAATGGCTCTCGCTATTTTAGTACCCCAATATTCATAGAGGTTTTTCCCTTTTTTCGTTTCCAGCCGGGTCCCCATTTCCAGCCGGTAAGGTTGAATCAAATCCAATGGCTTCAAAAGCCCATAGAGCCCGGAAATAATCCGTAGATGCCCTTGGGCAAATTCAAAATCTTCTTTGGAATAGGTGTCCACATCGATTTTGGTATAAACATCGCCTTTGAATGCCAAAAGGGCTTGTTTGGAATTTTCCGTATTAAATTCTCTTTGAAAAGTTTTGTAGCGCTCCTCATTCAATGCTGCCAAGTTATCACTCACATGCATGAGTTCTGAAATTTCCTTTGCTGACTTCTTTTTCATGACACTGACGAGTGTTTTTATGTCTGAGCTGAAGTCAGGGTGTGTGAATTCTTTGAAATTGGGAGTGGAGTAGTCGAGTGTTTTGGCAGGAGAAATAAGAATCAGCATACTTGTACTATTGGATAATCGTAATGGCTTTGGTTTCGGATTGAGTAATTCCCTGTTCTCGGGAGGTAAACTTCACCACGACAGCATATGTTCCATTGGGGACAAAATTTCCATTGACGACCCCGTCCCAAGGGCAAAAAGGCTGCCTAGGCTCAAGATTTTCATGTTGACAGAAAAATATAAGTTCACCCCATCGGTTGAATATAAATACTTCCACATCATCAATGAATTCGTTAGCATAAAGGATAAAACCCCGATTTGGGTCATTTAATACCACTGCATTTGGGTAAACGATTCTCAATCTGCAGTCTTCATTTACCACGAAAGTGGCTACATATTCACATCCTAAATTGTCAGAAACACGCAGTTCATAATTCCCGGGTAGAGTTGGTGTAAAAATGCCTTCTTGGGAGACCTCCTCACCATTTAGAATCCAGCTGTAATTGTCGTAATCTCCCGGATCAATGCTAGTGGTGACTCCTTCGATAGCGCATATGGTAATTATTTCCAGAGGAACCACAGGAGGAATGATGGTTGATTTGGCCACCACGCCGTTTGCTCTGCCAAGTTCGCATCCAAACTGACTTCGAAGAAGTACTTCATAGGTGCCTTCTTGATCAACCTCAATTACTGGCAAATCATCAAACCCAAAAATGCGAGTTCGTGTGCCTCCTACAACTCTATACCATTCAATTTCTGCAACTTGAGTTAAATCTGCCACTACAGTGACGTTAGTGCTTGTCTGCCCAAGGCAGAAAGGAACCACATCCAATGCTACACTCACGGATTCAGAAAGAATTTCAGCGGTGAATGGGATTTCATTGGTAGGACAGAGACCTCCTGCAGCTGGCTGAACTTCCAATGTGTAATTCCCATTCCGACTTGGAACAAAAGTTTGTTGCCTTCCCACGATTACACCCAGATCATCTTTCCATAGAAAAATGACATCTGCAGGATTTGCATTAGTTAAAATTGCTTCATACCGGATGCCTGTTTGGCAATCTACAATCGGCCCAGCGAGATCGAAATCAAGTGGTTGGGTGATTGTCACATTCATTTCTATTTCACGGGGGCAATCTTCTCCTGCAGGGTCCTCTCCACGAATAGTATAGGTTCCAGTTTGAGTAAAGGTGATTGCGCCCGATGCGTCTGCAGGAATGACGGCACCCGATGAACTGATGCCTGAATAAGTCAAAGGATCCGGTCCGGCAGGAGTGAAGGTAAAGCTTTCACAGGCAGTTACAGTTGTGGGTACTGAAAAGACCACTTCGAATTTTTGTGCAATGGGATAGACTTTAGCGTCAGGAATCGAACAACCAAATTGATCGAGAATTTCAACTGAATAGTCTCCATTGGGTACTTCTACCTCAAAACTTGCTTGGTTTGGTAGCGCCCCCCTGAATTCCTGTCCGTCACCTTGGCGTACAATTCTGTATTCGCCAAGTTGTGCTACTCCTGAAATAAAGGAAATAGAGATTAAGCCCGGATTTACCCCATTTGCACTGCAAGTTTCATCTGAAGTTGTCACAGTGAATTCGAGCAAGGATGGAGGATTTAGGTTCTCGACAGTAACAGAAGCCGAATAAAAGCATCCGGTACTGTTTTCTGCCTCAATCGTATACAATCCCGGCAATACGTCTGCTACAGGGATGACATCGCCAGCGCTCACATTTGAAAATGTTAGATTTAGTTCAGTAATTCTGACTTCTGATGCATTGGATTGCATGGTTATTTCAAAAGCTCCGTCAGCAGTGGCACAGTCAGGAGCAGGAGTGGTTTGAACTGCTACCAAAAGCGGTAATTCATTGACCAATAAATTCAGCTTTTTCTCTATGGTACAACCGTCCAAAATTGGGTCTTGGGTGACAAAGTAAATCTCATATTGGCCTGGACCGGGTAAAGTGTTAATAAATAACTCCAGCTCGAATAGTTCTCCCAGACTCACCCGATTTCCATCTTGATTCAGCTCGTAAAACCATTCTCCTGTGATTGGCGTGTTTGGAGCAAAGGTTACGGTTGTTTCCTCATAGCAAACTTCAGTTGCGGTTTGTGTTAGGTCGAATTCGAAAGCTGGTCCCACAAAAACTTCTGCTGTAGCAGGGCAAGTCTCAAAAAACTCAGCCTCATCTTCACTGAGGCCAGCTGGAAGTCGGTAGCTTACCTGAACGGTGTAGATACTTTCTTCTTCTACGGTGATTGAATTTGAGTTCTCATCACCAAAAATAACACCGGCTGCATTAGTCCATTGGAAATCATACAATCCCTCTGTCGGATCGTATCCATCAATAGCGGTGAGCGTGACGGGATTTCCTGCACACAGGGTTACATCATCCTCTAGAGTTAAAGTAGGAGGGGCCACCACTTCGATTTCGCCATCCGCCCGGAAGTATTCAGGGTCACCGCAGCGATCCACCCGGAGTTCGATGGTATAGATACCCGGTGTGGTGAAGATTTGATCCAAGGTTTGAAATTCTTCTCCCGGTCCACCAAAATTGTCCCGGATAACGGTGCCATCTTCATGGGTGATTGTCCAGAAATAAGAGTCAATATCAGGCTCTCCGCCCCCTTCGAGTAGTGCACTTGCACCTAATTCCGGGTCTAAACAAAGTCTTGGAGGGAAAGCCAGTGACGGCTCTGGAATTGAGCTCCCGGAATTTTGTACAAAGGAGGGTAATCCAAGATTCGAGGGTCCCGGCATCGGTTCCACTGCATTTTGGTTGAAGGTACTTGACGCTGTGCAACCAGTTCCAACTTGCACCTGGCCAATTCGATTGTCCCCGACTACAGCAACGTAAATCTGACCGTCTGATGCAATTTGCAAGGCCCCAAGGTTCAGGTTTGCCGTTCCACCTACCTGATTTTTGGTTGAAATGATGCAGGCCTGACGCTGGGCTCTTGTAGTTGCGGAGGAAAAACAGGATGGACAATCTGTAGCGTCCGGATCATCATTTTCGACTGCCTTAATGATGAATTCTTCTATGCCCGGTCCCCCATTTCGATAGGAGACTAAAACGCGGTCAGAATCTTGTGAAAATTCAAGCCCGTACACATCTCCCTCACAACCCAGATCAATTCGTGCATATTCTGATAATTCCCCGGTTTGTTGGTCAAATTCAAAAATTTCAACTTTATTACAGCCTCCTTCCGAAATAGTAACTGCTAGCTTCGTTCCATCAGGGCTGAATTTCATGGCTCCTACTCCGGAGTTGAATCCATGGTTACTACCCACTGAGCTCAGGACAGGTTGTCCAATACCCTCACTTGATACAGGATAGGCCCTGAAAGTATTATTCCCCAATTCATGGAACATGACCCAAGTCGTATCACCACCTGAAATGGCTGCTGAGTGTTCAGTGGATGGGCTAAAAAGAAAATTGTCTTTCGTAGTCACATTCCCGACGCCAGTCTGATTTCCTGCTTTGATATCTACCAGCGAATAGCTGACCGTATTTGTCCCATTTGCTGTGGCCTGTGTGGTAAAAAGGTAATAAAGCGTTTGTTGAGTGGGTACTGCAACGGCGATTACAGATTGACTGGAGGAATTATCTCCTCCGATATCCTCCCCGTTTTCCATCAGATCTCCATTCAGATCCCAAACAGAATTTCCGTCGGTGAAGAATAAAACCTCCCCGGCTTGATCGGAAATAGTGGTAGTACCGGCAGGGATGTTTTGAGGATGTCGTTGGTCGATCGGTCTTGGGACAGGAGCATTTTCATCAGTTGGATCCGGGTTGAAGTTCAGTCCTGCACCGTCTCCAAAATACCAAATGTTATTGGATTGGTCCGGAAGGTCCCAGATTTTTACGCGGATCTCTGCATAAGCATAGCATTCACTCTCAGGTTCTCTCACCAATACCCAATACAATCCGGGCAGGCATACCTCGTTAGGTTCTTTGCTAATCCACCCTAGATCCCGTTTATTAGACCAGAAATATTCGTAATTGGCTCCCCCTGTATCCGGTGCTTCACCGTCTTGCTCACCCTGTGCGGCTTGCGCCTGCAGGAGCGGCTCCAAGTCAATACAGCTTAAACAAAGTGTTGTGTCGGAGGGGGTAAAGTTTGCCTCAAGGTTATTTTCAGTAAGCGGAATGGTTTTATTGACATCCAAGGTACTTCCATCCTCAAACTCAACGGTCAGTGTTACTTCAATGCTTGTACCCTGTGCAGCATCCTGTGGAACTAAAAAATGCTCCTGATTAAAGTCTGCCGGAAGCGGATTGCCATCAGAATCAGTCAATGGAGGAGTGAATTCCCAGTTAAAAGAAACCGGCTGATAATTTTCTGGAGTGATGACACTTGTTAATTGCACAGGATTGTTGGAGCATGGTGCTTCAGGATCCCAAGTGAAATCAATGGAGGGATTGATATCTGCATTCGGTGCAAAAACAGGGAAAATTGTTCCGCAAAAGTCTGTTCCCATAAATGGGTCTTCTTCCAAAGTGATCAAGGAAAGGTCAGGTTCGTTTGGGTTAATGACTCGTCCTATCAGCTGTGGTCCGCCCGGCACTTCCTCGTAGATGTAATACAACTGTCCATCGGGGCCGGACTTGATATCATAAACTTGATTCAATCCGGCTGTCAAGGGGATTTCTTCCGGTGTGGCGCTCAAATCGGATGTTGGGACTCTGAAAAGTTGATTTCCCCGTGAAAAAAAAATGAAGGAGCCATCAGGAGAAAAGTCTGCCCCTCCAATATCATCAGGCCCACCAGAGCCTGAAATTGGTTCCGGAGTACCAAAATTCCCTGAACTGGTGTCAAAAGGAATAACCAAAATATCGTCTCCGTCATCTTCGGAGATGACAATCAACCGACTGTTTGTTTCATCAAAAATGATGGCTTTTGGAGTAAATGGAATTCCTTCTGAATCGGTTTGGCTGAAATTTCCTTGCGTATCCTCTATTCTTCTGGAAATTAAATTTCCTCCTGTAAAGCTGATAAGATAGGAAGGCGATGAGGGTGTTTTTACAACTAAAAGTGCTCCTGAGGCAGGACCGATCACCTGATCTTTTAACGTCACCTCTCCCAATGGACGTTCGTTTCCGGTGGCCTGACCGGCAGCATTCATGTCTACTACTGAGTATAGGAGCTGTCCTGCTGGTGAGATATAAAAAATGTAGAATAGCTTATTTCCGTCAGGATCGTATTCCAAAAATCCGGTGGCTACTTTTTGCCTTCCATCTATATCACCATTGAGACCCGGGGCACTTCCTTGAATGGGATTGGAGCTATTGTCGTACACCAAAACCCCATTTGTAGTAAAAAGGGGCTGACCCGTTATTGGATCAACGGCTATTGCATTATTATTTTCTCCAATAATGACTGAGCCGGGTAGGGTTTGAACAGTGGCAGTTCCACCTTTTCCAAAAGACAAATAACTGTTTGGGGTGCCGCTGCCGCAATTGCCGAAGATCCACTCGTTATCATTAAAACCTTGGGAGTACCCCAAACCGCTGATTCCGAAAATAATCAGGGAAATGATGCTTGTAAAAATTAAAATGAACCTTATGGAAATAGGGCTGCTTTTCATATTTTTCGGACTGCTTACTAAAACAACCAAAGCGTTGAATCGTTTAGAAGCTAACTGAATATTCAAATAAACGAACAAATCCTTGTTACGGTCTCTGCTACGTATTGTTTTTTTTATTGGATTTTGCTCTAGCCTGGCCGGCTCGGCTTTCGCTCAGGATCCCCAATATAGCCAGTATTATGCAGCCCCACTTTATCTGAATCCTGCCATGGCAGGTGGAGAGCTTACCGGTCGTGTGGGATTCAATTATCGGAATCAATGGCCTTCCATCGACGCACAGTTTACTACTTTTTCAGCCTATTATGATACCTACTTGGCAGATTACAACAGTGGAATTGGGATTCATATCATGCAGGATACCGAAGGCGCGGCTAAGCTTCGGTCTACCACTATCTCTGCAATGTACTCCTACGAGCTAAAATTAGGGGAGAATTCCTACTTCCGGCCAGGCTTTCAGGCGAGTTACATCAGAAGAGAAATCGGATTTTACGAAAATTTGGTCTTTGCTAACCAGATAGATCCAAGTTGTCCGTTTTGTCCAACTCTTCCCGGAACAGACATCCCTGGCTTAGGAGATCCGGTGGGAATGCTTTCCCTTTCAGTTGGGGGCTTATTCTTTACCGAAAATCTATGGGCCGGCATCTCTGCCCATCATGTCAATGAGCCTAATCAATCCTTTATAGATGGTGTAAGTCCACTTCCGATGAAGCTTTCCTTTCATGCAGGCTATCGAATCGATCTAGGCGAAGGTGCCATGCGAGGAGATTTTACCCACATCAGAAGAAAGCGATCCATCACGCCTACTATCAATTATAAACAGCAGGGACCTTTCGAGCAGCTGGATATTGGTGCATATTTTTATGTGGAACCGATCGTTTTTGGCCTTTGGTACAGAGGATTACCCTATAAGCCTGTGGAGAACCAAAGTAATCGCGATGCGATTGTGATGATGGTAGGGGTTAACTTATTGAGCGGTTTGAATATCGGTTACAGCTTTGATTACACTGTTTCTCAATTAGGAATTCAGTCGGGAGGTGCACACGAACTGAGCTTATCTTGGACCTTGCCCAATAGCTATCAGGGCAAACCGCTCCGAAGGGATACCATTTTGCCTTGTCCTAAATTTTAGTTTTCATGAGTCCGGAAAATTTAAAATACCTGCTTGTCGGGATTTTGGTGTTTGGCTTTTTGGTGAGAAAAACCCTGGGGTTCTTGAATGTTAAAAACCCCATTCCTCCAATTCCAGATACGCTGTCGGAATATCTTAATCTGTCCAAGCTAGAAGAATCCAAGGCCTACCAAAAAGAGAATTTTCGATTTACACTTCTGGCTGGAATATTCTCCTTTGTTTTCACATTTTTATTTATAGCATTGGGTTGGTTTGGAGCAATTGACAGCTGGGTTGCCGGATTTGGATTTCCTCCATTACTTAAATCCTTGGTGTTTTTTGGATTGATCTTCATCGGATCGGATCTTTTGAGCTTGCCTTTTGACTACTACAATACCTTTGTGATTGAGGAAAAATTCGGCTTCAACAAAACTTCAGTAAGCACTTTTTTCAAAGACAAAATCAAAGGTTATGTACTTTCTATCTTGGTAGGTGGGGGATTGCTACTTGTATTTCTTTGGCTCATCCATCAAATGGGAGCGGATTTCTGGTGGCAGTTTTGGATTATCGCAGCCGCTTTTATGGTAATGATCAATCTGTTTTACACCGCATGGATTTTACCGCTTTTCAATAAGCTCACCCCACTGGACGAAGGGGATTTGAAAAGTAAAATCCTACATTACGCGCAATCGGTGGATTTTCCATTGGATAATATTTTTGTAATCGACGGCAGCAAACGATCCTCTAAAGCCAATGCGTTTTTTTCTGGTTTTGGCAAAAGGAAAAAAGTCGTCCTCTACGATACCTTGCTGGATCAGCACCCACCGGACGAATTGGTAGCTGTATTGGCACATGAAGTGGGACATTACAAGAAAAAGCATATCCTCTGGAGCATGTTTCTTTCGGTGGTACAGGTGGGATTGATGCTGTTTTTGTTGGCTCAGTTTATTTTTTCGGAAAATATGAGCTTTGCTCTTGGTGGACAAGCTTGGTCGGCTGAACTCAACATTATCGGGTTCACGATGCTTTTTACGCCTGTTTCCATGATTATGGGAATCGGAATGAACTGGCTAAGTCGCAAGAATGAATTTGAGGCCGATGAATTTGCCAAGCAGACTTTTGCCGGCGAACCTTTGGCCGAAGCCTTAAAAACACTCTCTGTCAAGACCCTCAGCAATATCAATCCGCATCCTTGGTATGTTTTTGTCAATTATTCACATCCCCCGCTTTTAGAGCGATTGGAGCGATTGGAAAAGTGAGTTGAAGAATTGGAAAATTTGAAGATTGAAAAATTGAAAGATTTTTGGCCTTCGACTTTCTGTCATAAATCTCATTTTTGCTTTTCAAAAGACTATCTACTAAGACCATTCTTTTTCCTATCAATCAAAAGACCGCCAAAATATTTCAGCGGTCTCTTTTAGTCTTGATATTTGCGTCTAGCTTTTTGCTACTTCAATCTAGCTTCTACACTCTATAAAATTCCTCCCATCCTTTTCTTGGGGGCATGCCTGCCAAGACCTGATTCGCCAATGGGTTATTGGTGATTTGTCGGGTTTCCCGATCAAACTCCAGTTTTACGCCCATCTGCTGGGCCATCACTCCCAGACAAAATACCTGACTCAGCGGTCCTGCAATCTCAAATGGGGATCGGGTCTTTTCTTCTCCTTTGCAGGCTTTGAGGAAGTTTTCGAAATGATTGGAAGGACTTGCAGGTACCTCGGGAAGTTTGGATTCCCATTCTTTAGCCTTTTGCTCAGGAATGATCGAAAGCGTGCTTCCGTGTGAACCGCCCTTGAAAGTAAGTTCTTTGCTGTAAATGATTTTGCCGGGATTTAGTTTTGCCGGTTGGATTTGACCATTGCTTGGTGGTGGAATATTAGGATCGAGTTCAGAAACACCATATCCATCCGGCACCGACGGAATATTATCCAGTCCATCTTGCCAGGTGATCGTCATCGGAGGCATAGCGCCCCTTGCCGGAAACTTAAATTCCAGGGTGGTGGACATGGGGAAGAAGAAAGCGTTGTGTCCGGAGAGTTTGGTAGGATTGACTTCGTATGGAAGTCCTAAATCCAAAAACTCATGCGCCGTATCCATGATATGGGCACCCCAATCTCCCAAGGCTCCCATTCCGAAGTCGTACCAGCATCTCCACTGCCCATTGTGGTAATCTTTGTTGAAGGGATGAGGTCGAGCCTGACTGGTCCATACATCCCAATCCAAAGTGGAAGGAACGGGTTCAGCGACAGGGAATCGGGTGATCTTCGGATCCCAATCATGCCAGCGTCTTCGGCTGTTCATGTGGGCAGTCATGGCTGTGACATCCTTGATGATGCCCGCTTCTTTCCAAGCCTTAAACTGGAAATAGTTGCCTTCAGAGTGGCCCTGATTTCCCATTTGGGTAGCCAGCTTCGGATATTTTTTTGCTGCGGCCATCATCAGATCTACTTCCTGGAAAGTACGCGCCATGGGCTTTTCCACATAGACATGCTTGCCTTCTGCCAAAGCCATCATCGTCACGGGAAAGTGGGAAAAGTCCGGTGTGGCGATACTCACCGCGTCAAAGTCACCCCCGATCTCGTCAAACATCTTTCTGAAATCCTGATATTTTTTGGCTTTGGGAAACATGCCCATCACCTCCAAAGTCTGCTTGGCGCCCATATCCACATCGCAGAGGGCGACGACGTTGCAAAGCCCGGTTTTGTGAAGTGCCTTGATAATTTCATTTCCTCGATTGCCGATGCCGATACAAGCCAGATTTACTTGATCGGATGGGGCCACGTAGCCCATGGACTTTCCGAGTACTTGAGGAGATATCAAGGTAAAACCTGAAAGACCAAGTGCCGTAGTGGCTCCGGTTTTCAGAAAGTCTCTTCTATTCGTTGACATGATAGGCGTATTTTTTGGTTGGAACTATTGAATATGAATATAAAAAAATGTTTAAATTCTAGTAGTTAGGATTTCCTAAATTTAAGAATCAAAATGATGACTTGGGGTTATTGATTTGAAAATAAACGGAAAGGATTGCGATAGAATGTTGTAAGAGGAATTTTTCCTGAATTTTGAAATTAAAATTATAATTTTCGGAATCGATTTCGAAAGAAATTTTCTTTTGAATAATTAAAAGAAAAATGAGGAGTGGTAAAATATTATTCTGAAATAAATAAAAATTCAAGATTTTGGGTTTAGTTAAATGGATATTCGGAATTAAGAAAAGTTTGATATTTAATTTTATTGGTATAAAATGATCTATGTTCCACTTTTAAAATCATATTATCATGAAAAAACGATTAATTCAGTTGACGATCATTTTTGCCCTGTGTTTTTTAGGGTTGTTTTCCCTAGATCTTTCAAGTCCAGGTGGAGAGAAAAGCCTCCTTCTTTCGAGTGTAATTCCAAATGGATACTCACAAACAATGTGCGATCCACCAGCTCCAAGCTGTGGATCATTAATGGGAAATTCTTCAGGAAGTAGATATTGTTGCGCAAACACTGATTCTTCTTGTTGTTATGCAGCTGGATGTGGAGGTTCACATTCTTAAATTATGGTTTTGGTTTGGGTGCTATTTTTCTCTCGAAGATGAATAGCACTTTTTTTTAGGATTTTATTTAATTTCAGACTATGACAATTAAGTTACAGGTATTATCATTATTTTTCTTGTTTTTATCGTGCTCAAGTCCTTCTAATCACGCTGAAAATGTCAGTCTAAATATTATTAGTCAAGACTTGCCAAGTCAAGCATCAATCTTGAATTTGTCTAAATTCTATACATTTGATAGGTTGATAAAACTTCAATCTAACGATTCCTCGATCATTGATTATATCAATAAGGTATTGGTTGATGATGATTTGGTGTTTATAAAAGGAGGTAATTCCCTTTTTAAATTTAAATTAAATGGAGATTTTCAAAAAAAACTCACCAAAGGAATTGGCGGGCCGGATGAATATGTTAACCTTACAGATGTGCTTATTTTGCCAGAGCAGGATAGACTTTGGTTATATGACTCGAATCAAAGATCCATATTCCAATTTAACTATGATTTTGAATTGGAAATTGATTATTCCTTAAATTATCCTTTGTTTGGGGTTGAAAAATTAGAAAAGGGATTAATTGGTACTTCGGGATATTTAGAAGTATTGGATAATTTTTCTTCATTGTACTCGATTGTAGGGGAAAATTTAGCAACTGGATTTGCGCTAAGCAAAAACCATTTGAAATTTAATCCTGAAAAAGCCAGGTATCTTCATGTTTACAGACACGACTTTTTTTCCAAAGGACCAATAGGGTACAATTTTGTAAATTCTTTTAATGATACTATTTATTATGTGAGTGAAAATATGGAAGTATTTCCAAAATATTATATTGATTTTGGTTCAAACAAGGTGAACGAGAATGAGTTGATTGGTAGGGATTATTCTTCTATTGTTGATGTATTCCAATATATCAATTCTTCTGATAAATCCTACAACGTTGGGAATGTGGTAGAATTTGAAAGATACCTGTTATATAAATTTTTTAATCAAGGTATTCCATTTGTTTCTGTGTATGATAAAAGTGAAAAAATTCTTAAATCAGGAAGGAAGATTTCATTTGATTACTTGGGACAAGATGTAGTACTTGAATTGGATGAAGAAATTTCCTTCGGGACTTTAGGTAATAATAGGGCCTATTTGGTAATACCTTCTGAAGCCAGTATTTTAAGAGAATACCAAGTGCTTTTTCAGGTGAAAGACGGAGACAATCCTATAATTTTATTTTTTGATGAAAAATAAACTCTTTGTGGTTTTTAGTTTAGCTTTAGGATGTTCTTCACCTTAAGAAAAAAAGCAAAACTTTGAGATGACTGAAATCAGGTCTTTGAGAGAACTTGTAAATGAAGGATTGAGTACTGATCGATTTTACTACATAAAAGATCTTCCTGAAATAATAGAAAAAGGAGAGGGCTTGGTCCTGATATTACCTGGAAGCTCTTGTTTTAATTGTTTTGAAGATTTGAATTTGTTTTTAAAAGAACATTTTTCAGAAAATCCTGAAATAAAATTATTGGTTGTTAGGAACAAAAAGATTAAAGAGAGGGAAATAAGATTTTCCTTGCAAAAGGTTATTTCACTGGATGAGGTTCATATTTATGAAATAGGATAATTGTCTATTCTAACTCAACATGAGTTTTTTCCTAAGCTTGGATATTTCAATAACGGGAAAGTTTGCTGTTTGGAAGTGTTTGAGCAAGGAAATCAAGAGAAGCTTAGTAATTATTTTAATTAACTGAGGTTTAGGGATTAGATCTTTTTTAAGTTTTACTTAGTTGTTTCGGAAGGAATATTTTCAGTTATAGTTTCTTACCTTTTTTCTCTATCTTTTCCTTGCTTAATTTACCTCAAGCCCATGCACGACCTAGCCGACTTTCATTATCCGATCACTGATCTTTTTCCCCAACCCAAAACGGCCTCGGATTGGGATCAATACCGCCTTAGTAAGGAGCAGGTCGAGTTTTTTCATGAAAATGGCTATTTAGCGGATGTAAAACTTTTGGAGAAAACCCAAATCGAAGCCTTGAAAAATGCATTGGATGAGGTAATGGATCCACAGCATCCGCTTCATCATCTTTTCCATGAATTTCACAGCAATGAGTCAGGAGATCCAAATAAAGTTTTGTTTCATTCTCTGGGTCATTGGCGCATTGCCGAAGCTTTTCACGATGTGATCTGGAACCCGGCTTTTCGAGTGGCGGCCAGTCAATTGTTGGGAGATCGGCCAGTTCGGTTTTGGCATGATCAGCTTTTCTGCAAACCAGCCCATCATGGCGGAAATGTGGCTTGGCACCAAGATTATTCCTATTGGACACGCACTGTAGAGATGCAGCATCTGACTTGTTGGTGCGGTTTGGACGATGCGACAGAAGAAAACGGTTGTCTCCAATACGTGCCGGGTTCGCATCGCTGGGGTTTACTCGATAAGCCTGCACTTGCCGGTGAGATGGACGGCTTGATGGCCATGATGACCGAGGAGCAAAAGGCTGAATTCAAACCCGTGGCGATTCCTCTCAAAGCCGGGCATGCCGCTTTTCACCATCCTTTACTGGTGCATGGCAGCTTTGCAAACTTCTCCTCTCGATCCAGAAAGGCTTTTGTTTTGAATGTTTTTGCCGATGGGACAGTTTCGGATACCGATGAGCCACTTTTGGAAGGCGTTCCTGTCATTCCAAAAGGTGAAAAAATGGGAGGGAAGTTTTTTCCGCTTATTTTTGATCCGGGGAAGTTGTAAGGTGTAAAAGTTGCAAAGTGGGAAGGTTGGCCAATCCTGCCCGAAAGCTTTTCTAATCAGGTTCTAGGCTTGTAGGCGATCTGTTTTTGTAAAGTCAAGTATAAGAGTCGAATTTCTAATGCCAATTGGCATCATTCCTTTCAATACTTGGTACTTTGTACTTGATACTTTGTACCCATTTCCCGTAAATCGTACTTTGTAAATCAAAAATCTTAATGGCTTCAGGTTTCTTTGCATTATTGGATGATATCGCTACCCTTATGGATGACGTGGCGGTATTGAGTAAAGTGGCAGCAAAAAAGACTGCCGGAATTTTAGGGGATGATTTGGCCGTAAATGCAGAGAAGGCCTCCGGATTTATTTCGGATCGGGAGCTTCCTGTGCTGTGGGCGATTTCCAAGGGATCCTTGCTCAACAAAATCATCATTTTGCCCATTACTTTTCTGTTGAGTGCCTTTTATCCTCCTGCAATTATCGTGATTTTGGTAATCGGTGGGTTGTATCTGGCGTATGAAGGGGCAGAAAAAATCTATGAATATCTGGTGCCCCATCCCAAGGAAACAGCCACTCGCTTGGATTTGGAACTGACAGAAGAGGCTATTTTGGCTTTGGAAAAGCAAAAGATCAAGTCGGCTATCACCACGGACTTTATTCTTTCGGTGGAGATTGTGATCATTGCCATGAGTACAGTCGTGGATAAGCCCTTGGGAACACAGATCGCAGTGGTATCTGTGATTGCCCTGATTGCGACTGTGGGAGTGTATGGAATCGTGGGGTTGATCGTGCGTATGGATGAATTTGGAATGAAGTTGATCAACCTCAACCAGCAAACGGACAGTTTCTCTGATAAAGTTGGAAAGCTTCTGGTCAGTGCGCTTCCCTGGGTGATCCGCTCGCTGGGAGTGATAGGAACTTTGGCCTTATTGCTGGTTGCAGGCGGAATTTTTGCACATAATATTGACTTTTTTCATCAGCTGCTAGAATCTTGGCCTGCAATTGTCAAGGAGTTTTTGCTTGGATTGGTCGTGGGTATTTTGGTGATGATTCCGGTATTGATTTTCAAAAAGCTGCGGAAAAAGTCATAACCTCCTGGGCAGGACTAGTATTTGTTCAAAAAACTCTATTTTGAGCGTTCAAATCAGAATACTGTTTTGCCAAGCAAATCCAAAACTCTCATAACCATGCTTAATTTTCGAAAAGGCCTTCTTTCCATCTTTCTACTAACTGTCTTTACTTTACTCGCTAGCGCTCAAAATGGACAAACCTTTCTCCAGTTTGAAGGAAAAGAGGGACCTGGAAAAGGCAAACACATTGTTTTGGTGGCAGGAGATGACGAATACCGCTCGGAAGAATCCATGCCGATGTTGGCTAAAATCCTATCCGAAAGACATGGTTTTAAGACAACCGTACTCTTTCCCATTCATCCGGAATCTGGAGATATAGTCCCGAGCTATCAAAATAATATCTCTGGATTGGAACATCTCGGATCAGCAGATCTGATGATTATGCTGATCCGATTTCGGGAACTTCCTGACGATCAAACCCAACACATTGAAAATTTCCTGAAAGCAGGAAAACCCATCATCGGTTTGCGTACATCGACTCATGCTTTTGCGTACCAAAAAAACAAGGAATCAAAGTTTGCAAAGTGGACTTGGAACGGCAAAGAAGCGGGTTGGGAAAAGGGCTTTGGGAAGCGGATTTTTGGAGAAACCTGGGTCAATCACCACGGGGTTCATGCCAAGGAAGGTTCCCGATCATTGATCGACGGCGTGCAGCAAATGAATGATCATCCTGTCCTTCGAGGAGTGAAAGATATCTGGGTACCGGAAGACGTGTATGGTATCCAAAGCCTTCCAGCCGATGCAGAAGTGTTGATCTATGGGCAATCGACCGCTGGAATGGATGACAAAGCACCACTCATATGGGAGAAATCGGTCATGCCGATAGCCTGGACCAAACCTTATCAGATTGAGGGAGGAAAGCCGGGAATGGCCTTTGCTTCCACCATGGGTTCATCACTTGGTTTTCAAAGTGCAGACCTGAGAAGATTGGTACTCAATGCGTCCTTGTGGCTTTTGGAAATGGAGGATACGATCAGTCCCGATTTGAATGTGGAGTATGTGGGCGAGTATAAGCCGACCAACTTTGGCTTTGATACCTTTAGGAAGGGGATGAGAGTATCAGATTTTAAGTGAAATTTTGGTCAACAGTCAACGGTCAACAGTCCACAGATGAGTGCTGTCGACCGTGGCCTGTGGACAGTTGACAATAAAAAACCATGAACAAAATAGGATTTAACGTACTCGCGTGGTCAGCGGAAATCTCCGAGGCCCTTTTTCCAATTTTAGACCGGCTGAAAGCTATCGGCTATGATGGGGCTGAATTTTTTGTAGGAGGAACTGACGAAAAAGCCTGTCGCTTGGTTGGTGATCATTGTAAAAGTATCGGACTGGAAGTCACCACTGTAACTGTAATGGGACCTGACGAAAACCCCATTTCCCCTGATCCCAAAATCCGGGAGAAGTCTAAAGAAAAACTCAACTGGATTCTTGATCGCGCAGCTGATTTGAATTCTCAGGTGCTGTGCGGTCCCTACCATTCGGCCTTTGCCACCTTTGCTTCCCGAGCTCCCATCGAGGACGAATACAATTGGTCCGCTGAGGTGCTGTATGATGTTGGCGATTATGCACAAAAACTCGGGATTCTTTTGACTCCTGAAGCACTCAACCGCTTCGAATGCTACCTAATCAATACCATGGAGCAGCTGGATTATTTGCTTGCCAAAGTCAACCATCCAAACGTTCAAGCCATGTTTGACACGCATCATGCGAATATGGAAGAGAAAAAGCTGGGATTGGCGCTCGAACTGATCGCTCCAAGACTGGGCCATTTCCATATCTCCGAGAATGATCGGGGCACGCCGGGTTCGGGACATGTGGATTTTGATGAGACTTTTGCAGCCCTGAAAAAAGTCGGTTATTCCGGTTGGCTGACCATCGAAGGCTTTACCCGCAATGATCCTGCCTTTGCTAATTCAATTGGCGTGTGGAGGGAGTTTTCAGCGCCTTGGGATATGGCTGAAAATGGGTATAAGTTGATCAGGGAGATGGGGAAGAAGTATGGGCTTTGAGGGGCAAGAGACTAGAAGTAAGAAACAAGAAACAAGAAACAAGCGAGGTGTGAGTGGTAAACAGTTAATGGTAAGTTGGAAGGATCAATGATCAATGATCAATGATCAATGACCAAGTATCAAAATCAATGTTCAGAGCCTGCCCGCCTGTTTGGGATCAAATTCAAAGAACCCCGATCAAATTTAATTTTCAGGTAGTTACTGCCTACTGAAAACTGAGACTGCCTGCTCATTATTTCTCCTCCGGTATCGCCATTGTGTGATTACCCAGCAGTTTCCACTTGCCATCGACCAGCGCGTACGTCCGCATAAAGTGATAGGTGGTTGGACTTGGGCCTCGATCCACCACAGTATAGCCGCTGACCACTCCGGTCGTTCCTAAAATTACCACCTGCCGGTCTTTAGAAGTTCTGTTTCTGGTATTGTCAGCTTGCCCTGCTTTGATTCGGTTTGCTCTTGCCAGGGCTTGTTCTTTTCCGTCGATCAAACTGGCGTGATTGTGAACCCAGACAAACTCATCTGCCAGAAGGTCTTCCAAAAAAGCCACATCCGATTCCAAAAGGGCTTTTTCCCAGCCTTGATCCAACTGAAAGAGTTGTTCTTTGTGATTTTGAGAAAAAGAAGAAAAATGAAGGCAAAGGATTAATAATGAGGCTAGAAAGAGAGGTTTCATTTTTAGTTTTTGTGAATATTGTCAAAGCAATTAAACGATTTTTCCCAGTCTGACTTTCCTGTTCATCAGACTTGTCATCCCGAAAATCAAAAGTAGAAAGATCGCCAGGAATCCCAGCAGAAATCCATAGCCGGTGAAACTTGCCATTTTTCCAAAAAGAAAGGGCATCAGCGTAATTCCCACATAAGCACTCGCCATCTGCATACCCATGATGGTTTGGGAGTTTTTCTCTCCAAAATTGACAGGTGTCTCATGCAGGAGACTGGGGAAAATCGGCGCGCAACCCAATCCAATCAGTAGAAAACCCGGCAAAATGGTTATTGGAAAGGGTAGGAAAAGCAGCACCAATCCCAGGGCAATCAATCCGATTCCAAGTTGGACCAACTGACGGTTTGTGAAATGTAGCGTCAAAAATCCTGATAAAAACCGCCCGATTGTAATCCCCAGATAGTATAAGGAAGTAAGTCTGGCTGCCTGATCGACTTCAAACCCCCGTTCAAAAACCAGGTAACTTGCACTCCAAAGACCGAAAGTCGCTTCAATCGTGCAATAGCAGAAAAATACGGCAAGAGCGTACTTTAGCCCCGGAATCCTGACCAATAAGGAGTAAAGATTGGGAGACTTGGGATTAGGGTTTCCATCGCTTGGATCTTTGCTTTTCATCCAAAGTGGCAGAGAAAAAAGCAAAATTAAAACTAAGCCGATCTGAATCCAGGCAATTGCCTCGTAGCCTCTGTTCCAGGTTTGTCCTTTTGCCAGAAATCCTGCCATGATCAAGGGGCCAATTGCCGCACCCACTCCCCAAAACGAATGAAGCCAATTCATGTGACTTGCCTGAAAGTGCAAGGCCACATAATTATTGAGTGCGGAATCCACACTACCTGCTCCAAGTCCCAAAGGAATGGCCAAAAGACAGAGGTAGAGAAAGTGGTGGGAATAAGCAAAGCCCATCAAGGCCAATGCTGTCATGCCAACACTGAAAGTTGTGACCGTTGCTACACCAAATTTTCCAATCAGATTACCGCTGAAAAGGCTGGAAATCACTGTCCCTGCGGCCACGATCATTGCGATGAATCCTGCATAATCCAATGGAACGCCCAAATCCCGGAACATCGCAGGCCACGCTGCACCCAAAATCGAATCAGGAAGTCCAAGACTGATAAATGCCAGATAGATGATCAGCAGAAGAAGTGATTTTTTCAAAATGGGGCGTCTAGTTTCTTAAGAAGATCAGCTTGCAGTAGGTTAAAATTAGAAAAGATGGATAGTTCTCCAATTTATTTTTGGAGTGACATTTTTTTTACCCGAGCAGGATAGTTACTGAGGAAAGAATTACTCTATTGCCATGATAGATACTTCTGGAAATGAAAAAACACCTCTCCTTATTCTTCCTTTTTGCCCTTTATCTGAATGGCTTTTCTCAGCAAAATCGTCCTAACATCATCTTTATTCTGACTGATGATCATCGTTGGGATGCTTTGGGATTTGCGGGGAATCCGATTATCCAGACCCCTGAGATGGATCGACTCGCTGCAGAAGGGATTTATTATGAAAATGCCTTCGTCACCACGCCGATCTGTGCCGCAAGCCGGGCGAGTATTCTGACCGGACTCTATGAGCGCACGCATGGATATACCTTTGGGCAGGGCGAAATCAAAGAACCTTACATCAATCAATCCTACCCAATTCATCTCCGGAAGGCAGGTTATTTCACGGGGTTTTTCGGGAAGTTTGGGGTGAATTACGCGGGCTTTGAGAAGCTTTTTGATCAGGGGGATAGTTATGATCGGAATGGGAAATTTGATGATCGAAGGGGTTTTTTCTTCAAGACTTTGGGAAAAGATACCGTTCACCTTACACGCTATACCGGGCAGCAGGCGATTGATTTTATTCAGCATGCTCCAGATCAACAGCCCTTTATGCTTTCGATTAGCTTCAGTGCTCCCCATGCTCATGATCCTGCCAAGTTGCAGTATTTCTGGTCGCCTGAATACGACACGATGTATCAAAATATTACAATACCGGATCCATTGTTGAAGGAAGACTTTTATTTCCAGGCGCAACCGGCATTTGTCCGAAACGGTGAGAGCCGCAAGCGCTGGCATTGGCGGTTTGATACTCCTGAAAAGTATCAGCACAGCGTCAAGGGCTATTACAGGATGATCTCTGAGGTGGATGCTGAAATCGGAAAAATTCGGAAAATCCTCGAAGAAAGAGGTTTGGCAGATAATACCGTGATCATTTTTATGGGAGACAACGGGTACTTTCTCGGAGAGCGCCAACTTGCAGGTAAGTGGCTGATGTACGACAATTCGCTTCGTGTGCCACTGATCGTCTTTGATCCGAGGAAGGAAGGAGGAAAACGAAATAACGATTTTGCCCTGAATATCGATGTGACTGCAACGATTCTGGATCTGGCAGGAGCTAAGGCTCCGAAAACCTGGCAGGGGATTTCGCTGAACTCAGCTGCCTTGGCCAAGCGCAAGGAATTCCTCGCCGAGCACCTCTGGCAGACTCCGATTATTCCTCCTAGCGAAGCCATCCGAACTGAGCGCTGGAAATACCTTCGCTACATCAATGATCCAACTCATGAGGAACTGTATGACTTACAAGTCGATCCCCTGGAAATAAACAATCTGATCGCCGATCCCAAACACCAAAAACTCATCAGCCAACTCCGACAAAATTTGGAGAAAAAGGTGGAGGGGTATGTGAGGGCTAGGGTGAAAAAGACGGTGGAGTAGCCTGCACCTTTAAAATCAAAATCAGTTGTCCCGTAGCCTAGGTCTTTAGAATCTTTTTAGAGCCAATAGAATCCGATATTTAAAATAAACATGGTAAGCCACAATTCATAATAGGCTTGCAATATTCCAAGAAAAGTCTGACCTAGATAAATAATTGTACTTTTTAGATTTTTTATATAAAAATTACAGTAAAAAACCTCAACGTTCATACAAAAAGCCTCGATGTCCGGGCTAAAAGCCTCAATGTTTAGATAATAAGCTTAAATGCTCAATAAAAAGCCTCAACCTTTGGATAAAAGGGATCAATTTCATGTGTTTATAATTTGATTTTTTATGGTCACATAGCCTGTCCCGATCTTTATCGGGAGAATGCTCCGAATAATCATCCTCCTGTGTGAGAATTTTTCTCATGGGCATTTCATCAAAATGAGCTTTTTTTTTAGTTTGACTTTATTTTTTAACTAATCCCAAAGACTAATTTGCTCCCGCAGATGTTCGCTGAAAAATTCGCAGAAGTTCGCAGATTTTAAAGTTTTTGGAGACTTTCAATTCATGAATTGTGAGTAATTAGGAAAAAATCTGCGAAAATCACCGCACTGAATCAGCGGTAATCTGCGGGAGACATAAAAAAAATGGGCCAAAAGAATAACTCCTTGGCCCATTTTAAACTTAAAATCTCAAATTGAAAACCTGAAGGAGAAGTCCAGAATTAAGTAATCTCACTTCGGTCTTCGGTCTTCCAGTCTGTTTCCCTTTGCTTGCTTATTTGTAAAGACTTTTTCGTTTCCTAATCCCTAAATCTCAACCGAATCTACACCACCAAATTCACAATCTTACCCGGTACGATAATGACCTTTTTGGGTGCTTTTCCCTCCAGCCACTTTTGAACGTTGGCATCGGCCAGAGCGGCTTGTTCGATCTCTGATACCGCAAGTGAAAGGGAGAGATTTAGCTTTGCCCGCATCTTGCCATTGATCATCACCGGATATTCGAAGTTGCTTTCGACCAGATATTCTTCGTTGAATTCTGGGAAAGATGCTGTCGTGATTGAGGTGCTATGACCTAGTAGCGCCCAAAGTTCCTCAGCGATGTGCGGAGCATAGGGCGAAACCAAAATCGCCAAAGGTTCCAACACTTCCCGCTTATTGCATTTCAAAGCGGTCAACTCATTGACGCAGATCATAAAGCTGGAGACAGAAGTATTGAAAGAGAAATTAGCCATGTCCTCTTCCAACTTTTTGATGGCTTTGTGCAGGACTTTCAGTTCTTCTTTGCTCGCTGGGGCATCAGAAACTGCGAAATCTCCTGATCCGGGATGATACAGGTTCCAGAGTTTTTTCAGGAACTTGAACACCCCGTCGATTCCATTGGTATTCCAAGGCTTGAACTGCTCCAGAGGGCCGAGGAACATTTCATACAATCGCAATGTGTCAGCCCCGTATCGCTCGATGATATCGTCTGGATTGACCACGTTGTACTTGGACTTGGACATTTTTTCCACTTCGGCTCCGCAGCTGTACTTGCCGTCTTCCAGGATAAATTCCGCATCCGCCAAGTCAGGTCTCCAAGCTTTGAACTTGTCGAGGTTTAGTTGATCATTGTGGACGATATTCACGTCCACGTGCATGGCGGAAGTGTCTATTTTTAGGAGCCCCCAATAATCTATTTGTGGATTTAGCTTTTCAAAAATAGATTTAAATTTCAATTCGATTTCTGTCTTTTCCGCTTCATTAAGGGATTTTCCTTGAATTTTTTCGTGAATACCTTTTGAGACGAAAATCATTGGAAGAATGGCTTTTTCTTCAGGATTACCTTCACCGCCTCCTTTTAACAACGGCTTCAGCCGATACACAAAATTCGACCTTCCCTGAATCATCCCTTGGTTGATCATCTTTTGGAAAGGCTCGTCAATGCTCACCACACCCAAATCATACAAAAACTTGGTCCAGAATCTGGAATACAATAAGTGACCGGTTGCGTGTTCGGAACCTCCGATATACAAATCCACCGCGCCCCAATAGTCGGTTTTGGCTTTATCTGCAAACACAGAATCGTTTTTCGGATCCATGTAGCGGAAAAAGTACCAGCTTGACCCTGCCCAACCCGGCATGGTGGACAATTCTAAAGGATATTCTCCATCGGCAGTTTTGTAAGTCCAGTCTTTGGCCCGACCGAGTGGTGGCTCACCGTCTTCGGTAGGCAAATATTTATCCACCTCAGGAAGCACCAAAGGCAAGTCTTTTTCATCAATTAGGTAGGGAAGTTCATCCTTGAAATAAACAGGAAGCGGTTCGCCCCAATAGCGCTGACGGGTGAAGATTGCGTCGCGCATTCTGAACTGAATTTTGCCTTTTCCGATCCCTTTTTCTTCCAAGAATTCGATGGCTTTTTCCATGGCTTCTTTCATGTAGAGATTGGAGATAAAGCCTGAATTGATGATCAAGCCGCCTTTTCCTGGGAAAGATCCATTCTCCATCGACCCTTCGATCACTTGGCGGATTTCCAGACCGAAGTGCTTTGCAAAGTTGTAATCCCGCTCGTCATGAGCAGGAACGGCCATGACCGCGCCTGTTCCATAACCCGCCAATACGTAATCCGCAATCCAGATTGGAATTTCTTCATCGTTGAATGGATTGATTGCATACGAACCAGTGAATGCTCCTGATATCGTCTTCACATCACTCATTCGCTCCCGCTCGGAGCGGTTTTTGGCGACCTTAATATAGGCTTCGGCAGTCGCGCGCTCTTCTTCAGTGATTAGTTCAGCAGCCAGATCAGATTCCGGTGCCAAAGCCAAACAAGTCACCCCATATATTGTGTCGATTCGGGTGGTGAAGACTTTGATGGATTTATCCGAATTTTTGACCTGAAAAACCATTTCAGCACCAATGGATTTTCCGATCCAGTTGCGCTGCATCTCTTTGATTGGTTCGGACCAGTCCACTTTTTCGAGTCCTTGGAGCAAGCGATCTGCATAGGCAGTGATCCGCATGGACCATTGCATCATTTTCTTTCGTTCCACAGGATGACCACCTCTTTCGGAGAAGCCGTCTTTTACTTCGTCATTTGATAGTACGGTGCCTAATGCCGCGCACCAGTTGACGGTGGTTTCGGCCAGGAAGGTCAAGCGGTATTTCAGGAGCATTTCCTGCTTTTCTTTTTCAGAAAATCCATCCCACTCGGATGCGGTAAAAGTCGGAGTATCGTCATCGCAAACTGCCTTGATGCTTGCGTTTCCTTCTTTTTCAAATCTTGAAATCAAGGAACCGATGGACAAAGCCTTATCGGCTTCTTGGTCATAATAGCTGTTGAACAGCTGCATAAAAATCCACTGGGTCCACTTGTAGTAGGCCGGATCAGAAGTTCGCACTTCCCGGTCCCAATCGAAGGCGAAACCGATATTTTTTAGTTGCTCAGTATAGCGGGTGATATTTTGCTCGGTAGTTATGGCAGGATGCTGCCCGGTTTGGATGGCATACTGCTCCGCAGGCAAACCAAAAGAATCGTAGCCCATTGGGTGGAGGACATTGAAGCCCTTGAGCATTTTGAACCTGGATACAATATCCGAAGCGATGTATCCCAGTGGGTGACCGACGTGCAGTCCGGCACCGGAGGGGTAAGGGAACATGTCGAGGGAGTAAAACTTAGGACGATTGGGATCCACTTCTGCTTTGAAAGTGCCTTTATCTTTCCAGAATTCCTGCCACTTTTGTTCGATTTCCCTGAAGTTGTACTCCGCCATGATTTGGTTTTTATTTGCTATTGGTTTTTATCGTTTCTGTTGTCCCAAGATTGAGATTCTCAGGAAAAGCAAGGTTCAAATCCAAGATTCAGGCCACTTCGGTCTTCCCTCCGTGGTCTTCCGTCCTTTGCCGATTTTTAGATTTTTCTGCTAAACGCCTGCAAAAATAGAAAAATCAGGCGGCTTTGGTAGTCAAATTTCCAATTCCTCTCAGCCATGGTTTCTTTCCTTTGGTCAACTTTATTTCTTATGCATGTTCCTTTTTAGTATTTTCCATCTCTACAAAACCACCACCTTATGAGAATTAAAACAGTATTAATCCTTGTCCTAACGGGAAGTCTTGCCTTTTCAGCTTTGGCACAAAAGAAATACACGCCTAAGCAAATCGAAGCACTGAAAGCAGAGGCCGCTCAAATCGTCCAGGCCAATCACAAACAAAGTCAGGTGATGGTGGATAAGATTTTCAGCTTTGCGGAGCTTGGTTTTCAGGAAATCGAATCTTCCAAATACCTGACCGGAATCCTGGAGCAAAATGGATTCACCATCGAGCGGGGTGTTTCCGGGATTCCGACGGCCTGGTTTGCCACATGGAAAAATGGGGATGGACCTGTGATTGCTTTGGGTTCAGACGTGGATAATATTCCAAAAGCTTCCCAATATCCCGGGGTCGCCTATCATAAACCCATGGTCGAGGGTGCTCCCGGACATGGAGAAGGTCACAATGCAGGAATTCCGCTAAATATCACGGCAGCTTTGGCAGTAAAGCAAATCATGGAGCGGGAAAATATCGGAGGAACGCTTGTTCTTTGGCCGGGAATCGCTGAGGAATTGGTAGCTGCAAAGGCTTGGTATACTCGGGATGGACTTTTTGAAGGTGTTGACTTGTGTATTTTCACACACGTGGCTAACAATCTGGGTGTGAGCTATGGTCAGGCTTCAGGGACGGGTTTAATCTCAGTGGAATATACGTTCTCCGGTGATGCAGCTCATTCTGCGGGTGCGCCATGGAGAGGAAAAAGTGCGGCAGATGCGACGGAATTGATGAATATCGGCTGGAATTACAAGCGGGAGCATTTGCACCCTTTGAAAAGATCGCATTCGGTGATCACCGATGGAGGAGATCAGCCGAATGTGGTGCCTTCCAAGTCTTCGATATGGTATTACTTCCGTGATGTGAAGTATGACGGAATCATGGAAATGTATGCCCAAGCGAATGACATAGCTAAAGGCGCAGCCTTGATGACGGGTACGACCATGACTTCCAAGGTTTTGGGAACCGCCTGGCCGAGACACTTTAATAAAGTGATTGCCGAAAAAATGTATCAAAAT
Organism: Algoriphagus boritolerans DSM 17298 = JCM 18970; assembly: GCF_900108085.1. GTDB lineage: Bacteria > Bacteroidota > Bacteroidia > Cytophagales > Cyclobacteriaceae > Algoriphagus > Algoriphagus boritolerans. Next base: position 34,727 of record NZ_FNVR01000024.1, read on the forward strand.
ATCCTTAAGGTAGGCTTACCGGCTTGGGATGAAAATGATCAGACTCTAGCCAAAGCTGTTCAAAAAGAGTTGGGCTCCAAAGAAGAAGGCATGCCGACGAAACTGGATACGCTTGGACTTCCCGTAAAGGAGCTGGTTTCCGGCGGTTCGGATGATATTGGAGACGTATCTTGGGTGGTGCCGACAGTGACTTTGAGATTTCCTTCCAATATTCCCGGCTTGCCGGGTCACCACTGGAGCAATGCGATAGCGATGGCGACACCAATCGCCCATAAAGGTGTGACAGCAGGTGCAAAAGCTGAGGCGATGACGATTATGGACTTCTTGCTGCAACCTGAATTGGTCGACCAAGCTTGGGATTATTTCAAAAATGTGCAGACCCAAGAGGAAACCTACAAGCCGATGATCACCAAGGACGATGCGCCGCCGATCTACCTGAACTCTGAAATCATGAATCGTTTCCGTCCTGAATTGGAGAAATTCTACTACGACGAGACGAAGTATGACACGTATTTGGAGCAGTTGGGTGTGACGTATCCGACGGTCAAAAAGAATTGAAAAATTTCAAGATTGGAAGATTGAAAAATTTCCCAGGAACAGGGCACTATTAGATCCTTGGAGGTTTCAGTAATCTTCCAATTTTTCAATTTTATAAATTTCCAATTCGATGAACTATCAAATCCGCGAAGCTTCTCCTGATGAGCTTCTCTGGCTACATGAACGTATTCCTGAATTTCCGGGAAAGGCTTCTTTGGAGTTTTATACTGAGCGGTTGAATGATCGGGTTTATTTGGCTTTGATTGCAGAGAAAGATGGTGAATTGCTCGGATTCAAAGTCGGGTATCAAGATCCTTCACCCGATACTTTTTATTCTTGGATGGGAGGAGTGAGGCCTGAGTTTCGCAAGGTGGGCGTTGCAGCTGCTTTGGCTGAATACCAAGAGACTTGGGCTATGGAAAAAGGATTTAAGCGGATTTACTTCAAAACCCGAAATCGCTTCCCGGCTATGATTTCTCTTGGATTGAAAAGAGGCTTCAAAATCATCCAAGTCATTCGAAAGGGTGGGGTGGAGGATTATCGGGTGGTGATGAGGAAGGAGTTGTAAAGTTCTGGAGTGGCAAAGTCGCAAGGTGGAGGACAAAATCTTTAAACTTTGCAACCTTCCCACTTTAAAACTACCTTTGACCCCTCATTCAGCGGTGGAATCTCCCGCTTTACCAAAAATTCATGAACACGCTCGATCCGGTAGTGCCGACTACCCAAGAACTCGTAGCCGCTGGGCTGCAGCTTCCAATCATGGAGGCATTTTATACCATCCAGGGAGAAGGCAGATTTACCGGACATCCCGCATATTTTATCCGGCTGGGAGGCTGTGATGTCGGTTGTGTCTGGTGCGATGTAAAAGAAAGTTGGGAAGCAGCCAAATGGCCTGTTTTGTCGATTGAGAAAATTGTTGAAGAAGCTTTGGCTTATCCTGGAAGATTGGTAGTGATCACCGGAGGAGAGCCTTTGCTTTATAATTTGGATCCATTGACTAAGCTTTTGAAGGAAAAAGGCTTTACGACCAATATCGAAACTTCCGGAGCGCATCCTTTTTCAGGCGATTTTGACTGGGTTTGCTTTTCTCCCAAAAAATTCAAAAAACCACATCCTTCCATCTTCGTTGAAGCAGACGAGTTGAAAGTAATCATCTACAACAAAAGTGACTTTGGCTTTGCAGAAGAACATGCAAAATTGGTAAAGTCGACTTGTGAATTAAGACTGCAACCCGAATGGAGCAGGGCCGCCAAGTTTACGCCTGAGATTATTGACTATGTTAAAAATCGGCCAAAATGGAATATTTCGCTCCAAACTCATAAATTTATGGACATCCCCTGAGTTCATGCGCCCTGTTTTCCTTTTCCTGATTGTTTTTTTTGTAGTCCTCCAGACTGAGGCACAGACGTATTCTATTGTGGATAGCCGGGCAATTAAGCTTTTTCAAGAAGGAGAGGATTTGACTTTATCAAGGCAATATGATCAGGCGATTGAAAAGTATCAGGCGGCTATTGCCCGGGAGGGATCGTTTTTGGAAGCATATGTCAAGGCTTCTCAGTTGATGATCACTCAAGGCAAACTAAAGGAGGCAGAGGAAATCGCGCTGACTGGAAAAGGAAAACTGAGCGGGAAAAATGCTACTGCTAAACATGTGGCCGATTTTGGTTGGCTTTTCTCCAATCTGTATTTGAAGCAGGGAAAATTCACAGAGGCTTACCGGCAGTTTCAGGAAGTAGACCCGCTTTTTGATGCAGCCTTCAAAAAGTCAATGTATTACAATGAAATGAAGGTTCAGATGGATTTTTTGGGACAAGAACTTGGAGATGTACGATCAATAGCGAAAGAAAAATTGGAATCACCTTTAAATGAATTCCAACTGCAATATTTTCCGGTCTTGACCGCTGATGGAGAACAGATCCTCTTTACCAAACGAGATGGCACGGGGAATTTTGACAAGGAAGATATTTTCACGGCATATTTAGATGAAAATGGAAATTGGACCAAACCGCAAAGTCTGGCTCAGACGATTAATTCACCTTTTAATGAAGGTACCTGCTCAGTGACTGCTGACGGTAAAATCCTCATCTACACATCCTGTGATGCTCCGGATTCACAGGGTAGCTGTGACCTTTATATCGCGTACAAAATGAATGGTGACTGGCAACGGCCAACCAACATGGGCACCAGGGTCAATTCCCGGTCTTGGGATTCCCAACCCTCACTCTCGGCAGATGGTCGGATTTTGTTTTTTTCTTCAAATAGAAGGGGTGGATATGGAGGAAATGATATTTGGTACACTGTCCGGCAAAATGACGGATCGTGGTCAGATGCCAAAAATCTCGGAAGTATAGTAAATACCCCAAAAGATGAAATTTCACCTTTTATATTTTTTAATAATGAAATTCTATTTTTCGCCTCGGACGGGCATCAGGGTTTTGGAGGCATGGATATCTTTCTTTCCAGGGTGGAAAGGGGGGATTTTCAAGAGCCGGAAAATCTCGGGCTTCCAATCAATGATCATTTGGAGCAGGTTGCTCTTTTCATCACTGCAAAAAAAGACTACGCCTATTATACAGAGCTTACAAACGAAGAGAAAGAAAACGATCGCTCCCTGCTCTATCGATTCAAATTTCCGGAGGAAATTTATCTGGGAGAAAACCTCACTGTCACAGAGGGGAAAGTGTTCAATGCTAAAACAGGGCAGCCGGTTGATGCGACCCTATCGCTCGTCTCTCTTACCAACGACAGCACGCTCTATCAATTCCAATCAGATGGTAGGACAGGTGATTTTTTGATGTTATATCCTGAAAATGCCGTTTCTGGGCTTTATGTGGAGAAAAAGGGATTTCTCCCAAAAATATACAACGTGGAACGCGATAAAATTCAGAATGTAAAAGACCTGAAGGTGGAACTTACCCCGGTGGCATCAGGGGAAGCGTTTGTGTTCGAAAATGTGTTTTTTGATTTTGATAAATTTGACTTGAAGCCGGAATCCTTGACCTCACTCCACCGGCTTCAAAAGTTTCTATTGGAAAATGCCAATGTTAATATTTTGATATCCGGCCATACGGATAATATCGGCAATGAAAACTACAATCAAACCTTGAGTTTGCAGCGGGCTAGAAGTGTTCAGAAATTTCTGGTCGAGGCGGGACTTCACCCCGGAAGAGTGTTGGTGGAGGGAAAAGGAGACAAGGAACCGCTTGTGCCAAATTCCAGCCCGGAGAATCAGGCACTGAACAGGAGAATTACGATCAAAATCTTATAATAGACGGAATTAAATTTTGAATTGGAGCTTATTTATATATATAAAAGACTGGCGTTTAATTTTTTATTTATATATCATTTGTCTATACATTAAATACAAAATATAAATCTAAATCTTATATAGCCAACTTTTTATTTGGTTTGAATTCTTTCATGTTAAATCATTATGAATTCCTAAAAATTGGACTATGAACTTTTTTTTTCAAGATAGGGTTTTCGTTTGAATTGCAATTTTTCAAGAATATTAATTTTTTTTTTATACAAATTAACTTTTGTTAACATTGCGTTTTCAAAATAATAGTCTGTTAAAATTGTTCGAATCATTGTAATCAGAATATTGTTCTGAATTAGCTGATAATCGTAGTTTTTTCGTTCGAAAAAGACTCAAAACTTTTCTGCGATATTCCTTGTATTCGTTTGAGATATTCAAGATTTAGAAATATCATTGAGTTTATTAAACCAAAATCTAACCAATATGAGGAAAGTTTTACTTCTAGGACTCATGCTTTTCTTTGCCGGCGCGTTAGCGTTTGCGCAGAATCGCGTGATCACTGGTACCGTGACCTCCGTCGAGGATAACATGGGCGTACCAGGAGCAACAGTTCTGGTGAAAGGAACAACAATTGGTACTGCCACAGACTTAGATGGCAAGTATTCCATTAGTGTTCCCGCCGGAAGCAATGTTTTGGTCTTTACATTCGTGGGCTTAACTTCCCAGGAAGTAACGATCGGGAATCAGACGACCATCAATGTTGCCATGCAGCCTGATGTTCAGTCTCTTTCTGAATTTGTAATCACCTCTTATGGTGATCAGTCAAAAAGAGAAATCACTGGTGCTATTTCATCAGTGAAAGGTGAGGTATTTGAAAACCTACCGATGCAATCCTTTGATCGTGCGATGCAGGGTCGTATTGCGGGTGTTCAGGTTACTTCTACCTCTGGTCAGCCAGGTGGTACGCTTAATGTAAGAATCCGTGGTGTGGGTTCCATCAACGCTGGAAACGATCCACTCTATATTGTAGATGGTGTGCAGCTTGGTGGTGGAGCATCTACTTCCACTCAAGGCGAACAAAACCCACTTGCATCCATCAACCCTAATGACATCGAGTCCATTGAGGTATTGAAAGATGCAGCGGCTGCTTCCATCTATGGAGCTCAAGCTGCCAACGGTGTGGTTTTGATTACTACCAAAAAAGGTAAAAAAGGTGCTACTCAAACCAAAATTTCCATTCAGGAAGGTATTGTACAGCCTTTAAACCTTTATGAGGTAATGAATGCATCCCAATTAGCCGGGATCAAAAGAGATGCATTTATCAATGCAGGTCTTAACCCAGCTAACGCAGCGGCAGCTTATGGTAATCCCGAAGATCCAGCTCTTCAATCCTATGACTGGGTAGATGCACTTTACAGAGATGCTCGCTTAAGCGTATATGATTTGAGTATGTCTGGTGGTGATGAGAAGACTAGCTTCTACATCTCAGGAGCCTATACAAAACAGGAAGGTCAAATCATCCAGTCTCAATATGAAAGAGGTACAGGTCGATTGAATATTACTCACAGACCGAACCAAAAGCTGACTGTATCCGCCAATTTATCTCTTGCTGTGCAAAAAACCAATGGTACAATTGCTAACGGAAACTTCGTAAATGGTCCTTTCTCTGCAGGTTTCACCATGAGACCAAATCAGCCTATTTACAACGAAGATGGAACGTTTGCTCCATATCCTTCAGCACACAATTTCGGTTACAATATTGTACAAGGTGTATTCCAAGAAGTGAGAAAAGGTATTGCAGCACAGTCAGTCTCTAACCTTCAGGCTAATTATCAAATCACGCCATGGTTGAGCTGGACCTCTTATTTTGGAGTTGACTTCTCTGATACCAGAGATCAAAACAACCGTCCAAGCACTATTCCAGCGTTCTCCTCCTATGGAGGTTCCGCCTTCTTCCAAGATGACAGAAGGTTGAATTACAATACCAACCACAATTTCAATTTCAGCAAGAAGTTCAATGATGTGCATACCGTTTCTGGTATTGCAGGATTTGAATATAAGGGCTTTCAAAGAGAAATCATTAACGCAACTGGTCGTGGATTCGCAGATCCAAGTCTTCTTTACCTTCAAAATGCAGCCACTCCTTTCTCTGTTGGTGGAAACTTTACCGAGTACAAAAGAGCAGGTTTCTTTGGTCAAGCAAAGTATGATTATGACGACAGGTATACCGCTGACTTTACAATCCGAAGAGACGGTCACTCCAGATTTGGAGAGCAAAATAAATGGGGTACGTTTGGTGCTGCTTCCGTTGGATGGAGAATTTCTTCCGAAGGATTCATGCAAGGACTTACTTGGTTGGACAACTTAAGAGTGAGAGCTTCTTACGGTATCACCGGTAACTCTGAAATTGACAACTTTGCCTCCAGAACTCTAGTAGGCAATACTGGCCAGTATTTAGGTTCAGGTGCATTAGCATTGTCCCAATTAGGTAATGACTTATTAACTTGGGAAGAAGCAGAAACCTTCAACATCGGTTTGGATGCAACAATATTCAATGGCAGAATCATCACTACAGTGGATTTCTGGAGAAAAAATTCTTCCTCACTTCTATTTGACACACCACTTCCAGTTGATTCTGGCTTCGGATCAATCACCAGAAATGCTGGTTTGCTAAGAAACCAAGGTGTGGATATTGATGTGCAAACTGTGAACATTGTTGCTGGTAAATTCCAGTGGAGCACAGGCTTCAACATCACATTCTTGGAGAATGAGTTACTTGAACTTTATGACGGATTGGATAGAATCGGTAATACCTTGATTGTAGGAAAGCCAATTCAATTCTGGTATACACACCAATTCTTGGGTGTTAACCCGGCCAACGGACGTGCATTGTATGCTGATGCAGACAATAACCCTACTTATATCGTGGGAGAGTCTACCTTGAGATATATCGGTAGCGGTTTACCAACTAGCTATGGTGGATTAACTAACTCATTCAGTTATGGACCAGTTTCTTTGGAAGTGTTCTTCCAAGGACAATTTGGAAACCTAGCGGGAAATCAAGATCAGTTTAACCTTGAGAACTGGGGATCTGGAACTGGTAATTTAAGAACTAATCAATTGGATTATTGGAAAACCCCAGGTGATGTAAAAACAGTAGGAAGACCTTACGAAGGTGGCCAAGCTCCAGGTACATCCGCTATCAATACTTTCTCAACCAGATTCTTGAGTGACGGAAGTTACATCAGATTGAAGCAGGTTACCTTGAACTATACCATGCCAAGTTCAGCTGCTGCAAAAATTGGAATGAAAGGTATTACCGCATTTGTACAAGGATTGAACCTAACCACTTTCACTAAGTACCAAGGTCAGGATCCTGAGGTTGTCGGCATTGTTGGATTGGTATCAATTGGTAGATATCCTAACCCGAGACAATTCTCTGCTGGTGTTAACTTAACCTTCTAATCCAGAAAATTAAGACATGAAAAATATAATAAGAACATTCATTCTTGGAAGTGCATTGATCGCAGGATCTTGTACAGACCTTGATGTGACTCCAAGACAAAGCTTGACTCCTGAGATTACATTTGCTAATGCTACAGGATATCAATCATTGGTTTTCTCAACTTATGGAAATGCCAGAGGATTTAACTCTTATGGGCAACAGTTTATGATTGCACCGGACGTGATGGCTGACAATCTTCGGATTATCGCCAATACGGGTAGATACATCGGTCAGGAAGCTAATGCTGACAGAGCCCATATCGGAGTTTGGAATACAGGGTATTGGTCAGCCATCAATAATACGAATATCGTTATCTCGGGTATCGATGGTTCTGAAGGAGATGCTGCATTGAAGACCAGAGTAAAAGCAGAAGCACATTTCCTAAGAGCGCTTCACTATTTTGATCTTGCTCGTATTTATGGCTATGAGCCAGGCAAAGAAGTAGGAGGATTTAACAAGGCTGTAATAATCAGAACTGAGCCCACTTTGGGTTTTTCTAATGCTGATTTTCGCGCAAGAGCTACCAATAGAGAGGTGTATGATTTGATCATTTCTGATCTTCAGGCAGCAATTGCCGGATTACCAGATGCCGCTCTAGGATCTGTAGGCGTATACAGAGCTAGCAAAGGTTCAGCTCAGGCATTACTTGCTAGGGTTTACTTGTATGATTCTAAGTTTGCTGAAGCGGAAGCAATGGCTACGCAGGCAATGGCTTCTTTCGGATTGACCGATGAAGGTACAGGTCTTTTGACTCCTGAAAATTATGTATCTGCATTTTCTACATTTCCTAATCCGGAATCTCTTTTCGAAATCGAAATCAGATCCAATGACTGGAGTGGTGTAGATGGTGTGAATAATTCAGTTTGTTCGCTTACAGCTAATGTATTTCCAAGTGCTCAATTCATACTTACTGTTACCGACGAATTGTACGATTCTTACGAAGACGGTGATGTAAGAAAGGATGCCTGGACTGCAACCACCCGAACAGGATCTTCTGGTACAGTATACAGATCTAACAAGTGGTTGGGAGCCAAAGGTGATTTCCTTCAAAATCTTCCTATCATTAGAGCATCTGAACTTTACTTGATCAGAGCTGAAGCACGTTTCAGAACCGGAAATGCCGCAGGTGCAAGAGCTGATGTTAATGCATTGAGAACAAACAGAGGACTTGATGCGGTTGCAGCTGACCTGGCCGGTGATGCGCTCTTCGCCGAAATCATGAATGAGCGAAGAAAAGAATTTGTCTTGGAAGGCCATAGGTGGTTTGATCTAAAGCGAAATGGAATGGATATCACAAAAGCGGGCAGATTTGAAGCTGTACCTTACAGTGATTACAGACTTCTTGCTCCGCTTCCTACTGGAGAGTTACAATTGAACGAGCTGTTGGAGCAAAATCCTGGCTATAACTAAAATTAAAATTAGAAATGAAAAAGTTATATATCTATTTCGCAGTTATGTTTGCCGCTATGGCAACGACTTCTTGCTTTGATGATCCGGGAACTGATGTCTTTATTGAAGTAAATCAGGTTGAGTTTAATGCGGGAAATCTCCCTAATGGCTTAACAGCGACTCAAATTAGAGAAAGCGATACCCAAACGGACTTAGTTCAGGTTCAGGTGAATCGGGTTTCTACTGATGGCTCTGGTGCTATTACGGTGACCATTGGAGTTGATCCAACTTCAACAGCAGTCAATGGTGTACATTATTCATTGGCTTCTAACACAGTGACTATTCCAGCCGGTGAGTTTGTGGCTAACTTTCCTGTCACAATCTTGACAGGAAATATCGAGCCTTCTGAAACTCCACAGCTAAAATTGGTTATGGAATCTGCTACCGGTGCCGAATTGTCTCCAAACTATGCAGATCTTGCGATCAACATTAGAGTCGTATGTCCATCAAATATATCTGTTGAAACAGATGTTTGGGCGGCGACAAGTGTTTCCAGATTTGGTACATTTACTGCTGATGTAAAGGTTAGTCCTCTCGGAAATGGTCGATATGTTGTATCTGATATTTCAGCTGGACTTTACGCTGCTTTTGGCTTTGGTACTATTCAGGAAGCTATCTATTCTGATAATTGTAATGCACTAACATTTGTCCAGTCCAGACAAACTGAATTTGTAATTTCCGCGCCTACTGTAGAACCTACAGTTGGTTCCTATGATGCAGCTACAGAAACCATGGTTGTATATTGGAGAGATCCAAACAACAACATAAATGGAACGACTACATTAGTTAAAAAGTAATCTGACCAACTAATCGAAAAGGAGGGATTGTTCCCTCCTTTTTTTTTGCAAAAGTTAACGAATAAGAGTTTAGGAGTGTTAAATAAAGTGATATTTTTGGGTGAAGTAAATTCGGCTAGGACTAGGGCTTGAGTTTGACTAGAAAGAGAAAGATAATATGGAGAGGTATTTAAAAATCAGCAAATTTATTTTGTTCGTGGTTGGGATTTTATTTTTCACTGCAACTGCCTATTCACAGGTTGATCAATCGCTTCAAGCTAAATGGGATAAAGCAAAAATTCAATCTGAGCAAAATCTCCGTGGTAGTATGAATTTACTCAGGCTTTCCAAACCTTTAAATACCTACAGTTTTCCATTTTTAAAAGAACAGGGAGGACTATCCTTAGCAGATGGATATTTTTCTAAAATTCAGTATTTGGATGAATCAGGTTACCCTGTAATTTTTGAACCACATAATGTCAATGCTGCTATCACTACTGGCGTCAACCATTTACAGCCTGGAGGTTCCTTAGGTTTGAATTTGACCGGAAAAGGTCTGGTAGTTGGGATTTTTGACCAAACCCGGCCAAAAAGAGACCATTCTGAATTTGGGACGAGACTCACTCAGGTAGATGGTTCGACTGAGACATTAAGTGAACATTCCACTCACGTGACCGGGACGATTATGGCATCGGGAGTTAATTCTGGAGCAAGGGGTATGGCATACGAAGCAACAGGTTGGGCCTTCAATTGGGAGGCGGATATTTCAAAAATGCTTGCAAATGCCTATGAGCCGACTTCCAAGCCTACAGGAATGTTGATTTCCAATCATTCTTATGGGGTGGTTTTGGGTTGGAGAAGAGATGGAGCAAATTGGACATGGTTTGGAAATCCATCAATTAGCACTGAAGAAGACTGGAGATTCGGATTTTATTCGAATAAGTCCCAGGCTATTGATGAATTGATTTATTCCAGACCTTATTATTCTGTGGTTTGGTCTGCAGGGAATGACCGGGATGACCGAGGAGATGGAACCCGTCCACCAGACGGTCCGGAGGATACGATAGGCCCTGAAGGAGTGGCAAAAAACAATATCACCGTAGGAGCAGTATCTCAAGTTCTTGACTACACTGGCCCCAATTCGGTCGCAGTGAGTGGATTTTCTGCATGGGGCCCAACTGATGATGGACGAATTAAGCCGGACCTGGTTGCAATGGGAGTGAATGTATTTAGTTCTTCTATTAATGCCTCAAATCAAGATTCCTATGCGAGTCTTAGTGGCACATCTATGTCTGCCCCTAATGTGACTGGTTCTCTTTTTCTTTTACAGCAATTATATGGAGAGCGGAATCCAGGGAAATTTATGCTAGCGTCTACAGTAAAGGCCCTAGCCATTCATACCGCCAAAGAAGCGGGACCAGCTCCCGGGCCCGATTACATGTATGGCTGGGGGTTATTGGATGCCAAAGCCTCAGCAGAGTTGATTTTGAATGAAGACGGAGGTAGCAAATTAATTCGAGAGTTAATCCTAGATCAAGGGGCTACTTACCAATATGAAATTGTCTCTGATGGAATTACGCCAATCAGTGCAACTATCGCCTGGACAGATCCTGCTGGAAACCCGACAGGATCAGAGGTGGACCCTACCGATTTGATGTTGGTTAATGATCTTGACCTACGAATCTTCGATGAGGATGGAGTTGAGTTTTTCCCTTGGACATTAAATCCTGCCTTGGGATCTGCAGCAAGAGGTGTTCAGAATACAGATAATTTTAGAGACAACGTAGAAAAGGTACTTATTGCCTCCCCTTCTCCAAAAAAATACATCGTAAAAGTCACGCACAAAGGTGACTTGACTTTTGGCATGCAGCCATTTTCTCTTGTGTTTACTTCCGGGGCTGTGGACGGCGCAGAGGAAACACTTTATTGGATAGGTGGAGCTAACGGCGATTGGAATGATCCGACCAAATGGTCCTTCACTGCAAATGGCTCATCTGCCGGGAAAATCCCGGATACAGGTACACGAGTTGTTTTTGATGGTCCAGCCGGTCAAAATATAACAGTAAATGTGACATCGGCTTCAAATGCATTTAGTGTCAATGTGTTTGGTGATCAACTTCTTACGCTTGATTTGAAATCTCAGCCTCTTGTGGTTTCAAATGGTTTTAGAGTCAGTAATCAGATTACAGAGATAAAAAATGGTGCTATAGTTTTTGATTCTGAAAGCACAAATGAGCTCTTGGTTGAGTTTGGGCAGACCTTATTCGAGAATACCCAATTGAAATTTAATGGTGGAAACTGGCGCGTGATATCGGGTTCTAAACTTGATGAAGTAGAAGTCAATACCTACGTCAAGTTTGATATGCCTATTTTGGAAGCAAAACAAATACAAATCCTAGCCGAGGGAAATTTGGAAGGGAACTTTGAAACTTTGAAATTTTCAGAATCACTAACTGTCAATTCTGTAGCTCAGCTTAAAGAAGGGCTTACTGCTCAGTTCGAAGGTAGCACAGGACAATTTTCCAATTCCTCTGCTGTTGAATTTTCAAACCTTGAAACCCTTTCCGGTACACTTCAATTGATAAGTGATGGTATTGAAAATCTTGAAATAAAAGACGGAAAGGTTGTTTTGGGAAGCACGTCAGTGGAAGTGGAGTCGCTCGAACTAGGAGCTGGAAGTGCGCTTGAATTTTCACAGGTAGGAACCTTCACCGTATTAGATGGTATTATTTCAACTGCTTCCTCACAATCCAAAGCGTTGATCTCTGGGTTGACAGAAGGAAGTATGCTCTTATTTGATGTTTACAAAAAGCTTTGCCTAGACCACCTGAATGTAATCAATGTCAATAAAACAGGTCAGGGGATTGTCAATTTGGGAACTGGTGCGACAATTGAAAATGCAAGCGGTTGGTTAAGTCAAGACTGTGAGGAGGTGTTATTTGCCAAGTTCGAATCTACCTTTACCTGCGTGGGTGCTGCTGTAAATTTTGAAAATCAGAGCGAAGGAGCAGTTTCAACTTACCTTTGGGAATTTGGGCCGGGAATTACGTCCACTTTGGAAAATCCGATATTCGTATTTGATGCTCCTGGAATTTACCCGGTGAAATTAACCATTTCCAATAGTATGGGTTCCACATCATTTATTGAAGAGGTTGAAATCTCTGCAAACGATCTTTCAAAACCTGTGATCGTAATTAATGGAAGCCAATTGACTTCGCAGCAGCCGGGAGATTCATATCAATGGTACCAAAATGGTCAGCCCGTAGCCGGGGCCAATCAACGCAGTTTTGTAGCTGAGGACGATGGCTCTTATCAGGTCGCAATCTTTGATGCTTCCTGTAACAGGATTTCTGATCCCGTGATAATATCAGCATTGCCGGAGCCAGATCTGAGTAGATTTGGAATTTTTGTAGGTCCCATCCCTTCTTATGATCAGGTGATTGTTAGGGTAAACAATGAATACAAAGGGCCGATCAAGTTTTCGATTGTAGACGTGGCCGGTAGGATTTATTCCTCTCGAAGTGCTGGGAAAAACAGTGCTGAATTTTCCGAAATTATTACACTTCCAAGCCGAGCAGGATTGTACATATTAAGAATAGAAACCAACTCATTATCATTACACAAAAAGTTAATCAAGCATTAAATGAAAAAATTATTAATTCTCGTCGCCATTCTTTTTTCGCAAGGAGCTATTGCTCAGATTTCAAATATTGATCTTAACGGCGCCCCTTTGCGTTTGACTCCTTACAGCGATATTGATGGATCTCCATACCTGTTTGCTGATTGGGCAAAAGCCGACATTGGAACTACGAATGCCGGACTTAAAGAAGATGTAGCATATCGCTTCAATATTCATGACAATGAACTTGAAGTCATAAATGAATCCGGAAACACCATTTACCTAAATAAGGATTATGTGGAATATGTAGTCCTTCAGCGCCCATCAATCCTTATTGCTCAAAGTCCTGTCCAAGGATTGTTACCTAACCTACTGTTCAAAAAAGGGTATGACAACATCAAAGGAGTAGGACCAATGGACTTGGTGAATGTCTTGGCAGAAGGAAAAAAATATACCTTGGTCAGAAAATTTTACTCGGATTTGGTAACGCCTCCAAAAAACAGCTATGCACCGACCGCCGGCAGAATGTTTGTGTTTGAAGAATCCTTCTACCTGATTAATTCAAATTTTGATGTGGTCAATGTGAAGAACCGTACCAATGCCATTGTGAAGGCACTGGACCCTGGTGATCAAGACAAAGCGAAACAAATCATCAAGGAAGGTAAACTGGATCTGAGTAGAGAAGATCATTTGGTTTTATTTTTCACCGAACTCAACAAAGCTTAATCACAAAGTGCCCGGTACATGCTGGGCATTTTCGTTTTTGACCTTTTCTGTTATTTCTTATAGCTATTCTTTTTCCCTAACTTTGTGGCGAATTATAAGGTAGATGATCCACGTTTGCAGAAAAGAACATTTCAATGCAGCCCACAAGCTTTGGAATCCAAAATGGTCTGAGGAGAAGAATTTCGAGGTATTCGGACCATGTGCTAATGTCAATTGGCATGGACATAACTTTGAGTTGATTGTTACTGTAAAAGGCCTTCCTGATCCCGAAACCGGATTTGTGGTGGATTTGAAGCAATTGAGTACCGTTATCAGACGACTGGTGATCGATAAAGTCGATCATAAAAATCTGAATGTCGATGTCGACTTCATGGCAGGCAAAATGGCAAGTTGTGAAATTTTGGTTATGGAATTCTGGAAAATCCTTGAGCCTGCAGTTAAGGAAATCACCCCTCATGGCGGTCTGTATAAGCTGACACTTTACGAAACCCCTAGGAATTTTGTGGAGTATTACGGTGGGTGATTTTTTGTAAATAGTGAGTTGTAAAAAGTGAGTTGTTTACTCACATATGTTATGTCGTTTGTTCAATTTTATTATGAATTGGAGGTGTACAAGCTTTCCAGAGAGTTAGCAAAGGAAGTTTACCTCCTGTCAAAGAAATTTCAAATTGAAGAGCGATTTTCATTGACCGATCAAATTAGAAGAGCCTCCAGATCAATAGGAGGTCAAATAGCTGAGGCTTGGGGCAAAAGGAGGTACATTAATCACTTTATTTCCAAATTAACGGATGGAGATGCAGAACAATATGAAACTAGACATTGGATTGAGGTGGCACATGATTGTGAATTAGTTTCATCTGAAGAAATGCATTCTATTGTTTCGAAATGTGATCAAATAAATAACAAGTTAAATGCAATGATGGCAAAAGCTGATAAGTTTTGTTTTAAACCATAAGCTATAGGGACTTACCATTTACTTTTCACTATTTACAAAATTGACGAAGTTCTACATCATTTCCGGCGAAAGATCCGGGGATTTACATGCCTCCAACTTGGTATTGGCTTTAAAAAATCTAAATCAAGAAGTTCAGTTCCGGGGAATGGGAGGGGGGTATTCTAAAGTAGCGGGAGTAGAGTTGGTTGCAGATTATTCCGAAGTCGCTGTGATGGGGTTTCTGGAAGTGGTTTTAGGCTTTCGAAAGGTTCTGAAGTACCTCAACCTGGTCAAAAAAGATCTATTGGCTTATCAACCGGATGCACTGATTTTGGTTGATTATGGGGGATTTAACATGAAAATTGCTGCTTTCGCAAAGGAAAATGGCATCCCCGTTCACTATTACATTCCTCCAAAAGTTTGGGCATGGAATCAGAAAAGAGCCCTGAAGCTAAAAGCATTTACGGATCAGATTTACTCCATTCTTCCCTTTGAGCCAGCGTTTTTTGAAAAGTATGACATGAAAGTTCACTATGTGGGAAATCCGCTGTTGGACGAAATCCGCAAGTTTAAACCGCATGATTTTTTCTTTCAGAAAAATGAACTGAACTACCAGCCTATTATTGCATTGCTTCCCGGAAGTCGAAAGCAGGAGATCAATGCGATGCTTGACCGAATGGTTGCTTTGGTCAGGGAGTTTCCTAATGCGCAATTTGTGATCGCTGGAGTAGGAAGTCTTCCTTCTGCCGCTTATGACCCGGCAAGGGCTGCTGAAATTAAGGTTGTCATTGACCAAACCTATGATTTGCTTAGTCACGCTACTGCTGCTGTGGTGACCTCCGGAACAGCCACCTTGGAGACGGCACTATTCCGGGTTCCGCAGATTGTGGTTTACAGGACTTCCTCAATTTCATATAGGATCGCCAAGAACCTGATCCGCGTACCCTATATTTCTTTGGTTAATCTGATCGCTGGAAAAGAGGTCGTTAAAGAACTGATTCAGGATGATTTTTCGGTTGAAAATCTGAAAAATGAGTTGAATCGGATTTTTACTAATGTGGCCTATAAAGGAGAAATGCTTCAGGGTTACGATTTGATTCAGGAAAGAATAGGGGGAGGTTCAGCTTCTGAAACTACCGCAAGGTTGATTCTGGATTCGGTGAAAAAATAAAACCCTGCCTCGATAAAGCAGGGTTTAGAATTTTATGCAACCTGAAGTCGCTTGAATTTTGATTTGTCAAATTGTGACCGTGCATATTCTTCATCGATCACTAATACTTTGATCGTGTCGTCTGAAGGCAACTCGTACATCGCATCCGTGATGATTGCCTCACAAATGGACCGTAGTCCTCTTGCTCCAAGCTTGTATTCATCTGCTTTGTCCACAATGAAGTCCAGAGCGCTATCTTCAAAGCTTAGCTGTACACCTTCCATTGCCAAAAGCTTGGTGTACTGCTTCACCAAAGCATTCTTAGGCTCAGTCAAGATTCGTTTTAGCGCATCTTTATGAAGCGGATCCAAATGAGTTAAAACCGGAAGTCTCCCAATAAGCTCCGGAATCAAGCCAAAAGCTTTTAAGTCCTGTGCAGTAACGTATTGAAGTAGGTTCTCGCGATCTGCCTGAGGAGTTTCGCTGGTTTTGGCAAAGCCCATGGGTTGGGTATTCAGCCGTTTACCGATATGTCTGGCAATTCCGTCGAATGCCCCTCCGCAGATGAACAGGATATTTTCCGTATTTACAGCGATCATTTTCTGATCCGGGTGCTTTCTGCCACCTTGAGGTGGTACGTTGACCATTGTCCCCTCAAGAAGCTTTAGCATGGCCTGCTGTACGCCTTCTCCACTTACGTCACGTGTGATGGAAGGATTATCCGACTTGCGGGCAATCTTATCCAGCTCATCGATGTAAACAATTCCACGCTCTGCAGCTTCCACATTGTAATCCGCTGCCTGAAGAAGTCGAGTCAGAATGCTTTCCACATCTTCTCCAACATAGCCTGCTTCAGTCAGAACTGTAGCGTCAGCAATACAAAATGGCACTTCAAGTATTTTAGCCAGAGTTTTGGCCAAGTAGGTTTTTCCGGTACCGGTATCACCGACCATGATGACATTTGATTTTTCAATCTTGATTTCATCATGGTCGTCTTTTTGCTGAAGACGCTTATAATGGTTATAAACTGCTACTGTCAGTACCTTTTTAGCTTCATCTTGTCCAATGACATACTGGTCAAGATAAGCTGTAAGTTCCTTTGGCTTTTTAAGTTTAAACTTAGGTTTTGTAGCCCCGGATTTCTTGGTTTTATCTTCCTCACCGAGGATCAGATGAGCTTGTTCGATACAGAAATTACAGATATGGGCAGAAATACCCGATACCATCAGATCTACATCTTTTTTGTTTCTGCCGCAAAAGGAGCAGGTTACTTGAGCCATTTTTTTATTTTTTTTCTAAAACTTCATCGATCAAGCCGTATTCTTTGGCTTCATGAGCTTTCAACCAATAATCCCGGTCCGAATCGCGCTCGATTTCTTCGTATGTTTTGCCACTATGTTTTGCCAAAATCTGGTATAACTCCAATCTCATTGAAAGAATAAGTTTCAAGGAAATTTCCATATCAATCGACTGACCTTGCATTCCGCCGGAAGGCTGGTGAATCATCACTCTGGAATGCTTTAGAGCAGATCGTTTGTTCTTTGCTCCACCTGCTAAAAGAACCGCTCCCATAGAGGCTGCAATTCCTGTACAGATTGTTGCTACATCCGGACCAATGTATTGCATGGTATCATAGATTCCCAAACCTGCTGTCACTACTCCACCCGGGCTATTCACGTAAAGCAGCACATCTTTCTTGGCATCAACTGATTCCAGAAAAAGCAATTGTGCGACGATAATATTAGCAATGTGATCATCTACTGCTGTGCCCAGGAAAATAATCCGGTCCATGATCAATCTGGAGAAAACGTCAATTTCTCTAAAATTCTGAGGTCTTTCCTCGATTACAGACCGGGTCATGTTTTCGATGTGCTGGGTATATTGGTCAAATGCCGTCCCGCTTACGCCTTGATTGTGAATGGCGTACTTTCTGAATTCTTCTTTGCTTATCATTATTGAGTTTGTTGTTGTAAACAAAAATAAAAGAGGCTGTCTCATTAGCAACGATTGTCACAATGAGCGTAGTCGAAATGTGATCCCATTTACAGGAAATGGCCTTCGAATCCGCTTAGGCTGACACTAGTAGGCCTTTTGAGACAGCCGCTTGAATATAACTCTCTTAATCGATTTACTTATCTAAAAGTTCCTTGAATTCGTCGATTGAGATCTCCTTTTCGGTGAGATCAATTTTCTCCTGGACGAAAGCAAGTACCTTTTCGTTTTGGACGGAGGTCATCATGTTCATGTAATTTTGACCTTCTTTGCCTTTGAGGTAGTTGTCTACAAATATATCCATGCTTGCTTCCAATTGGGCTCCAAGGCCAGAAGAGGCAAACTGCTCACGAATCATTTCCTTGGTTTTTTCGATCACATCAGCGTGTTCAGCTTGGATGCTGTTTTCTTTAGCAATGTGATTTGAGATCAAAGACCAAGTCAATTGCTTTGCATAGATAGGGTATTCTTTCTCTACATCAGCTTCCGTCACTTTTCCTTCGTTGGCTCTGATTAGCCATTCTTTCAGAAATGCATCTGGAAGTTCTAAATTAGCTTTTTCTATCAGTACTTTTTTGAGCTCCTCTTCGGTGAACACTTTCGATTCGCGGTCGTAACTGCTCTGAAGTGTCTCCTTTACTTTTGCAATGAACTCCTCTTCTGAAGAAACTGTCTCAGGTCCAAAGATTTTGTCAAAAAATTCCTGATTTAGTTCCGCAGCTTCAGTTCGGTTGATGTTTTTCACCGTGAAAGTAAATGCACCTTTTGCTTCTTCTATTTCTTCATCTGTAAGCCCAAAAGCCTCAGACCACTCATCCTTTTTGACATCTTTTGCTTCGAATTCGACCACAGCATCTTTGCTTAGGCCAATGAATTTGCCCGAAAACTTTTTGGAAAGCTTGGAAAGAGGAAGAGAAAGTGTTTTTTCAAATTCTCCTTCAGCTGCTTTTAAGTCCCCGTAGATAGTATCATTTGCTTCGCTTACTTCCGGATTGGTGCTGTTTCCGTATTGAGATTTCAGATTATCAATAGTCTCGTTGATCAACTTATCATCCACCTTGATAGCATATTTGACTCCTTTGGTTTTATTGTCCAAAGCAAGGTTAATTGATTCAACGAAACCTATTTTGTATTCGAAGTCAAAGCCTTTTTGTGTCTTCCAGTCGATGGAATTATTTTCTTTTTCGACAGGCAGCGGCTCTCCAAGAATTCTAAAAGTTTGTTCTTTTAGGTAGCTGTTCAGTGATTCACCCAAGATAGCATTGATTTCATCGACTAAAATGGAAACACCGTACATTCCTTTAACCATGGAAATCGGGGCTTTTCCGGGACGGAAACCTTTGATGACTGCCTTTTTTGCGTAATCCTTTAGTTTGGCATCAACTTTTGGTTGATAATCTGCTTCGTTTAGCGTAATTTTAATAGATGCCTGATTTGCTGAATGCTTGTCTAATGTAATTTCCAAGGTGTATAAAATTAAACAGATGATGAACTAAAAACCCCCAATCGCTTTCCTGTCTGATCAAAAACAGTAGAGTGATTGAGGGCTTGTGTTGTGCGGATAGAGGGACTCGAACCCCCATGCCTCGCGGCGCTAGATCCTAAGTCTAGTGCGTCTACCAATTTCGCCACATCCGCATTGGATTCAATCAGACCGAGTTTATTTGATCAATGATCTCGTTTTCCAATTGTGGATGCGAAGGTAAAAACATTCTCTTATTTTTCACATATGTCGGAAAAAATATTTCCAAAAAATGTGGAATGATCGAATCCATGTCCCTATTTTGAATAAAAATCTACCCTAATGATCCCTGTGGATATAGAAGAAGAGCGCAAAGAAATTCTAAAACGGTATCGAAAACTGCTCAAACAAGCTAAGCCTATTTTAAAACCCGGTGATACCAAGCAAATTAAAAAGGCTTTTAATATTTCACTTGAAGCGCACAAGGACATGCGTCGAAAGTCAGGAGAACCTTACATCTACCACCCGCTTGAGGTAGCCTTGGTATGTGTGGAGGAGATTGGTTTGGGGACAACATCCATTATTTCCGCATTGCTTCACGATGTAGTCGAGGATACCGATCTGGAACTTGAGGATATTGAGCGGGAGTTTGGGCATAAAGTCATGACCATCATTGATGGGCTCACTAAGATTTCGGGGGTTTTTGATTACGGCAGTTCGCAACAAGCAGAGAATTTCCGAAAAATGCTGCTTACCCTGTCTGACGATGTCAGGGTAATCCTCATCAAACTGGCAGATCGCCTCAATAATATGAGGACATTGTCCAGTATGCCTCGTCACAAGCAGTTGAAGATTGCTTCTGAGACCATGTACCTCTATGCACCCCTTGCTCATCGTTTGGGTCTGTATGCCATTAAGTCCGAACTAGAAGATCTTTACCTCAAGTATACCGATACGGATACTTATCAGGAAATCGTAAAGAAGATTAATGAATCTAAAATCTATCGGAATAAATTCATCAAATCCTTCATTCAGCCGATAGAGGATGAGTTGAACAAGCAAGGATTTAAATTTATAATCAAGGGAAGACCAAAATCCGTGTATTCCATCTTTAATAAGATGAAAAAGCAGGGAATTCCTTTCGAGGAAGTTTACGATCTTTTTGCGGTTCGGATCATCATTCAAAGCCAGCTCGAAAACGAAAAGGCAGACTGTTGGCAGGTGTATTCCATCGTTACCGATTTTTATAGACCTAATCCGGACAGACTTCGTGATTGGATTAGCACACCGAGGTCAAATGGCTACGAATCCCTACACACCACGGTGATGAGTAATACCGGACAATGGGTCGAAGTGCAGATTCGAACAGATAGAATGGATGAAATTGCAGAGCGGGGTTATGCTGCCCACTGGAAATATAAAGAAAAAGATCACCAAGGTAAGTCCGTTTCTGGGCTAGACGACTGGATAAGCCAAGTTAGGAGCATTTTGGAGTCCAATGACGGTAATGCCATTGAATTTATGGATGATTTCCGGGGAAATTTATTCCATGACGAAGTTTTTGTTTTCACTCCAAAGGGGGATCTGAAAGTTCTTCCTATTGGTGCCACCGCTTTGGATTTTGCTTTTGAAATCCACACTGAAATCGGTGCCAAATGCATCGGAGCTAAAGTCAATCAGCGTCTTGTTCCTATCAGTCATGTGTTAAAGAATGGGGATCAAGTAGAAATCCTTACCTCAAACAAACAGAAACCTACGGAAGACTGGCTTAACAATGTCGTCACCTCTCGGGCCAAAGCCAAAATTAAAGACGCACTTCGGGAGGAAAAGAAATCCGCAATCCTCGATGGAAGGGAGATAGTCCAACGTAAGTTGAAAGCTATGAAGATGGAGTTCAACTCGGAGCGGGTAGAGCAGCTTCGCGCTTATTTTGAACTGAAGACTGCCAATGAATTTTATTACCGTGTAGGAAAGGGCATAATAGACCCCACCTCGATCAAGTCTTTCAAGGATTTCAAGGAGAATCAAAAACGGAATAGTAAGGTCGGTGAGAAAGTAAAGGATGAAACTTCGTTCACCAAAGAGATCAAAAGCCTCAAAGGCTCCGAGCACGATCAGCTTCTGATCGGTGAGGATATGGATGTGGTGGATTATATTTTAGCTAAATGCTGCAATCCCATTCCAGGAGATGATGTGTTTGGTTTTGTTACCATCAACGAAGGAATTAAGATCCACCGAACGTCTTGTCCCAATGCATTGGAGCTTTTGTCCAACCATGGTAATCGTGTGATCAAAGCACGATGGACGAGTCAAAAGGAAATTGCTTTTTTGGCGGGACTGAGAATATTGGGTACGGATCGGGTCGGATTGATCAACGATGTCACCAAAGTCATATCCAATGAATTGAAAGTAAATATGCGTTCAATCACTGTGGATTCCGACGCGGGGATATTTGAGGGTACGATCAAACTTTACGTCCATAGTACTGAGCACCTAAATCAACTCATCAAGAATCTCCAGCAAGTAGAGGGGATTATCAAAATTTCCCGCTTTGACTAATGGAATCATTTGTAGATTGCAAAAGTTATACTTGAAAAAACGCAGAAAATGGCTTTGAATACCACCCATTTCGAAGAAGTAAAAAAGATATTTACCGCATATCTTGAGAATAAAAAGCTCCGAAAAACTCCAGAACGCTATGCGATTTTGGAAGAAATTTATAGCCGGACTGGCCATTTTGATGTAGAGGGACTTTACATCAGTATGAAAAACAAAAACTACCGGGTCAGCAGGGCTACTGTGTATAATACCTTAGACTTATTGGTGGAATGCGATTTAGTGACCAAGCATCAGTTTGGAAAGAATTTGGCGCAATTTGAAAAATCCTATGGATTCAAGCAGCATGATCATTTGATCTGTGTGGAATGTAACAAAGTGATGGAGTTTTGTGACCCTCGTATCCAAAACATCCAAAATACCGTAGGAGAGATTTTGAATTTCCAGGTGCTGCATCACTCTTTGATTCTCTACGGAAATTGTACAAAAGAAACGTGTGAAAACAGAAATGAGAACTAAATGAAACTTACTTATTCCACCCAAAAAGATGAAAAGGCCGATTATCTTTTCATTCAGGGAGATTTAATTGGTGATGAAGTCGGGCCAAAACTAGTCGAAGTTGTATCAGATGCCATTCAGGATGGTGCTAAAACTTTTGTGATAGACTTAAGTGAGGTTCGGTATATTAGTTCCAGCGGAATTGGACTGCTGATCACCATGCTGACCAAAATGCGGAATGCCGGAGGTGAAGTCTACCTAACAGCCCCCTCAGAGCATGTCAAAAAACTCTTAATCATCACCAAGTTGAATAATATCTTTACGGTCTATGATTCGGTGGATGATTTCAAATCGAAAAATTGATTAGAAGCCCATTGCGGGGCTTTTTTTATTTTTAGTCTATTCCCTAGAATAATTATATGATTCTTTGCCAGTAAGTGAAAATGGCCTCATCCCGATAGTTATCGGGACCGGCCACCGGGTTTAGGGATTTTTAAGGAGGGGACACCGAGCGAAGTCGAGGTGGAGTTAAAGAATATTTGGCTACTGGTATAATTCCGTATATCCATAAATAATTACCTCGTTTCCCTTGGTTTTCTTTGCCCTTATCGCAAATTTCGCCCTTTAAAAAATTCGATTAACCGATAAGACTGCACATCAAATGAAGATGGATGTATTGCTGGGTCTCCAGTGGGGAGATGAAGGAAAAGGTAAAATAGTGGACGTGTTGGCTCCTCAATATGAGGTGGTTGCCCGATTCCAAGGCGGTCCAAATGCGGGCCACACGCTGGAATTTGACGGAATCAAACACGTACTCCATCAGATTCCTTCGGGGATTTTCAGACCTCAGATCCTGAATATCATCGGAAACGGTGTGGTACTAGATCCCATTGTTCTCAAAAAAGAAATTGATGCTTTGGAGAAATTTTCCATTGATTACAAAAAGAATTTGTTGATCTCAAAGAAGGCTACTATTATCATTCCTACCCATAAACTGTTGGATGTTGCGCTGGAAACAGCGAAAGGAGATAAAAAAATCGGATCGACGCTCAAAGGCATCGGACCCACTTATCAGGATAAGATTGGTCGGGTCGCACTGCGGGTTGGCGATATTCACAGTCCGAATTTTAGAGAGAAGTACGATACGCTGGTAGAAAAGCACAAAACCATTCTTTCTTTCTACAGCCATCCTTTGGATGGTTTGGCGGAAATGGAAGCACAGTTTTTTGCAGCAGTTGAGTTTTTCAAAACACTGAATCTGATCGACAGTGAGTACCTCGTTAATGATGCCTTGAATGCCGATAAGAAAATTTTAGCGGAAGGTGCACAAGGCTCCTTACTTGATGTGGACTTTGGCAGTTATCCATTTGTAACAAGTAGTACGACCATGGCTGCCGGTGTATGCACTGGTCTTGGCGTAGCTCCTTCTAAAATCGGAGAGGTCTTTGGTATTTTCAAGGCGTATTGTACGCGCGTGGGAAGTGGACCTTTTCCAACGGAACTTTTCGATGTTGAGGGTGAGGCGATACGTAAAGAAGGTAATGAATTTGGAAGTACCACAGGGAGACCGAGAAGGTGTGGATGGTTGGATTTACCTGCCTTGCGCTATTCAATCATGATCAATGGAGTGACACAGCTATTTATGACGAAAGCCGATGTTTTGAATATTTTTGAAGAAATCAAAGTCTGTACGCATTACGAATTACCAAATGGCGATCGGATTGATCGGTTAAGTTTTGAAATTTCCGAATTGCATGTTCAACCCGCTTACAAAGTATTCAAAGGATGGAATTGTTCTTTGGCAGCTGTGAGGTCTTACGATGAGTTCCCGGTAAAATTGAAGGACTACGTTTCCTATTTGGAAGAAGAACTTCAAGTTCCGATCAAATTGGTTTCGGTAGGACCTGATCGTGTTCAGACTATTTTTAGATAAAAAATTGAGACAATTTCCAAAAGCTCCTAAGTTCTCCTTAGGAGCTTTTGTTTTCTAGCCCCATTGTCATTTATTTAGGACTCTAAAGATTTGGCATTGAAGGGCAACTTGAGAATTTGGACCATTTTATTTTTTGCTTTGCTTGGAATTGAAGCAAAAGCACAAATTGGATTTCCATATTGTGAAACTTTTCAGACTGAAAGTACGTTTGCGGAAACTCTTTTTGGTGAATCGGTTGATTTGACTGGAGGTGTATTGAGATTGACTGCAAACCTGAATAATCAAAATGGGTATGTTTATATAGATGTGCCTTTTCCTTCCACCTATGGGATCAAGGTTGAATTTGAGTATTTCATGTATGGGGGCACGGGAGCAGATGGACTTTCTGTGTTTTTATTTGATGCTGATGTGTCCAATTTTGCTCCGGGTGGATTTGGAGGTTCTCTGGGCTATGCACAGCGAAATGAGCAGCCGGGATTAACTGGAGCCTATCTGGGTCTGGGTTTTGATGCCTTTGGCAAATACAGCAATACCTCCGAGGGCAAAAACGGAGGATTTCTACAGGGCTCAACCGCCTTGTTCCCCAATAGCATTACCCTGCGAAAGGGGGGAAGTGGATTTTCCGGCTATGATTATGTGATAGGCAAAATTACCCAAAATCCACCTGCAGGCGCAAACGACTTGGCGCTAGACGTGCAGTATCGTTTTCCGCTAAGTTCTGGCGGGCAGGGGACTCAGCGTGTCGAAGAATCCAGTGAAGTAGGCTATCGCAAAGTATTTTTAGAATTAGAGCCCCACCCTTCTGGAATAGGATATTTGGTCAAACTTGAGATGGAGGTAACCACCGAGGTAGGAAATCCTAGGCTGGTGACGATTTTTCAGGGAGCTTCATTTCCTTATGCTGCTCCCAAGGATTTAAAGATTGGATTTGCTGCTTCCACAGGAGAATCGACCAACTTCCATGAAATTCGGAATTTGGTCGTGGAGGTTTCGGCCGACGATTCATTGAAGAATCCCGAAGGGAGTGATCTTACCGATTTCACCTCCTGTGCTGGCCAAGAAAACCAATTTTACATCACGGATCAGCAAGTGGTCTTACCCAATGAGAATAGTGTCATTAGATGTCTACAACTCTATGAATCACTGGAAGACATCAAAGCAGAAAGTGAGGATATTTGTGCTCAGGCTCGATGCTTAGAGCAGAACAGGGTGCTGATTTTACCACAGGGTACGTTTATAGCAAGTGATGAAGAAGAAGGAGGATTTACTTTTTCTCCGAAGGAGGAATTTGTCGACCAAGAGGTGACAGTTTTTTACACCATAACCGATAGTTATGGAAAGACTTCTAAGGGAAATTCGATAACTATTGCCATTCAAGAATCTCCACAGCCTATAAGTTTATTAATAGCTGGAGAAAACGAACCCGTTGATCAAATTAATATCTGTGGAGGAGATGAAGTTTCTTTCATTGGGATTGGTGATGAAGCATACGAGCGCTTTGAATGGTATAAGGATGGTGTTTTAATAGAAAGCGAAACTCAAAACACGTTCATGACAGGAGAACCTGGAGAATATGAAGTTTTAGGTTACAACCGAAAAAATTGCCCTGCTATCAGCAATAAAGTCATTGTTGCATTGCCTGACTTACCGGTATTGGAAGTAGGATCGCCTGTAGTAGGCTGCCTGACTGGGCAAGTCGTTGATATTACCAGTCAGATTAGTGGATATGATCCGATTACTTATGATTACCAGCTTACCGGGAATGGACTGATTTTGATGGATGATGAATTGATGTCGGTTTCTCAATCGGGTCTTTACGAGCTAAAAGTTAAGCTTAAGAGTTTAGATTGTTACTCTGAACCAGTAGCTGTGGAGGTATATATTCAGGAAACAGAGCTATTGATTGATTTTGATTTTGGAGTTCAAGGTACTGGGGTAAAAGATGAAGCAGGAGGGGGCGTATTTCCAAGTGATATCATTCAGTTTACCGACTTGTCTGATGATAGAGCTATAAAATGGGAGTGGGATTTTGGAGACGGATCTTTTTCTCAGGATAAAAATCCAGTTCATGTCTTTGGCAAGAAGGGTGATTTCAATGTTAGTTTGGTTATTACAGACGAATATGGCTGTCAGCAAACAATATCCAAGGCCGTTTCAATCACACGTAGTTACCGTCTGATGATTCCGACTGGATTTACACCTGGTGAGGGGGAAAATGGCACTTTTCTTCCAAAACAAAAGGGTTTAGTGAGTTTAGAGTTGTTAATTTTTAATATCTGGGGGGAAATGATATTCAGGACAGAAGATCTAGAGACTGAAGGCTGGGACGGTACACTAAATGGAAAATTACTTGATGCTGGACTTTTTGTCTACCGAGTCAATGGGGTGACAACGGAAGGTGAAAAAGTGAAAGAGAGTGGTAAATTCAGGCTAATAAGATGAAACAAATCCTCTTTTTATTGGCTATTCAAATTTCATGCTTTCATCTCTTCGCTCAGGATATTCAGTACAGTCAGTATTATGCCAATCCTCTTTATTTGAATCCGGCTTTCACTGGTAGTACCAGTTTGACAAGGGTTGGAGTTAATTTCAGAAATCAATGGCCCGCTTTGGATCAGAGTTTTGTAGCCTATACTGCCTATTTTGATCATTTTGAGGAGCGACTGAATTCCGGGTTTGGCTTGATCTTTCAGGGTGCTCAGGAATCTTTCACACAGACCAGTTTAAATGAAATTGGACTCGTGTATTCCTACAGGTTAAGGCTGAATGAGAAGAGTTATATCCAAGCCGGTATGCAGGGGAGCTTTGTGGCTCGTGATGCGCTTTTTGATCGGGTGATATTGGGAACACAACTGAATATAGATACAGGCTTGATAAATGGTTCGCCCGGAGAGGCTTTTGAAGGAGATAGCCAAATTAGGTCAGCGGATGCACACGCAGGTCTTTTATATTATGGTGAGAAATCTTGGTTTGGAGTATCTGCCGCGCATTTGCTTGAGCCGGAGATTAGCTATCTGGCCGATAATACAAATCAGCTTCCCATTAAGTATGCTGTTCATGGCGGGTATCGATTCGACCTTGCTCCTGGAGATATCAATGAGTTTTTTAATAATACGGATCAGGAGCGGTCAGTTGCGGTAGGATTTAATTACAAGCAGCAAGGTGAGTTTTCTCAATTAGACCTTGGTGCCGAATTTTTCTTTGAGCCATTGGTTCTTGGACTTTGGTATAGGGGGATTCCTACCAAATATGAACTTCCAAATAATGAGTCATTGATATTTTTGCTGGGAGTGAATCTTCCTTCAGGGCTTGAACTTGGATACAGTTTTGATTATGCCATTTCCAAGTTGGGATTTCTTTCTTCGGGCGGGGCACATGAGTTGTCAGTTAGATATGTTTTTTCATCAAAGGATCCTAGAAAGCGGTATTATCCCGAGTTACCTTCATTTAGATATTAATTTTTTCCTTATTTTCGGAATAAAATTCTGTTTACTGTAGTTATTTTCTCTTTTGTATTTGCTTCGGCAGTGGTTTTTTAATTGAATTCAGATGAAAATTTTTCCTGATCATTTCCAGTGACTTAGCGTTGATGATAAATTTTTATTGGATGAGGTATTGTGTTGGGAGAAAAAAGGGGGATATTTGCAC
>NZ_FNVR01000026.1 GCF_900108085.1 Algoriphagus boritolerans DSM 17298 = JCM 18970
CCGGTGGACAGGCTCGTGCTGTTTGACTACCGAAGAGGCCGGGATCAATCCGGCCCCAAATCCATGCTGGCAGACTTTAAGGGAATCATCCAGACCGATGGGTATGTAGTCTATGATGCCCTGTTTGAAAACCATCCCGACATCCATCTCACTTTTTGTATGGCACACGCCAGGCGCAAGTTCGTGGACGCAGTCAAAGACGATGAAAAGCAGGCCAACTATGTGCTGGACGAAATCCAGAAGCTCTATCTGCTAGAAGCAAAGATGAGGGAAGAAAATCTGAACTGGGAACTACGGACGGCAGCACGAAAAAAGTATGCTGATCCGATTCTAGAGAGTCTGGGCAAGTGGCTGGGGGACAACCAATACCGCTATCGGCCGGTGAGCCCCATGGGCAAAGCCATTGCTTACGCCCATAAAAGATGGGCCGGACTGAGTGCCTATGTACTCCACGGACAGATGGAAATCGACAACAACCTGGTCGAAAATGCGGTTCGTCCACTTGCCATAGGAAGAAAAAACTACCTCTTCGCCGGTTCCCATGAGGCGGCTGAGATGACCGCAGCGATGTATTCCTTCATGGCCAGCTGCAAAAAAAACAATATCAATGAGTTTGAATGGCTCAAAGATGTCTTCGAACGAATCCAAAGTATAAACCACAAAAGCCTCTACCAGCTGTTACCCTCTAACTGGAAAGAATATCGCCCTACATAAAATTTTTTTACTTACAACATGGGTTGGTCGGATGGATACATTCGAGTGGACTGGCCGGACAATTAATTATTAATTACTTTGTAAGGCTTATCCGAAAATTATCCTTAACCTTCTCCCAAACTCCTCCAAAGCTTCATCCCCAAAATCTAAGTGGGTTACAAAGCGAACTAAGTCCTTTCCGAATTTGACTGACTTGATTTGATGATCAGCAAGTTTTTTCATGAATTCCTCGGGAGTAGTCCCTTCTAGTTTCGCAATCACAATATTGGTTGCCACAGGGAAAATTTCCGATACAACGGAAAGCTTGCCTAGCATTTCCCCCAAAGCTCTTGCTCTAGCATGATCTTCTTTTAATCGAAGCACCTGATGGTCCAACGCGTAAATTCCCGCAGCAGCTAGAAAACCAGCCTGTCGCATGCCTCCTCCGAATACTTTTCGGACTTTTCTAGCTCGCTTGATGTCTGCTTTTGATCCAAGAAGAACTGACCCAATCGGACAACCCAAACCTTTGCTCAGGCAGATCGAGATCGTGTCAAAATGTGCACCCCATTCAGCCGGGCTTTCGCCTGATTCTACCAAAGCGTTGAATAATCTGGCTCCGTCCAGATGAAGTTTGATGTCTTTCTCTTTGCAAAACGCATGGATGGGCTTGATTTCTTCCAAAGTATAAATGCTTCCCCCACCTTTGTTCATGGTGTTTTCCAAAGAAACCAAGGTAGTTTCCGGAGCATGCACATCGTCAGGATTAATCGATTCGGCGATTTGGGAAGCGGTGATTTTCCCCAAATCTCCGGGCAAAAGCTTGACCGATGCATGGGAATTGGCCATGATGCCGCCGCCTTCATAGAGGTAGATATGTGAATACTGATGGCAGATCACCTCGGTCTGAATTCGGGTGTGGAGGCGGATGGCAATCTGATTGGTCATGGTACCGGAAGGGCAGAAAAGTGCCGCTTCCATGCCGAAGAGCTTGGCGATTTTTTCCTCCAGCGCATTGACTGTTGGATCTTCTCCAAAAACATCATCCCCCACAGGGGCGGCAAACATCGCTTCTTTCATTCCCGGAGTCGGCCGGGTCACCGTGTCACTTCTTAAGTCAATCAACATGGGTGAAATACTTTGATTTTGAACTTGTCTTTGGTGCTAAAGTTTGGATTGCTTTGGCAGCTTCGATGGGCCGATCTGTGGCGAGAATATCTGCTCCTTTTTGGACAAAGCTGATATACATCTCGTCTCCTCTGGCTTCTGCACTTTTATCCAGGTTTCCGAGTGTACCAAGGATAGTGAAAACGCCTTTGTCGTGGATAGCTCGGTTAAATTCAACAGATCGCTCTGCTACTCCTGTAAATGCAATCACCCGATTCCATGGGATTCCAGTCTCTTCCAGGCGGCCGATCTCTTCTTCATTTCGGATGGTTACGGAAAGCATTAGTTCCGGTGCCATACGGTTTAGTTTTTTAGCAGCTTCAAACGAATAGGAAATCAACGCCGCTTGAGCTTCCGACTTAGTTTTCCTAACTGCCTCAATTACCTTTTCATAAGGGACAGATCGCTTGATGTCTACTGTTAGCAATGCTTTTCCTTTGGACCAAATCAATGCCTCTTCCAGCGTGGGAACCTTGAAATCCGTCAGATTTCCATCATTATCTTCCAAAAATAGACTTTGGATGTATTCATAGGTTACTTCATTTACTTTGCCAGTTCCGGTGGTAGTCCGCGACAAGTCATCGTCGTGCATCAGCACCAAAACGGAGTCTTTGGTCATGGCTACGTCCAATTCGATGATTGCAGGAGTGAATTTCAACACATTGGAGAAAGTTTCGATCGCATTTTCAGGATAACCGGGATATGGCCCGCCACGATGCGCGGAGACCATGGGAATGCGGTCATTGGTCCAAGTATAAAAATCTTCTGTATCACTGAGTGAATTAACTTGGATTTGATGTGAATTCTGCTCCGATTGATCCAGTTCAACTTCATGTTGTTTGGACTTGGGAGAACTGCAGGAAATCAGTCCGATGAACAGTCCTGTTATCCAGAGGTAATAGTTACTCATTTTCATTTTCAGGATCTTTTTTAAAGAAGATATCTAAACTGCCTTTTCGGTTTTCAAAAATTTCCTCCATGTCTGAGAGTTCCAGATTGAGTGCTTTAGTTGAAATCTGTATTTCGATCAGGGAAATTGCCAAGGAAATCAGCAAGGAAAGCATACTTGCCACAAATACCCAATTGGCAGCCTGAGTGTAGCCTTGGAAGAGTAAATACATACAAATGATGCATAATAAAAAGCTGAATACTCCGAAGAGCTGCATGTTTTTGATGAGTGTCAACCGGCTCCGGAGATTTTGGATTTGCTCGACGATTAGCTCTGAATCAGGTTCTTTGAGGTAGTTTTTGTGCAGGCTGCGAATCAAAGTGGCTATGGCCAAAAACCGGTTGGTGAAGGCAAGCATCAATAGGGTGATGGCCGAAAAGAGCAGGGCAGGAGTGGAGAGTTGGAGTTCCATGGGTATAGTTAGTGCTTTTTGAAAAGGTAAGTTTAGCAAAAGACATGAAAAAAGCCTGCTCTTTGCAAAGCAGGCTTAATGTTCTCGGTAATTAAGGTATTAAGCAACTTCTCCCAATACCACCAGTTTTTCAAGTGTTGGAGACTGAGACCCACCCTTTGGTTCGATGGTGATGGCAAAGACACCAGCTTCTGCTACAGCTTCCATCTGTTGGAGTGTAAATTTCTCTCCGGGATTAACCAGCCCGATTCCTACCGGACCGTCTTTCCCAATCGCCCAGAGTTGGTAATCGAATTCAGCAGAAAGTGAATTCAGATTATTGACTGCCACAAATACTTCCTGTGCGCTTTGATCCCAAAAAACATCCACTTTGGCGTCTTTTTGGATATCAAAACCTTCGCCTTTCATCTCCACTCGCTTGAAATCACCTGCGACCAAGCGATCCAGTCGATTGTCCGTTTCTTCGTATTGCAGCTTGACCTGATTCAGGTTGTCTGCCATCACTTGCTGATCTTGCAGCAATGCGGTGAATTTTTGATCGGTGTCATAATATTTTCCTGCGAAATAAATCGCCGCCGCACTGGCCAGTAGGGCTACAAGAGATGCCGCAACCGCAAAGTTTTTCCAAGGGGACAACTTCACTACTTTGGTTTCTACCGGTGCCACAGATGGTGCCTTCTTAGGCTCGTCTTTTCTGAAGTCAGCCTCCAGGCTGGCAAATATTTTGTCTTTTACCTTCGGCGAGGGTGTAGGTCCGGTCAGATTGTCGAAGGAAAACATGGCTTCCTCGAGCTCATCCAATTCTTTTTGGATTTCGGGATAAGTTTTTGCCAGGGCCAGAACTTCCTCACGCTCGCGCTCAGTCAACTCTCCCAAGAGGAAGAGTTCCAGTTTGCCGGATGCTATGTATGATTGAATGTCCACTAGATTCTGTCTAAGTTCTTTTTTAATACCTGAAGTGCAGCCCTGACACGGGATTTGACTGTGCCGAGAGGAATATCATATTCTTCTGAGACCTCCGAATGCGTATATCCTTTGAAATATATGTGATCGATGATGAATCGTTGATCTTCGTTTAGTTGAGTGATCAACTCTCTGACTCCTATCCCCTCCACCTGTTCCATAGTTCCTGACTGGCTTTCAAGACCATATACGAAGTCATCAATTCCGTTGGTCTTACCGGATTGGGAAATTTCTTTGGAGCGTAGTTTATCAATGGCAGAATTGCGACAAATGTTGGCCATCCAAGTGTATAGGCGCCCTTTTGACTCTTCATAAGAGTCAATTTTTTTGGTGATTTTGATAAAGGCATCATGGAAAACCTCCTCCGCAATGTCCTGATCCGATAGTATTCTGGCGATTACGGCATATAGCGCCCTAGAGTATTTCTCGTAGAGGTATTCCGTGGTTTTCCGGTCTCTGGCTCTAAGTCCTTCGATAAGTTGTTCTTCCTGCAAAAGTCAATGGGTTGTAGTGGAATACCCTTAAAAATAGAACACTAGGCCGAATGTTTTGGCCTAGTGCTTATTTATTTTCATTTAAAGGTGAATTACCTCGTCGTAAGCCGCAGCTGCAGCCTCCATAATTGCCTCAGACATGGTCGGATGCGGGTGGATGGTTTTGACCAAATCATGCCCTGTGGTCTCCAGTTTGCGGATTGCTACGATCTCAGCGATCATTTCCGTCACGTTAGCTCCGATCATGTGCGCTCCAAGTAGTTCTCCGTATTTTTTGTCAAACACCAATTTCACAAAACCGTCTTTTGCTCCCGCTGCTGATGCTTTGCCAGAAGCCGAGAAAGGAAACTTGCCTACTTTCACCTCATACCCAGCTTCAAGAGCTTTTGCTTCAGTATAGCCGACGGATGCGATCTCCGGAGAGCAGTAGGTACAGCCGGGGATATTGTTGTAGTCGATAGGTTGGGGATGATGACCTGCGATTTTTTCCACACAAGTAATTCCTTCTGCTGAGGCTACGTGTGCCAAAGCTGGACCCGGCACCACGTCACCGATGGCATAGTAGCCAGGCATATTGGTTTTGTAGTATTCGTCAACTATGATTTTACCTTTTTCTACCAAAATCCCCACATCTTCCAAGCCGATGTTTTCCAGATTGGAAACTACCCCTGCTGCAGAAAGAACCACATCACATTCAAGGGTTTCTTCGCCTTTGGCAGTTTTTACCGTCACTTTACAGCCAGTACCTTTAGTATCTACAGCCGTCACTTCAGAGGAAGTCATGATGGTCATGCCTGCTTTTTTGTAGATTTTTTCCAAAGCTTTGGATACTTCCACGTCCTCTACAGGGACGATTCGATCCATGTATTCTACCATAGTCACTTTGGTACCGATGGAATTATAAAAATAGGCAAATTCGACTCCGATAGCGCCCGAACCAACGATTACCATGGTTTTTGGCTGCTTTTCGAGAGTCATCGCTTTTCGGTAGCCGATGATTTTCTTGTCGTCGATCTTCATCGAAGGCAATTCTCTGGAACGGGCACCGGTAGCGATGATGATGTTGTCGGCAGAATAAACAGTTTTCTTCCCGTCTTTATCCGCAACTTCAATTTTTTTGCCCGGCTGGATTTTACCCCAACCTGTGATCACTTCGATTTTATTTTTCTTCATCAAAAAAGTAACCCCCTTGCTCATGCCATCTGCTACGCCACGGCTTCGCTTGACCATTCCGGTAAAGTCTACATCAGCACCTTTTACAGTGATTCCATAGTCGGATGCGTGATTGATGTATTCAAAAACCTGCGCGCTTTTCAGCAAAGCTTTGGTCGGGATACAACCCCAGTTGAGGCAGATGCCGCCTAGCTCTGCCGCTTCCACGATGGCAGTTTTCAGTCCGAGTTGGGAAGCACGAATCGCAGCCACATATCCTCCAGGTCCACTTCCCAGCACGATCAAGTCAAATTTTGTCGAAGACATATCTTATTCTTGTTTGATTACAAATTGAAACTCTGCAAAAATAGGCCTTTTGGCTTCAGAAAAAAATTGGAATTCAGACAGGTGGTGACATTCAAAAGCTGCTTAAACTGAATATTTTACGAGTTTTAGTTAAAAATTTTAGCAAATCTTCAAATTCCCCATTTATCTTTTGCGAAATTTATTTTTAAAGATTTAATGATTTGGTTTTCAATAAAAAAGGGAATCGTCATTTTTTCAGAAAGTAGAATTCCGGGCTTTTTTTCTAATTTTGACCAGACAAAATTTTAAACTTCATGGGATTACTTTCAGGAAAAACCGCTTTGGTCACAGGAGCTTCAAAGGGAATCGGCAGATCGATCGCCATCCGTTTTGCGCAGGAAGGGGCTAATGTCGCATTCACTTTTTTGTCCAGTGTGGAAAAAGGGCAGACGCTTGAAGCTGAGCTTGCAGCCTTCGGAATCAAAGCCAAAGGGTATCGGTCTGATGCTTCGGACTTCAAAGCTGCTGAGCAATTGATTACTGATGTAGTGGCAGATTTTGGTGCTTTGGATATTTTGGTCAATAATGCCGGAATCACCCGTGACAATCTACTGATGCGGATGACCGAAGAAGCGTGGGACGAAATCATGAATGTCAATCTGAAGTCCTGCTTCAATACCGTGAAGGCAGCTTCCCGCACGATGATGAAAGCCAAAGCCGGATCGATCATCAATATAACTTCTGTAGTTGGTGTGAAAGGAAATGCAGGTCAGGCCAATTATGCGGCTTCGAAGGCGGGAATTATCGGTTTTACGAAGTCAGTAGCTTTGGAGCTGGGCTCCAGAAATATCCGCTGCAATGCCGTGGCGCCGGGATTTATCGAAACTGAAATGACGGGAGCTTTGGATCAAAAGACGGTTCAGGGCTGGAGAGAAGGCATCCCGATGAAGCGGGGCGGACAGCCGGAAGAAGTGGCCAATGCCTGTGTCTTTTTAGCCTCAGATATGAGCAGCTACATCTCCGGACAAGTGCTGCATGTGAATGGAGCGATGTATACCTAACCTTTGAGGTCTTTCAGGCCTCGAAGGTTTCAAAAAATAAATGACCGTTGAGTTAATAAATCCTAAGGGTTTCATCCAAGCCCTCTTGAATATTTTAGAGGGCTTTTTTATTCCAATGAAAGCTCTTCAGGCAGTTCAAACTTAGTCGTAGTGTGATGGTTTTCCTGAAATTGATCCACGCCCCCAAACCAATCTAGAACATATTCTCTTTCAAGATTCGTTGGCTTGGTTGAAACTAACGCTTGATAAGAAGAGTATTTCCATTCTGTAAAGTCATTTAAGATTCCATGATTACGGGGATTTTGATGGATATAAATGGTCACTTGTGTTAAGTAACTCTCTTGATCAATGTGTTTCCTTTTAAATTTTCTTTGAAATAATCCCCCATGCCTCTCGTAGAATTTATTATATGATTTTGAATAGGCATTAAGGAAATTAGAAAAAGAAGCAAGTGCTGCTTTTGAAATTGTGTTTTCATTCACTTTGACCAAAAAATGAAAATGATTTAGCAGAAGACAATAAGCAAAGGTTTGGAAGGAAATTGAGCAATGCTGGTGATATTTTTTAAGGAAATAGGAATAGTTATCTTCAGTTCGAAATAGAACTTCATGACCAACGGTTCTTGAAAAAATGTGGTAGAAGTCACTTGGAATGAGTTCATTGTCTTTCATTTAGAAAAATTATTCAAATTTGGGGGAATATAAAAGTTGCCTAAAAGGAAAGACCTTCGAGGTTTTTGAAAACCTCAAAGGTCAATCTAGCGGCTGGAGCGATTCAGCCGTTTTTTGTTTACCGAAGATGTTGAATAGGAATGTGGCTTTAGCCCATTCCATCAAAGAGCCTATTCTTTATGAGGCTTTAGCCTAATGTCTCATTTCTGATTTCAGACTTTATCTTTCACTCTTCTTCAATACCCCTTCACTCCAGCTTCTGCAATGATTCCGTCTTGGGCAGAGGTCACGCCAGAGACACCGATTGAGCCGACGATGATCCCGTCTTTGAAGATGGGAAGTCCGCCCTCGACACCTACGGCATTGGGAAGTGTAGCGATTCGGGCACCACCTTCACCTTTCATGGCCTCTTCAAAGACTTTTGTAGGTCTCTTGAAAAAAACAGCGGATTTGGCTTTGGCTTGGGCGACATCGATCGAACCGATTTGCACCCCGTCCATTCGTTTTAAGGAAAGTAAATTTCCGCCCTCATCCAGAATGGCAATTACGACATTCCAGCCTTCGGCTGTGGCTTTGGCCTCCGCCGCAGCTGTAATTCTTTCAGCATCCGCTGCGGTGAGATAAGGTTTGGTTTGAGCAAAGGAGAGGATTGGCAAAACCATTAGGATAACGATAAGGAGCTTTTTCATGAAATTTGGGAAGGATTGTGTGATGTAATTTATCATTTTTTTGATACTCAATGAGTTTAAACTATATTGAATTTTAAGAATTGAACTGCTTTTTACGCATTCATATCATTAAGCATTTACCTAATTAAACCAGTAAAAATGACATCCAGACGCGATTCACTCAAAACCCTCGGCTTGGCCACCGGAATCGGACTTTTGACTCCTTCCAGCCTTTTTGCCTGCACTACTAATTCAAGAAAAGACAAACTCGGCGTGGCTTTGGTTGGCCTGGGCTATTATAGCACAGACCTGCTGGCTCCGGCACTCCAAATCACCAAGCACTGTTATTTGGCCGGTATTGTCACTGGTACACCATCCAAGGCTGAGACTTGGAAAACTAAATACAATATTCCGGAAAAGAACATTTACAACTACGAGAATTTTGACACGATTGCGGATAATCCGGATATCGATGTAGTCTATGTGGTATTGCCTCCCTCCATGCATCGGGAGTATGTGGTGCGAGCAGCTAAGGCTAAAAAACAGGTTTGGTGCGAAAAGCCCATGGCGGTGACTGTGGAAGAATGCCAGGCCATGATCGATGCCTGTAAGTCAAATGGCGTTGGCCTATCCATCGGCTATCGCTGTCAGCACGAACCGAATACCCAGGCTTTCCAAAAGATTGTCAAAGAAGGTTTATTGGGTAAAGTACTGGGGGTGGATTGCGCAGCAGGGTATCGGGAAGGAAGAACGGATCACTGGAAGCAAAAGCGTGAAATGGGTGGAGGGGTGATCTATGATATGGGCGTCTATTCGATTCAGGGTGCAAGGTTAGGTGCTAATATGGAACCTGTTGCCCTAAATTCTGCCAAAGTCTGGACAGAGCGTCCTGAAATCTACAAAGACGGATTGGGTGAAATCGTAGAAGCTGAGCTGGAATTTCCGGGAGGGGTAATCGGAAAGATCAAGACCTCTTTTGCGGAGAATATCAACTTTCTGACGATCCAATGTGAAAAGGGGATGATCGAAATGTCACCTTTCCAAGGCTATGCGGGTAATAAAGGCAAAAGTCCCCTTGGAGAAATCAACTTTCCTTATGATGTGCCCTGGCAGCAAGCCAATCAAATGGATCAGGATTCACTTGCGATAATGTCCGGGAATCCCTATCTGGTGCCGGGGGAAGAAGGTCTGAGAGATATCCGAATTGTTGAAGCAATTTTGGAAAGCGCGGAGAAAGGGAACAGGGTCATGATTTAAGGGATTATGTGGAAGTGGAGGATTGGCATAATTCATCGGGCAAAGAAAGGTTACCAATATTTTGGCTTGTTGCCGGTCAACTGGGACTCATCCCTAAATCATTTTCTTTGCTGATTTTCGTCATATGAATCAGGTTTGGCGTTAGGTATCATTGTGGTAATTAATCTGACTCAATCATGCATTCCAGACCTTCGAAAGGCAGTATTCTACACGCCTGTATCATCAAGCAGCAACTGACTATTTCCGATTTTGAAAAAGAAGTAGCTCGGCTCAAAGCAGAGATCACTACCAAAGACGAATCTGAAAGCCAAGGAGGTCGAGGTACTTCAGAGCAGAATGATCTCTTGATAAGGATGGAGCATGAGCTTCTCTTTTTGAAAAATGAACTGATGACTTTGGAAAATATAGATTCGAGCTTGAGTTGTGATAAAATAGAAGAAGGTGCTGTGGTGGTGACTGATCAACGGATATTTTTCATCAGCACTTCCATCGAATCAGTGGATGTAAATGAAGTTTCAGTCTTTGGTTTGTCCACCCATGCTCCGATCTATACCGAGATGAAAGGAAAGAAAAAGGGGGAGACTATTCAGTTCAATGGACTTCGATATCGGATTATTGACGTGTATTGAATGAATTGAAGTCCAAAAAGAAATCCTATCCGGACTCCCAACTTTCGAGGTGAAGGATTGGAGTATGCATTTTAAGATTTTTTCAAATTTCAGTTCGAGCTGTTTCCCGACTTGACATTTATAAGGTTTCCCTACTTTTGCCAAAGATCATACCTTTCTTTTTGCATGTTTGAAGGACTGAAATATCCGAAATCTCTTGACGAAGCGCTCTTTAACTCCTGGATGGAGGCAGGAAGAGCCAGCCCGATTTCTTACTGCTATTTGTTGATTTTTTGGGATGAGTTGGACGAAAAGTATCTACCCGGATTTGCTATAAATCGAAGTGAAATCGGGGAGCATGAGAAGTATGGATATTCCCCCGGGAGACAGTTGCTGGTGGCAGCATACGATTTGTACTCGGAATCGAGGGTGGGGTAGTAAAGCTGGAAAGAAGTGAACCCTGCCGATCTAGGAATTCTCTACTTTCGTGAGGAAATTTTCATTAACAAATTGGGAAGAAGCCAAGGAACCAGATTGAGTGGGGATTACTGCAAAAACACTTAGGCACATTGAAGCTTCTGCCAGTTCTAATCAATCTTAAAGCAGCCCCCTGTATCAATCTTTCCAAATGACCATTTTTTGAGTGCTTGCCTTTGCCAAAGAGGTGCATTGGCGGAACAAGGGAAGGCGATATTTCGCAGTGGGTTTTCCAAATGAATCGGGTGGATGGGTACTCCGATCCTCTATTTTTAAGGGTAATATTCTTGGAGGTGGTATTTCGATTCAGGTCCTTGGGACTGTTAAAAGCATTAAGGTTTTTGAAGGGTGGTTTGACTTTCTTAGCTATCTGAAGCTTTCCGGAGCGACAGATTTCAAAGCCATCATTTTGAACAGTATAGCTAATCTAAGTATGCGTTTGATGCTAGATAGTTTAAAGGAAAGGCAGAAAGTAGAGCTCTACTTGGATAATGACACTACGGGCGAGAGATATACCAATAGCTTTATGAAAATTGCTCGACTGTACCAATACTGTCTCCAAGAGGGATTATCTATCGATTGGGATTTGACAATGTTGAGAGGGAGTAGGGACAAACTTTGCAAGCAGATAACCAACTTAAAAATCGAGCCCTCAAAAGAGGTAGAGATTTGGAGGGTAGAAACGGAGGTTACTGATCAGAGAGGCTATTATACAGGTTATGAGGATTTAAATGATCTGATAAACAGATCATCTTAAGTTAAAATATCTGTGACATTTAGTGTCTAAAGTATTGAGTTGCCTTTTTCTATATCGCTTAATTTTTTAGATTTATGCATACTGATTTAATTATGTGGATAGCTAGCAAAAATGGATTTTTCTCGATCGTACAGCATAGAGATGATTCCGAGCAAGTTTTGGTGAGGGCAAGGGTGAAAAGGGATTTGGAGGAAATTTTTCCCGAAGATCGAATCCATCATACTCCGGGAGGGGATTATCATTGGAGAGTTTTTGCATCTAAAAAGGAGATGGGAGAGATTCTTCTTCGGCAGATGGCAGAATTAGATTACCCAAATTTCAAAGGGAAAATAGCCAAAACGCCGAGTCAGGAAGATAAGCTGCAAGCCTATTATCAAGTCTGGTCAGTCATGCATGATTATGGGCTGAAGAAATTCGATAAAAAGAATGTTTGTCAGGGTTGCCTAATGGGAGGGGCCATCGGAGATGCACTTGGTGCACCAATAGAATTTTTATCGTTCCCACAAATTCAAAATAAGTATGGAGTCAACGGAATTGACTCTTTTGTTGAATTTGAAGATGGTTTCGGAGAATTTACCGATGATACACAAATGACCCTTTTCACTGGAGAAGGACTTTTGCGCGCATGGAATAGATCCATGCAGCGGGGTATTGGAGGGGCAGAGAATACCATTGTTTATCATTCTTATTTGAGATGGCTTTTTACCCAAGACTTTCCTTTTCAGGCCAAACCTACCCAAGGAGTGTATGACATAGAAAAGGGTTGGCTTATCAAAAGAAAGGAGTTATATAAACGAAGAGCGCCCGGTAATACCTGTATTTCTTCCTTGGCTTCGGGAATAGCAGGGACCATCGATGAGCCGATTAATGATAGCAAGGGTTGTGGGACAGTCATGAGAATGGCACCTGTGGGATTGATTTTTTCGGACGATATGGCCTTAGCCTTTGATATGGGATGCAAGTTTTCTGCCTTGACTCATGGGCATCCCTCTGGATATCTGAGTGGGGGATTTTTTGCGGCAATAATCTCTGGACTTTGTCAGCATATTCCTTTGGAGAAATGTATCTATAAAGTGATTGACTTATTGATGGGAAAACCAGGCTTTGAAGAACTTGATAGGGTTTTGTTTCGCGCCATTGGTCTTCATGATAGACTCAAGGAAAAAGAATTGAAAGCAGAACATATTGAGTTGCTAGGTGGTGGTTGGGTAGCGGAGGAAGCCTTGGCTATCAGTTTACTCTGTTCGCTGCACTACTTGGAAAATTTCAAAAAAGGAGTTTTGGCAGCAGTCAATCACAGCGGAGATAGCGATTCTACAGGTTCCATTACCGGAAATATACTTGGCTTGATCCATGGTTTAGAAGGAATTCCAGAGGAATGGAAATCAGGACTTAAGTTTTCGGATATCGTGCTTCAAATGGGAGAGGACCTTGCTATTGGGGTTAAGGGGAATACCTATGAGCCGGATGAGGAATGGGGAGAGAAGTATCCGGGGTATTAATTATTAATTTAAATCATACGAAATGAAAGATAAAATCAAGCCGTCAAAGGCAATGTTTATTAAGCTAGGAAGAAAAGGAAGTTGGGCAAAGGAATGTTTTGAAAAAAGTGTTTTGAAATTAAGCTATAAAGAAGTCAAACATGAAGACATATTAGCAGATTTGACGGGTTCTGTTTCTAAGGCATATAGTGGTAAAGTTCCTAAAACAATAACTTCCTACGCAAACCAAATCAGACATTTCTACGAATCTGATAAAAGCGTGCTTTGGATAACTTTTCATGACCAACATCTCTATTGGTGTTTCGCAAAAAAGGAAGTAGTTGGGATAGACAATGGAGAAAAAGAGAAAATGGTAATAGGAGAATGGTCCAATAAATCGATTGATGGGAAACCATTACTGGCCGATAATCTAAGTGGAAATTTACTTAAAACACAAGGGTTCCAAGGGACTATTTGTAATGTGGACGACCTTGAGTATCTGGTAAGGAAAATTAATGGAGAGGAGCTTCCTGAAGTAATTGAAGTCAAAGAAGATTTAAGGAGGTTGGAATTCAGTCTTGCTGCATGTATTCAAAAACTTATGCCGAAAGACTTTGAAGTCTTCATTGACTTGATTTTTAGACAAGCTGGATATCTTCGAACCAATAGTATAGGCGGTGTTCAAAAAGATAAGGATATTGAATTGATTGCACCTGTTACAGGTGAAAGGATTTTAGTCCAAGTAAAAAGCGCTACAAATTTGAAGCAATTTCAAGACTACGAAGATCGTTTTGAAGAAATAGATAGTTCGGAATCTTATGATAAGTTTTACTATGTTTTCCACTCACCAAAATTAAACCTTCAGTCAAACATGGAAAAGCTTGAAGTTTGGAATCTGGATAAAGTTGCTGAATTGGCAGTCAGTTCCGGTCTCGTTCCTTGGATCTTGAATAAGATCAATTGAAATTGAAATTAGAGATCCAAGAGTAGATATCCCTGAGTTCCCTTAAATACCATGATACTCCTAAGCCACATTCAAAATCAGTGAACGACAAGAGAGTTTTTGGAAAAAGAATTTGACATGAATTTTAAAGAACTACTACTAACTGAGAATGATCAAACTAAATGATATTCTGAAGATAGAAGATCTTCCGAATGTGAAAGTTCGGTTTAACTTGATGTTTCGGGACAATTGGGATCCTATTGAGGATTTTAAAAATGGAAATGATGAAGTTTTGCTGGAAGGTCAGTATTGGAATTATAAAAGTAAAAAATCATACAAAGAGGGTCAAATCACGATTGGGTTTGTTAGGATCAGCAGGAATGACAACCTATGGCTTTTGTTCCATGTTGGAAGGGTTACCAAGGATTTGGATAAAATGGATGGCGTTGGATATGAATACGAAGTGATCCGAGAATATGAAAAATACTTTGGACGGTTGATAGTGAGATTTAAGAATAAATCCCAAACTATGATTCGTTGGGCTTCTTCGGTGATTGAGGAATGCGAAGTTGCCCAAATCTTACCTGATATCTTCGATAATGATATTTTTCCAGGTTACGAAAATGTAAACCTTTCATGGAAGGAGTTATCCCGTGTGATTGAAAAAGATAATTGGAAAACAGCTCTGCAGAATCAGAAAGGAGTTTATCTGATCACAGATATTTCAAATGGAAAGCGGTATGTGGGATCTGCGGCAGGCGACGAGATGATTTTGCAGAGATGGCGGGACTATGTGAAAAATGGGAATGGGGGGAATGAGGACTTTAAAAATCTGAATTTCGAGCATATAAAAGAGAATTTCCGATACTCGATCTTAGATATTTATAAATCAACTGTTGACAAACAGACGATCCTTCAGAGGGAAAGTTGGTGGAAAAGGGTGTTGTTGACTAGAGGGA
Organism: Algoriphagus boritolerans DSM 17298 = JCM 18970; assembly: GCF_900108085.1. GTDB lineage: Bacteria > Bacteroidota > Bacteroidia > Cytophagales > Cyclobacteriaceae > Algoriphagus > Algoriphagus boritolerans. The sequence goes on from NZ_FNVR01000026.1 coordinate 15,019, forward strand.
AATATGGATATAATAAAAACTAGATTTCATTTATTATGACCAACAAAGATACCTTTTGGAATTCTAGCGGAGCCATCGCCAGGGAAATCGAGTTAACAAAAATAGAATTATAAAATGAAAATTAATATTGCAGACGAAGAGCTAGATAGGGATTTAAGAAATCTTTATCTCGATCCTGATAAGGATCAGCATATACCGTTAGAAGATGATGAGTATTTCCACAAAATCTATGGGAAGGAGCGTTGGGAAAAAATAAAATCCGACAGAGCAGAAAGAGGAAAGGCAATAAAGAATATTTAAGGAAAAAAGAGATTAGGCTTAATTGATACTTTTTCTTTTTGCGGTACTTAGGGTGGAGTTTATTAGCATCCCCAAGCCTCGCTTTTTGGTGCCGAGGTTTTTTTGCCCTTGCTCGGGTTGTTAAGCCTCTTTGCCATTTTTTGCTAAATATAATTTGCCTAAAATTTCATTGACCATCATTTCCCAATCGATGGCTCCGTTTTTTTACGGGGTATTGCTTTGTCTGGTAAATGGCTATCAGCCAATTGCATTTTTCAATTTTTTAAAAAATAGGTGATTAGGTAATCCTGAATTCCAGAATAAGTTAGCCCTTTATCCTCGGGGCGGCCAAGAGCTTCCGGCATAAAGCTCACCCGCAATCCAGCGCTGGTTTATTCCTTTTTGGCTTGGCCTTGCTCGGAACAGGGCTGGGATCATTCCATAATTCATGTTTCACCAAAACTCAAAAAATTATGGAAGCTTTAACTAAATCATTCCACTTTAATGAAGTCGCAGAAATCACACTGGCTTATCGACCAAAAATCAAAGTAAGCCAACGTCCGAAGGTTACTTGCTCCAGACAAGTCTATGATGTCTTGTTGAAATTCTGGAATTCTGATTCACTGGAATACATAGAGCAGTTTCAAAAACGCAATAAGAAAAGGGTTTTCTTAGCCAAAAAACAAGAAGGATGAAGCATGAAAAAAGAGCCACGAAAAACGAAGCCACTTTATTCCACTTGGCAGATTTAATTCCTTAAAAGTTGGTCTTTAGCATGAAATATCAGTTCAATGTCACTAACTATTTTGACCACATTACCTATTATATGTAAATCCTCCAAATATTCCCGGAATTCACCTCACTTCAATTGGAATCCCGCTCCTCCTTGGTGATCGTAATGACCACCCATTCATTTACACGAGTCGTGTCATTCGGCATATTCTTAGTTAGAAGTTGGGTCCAAAGGACATTTTGCCTCTCTCTTAGGTCGTAGGTATGCACTTTCCTGCCATTGTACAAAAAATTGAACTCTCTAATGTTTGTCCAGAAGGGGTTCGGAATTTCTTCTGGCCTGCTCGAAAATGTGAGGGTATCCGTATCCCCATTTCCAAAGTCCAGGTAGACAGTCGATTTAAAGTTCGATATTGGGCTATATAGTGATAGATAGGTCTTTTCTCCGATTTGATTGATGTAGAAATCGTTAGATTCATTTAATGGATCTTTATCAAGACAACGAAAGATATTATTTATTTCAGTACAAGCCCGTATTTTTTCAAGGTCATAATCGGAGTTGGTACTGAAGAAATCCCGTCCTTCTTTATCCACCAAGCGGAATATATGGTACCATTCGGTAGGTTGGTCAGTGGAATTATCTCCCACACATGATAAAGAAAGAAATAGGAGGTTTGCCGCAAGCAGAATATGATATTTTATAGTTTTCATCGTTTAAGAAATTTGAAATGTTGGATTTGACCGTCTTTTGTGTATTTGACAAGGTAAATCCCCGCCCGTAGGCCCCGAACGTCTAACACTTCGTTTGATTTATAACAGTCCTGCCTTTCTATGATTTCACCAGTATGCCCATCGATGATGTATACATTTTCGATTTCGAAGTCAGCTACCCCAGGTAGGCTTATTTTCAGGTAATCGCTGGTAGGATTGGGATAAATAAGAAGATTGTCAGATGCTGTCCTAGCAATGGGCCCTCCTCCATCTGAACTTACTGTGATATACTTGCTCCCATATGCTGTGCTTCCACAAGGACTTGGTGTGGAGACGTTAAGATAAAAGGAAGGTGAATTTCCACTTGCCTTAACTGTTATGGTATTGGTCCCTTGTCCGCTACAGATAACTACCCCGGAACCGGCGGGTGCAGATACCGTCCAATTGTAAGTAGAACCTGAAATATAATCCACAAAATAGGCTCTGCAATACTCGTCTCCCGCTATGATGTCGGCACCATTGATCGATAATTGATTGTCGTTGAATGTTACATTCATAGGACTAACTGCAGCCCCTGGAAACCCATTGACATAAATTTCATGGCTTCCTGGTGCCCAGCTGGGAACCGTGATATTAACAGTCTGATTTCCCTGCCCTGCCAACAACCATCCATCCGGAACCTGCCATAGGTAGTAGGAACTAGCCAAATTAGGAGCAGTATATGTATATGTCGTATTAGGACATAAGAGCGTTGGACCTGATATGTTATTGCGGGTGGAGCTAAGTTTAAAATCGAATTTCGAGGTTTGCAGCTCCCAGAATATTGCTGCTGTCTGGCTATAAGATAACTTATCTCTACACTCACGGTCTCGGAAATAAGACATCAAGTTTGTACCGTCCGGTTGCCAAGCAGCTCCCCAATTATCTGTGGGGTACAATGGTGTCCCTGTCACTGAACAACCACTTGTGCTTGCTCCTGTTAAAACTGGATCGCCAGGTGTGTCACAGAATCCGTCTGCGTTCACTTCGCATTTTTTGGAATTGTTAAAATTGCCACATTCAATTCCTTTCAACATGGTTCTGCTTACCGGTTCCTGCGCGCAGTTGTCTGCTTCCCCGTTAATTTTTTCTTCTCCTTCAACGTCTGTCCCAATATAGTGTGTGTGTTTGAGTCCGAAATTATGTCCCAATTCATGAGCTAAAGTGGATTCTTTTGAAGCCCAAAACTTGGAAATATATAGCCGTCTCCCAGGTCTTTTGGCACTTCCTGCTGCTGGTGCCTCATTTACCAAATGGATGTTTAATGTATTGCCATCAAAGTAATCGTTATACATGCTATTTCTGGCATTATCGCCTGATAAGTTATAATAGGGTGAGTTTGGGATGAGTGTAATAGATTGGATATAAAATTCCACTGTTCCTATATTCGTCCTAAAAATTTTAAAGGCATTTCCAAAATATGTGTAGATGTCTTGGTTAGAGAATGCCCCCTGCCCGGAGGAATTTGCATGATTATAAATCTTCACGGGCAGGTAATAGATTGTGCCTCCGGGAGGGAACTCACTGATCCTGCCGGAAGCTCCTGATTTGCCCTTACCTTGGCTTCTGGGATTTCTTACGTCCCTAAGTTCCAAATTCTTTCCCTTGTATTTCCCATTATTATCCAAGCTTTTAAAATAATCCTCCGGGAGAAAAATCCCATGTTGTTCAAGAACCCCTAGGAGGTAGTTGTTATTACCGATCCAGGGTTTAAGGATATTGGGATCTTCATTGACAATTTCCTCGCATTCGCCAGTTTCTTGTGCTAAAACTGGAGTGCAAAACAGAAAAAACGAAAGGAAAAAAAGAATTAGATATCGTGCATCCATCACATATAAAGTTTAGTTAAACAATTATGTAATTTTAATTTATTAAAAATTTTTAAAAAATAGTCGAATAGGTAAGAAGAATTTCAATCTAAATCCCATAATACTCCGCCACCGCCTTCAAAATCATATCCCGCATTGAAGCCTTGGTCTCTCTGCCGATTTCATATTTAAGTTTATCGAACATGGCTGTAGGAATCCGAAGGGAGTAAATTTTCACATCCTCAGTATCAAATTCTTTGCTTGATCCTTTTTCTTTTTGCTGGACTTCAGGTTCTGAATTGATCAGCACTCCGATACCTCGTTGTTTGGTGCCGAGGTTTTTATTGCCCTTGCTTGGGTCGTTTAGCTTCTTAGCCATGTGTTGTTCAGTTTAATCGGTTTAGAATTTCATCGACCAGCATTTCATAATCCTTCGCCCCATAGGACTCAGGCGCATAGTCGAAAATGGTTTGTCCTTGGAGTTGGGCTTCAGCCAAAGCAACATTAATCCGGATTTTGGTTTCGAACACTTTATCCTGGAGATCCTCGGTGAGTTTCTCCACAATAGTTTTGGTTAGGATTCGGTTAGGATTGATTTGGGTGATGAAAACTCCACCGATCTCAAGCTTTTCGTTAAGGCTTTCCCGAACTTCCTGTACTATTCCCAGCAGTCGATCTACACCTTTGTAAGCGAAGTATTCTCCTAGGAGCGGTATCAATATTACATCGCTCGCTACCATCGCATTTACTGTCAATAGTCCTACTGATGGAGGGCAGTCGATGATGATGTAATCATAGTCTGGCCGGACAGGTTTTAGCAATTTGTTTAGGATTTGCTCCCGGCCAATTTTGGATACGATCTCCATTTCAGCACCCAACAGATCGATGGAGGAGGGAACCAAGTCTAGGTTTTCGGAGACATGTAGGATTGGTAACTTTTTATTCTCTCGGATGGAATCATAAACAGATAATTCCGGGTCACCTTTTCCCAATCCCTCAGTCAGATTTGCTTGGGAATCGATATCCAATAACAAAACTTTGAGGCCTTTTTTGGCAAGTCCAGCACCGATATTTATGGATGAGGTGGTTTTACCCGTTCCTCCCTTGTGATTCATGATGGAGATTGTTTTCATTTCTCTAGTCGTTTAACCAAAGATAGAAAAGCATGTTTCCATAAAAAAGTATACCCAATGCGACTCAAAGAGGCATCATAAATTATGCATGCGAAGATTCCATATGGCATTTAAAAATCAAATTATAATCATATGAAAAGCCAAAATGGATTACCGATGAAGGATCTGGAAATTTTCGGAGTCTTCAAAAACGGGAAGTTTACCATACCGGAAAAGGAGGTAAATGCCCTGAAAAATGGAGGAATGACCGATATCGTGGAATTGACTGACTTGAAAGGGAAGGATATATACATCGATAAATTACCGGCTAGACTTTCCATAGTAAGGGGAGAGGATGGGAATCCTGCCTTGCGGATTGATCCGGTTTACATGGAACCGAACCGACATCCCAGTTTGAATGACTCTGAGCGGAATCAGCTGGTCCGGAAAGAATTGGCCAACATCAAAAAAAGCTATGTGGACAAAGAAGGGAATATTCAGACCGAAATCATCGAGTACGATCAGCGAACCAAACAATTTCTCTCCTACAATCCCCGAGACATCAAAGCTCCCCAAATGGTCAATGGGCAAGAACTCGATCCACAGCAAAAGAAGAAATACAAGGAAGGGGAAACTGTGCTGTTGGCAGATGGGACAGCATTTCAACTTTCGCCTTCTGCTCCAAAGGGCCTCAGATCAAATAAATCCGGTTTAGTCCTTTCAGTTTTGCTGGATGGAGGCTTGTCCTACCTACTGATTACCGGTGTTCAGAAATTGCTCGGAAAGCAAAGTAAGGAGGATAAAGCCTACAGCGAAGGATACCTTCAAGCCATCAAGGAAGTTCAAAAGCAAGTAGAGCGACGGATTTCCCGAAATCCAAAGGACAGAGATGCAATCCGTGACTTGAACAACATCAAGGAGGAATATTCCAAAATTTCAGCTGATTCCTCACTCCCGAAAGCCCTTAGAGAAGAATTTGATATCAATGCCATCAGACGCCTAAACAGCATCGATACGGAAGAAGGAAAGAACCCAAAAAAACGCTTCGAACAAGACAATGGCTTTGACAGAGACCTTTGATATTTTGAGCTACAAAGGGGTGGATAAGGCTATCCAAGGTCTGTTTTCCAAGTTTGCCAATCAGGATCAAACGGGCCAGATCGTTTTTGATTTCTTTAATGAGCAAGGCAGGAATGTGGATTGTGAAATCCTGAGCCTTTACCGGAATAAACAGGCTTCCATAGGGATTTCTGCTCTTAATCTTTCAGAAAATTCACGGGCAATTTTTGTCTCCGACTCCTATGCTTCCCTCATCTGCTTCTCCAATCAATTCAAAGCCAGAATTTCATTTGATGAAGCTGGTTTCTTGATCATCGGGGCTAAGTTTGACTTGAGCTTGCTGACCCAAGCTTTCAAGAAGGTCTCAAAAAATGCAAAATTCAATACGGTGTTTAGCACCTCGATTTTGGGAAGGGTGATGGATTGTAAGGTTCAGGATCTGGTTTATGATCGGAAATGCGGGTATTATTTGTCCGATGATTGTGTTCAGTTTAAAAACCAAAAGAGGAATAAAATCTCGAAGGAATCGATTTTCACCTTTTCTCTTCGAACCTACTGCATTTCACAAGCAATCATTCAAACCGTCCGAACATTTAAACCTAAGCAAAAGGGAGTTGAGTCCTTTTATCAGTTAAACCAACTGCATTGGAAAGATCTTAATTAATATGGTTTTGCTATATTTAAATGCTTGTCACTCAAAATTATGGAGAATAATAATCTTGAATTCCTCAAAAAGAACCTGAAATTCCTTGGCTTTGGTACTTCATTAAATGCTGCCCTGGAAGCTAAAGTTTCTGAGCGACAGGAGTCCTTTAAAATCGGAGTTTCAGCCGAATTTAATGCCAGGCAAAAGGATGGCAGCCTGGGAAAAGACAAGGTTAATTATGAGTTGAATTTCTCGAGATCTTCGAAGCCCTATCATTATTTTTTGGATAGCGTAAAAGTCACTCTTAACGATCAGATCCAGAATACATTTTCGTATGGAAAGGGGAATGACGTGACGGCAAAGGAAGCCTATAATTTACTCAGAGGAGCATCCATCCATAAAAAAGCCATTCTAAACAGGCAAATGGATAATAGGATATTGGCTTCGAGCGAAGTCGGTCAGATGAAGGAAGGCTCAGGAGAAATGATTGATTCCATCTGGATCAAACTGGATTTTGAAAAGCGGAATGAGCAGGGGAATTTCTCCTACAAAAAGTTCTATCCTGATCATGGATTCCACCTGGAAACTGAACTGAGCAGATTCCCGATCAAGGAGCTTGAAAATTTTCAGGAAAAGGAAGTGCTACTTTCCAGCTTAGGACGGGGTAATAGCCAAAAAGCCACTTTGGAAAATAGTCAATCCGTATTTATCGAAGCAGATCCGGAATCGAAGAAAATCCAGTTTTATGACATGGATTTTAACAAATTGGACGTTTTACCTAATCAGACGCAAGAAATGGGTAGGTGAATTTAGGTCTGCCAAATCATTTATTTTATTCATATCCAGTCTTTTACATTTAACTATTCCAAGTCTTTAAACTAAACCATTTTACGCCATGAGAAATCTGAAATACCTGTTAGTAATCGCTTTATCCGTTTTTTCTTATAGCTGTTCCTCAGAGAATGAGACTCCAAAATTTGTTGAAAAATCGGTGACCATCGAAGTTGAAATGGATGGTAACTACACTGAATATCTGGTGACATTTTCAGTTCACAGTATGTTGAGCGGTACCTCTACTTTTGTCGCTCTGGTGTTGGATCAACCGAGCGAACTCAACTGGACTCAAGTGATCCAACAAGGTAATACCTACACGCTTTCTTTTGAACCAGAAGTTCCAACCATTTCAGCCACTTCCTCAGCCCCGATCCATAGCCTAGGCCTAGTTTTCAACGCCGTTCACTTGGGAGGAGAAACAAATGATTCTTTCCAGCCACTTTCAGCGACGGTCAATGTTTTGGCTGATGGGGCAGTCTATCGGCAGTTTGACTATGAGGCTTTGCCTCCTGGAGAGGTTACTTTGCCACTAGCAGAGGAGGTTACCTTTGAATAGCTTGGTAAAGTTCTAGTCATTCAATTGGAGTTTGAAAGTGATATCCCTTTCTCTTGGCCGGTTTGGGTCCTTGCTAGTATTTTCAAATTGAACTAAATAGAATTAGAGTCCCATTTATTGCTCATGATAAATATTAAAGACTACCCGTTATTCATTCCACCCGAAGAGGTAAATTCTCAAAAGCCACGAGAGTGGAGCTATACTCAAGCAAAGATTTATTTTGATTGGTTCATGTCTATAAAAGACCATAGAGTTGAGTATTTGCTCACAGTTTTTGATGAAGAATTTTCTAGTGATAATGAAAAATTATTAAAGGGGTTAGGGAAAAAAGTTTTTGAAACTTTGCAAATAGCACCCTTTTCAACAGATGAATCATCAGGTAAAGTGATATCCAATAAAGGGTTGGCCATTGCTGCGGATATTTCACTTTTGGTCTCAAAATTGATCATTAAGAATCATCCAAGACTTAAATGGAGAATAGTTAGAACTCCTAAACGTGATTTGTCATTCCATTTGCCAGCAATATTTAATTTTCCAAAACTGGGGCATTTAGAGTTAATGGGAGGATCAATAGTAAATTCAAAAGCTATTTTAAGAGGAGAAGAAACTTCAGATGTTTGGTGGAGAATGTTTAAATATGCTGATGATGTTTTGAAAAATGAAGATAGAAAATAGCTCTACCCATTTCTCTATACAGTTCCATTTCTAGAAGAGAGCATCTTTTATCGAGCCTATTGAGAATGGTCTGACGATTCTAGTCGCGTGTTGGCCTACAGGTTTCTGTTCCACTTTCTGATGGGATTCCCCTCGATCAAATGATAAACTCCTCAGATCTAACAATTGCCAAATTTTAAATAAGAAACTTAATACACCCCTATGAGTATCAAAAAAGTAATAGAAAATGCCTTGAATCTACTGGACAAGGCTGATGATGGAATAGTTCTTATGGACATGTATAATGAAGTGGTCCACCCGGCCGACGCAGCGTTCAAAGGTCAAGTGGTCTATCCCTACAATGCCAAATCCTTTATAGAGGAGTCATTTCGGCAGAACGGGATTGATCTAACCGATAAGGATCTGAGATTTATGTTGATGAAGCTTCTGCTGTCTTTCGAGCAGATGGAAGCCAACAAGGTTAGAAAAGGGAAGTTGAATGAATTATTGAGGGAAAACGCGTTCAATGATTTTGGTAAACTGATGTAGGTTCTGGTCTCGAAAAGAGCAGAAGGTTTCTGTCAAAGGCGAGTCTTGAACATTTGCTGGCAATAGACTTCCAAATCGTTGTTTTCAAAGCAATCCCAACCGAGTAAACGAGGCCCTATTCCGGTTTTATCCAATTGTATGCACAAAGGTCGTACGGCCTGTCAGTTTCAAAAAATTGGGGCTTGCAGCAGAATTTTCTAAAAACTGGGTTTCCTACGGACTGCCTCCCGGTTTTTAAATTCTAATTTTTGCTCACTTTCCTGGCCATCCTAAATGACCTGCATAAATTTTAACTAAAACCAAAATACTATGGCGTTCTCAAAAAAGTACATCGGAAAAGGAAAGCAAGTCGAAAACATGGACATTGTGGAAGTAAGCCTCAACTTGGCTGAACTCCAAAATCACAGCTTTGAATACGAAGGAGAAACCTACGTCAAGTTCAATGTGGCTAAGCTCAAAGAACCGGATCAGTATGGCAAAACCCACACGGTCTTTGTCTCCGTCAAAGAGGCTGATTCTGAAGAATCTTGAAAAAAGCCCGAAAGGGCTTTTTTCATTGAAGTTTATTTTTTCTCTGATGGTGCAAATAAGTTGTCAAAAAAGGAATCAAACTTGGTTATAGCCTAATCTCTGTGGAATTAAAAAAGGTGTAGTATCATCAATTAACCCCAGGAAAAATAATAATTTAATAATGGGAAAACATTAGTCTTATGGTTGTCGTACCAGACATTATGAGCGCTTAAATAATGTTAAATTTTGTCCAGAAGTCAATGAAATTTTTTTCTTGAACATATTAAAATCCACTTTAATCAATTCACTTCAAAAATAATGGCCATGTTAAGAATTCTCTTCTTAGTACTCGCTTTTGCATTTTCAACCTCCATCAATGCTCAGGACATTAAATATGGATTTAGGTTGGGTTTTTCTATAACCACCTTTGAAGGAGAAGATTCTGGAGGGAAGGACACCAATTTCCGAAACGGATTTTCGTTGGGCGCCTTTACATCCCTTCCAATTTCAAGTGCTATTCGTTTTGAACCTGGTGTTGACTTTGCAACTAAGGGTGCTAAGACGAATTTAGACAATGTTAATTCATTGGTGAGAAATGGCTATTTAGATATTCCATTACTTTTTGATTTTCAATTGGGAGAACGGTTCAGTATTATTGGCGGACCCCAGCCATCATTTCTTTTATCCTCTGCAATGATTTTTGGAGAAGGAGATGATAAAATTACCGTGAAGGGAGATGATGCAAAAGCTTTGTGGAAAGACAATGACATTGCAGGAGTTTTTGGTCTAGGCTATAGCCCTTCAAAAACCTTGCAAATACAACTAATTTATGAACATGGATTCGCCAACATAAGCGAAATTTCCAGTTCAGTTTATAATAGAGCCATAAAAACTACAGTTAAAGCATATTTTTGAAAAGAATCTAATTTCTTTTGAAGATCCATTAGGGTCAAATTTGGTCTAGTAAATTTAAAAGATAAAAGTCCTTTGCCTTTGCAAATTTTTCAGACCCAAAGTATTCGATTTTTACTTTTGTAGTATTAGGTAGGTAAAGGAAAGCAAGTCGAAAATAAGAACATCGTGGAAGTGAGCCTGAAAATGGAAGAGCTACATGACCATACCTTTGAATATGAAGGAGACACTTACATCAAGTTCAATGTCGCCAAGCTAAAAGAACCTGATCAGTACGGAAAAACCCACACGGTTTACGTTTCCGTCAAAGAACCGGATTCCGAAGAATTTTAAAAAAAGCCCGAAATGGCTTTTTTCTATTTTTTGACGCTTTTCAGAAAAGTGGCTACTTTGATTTTAATACGATTTACACTAAGTGATTTCCCCCCGTTTCGCCCACTCCTTTTGTTCCGATCCATTCGCGCCATTTTCCAAATGACAGCTCTTTTCTCTCCACTCAAGGAAGGGGCTTTCACTCCCCACGGCTACCGCTTCACTCCACTTACCCTGCTCCTGAGTCCCGGCAAGCCTGGGACTCGGGAAGGCCGTTTCATGAAGCCGTAGCCCGAGCCTCCTTTAGAGGGACAAGCCTGTTTCCGATTTTTCTTCCAAGCACATCGATTTTTGTCCATTTCGGTCGGTGATTGCTCCGTTCCATTTTTCCCTTCTTAATCCTCCGGTCTATGACACGACGATGCAAAGATTGAGTGCGAACCTGCAACAGTCAAAAGTATGCTCCGCCCTTATCTAAAAAACAAAGTCTCCTACGGACTGCCTCCCGGATTTATTGGAAATAATTCCATACGATTGAAGTGTGGGTTTTTACATGAGGTTAAGCCCCTCAAATCCAGAGTGAGTTGAATGGGCGTTGGGAGAAGTGTTGCGGATTGGTAATAAATCCTGTAATAGTGGGGCGCTGCCTGTCACAAATTCCGACAAGATTTGTGACAACTCAGATTGACCGCTGTGATAAATAGTTTCTCTTTTTGTTAAGGATGAAATGATTATTTTGTCGCAAAAAAATACTATATTTGCGACATATTACGCCAAATAATATGACTCAAAGTATTGATAATAAGGTGATTGTAAAGATAAAAAAAGCGGCAAGGGGTTCGCTATTTTTTGTCGATGACTTCTTATCAATAGGCAATGCTAAAGCTGTGTCAAAAGCATTGGAGCGTCTGGTGCAACGCCAAGAATTGAATCGGGTAGCAAGAGGTCTCTATGCCCGCTTGGCTGAAGACCCGATTTTAGGACCGTTAAAACCAAGTACGGAAGATATTGCAGAAGCCATCAGGCGAAGAGATAAGGCTAGGATAGTTCCTGCCGGTAGTTTGGCGTTGAATGCTTTGGGACTATCTACACAAGTGCAGATGAATGTGGTTTACTACACAGACGGCTCTACAAGAAAAATTGACTTGGGCAAAAGAAAGATAGTTTTTAAGAAAACAAGCCCAAGAAATTTAGCCACCATTGGAAAAATCAGCACATTGGTGATACAGGCATTGAAAGAGATTGGGAAAGACAAGGTCACTGAAGAGGAAGAGAATATCATCATAGGCCATTTGGCAAAAGAAGATCCCTACCGCTTGGAACATGATATCAAGCTGGCTCCAGAGTGGATCAGGATCATTATGCGAAAAGCCCTAAACACAACAAACAATGATTAAGTGGCTCAATGTACCTGATCCTACCAAGCGGAATGCATACATACAAATAGCCGAGCAGATGGGTATGTCAGCCTTTGCCGTAGAAAAAGATTGGTGGGTGAGCCGCGCCTTGGATATCATTTTTCAGATGCCGATCGCTGCACACTTGGTATTCAAAGGCGGAACTTCTCTCAGTAAAGCCTGGAAACTTATCAATCGGTTTTCAGAAGATATTGATTTGGCAATCGACAAGGAGTTCTTCAATGGCTACAAAGGCGACATTTCAAAAACGAAAATCACCAGACTACGGAAAGAAGCGGGAGCCTATACCACAGGGGTTTTCTTTGAAGAGACAAGAAAAGTTTCGTGAAAACGGATTTACTAAACTTGAATTCAAAGTAATAGAAGCTAAAGACAGCGATCAGGATCCAAGGGTCCTGGAAATCTATTATCCGAATCTCATTGTTCCAAGTACTGAATATGTTCTGCCAAGAGTACAAATAGAGGTCAGTTGCCGTTCGTTGAGAGAGCCATTTACTTTTCAGACATTTGGGGCATTAATAGATGAAGTGTATGCAGAAAGAGATTTTGCGGCACCTCTATTCGAAGTTCCTACAGTAAATCCGGAACGCACATTTTTGGAAAAGCTTTTCCTCTTGCATGAGGAGTTTCACCGCCCGGCAGAAAAAATGCGAGTAGATAGGCTAAGTCGACATCTCTACGATGTACACCAATTAGCCCAAGCAGGAATTGCAGCATCGGCATTCGGCGACAAGGAGTTGTATGAAACGATCGTGTCCCACCGCTACAAATTTTCAAGAGTTGGGGAGGTGGATTATAATCACCACAACCCTAAAACACTGAATTCCATTCCCCCGGCTGAAGTGATAGAAGAGTGGGAGGCTGATTATGCCAAAATGAAAGAGGATATGATCTACGATGGGGATAAGCCCTCATTTGAAGATTTAATCAATAATTTGAAGGGATTAAAGGCGAAGCTTCAGGCAGTTGCCTGGGATTTCGATTGTAAATTTCCCAATCCAGCACAATAAATAATAGTTTGAAATTCGGGGTTGGACAATGCCTTAAAAACTCTAAGAGACACGGACTCCTAACATACTGCCTTCTGTTTTAATTTTCCAAGAAAGCCTTTTTCGAGGCTAACCATCTGGGGATAAAACAGTCGAAATGATTAATACACTGCAAAAAAAGAAGTAATTGATTATTGATGCTTTTATATAAAATGTTTTTCAATAATCAATTCAACTGGCTTGGGTTGATGGGCTTGTCTTGACTTGAAGCCAGATAGACACCCAGTATTTTTTTCATTTGCTCTTTTGGTTTGGTAAGTTGAGTAAATCTGGAAGAGCCATCCAAGCTGAATATTCTGTCATTTAAATCGAAGTTGAGCTCAGCAAGGCTCTTGTAGTACTCAGGATGCTGATGAAATTCTATTATATACAAGAGCTGGTTGATATGAGCAGTAGCGCTTCGATCAGCATCTGTGGGGAGGAAGTTAATTTCATCCATTAGCCAATTGACTTGCTCTTGAGTTGCATCGATGCCATCTACAGTTAGCTGGAGTTGAAGCTCTTCGGCGATCATCTCCCTAATATTCGGCAAGTCTTTCGCCGAGAGGTTTTCCAAAATCAGGGAATAATGAGTTTTTGGATTATAAAGCAACCAATTTTTTCTTCCACTGGTAAAAAAGACAGTAGCATTCCATTTTCCCAAGATTCCTGTGTTTTCAGTCGAACCAGAAGGGGTGATGTAATTTTTGATCAGTTTTTCCAGCTTTTTGCTGACATAGATTTGGGTGGACATGGCTGATAGATTTGAACTGTAAAGGTGGAGAATTTAAGTTTTCACTTTTTTTATTTATTGGGCTTTTCCTTCGGTCAGGCTTTCTGCTAGTTATTTTTCCCTTTTGCTGAGAAAGAATTTACTCTACTATCCTTAAGCAAATTCCCCGTTTTGCCTACTTCCCGAGTTTGGTCCTTAAGCACCATTTTGCGGACGACAGCTTTCGTTTCTTTAATCTGGAACAGGGCTTTCACTTCCCATGGGCAAAGTTCCATTTCACTATACCTTTTATTAAATTAATGTAAGCAGAGGACCTGGAAAGGCCGTTTCGGGGAACAATGCCCTAACCCCATTTACTGGGCCAAGCATTTTTTCGATTTTCCCAACAGTTGTAAGAAGAGATTTGTCCGTTTTCCAGTTCAATGAGGCGAAAATTTATTCTTAAATATTTTTGAACGACATCTTTTGGTGGAGTCTTCCTTTTTTTTGAAGCATGGAAAAGAGCCAAGAATTTGAATGTATTGTCAGTGCATTAAAAAAGATTCATCCAAATTATAAAAGTTTTTTGGACGAATTTTTTTCCAAAATCCAGCCCATATGGATGGGAAGGCAAGACAAAACAAAGTCACATTTCATTAACCTCTTAGGATTTGAATCCAAAGCCGAGGCAAAGCAAGTGCTTTATGATGTCCTGAAGGCTTTGGGTTGGATGGGAAAAGATTTTTTTAAACTTCAGATCCATAGTTGTGATTATTCAGAGCCTTCGGCAATAGTTCACATGATGCTGTCAACTGGTGGATTTGCCCCGGTGACTTACTTTCCGGAGGCTGAGTATTGGATGAGGAATTGTGATTCTGATGAAAAATTAGTGCAGGCAATAAAGAACGAGCTAAATAAATGGTTCAAAAGTCGCACTTTACTACGGGTGTCACTGGCCGGCAAAACCTATGAGGCTTTATCGAATGGGAATTTGGTGATCAATTGGTTTGGGTTTTCGAATAATAGCAACCCTGAAAGTACAACCATTGCCCTAATGGATTTTGGACTGGATCAGAATGTCCACCTGTATGAAAAAGAGGTTAAGATTCAATTGCCTTTGCATAGGGATCAGTTGATTCAATTTTATATGAAAGAAATAGGGCGATACAGCGATGCGTTAGATCCTAAGGACTTTGTATTCTTTTTGAAGGACAAGAACAATTTTATTGACTTTAGAAATTCATTCCTTGAGGTGAGAACTCAATTTGAGGCGATGGCATCTAGAGAAATGGATTTGCCAATCCAGTGCCTGAAGTTTTTGGATTATGAATTTTTTGATCGATGGATTCCTGATCTATCAAATGTGGATGGATTGAAAAGTTCCTATTGGGATTTTTTGATGACAGGATTTGATTTCTTGAAGCGTACAAGAAAGGATTTTGATACAAATTTGGAGAAGATCAGTATCAATTTTAAAGGATATTGGATGCTTACCCTTTACTGGGATAATGGAGGAAAGTTTCTGTCAGGAAATGGACATTATTTAGTGGTCCATGAATTTGACTTTCCGCTTTTCCCAAAAGAAATTGAATGAAGAATCAAGCTTTAGTAAAAGGATCATTTGGGCTTGATTCATGAAGAAAAAAGCAGGGATGGAAAGAGCAGTTTCTCTCAAATTCCATCCCTTTTTTGTAAAATCAACCAATCCAATTTTTTAGTTTAATCGAATAAATTCCCGGTAAATTTTCCTACTGGAAAGAGGTAGCCATTTCATTCACCGAGAAAAGAAGGTGTCTATAACCTGATTTTTTGGCCTTTAATTCTGCCTCCAAGTCGTAGGTTCCAAACTCATGTACAAGCTGGGTGAGAACTTCTTGCTCCATCGAAGCATGATCAGCCAAATACTTGGACATTTCAACCAAAAGGGCTCGCTCTCTTGCCAATATTCTCGCGGCAAGATCCTGTGCACTCCGCATGAACTTCATGACTTTATCTTCAATCGGCCCGATGTTGTGATAGTGGTTTTCAAAATGATCCTCCGTAGGAGCAATCCTCATCAAAAGGTCTGAAAACCCACTTTCCTTAAAATGGTTCATTGCCAATTCTGTTGCTTTTTCGAAATCTCCAGAAGAACCGGTAGAGACCATTTCAAATCCGAAGAGGGCCTTTTCTGCCAAGAACCCAGCTAAGAAAACTGCGATGGTATGGAGAAGGTTGGTCGGATTTCGGAGGATTACCACATCATGAGTGATAAATCCAGCGCTGTCCGAATCTGCTGCAACCGAGTTGATTTTGTCCGGTAAATTTGAAAAAAGAAACATGTGTACGATGGCATGTCCTGACTCATGCACTGCCACCACTGCCTGCAGATCATCCTTTCGACTTTCTTTAAGGTGTCGTACTTTCTGGGTTAGAGGAAAGGTTTTCTCCAAGATCATATCCTCGTCCTGTTTGAAGCAAATTGATAGGCCTTCATTGAAGTTTGCTTCCACGTCGGAGATTTGAGACTCCAATTTGAAATGCTCCATGAGAATCAGTGGAATCAAATCCTCGATGCCATACTTGATGGTGGACTTGAGCGGCCTGACCCCTTGGGTTGGTACGACACCTTCTTGGAAAACCCATTCGATAATTGTCGAACCGAAGTGAAGTCTGGCCTGAGTTTTTGCAAAATAATCGGTTGAAATAGTCAAGAGCTCTGATGCGATAATAGCTCTGTAGGCCTGTTCGTTCAAGGAAGGATAAATGATGTGATTGTTGCCCAATCTGGAGATCTGCTCAGATCTAAACCGTCTTGACAAAGCACTTTTGATATTCGGTAGCTTAATATCTTTTGTCAGTTTGTAAAATTTGTCCGGGGAAATGTCGGGTGATTGATCTTTGGCAAAAGGGTAAGCTTCGTCCAAATTTCCCACGACAAAAATCAAGGTTTGAGAAAAGTCCTGTTCGGAAGGCTTCAGCGTATTTGCCAGGCTATCCATCAGAAGTTTCCTGATCTCCAAGGTACCCAAAGTCTTGATATGCTTTCGGAGCTCATGGATATTTTCGAAGCGGGATTTGTTGATTTCCAGAATGGCTTTTAGCCTTTTCTTGTCAAAAATAAATCGAGCGTCATTCTCAGGCGTTTCTTCAACTTCGTCTGACTCATCATCATCATCTTCAAAATACCCAAAGTAATTGGACGAAACCATGCCCTGATGGATAGTCATTCCTTGGCTAACCCAGTAATCAAATTTGAATAAGACCGAGTTGAGGTTTCGTCTTCCGGCGATCATCTGCTCGATGTGATCAATCTTTCCATTGTCCAAAAGTTGCCAGATAACCCGCAGTTCCTTATGTGGAATTTCTTCTCCCATGCGAGTGATCGTTCTGCCCAGTTGAAATTCATCCAGGAGAATAATCCGAGGCTCGGGTCCTTTGAACTGGTAGGTCTCGGAGAGGATGGTACGGGGATTTCCTATTGGACCATGTCCCAATTCGCCCAAGTCAAACTGGAAGAATTGTGATTCAAACTGGAGATATTTCACAATCTGTCGAATCAAGTCGGATTTACCCACTCCGGTCATTCCCCACAGATTGATGATTAGGGGACGTTTTTGGTTTTCAGGAAAGATATACCATGAAGCCATACTGGTGACTACTTGATCAATGACCTGATCTAGACCGAAAAACTTGGATTTCAGATAGATTTTAAGGTTTGAAAGTTCGGTTTGTTTTGCTGCGAGATTTTCTGTTTCCATTGTCTTGAGTTTTGGTTTGAGTGACAAACCAATGACTCAGAGCGTCAAAACTTGTCCGAGGGGGAAATATTTCAAAAATTATTTTACAGCGACATGGTTTGTCGCTTTCCCTACGTTCTTTGTCCGTATGTAATCGAGAAGGATATAAATTTAACTTCCCAATTCTAGCAAAAAGCCCTAAAATATCTCATCTAATCAATAAAATAATCAATCCTATGAAATCAAGCATGACCCTTCGGTGTCACACAGAGGAATGATTATCTGTCATGCGAAGATTCCATATGGCTGATTAAAAACAATTATAATCATATGAAACAACTGGAAGTTTACGAGCGCATCTCCATTATCCTCAATCTCGCACAGAAAAGAGGAGGATTTTCTTGGGAAGAAATTTCCAGAAAGTTAGAAAACTTCTATCAGATGAAGGGAGAATTGAAAATGATCACCAAACGAACTTTCCAGCGGGATCTTCAGGAGATTCGGGATTTGCACGGTGTGGACATCCAATATAATAAACGGCTCCAGAAATATCAGATCGACGAAAAGGAATCCAGTCCTTATAAGATGGAGCTTTTGGCGTCGTTTGACTTGATCAATGCCTTTCATTTGCCCAGGAGTCTTGGGGGTTTTGTTTCTTTTGATGAGCGGAAAGCCAAGGGAACCGAATACCTCTTCGGTTTGGTCTATGCTATCCAAAATGGATTTTTTGTCAAAATAAGCTTTCAGGCATTTACCCAAACCGAACCTAGTGACCACTGGCTCGAACCCCTAGTGCTTAAGGAATTCAAAAATCGCTGGTATCTAATCGGAAAGAGTGAAGATGGACAGATTCAGCGATTTGCATTTGACCGGATTCTGGAAGTAGAGATCAGTAAAGTGAAAAAAAAGGGAAAGGGTACTGATTTTGATCTCCGGGAATATTACAACGGGGTATTTGGAATCAGCAATGAACTTGATCAGCCGGTGGAAGAGGTTGAGTTGATCATCGGCAAACTAAAGGCTCAATACATCAAGTCCATGCCTTTTCATTCCTCACAGGTGGTGGTATCAGAACGAGAGGAGGGAGTGCGTGTCAGGCTTCAGGTCAAGATCAATTATGACTTTGTATCAGAGATACTGTCTCATGGAGATGAGATCATTGTAGTTCGACCGGTCAAGCTGAAAGATGCTGTGCTCGAGCGGGCTAAAAATATTGTCCGAGGATACCTCAGACATGAATAGATAGTTGTATTATAAAATTTGGAAAAATAATGGAAACCCGTATTTTTACATAATGCCTTTTTTATCGGCTTTTACCTCTTGATCTTTTTGGGATTGGGTTTCGAAATCACCATTATTTCCATGCTTGCCCATGTGTTATCGGAGTTGAATTTGATTTATAGAATATTACATAGAAACAAACATTAATCATGGAACTAAACTTAAACTTTTCAGACTTAAAAACATTTGAAGAAGCTGTAGAAATTCAGAGAAGTCTTGAAGGGGAAAATTCAGATATTAAATCTTTTGGAGGAACTAATTCTATAAAAAAGACCCCAGGAATTTATGTTTTAACTCCTTTTAAGGTTCCTTACTACGTTGGATTATCAACCGTGAGGGGAAAGAAATACTGGAATCTTCAGAGGGTTATTCAACATGTTAAAAAAATCAAAAGCAATTCCTGCACTTATGTGATTTTCAAATCAATTGTGTATAAATCTGCTTTTCCAAAAAGGGATATAATGATCCCGAGACTTTATCAACCAACGAAGCCGCCAATTAATTTCCTTGCCTATGCCAGGAGCTTTGCTCTTTTCTGGAGAGAGAAAAAGGGATTGGGATTTCTAAACCCTTCAATTTTGATAAATCCATCAAATCCTTGGTTACCTGTTTCGAATGTCAAAGATCCATTAAGAAGTCAAATATCGCATGTTGTGAATACTGTGTTTTCATCACCTGATTTTTCCTTTTTTTATTTAGAAGTTCCTCAAATAATAGGAATGACCAATGAGAAAGAAGTTTTAAAGTGTTTAGAGACAATCGTAAAGTACTCATTGATGACCAACACTGTATCTGATTCATTAAAAATTAATTCAATTGCAGGGAAGTTAAAGTCTTTTGGGATTTCAAAAATCACTATTGCCTGTCCAAATGTCGCAATAAAGAATTTGTTTTATCCTTTTCCCCATGACGACAACCATAATCCAGTTTCTGCTCTTAGGGGAGTGGTAAACATTATTTGAAATGGAGACGAAGCAATGTAAACTGTTACAATTATTACTTGAACATAGCTTGAAATGTGTAAAAAATAAAATTAGTTTATACTAAGTCTTCTCTCCTAAGAGCCGGAGTTCCTTCATGAAAACACTTCCTTTTTCCGCTTCAGAGCCTCAGCAACATTCAGCTTCACAATTTCAAGCCAAAAAACGAAAGCGTCATTTTATAGCTATAGGTTTTGATGCCTGTGTGTTGTTGAGTTATTGGGGTAAGAAACTGAACTATGATACTTTCACTCAAATTAACAGCAGAGAGATTTCAAAATGTGAGGTTCCGGTGACGTTCCTCAAGTTTGATCCCACTGATTATCTCTACTTCAATTACGAGTTGATGAGGTTCTTGAAAAAAGAGGATTTATCCATTCCTGTTTTGCCTCAGGAAATTATCTCCCACCTAAGAAGCCTGGAAGGAGAGTTGGTGATTTATGGAGGAGTTGGAGACTCAGAAGGACCTTATAGTGGGAGGATTTACCGGACTTCATTTGTGTTGCTTAATTCTGAAGAAGACGCTTAAGGTTAGTAAGGAGGTCCTTTTTTAGGTCCGGCTATCCCTCCAATCTATTGAAACCCATGGTCAGGTTCAAAAGTATTTCTGTTCCTATCTCTAAGCTGTTTCTCCGTTTCGCCCACTCCTTTCGTTTCGATTCATTCGCGCCATTTTGCAAATGACAGCTCTTTGCTCTCCACTCTAGGAAAGGGCTTTCACTCCCCACGGCTACCGCTTCACTCCACTTACCCTTCTCCCAAGACCCGGTAAGCCTGGGACTTGGGAAGGTTGTTTCGTGAAGCCATAGCCCGAGCCTCCTTTAGGGGGGCAAGCCTCTTTTCGATTTTTCTCCCGAGCACATCGGGATTTTTGTCCGTTTCGGTCGATGAGCGCTCCATTCCATTTTTTTCCTTCTATATCCCCCGGTCTTCGGTGTATGACACGACGATGCAAAGGTTGAGTGCGAACCTGCAACAGTCAAAAGTGCGCTCCGCCTTGATCTAAAAAACAGGGTCTCCTACGGACTGCCTCCCAGTTTTTTATCCTAGGCTTTTGCCCTACGCAGAACCACACTCTATGGGTTGCATGTCGGTCAGAACCTCAGTACCAGTGGATAAAAAAAATGTCACTTCACGCCCACATATCGCCCTTCACTTCCAAAAAATTACCCATTGTACTCGGGAAAAATCTCGGTTTTAGTGTCGGGTCGATCTTCCTAATATCCTTGGATATAACTGGGCTTTATGTGGCTGATAGACAAATCAATTATCGCTTTATCAATCCTTTTCTGTCACACTTTAACACTCTACAACCATGAAAGCTTGGGAAAATTTCAACCAATTAGCGGAGACCGTTACCAACGAAATCATCGAAGGTATCCAAAATGAAAACCTTACTTGGGAGCAAGTATGGAGTCCTAAAAACTCTCCGAAGAATTATGCTTCGAACCGTCCCTATCTTGGATTCAATGCACTTTGGCTTGCCTGGGTGACCATCTCCAAGAAATTCAAAAGTCCTTATTTCCTGACCTACAATCAGGCAAAGCAACTTGGCGGAAATGTCAAGAAGAATGAAAAAGGCTCTAAAGTCGTATTCTGGAAGATTTCCAAGTTTGTAAAAGGAAAGGCTACCAATGAAGAAGGAGAAAACGAGGACCTTTTTGGAAGGAAGTTTACCCCCTTTATCTAGACAGTTTTCAACATCGATCAGATAGAAGGAATCGACTTTTCCATCGAAGGTACCGAGGAAAGGTTTTTTCCCCAATCGAAACTTGCGAATCCATCATTTCAGGCTACATCACTTGTCCGAATATTATTCATGAAGGAGACGAGGCATTTTACAGCCCTTCTAGAGATTTTATCAATATGCCTGAAAAGGAATCCTTCAAAGGAGACGAGCAATATTATTCTGTTCTCTTTCATGAAATGATCCATAGCACAGGTCATTCCAGCAGATTGGGAAGATTTGCAGAAAGACCGGCTTTGGTTGGCTTTGGTTCGGTGGAATATTCAAAAGAAGAACTGATTGCCGAAATGGGAGCCAGCTTTTTGAATGCTTTTGCAGGGATCAAAGATGCCAATTTCAAAAACTCTTTGGCTTATCTAAAGGGATGGCTTAAGCCGCTTAAGGAAGATCCAAAAATGCTGATCTATGCCGCCCAAAAGGCACATCAAGCGGCCAATTACATCCTTGGAATTGACCAGGAGGGGGAGGAGTAATCCCCCTTTTTAATTTGATGATTGGTCTTTTCAGCTTAACTAGTATTAATTTCAAACCGTAAAATTTAATATGTTGAATTCACTTCTAATCGTTACCCTATTTCTTGGAACTGGATTTATACTTTCACTGGTCCAAGACGGACACTTGAAAAAGCCCTTTCTTTCCAGAATGGCCTTTACGCTTGTCAGCTTTGGTTCGTTTAGCTTCTTCCTGTTGGGAACCTTTGCATCTTTGAAGTTTCTTTTTGGATTCTAGAGTTTATCTAGGATTTCCCTGATTAGCCGCTCTTTGTCTAATTCCTTTTTTCTTTTTGATCGTAGGCTAACGATATAAATTATCCAAATCCCCCAGGCTACAGCAAAAAGGGGAAAGGGATTTTCTGCGCCCAATGCTCCGATCATTGCGATGAAACTGATGAAAACTGTTCCTAAAAGTTTTATTGTCGGCCACATAATCAGATGCTTTGATACTTTACATACTACTTTACGGTTTTGAATCAAAGTGGTTTGGGGTTGTGGTGTAAATGAACAAAGATGTATTTATATAAATAAACTATTCATTATTTACTTATATCCCCTATTCCATTGTAAACAAAGCGGCTGCACAGTTCTCGCTAGCTTAAAGCCTCCCGCATCGCCTAAAATTTTAAATAGGTCTTAATGATTTTTCACATTACTTAGAAACGCAGAAAGTTGCGCTACATTTTTAAAACCTAACTTTTGAATAAGATTTCTTCTGTGCGTATTGACTGTCAAAAGACTGATAAATAGCTTTTCTGCAATTTCACTTGAAGTGAATCCCTTTTTTACCATTAAAGCAATTTCTTTTTCTCGTTTACTCAATTGATTAAACAAGGATAAATCAAGATTTTTTTCGATTTCCTTATCTTTTAATTGAGGGAATATTTTTTCTCCATTACCAACACTCGTAAGAGTTTTTATCAGGATCTCTCGTTCCACGGATTTAGAAATAAAACCGAAGAATCTAGATTCTAAGGCTTGTTTTACCACAGTTGGGCTATTTTCCATAGTAAAAAGCACTAATTTGGATCGTGGTGAAAATTTTGAAATTTCCTTTCCTAGGGCAATTCCATTTGTATCTGGCAAAAAATAATCTAAAAGAACGATGTCAGGTTGGAGATAGGCGACTTGTCTTTTTCCATATTCAGCATCTATTGCCTCTCCTAGCCACTGAAATTGAGGATCTCCTTTTAATAATGAAGAAACACCCTGAGAAAAAAGAGGGTGGTCATCGATATGAAACAGTGTAATTTTTGACATTGATTCTAATTTGGTATTGTAATTAAGGTCGTCGTTCCATTGGAATTCGAATCAATCGTCAACTCACCTTTCAGATAATTCACCCGACTGTTGATGTTATTAAGACCAAGACCTCTTATTTTTTGTTCATCGGAGAAACCTTTTCCATCATCTTCCACGATCAATTCTAGCTTCTCGGGATCCGAAATCAGTTGAATTGCAATTTCGCTTGCTTCGGCATGTTTCAAAGAATTGGAGATTAATTCAATTACAATTCTGTAAACCATCACTTCTGTCGCTTTGGGAATTTCAGTTTCCAATTTGTGATAGAATAGGACTTTTACGCTCACTTCCTGATTTAACAATTCTACCTCGTTGGCAAGTGCTTTTACCAGTCCAAGTTCATCCAAATGAGGAGGGGTGAGGTTATGACTGAGGGTCCGTGTTTCCTGGATTCCCTGATGTACCAAAACCTGAATGGCCTGAAGTTCGGGATCCTGGGTTTTTAACCTAAGTCCCTGAAGTCGCATATGAAGGGTGCCTAACATGCCACCGATGCTGTCATGTAAATCTCTTCCCAATCGATTCCGTTCCTCTTCTTGAGCCAATATGATTTGGTCAGCATAATCCTTTTCCTTTTTGAGGATTTCCAGAGCGAGCTTTTCTTTTTCTTTCTTTTCCAGTGAAGCCTGGCGCATATATGCGAATGTAATCAGCCCCGTTTCTCCCATGGTGCCAAAAGCACTTCCGAAATTCAATAAATAGTGAGAAAGCTGTAGAGATCCCGAGACCTGATCCAGGTAAATCAAGATGGAAAAGGAATATAAAAATGAAATCCCGGCTAGATAGTATCCCGCAAATTTAGTCTTAGCCAAATATTGAACTATCAAGTAGCTTAATATGCTCAAAATCTGAATGGCAGAAAGCACCAAAACCGTTTTGAGAAAAAATGCAATTATTTCAGGCTTGACATTACTTTCCGGAATTATTAAGAAAGCAATTAGCAAAAGGCCGTTGATCCAAATTAGTCCTCGGAATAAAATTTTCCAATGTTTTCGGGATGAAGTTGGGGGGAAAAAGTTAATTATCGTAAGCATTAAAGCGACATTGGAAGCGAGGTTAAACACCGGTCGGGATTTGCCTACCCAAGTCACACTTTCTGGCCAGAGGTACTGGAATCCCATTCCCCAATGAGAAAAGATCCATAGGAATACCGAAAGGACGAAAATGGCATAGTAAAAGGCACTTCTGTGCCTGAGTTCGGACCAGAAAAAAAGTGTGATTACGATAATTAAAGCCATCCAACCTGATACTACCCCCATTATCAGATGTTCATTCCTTCTTCTATCATCGTATTCCCCTTCGTTTAATAATTCTGGATCTATGTGGAATGTTTCCCCGCGCTTATCGAGGATCATCAGGACTTCCTTGCTTTCACCTGATTTGAGCTCAAAAGGAAATACAAAATCTCTGCTGGGATATTGGCGTGAATCAAAAGCAAACCGATCGCCCGTGATCAAGGCGGGATGATTATTTCCATTGATATATACCTCAATCATGTTAATGTGTGGATTATTGAGGACTAAGAAAAACTCATCTTCAAATTTGGAATTATTTTTTACTTGAGTTTTCACCCACCAGCGATTTAACTTGATCCCAGGATTGAACCTGCCTGTGGTGATGGTATCACCTTCTATACTTTTCCAGGCATCGGTTACAGACTGACCGTCTTCAGCCAATATGATAAATGGCAATGGAGTCTGTTTTCCCTCCTTTTGAGATGGAAGATCACAGGATGATAGGAGCATCAGCCCAAAGAATAAAAAACTAATGTGGGTGATCTGAGTCAAAAATGGTGTCACAAAATGTATTTAATTGATTTCAAAAGTTAAATAATACCTACTTCTAGGTATAGGAACTAAAGGTCCTTTGGGCAATTTTTGGATTCAAATCCGAAATGATTTGGTAAAAACCGGATCAACAGCCAAAAAATAAGGAACAAATCAAAAGACTGACTAAAAAAACGACTTTAGTTTCTGATTTGCAACTTTTTATGGAAGTGGACTCCGGATTTTTAAGAAGAAAGATTATTGATTTTTACTAAAATGTGTTTGATAGTGATGAATTGCACTTTGCATCGACAAATTATTTCATGGGAGTTTGAACTCTTCAAATGTGTAGAACTAAGAACTTATGTACACTCTTGCGCAATGAAAAGACAGTCAATGGGAATTTTCTTTAAAAAAGCTAAAGGAGTTAAGCTTTTCTTCGATTATACCTAGAAGTAGGTATTGAATGAGATTCATTCGCAATCAAAATTGCGATTGTAAGTGGTATAGCATATAGTTATTGTGAAAAGTCTGATAAAACAACGCGACTTTTTGATTTCAAAAAATAAAGTAAAGTTCCATCAGAAATAATTCAAAGTTAGGATATGTAAAATGAGATTAGCTGAAAGTGAATTTTCCAATTTCTCTGCTTTTCCTACCAAATTCTTACTCTTCATCCCCAAGTACAAAGGCACAATTTCAATTTTGAGTAATATTTTCTAATTATAAGATTAAAATAGCTTTGAATAAGTCACTCATTTTATCCTTTCTGATCTCCCTGATGGTGTTGGGAGGCTGTTCCCAGATCGAACTGGATCAGACCAATAAAATCGATGAAGGTGAAGTCCTTGAGATCAAGGATCAGGAACTGAGTTTCTCTATTTTTCAGATTGTCTCGATTGACTTAGGTAAAACAACCTTCTCTGATGGTCAAATTTTGGGCACCACGCTGGAAGGAGAAAAAATTGACTTGATCATTGAGGACAACATCCTGACTTTTATGGTCCCTAAGCTGAATCAGGGGAGCTACAAGTTGGTATTCAAGGAAAATAATACCCCTTTCAATATTTTATTTGAGGTGAAACCTCATACCCTAAGCGGAGCTCCCTCAGGCTTTGTGGAATCCTTAGTCACCCAATCACAGGAGAGAATCCAAGACCTAGAAAGAACAAAAGATCTTCTAGTAGGCGAAAAGAAAGTCTTATTGGAAAGTGATATTTCCATTTTGAAAAAGCAGAACGAGGATTTGATTGCCAAAATGGCCTTGCTTAAAGAAAGTGAATTGGCTGACATGGCGTATTTTTTAGAAGCCAATCGAGAGTGGATGGATGAGGTGGTTGCTGCTTTAGCTGAATTTAATTCGGCGCTTCCCAATGGAAGAATTCTAAATGATCACCGAATTAATATCGAAGAACGGTCCAGCCTGCTCATGCAGAAATTTACGAAAGCCGTGATTGCCGTAGTGAAGCATATTCCTAAGATTGTAACTGCTGCCTCACTTGGATTTGCAGGAGGTTCGGTTATTCCTATCGTCGGGAGTTTTGCGGGAGCAGTTCTTGGGGCAGGATGGGCAGTTGGGAATCTGATGCTCGACATCAAAGAGCTTTTTGCCCAGATTGATGCCAATGCAGAATTTGTCCAACAAGTGGCAGATGATGCTATGGAGAGTAGGTACAGGTTGATGAACTATGTATTTGAAAATGGTAAAGATTATGAGTTGTTTGTTTCCAGGAACTACCGGACCCTGTATAAGGGGGACGAAAGTTCTACGAACCCTGAGGTAAAGAATTACCTGAGCAGCTTCAGTCAGCTGCTGACCGATTGGGTAAAGGTGGAACTCAAACTTTCCTTAGGACTGGGCTATCAGCCAACCAATCCGGCAACGCTTCCAACATTCACCTCCAAGTCCTCTTTAGTACATAGCGACCATTTAAGTATAGCTGGCATTACAAATTCAAAGGTTACGGGATCTGCAAAAAAGGAAAATGGAAGCTTGTTTTTAACCTTTAAAACCGATGAAAAAGAAACTCAGGAGTTTGAATTTAAACTAGTTTACCAAAATCAGGATTTTGGCCGACTCGAAAAAAGTCTAAGTGCAGAAGTGAAAATTCAAGGCCCGGAGTATGGCACCTACACCGACCCAAGAGACGGAAATGTCTATAAAACAGTCAAAATAGGTACTCAGACTTGGTTTGCAGAGAATTTGAGGTATGCTGGCAATATTCCACAGGTGGCTTCAAAAGAGGAATGGCTGAAAATTTATTACAACAAAACAAGTCAGCCAGCATGGGTTTACTATAACAATGATCCCAATTATAACTCAGTCTATGGTAAACTATATAATTGGTATGCGGTAAATACGGGTTCCCTGTGTCCTCAAGGTTGGCATATTCCTACTTTTGAGGAATGGAAGTATTTACGCGATTTTCTTGGGGGATATTTAGTTGGTGGTGGAAAGATGAAATCCCAAACTGGGTGGAATGCCCCAAATCAAGGAGCAACGAATGAGTCAGGTTTCTCAGGACTTCCGGGAGGAGAGCGTTATTTTAACTCTAATGCAGCATTTTATGGGTTGGGGAAATATGGGTTTTGGTGGAGTTCTTCAACCCGGGATGATAGAGATGCATACTCCTTTAGTCTTTATTATACAGATAGCAATCCTTATCTAGTGTATTACGAGAAGGTACGTGCTCAGTCCTGCCGCTGCATCAAGGATTAATCGATTATCAATTGTGAAAATTGCTTAAATATAGAACGCTCCATATATGAAGATAACTATAATATTATCCTTTCTCCTTTTTGTTGATAAGAATGGATTATATCCTGCTAAAATTTATATCGCCACATATTATTCTGAAAATAGAAGTTAAATAATTTTAAAGACTTGAATATGAAAAAACATTGTTTTGCATGGATTTTAGTCGTACTTCAGCTTACATCATGTTTTGAAATTGATATTTCAGAAAGCGAGAAATCCGGTTTTACTTTTATGACAAGTCCGGATGATAATCTTATCTTGAATTATGTAGATACCCAAGGTGTTTCTTATGATTTCTGGGGCGAAAAAGATGAACTAGGTCTTCCAATTTCTATAAATCAAATCACCATTGTTTCAAATTTAGATACTACTCAAGTATTCATTGATAATTTTGGCAGACCTGTTAAGGCCTTTTCACAAGATCGTACAAGGTTTGATTTTGATTGGATTTCAAATACGGAAGGTGCCGTGTCCGTATTGAGTAGTGATGGCTTGACACAAGTGAATACCCAATTTGATTTAGTTAATAAAAGCTCTGGAAGTGAGAGATCTAATAACTCTTCAAATAGGTTGGGGGTAAATTCTCGTCACGGCAAGTCAATCCAAATTGAATCACTTCCTTTTGCTAAATCTAACAATCAAAATCTTTCATTAAATTCTACGGGTAATGTTAAGGTTTTGATAAACTCCTGTAACGCTGACTCTAAAGGAGATGATGTATGGGTAATCGTTAAGAAAGAATCCAAAGATTTTTTCGGATCAGATTTATTAGGTTCATTTCCAGCTAAGCAAAATCTAAGCGGACAATATGAAGCTAGTATTCCAAAGGGGTTAACTCCTGTGTTTGATTTGGCAGATTATGTTAAAGCATCATTAAAGGTATTTGAAAATGTTTGCACAATTGATAACCCAGATTTTGCAGTAGGGGAATTCTCAGCATTTCAGGTTCTATGTGCAGGCTTAGGGGCTCTAGCCCCTCAAGTATTCTTGGCATGTGAAGGTTTAGCATTTGCTTTTACTGCAACTTGCTTGGTAGGTGAGGCGCTTAAATTTGCTGATATAGCTAATTCTGAATTTTTAAATAGAAAGTTCCAAGAAGATATAATTCTTTACCCCAAGGTATATTCTTCTATTCCTTACCAGATCGGCAATTCTGAAAAGGCTAACCCCAATGGACCCTTCCCTGATTTATTTGTTGATTTAGGTGCAAAAACTGGACTTAGAACTTTGAATATTGATCCTGCTTTTCCACAAGACGGACAAGACTATAGAGCAGTTGCTGATTTTAAATGCTTAACCTCTGGTAGTTTGGTTGAGATTTCAGTCTTAGGATCAGATGGATATCAAGACAATATAAGTTTTTCTATTTCAGCTACTCAACCTGATAAATCATATGTTTTAACCGTTCCCGGTGCTGACTCAGGGGTTAGAGATGACATTAATTTAGTAGTGAAGGACCTTAATGGGATAGTAATCAGCAGAAAAGCATCAATAGTTTTTAATTAATTACTCAAAAGCAATTGATTGAATAGTAACGTTTTGAATAATATTTATAAATAAAATATAATATGAAATCATTCTGGATCACTTCGTTTTTTCTAATACTATCCTTTTCTGGATATAGTCAAGAAGCAAAAGATAGAGTATTTATGGTCGACCGCTCTATCAAAGAAGGGACAGTTGTCAATATCGACAACACTCAAATTATCTTTGAAGAAAAGACAAGTCTAGGATCTAAAACCCCAATTCGTTTATCCACGATTTGGAAAATCATTTATTCAAATGGGTTTGAAGAAGTTTTTAATCAACCGCTACCAGAGAATTTGATAGTCTCAGGCAATTCCAGTGATGTTTCATCAGCTCCAAAAGAAGGATTAATCTCAAAAAGTTCAAAAAATGAATCCACCCTTCCCCTCATTTCGACCCATATTGGACTGTTAGCACCAGTCATCATCGGACCGGAACAATGGACTTCTCCTGAAGATGGGCTGGCTTTAAGGTTTGGGTATGGTGGGGAATTGGGATTTTCGTATAATCCCTTTAAATATCTTGGAGTAACTATAAGCCAAGGATACACAAGCCATGCTTCGTTTTTGCCGGAGATTAATCGAGACTCTACAACAGTCATCAAAGATCAAATTAAATTAAACACATTGCCCACCACTTTAAGAATCAATATTTATCCAAAAGAAACACTTACTATATCGGCTGGTATCACCTCTTCTGGACTTAGTCTCACAGGTTCGAATCCCGAAATCAAGAATCAGAGATTGAACGGATATACCGTAGGATTGGGAAAGTTGATGCCAATCGGTAATGGCAAAAGTTACTTAGAGTTTACGCTGGATTATTCAAGTATATCGGCTGATCCATTTATGTTTTCTTTGGATAACGAGAAATACCCGGAATTGGAAAGTTTAGATTTAGTGTTTTCAAGTATAAGCACAGTGAATATTAAAGCAAAATTCGTATTTGGGCTAAAGGATTAAAAAAGATTGACCTTAGAATTCTAAAAGCTTTAGATAAATATTTATTGTTTTGTAACTTTCTTATTAACAAAAAGTGAATTGACTCTTTCCAATCATAATCAGACCGTCATTAGAAACAAATAATAAATATGAAATCGAGCATGACTAAAAAGTCACACACTGGGATGATTATCAACTATGCGAGATTCCATGTGGCCTTTAAAAAACAAATTATAAACATATGAAATCGAGTATGTCGAAAACGACACACACTGGGATGATTATCGAACAAGCGAGATTCCATATTGCCTTTAAAAATTAATTATAATCATATGAAAAATTCATTAAAAATAATAGCTATAAGCCTTCTTGTTAGCTTTTCCATTAGAGTTGAAGCCCAAGATGTGATATACAAATCTGATGGTATTCCGATTGAATGTACTGTCGAAAGTATTGATTCTAATACTATAGAATACCTCCCAACAAAAAAGTCCTCTAAATCCCAGTCCTTAAAAACTATTCAAGCTTCATTTATATTCTTTGAAAACGGGCAATACATTCTCCTGCCTGAGAGTAAAGTGAATTATGAAGAAATTAGATCTTCTAAAAAACTCAATAAGGACATTATAATCACTCGTTATGCTGAAATTTTGGAAGGTAAAATCGAAAATATATCAAAAAGTGAGGTTGAGATTTTCATTTCTGAAACAAATTCAACTTTAAAAGTTAAAGGAGAAGAAGTTTTGTTGGCTATCTATAGTTCAGGTAAACATATTCTCTACAAAAATCCTACTGAAGTCAAAGCTATTTTGGAATATATGCAACCTAAAATTATCGCTTTAGGTAAAACTCCAGTAAATTCAACTGAACCTCAAGCACCTGTAGCATCAGGTAGACCATCAAATTTGGCATCTGCGCCAAGTACCACTACGGTGCAAACGGTGAGTAATCCGTCATCAAACAATGGAACTGAATTAGGTGGATCTAACCAAGTATCTACAGAGGGCTCTAGAATTGAGAACAGCAATAGTTCCAATTCAAATCAAATAGACTCAAATGTTAACTTACAAAAAGAAAGTAATCCACAAATCCTTAACGAATCTGAAGATGAATTTACTGATATTGATTTTGCAGAGTTTAGCGACAAGGCACTTCAGAAAATTGAAGATTTCACAAATTTTTTAGCCATAATATCCAGTAAAGAAACCTATCCTGAATCAGCAAATCAAGCGATTGACCTAGCAGTAGAATTGTTTGTAAATGAGGATGTACAGGTAGAGGTTTCAACTACTGGATATTCTCAATCAGTGAAGCGTAAGATCCGGGATTATTTGACCCGCCTTAAACTACTCAAATATGATAAAGTGGAAATAAAGTGGGCTGAGATCAATTACGTATCAAATTTTAGAAAAGCCCCTGACGGTAATTACTATGGGACGTTGACTGTCATGCAAACTTTCCGGGGATACAAAGACAATCAGGTTGTTTACTCAGATGTGACGCAGAAGGATGTAGAAGTGGTCATAAAAGGAATGGAAAAGTCCATGCAAGGACAAAAAGAAATGGTCTGGGATGTCTTACTTTCTGATATTGGAGTTGTCGATACCAAATGAAAACTTTCTATGTTCTCGTCATCCTTATTCAACTATCCATTGTTGACGTATACAGTCAAGCTTTGGAAAATTCCTTTTACGATGAAACCTGGTCTCTTAAAGTAAAACAAATTGATGACTTTGTAGATCGATTTAACAATGAACTTAATTTCATCAGCAATGGAAACATAATTAAAAACAAACTACCTCCTGAGACTAGAAGCAAACTGCTGTCTAGCCTGATATATTCTGAGAATGTTAAAAATACAGAACTTGTAAATGAGTTTGTGAATTTGGTTGATGCAAAAGGCTATTATCTAAAATTTGGGGATGATGACATCAAATGTATTTTGAGTTTAGCTTCTATATATTATGAAAAGCAATTTAATTTTAATTTTCATTTAAAAATAGAGAAGCTAAACGATGGTTCTATGAAATGGGTAATTGTGGATGTAAATTCTACCTCATACCCTTGGAATACTATCGCACAGAATCCTCAGAAATTTATAAATCCAAGTAATCATAATCTAAGATTTTCGAATCTTTTTAGAATTATAAATGGTGAAAATGATATTCAGGGGATTTTTGAGGAGAGTTTTGAATTGGATAATCTTTCAATAATAATTCACGAAATCATGAGGGGTAATATGGCGATTAAATCAATAACTGATGTTAATTATAGTTTTAAGATTTTAGATAAATATAAAGTACTTGTATCCTATTTTGACACTTCAGGTAAACAGTCCGGTTGGCTTATTTCGAATATTGAAAAATTAGAAAGCAGATGAAACAGATCTTGATTGCACTTATTTATTTTATTTTTTCTTCGACTTTTGCACAGGGATTAGAGGAACGGGATGTGAAAGAGATTAAATCTAAGTCCAGATTAATTGTAAAGGAATTTGAAGGGTTATTAAATTTGATCTCGAATAATCAAATGTATGATTCTGAAATCGAAGAAATAATTGCGAATTCTCTGGATTCTAAAAATGTAAATCGGCTTTTTAAAGACCCTAAAGTAATTGTTGAAGATGATCTAAATCCTGAATTGATCAATAAGAAAAGAAATGTAGATATCAATACCTATTTAGCAAATTTCAATCTGCAATACAATAAAACAAGTGACTTCTCTGTTTTTTTTGATGACATTACAGTTTCTGATGTATTCAATAAGAATTATTATTTTTTGATTGTCAATTACACAAGTTCATTTAAAAGTTCATTTTCCGAGGAACAAAAATTATACAACCCAATTAAAAGGAGTTTGGAATTGGAATTAGTTAAAAATGATAATGGTAAATGGTTTGTTACGATTGCCAGTTTGACTAATACGATGCAGCCTAATTTTGATCACTTACTAAGCTATAAAGTACAAGTAACAAAATCCACTAACAGAACAATTTCCTTTTTATCAGATAGTGACTCAGATTCCGTGTCTTCAGAAGAGCAATCGTTTTTTAATACAGAAGCAAATTATGACGCCGAATATTATTCTCTTCTTAGAGATGGTGAATATGCTTTTAATGAGGAACGGTATGATGACGCTACATTTTATTTTGAAAAGGCAAATCAAATAAAAAATTATGATTCTTATAATACAGTTATGTTGGGACGGTCCAAACGGCTGTATGAAGTTCAATTACTTAACTCCGAGGAATATTTGATAGAGCTTTATTCTAAGCAAGCTTTCACTTCACATAAAAATGGGGATCTTGAAATTGCTATTAAAAGATATCAATCTATTCTAAAATTAAAAGAGGATTCAAATGTTCTTAGGAATCTGGATATCTTAGAAAAACGCGTGTTAGCAAAGGGGGATGTTACATTTTTTCTGACATTGCCTGCCAATAACGACCTTCTTAAAGATCTTAATAAAAAATCCAAAGGGAAGGATAGTAATATCGAGTATGAATTGGGAAAGGCACTACTTATCCAGAAGATGTATGAAAGTTCCAAAGACCCTAAAGAATTGAAAAATGCGTTAGATCCATTGAATCTTATTCTTTCCCGAGAGCCTGAATTTATCAGAGCAAGATTGGCAAGAGCTGAAATTAGTTCTATACTTCTTGACTATAAAAGCTCGTTGAATGATTATTCTTATCTGATTTCCAAGAATGGTGAAAACTACCTTTTTTACATAGAAAGAGGAAGGATTCACTTATTAGCTAATAACTTTGAGGCTGCAATTGCTGATTTTACAAAATCGACAGAAATTAATCCAATAGCCCCTGATGGTCATTTCGAATTAGGTAAAATTTATTTAGCAGGAAATAACTTGGAAGATGCTGAATATCACTTAAAACAATGCATTAGCTCCCAGTATTCAAATCCTGCCTTCCATTATTTTTATGCACGAGCCATTGGAGGAATTGATCTTCTGAAATCACTGGATCATTTGAAAATTTCCCGCGAACTTGATATTGATTTCAAATTGGAGAGACAAATTGAAAAAGTTTTGGCTGATTATTCCCTTCAATTTGAAGGTATTCTTCGGTCTGGTAATTATCAATTTGCAGAAAAGCTTGTCAATCAATCCTTGGAAGTGAATGAAAATTCTCCAAGTGCTTTGATACAACTGGCAATTCTACTAAAATACAAGAAAGAGTATAAAGAAGCTATCCCTATTTTAGAAAGATTGCTTACACTAAATCCCAATTCTCAAAGTATTAAATATGAATTGGCAGAAAATTATTCGCAAGCTGGTCTTTTTGACCAATCATTTAGTCTTTTTTCCCAAATCATCTCAAACCTTGAAGATTCGAGGAAAAAGTATCTTAAAAACTATAATTTTAACCAAAATGCTGTTTCTGCCTATGATAAGGAATACTTTAAAAACTACGTAGGATTGGGTAACCTATTTTTTAATAATAAAAAATATTCTGAAGCTATACAGTATTACAGCAAGGCTAAGGAAATTCAAAGCTCAACAGATTACTCTTATCTTCTTTTGCTGGCTAATGCCTATTCGAATTTGGGGTTTAGCAAAGAAGCCTTATCAACTGCTTCCGAGGGATTGAAATTAGATCCTCAAAACCTAAATTTCCTCTACCTGAGAGGGATGATTTATTTTAATATTAATGATTATGAAAATTCAGCAATAAATTTTTTACAATCAGTTTCAAGCCCTGATTTAATGGATGGAAGTAATTATCATTTAGCCATGTTAAATTTTAAGCAAAAGAAATTTATTGAAGCTTTTAATTTCTTTAAACTGATAAGCAACCAATTTGAAGATTTTGAAAAGGTTTTGGAATATGCCTTCTTAATCTCGCTTCGATTGGAAGATCTCACAAATGAAGAAGCGTTTTTTGATAAAATCAAATCTTATTATACCGACAAAAAATTGACTAATAAGTTTGAAACTCTTTTAATAACTAGAGATGTATTTAAAAATAATCTATTAGATCTCGAATCATCAGCTGACCAACTTTTAAAGATAGAGCCCAATAATGCTCGTCTTTTATACAGCCTAGCTATGCTAAACTTTAAAAACAAAAAGATAGAATCCGGATATACCTACCTGGAACGTGCATTAAGAACTAAACAATTAATTGAAGCTGACCTATATCTGGACAGCAGTTTCCCTTCCTATGCTGATAAAAGGGTTAATAAAATGATTAAAGATTATTTATAGGGTTATAAAAAAGTAATTTCTTGGAAATTTAAAAATACAATTCTATTATGAAAAAAATAGCTACAGTTTTTCTACTAATTGCTCTGCCATTTTCTGTTTGGTCTCAGACTTTTATTGGTAATACACTAGACAATTATTCGGGTATTAACTCACTTTTGCTCAATCCTGCAAATGTATCTGGCTCTAATACTAGAGCAGAATTTAATTTCATTTCTATTAGTGCTTTCGTGGGGAATGACTACATAA
This sequence comes from Algoriphagus boritolerans DSM 17298 = JCM 18970, assembly GCF_900108085.1. Classification (GTDB taxonomy): domain Bacteria; phylum Bacteroidota; class Bacteroidia; order Cytophagales; family Cyclobacteriaceae; genus Algoriphagus; species Algoriphagus boritolerans. Next base: position 50,877 of record NZ_FNVR01000026.1, read on the forward strand.
GTGTAAATATCGGAGAACTTCAAAAGAATGATTTTCAGTTCAATTTTGATTCTGACACTGACACTTCTCCGTCAAACGACAATAATTTTTTTGGGAATGTTGATATTTTAGGCCCTTCTGTCATGTTTAGATTGAATGATAAAAGCGGTCTTGCGGTTAGCTCACGAGTTCGGGGTTTTTTTAATGTAAATAATATCAGTGGCCAATTATTGGAAAGCGTTCAAGAAGGATTTGATGATCAATCTGATTTTGAGTCCCAAATGACTAATTTGTCTGGAAATGTTCACATTTGGGGTGAGTTGGGACTTACCTATGGAAGAGTCCTAATTGAAAATAACTACAGAAGGCTTCGAGTAGGTGGCACGATTAAATACTTGACAAGTGCCGGAGGTCTCTTCATCTCAAGCTCGTCTCTGGGAGTAAATTTTAATTCTATTTCCAACACACTCAATACAAGCGGTACATTAAGCTATGCTTCCACTCAAGGATTGGACTTGCAGAATACTGATTTTTCTACTCTACAATCAATCCTATCAGGTACCACTGGGATAGGGGGAGATTTGGGCGTGGTCTATGAAATGCAGTTGAAAAAAGATGATGCATTTGATTCGTTTTATCTATCTAGTCCATATAAACTTCGCTTGGGTTTATCTTTAGTTGATTTTGGGAAAGTCAATTATACTGGAGTTTCTGAGTTTAATTATGAAATGAATGCCAGTATTAATGCTTCTGATTTTGAGGATAAATCGCTGGATGAAATATTAGATGAAAATTATGAAGGGGGAGAATCCCTCGTTAATCCTGTAATTGGGCTTCCTACTTCCCTTCAATTTTTTGCGGACTATAATTGGAAGAAGCGACTTTATTTGAGCTTACATGGGGCCTATTCTTTGGCAGGATCGGAACTTAAGTACTCCAATTCCATCGTAAATTCTTTGGTGATATCCCCTCGATTTGAATCTAAAGCTCTAAGCATATATAGCCCTATAAGTTTTCGTCAATATAATTCTGGAGTGATGTGGGGTGTGGGCTTTAGATTGGGTCCTTTGATGTTGGGATCGGGTTCAATCTTGTCTAATCTTATTTCTTCATCATCTAAGAGCACAGATATTTATATCGGAATTAAGTTTCCAGTCAATGAGAAAAAATGATAAGACCTATTCGTTCCAACTTTCATTTTAACCTTTTTATGAACCTATGCAAATTTCTTACATATGCAGGTTTGGTCTGTTTTATTGTCGCTTGCAATGAAATAGAACTAGAACCATCTATTGCCATCAAGCCTCAGCCCCTAGATTCCCAGGAAATAAAAATTATAGTGGATTCATCTTTGGATTTCAGTAATTACAAGGCGCATACCATACTGGATTCTATGAGTATGGATAATCCGAATGAGAAATTATATGGTCCTAAAGGGAACCAGTCAATTTTATTTTTTACAGACAACGAATCAGGAGAGATCACGGCTTTGGTGCAGCTTGATAGTGCAAGTTCCGAAGTAAATATCACTGAAGAGACGGTGACAATTGGAGTAGTCGGACTCGCTCCAATGTTTCCCTCTTTGACCCCACAACAAAAGTGGGACTTAATTCAGGGAATTCAAAATGAGCAGGTGTACAGCCTTTTAAAAGGAACAGTAGGAGAAATTCTCAAAAACAAAGAACCTATATTTTCGGGCAAACCCGAATTCATCAGTCAATTGCTCAATGTTAATTCCTATATTCTGAAGACCTATTTTCCTGAATTTAATCAGAATGGAGGAAGGATCAACGTGGGAAAAGAAGACTTTCCGAGTTTTGTAAAGAAGGACAATGGATTGACCGTTTTCAATCAGGTGAGTAGCCATATTTTTTTAGAATTTATTCCAAATTCAGGAGGAAATCCGGTTAGTCATATTTTGGAGCCAAGGCCAATCAATCCAAGTTTTCAGAGTGAAATACCAAAAATTGAACGTGCGACTTTAGCTTTAAAAGATGATTGTTACTCAGTAAAGATAAATCAATCAAATGGCGAAGTGGTTTCAAAAAATGTTGTTCGGATGGGGACAATTTTGACTTCTGCATTCCTGGATGCGGTAATTGGTATTGGTATCAAAGGCTGTGCGCCGGAGTTGACCGCGAAAATCGCCACGAAATTGGGTATTACACTTGCGGAAGCAACTAATGTTTCCCCAACGGAGCTTTTGGGGGAAGCAACAAAATCGGTAGCAGAAGTCGTTTTTCAAGCGTTATTATCAGGCGATTGTGCCATTATAACGAACAAGCTTGGAATAGTTAAGTTTGTGGCTTCTAAAGCGAATCTGTATGGTAACCTCTACAAAGCTGCCGAATTTATTTATAATGCAAGCCCCGCAGGACCTTTTGCGATATCACTAATACCTTCCTTGAGAATTGAACTGGCTGAAAAGTTACAGCTATATGAAGGAAACCTAATTGAGGCATGCCTAAAAGTGGTCAATGATGGATCCATAAATCAGGAATATTCGGCAGGAACGGAACTGTTGGTGAAGATAAATCTGGATACGCTATCCCAATATGGAGACTGGAAGAAATCTGGATTTAAAGTTACCTGGAGCGTCCCACCTCTAAATGGAACACTCAGCCTCGGAAGTACGGTGACTGATGCAGAAGGAAGAGCAAGCGTGGTCTGGAAGCTGCCAAACGAACCCAACGCTGTGGGAACGCTTTCCGCAGAAATCAAAGATAAAGAAGGAGATCATATTGCAGGAAGCCCTTTGACTTTTCAGACGAAAATTACTGCATTTGATTCCTTAAATTATTATAACTCTGAAATGCCAGGAGAATGGGAAGATAATGGATCGACAAAATTATTTTTTAGGGAAGACTTTACAGGTACCTATAGTAGTGATAACTCCCTGTGGCGCATTGAGAAAAATCTAACTTACAAAAACACAAGTGGAAGTGACTATATGTTATTAGTTCGTCATTTAGGCACTAGGCGTACCTATTTATATGCTATAAAACCAAACAACAAACTTCTGTTTTTGAATGCCTTTCTTGATTACGATTTTTAAAACCTTGAATCGATAAAGTAGAAGTGTTTAAATTTTCAATTAACAATAATATTAAGTTTTATAGAAAGAAAGTGAACCGTGACTTACAAAACATTAAAAATAGAATAGGTGGACTAGTCTTATTCTTTATTTTATTTATTCTGTCAGCCTGCCAAACTATTGATTTGGGGTATGATTGGATTAATTCCACTCAGGAAGTAAAAGGAAAAATTATTCTCCCGCAAGGAAGCAAACTGGATGTGAATTCTTTTACTGTATTTTCTAATATTGAAAACAGCCCTGTGCAAGGGGAGGAGTATGGATTGTCCAAGGATGGAAAATTTACAGGATTATATGTTTCCAATCCCAATGATGAGGTTGTGTTGATGGGATTTCAATATCCGGGAAATCCAACTAATGAGATTAATTCTACCACAACAGCCTTAGGATTAGTCTTAATGGCCCCGATCTTTTTTGATTTGACAGAGGAAGGGATGTTAAAACTCATCGATTCTATTCTGAAAGACAGCAATTTTCCTTCGCTGAAGGCAGAGATTGAAAAAAACATCGTACAGGGCAGATCTCTTTTTGATGTCGAAAATGTGGCACTGATCGCAACGCTTAATTCTATTTTGAAATCTGCGGGCTTGAGAGTAGCACAAAATGAAAAAGAGCTACCTGTAAATCTTTTTATGGCTGGGAAGAACTTTACTTTTAATAACAGCGGAAATTCATTTTCTACCGTGATTGGAATTTACAAAGGTAATGATAGAGTAAAAAAAATTACCGTTGATGGGGTTCAGATCTTTGCTGGTTCTATTACTGAATTATTGACTGCTTCAGGAGGAACTTTCGAGACTCCAGTTGATCATCCCTACAGTATCCCCGGGGATGGAGAATACACTTTCAAATTCCGGACAGGAAAACCCGGCGCAGGTGATGGCAGCATTGAGCATGATGAAGCATTTTATGAGAGTTTAAAACAATATTCAATTAATCTTTTAACTGGGCTTCTTCCACAATTGGACCGAGATGGAACTGCGGGATGTCTAATTTCGGTTTCATCGAATGTTTATGGCACGATTTCAACACTAACATCTCTGAGAACCAATCCAAGTCTAAGTGAAGTACTGTTAACTGTATCCGAGATAACCTTAAATAATATCGGTGGTCTCCTTGAAGATTGTGTAACAATTGAACCGAATAAAAATTTCTTCGGATCTTTTTTAAAACAGCTTAAGCTATTCAGTTTCGCCTCAGGAGCAATGAATACTGGAGCATTCGGATACCAGTGGCTTTCATCCGAAGCAGTAGTAGATATTTGCTATACCGCCAAAGGCAATGAGGTCACCGAAGGTTGTGGACCTGAATACGGCACCTTTACCGACCCCCGAGATGGCAACGTCTATAAAACTGTAAAAATCGGCACGCAAACTTGGTTTGCAGAAAACCTGCGCTACGCTGGTAATATCTTTCAGGCAGCCTCTACACAAGACTGGGCTGCAATCTGGAACAACGGGAACCCAACGGGTAGGCCAGCTTGGTCTCATTACAACAATGATTCCAATAATGATGCGGTCTATGGGAAACTTTACAACTCGTATGCGGTAAATACAGGTACACTCTGTCCACAAGGTTGGCATATTCCTACGAATGCGGAGTGGACTATATTAACGAATTATTTAGGAGGAGAGGTTTTAGCCGGAGGCAAGATGAAATCGGTTACGAGTTGGGATACCCCAAACATAGCAGCAACCAATGAGTCAGGTTTCACAGGTCTTCCAGGAGGCCACCGGTCCGATACTGGAGGATTCAACAGCATTGGCTCTGGTGGGTACTGGTGGAGTTCTTCTCCGAATGATGGTAGTGATTGGGGTCGATACCTGAGCAGGTCAAGTGGCAGTCTCACCAGAGGCGTCGGCTTCGGCAGGACTTATGGGAATTCCTGCCGCTGCCTCAGGGATTAGCCCTGAGCCAGGTCAAAGGGTTAGTTAATTTGATCATTTGATCATATAACTACCCGCTAAGCGGGTCGATTTTATAAAATTTTACAGTATTTGTTTTTTTGTAAAAAAAAGGATAAATGTTAAATGTTGATATTTTGATAACCGAGCATTACTATATTAAACAAGGCGGTATTTTATTAAATAATGAACGCTTCTTTTGGGTATTTAAGAAAGTAATTATAAAAAATTAAAGTCGTATTTGTAATACTAGTTAATTGCTATGAGAATTACTGTTCATCAAATCCAAGCACCAGCCATCTTATTAGATTGGGTTATTAAAGTAAAGAATGAATCACTGAAAAAGTTTGTTTTTTTGATTTTATTATGCTTTATAATTGTATTCAATTTGAAGGCACAATGTACTGAAGCCAAGAATAGTGAAATGGCTCATTATAAAAGGTTAACACTAGAAAAGGATGCTCAGGGATGTTCACAATGCGCCTATTTAGCCATGTTATTTTGCTCAGCTACTTATTCTGTGACCCCTACTGACAAAACGAAAGTCGGTAGTTTAATTACAGCTACTAAGGCTAATATTCGAAACATGGGAGATCCAATCTGTTGTCCAGAATTGGTATCAAGGCAGCCACAATGGGGAACAATGGCTAATAACACCTCAAGTCAAGTAGCAAGTGCATCCTCGCTTTTGGGAGGCTCTTATTCCCAAGGAGATGAACTCGTTGTGGCCGTAGAGGGGCTAGTAGCTCTTGGTGGCTTAATTGGAAATGATATTAGAGAGGCAAGAATCAAAAAAGAACAAGAGCAACAAGTGCAAGCTGAAAGGCAGGCAAAGGCTAGAGAAATTCAAGCTAAAGCAGATGCAAGAAAAAATGAGGTGGTGCGATCAATGATGAAGGACAATCTTAATTTGGCAAATCAAGGAAATCCTAAGGCTGTACTTAAAATTATAGAAGGCTATGATGAACTCAAAGATGAATCCGGCAAACTGAAGTTTTTATTTAACCTAGTGAATGAATTTGAAAATGATCTTGCGAGAAATATATTAATGGAGCATTATAATAGCATCTTATCAAACTTTGAATTTTGGAACAAATACCATAAGAAAAAGGCTGTCAAAAAGGCAATTTGGAGCGCATCTTTATTTTTGCTAGGTACAGTGGGTGCTGCTGCTGTTTTAAATTCTACTGTAAATACAGAACTTGAAGAAGAAGGTGATGTGGCAACTTCTATTCTTGTGTATGGAGGACTTGGTGGTGGGCTTGCTGTCGGACTTTCTAGCCTTGCGCATTTAGGGAAATCAGGCTATAAGAGAAATCCACATTACTTAAGTGCGAAGACTAATATTTATAATTTGAAATTGAATAAGAATTCGGGTATTAAAATTAAACCTGAATGGTAAAAGGAATGTGGTTATTTGACTTACTAATTGCGCAAAATTAAATAGTTTATTTATACAAAGCTCTAACTGGCTGATAATATTAAATGAAAATTTAAGGGTTGCATTCCACATAGTGGATTTAAAATAAAAAGTCTTTAAGTTTACCAATTATGCTGAATATTTCCAAAAAAAATCTATTTCCATTAATCTTTCTGTTAGGTCTGGAAACAATTTCGTTTCCGTCAATTGGGCAGACTTATTATGCTTTTGCATATTATACAGAAGATCAAAATATGGCCTGTGGAAACGCTAAAATAGCACTTAGTAAAGAAGTTGAGTTAAAATCACCTTCTCCAAGTGAGTTCCAAAGACAATTACAAAAGGATTTGTATAAACAATATCCTCAAGATAACATAAGCAACAGGTTTGCTGTACTCGTTCATCCAAGGCAATCACTGATCGTCTATTCTTTTCAGATCCAGCCTGATAGGAGTTGGGGCAATTGCATAAGTAATGGACTTGGGCATATAGTAGCAAATACTATGAAGGAGGCTGAAGATATTTATAGAGATTGATTATTTCACTCAAACTGACCCATGTGTTTCGCTCTAAACTGACCCACCCCTTTACCGGTGGATCTGTTGGCTAATTTAGGGATGAATTTTTATTATTGGTGTCTGTGTGATTTACCTTTTAGTTCTATTTTTTGAGAGTTGGTCGTATCCCTCCGACGAACTGCATCTTGATGCGCTTTGAATTCTGAGCTAAAGTTGCGGGATGAAAAAGACGAGTATCGAAACCTACTATGAGCTGTTTTACAGGTGGCAGCGATCCGGATTGAGTAAAGCAGCTTTTGCAGATCGAGAAGGGATTTCAAAAGTGAGTTTTTATGCTTGGTGCAAAAAGTTTGAAACCAAGCCCGATTCCCAGGATGCTTCCACCGGTTTTACCAGAATCGAACTGGCTGAGTCCGCTTCTCAGTCAGCGGTGGCCAAGATCAGCTATCCAAGCGGAATCAGTGTGGAGCTGTTTGGGTCTTTT
>NZ_FNVR01000028.1 GCF_900108085.1 Algoriphagus boritolerans DSM 17298 = JCM 18970
AAAGACTTTACAGAGGGTGGATATCAAAAGATTCCATCTGATTTCTCTGGGGTGTATCGGTTTTACAGATGGAATGGTGATTTCATCAGCGGATGGCGTGTTAAAGATGGCGTAAAAACTCATCGGATTAAAGAATCCAAAAATCCAAATGTCACTGAATCTGATAAATCGGCACGAACTTCAGATTTTCAACTTTATTGTTATGTTATAGAAACTACCTGGTATCAATTCAGTTGTTCCGAGACATTTGGTTGCACGACACCGATTAATATTGGAACTACTCTAGGAAGTGTGGAGTGCGAACTGGTATTTTCCCCAGCTGCCCCGGGAGATTCTGGAGGAGGGGGAGGTGGAGGGGGCACACCACCGTCTACCGATACAGAATGTGAACAGCCTGAGGGGAATCTTCAGGGGGTCACAGTTGAATGTGATGAGGAGGAGGAAGAGGAAGAAGTCTTTACAATAGAGAATAATGTTCAAAATATCTGTATTAGAGGGCCTGTGCAACAAGCGATTACCCAAGATTTCAAAACTCAAATTTCAGATATTATACAATCTTGTTTTGCTCAATCAGAAAATGTTAACATTTCCATTATAGATGTTGATAATCTAGCTGACGACATAGATGGGACTCACGATGGTTTTGGAAGTGGAGGGTTTTGGAATCTGACAATTAAATTAAATCGAAATATTCTTAAAAATGCTTCAAAAGAATATATTATGGCTACAGTATTTCATGAATTTTTACACGCATATTTTACAGTTGTTTTGGATGAGGATATCCAAGGAGATACCCCAGAACATAGATTAATGGCTAGTCAATATTTAGATGCATTAGCTCAATCATTAGTGAATATTTATGGTATCGGCATGAATGAAGCTAAATCCCTTTCTTGGGGAGGTTTAAAGGAAACTGTAGAATTTTCGATGGTACCTCATTTTATGAAATATGGAGCCGATGGAACAGGAAATACATCTGGTATTTTTTATGAAAATAAAATGCATCGGACAGGACAAAAAGGGAAAAAATGCGCACCATTATAAGTATATCATTGTTACTAAACATCGTTTTGGTCTGTAAGGCTCAAACGACATCAAAAAGTGTTTTTATTCAGGATTTCAATAATAGTGTTATCAAAAATCTTGTATTAAAAATTGAGCCAACCAATACAAATAAGAAGTATATGGGGTACACATTATTGATCTACGTTTCAAAAAGTTATGAGATAAAGATTTCAAAATATGAAAACACAGATGGAGAACTTCGCCCGGTCATGGAAGATTTGGAACGGAATTTTCTCAAAAGTTTAGATGAAATTGATATTACTCCCTTTAAAGGCTGTTTGATCGTATTTCCTGTAATTCATAAAATGATTTCATCTGATTATCTCAAAGACAATTTTGATGAAGGGGTAAAGAGTATGATTCCTATGATAAAATTCGAAACCGTAGATTGTATTCAATTCCAGGAACCAATTATCGTCTCTGGAAGGAGAGGGATTTGAACACAGAAATCAAATAACTCCAAGTCGAAACGCTTGGAGTTTTTTTGTTTCTGAAGTTTGATTTTCAATCCGTTCCTGGAGGGGTTTTGCAATTCTATTTTTCAGTTGAATCCTTGAGATCTTTGGATTAACTTGTTTTGAAACAATTCACATCACCCATGAAAAATCGTTGGTTTCTACTTCTTTCGGCAGCAATTGTTCTTTTCTCCTGCCAATCATCCACCCAAACTGAAACGATTCAGGTTGATTCGACTGCTGTAGCATTAGAAGATGGAGTTCAACTGATCCCGATCCAAACGCCAAAGGGAGAATTTAAGGTTTGGACCAAGCGGGTAGGGGATAATCCTACGATGAAAGTGCTCCTGCTCCATGGCGGACCAGGGATGACGCATGAGCAATACGCAAATTTCAAGGATTACCTCCCTCAAGAAAACATCGAGTTTATCTGGTATGATCAGTTGGGCTCGGCGAACTCGGATCAGCCGGAGGATTCCACACTGTGGACGATTGAGCGATTTGTAGATGAAGTGGAGCAGGTGAGAATTGCTTTGGGACTGAACAAAGATAATTTTTACCTCTATGGTCAATCTTGGGGTGGTATGCTTGGGATGGAATATGCCTTTAAGCATCAGGACAAGCTTAAAGGCCTGATCATTTCCAACATGATGGCAAGCTTGGATGACTATGAAAAATACGCCAAGGAAGTGCTCGGGCCTCAGATGCCCCCGGCAGTTTTTGCCGAACTGATGGAAATCGAAAAGAACAATGACTTCGAAAATCCCCGCTACATGGAATTGCTCGGGGAGCATCACTATCCACAGCATGTACTTCGTATGCCCCCAAATGAATGGCCGGAAGAGATCAACCGCATGATGGGACAGGTGAATCCAAATGTGTATGTGTACATGCAGGGCTACAGTGAGTTTGGTATCACGCCAGGTGCGAGCCTCGAAGGTTGGGATGTGAAAGATCAATTGAAAAACATCAGCGTTCCGACCCTGGTTATTGGCGGCACACACGATACGATGGATCCCAAACACATGGAATGGATGTCCACAGCAGTCCAAAATGGAAGATTTCTACTTTGTCCGAATGGTAGTCACTTAAGTCAATACGATGATCCAGATCACTTTTTTCCGGGATTGATACAGTTTATCAAAGACGTTGATTCCGGAGCTTTTTGAGTGTTGGGACCAAACCCTCCAGGGGTTTCAAAACCCTTGGAGGGTTTAGAGTTTGTTCTTATTCGTTTGAAAAAGTGTGTTACCAAGATTTGAATCAAATGACCTGGTACACCGCCACAAAGTGCGCAATGGTTCCTGCGAGCACAAAGCCATGCCAAATGGTATGGTAGTAGAGTTTTTCACTTTTCACATAGAAATAAACACCGATCGTGTAAGCCACTCCACCCACTCCGATCCAAGTCATGGTCTCAAGGCTGATTTGGGCAATGATATCCTGAACAAAAAAGACCGCCAACCAGCCCATTGTCAGGTAAATGATGATCGAAAGAATCTTGAATCTTCCGGTAAAGAATAGCTTGAAAAAGGTGCCGATCAGCACGGATCCCCAGAGAATCGAAAGAAAAATTATCGCCTTGTCCTGCTTCAGTACCGCCAACACCATCGGGGTGTAGGATCCGGCAATCAGAAAGTAGATGGCGATGTGATCCAATACCTGAAGTTTGCTTTTCCACTTTAGATCCTTTGCTGCGTGATAAAAGGTAGAGAACGAGTACACCATCAGCATGCCTAGACTAAAAGCAATTCCTCCGATCCAGGCACTAGCTTGACCGTTCTCCAACATTTTTTGAATCAGAAATGGAATTCCTATTAATGCCAATACCAATCCAAACCCATGCGAAAGGGCATTGGCCAGTTCTTCTTTTTGGGTTTGAAGTCGCTTGGGCATATCAATTTTTACTCGGATTTTAAAATGCTGTTTCTAGGGATGTTTTTCAAGTTTTATTTGATGTATGTATTTCTTTTTCGTGAGGTTCTGATGAGGGCTTGAATTTACGCTCCATAAACAAGATTAAATCGGATCCCAGCAGTTCACGTGTCTCATTCCCCTGTCTTTGATAGAATTTGTTTTGAAGCGAAACAGGCTTTTCATAGGCAGGAACCTCGATTTTCGCATATTCCAGATCTTGATGAATGAGCATTTCGATTTCAATTAGTGAACTAATATCTTTATTGAAGAAATCAATAATCATTTTTCTGAGTTTACGCTCATAGGAATCATAGTTGGCTTTTTCACCCAGATAGGCATAATCTTCCCTCAGGCCAACGACATTTCCTTCATCATTGACACCAATATATAAGTTTCCACCGCTAGCATTAAGAAATCCTGCGATTGTTTTTAGGATTGTGAGCTGTTGAAGTTCCGGATTTGCGGAACTGGTTTCTGCTGTAAAGATGATAGAGGATTTGAATTCCTGATTTTTATCCTCTCGACCGAGATTAAGCTTGGATTTTAGGGGTATTGTGGTCGTTTCCTGAGTCATATTGGAGGCATCTTCTTGCAGTTGGAAATTACCCTCGGTTCCGAAAATGGAAAGTTTGGTTAAAAATATACGGTGCATAATTTTCTGTCCGAATGCATTTTGTTTTTGCAAAATCCACATCGCCATGAGAAATTCTACCAGTTCTTTTTCCTCCGGATCAGAAATTTGGTTGATTCTTTCGATAAACTCCTCTTTTGCTTCAGCCTTGGAAAAGTACTCGACATGCTCATAAATTTTGTTGATTTTGGCTGATTTGGGAAAATGGCGAATCGTTTCCTCCGAAATGGGTTTGGTTGATTCAATTGCCGATACAATCCCCAGTTCCTTAATCCGGATCAAGAAAATGTAATAATTGGCAAGTTCATCCAGGTAGAACGATTTAGCTGTCTTTTGAATAGAAGAAAGGAGTTTTGCCAGATAAATGTAGGAAAGCTTCGTAAGGTCAGGAATTTTGGGAAAATTAAGCAGGGTTTCTACCCCCCAAATCACTTCTTGGATATAGTTGTAAAATATACTTTCTTCTTCTTTTGAAACCTCTGAAGAAATGGGAATCAGGAGATGCTTTTCAATAAATGAGCGGACGGCTTTTTTTTCATCAAAGCTGGTTACTACCTCATGGGCTAAGATTCCTTGAACATAATCAAAGCCATGGGATTGGTCAGGATGAGGTAGAAAGCTGTAGTATTTTTCTTCTTCAGGTATTAAGCCTGTGTTTTCAAAGTTGAAGCTTGTATAGAAGCCTTCTTGTGAGATTCCATATGCAAATTGATTATTGATCATGATTACCTTCATGACCGTTTTGCGGGTTGTTTCGGCTTTGATTTTCATTAGGCTGATTAGATCCTCTTTGACAGAGATTTGTGCCTTTTGATTTTTAGCAGCATGAAATCGCGCCTTGAACCGATCACCGGGGAAAAATAATCCATCCAAACCTTTGAGATGGACACTAGAAACCTGCAAGATATGTAGTCCGCCTTGTAAATAGCTTGGGGAATCCAGTATTTTCACAAAGCCTAAATTGGTATTGGATTTCAAATACGTCTTAAATTCGACACTGAGGGTTTCTCCTTTTTTATGAAAGCGAAACTCGTTTTCATCGGAATTGCCTTGAAAATAATCTTTCCAGTTTTTGGCAAGTTGGGAGGCACCCACTGAATCCTCGAGGTGGATTATTGGATTCCCCAAGACATGCACTTGAATGGAATCATCGAAAAAGGAGGTGATTTTTTGACTTGCGATCTGCGGGTTGAATCTTACTTGAGGTAGATAGGCTGATCCAAATACCTTCCAATGCCGCATTTCCCGGAGGATCACACCGCCGTTGACATACTTTAGTTTGAGGCGGGACGTGCAGGCCTTGAGTTGTAATTCCAGGTAGGAGCCCAACCAGGTGTAGTTTTCTTCCAAATTTGCGATCCGTTCGAGGGGGATTTTGAGTGTCAGCTCGGCAGTGACTACTTTAATAGACCGTTTGAGCCATTCAAATGCCTGATCCTGATTCCAGTAAATCAGGGAAATAAATCGGCAAATCCTGCTACTTCGATGGACTTGATGGTCTGTTTTTCCAAGTTTTGAGTCTAAGTTAATTTGCAGGGCAAGGATGCGGATCGACAGCTGGAGTTTTTCCTTGACTTGATTGAGTTGGTCTTTCGCCCAGTACGCCTCCCTTCCTGTAAGGTTTAGTTGACTTCGAAAATAAATAATGTACTTTTCGAGTGTTTTGCCTATTCTGGAATAAAGTGAGGGTTCGGTTGGTTGCTTTTGAAGTAATTTAATGATCAAATTGAGCAAAATTTTGGCAAGCTCTATGTCATCGATGGGCAGGGAAAATAAATAAAGCTGGATTTTGTCTACAGTATCTTTGGCTTGTATCTCAGATGATTCACAAAGTGTTTGCAGTTTTTTGATTACTGCGGCCTTTTCTTGTTTAATTTCCAGCAAAACTTCCAGTTTCTGTTGGCATATCGCTATTTGATCTTGAGCCTTTTGTAAAATGGTTGCCTTATTTTCAGCCTTGAAATTTCCGAGAAAATCTTCTGCTTGGATTAGCCAATTTTCCAAATTAATCAAGACTTCCAGACAGGCTTCTGCTTCGGCAGTCTTATCCACAAAAATCAAGGTATCTACGTAGAAATCCAGGCAATTTCCAAAAGAAAGTATCCAAAGGTTTTCCTCTTTTTTCAGCAGATCAAATGGATTTTTATAGGCAGTACTGGTATAAAAGGGATTGACTGAAAACTCCTTTTGCAATCTTGGAAAATACTGCTCGAAGAAGTCAAGTTTTCCCATTTCATCAAAAAGCTGTTCGGGAGTAATCAAGTGGTTTTTTTTCAATCCCAGGTGATTGATGAAAAGCACCAGCGTACCATTATCAAAGACCTCCTTGACCCAGAGTTTGTATTGTCTTCCAGGCTGAAACTGTTCTACTTGTACCGGGGTGAGAAAATCAGGGACTAAGAGCGAGTGTGTGTATCCGAATTCGTCCTCGAAAATCAGGATGTCCTTGGGGTGTTCAGGATGTATGTCTTTTTTCAACAGAGAAAAAGTATCGAGGGTTTCCCTTTGATAACGAGACTGCACCAGGAATCCTCGGTCTTGCTTCAACTGGATTTTTCCATTTTCCAAAGCCAAAACCAACTCTACTTCTTTAACCTGCTTTTCTTGGATTTGAAAAGCGAAACCTTGGACAAAAAAATCATGCCCCTGATGATGCACAGTCAATCTGATTTCCCTATCTCCCACAGTGATTTGGGTGACTTTGGCGCTGATTTTCTTCTTAAAATCGAAAATTTGAATCAATGGATCGGAAATAGGCGATTGAAATCCTCCTTCGTCTATTTCAGGCAAGTTGCGATTCAAATCAAATCCCTTAACCTGAATGCTTAATTTTTTACGATTTTTATGAATTGCTTTCCCGCTTTGACACAGAAAAGAAAAGCCACTTTTCATTTCCTCCAACTGCAAAAAGTGTCCCTCGATATGCGAAATTTTGAAGGTTGTGGATTCATCTTCTAAGAAAAAGTTCAGGACGGAATCCTGCATTTCCATTCTATTTGGAGTCTTTCGGTTGATTTTTAAAATTATAAAATCGCCCTCTGCATAATTTGAGATTTTGTAGGGAAAGGTCTCCTCGAGTTCCCAGTCCATGACCAGCGCGTAGGTCTCTCGGATAGAAATCACCTTGAAAAGTCGATGTTGATCCTGCTCGATAGTAGGAGATTTGCTGAGATATTTCCAGTTGGAAGTAATAAACTTAGTTAGTTTTTCCATCGAAGAATAAAGATTAACGTCTGGAACATGTTCCAAACAAAAGAAGGAGCCATTTCTGCCCAAAACAAGAACACTAATTAATCATGAAGAGAAAAGCTTTTGTTGCCCTTGAGGTTGATTTTTTTTTCCGATTGTTTTGGGCAATTTTTTAAAGCCTGTAAAATCAGGCGTTTAAATTTTCTCTAATTTGGAAATAGGTGAATTACCTGTGATCGCCAGCGGGCTAAGTCAGGGGTTAGAATTTTTCAAATTAATCCGAAAACTAGTTCAATGCCTAGCACGTGAGCCCTTTAATCGAAATTTAAGATGACTAAATCCTGAAAAACATCCCTTTTCGATAAAGGAAGTAACACAATCCCCACAAAGCCGATAAAGTAACTATTGCTGTAATTAGGGCCAATCCGTGTTCCTCCAGTCCAGACCAGCTAAGAAATCCTGTGGTGAAAATCCCTGTTGTTTTAAATAGCCACCTTCCCAAAATCTCTGCAAATAGGTAGATGAAAATGGAATTCATCCCGACGATCAGAAAAGGGAAAACCCAGCCTTTTTGTTTTTTGATATCAACCAGCCAATAAAAGAAAGCTAATGCTAAAAGTGCCCAACCTCCCGAAGCAAAGACAAAGGCTGTGGTACTGATTCGCTTTATAATTGGAGTAATTCCCGCTAAATCAAGTCCAAAACCAATCACCAATCCAAGCAACCCTGCAATGGCAAAGGTTTTGACTTTTTCAGAGTCGGGCCTGTTGGATAGCAGTAAATTTCCGCAGATCGCGCCCCAAATGGTATGTGCAGCAGTGGGAATGGCATTGATCGCAACCCATCCGCCATTGTTGATTTTTCCCATCAAAAGCTGATCGGTGTAATTTCCGAAATTTGTCCCATGCTCAAAGGGGACTTCCGGATGGTATGCTCGATACAGAATTTCAGTCAAAGCCAAAAGTCCCAAGGATACTCCCAGCTGGACTTTCCATCCCTTCGTCAAAAGAAAATAAGTCACCAAAACAGTGAAGGAAAGCTGAGTCAGTACATTCCATAATTCGAAAACCAATTTTCCCGAATAAATGCAGTGTAAACCCGTGCCGAAAAGGAAAAGGAACAAGCAGCGCTTGAGGATATGAAGCGTCACCTGCCTTCGGTCCTCGGAAATTGCCAGTCTTTTGTTGAGCGAAAAAGGCATCGCCACACCTACGATGAACATGAAAAAGGGCTGGATCAAATCCCAAAATCGAAGTCCATTCCATTCATGATGTGTGAATTGGATAAAAAAACCATGTAGGGCATTTCCCTCTGGAAAGATTTCCAATAGCGCGTCGTAGACTAAAGCAGCTTCTGCGACTAACAAAAACATGGTCAATCCACGATAGACATCGAGTGAAACCAGCCGATTGGTAGAATTCGGGGCTGTTGAGTTCATGGGTTGGATTTTGGGGTATCTCTAAGTTAAAAAGTGTCCAAAAATAAACCCGATGAATGTGATGAAAGGTTATACTTCTTTGCTCATTGGAATGCCGATTTAATTCTTTGATTTTCCAATAGGCTTATCGTTTCGGCTCCATTCACTCCAAGAACCGACATATAATTTGGGGATTCCCAATCCGGCATGGTCCAAAGCTAATAAGGTGTGACACGCTGAAACTCCCGAACCGCAATGAACTATAATTTTTTCATTTGGAATTTCTCCTAGAATTCGCTCGTATTTTTCCCTAAGCTTTTCTGGGGAAAGGAAGTTTCCTTTTTCATCCATATTTTCTGTTAACGGCACATTGATCGCTCCCGGGATGTGTCCTGCGATTAAGTCAATGGGTTCGGACTCTCCTCGGTATCGTTCTGCGGACCTTACATCGATGATCAAATGGTTTTTGTCCCAAGCGATAGATTCCACTTCCTTCATATCGGCGATCATCAATTGCCAGTCATTGCTGGGGTAAGGCTCAGTTGGTGTTTTCGATTCCCAATCTGTACTAATTGGCATTCCGATGGCAATGGCAGCCTGAATTCCGCCTTCAAGTACCTGGACTTTTTCATGACCCAAAGCGCGTAGCATCCACCACATACGTGCAGCGGAATTAGCGCCCATCTGATCGTCATAGACAACGACATGACTCTTAGCTGTGATTCCCAACTTTCCCAATACCTGACAGAACTTCTGCACTTCAGGTAGGGGATGTCTTCCTCCTTCAGCTAAATCAGCTTTGATATCTGCCAGTTCCAGATTGGGATCGACGAAGATTGCACCCTTCAAATGTCCTTTTGAGTAAGTGGCTTTTGGGTTAGGGCTGTTGCGCGCATCGACGATTACCAGTTCAGGATAAGCAATTAATTTGACTAATTCTTCTGGCTTGATAAGAGGGGAATATTGGGTGGGCATGGTGAAAAAACTGGGTTGTTTCTACGAAGTTAAGGACTTGTCGGAGACAAAAAAACCTGCCTCGAGAATTCAAGGCAGGTCCTCAATTTGGAGAAAAAACGGTTTAGAAAGCTGTCTTAAAGCCTTCCATTTTCTGATCCACTTGCGTGTCAACCAGGAAAGAGATGATCACTTTTTCCCATGCCATAGTCACTTTAGCCACTTTGTTGTTTTCGGCAGAGATGTGATACTGCAGGCGCTCAGTGTTGCCAGCCGCAGGAGCTACTTTGAATGAAACTGCGTCATCGGCTGCAATCGCTTCCTCATCGATCGCTCCATCTTTCATATAGGCAAATACCGAAGCTGCTTTACTGTTTAGATGTACAGTCCATTCTCCGGATTGGGCAGGGGTCATGAAGATGGAATATTTTCCAGCTCTCAGGTTTTTACCGCCTACACTCACCGGTGTGCTAAATTCGATTATGGTCTGCGCATTTGCTCCCGCTCTCCAAGTCACGCCGTATTTCTCAATTTCCCCGAAGATTTTTCTGCCTTTCACAGCGGGAGATGAATAGTCAATGCTGATTTTGGTAAAACCAACGACCTGAGATACGGAGGCAGCCGGGCTGGCAGCTGGAGTTTGTAGCTGCGCAAAAGCTCCGAATGTGGAGGTGATAAATAAGGCGAAAGCCAATAAAAGGTGTTTGGTGTTTTTCATGTTGTTGTTTGAATTTGGATTTAGGTTTGAAAGCTAACCAAAAAAGCGGAGGGAAGTTTAAATAAAAAACCTTCCGGAGTCAGATTTACGGAAGGTTTTTGATGGAGAATGAAGATTGTGTTTATTTTTCCAATTCCTTTTTGATAAAAGCTACGCTCTGTGGGATTTGAGCCACTGATCTCGAGCTCTCATCCTCAATAACCAAGTATTTGGTGCCCTGCTTTTTTGCTTCCTGAATCAGTCCCGCGATGTCGATGTCGCCGGTACCCAAGACGACATTGGTTTCCACATCACCACGGCCGTCAGGCGAACCTGGAGTTCCGATTTTTCGATCCTTGAGGTGGAGCTGCGGGAATTTGCCTGGGTGTGCTTTCATGATGGCTAATGGATCACCACCGCCCATTTTCACCCAAAAGACATCCATGTTGAACTGGAAGTATTTTGCATTGGCGAGCATATAATCCATGGGAGTTCCTTGCCCTGAATTTTGAAACTCATACCCATGCGGGTGATAGGTCAGCGTAATTCCTTCTTTAGCAAGCAGTTCTCCGGTCTGATTAAAGAGGTCAGTTGCTGCTTTCATTTCTTCCATGGAGATTGGGCCTTCTGCATGAGGAATCCAGTAGCAGGTAGCATATTTGGCACCATACTTTTTGGCATCAGCGATGATTCCGGCAGGATCGGTCTTTAATCGATTGTAATCTGCTCCGACACCGACGATTTTCAAGTTGTTGTCTGCCAATAGTTTTTGATATTCTGCATCAGACATTCCGTATCCGCCACCACCTTCCAATGCTGAAATGCCCCATTCGGCAATCATTTCGTGATATTTGACCGGGTCAACTTTCATCTCATTTCGGAGTGAGTAAAGCTGGAGGGCGATTTCTTGTGCGCTTAAGCTAAGTGGACTTAAGAGCAAAATTCCTATCAACAGGTGTTTGATCTTCATAGTAGGTTGATTTTGAGTTGATCCAATTTAGGCAATTCCTTTTTTTATTAATCTTTTTAGGGACTCGGATTCTAAATTTTTCAATTTTCCAATCATTCGATTTTTCAATCCTTTAATAAAAGAGTACCTTAAGCTACTGTAATTCGCCTATGAACTCACGAAGAAAATTCATCCAAAACACCTCCTTTCTAGGATTAGCTATGAGCATCAACCCCAATGTTTCACTTTTCGCCGCTCGGGAAACTATTCTCGGACATGGTGATTTCCGGTATAAAATTGATCCCTCTTGGGGCAATCTAGATCCTGTAAAGGTCCCCGTTATCAACTGCCACGAAATGGTCATGGACCGGAAAGGCCGAATGATCATGGTGACTGATGAAGCTAAAAATAACATCATCATTTACGATCAGTCCGGGAAATTGATCACCACCTGGACTCTTGGCCTGGATCGGGCACATGGATTATCCTTGGTAGATGAAGGGGATGCTGAGTATTTATGGGTAGTAGACAATGGTGGAAAAGTGGTGAAAACCACGCTTGATGGCAAAATCGTCACCGAGATCCCATCGCCTTTGACCTCAGAGATTTATACTGAAAAAATGCCTTGGGTCCCCACTGAGACGGCCATTGCGCCTAATGGAGATTTATATATCGCAGACGGCTATGGTTCGCAGTTTTTTCTCCAGTATGATAAAGACGGGAATTTCATTCGAAAATTTGGAGGAAGGGGAAATAAGGACGAAGAGTTTAGCACTGCTCATGGGATCGCGATCGATCAGCGCGGGGGAAAAGCGCCAACTTTACTTTGTACCTCCCGGGTCCACAATTCATTCAAGCGATTTACCATGGATGGAGAATATATCGAGACGATTTTTCTTCCGGGTGCATTTGTGTGTCGCCCGGTGATTCATGGTGAAAATCTCTATGCTGGAGTCTGTTGGTCTAGATTGAGATATCTGGAGCAGACGGATAATTCCGGTTTTGTGACCATTCTGGATAAAGACAATAAAGTAGTCTCAAATCCGGGTGGTACCGCTCCGGAATACCGAAATGGAGTTCTTCAACTGATGGTTCAAAAAGAGCCTGTATTCAAGCACTGCCACGATGTGTGCATTGATCAAGATGAAAACATCTACGTCTGTCAGTGGAATGCGGGGAAGACCTATCCGATTAAGCTCACGAGAGTTTAAAAAATGATCAATGATCAATAATCAATAAACAATTTTCAAGTGAGGCTCGGATCCCAGAGTGCCTTGAAAATTGATCATTTAAAAATAACCAATAATCAATAACCCCGCACACCATGAAGTCTGTAACAGTGGGATGGTTTGAGATCCCGGTGTCCAATATGGACCGTGCGATCGAGTTTTATCAAAAGGTCTTTGACTGCAAGTTGGATAAGCAGGACATGGGCGATTTTCAGATGGCCTGGTTTCCATGGGATGAAAGTAAAGGAGGTGCAGGAGGAAGCTTAGTATTTCACAAAGACTTCTATCATACTTCCAAACTGGCAGGAACGCTCATTTACTTTTCGTCAGAAGATTGTGATATGGAACTGAACCGGGTGAAAGAAGCAGGAGGCGAAGTGCAGATTCCAAAGCGGATGATTGCTCCAGATATTGGATATATGGGAGTTTTTCTGGATTCAGAAGGGAACAGGATTGCTGTTCATTCAAGCAAATAAATTCAAACCAAAACCACTCGGAGGCTCTTTGCCCCATGAGCGCCGATCACAAGCGATTGTTCGATGTCGGCGGTTTTGGACGGACCTGCGATGAAAAGCCCAAAACCGGACTTTGCACCTCCGATCAAATTATATCCCTGATGCATCGTTTCAACCAGCTTATTTCGGTCAAGTACAATCACCAAATGCTCAGTGATAAAAGGTAAGGCTCGAAGTCCCAGATTGGAATCTTCCAGCCAAATCGCACCATTTTCAGCTACTGCAAACTGACCATCCAGGATTGCCAATCCCAAATCCTCCAAGTCATGCGGATCTTCGGGGAGCGTAATTGTTGAGTAATTTTTGAAATGAGAAGAAAGGGAGATCACTTTTGAAAAATGCATGGAAGGGAGCCATCTTATAAACTCATCCATTGAAAGGACTTCACCTTTATTTCCTAAGATGGATTGAATAAAACCTTCCTCCAGGTCACCTGAGAGCCGAAAATCAGGGACATCCGGAAGTGACTTCTGCGGGATTGAAATTCCACGGATGGCAGACAATATTTTTTCCCGGCTGCTCATGATCGGTTCTTTTTATACCATTGTTGGAAAGTCTCATTTGGGGTATCCGGTAAGTTTCTGCTTTTCCCCCAAGTATTCAGCGGATGATAAATCAGGCTATCCGGCAAAGCTTTGAGTGCCGAACGCATCAAGCTTCCTGAGATTTTATACGCCAAAGGACTTTTGAATATTCCGCTTGCCAGTTTCATTGACAGTCCTTTTCCGAATTCACCGTGGGTTTTGGTGATCTCCTGCCTCCATTCATAAAGTTGTTCGTGAATATTGATTTTCACAGGGCAGACATCTGAACAGCTGCCGCAAAGGGTGGAGGCGAAAGGCAGTGTACTGTGCTTTTTCATATCCAATCCCGGTGAAAGAATAGATCCAATCGGCCCCGGAACGGTGCTTCCATAGCTGAATCCACCGCTTCTTCGGTAGATTGGGCAGGTGTTCATGCAGGCCCCACAGCGAATACACTTTAGCGAGTTTTTGAATTTTTCCCGAGACAGCTGTGCCGTCCGGCCATTGTCGACCAAGATGATGTGGATTTCTTTTCCGGGTGACGGACTTCTGAAATGTGAATTGTAGTTGGTAATCGGCTGACCGGTGGCTGAGCGCGCGAGAAGTCTGAGGAATACAGCCAGGTCTTTTCTCCGGGGAAGAATTTTCTCAATTCCCATACAAGCGATGTGTACATCCGCCAGGTGAACGCCCATATCCGCATTTCCTTCGTTGGTGCAGACTACAAACTCTCCTGTCTCGGCTATCCCGAAATTTACGCCTGTGATTGCGACCTTCGCCCCGAGGAATTTCTCCCGCAGGTGAATTCTGGCTGCTTGGGTCAGGTATGTGGGATCTTCGTTTCCTTTTTCGGTATGGAGTTTTTGATGAAAAAGTTCGGAGATTTCGCCTTTTTTCAAATGAATGGCAGGAAGTACAATGTGACTGGGCGGTTGATTTAAAAACTGGACGATGCGCTCACCGAGATCGGTGTCTACAACTTCGATTCCTTCTTTTTCCAGATAGGGATTTAGATGGCATTCTTCCGTCAGGATGGATTTGCTCTTGACGATTGCTTTGCAGTTTTTCTCCCGAAGGATTCTTAAAACGTGCTGATTATGCTCTTCAGCATCAGCAGCCCAATGGATTATTATGCCGTTTTGGAGTGCGTTTCGCTCAAAATCCTCCAGATAGGAACCCAAATTAGCAAGAACATTGTCTTTGATCTGAGAAGCCAATTCACGCAGTTGTTCCCATTCGGGAATGGTTTTGCTGATCCGATCCCGTTTGTCCCGGACAAACCAAAGTGTCTCGTCGTGCCATTTTGCTTTGGCCTGATCTTTCAGAAATTCCGTGGCATTCTCGGGATGACTCATGAGATCGCCTGGTTTAAAATTTCCGCCACATGCATAAATTTCATTTTTTGGCCATTTCGCGTGGCTATTCCTTCCAGATGCATGATACAGGACATGTCCCCTCCGGTGATGATTTCTGTTTGATGCAGGACATGGTCCTCTAGTCGATCTTTACCCATTCGGATCGACAATGCTTCTTCGGTGACTGCAAAAGTTCCTCCAAATCCGCAGCATTCGTCAGTTCTGCTTAGTTCCACCCATTCCAAACCATCCAGATTCTCCAAAAGTTTTTGAGCTTTGTTGAAGAGAGTTTGATTCAATTCTGAGCTTGAAGCAAGGCGAAGTCCCCGCTGTCCATGGCAGGAAGCATGATATCCTACACGATGCGGAAAGCTACCCCTCAGCTTTTCTACTTTCAGGATATCCGTGATGAATTCGGTCAATTCAAAGATCTTGTGATGGAGTTCTTCCTGTTCTTTTTCCAAACCTGAAATGGAAGGAGAGTGATCTTTGACATGTAAAACGCAACTTCCAGAGGGTGCTACCACGTAGTCAAAGTCCTTGAATAATTCAATAAAATGCCTGGTAGCGCCTACCGTGTCCCGTTCATATCCCGCGTTGGCGAGGGGCTGCCCACAGCAGGTTTGGCCTGCCGGATAGCTTACTTTGCAGCCTAGTTTTTCCAATAATTCAAGAGAGGCAATCCCTACTTTTGGATAGAATTGATCCACATAGCAAGGGATAAAAAGGGCAACATGTGGAGAATTAGTTTTCATTGGAAGTAAGTTAATCTTGAGCATCCATATTTACCAGCATGGCAGCACCTAATGCGGATCCATTGGGAAAGTCACTGGGAATAATCTCCAAATCAGGGAGTTTTTTGCGAAGCATCTCCAGGAAAATGAAATTGGCATTGAAACCTCCGTCCACAAAAAGCCGGGAAACCGGAGCTTCCTTGAGCACGAGTTGTGTAGAAGCCACTTGGATATCAGTAAGCTCGTGAAGGAAGGTGTAATAGGCTTCGGTGAATTCCGAAAAGCTACTCCAATCCGTTGATTCTGCCTTTTCCAATCCATAGTCAGCCGGTTTCAAATAATGAAAGCCGATTCGTTTCTTGTTGTTTTTACTTACTTTCTGATAAAGCGATTCATCAAATTTCAGTTTTTTGTAAGTCCCAAGCGGTAGCTTCCAGTGCGCATACATTTCCTCTATCTGGACTTTGTGTTCCTCGCCGATAAATAATCTGGAAATCTTGATGGGTTGGCCCGAAATACTGAGGAATTGCAGGCAATCCTTAAAAAGCTCTGATTCGGTCAGCGCTGTTTTATTGAACGGGTTGATGCTAATGGCCCAAGTGCCCGTGGAAAGCAGCGCAAAAGATTCATTCTGCCGTTTGAGATAGGGCAGGAGCGCTCCCGAAGAATCATGGACACCTATTCCGCAGGGAATACTACCAAGTTCGGATTTGGTTTTCAAAAGCGTATTTCCCGGAAGGATAGGTGGTAAAAGCGGTTCAATACCTTCTCTTTTAACCCATTCATGGTAATCCATTCTCTTAAAATCCCATAGTCCGGTATGGCAACCTATGCTGGTGTAATCCGAAACCAGCTCCCCTGTGAAGATTAAACTCAAATACTGGGGAAGGTGAAGGCAGTGCTTTACATTTTTGAAGAGTTCAGGCTTGGCATGTTTTAGAAAATACAATTGAAGTCCTGAGTTTAGCATCCCTAAGGGAGGCGAAGAGGTCTGTTGACAGAAGGCAGCCTTTCCTCCGTTTTCGGAATAAAAGCGATCCAGTAGGTCCTCCGGATAGGGTTTCAGGTAGTCATACAGTGGCGTGACTGGTTCTCCTGCATCGTCAGTCTGGACAAAAGAAGCTCCATGTCCGGAGAAGTTGAGTTTTTTGATATCAAAATCAGGAGAACTCAATGCCTCTTTGAAAGTTTTTAACATCCACTCCCGAAGCGGAAGAACTGGCTCACTGGGGAAACCATCCTCATCGGGAATCGCATCGAGCCGCGTGTAGGTATTGAATACTTCTTTTAGATTCTCGTCAAAAAGGAAGAATTTTTTATTTGTTTTTCCTATGTCAAAGACAGCAGTGACGGGGATTTTAGACATTTATTCAAATACGATTTACGAAATACGAAATACGAGTACCAAAAGCGTGTCTAGACTTGCGGCTTTAGGAAACCTTGCAACTTTTCAACTTGGGAACTTTGCTACTTTCCAACCCAATCTTTCAATCTTCCCTTCTTTCAATTCTTTGATAACGAACACCGAATATCGAAGCAGTTGAACCCAGGTGCCTAATCTTCCAATTTTTCAGTTTTCCAATCTTTCAATCCAGATCAAAGCGACTTTCGAAGGGTCATCCGAAACTGATTTTTGATCGGAATGCGGTCTTCTGTGCCCAAAATTTGCTCTGCAATGGTTTTGCCCATTTGGTGAAAATCCGTTGAGATGGTGGTAATTCCATCGGCAAGGATTTCTTTGAGTGGCGTGTCATTGTAAGAAATTACCCCGATGTCTCTGCCTAGCTTAAACATTTGTTCTTTGGATTTTTTGACAATGTTTACCAAATCCGACTCCGCCAAGACAATATGGCAATCTCCATGATCCAAAGGTTCGTCGTCATCTACCCCATCTACAATTAGATTTTTGAAATCATGGAAAAAGCAAAAACGCTTAAATCCATCCATGATTTCAACGGGATAAAGATCCCCCTTAGGAAAAACCAAAATTAATCGTTGGTATTTTTTCAGATGGGAAATCCCAGATTCCAATACTTCGAAGATGTCTTTGGAAAAGTCCTGGTAGACGCCAGGAAATTCATTTTCATGATCTTTTACAGCTCGGTCAATGATGAGAAGTTTATCTTTTGGGATTCGCTTGATCAGATCATAGGCAGTTTCAGGATGACCCTGGTCAGTAAAGAAATGAGGTGCCAATACATAGTAATTGTAATGACCCAGATTGGTTTCCAACAAATCTTCAAACAAATTCCGATTGTAATGATGAATCTGAAGGTCCACGGAAGCATTGGCCCCAAGGGTCTCAATGATCGAATAGTAGATGATTTTCTTGTAAGAACTCAGCTTGTTGAAGAGCAGGAGGACCTTGACCTTGTTTCCCATATTAGTAGAAGAGATGTAGAAACCTTTGCCTCTAACAGAAGTAATGATTCCTCTGTCACGAAGTTCATTATAGGCCTTCTCTACCGTGTCTCTGGATATCAAAAAGTCAAAACTTGTTTCGTTGATGGAAGGAATCCGGTCTCCGATTTTAAGTTTTCCTTTTTCGATATCTTCCAGAATCAAATTAACCACCTGGAGATATTTTGGTGTGCGTGAGTCCACCGCAATTTTTTCGGATTTGTCAAGTAGCATAGGTTACTGGGTTTTGGGTTGGGTATTTGAGGGTTCATGCAAATCTATCTAGGAAAAGCGGCTGCAAGACCACCATCGACGTTGAGCATATTTCCTGTTGTTTTGGAGAGTAGTCCTCCCACAAATGCAAATGCTGCATCAGCAATGTCATTGACTTTGACACTTTCTTTAAGTAATGTTCGGTTTGCATAGTATTGGGGAAGATCCTTCACCTCAATGCCATAGGCTTTGGCTCGATTCTCTGCCCAGCCACCTTCCCAAATATTGGAATTTTCAATGACCGCATCAGGGTTGACCACGTTTACGCGGATTTTATCTTCGGCGAGTTCAGCGGCCATCAGTCTGGACATGTGCAATTGTGCAGCCTTTGACGTGCCATATGCCACATTTTTAGGACCGGCTACCAGAGCATTTTTGCTGACTATGTTAATGATGTCACCGCCAAGACCCTGTTGCTTCATTAAGGGAACTCCAGCTTTGGAAACTTGGTATTGCCCCATAACCAGAATGTCATTAAGTCTTGCCCAGTCTTGATCAGTGTGGTCTTCAAAGGCTTTGGAGATCGATATTCCAGCATTATTTACGATTATATCTATTCCTCCAAATTTCAAACAAGTCGCCTGAATTGCCTCTGCAATAGTCTCTTTATCGGTTACATCCAGTTTTGAACCAAGAACAGCATCTTTGCCATATTTCTTTTCAAATTCTGCTAATGTTCCGTCAAGTCGCCCTTGATCTATATCCGTTAAAATTACACATGCACCTTCCTGTACAAATTTTTCAGCGATTCCTTTCCCGATTCCTCCAGCACTCCCGGTGATCAGGGCGATTTTTCGGGAAAGTGGTTTTTCCTTAGGCATTCTGGAGAGTTTTGCTTCTTCAAGCAACCAATACTCTATGTCAAATGCTTCCTGAAGCGGAAGTGATACATATTCCGAAACTGCCTCGGCACCTCGCATCACATTGATGGCATTGATGTAGAATTCACTGGCTACACGACTCGTTTGTTTGTCTTTGGCGAAGCTAAAAAGTCCCACTCCGGGCCAGAGAATCACGACTGGATTCGGGTCTCGCATGGCAGGGCTGTTTGGATGCTTGTGTTTTTGGTAATAGTTCGCATACATTTCCCTGTAAGCTTGGAATGAAGCACCTATTTTTTCTTTTAATCCGTCTGTATCGCTCAGATCTGCGTCTGCTGCCAATTCAAGAACCAATGGGCTGATCTTGGTTCTTAGAAAGTGATCCGGACAACTGGTGCCCATTGGTGCGAGTTTGGTCAGGTCGTGGCTATTTACAAATTGGAGAACCACGTCAGAATCACTAAAAGTACCTACCATGCGTTTTTCAGAGGAGGCGAGTCCCCGAAGAATCGGTGCTAGTTTGGCAGCTTGTGATTTCCGCTGATCAGGAGAAAGAGACTTGACTTTTTCACCACCGAAGACAGGTCGCTTTTTTCCATAGTTTGCTTCAAGGTAAGCAGATGCCATTTCGATGACTTCAAGGCTATTGATATAGCACTCATATGCAGTATCTGCCCAAGTGAAAAGCCCGTGACCGCCTAGCATGATTCCTCGAATCCCGGGGTTGTTGTCCAAAGCCTCTTTGAGTTTTAATCCCAGGTCAAAACCAGGTCGTTGCCAAGGAACCCAAGCGATGGTGCCTTTCCAGAGTTCTTGGGTGATCTTTTCTCCATCTTTGGATGCAGCGATTGCAATTGCCGCATCCGGATGGAGGTGATCGATGTGTTTGAAGGGTAAAAACCCATGCAATGGAGTATCGATGGAAGGTGCTTTTGAATCCAAATCATAGATGCAGTGATTGAAAAGGCCAACCATCTCATCCTCAAATTTAAGTCCTCTATAAATCCCTTTTAGGGATCTCAATTTTTCTACATATAAACCAGCCAAACCAGATCGCGTCATGGTTCCGATGTCACCTCCAGAACCTTTGATCCACATGACCTCCACCGACTCTTTGGTCAGAGGATCCAATTCCATGGTTTTGCAGGAAGTATTTCCCCCACCATAATTAGTAATGCGGAGGTCGGCCCCAAGTATATTTGAGCGATAGATCAAAAGATCTACCTCATTTCCTTTTAGTGCTGTGGCTTTGGTTTCGTCCCAAAGGTAGCTTACATGCTTAAAATTCATAATTGGTGTATTCATTGATAACAGTTTTACTGATGATAAGATGAATTTCTCAGAAAAAGACTCAATAGGTATCCTGTAGTGTCTTGGATGACATGTGGTTTTTAATTTTTTTCCTGAGTAGGTAAAAGCGCGCTGGTTATTTTCGGCGATCTTGAGTTTAAAATTTACTTTATAAATCACGCTTTACAAATTAAAGGCCGACTAATGGGCCGAAAAAGTTTTAGACAGGGCAGGACAGGTCGCAAATGTCATTTAGTTTTATTCAACCCAAAATAAGATTCAATGAGTAATCGATTCTTCAAAACGATAGTTGGTGGCACCAATGAATATGAGCGTACCCCTGTTCCAGCGGCCAGTCTCAAAGGGGGGAAAAGCTTTCTTGGAATGTATGCCGGGGAACATACCGCAGGAACCGAGTTTGTAATTGGTCCCTTGTTCGTGGCTCACGGCGTAACTGCCGGAGATCTGGTTTTGGGACTGTTAATCGGTAATTTGCTTGCTGTGCTGAGTTGGGGATTAATTACCGGTCCCATTGCTGCTTCCAAACGGCTGACATTATACTATCAATTAGAGCGAATTGCGGGAAAAAATCTCGTCCGTTGGTACAATCTGGTCAACGCGCTGATGTTTTGTTTTTTGGCAGGATCAATGATCGCAGTGTCCGCCACTGCAGTGGGAATTCCATTTAATCTGGAAATGCCAACGTTGACAGATTGGTTGCCAAGAACCCCAGGTTGGATTTTGACAGTTTTAGTAATGGGTGCGGTGATTACTTTGGTGGCAATTCAGGGATATAATCAAGTTTCCAAGTTTGCAAATATCATGTCACCTTGGATGATTTTGATTTTCATTGCAGCGGCCATCGTGGGCTTGGCCCAACTTGGAGTAGGGTCATTTGAAAGCTTGATCGCCACTGCTCAGGAGGTGATTTGGAATGGAGTTCCGCTGGCAGGAATGTCCAAATTCACGGTTTGGCACATCATCTTTTTTGCCTGGTTTTGTAATATGGCGATGCATATCGGAATGTCGGATTTGACTATTCTGCGATATGCCAAATCATGGAATTATGGATTTTATACTTTTGTGGGAGTTTATCTGGGACATTTTGTAGCATGGATTGCCTCCGGGATCTTATATGCGGTATTTCTTCAGGCTAATTCGGGTTCTCAGGAATTCGCTCCCGGACAGATTGCCTATCAGACGCTCGGGCTTGCCGGGGCAGTGTGTGTGATCATTGCAGGCTGGACCACTGCCAATCCGACCATTTATCGGGCAGGATTAGCCCTGCAGGGGATTTTTCCGAAGGTTCCTACCTGGAAAATCACGGCGATCGTGGGTGTAATCACCAGTTTGGCAGCTTGCTTCCCGGCCCTGGTGATGAAATTGCTGGACTTTGTGGCACTTTATGGACTGCTGTTGATGCCGATGGGAGCCGTGATTTTTGCAGATTTTTACTTTTCCAAAAAGCTGGGCTTTCGATCCGAAGGTGCTCTCAGCTCCAATTCAAATTTCAGTCTTCCGGCTTTGTTGAGTTGGGTGCTGACTCTGGGCTTTTGCCTCGCTTTGAATTATTTCTACGGAATAGAAATCTTCTTTCTTGGCCTTCCCGGCTGGTTTGTGGCAGTTGCCTTATTTATCGTGCTTTCCAAAATGAAATACCCACTAGCTAAATCATTTGCCGTATGAAGACTATTTTGAAATTTGGTTCACTCTTGGGTTTACTATTAACTATTTATCCTCCGGTGATGTACTTTATGGGGGATGTGGACCTTGATCGGATGAAATGGGCAATGGGAATCGGCATGTTGCTTTGGTTTGTGACTGCGCCGTTTTGGATCAATAGATCAGTAAACAATGGACAATGACCAATTATCAATGCTCAATTACCAAGGATTTGGATCGCCTTGAAAATTGAACATTGAATTTGGTAATTGCTTATTCAACCAATATCTCAATAACCAATAAGTTCAAAACAACCCTCTCATGTCCTCCTCTTTTCACCAAAAATCACTCGACCTACTTTCCGAACAATTTGGGTCGAAAGGAATACATATTGACTCCCTGCTTTCCAAAATTGCTGCTTTTCAGATTGCAGTTCCATCTTGGGCTTTGGGTGCTGGAGGGACGAGATTTGGGAGGTTTTCGATCGGAGGTGAACCCAGAAACTTGGAGGAAAAGCTGGAAGACATCGGGCTACTGGCCAAGTTGACTAAGCGAACTGATGCGGTTTCGCTTCACATTCCCTGGGATATTCCGCAGGATGTACAGGCGATCAAGCAAAAGGCGACAAGTCTAGGGATTGGCTTTGATGCAATGAACAGCAATACTTTTCAGGACTACGGTCAGCGGCATTCTTATAAGATGGGTTCGCTGAGTAATGCCAACGCCACCATCCGAAAGCAGGCGATAGAACATAATCTTCAGGTGATTGAGATCGGGAAAAGCTTGGGTAGTAAAGGTCTAACCGTTTGGCTGGCAGATGGGAGTAATTTTCCGGGACAGGCGCATTTCCGAAAAGCTTTGCAAGGAACAACGGAATCGCTTCAGGAGATTTACGCAGGAATGCCTGCCGATTGGAAGCTTTTGTTGGAGTATAAGCCGTATGAACCCAATTTCTACCATACCGTGATCCCGGATTGGGGCACTTCGGCACTGCTTTGCCGACAGCTGGGAGATAGGGCAAAGGTGCTGGTTGATCTCGGACATCACCTTCCCAATACCAATATCGAACAGATCGTAGCGACACTGATGCATCAGAATATGCTGGCAGGGTTCCATTTCAATGACAGCAAATACGGGGATGATGACCTGAGCACGGGAAGCATCAAACCATACCAGTTGTTTTTGATATTCTGCGAACTGATCGGCGGGGCAGAGGAAAAGGCACAGGCATGGGAAAGCATTTCCTGGATGATCGATGCCAGTCACAATACCAAAGACCCTTTGGAAGATCTTATTCAGGCTTTGGAAGCTATTTCTCAGGCTTATGCAAAAGCAGTTTTAGTAGATCGTGAAAAATTGACTCAGTGCCAAAATGAAGGCGATGTAGTTGGTGCGCAGGAAGTGCTACAGGAAGCGTTTTTGACTGATGTCAGAGCTTTGGTCCGTGAAGCGAGAATTCAAAGTGGGGGAGAGGCAGATCCTTTGGCTTATTACCGAAGTGAGAAGATCAGAGAAAAGTTGATCACCAAGAGGGGTAAAAATGCACAGGCGAGTGGGTTGTAACTCACTTGTAAATCTCATAAAAATTCCCCGGAGTAATTACCTTAAAGCTTGAATTCGGGTAAGTTTCGGAAAATTCTGTGGGAAACTTGCCCGTAGCTCCTTCCGCATAGTTGAATTCGAAGCAGGTCAAGTGTCCGTCTTTTTCTTCGATATAGTCGATCTCCTTTTGGTCATAAGTTCTCCAAAAGTAAGTATTGACCAACCGACGATGGTTTTGATTAAACTTCAGCCTTTCTGAGATGCAGAAGTTTTCCCACAGCCCTTCCACATCCGCTCTGAGGTTCATTTCATTGAAGTTACGGATGACAGCATTTCGTATTCCCACGTCATAGAAGTAGATTTTTTGACTCTTTGCAAGCTCTTTTCTTAGGTTTCGACTAAAGGAATTTAGCCTGAAAATCACAAAGGATTTCTCCAAAAGTTCCAAATAACGCTTAACCGTGTGGACATTTGTTCCTGTGATTTGTGCCAGTTCATTGAGTGATGCTTCGCTACCCGTTTGAAGGGCAATTGCTGCCAAAAGCTTGAACAGCAAGTCCGGCTTTTTGAATGAGCGAAGTCAAGGGATTCGGACTTTTGAGCGGATTGGGTTAACTTCCTCTTTACCATAATCAATCCATCATGAAAAACTCCATTTGGTTATTCCTCCTTGCACTCGCTGCCTGTTCTGCTCCCAAATCTCAGGAATCCGTTAAGCAGGAAGTCATGACTATCGGCTCCGTCGAGCGACTCGATTCAGCACTAAACGCACTAATTCCTGTGGGTGCCAAAATCGAAGTCTTGGCTTCGGGTTTTGAGTGGGCGGAGGGTCCGCTTTGGTTGGAGGAGCAGCAAGCCTTGATTTTCACAGACGTGCCTACTAACAAAATCTGGAAATGGACGGAAAAAGACAGTCTATCGCTTTATTTGAGTCCTTCGGGTTACTTAGGTGATCGTACCGACAAGCGCGAACCCGGAGCGAATGGCTTGGCTTTGGATGAGGAAGGAAAGCTGATTTTGTGTCAACATGGAGAGCGACAAATCGGGAAAATGCTGGCTTCTCTTGATGCACCCAAACCTGATTTTCAATCCTTGGTCAGCGAATACGAAGGAAAGCGTTTCAATAGTCCGAATGATCTGGTCTTTCATTCTAAAGGGCAACTCTTTTTCACTGATCCTCCTTACGGTATGGATCCTTGGGATGAGAAGGAATTGGATTTTCAGGGTGTTTTTAGATTAGATACTGACGGCAAATTGAATTTGCTTATAGACTCATTAAGTCGGCCAAACGGGATTGCTTTGAGTCCCGATCAAAGTAACCTGTATATCGCGCAGTCTGATCCCGAAAAAGCGAGATACTATGCCTTTGACTTGGATGATATAGGAAATGTGATTTCAGGAAAAGTACTTTTTGATGCGACTTCGCTTCAGAGTGAAAGCAGAAAGGGGCTACCGGACGGACTAAAAGTTCATTCCAGCGGAACGCTCTTCGCAACAGGACCGGGTGGAGTTTTGGTGATTAGTCCTGACGGAAAGCATCTCGGTACCATTCTGACAGAAAATGGAACGGCAAATTGCACCTTTGATTCCGATGAAAAGTACTTGTATATGACGGCAGATGCGTTTTTGATGAGGATAGCTTTGAAGTAGGGAAGTAGGGAGGTATGGGAGTTGGGATGTTGGGATAACCCGTTGTTGGAGTCTTAGAAATTCGAAAAATTAAAAAAAGAGATTACTTGAGTCTTGCAAGTTAAAGGCGTTTAAAATGTGATTTCACATTTGAATTTTAACTTCTTAGACAAATCATTGATCGGAAGGGCGCGGTGGGAGGATTTGCCAGCGAGCCAGCGTTCGGCCCCGTGCGGTTGGAGCTTTGGCAAATCTTGACCTTTTGGTTCTTTTGGGTCAAGCCAAAAGAACGAATAAAAAAACCTTGCTTAAACAGAACATTGAGCGGTATGTAACAGGTTTAGCTGAATGGACAATTCTGTTCCAAGGCAGAATGAAATGCCAAACGTAGATATTTTCAAAACCTAATTCAATCTTTCATTGAGAGCTGTGTCTAAACCTAGATTTTCGGTAAAACCCAAGGCTTACGATACTCCGGAAAGATCAACTCATTTGCTTCTTTATTCCCGATAAACTTTCTTTTAGCATCGTCCCAAACCAAGCTTTCTGCCCCAACCCGCGCGGCGATATTTGGAATGTGCGCATGGAGCGCTGCGATTCGACCTGCCTCAGGTGGGCAGTTTGGTTCGTTTCTGGTTTTGATGCATTCCACAAAGTTGGCCACGTGGAGGTTATGCGATTCGGTCGTTCCTTCGAGTTTTTTCGCTTCAATTTTATTGGCTTCAGCTGTGGGGTCCCACTCGGGATAGATTTCATAGCCGCTTCGATTGACAACAAGAGTGCCTAAATCGCCCACATAAGCAATTCCATAAGGTTTGCCATAAGGTCCGGTTTGCAGTCCACCATTCATGTCATAGTTGATCAGGAAGTCTTTTTTGGGGAAAAGCACATTCATTGTATCAAAGGTGTCCCGATCCCGGTTCTCTTTATTCACATTGGAAGCGTAGGTCATGACATGACCCGGGGCACTTGGATTATCTTCCACCCAAATTGCCATGTCTAATAGATGAACACCCCAATCCGACATCAATCCTCCACCGTAATCCCAAAAGTGCCTCCAACTTCCGTGAAAGCGGTTCGGATTAAACTCTCGCTTGGGGGCAGGGCCTAGCCAAAAATCATAGTCCACACCAGAAGGGATAGCTGTTGCTGGTTTGAATTCATTCCCAAGTCCATAATTGAAATTTGACCAGATATTCACTTTGCGGATTTTACCGAGATAGCCGCTTTTGACCAAATCCCGGGATTCGATAAAGGCCTGTCCTGCGCGCTGCTGTTGCCCTACTTGCATGATTCTGCTGTATTTAGATGCTGCCTGCGCCATGAGATCACATTCACCGATAGAATTGGCCATGGGTTTTTCTACGTATACATCTTTTCCGGCTTGGCAGGCTGCCACAGCGATCAGGCAATGCCAATGATCTGGAGTGCCGATGATGACGGCATCGAGGTCTTTTAATTCAAGGAGTTTTCTAAAATCAGTAAATCGCTGAGGTTTCTTTCCTGTTGCTGTTCCCACTTCGGCGATTCGCTTGTCCAGGATGTTTTGATCCACATCGCAGATCGCGACACATTCCACTTCAGGAAGCGCAATATGATGGCGAAGAATTCCTAAGCCCATATTATTGCAACCGATAAGTGCCACACGGATTTTGTCGCTTGCCGCTACTTGGGATTTTGCATAGAGGATGGAAGGGGAGAGTGCCAAACTTCCGGCAAGAAATGCGGATGATTTGATGAAAGTTCTTCGGTTGGACATGGACTTTTGGGTTTAGGAATAGGGAGATCAGCTTTGAAAATAAGCTGAAGTCAGATTAAAGGGAAAGGAATGAGATTAAATTTTGAGGTTAGTCTAAAAGGAACCATAAAATTCAATTTATTGTGGATAAACCCCAAAATTTCTGTGGATAATCTGTTCTTTTACGCAATAAAACTGGGGGAAAATTGTGGGGAAAAAACTCAAAAAAAAATTGGAATCTGTCTGTAAATGAGGCAACTTTAAATCATCAAGTAAGAGATAAAAGGCCGAAAATAAGATTTCGGGCCGTTGTTTGAAAGGTTGAGATCGGGCGCAAAGGGGGATTTTTCTTCGGAGAAATTTCTGAGACGGGTAACCGCAGAAGTGCCAAAAACGATGAGCTGAGTTTGGGTTTCTCTTCGGAGTGATTCAGATTTCCGGGCATGAAGGAAAGGACAAGCAATTTACCTTTTGAGAGAGGCAACTCCAGAAATGCAAAAAACGGATTAATCAGTGCTAAAATCCTTCGGGATGATGGCGCATATCATCGGGCACAAAGGAACGACTGCTTAAACGCAGGAGTTTGAGACGGACCACCGCAGAAGTGCATTTAAGATCGGCCCAAGATGGAGTCTTCGGACAATATCAGGATACCGGGTGTGAAGGAGCTTTTCGCAAGAAAAGTTTGAGACGGGCAACCGCAGAAATACAACAAGGTATCTGAAAACTGGGACATGCTCTTCGGAGCTACTTCAGACAATCGGTTTTGACCTGGGCAACTGGGAATAGCCACAATAACTGTAGCTTGAAGTGAATTGAGGACTATGGTTTTCAAATCATTAAACGGGAAGATTTTCGCAAGAATTTCTTCCCGTTTCTGTTTTAGGTCTAATTCACCTTCATTTAGGATCACATTTTTTATCCCACTGAAACCATTCTTCCGGTGCCTTGGCTACAAATTTACCTTGGGTAAATTCTATACGATCAGGCGCGTTGGGTTCACTAGTGCCTCTATATGTTAGAATAAAAGAAAGTTGAAATTCCCCATAAATTTCCTTCTTTTTACTGTCATAATGAGTCAATTGTAGAAAATCACCAACTTTACTAGTGTCCAATTCATATCTGGAAGAAAGAGCGTCAAATGATACACTGGTGAAATATTGAGGGGCTGGTGTATTTCCATTAGTCGAGGCTAGATAATTTCTTATCAAGAAAGAAGCAGACTGCTTGTCAAAAGTTGGTTGAATGTAACCAACTGACAGGTGTTTCCATATATATTCGGTATCATCCAATCCTCTGAGATAAAATGACTGTGGAATCGTTATTCTGTTTGAATTGCATACTAAAGAGTCAGTGAGGGTAAACTTTATCGGGGATTCCCATTTAGCACCATTTAAAAAGGCTGTTATGTTCCCGTTTCCATTAAATGGGAGAAATTCAGGGTCTTGATCCTCCTTGATACATGAAAAAGAAGCAATTGCTAGAATTATTACAATAATTAACTTTTTCATAATTAGTTTTTAATAAATCGCAGATGAATAATTTCATTTAAGGAGTTCTGATAGCTGAATAAATATACTCCTTGTTTTAATTTACCGACACCAAGGGTTATTTGTCTTTCATTTTGTGATTCAATACGGATTTGAGAAGTGTCGATTGTTCCGTCTCTCTCTCCGAAAGTACTTGCCAAGGCTGGTAAAGGAAGAACTTGAAAAATGATTTCCGAAATATTTTTCATTTTATTGACCTCTTCAAAAGTTTGTTTAAAGAATATGTATATCCGCTTTCTTACCAGTAACCTTATTAACTATCGTTTGAAGTTCCATAGCACATGCTGTGGACCGTCGACCGTCGTCTGTGGACGATTAGCCGCAACTTCTAAAGCATATTTCTTAATTACTGGCAGGATTGCGGATAATCAGATTTAAGAATTTAAGATGGTTATAGTTACATTTTTTTTTTTTTTTAAAACCAAAGAATAAATTCTTTTTTTTCAAAAATTATCCTCCTCTGGATCAAAGGGTTTCAATTAATCATATTATCTGCCTACCCCAATAATTCAACTAGTCAATCAATCTAATTTTTTGGTCATTGCGCCAAGTTGATCGTTTTAAAAAAGTTCAAAGTTTTGTCGCTACAAAAAATGACTCCTGTGAGGATTTTTTTTATTGAAAAATCAATGAGGCAGGCTGGTGTTTTGGCTTGACTTTCCTAATTTCTAAAAAATTCCAAGACCATGTCTGTTCGCTTCCTTATAATTCTAATTCTTTTTGGGTGTTTTTCCTGTGAAAATGCAGAAGAAAAAACGACTGATTTACCTCCCAATGTCATCCTTATCCTCGCAGATGATTTGGGATACGGGGATGTGGGTTTTCTTGGTCAGCAGTACACGGAGACTCCAAATATTGATCAGCTAGCCACAGATGGAATGTTTTTCTCACATCATTATGCGGGTTCGACCGTTTGTGCCCCTTCACGCTCTGTGCTACTCACTGGATTACATACCGGGCATACTCCGATTCGGGGCAATAGCGAAGTTCAGCCCGAAGGCCAATTTCCGCTGACAGATACACTGATGACGCTGAGTAAAGTGTTTCAGGAAGCGGGTTATGTTACCGGAGCTTTTGGCAAATGGGGCTTGGGAATGAATGAAACTTCCGGTGATCCGTTGAACCAGGGGTTTGATCAGTTCTTTGGCTACTTATGCCAGCGCTATGCCCACCGTTACTATCCCGCATATCTATGGGAAAATGGTCAAAAAGTAAACCTGCCCGGTAATGACTGGATAAACAAAGTGACCTATGCTCCGGATGTGATTCAGGAGAAAACCTTGGAGTTCATTGATCAGAATCAGTCCAAGCCCTTCTTTCTATTTATGCCCATCGTGATGCCGCATGCGGAACTGGCCGCGCCGGATGATGAGATCTTTCAGAAATATCGAAGTAAGTTTGGTGATGAAATCCCGTACCTAGGCTCCAAGGGAGCCGATTATGGTCCGGAAATGAATATTCCCGCCTACCAATCCCAACCTTTTCCTCATGCTACCCATGCCGCTATGGTGGAGCGAATTGATCGGTTTGTGGGAGAGGTAGTTGCCAAATTGGAAGGGTTGGGACTGAGCGAGAATACGTTGATCATTTTCATCTCGGACAACGGTCCGCATCGGGAAGGAGGAGCCGATCCTGACTTTTTTGACAGCAATGGGATTTTCCGTGGGTACAAACGCGATCTTTACGAAGGAGGGATTCGGGTTCCTACGATTGTCAAATGGCCGGGAAAAGTTAATGCAGGCAGCACATCAAACCATGTTTCTGCTTTCTGGGACTGGTTACCGACTTTTTCGGAATTAATCGGAAAAGATGCTCCTACTCAAATTGATGGAATTTCTATGTTGCCGACGATCTTGGGAAAAGGTGAACAGAAAGTGCATGATCATCTGTACTGGGAATTCCATGAATTAGGCGGAAGACAAGCGGTGCAAAAAGATGGATGGAAATTGGTAAAATATCAGATAAAAGATCCTGAGAAAACGACAACTGAACTCTATAATCTAACCTCAGATCCCGGAGAAACTCAAAATCTTTCGACAGAATATCCTGAAAAGGTGGCGGAATTTGAGGAGTTGATCAGGAAAGCACATCGGCCTAATCCGGTATTTAGGCTTTTCCAAGAATAACTTCAAAATTAATCTTTAAGAAGTACTCTTTGTCTGGTCAATTATAGATCTGATTTGTTGTTCAAGTCTCGGGATTATATGATCAATCACAGCCCAGACTGCCCAGAGGTCCACTCCGATATAATCATGAATCAACTTGTCCCTCATGCCTGCTATCTTCTTCCACTCAATTTCAGGATACTTTTGACGGAATTCAGTATTAAGCTTTTTTGTCGCTTCTCCTATTATTTCGAGGTTTCGAATTACAGCATCCTGAACCAACGGGTTTTTCAGGAAATCATCTTCTTTCAAGTTTACTGTGTAGGTCAAGATCCTTCGAATACATGCTAAAATATGTTCCAAATAGATGTTTGGATCTTTTTTCATCTCACAAAATTCGGATCAGATCAGAGTCAATATAACGTTTTAGCGAAGGGTGAACAGATTTTAAAGTGATCAAATCAACTTTAAGCCCTAGTAAATCAGTCAGTTCCTGTTCAAGACCTATCAATTCCAGTAAATTGATAGTTTTATCAAAATCAATTAAAATATCTAAATCGGAGGACTCATTCTGTTCCCCACGCGCGTAGGAACCAAAAATTCCAATCAGAGTCGGCTGAAACTTTTGGATGGTTTTTTTAATAATATTTTTTTGATTTTGTGAGATTGCCATTTTTGTCATCCTTTATAAAGATTCGATTAAATTAGAAAAAATACTCCTTAAACTAAAAAACGGGGATCCAGGGACCCCCGTTTTACTTACCCAATCATTTTACTTATTACCCTATAAGTAGGAGGAAATTACAATTCCCATTTGACCACACTATCCTTCTCTGACCTGCTCGAAGCTTACCTCCAATCAAGTAAAACAATAGCCCAGTTTTGGGTGGTATCATCAAACTCGTGGATCACTTTAAATCCAACCCGTTGATGGGCTTTGAGTGACCGAAAGTTGGAAAGCGCAATTTCCGTTACAGCAAAATCATATCGGCTGGCAAATGTGCTTCGGTAGAGTTCGTACATTTTGTCAAAAATCCCCTGGCCCCGATAACTTTTGTCAATGCAAATCTGTCCGATTACCAGGTAGTCGTAGTCTGACAGAAGTTTTTCCCCAAAATTCAAGCGATCAAACTGCTCAAACATCGGAATCAAGACCGGTACCAAATCTCTAGATTCCTTAGTCATCGCAAGGATATATCCGATTACTTTTTCCCCGTCTTTGGTTATGACATGCGGTTCGAGGGAATGCATCAGCTTCAATTGATCCAAGCTGTGCCGAACAGTCACAAAACCTTGCTCTGCCTTTTCCTCTTCGGAAATCTCACTGAGAAGATTTACCTTTTGAAGATCGAGAATTCCCCGAAGCTCGGCTTCGGTCTCTGTCCATTTGAAGTGAATTGCCATAAAAAATAGTGGGGATTTTTGGTGCCGAAAATACCGGAATTTTTTATTGAAAAACTTCCAATCGACCATTTATCCCAGGACCGGGTGAATGATTTTGAAATTGATTAGTTTTAGGAAACCCAACATAATAAATCGATGAAGTTCAACAAGTATTATTTCGGTCTTTGGCTGGTGCTTTTCGCACTTTTTGCTTATTGGCAATTCAATGATCCTGATCCTGAAGTCTGGGTGAGCATCTATGCCGTAGCCATGATTTTTTGCTTATTTGGGATTCGTGGCATTTTCCCAAAAATTCCATTGACCTTCGTCGTTGTCTTATGTGTTCTGGGAGCCTTTTACATGTTCCCGGGTGGAGTAGGGGATTGGATAGCTGATGAAATTGCCCAAAAGGATCTCACCATGAAAACCCCACAGATGGAGGAGAATCGGGAGACGTTCGGGCTTTTGACCATTGCTTTGGCTTTGAGTCCGGCGTTGTATAAAGCTTGGAAGTAAAATATCTAACCTTTGAGGTTTTAAAAACCTCGAAGGTTTAATCAAATAAAACAAGATATAGCTTTTGTTAAAGCTCAAAAAATTAAATGTTTAAAGATCTATGAGTTTTTTTCAACCTTATTTCAACCCTATTTCTATTGTATTTCACTTCTAATCAAACCCATTAACCTAATGAAAAAACTAAGCTCACTTATCTTGGCAATGCTGATCTCAGCTAGTCTAGTTGCCCAGCAAGGTATCAAATCCAAGTATTTCGAAATGCGGACCTATACTGCGGCTGAAGGTAAAATGCCTGATTTAATTAAGCGATTTCAGGATCACACCTTAAAACTGTTCAAGAAAAACGGAATCGAAAACGTTGCCTATTTTATAAATGAAGAACATCCGGATCATCAATTGACATTCATACTGGGTTATCCGGATGAGGCATCCCGTGATGTGCTTTGGAATAAATTTGCGAATGATCCAAAGTGGATCACCGCCAAAAATGCCTCAGAAGCTAATGGGCCTTTGGTTCAAAAGGTGGATCAAACTTTTATGGTTTGGGCCAATAACCTGAACGATCATAAAAAACCTAAAAAAAGCGCCATATTTCAAATGCGGACTTACCACTGCTTGCCTGGAAGAATCGAAAACATCCAAACCCGATTCCGTGACCATACCCGGGAGCTATTTGCCAGGCAAGGTCTGAGAAACTACCCGTACTGGTTGACAGTGGAAAAGGACGGTGCCCAGCCCAAGTTGGTCTACATCCTGGGTCATAATTCCAAGGAAGCTTACAATGATGCCTTCAAGCGATTTGTCGCTGATCCGGATTGGATCCAAGCACGTGATGCTTCGGAGGCCGATGGTAAAATCGTGGAGAAGATCGACGCGGTATTTTACAAGGCTTTGCCTTTTTCCCCGATGAAGTAAGAGGTCTGGAAGTTAGGAAGTTAGGAGGTCTGGAAGTTAGGAAGTAAGGAAGTCTGGAAGTTAGTATACATACTTCGATATTCGGTGTTCGATATTTGTTATTGAACAAAGTCCATAGGTTTTCTAAAGAAACAACCATTTAAGGTCACTCTGAATTGATCAGGGTGGCTTTTTGCGGTATTGTAGCTATTTACCTATCCTGTCGTATCATCACTAAATCAAAGACGTTCCAATTATGAAAAGTATCTTTTCTTTTTAGGTTGTTCTGCCTTCCTTTTTTCCTGTAATGAGGAGTTTGGACCGGCGGTTTGTAACTTCTCTTAATTTACCTTCTATACTAAAGTCAAAAGCCAGCCCGGAATTATCCAGGCTGGCTTTGATATTACTGGCCTGTGAGGACACAGGTCAAGGTATTGGAATGTTTTTAGTGATTACTTCGCATTGAAAGTAATTCCCATCAGAATAAATGTGCCCAGTTCCGCTCCTTTTGGATCGCTGACAAAGTATAGCTTGTGCTTTTTGCCGTCGGCAGTTCCAGTGACAGGAATAGTAGCTTGGTGCATTCGGATCGGAGCATCCGGGGCTTTGAACCCTTCTCCCGGTACATGTACTCCCTGTGCGATTACCTCTCCAGTTGGACTGTCCAGTCTGATTTCAAAGTTTATTGGAAGAGTGATTGGTTCCATGGAAGCTGTCATGAGGGTTACTGAGCCAATTTCTGACATATCAACAGCAGGAATTGCAAAAGAACCTGCTTTACTTGGTACCATCAGTAGCGGTCTGCCGTCAAACACCATTTTGGTATAATCTGAATAGTCTGTCGTTTGACTCAAATCGAATGAGTTTGAAGTCAACATCACTGAATTTGCTCCTGTCAAAGGCTTGATATTTTCACCACCCTTGTCGGTATAAGTGGCTGAAATGATCAATGCGCCGGTAGGTGAAGGAGCTTTGCCTAATGTCGGGTCTACGGATCCTTTTGCTGGCAAACTCGGCTTAGCCTCGTTTCTTAGCGATAAGATGTAAGTGACTAGTGCATTTGCATCCGTAGTATTCAGGTCAGGATTAGCGGGCATGGCCGTTTCGCCCCATACTCCTCCGCCACCGTTTTTGATTTTATTCAAAAGGTAGTTTCTGTCTCGCTCTCTGTATTTTTTGGCTACAGCGGTGTAGGCTGGACCGATTGAAGCCTCGTCTTCCTTATGACAAGTCTTGCAAGTCAAAGATTGTACAAGCGATTTCCCTGTCATGGCTTCGCTCATTACCTTGTGTCCCATATCCGCTTCTGCCATATCCACACCTGAAATGTAATCTGCAGAAACATAAAGCGAAGAAAGATCAGAGCTGGCTGCAGGTTCTTCCTGATCGGAGACGGCGACAGTATAGGCTACTTTTTTACCTGGGAAATAGAAAGACTGATTGCCGTCAATGGCTATCTGGATCTTCGGTGCGGTATTTCCT
This sequence comes from Algoriphagus boritolerans DSM 17298 = JCM 18970, assembly GCF_900108085.1. GTDB lineage: Bacteria > Bacteroidota > Bacteroidia > Cytophagales > Cyclobacteriaceae > Algoriphagus > Algoriphagus boritolerans. The sequence continues at coordinate 34,917 of NZ_FNVR01000028.1, forward strand.
GAATAAACTGAAACAGGAGTGCTTGCCCCAGAAAGGCCAGCCGGGTCATTAGCCGTCACTACTACTTCGAAATCACCCACTGAATTGAACGTATGCGTCAGGGTCGGCTCCTGAGTTGTCCGGGTCTCACCATTTCCAAGATTCCAAGTGTAGGACAATGGATCTTTTTCCGGGTCACTTGCAGTCGCAGTGAAGGTGACCGTAAGCGGATTACTTCCAGAGGTCTTATCCACAGCAAGTTTAGCTACGACAGGTGCTCGATTTCCCCCGTTGAAGTCAATTCGGGATAGTCCTGAATCTGTATTTTTGCTAAACCACCCATTTCCATATTCCAAAATGTAGATTTTGCCGTCGGGGCCCATTTCCATATCGATCATGGCGTTGAATTTTGTACTCGGCATGAAAGCCTCCATTTTTTCAAAATCACCATTCTCATTCATCGTCACTGCTTTGATCCAACCTCTGATCCAGTCATAGATGAAAAGTTTTCCATCATAATAGTCAGGGAAGCGGGTTTCTGCAGGGAACAGGTCTGAGTAGTAGACAGGACCTGCCATGGCATTTCTTCCACCTGTTCCCAACTGTGGAAATTCTTCAGAAGCACTATATGGATACCAAATAAATGCCGGCTGCACAGCTGGCAGCTCTTTCAAGCCGGTGTTGTTAGGAGAATTGTTGACTGGTTTTTCCGGGTCAAAAGCAGGTCCGGCACTACCTGTTTCGTAATTGAACTCACGATACATGTAATTATTTCCAATGGAGTAAGGCCAACCGAAGTTACCTGCTTTTCTTGCTTGATTGACTTCGTCATAACCTTTTGGACCCCTCGTATCAAGTGAGTCGTTGGCGGCATCAGGTCCAACTTCACCCCAATAAAGAAAGCCTGTTTTTTGATCCACAGAGATTCTGTAAGGGTTTCTGTTTCCCTGAACAAAAATTTCGGGACGCGTACCTTCAGTACCTGCGGGGTATAAGTTGCCTGCTGGAATGGTATATGAACCATCTTCTGCTACCTTGATTCGAAGGATTTTTCCTCTCAGGTCATTGGAATTACCTGAGCTTCTTCTGGCATCCCATTGTTTTCTGCCATCACGACTATCCACTGGTGCAAAGCCTGCTAGGACATATTCGGATTCGTTTTGATTAAAAGGGGTAGAGTTATCCCCGGTGGAAAGAAACAAGTTTCCTTCTTTATCAAATGCAATTGATCCACCGGTATGGCAGCAGATATTACGCTGAGAATAAAGCTCCAAAATCACTTTTTCGGAATTCATATCCCAAACTCCATCTTTGAAAACAAATCGGGAAAGTCTGTTGACTTCTTTGTCTCCGGTGGGAGCATAAAATGCAAATACAAAATTGTTGGTTGCGTAGTTTGGATCTTTTTGTATGCCCATCAGTCCTTCCTCCGCATTAACTCCGGGCACTTCAGCTTTCCAATAGACATCCAGTTTGGCCACTTCTTTTAACTCTTGAGTTTCGTTATCATAGAGTAAAATTTCACCCCTTCGCTGGGCAACTAGAATATCCAGATCAGGAAGGATGGTCATTTCTGTAGGCTCCGTGAATTGCCCGATTGAGAGATTAGTCTTCGTGAATCGGTTTTCCTCCGGAACTCGTTTTGATTTTGCTTTGGAGTAATCTAACTGCTCGTTTCCTCCAATTGCATATTGGATTCCAGCTAATAAATGCTGAAGAAATTCAGCTTCCTGATATGATTCTTTGGTATGTCCACCCCCTGTATAATAAGCGCGTCCTCCATCGTACTCATGATACCAAGCAATCGGGTGTTCACCCATATCCATTCCACCTTGATAGGAAGCTTCGTCCAGCATCAGAAGTTTTTTTGTATCGGGATTTACATCCTTGTAGCTATACCATTCGTCCGTTCTTTCCCAGTTTTCAGGCAAAAAGTCTACTGAAGGATGTTTTTCGCCTGTTTTTGTGATTTTTCCTGGCTGCACATTGGGATGTGGGTCGTTGATGCCCGGATGATCTGAGAAATAGCCTCCGACCAATTTATTGTACCAGCTCCAATCATACTCTGTGTCTGCTGCGGCATGAATTCCAAGGTATCCTCCTCCTGACTGAATGTATCGCTCGAAGTCTGCCTCCTGGTAGTTGTTTAATACATCTCCGGTAGTGCTGAGGAAGATTACGGCGGCATATTGCGCCAGATTTTCTTCGTTGATGTTTTCCGCATTTTTGGTAGTATCGACCTGGAAGCCATTTTCAGCTCCCAATTTTTGAATTGCGGCAATTCCGTCAGGAATTGATTCGTGGTAGAATCCGGCTGTTTTACTGAAAATCAGGACTTTTGGATCACCTTCTCGCTTTTTACTACAAGACGAAAGGCCCATTCCGATCAATAACAATAATACCAGTAGCAATAAACTACGTAGGTTTTTGGGTAAATGCATAGGTTTTGAAATTTTGGGGAAATTAGGGAAATTCCGCGAAATGCGGGCTAAAGGCCTGAAAATAGGGGTTTTTAATAGACCAACAGCCTGATTCTATCGACGAAAGGTGGCAGATGTCAAACAAGCTGGGCACCGTCACTGATCCTGACCGGAATAAATTCCGTTTTGATTCCAAACTTGTCTAAATAGGAATCGCCAATTTGGGATTTGAAGGAATCTAATTCTGAGTTTTTGACTAGATTAATAGTGCAGCCACCGAAACCTCCTCCCATCATTCGGGAACCAAGGACTCCCTTCAGATCCCATGATTTTTCTGCCAGGAAATCCAATTCGGTACAACTAACTTCAAAATCGTTACTCAAACTTTGATGGGATGCTTTTAGGAGAATTCCAAAACCGGTTAAATCACCTGTTTTTAGTGCCTTTGCAGCATCATGAACGCGACCGCATTCTGTGATGACATGTTTAGCTTTGGGGAAAAGCGCTGCGGGGAGGATACTTCCTATTTTTCCCAATTCAGTGTCAGGAATATCCCGAAGGGTAACTATACCGGGGAAACTCTCCTGAAGAATACGTACACTTTCTTCGCATGCTTCCCTTCGTTGGTTATAAGCTGAATCTGCAAGGGAGTGCTTTACCTTGGAATTGACCAAAATCAGCGAATAATCTCCAAGCTCAACAGGGATTTCCACGTGAGTATTGGATCGACAGTCGAGAAGCAGTGCCCTATCTTTTTTTCCAAATGCAGAAGCATACGGGTCCATTATTCCGCATTTTACACCTGCAAAAAGATGCTCGGATTTTTGTGCGTAAAGTGCAATGGATTTTTTGGAAATCTTAAAATCGAAAAGTCCCGAAATCGCAGTTCCAATGGCAACAGACAATGCGGCTGAGGAGGAAAGTCCCGAACCTACAGGGATATTTCCCCCAATGACCATATCAAATCCCGAAATGGAATACCCAGCCTGCTTCAGCAAAGCGACCATTCCCATAACATAGGTTGCCCAATGTCCTTTTTTCGGAGAGAATGCATCTAATTCAAATTTGAATTCCTGATCAAAGTCCAAAGAATAAAGCTGGCAGACGTCTAAGTCGTTTGTTTGAATTGCAACCCAAATTCCCTTTTCTACAGCGGCAGGAAACACAAATCCCTCCTGGTAATCTGTATGCTCTCCGATCAGATTGATCCTACCTGGAGCAAAAGCAATGAGGGGAGTAGTGGAAAAGTGGGACTGGAAAGTTTGGGTGATGTTATCAAGCATGGGTGGGATTTGTTTGTGCGGAAGTGTGTGGTAAGCTTTACTTTGTAAGTAGTGATAGTTAACTACTGACCCCTTACTTTTTACTACTTACAATTATCAATTCATTTCACCTGAAAATGCTGGGAGGACTTTCTCGGTACCAAAGTAGTCTCCAGTACAATGGAAATCGGATCTTCCGAAGCCAAGCCATCCAATTGATCCAATAGGTGAGTTACGGCGAGTTTACCCATTTCATAGCCGGGTTGGGCCACGGTGGTAAGGGGCGGCTCGATAACAGCAGATGTGGGATTGTTGGTGAACCCAGCCAAGGCCATATCCTCCGGGATTTTGATGCCCATGGATTTCCATTCAGTCAATACATCCACTGCGACGGGATCGATCATGCAAAAAACAGCATCAGGTCGTGGATCCATTTCGGTGATTTCCCGGGCCACTCTGACATTATCTTCCAAGGTCAAATCTGATATTTTAATCAACAAAGGGTCATTTTCAATCCCATATTCAGCTAAAGCTTTGAGATAGCCTTCTTTTCGCTTTTTGGAAATATATAGGTCTTCTGGTCCTGAGACATAGACGATGCGGCGGTTATTCCCCTCCAATAAATGATGGGTGACCTGATAGGCTCCTCCTACATCATTGAAGGTGACCTTAGAAACAGGTATCTCTTCGTGTACCCGGTCGAAAAGAACGAAATTGATCTCCCGGTTATAGAGTTCATAGAGATGGTCAAACTTGTTGGTCTCACGGCTAAGCGAAATCAATAGTCCGTCTACTTGGCTCGAGACGAGTGTTCGGATGTTTGCTTTTTCCTGATCGATGGACTCGTTTGACTGACAAATCATCACATTGTAACCCCGCTTATTGGCATAATCCTGAATGCCGCTGATGCAGGAGGCAAAAAAGTGGGAGGTGATTTCCGGTACAATAACTCCAAGTGTTTTAGATCGGCTGATTCGAAGACTTTGCGCCAGCAAATTAGGCTGGTAATTCATCTCCTTGGCCATTTCCACAATCTTGCGCTTGGTCTCAGGATGGAGTTCCGGTGAGTCCTTGAGCGCTCGTGAAATGGTAGAAACAGACACGCCAAGTTTCTTGGCGATCTCCTTCATGGTAATCTGATGGCCTCTCTTCATACTGTTGTTTTTCCTAATTTGTAATCTGCAATCGTCTGCACTGGTACAATTTGCAAAAAACTTTATAAAAAACGCTATTCTTGATAAACTGTAAATAAAACCGTCTCCCCAACAGCCCTTAGGGTTCGGACGTCTATGAGATCCATATTATCCTGGTGGGTATGATGATAATGGCTGAATCCGAAGTCAGGCGAAAACTCGATGATGTCAATCATCGGGATTCCTGCATTGACATTGACAAAGGCATGATCGTCGAGTATCTCAGGGGCATCTTTTTGGATAAAAAAGTCCGAATGACCGATCTTGGAAGCATTTCCCCATACTTTACTCACAATGCCGGCGGCATACTGTCTGGAGTACCCCTCCCGATAGAATTTGGCATTTTTCCCCCCGACCAAATCCACCAAAATCCCATAGAAGGCCGAATAATTAGGAATGTGCTTGTTTTTGGACCAATACCGGGAACCGTGGCACCACCAAAACTCCTGCGCGTTATTTCTGATCTTGGTGTTTTCTGGTTCTCCATCATCCTCTCCGTCAAAGAGAATGATGTCAATACCCACATCTGGTTTTAGTTCTTGCGAGGAGATCGTTCGTGCAATTTCCAGCAAAACCCCAACGCCGGATCCTCCGTCGTTTGCCCCATCGATCGGTTCGTTCAGTCGCTCCGTGTCTTTGTCGGCAATTCTGCGAGTATCCCAATGTGCTGCGAGGAGGATTCTTTTAGTAGCTTGTGGATTGTAGGAGGCGATGATGTTGCTCAGGTCCCAAGTCAAACCATCGTAGGTTTTTGCCTGAAAATCCTGCGTTTGCACGCTCCATCCAAAGCTTTGGAGCTTCGAAATCATCCAGGCTTTGGTGTCTGAATGGCCTTTGGTTCCAGGGACACGAGGACCGAAGTTCACTTGTTTTTGGACAAAAGCATAGGCTGAATCTGCATTGAAAGTGGGGTAGGGCTTACTGATTACCTCTTCTACGACTGTTTCTGTGGCTTTTTCGCCATTACACGCCCAGGTGAAAATAAGCAATGTAATCAGCCATAATCTATTCTTCATATGCCCAATCAATTTTATCCTTCATGTCTTTGACTACGAACCCCATTTCTTTGAGGCTCGCACGGATTTCATCCACCTTGGCATAATTTCTTGCTGTTTTTGCTTCCGAATAGAGTTTTAACAACAAATCCAGCATGGCGTTTTGTACTTCGCCTTTTTCTTCGATCAAACCCAAAATGTCCACTACGAAAGTGATGAAAGTTTCTTTCATTTTTGAAAAGACTTCCTCTCCCAGTGCAGCTGACTGAAGCTGTCCGGTGAAGATGGAGTTGATCTTTTTCAATAAATTAAACAAGTGACCGATCGCCTGCGCAGTGTTGAAATCGTCATCCATCGCACGATAGGCCGCAGCAATGCTTTGCTCGACCTGTTGGATTTGCTCCTGATCTTGTTCAGCTTCCGGATTTGGCACAAACGCAATTGCTCTGGCGATCCGGAGTCCATTGATAAGCTTCTTGTATCCTTTTTTCGCAGCTTTTAGTGCATCATTGGAGAAGTCCAAGGTAGACCGATAATGAGCCGTCAACATGAAGTATCGGATCGTCATAGGGCTGTAGGCTTGCTCCAGAAGTTTATGGTTTCCGGTGAAAAGCTCCTGCAGGTTGATGAAATTCCCCAATGATTTGCCCATCTTCTGACCGTTGATCGTGATCATGTTATTGTGCATCCAGTATTTGGCGGGATCGTGGTGATTGCAGGCGTTGGCCTGTGCGATTTCGCACTCATGATGCGGGAACATCAGGTCCATACCCCCACCGTGAATGTCAAACTGGGTTCCCAGATATTTTGAACTCATAGCTGTACACTCGAGGTGCCAGCCCGGAAAACCCACGCCCCAAGGAGAATCCCATTTCATCAGGTGCTCTGGCGAGGCATTTTTCCAAAGGGCGAAATCTACAGCATTTCGTTTTTCTCCCTGTCCGTCCAAATCCCGGCTTCCACTCATCAGTTCGTCCAGAACTCGCCCGGAAAGTTTTCCATATTGGTAGCTTTTATTGTATTTCAACACATCGAAATAGACCGAACCATTCACTTCATAGGCCAAACCTTCATTCAAAATGGCTTCGACCAAGGCGATTTGCTCGGGAATATGACCTGTAGCGCGGGGTTCGATGTTCGGCTTCCAGGTATTGAGCAAAGCCATGTCCCGATGGTAGGTGTCTGTATACTGTTGGGCTACTTCCATCGGTTCCAACTTTTCCAACTTGGCCTTTTTAGCTATTTTATCTTCCCCTTCATCTGCATCGCCTTGAAGGTGCCCTACATCGGTGATGTTCCGAACATAGCGAACCCGATAACCCAAATGAGTCAAATAGCGATTCACCGTGTCAAATGTAATAGCAGGTCGGCCGTGGCCTAAGTGAGCATCCCCATAAACAGTCGGTCCGCAGACGTACATTCCGACAAACGGAGGACTGAGTGGTGCAAAATCTTCCTTTTGTCGGGAAAGTGTATTATAGAGTTTGAGTTGATGCGATTTCATAGAATGTACGGAATACGAAGTACAAGGTACCAAGTATGGGATTAATCCGATTTTGATTTAAGGGTGCAAATTAGAGGATTCAGGCGGGGAAATGAAAAGAATTCAAGCAGAGGAGAACTTAAGTTTTCCAAAGGCGCTATTTCTAACTTTGCAAAAGTCCAAATTTTTCTAAACGCTGAGAAACAAAGGTCATTGAAGAGGATTTCTGTAGAAGTCCTGTCCATTTCTTCTTAATTCCATGAATTTCTTAATGTTAAAAAAACGGAAAACCTCCGATTCCAATTCGAACCGGAGGTCTTAAGTCTAGCATCTTGTTTCTAGTGCCTTGCTTTTTTTTCAATGCTTAAAATGTCTCACGCCAGTCATCACCATGCTCATGCCGTGCGCATCGCAGAAGGCAATACTGTCTTGATCTTTGATCGATCCGCCTGGCTGGACGACAGCTGTAATTCCTGCTTTATATGCGATTTCTACGCAATCGGGGAATGGGAAGAAGGCGTCCGAGGCCATGACGGCACCTTTCAAGTCAAAACCAAATTCCCTTGCTTTAGCAATGGCCTGGCGTAAGGCATCCACTCTGGAAGTTTGTCCCACACCACTGGAGAAGAGTTGGGTGTCGTTGCTCAGGATGATCGTGTTAGACTTGGTGTGTTTACAGACTTTGGCTGCAAAAACCAAAGCGTCCAATTCTTTCTCAGTAGGGGAAACTTTGGTTACTACTTTGAAGTCATCCTTGGTCTCAGTAGCCAAATCTTTGTCCTGCTCGATGATCCCATTCAGCAAGGTTTTGATCATTTTGGTGCCTGGCAGGTCCATTTTCTGACGAAGAAGAATTCTGTTTTTCTTGCCTTTCAGTAGATTCAAGGCGTCCTCTGTATACTGTGGCGCGATCAATACCTCAAAAAACAGGGAATGCATTTCTTCTGCAGCTGCCAAATCCACCGTTTGATTGGTGACTAAAACTCCTCCAAAAGCTGAAGTAGTGTCCGCTTCAAATGCTTTTTTGTAAGCTTCCTGTACGGTCGGAGCTAAAGCGACACCGCAGGCATTGGTGTGTTTTAGAATTGCAAAAGCTGTATTTCCTTGAAATTCAGCGATCAGATTTACGGCTGCATCCACGTCCACCAGGTTGTTGTAGGAAAGTTCCTTACCGTTCAATTGGTCAAAAAGTGCCTCCATATCCCCAAAAAAATGTGCCGCTTGGTGTGGGTTTTCTCCATATCGGAGGGCTTTGGCTTTGGTTTCTGAAACTTTCAGAGCAGGAATATTCTCTTTTTTGTTGAAATAGTTGAAAATATGCGTGTCGTAATTGGAAGAAATTTGGAAAGCCTGAGCAGCAAAATACCTTCGGTCCTCCATAGTGGTGCCTCCGTCTTGCTCAGAAAGCTTGGCCTCAAGTTCGCCGTATTGTGCTCTGGAAGCGATGATGACCACGTCTTTGAAATTTTTCGCGGCTGCACGAATGAGGGAGATTCCTCCAATGTCGATTTTCTCAATAATATCCGTCTCAGACGCGCCAGAAGCTACAGTTTCTTCGAACGGATACAAATCGACAATGACGAGATCTATAGCAGGAATATCATATTCAATTGCCTGTCCTCGATCCCCGTCGTGGTCCCTTCGTTGGAGAATTCCCCCGAAGATTTTCGGGTGGAGGGTCTTCACTCTTCCTCCGAAAATGGAAGGATAGCTGGTCAATTCTTCAACAGGGATGACTTCAGCGCCTTGCTCTTCGATAAATTTCTGGGTTCCTCCCGTAGAGTAGAGCTTTACGCCATGTTGTTTTAACAAGGCGATGATAGGCTCGAGGTTGTCCTTGTAATAGACAGATATGAGGGCAGATTGTATTTTTTTGATGGCCATTTAGGAATGGATTTGGATGAAATCTTTGGATGGCACAAAGGTAGGAAAAATGAGGAGGTAGGAAAAGTAAGATTCGCGATTTGCCCAACAAGGTGAATTTATACCGAAGGTTGTGGATTTTTTGAGCGAGACAAGCTAATCATTCTGATAATCGATCACCTAAAAAGAATGCCTTTTTCTTAAATGGAATCACATCAACCCTCCGCTTTCCACATCGTAGAAAAAGCCCTGTTCAGGGTTGGGCTTACGGTAATGGGTGAGGCTTGCGTGGTGTTGGGTTCCGCGCCTGAAGGCATTGACAGGAATAAGGTAAACATCTTCAGGGCCTCCTGGATGACCGCCTAGGCCAAGCACGATAAAGGTTGGCCTTCCGGTCTCTTTCGCAAATCGCTGATATTCTTTAAGCTGACTATCCTCCGCAAACCAGATGTAATCCCCTTTCTGTCGGCTACGCCATTTACATTCTATAGCCAGAGGAAAACTGCCTGCTGCGGTATTGATCGTCACCTGAATATCGGGATTGAGAACTGTACTGGTATAGCGATCTGCAATAAACCTTTCTCCTGCCCAATGATCCAGACGAAAAAATTGTGGATTAAACTTCTGCACCACGTACTTCTCGAAAATGAGTCCAGGATTGAAATCGGGGTCAACTTCTTTGCATTCGTCTTCTTCTAAACCGAAAAGATCTTCGCGAAGTTGTTGAATCAGTATGTCGGGATCTTTACCTACAAGCATAGCCTTCTTCCTGAGCATGACCTCTTCTCCCTTGGATAGCTTTCCGTCTTCCAGGGCAAGGTGGATTGCTTCCTCCAGGATGTAGGTAGGTTTTGTTTCTCCGACTTCAGTAACTTCATCTTTTTCAGGCTCTAAGGATTGCTTTAACTCTTCCGGTTCCACGGGTTTTCTCGATGTTTTCTTTCGCAAAGAGATGTAGAGAGCAATGCCCAGTACGAGCAGGCCTAAAAGGACTATAAAAAGCTGAGACATTATTTTATATACTGAAAAACCGCGTTTAAAAGATCTATTTTTGATTTAGTCCCGCTGGACAATTAAAATTTTCACTAAAATAATATCTACCGAAACTTATAGCAATACCCTCTACAGGGTATTTTTTGATAAAAAGTGAAAATTCTTAGATTTTAATTGACCTTTCTGGGAATTAAGATTAAAAGTTAGACGATTTAAAAAATTACTTTAGTAGATAAATCTAACCCGGGAGACTCCCGAGAAATCAGTTTAAGAAGAATTCTGCTTAGTTGAAACAAACAAACCTAAGTCCCCTGATCGGACTGCTAAAAATTACAGCTTAGCAATTCCAAAGGTCAGAACGCTGAAAGCGATGGCCTTGGAGATCAAATCAAACCAGCAATGACCTCTGGGAAATACCGATGTTCCAAAACATGGACTTTTTGGGCGATTGTATCAGGAGTGTCGTCTTGGGTTACTTTTGTCGCGGCTTGGAAGATGATTTTCCCCTCATCATAATGCTCATTGACTAAGTGGATGGTAATGCCGGTTTCCGTATCTCCTGCGGCTTTTACGGCTTCGTGGACATGGTGTCCGTACATGCCTTTTCCTCCATATTTCGGTAAAAGTGCCGGGTGGATATTGACCATTCGGTCTGGAAATGCCCGAATAAGATCTTCCGGGATTTTGAGTAAAAAGCCAGCCAAAATCACCCAATCGATTTTTTCTTCCTGAAGTTTGGCCAAAAGCACTCCCGCATCCATTTCTTTTCGTGTGAAAGTAAAAGTAGGAACCCCAAACTTTTTGGCACGCTCCAACACAAAGGCATTGGCCTTGTTGGAAGCAATCAAGGCAATTTCAGCTTTGGTGGAACCTTGAAAATGTTCCATGATCTTTTCGGCATTGGAGCCGCTACCGGAGGCGAGGATGGCTAGTTTGATCATTTTTTAAGAGAAAAGAGGCTAGAAGCGAGTAACAAGATGTGGGTATCTAGTATCAAGGTGCAAGTATCAAGAATTTTGGATCAAGAGACAAAAAATTTGAGGCAACTGGTCTGAAGTAAGATCCAGGAGATTTGAAACAAGATTTTGGGGACTGGTGTCTAGAACTGAAAGCACATCCGGTGAACCGTTCCAGATTCGGGAAATGGTCACCAGCGGGATGCTTAAAATCATCGGTACCCGCTTAATGCCTCCCAGTAATTTGAGCTGCGAAAAATTGCCCTCAATTCCGGAAAAATTTGTTTCATTCAGGGCAAAGTGTCATGCTTGAGGTCAGGAAAAGTTACAGATTCTTTTTTCTGTTTAAAGTTTGAATTCAACACCTCATAGATTCCGAGCTTTCTTTTTATTTTGGCAGGAAATCAACCTTTTTTAAAAAGTCATGTCAGCAAGCGAACTAGGAGTGGGCAGCCGAATCGGTCATCCTAAATTTGGAACCGGAGTCATAGTCTCTGTGGATGAGACGTATTTTAAAATTTATTTTTCCAATACAGAGGAAGTCAAAACCCTTGCTCGGGATTACGAAGGCTTCTCGGTCGTGGAGGCAAAAGTTCCCGACTTTCCTATGCTTACCATGAAAGATGTGGAGCGTGCGATACGCGAAGCATTGATTGCTACCTCAGAACGTGCACCTTTGGTTCCTTTGGGAGGGAAATGGATGGGAGGGACACTGGTGATTGAACCATCCGATAAAAATCTTCAAACCAAGGAAATACCGGTGGAGACCTTCTTTCACAAGATCGTCATGGTGAGGGAAAAGCTCCGGGTGCTCGAGCAAAATATCAACAATCACCCCAAACTTGACGATGAGGATCGGGTGAACCTACAGCAATACATTACGCGATGCTACGGTTCCTTGACGACCTTCAATGTGCTTTTTGCTTATAAAGAAGATCAGTTTAAGGGGAGTGGGAAGGACTAGGTCGGTAGCAGACCCCGCGTTTGAACTTATTTAAAAAGGGAGAAAGATCCAGATCAATAAGATCTCATTTTGAATTTCTTCTTGAGTTCACCGACCGAATGCTTAAATCCGGAGTCAGTTTCAATCATGTCGTTCACTGTCTGCACGGCATGGATCACTGTACTGTGATCCCGACCACCAAAATGATAACCGATCGACTTGAGTGAATGGTTGGTGAATTCTTTTGAAAAATACATTGCTACCTGACGGGCGATTACGATCTCTTTTTTACGGGTTTTGGCTTTCAGATCTTCCAGCTGAATCCCGAAGTATTCTGAAACGGCTTTTTGGATAAAATCAATGCCGACTTCCGTTTCGATGTCTTTGATGAAGTTTTTGATCACTGTTTTGGCCAGCTCGAGGTTGATCTCGACACGATTCAGAGAAGCGTGAGCGATCAGGGAAATCAGAATTCCTTCCAGTTCCCGGACATTGGTGTCCACTGAGTAAGCCAAATATTCCACCACGTCATCCGGAATGAAGATTCCCTCAGATTGCATTTTGCGGCGAACGATAGCCACCCGGGTTTCGAAATCGGGCATTTGCAAGTCTGCTGTCAGCCCCCATTTGAATCGGGAAAGCAATCGCTCCTCAAGTCCTTTCAGATCCCTGGGAGGACAGTCTGAGGTCATGATAATCTGCTTTTTGTTCTGATGCAGGTGGTTGAAGATGTGGAAAAACATCTCCTGTGTCCGGTCTTTGCCGGCCAAAAACTGAATGTCATCGATGATCAGGACATCCACTTGCATGTAGAAATTGGTGAAGCTCTTTACGTTACCGTCTTTGATGGAATCCATAAATTGATTTACAAATTTTTCAGACGATACATAAAGCACAAATTTGTCATCAGGACCATTCTTTATTTCATTTCCGATTGCCTGAACGAGGTGAGTTTTTCCCAAGCCTACACCTCCGTAGACCATCAGCGGATTAAAAGAAGTAATGCCGGGCTTGGTAGCCACAGCGAATCCTGCAGATCGTGCGAGTCTGTTGCAATCTCCCTCAATGTAGGTGCTAAAGGAATAGGATGGATTGAGGTTGCTTTGCGTCAGCATGTCCGCATTCAGTGACTGCATCTCAAAGGGTGTTTTTACTTCTGCCTGAGGATTGTTTTTTTTGCCGGATGCATTCCCCTGCGGAAAAGAAACCACATAGGGCTGATTGTTGGAATTGCCTTTGTCTATTACTACAGCATACTCCAATCGGCCATTTTGACCCAAGGTGTTTTTGATGGCAAGTTTTAGCACTTGCACGTAGTTATCCTCCAACCATTCGTAAAAAAATTGGCTAGGAACCTGAATTGTCAAACTGGAACCTTCCAGCTTGATCGGGTTGATTGGCTTAAACCAAGTCGAAAAGCTCTGCTCGTTGACGTGTTGTTCTATCACACGCAAACACTCATTCCATACGGCGCTAGCTTCCAAACTCATTTAGAAATGATTAGATTATAATCCTGGGATCCTTGACAGTTGCAAGGGGGTCAAATTTGTGGAAAATTAACTTAAATAAAAAATCCAAATGGGCTTGAAAAAGTCAATTTTTAAAGAATTATTGTCGGTAACAGAATAATATTCTGCGAAAATTTCATTCCAAATTGAATGACTCACTGTTATTTTTTTTACCTGAATTTTCAGATGATGTTTTGATAAAATACAGAATTTCTGTTTAGTAATTGATAGTTAGCGGTTTAGAATTAATGGTTGGCAATTAATATTGAAATCAATTTCTAACTGACAATTTACCGGTCATTTCTTATTTTTGGCCCTATCCCAAATGAGGATTTAATAAACCCAAAAATGAACAGCGATCTTTTTGAAGACTTTTCACCTACCAATAAAGCGGCTTGGATAAATCAGGCAAAAAAGGATTTGAAAGGGAAGGATTTTAAACAAAGTTTGACTACCAAGCTTTGGGAGGAAATTGAAATCGAGCCTTTTTATACCAAGGAAGATTTGGCTCATCTTCCTGAAATTCCGAAGAATTGTTTTGAAAAGGCTTCTGATTTTTCAGGCTTTCCTTCCAGAAATTGGGTGAATTTTTCTGCAGTTTACCCTAAAACATCCAATAAAGAGGTGCTGAATGCTTTGGAAAACGGAGCAAGTGGGTTAATTCTGTATTTGGATGGAAATGAAAAACTGGACCACCTTTTAAAAGGTGTTCAAGCTGAATACATCTCTATTTTGGTCAAGCCGCTCGGAGATCCCTTGCTTGCTATGAAGTCCTTTCTTACTTGGACTGAAAGTACGGGCATAAATGAAATGGAGATCAATGGAGGTATGCTCTGGTCGCCGATGGATCTTCTTTTTAGTGGGGAGAAAAGTTTGGACCAGGCAATTCAAATTTTGAAAGCTGTCATTGCTTCAAGTCCTAAATCGAAAAATTTTCATTCCTTTCAATTTAACTTTAGTCGATATGCCGAAGCTGGCGCCTCTGGACTCGATGAATTGATTTTTGGGTTTGGAGAGATCATCGAATTGATTGATCAATCTGGGATTGAACCTAAAGTTATTTTTGAGAAAAGCGGAATTTTCACGGCGGTAGGTGATTTGCATTTTCCTGAAATCGCCAAATTAAAAGCCATTCGGTTTTTTGCTTCCGAGCTTGCTTTTCAATATGGAATTGACCGAAGTCCTCGGGATAGTTTTATTCTCTCCAAGACATCCGATTGGTCCAAATCCACTTTGGACGCGAATACCAATCTCATCCGCCAAACCTATGAGGCAATGGCGGCGGTAATGGGCGGTGCAAATGGACTATGGGTTGTGCCGATTCAGCAGGATAAAGCAAATGAATTGGAGCTTCGGATCGCTAGAAACGTTTCTTCGATCTTGATCCATGAATCCTACTTAGACAAAGTCGCTGATCCCACAGCAGGATCGTATTACTTGGATTTTTTAGTTTCTGAAATTATGAAAAAAACTAAGGAGGGAATTCAGGTTTTGGAAGAAAAGGGAGGCTGGAAGGCTGCATTTGAAAAAAATCAAATCCAGGATAAAGTAAGGGAAGCTCGGATGAAAAAACAAAATGAGGTGCTGATCGGAAAAGCTACCAAGATTGGAGTGAATAGATTTTCTGCTTCTTCAAGCCTAAAAAATGACCTGGATTTTATTCCTTTCGAAGAAGAAATGAAGGAATTGAAACCAAGCAGGGTTTCCTATTTGGTAGAGCTTCAAAATCAAAACCAAGCATGAGACCTGACTTTAAATTTTGGAAAACCAGCGTCTACGGTCCAAAAGACCAGATAAAACAAACGATTTGGGAGTCTCCTGAGCAGATACCAATTCCTGATCGATTTGACTCGGGGGAAATTGAAAAACTGCATCACCTTGCCTACGCAGCCGGAATTCCCCCATTTCTTCGCGGCCCTTATAGCACGATGTACGTACAGCGTCCTTGGACGATTCGTCAATATGCTGGTTTTTCTACCGCCGAGGAGTCCAATGCCTTCTACCGAAAAAATCTTGCCGGAGGACAAAAGGGGCTTTCCGTTGCATTTGATTTGGCGACGCACCGAGGCTATGATTCCGACCATCCCCGCGTGCAGGGTGATGTGGGAAAGGCCGGAGTTGCCATCGATACAGTAGAGGATATGAAGATCCTTTTTGACCAGATTCCATTGGATCAGATGTCAGTTTCCATGACTATGAATGGTGCTGTAATTCCTATTTTGGCATTTTTCATCGTGGCAGCCGAGGAGCAGGGAGTGAAGCCGGAGCAACTATCAGGCACGATCCAAAATGACATTTTGAAGGAGTTTATGGTGCGTAATACCTATATCTATCCTCCTCAGCCCAGTATGAAGTTGATCGCGGATATTTTTGAATTCACCTCCCAAAAGATGCCCAAGTTCAATTCCATATCGATCTCAGGCTATCACATGCAAGAGGCTGGAGCTACGGCGGATTTGGAGTTGGCCTATACCCTCGCGGATGGTCTTGAATACCTTAGAACCGGAATTAAAGCAGGTTTGGATATTGATGATTTTGCGCCAAGACTTTCTTTTTTCTGGGCTATTGGAATGAACTATTTCATGGAAATCGCCAAAATGCGTGCAGGAAGGCTACTCTGGGCAAAGATTGTCAAGCAGTTTAATCCAAAAGATCCCAAGTCACTTGCTTTACGAACTCACTGCCAGACTTCCGGTTGGTCGCTGACCGAGCAGGATCCGTTTAACAATGTCACTCGGACAGCCATCGAGGCTTTGGCTGCGGCTATGGGTCATACCCAATCGCTCCACACCAATTCCCTGGATGAGGCGATAGCCCTGCCTACGGATTTTTCAGCTCGAATCGCCAGAAACACCCAATTGGTACTGCAGGAAGAGACAGGGATCACACAAGTGGTAGATCCATGGGGTGGTTCTTATTATGTTGAGTATTTGACAGATCAGCTGGTGCAAAGAGCCTGGACGCTGATCGAGGAAGTGGAAGGACTGGGTGGAATGGCAAAAGCCATCGAAACAGGACTTCCAAAACTTAGAATCGAAGAAGCGGCAGCAAAAAAGCAGGCTAGAATTGACAGCGGGCGGGATATCATCGTCGGGGTAAATCGCTATCAGGTAAATGAAAAGAGTGAGATCGAAGTCCGTGATGTGGACAATCAAGCCGTCAGAGATTCTCAAATTGCTCGATTGCAGCAAGTGAAATCAAAACGAAATCAGGAAGAAGTAGATAAAAGCTTAGAAGCGATCACAGAAGCTGCAAAGTTAGGCGGAGTCAATTTACTGGCTTTGGCGGTGGAAGCAGCGCGAAAAAGGGCTACTTTGGGAGAAATCTCCGATGCGATGGAGCGAGTCTTTGGACGCCACAAAGCCCAAACCCAAGCCATCTCAGGAGTATATGCAGCAGAAGTGAAAAATCAGGATTCATTCAAAAAAGCTCAGGAATTATCAGACCGCTTCGCCGAGTTGGAGGGCCGTCGCCCCCGTATTTTGGTGGCGAAAATGGGGCAGGATGGACATGACCGCGGTGCGAAAGTTATCGCTACGGGTTTCGCAGATTTGGGCTTTGATGTGGATATCGGGCCATTATTTCAGACACCACAGGAAGTGGCCGAGCAGGCAATAGAAAACGATGTTCACATTGTAGGGGCATCTTCTCTTGCCGCCGGGCATAAGACGTTGGTGCCTCAGTTGATTAATGCTTTGCGAGAACTCGGTCGTCCGGATATCATGGTAGTGGCAGGAGGAGTGATTCCTCAGAAGGATTATGATTTTCTATTTGAAGCAGGTGTTTCGGCTGTTTTCGGCCCGGGCACTGTGCTTTCGGAGGCTGCTATTCAGATTTTGGAAAGGCTGATGCGAGACTTTTAATCAAATGAATTAATCAAATGAATCAGGGAATTCTAATTAGTTGATGCAAGCCATATCATCTTCCTGTATCAGTTCAGGAATCATTTTTTTTGCAATTCTTCCATAAGCTTCATTTGCTCCCAATAAGGTAAAGCCCGTGTTTTGACTTCCGCGCCGAGTTCAAGGACAAGTGGGTTTGCCGGATCAAATACCGGCCATTCAGGTAGACCATCGCCGTTTGGGTTTCCTGTTTTCACAAAGTTTACCCAGTAGTCAGACATGGTTTTTTCCAAATCATAATCAGCCTGCTCAAAAGGTCTGTTCCATTTTCTCAGCGTATGGAGTGCACAGCTGAATTCTGCCGAATGAAAGGCTCCATAATTTGGCTCACCGGGAGGAACTCGTGTGAAGTAATAGAGGTAAGCATCATTTTGACCTTTTTCGGTTTGCATTCGAGCCCAAGTATAATTTTGAAAGCCAAAGCCAAGGACTCCGATAGTTTTCAAGGTCTCCTGTAGTTCTGCTTCATTTCCTGCAGGGAAAAGCTTCAAGTACTCTCCGGCGCGGCCTCCGTATTGTTTTTTGGCATTGGCAATAAATTCAGCCGGAGATGTGGCTTGATTTCCGGATACCTGATCATCAGCATTCCATCCTGTCAGCAGGGGGACATCAGCGAATTTACCCTCCTCAAAAGCCTGTCTCACTCCAGACGGACTTTTGAACATGGGTTAGGTTAATTTAAAGCTGTAAAGAAAAGGGGCTTTGTGACTTTTTCCGGTATAGAGTTTTTCGTGCCGGTCGAGGATATCCAAACTGAGCATCTTGCGCTGAAAGCTGGTTCTTCGCAGCTTTTCTCCTAAAATTGCCTCATACACAGCTTGCAGCTCATTCATAGTAAATCGATCAGGAAGTAGATTTCCCCCGATCAAGTTGCGATCCAAGTTTTCCCTAAGGGTTTGAAGGGCTTTTTGGACAATTTTATCATGATCGAAAATCAGTTTAGGCAATCGATCTATTTCATACCAAGCAATGGAATCCGAGAGGTTGTCAGGGGTCAATGTTACTTTTTCATGGTCGATGAGTGCGTAGTAGGCAACGGAAAAAAAACGATCAAGCATCCAATAGTTTTCTGGAATAGCGTGGCCGTTGGCCTCGAGGATAGTTTTCATCACCTTGGGCTGGTAACGTGACCTGTCACCAAAAGTGTGAAACTGCTTCAAATAGATTTCCTTCAGACCAGTCCGTTCAAATAAGCCTCTTTTGACGGCATCTTCCAGGTTTTCGGCTTTTCTTACAAACCCACCGGGAAGCGCATACCATCCTGTGGCATGGTATTCCATGAGTAGAATTTTTAGTTTGCCTTTAGAAAAACCGAAAACGACCGAATCGTAAGCGAGATGGGGAATGTATTGCGATGTGTCGGGTAATGCCATTTTGGGGTTATTCTGTTCGAAGTAAGTAGGAATTTTCGGTAGAAGCAATTAGAATTGTCTCAAATTGAAACAATAGAATATCAAGTTCACGAGTCTACGAAAATATTTTTATTCAGTACACCAGGATAGGTTTACCGCCTTCGCAAGTGACTGACTTTGGGGCAACGATCAACATGCAATCCGACACCACATTGAATTTTTCATTGTACGCTTGCTGTAAAGTGGTGTATTGCGCTACTAAATCTAAAAAAGATGACTCCACACTGCGATGATAAGCAATATATCGAGTGGGTCCACCGCAGGCCTTACTGCCCATGGCAGTTGAGTTCCATTCTGCGGAATTGGTGCAGGAAACCGATTCCGATAGCTGGATGATATCTTTCTCCAGTTGCTCCAATTCATCGAGGCGATAGCTTTTGCCTTCCTCTCCAAAGAGTTGACAGGAAGACATTAGTCCCGCTAAAACGATGATGCTGATCCACTTCATAAGCGTTTTTTGTTTTGATACATTAACGAATCCGAGACTTGAAACGCTTCAAAATATTAGCAGGAAATTAACGTGAAGAAGCAGGATTCATGTTTCGAATTGCAGCGATTTTCCATTTTCCTGCTTTTTCAATCAAAACAAAACTACTCCACATGTTTCTTTCGGTCCCATCAGGTGAAGTAATAATGTAGCGGCAGTCCGCCAGGGCAATTTCTTCCGATAGAAACTTGATTTTTTCTACTTTAAGCCTACGACTACCCGGATTGGATTGGGTGCTGTTTTGCATTCCTTTTATTGACTCCTCCAAGCCATTTCTCCATTCTCCGCTTGAGACCAATTGGTCAATGTCTTCGGTCAAAATACGTTTGAGTAAAACGGTGTCTTGGGCTTCTCTGGCTTCCGAGTAATGGCTGATTAATTGGGTGATCTTTTGAGCTGATTCTTTTTGGTCATCACTTACTTGAGTAAATGCTAAAGAAGGAATCAAAAAAAGAAAGAGGATTAGGGTTCTCATTTTTTTTGAGGATTGATAAGGAAGAAAGTTAATGAAAATTCAAGTAATCCTTTTATGATTGGTTTACCGTCGTTTCATAATCCCAAAAATGAGAAAGTAGAAGTGTTCAACTTTTTGACTTTAGCGATTGCCTACTCATAAAATGTCAATTAGGATGGTTTACCGTCGCAATAAATGTAAATTAAGCTGCTTGATTGACGTAATTAATGTAAATCGCGCCGGTCAAAGGGATTTATTCCTTGAATAATTCGTCAAAATTGAGGTTCAGTAATATGGAGATTCCACGGTTTGTTGCAAAAAAGATCCTAAATCAGATTGGAAAGCCAAAGGTACCTGCTGCTTTTGCCAAGGCCTATCCTGATGCGAAGTGGAATGCGGTGTCAAAGGATAACTTTTTGGAGTGGATATGCTAGATCTCCCGCAGATCAACGCAGAAAAACACGCAGATTGCCACTGATTCTCCTATTCGAGTAATATAAAAAAACCACCCGTCTCAGAGAGGCCACTGAAAAAGTCCTTTAATGGTTAATTGTTAGTAAAAAAAGGTGTAAGAAAATTACTTTTCTACACCTTTTTTTGTATCTTTTTGTGTATAAAATACTCAATTTCATGCTGTTACATCAACAAAAGATTAAGTTCAGTGAGTATGGCTCCATTTATGATTTGATAGTGCCAAAGGACAATCTTCTTCGAAAGATTAATGACATCATAGATTTTAGTTTTGTTTACCAAGAGCTGGTTAATAAATACTGTACTAATAACGGACGTATGGCTCAAAGCCCTGTTCGGATGTTTAAGTACCTGTTGCTTAAAACCAT
>NZ_FNVR01000066.1 GCF_900108085.1 Algoriphagus boritolerans DSM 17298 = JCM 18970
AGACGCAGTTGCCCGGACGGATACGGAAAGCCAAATCTTTTTGCCCACTGGCAACTGGTACTACCAACTCTTGGTAAAAACAGGAGACCTGACTTTGGAAGCACCGTGTGAATGGGAGACTATCACGCACTGTGCTGTGAGAGGTTTGGGGTGAAATTCCCCTTACCTACTCGACTTGATTTTTTATCCAACTAGTATCCTTCATAATTTTTTTGCCAGAAAAAAAGAATTAAAAAAAGAACTATTAAAATAGCAGGAAATATAACCATTTTGCCCAACGTATCCTGGCCTGCTGCCAATTCTAATGCATCACCTGAAAATCCCTTAGCAATGTATTTTATCCGAGAATCATCAATCCAATTCCCTATTATTGGCTGAAATATGGAGGTGGAAAAAAAACCGATCCCACCAATCACAGACATTCCCATTGCACTACTTAATGGAATTCTTTGAGCTACTATTCCAATCATAACGGGCCAGAAATAGCAAATCCCAAATGCGAAAATAACTGCTACTCCATAAGCCATAAAACCTGTAACTGCACTAAACATAAATATGCCAATGGTTGATAATATGGCCGAAAACAAAAGCACACCGGTCTGACCTAGCCATTTAACTACAGGTCCAGCAAAAAATCTACCTATAACCATAACCCCACTTACCAAGGCTAAAATTAGCATTGCATCTGCACCACTGTAACTCAAAACGATATTTACCCATTGATTAGGGCCAAATTCCGTGATAGCAGTCAAAGCCATGCAACAAAACAAAAAAATGTAAAGTGGGCTTCGCATAGCCTTTATATTTTCGAATAGAGAGTTGGATCCCACCACATTTGGATGAGGGAAAGCTTTTCCATAAAACAAAGCAGCATAAATAATTGTCGGTACCATAATTATCCACATCTGGATCTCCCAAGCAAGACCTAAGTCCATCATGAATTTGGAAATTAGAGCTCCAAGAATGATCCCCCCGGGAAACCACATATGGAACCGGTTAAGCATTTTATTCATTTTAACTCCTGAATAGGTGTCTGCAATCATAGGGTTGCAGGCTGCTTCTGTACAACCATTACCAATCCCTATAAAAAGCGTTGATAAAAGCAGTAAAAAATATCCCCCTGTATATATTGTCAACACAATTCCCAAGGTATGGGCTACAAAGGCCACAATCATAATGTTTTTAGGTCCAAATGAATGGTACACCAATCCCCCGATTAGCATTGAGATAGGAAATCCCAAGAACCACATTGAATTTATAAACCCCAATTGTTCAGCTGAAAGACCAAATTCCTCAGCTAATTGAGGTAAAATCCCCGCCCGTATGGAAAATGAAAAAGCTGTGGTAATAAGTGCAAAGCAACTCCCGTTAAATAAGGCTGTTTTGTTTATGTTTTCATTCATCTATATTATGTTTAGCTAGTTACTGTTTTTTTAACCAATGATTAAAAGTGATTTAATAAACAGGTCCGGGATATTGAAGGACAAAGAAATGCCAATCACCTTTTTTAGGAGTTGGAATAAACGATTTTCTCACTTGTTATTCCAATTTTATATTGTCAATTTTTTGAACTCCTTGGTCAAATCGGTCAGGGATTTTTCCACGCCCATTCTTTCCAACGAAGAAGCCCCCACAAATCCATGCGCATTTGTCTTTTCCAGAATTTTCCGCACATCCTCAGGGGTATTGATGGGACCACCATGGACAAGAAAAAATATTTTCGGGTTCACTTTATTTACTGCTTCAATGATACTGTTTGTTCTTTCAATGGCATCTTCCATGGTGCAGCTAGCCCCTTTCACCCCTACCGAGCCCCCTACCGTTGTACCTACATGGACTATAATTGCATCTGCTCCTGCTTCTGCCATCTGTATGGCTTCTTCCGGTTTTGCCACGTACACAATGGAGAACAAATCCATTTTGCTGGCAATCCTGACCATTTCAACCTCCTTGTCAAAGCCCATACCCGTCTCCTCCAGCACCTGTCTGAAATGCCCGTCCACGATGCAGTGCGTCGGGAAATTGTTGATCCCCGAAAAACCCATTTCCTTCACCTTCAGAAGGTGGTGCCAGATTCTCCGGCGCGGATCCGATCCGTGTACCCCGCAAATGACGGGGATTTCCTGCACC
>NZ_FNVR01000064.1 GCF_900108085.1 Algoriphagus boritolerans DSM 17298 = JCM 18970
GAACAAGTTCATTGACATATTGAAGTAGAAATTGTAACAGAAGTACTAGAGATAGTACAAAGTAGAAGTAAGTGATTAAGGGCGCACGGGGGATGCCTAGGCTCTCAGAGGCGAAGAAGGACGTGATAAGCTGCGAAAAGCCACGGGGATCGGCCAATACGAAATGATCCGTGGATGTCCGAATGGGGCAACCCAACCAGCAATGGTTATTCCGTAAGGAAAGCGAACGTGGGGAACTGAAACATCTAAGTACCCATAGGAGGAGAAAATAACAATGATTCCGTAAGTAGTGGCGAGCGAACGCGGAGGAGCCCAAACCGAATATGTTACGGCATGTTCGGGGTTGTAGGACCTGCATAATTGAGTTAAATCTGACGAGAACTGCGTGGGAAAGCAGACCGAAGGGGGTGAGAGTCCCGTATTGGAAGGATTTATTTTGAGGCGGGTATCCTGAGTAGGGCGGGACCGGAGAAATCCCGTTTGAAACTGCCGGCACCATCCGGTAAGGCTAAATACTCCTGAGAGACCGATAGTGAACGAGTACCGTGAGGGAAAGGTGAAAAGTACTCCGAATAGGAGGGTGAAATAGACCCTGAAACCGTGCGCTTACAAGCGGTCGGAGCCACGCGATGTGGTGACGGCGTGCCTTTTGCATAATGAGCCTACGAGTTACACCTCTCTGGCAAGGGTAAGGTATTCAGTACCGTACCCGGAGCGAAAGCGAGTCTGAAAGGGCGACAGAGTCGGAGGGGGTAGACGCGAAACTTAGTGATCTACCCATGGCCAGGTTGAAGGTTGGGTAAAACCAACTGGAGGACCGAACCGATAAGCGTTGAAAAGCTTCCGGATGAGCTGTGGGTAGGGGTGAAAGGCTAATCAAACTGAGAAATAGCTCGTACTCCCCGAAATGTTTTTAGGAACAGCGTCGGGAATTGTATGGCGGAGGTAGAGCTACCGATAGGACTAGGGGGAGTCACATCCTACCAAATCCTGACGAACTCCGAATGCCGTCATACAGAACCGGCAGTGAGGGCTGGGGTGCTAAGGTCCCAGTCCGAGAGGGAAAGAACCCAGACCTTCCGCTAAGGTCCCCAAATTTAGGTTAAGTTGAACAAAGGTGGTCCAGTTGCAGAGACAGCCAGGAGGTTAGCTTGGAAGCAGCTATTCCTTTAAAGAGTGCGTAACAGCTCACTGGTCGAGCGACAGGGCGTCGATAATAATCGGGCATCAAACCTAATACCGAAGCGAAGGATTAGACCCAGCAATGGGCTAGTGGTAGGGGAGCATTCCAATGACGGAGAAGGTATCCTGTAAGGGGTGCTGGAGTTTTTGGAAAAGCAAATGTAGGCATAAGTAACGATAAGGCGGGCGAGAAACCCGCCCACCGTAAGACCCAGGTTTCCTGATCAACGTTAATCGGATCAGGGTTAGTCGGGACCTAACGCGAACCCGAGAGGGGTAGTGGATGGACAATGGGTTAATATTCCCATACTGGTTATACAGGTGATGGAGTGACGGAGTGATGAAAGATCCGCCCGGTGACGGAATACCGGGTTAAAGCGAGTAGGTATTGGCCTTGTAGTTAAATGCGCAGGGCTAGCCGAACGTGATAGTACTGAGCGTTTTCGGACAATCAGATAGTGATCCTAAGGGCTTCCAAGAAAAACTTCTAGCGCTAAGCGTATAGCTACCCGTACCGCAAACCGACACAGGTGGTCGAGGAGAGAATCCTAAGGTGCTCGAGTGAATCATGGTTAAGGAACTCGGCAAAATGGCCCTGTAACTTCGGGAGAAGGGGCGCTGGCAGCGATGTCAGCCGCAGTGAAGAGGCCCAGGCGACTGTTTAACAAAAACACATGGCTTTGCAAAGTTTAAAGACTAAGTATAAGGCCTGACACCTGCCCGGTGCTGGAAGGTTAAGAGGGGATGTTATCGCAAGAGAGGCATTGAATCGAAGCCCCAGTAAACGGCGGCCGTAACTATAACGGTCCTAAGGTAGCGAAATTCCTTGTCGGGTAAGTTCCGACCTGCACGAATGGTGTAACGATCTGGGCGCTGTCTCAACCATGAGCTCGGTGAAATTGTAGTCGCGGTGAAGATGCCGCGTACCCGCAACGGGACGGAAAGACCCCATGCACCTTTACTGCAGCTTAGTATTGGTACTGGACAAATGA
Organism: Algoriphagus boritolerans DSM 17298 = JCM 18970; assembly: GCF_900108085.1. Classification (GTDB taxonomy): domain Bacteria; phylum Bacteroidota; class Bacteroidia; order Cytophagales; family Cyclobacteriaceae; genus Algoriphagus; species Algoriphagus boritolerans. The sequence continues at coordinate 2,175 of NZ_FNVR01000064.1, forward strand.
TGTGTAGGATAGGTGGGAGACTGAGAAGCGGGTTCGCCAGGATTCGTGGAGTCACTGTTGAAATACCACCCTTTGTTTGTCTGGTATCTAACCCCGCACGGGGGACATTGCTTGGTGGGTAGTTTGACTGGGGTGGTCGCCTCCAAAAGGATAACGGAGGCTTCCAAAGGTTCCCTCAGTACGCTTGGTAACCGTACGAGGAGTGCAATAGCATAAGGGAGCTTGACTGTAAGGCCGACAAGCCGAGCAGGGTGGAAACACGGGTATAGTGATCCGGCGGTTTTGAATGGAAGAGCCGTCGCTCAAAGGATAAAAGGTACGCTGGGGATAACAGGCTGATCTCCCCCAAGAGCTCATATCGACGGGGAGGTTTGGCACCTCGATGTCGGCTCGTCACATCCTGGGGCTGGAGAAGGTCCCAAGGGTTCGGCTGTTCGCCGATTAAAGTGGCACGCGAGCTGGGTTCAGAACGTCGTGAGACAGTTCGGTCCCTATCTGTTGCGGGCGTGGGAAGTTTGCGAGGACCTGACCTTAGTACGAGAGGACCGGGTTGGACTGACCGCTGGTGTA
>NZ_FNVR01000031.1:0-16322 GCF_900108085.1 Algoriphagus boritolerans DSM 17298 = JCM 18970
AAATATCCCTTACCGAGGTACTCTTGGCAAAATGGCAGAAAAGCATGGAGACCAAATGTGTCCAACTGTCGAATCCCTTACAGCCTTTATCTGTTTGTTTTTCTTTGACCAGCTTCTTGAAAATCGGGCGGTCAATCTTTTTAATAATCTGAGAAAACAGCGTAATATTACCCATGAGAGGTCTGAGGTTTTGGTGCAAACCAAAGTAACTATTTTGGTCAAAAAATAGGACCTCTCATTTTTTATTTAGGACGCTATTGCCGTGGAATCACTTATTTCGTTCCTCATTTACTTTGCCAATGTATTCACATATATCTGCGATATCATCTATTTCATCTTGTGGTTCATTTAGTTGCTTCAGTCTAGCTACTTCATCATTGCAAAATGTGAATACTGTTTTTCCATCGATTGGGTCTTTAAAGTTAATATCGAGGTCGAATATATTTACTAAATTTTTAATGAATTGCTTGTTCACTAATTTCACAGCGTGTTTAAGAATGTTATGATTGCCTATATGGGCAATATTCAAATCACATCTCATAATAGTTTTGTTTGTTTCCCACCATGCTTTAACTATTTTAACTCCTTCTTCTTGAGATGAGTTTTCTTTAACGCAAGCGAGCTTTCTTAAAGTAAATATGTAATTAGGTATACCAGGTTTAATAGTGTCCACATTGCTTTTTAGATCACCACATAATGCACTAACTTGTGTTATATTTTTTACTGGATCACACTCCTCAACCTTCTCCACAACCTCCTTCAAATCTTTTTCTTGAGAAAGATTTGAATTTATTTTCCCATCCACCGCGTCTTTGAGCACTTCCACAGGTGTATAGCCCGTCCATTCATGGCTAAGTTGTCCATCGGAATTGTACAAGTAGATGGATGGTACAGCGTAAAGTTGATAGTGCTGTTGCAAGGTCAAGTTGATATCGTATCCAAAACGGATATTGGGAAAGTTTCCGATGTGGTGATCTTCTAAAAATGCCTTGGTACTTTCCGGTTCGTAAGCCGTCACAAACAGAAACTGTACGTCCTCCATTTGATCCATATTGGAAGTAATTGCTTTTGTCTGTTCGGCACATGCCCCGCACTCGGGAGAGAGGTAAAAAACAATCGTGGTTTTCCCCTTGTCCAGCACATCACGAGTGCTGAAAGGCTCTCCGTCAATGCCGATCAAGTCTTTAATAGGAAATTGACTTGGAGAAGTAGGGTTATCTGTCGCAAACAGAAAACCTGAAAAACAAGTAAGGAATACTACCAATGCTATTTTGGTTAAAGAGAAGTATTTTTGAAAAGTGAGTGGTTTTTTGCCCATAGTCTGCAGTCCTACTTGGTGAAAATCAGTCTTGTAATATAACTCTAAAAATAAATACTATAAATACCTAGTTGGATGTGTTTTACGTTCCTGGATTTTACAACCTCTGGATTGGAAGGACGAAAACATGTTAGGAGATTCGAAATCCTGAAGAGTGATTTCTTCTAATAATCGGATAAAATATTACTGACCAGTTTCTTTTTTATTCTTAGGCTCTGAGAACCTAATTCGTACACCTCGTACGACTCGCACACTTCGTACCGTACGAAGTGTGCGAGGATCGAAATTCACAAAGATTCAAGTGAAGTTCCGAATTAACCTATCTCAGGATTTGATCAGTTTTAGGCTGGGGAGTTTTAATTCCTATCAGGCTTTTTAAAAAAAGGCTGATAGGATTTTTATGAGAAGGTCAGAACGGTACGCGGAAGTATCAATTCAAAAATCAAACAGATTCGCCACTAAATTCGCTACTAAATTCAAAAAATAAACCCTAACTCTCAGTATTTCAGATAGTTAGGGTTTTGACCTGCAGAGGAGGAGGGATTCGAACCCCCGGTACCTCACGGTACAACGGTTTTCAAGACCGCCGCGATCGACCACTCTGCCACTCCTCTAATTTGATTTGAGTTGTTTTAAGACCGCCGCCCTCCCGATTACTATCGGGATATCGGGAAGCACTCTGCCACTCCTCTGTGCTGTGTTCACTCTTTTCGAGTCTGCAAAAGTAAGCGTATTATGTATTTATACAAAGCTACACAGCCCTTTTTCTTTTAAGTTCCTGATTTTTATGGGTTAAATTTTTTCAGCGGCTTCTTCAATTCTTGCTATAAGGCTTTATTAGAATTTCTAAATCAACCATTCGGTTCCACGTCTCTTATTAACCTTTAACGATTTAACCCTCAACAACTAAATGGCTTCGACTTTGCTCAGCCTGACACCCAAATCCACTTACCACTTTCCCTTTACCACTTACCAGCCGGAAAGGGCTTCGACCCCGCTCAACCTGACACTCTGCCTACTGCGACTGAAAATTGATCACTCCAACTGGCTTCGACTACGCTCAGCCGGACATTTTGCTAACTTCCTACTGCAACTGCTCACTGGCCTTCACCTCCGCAATCCACTCTTTCACTACCCTCTCCAATATGTCCAAGGGCAAGGCTCCCCCACCCAACACCACATCATGAAAGGCTTTCAGATCGAATTTTTCTCCCAACTCCGCTTCAGCAAGTTTGCGTAATTCCTGAATCTTGAGCATCCCGATCTTATAGCCAGTGGCCTGACCGGGGATTACCATATAGCGGCGAACCTCAGCTTGGATCGCGCCGGGAGCGATAGAGGAGTTTTCGCTAAAATACTTGATGGCATCGGCCTCGGACCAGCCTTTGGCGTGAAGACCGGTATCTGTCACCAGGCGGATCGCTCTCCAGATTTCATTGACCAAGCGGCCGAAGTCATAGTATGGATTTTTGTATTGTCCCATCTCTTTGGCTAATGCCTCGGAATACAAGGCCCAACCTTCCACATAGGCATTGAAACCCATCTGTGTGCGGAATTTTGGAACGGATTCCAGTTCCTGCGCGATCGAGATTTGCATGTGATGCCCTGGGCTTCCTTCGTGATAGGCTACGCCTTCCATCGTGGATTTGGGCATGGCGTTCATGTCCGATAGGTGAACATAATAAGTGCCCGGCCTTGTCCCGTCCGGAGTGCCTTGATTGTAATGTTGCGGTGCCCCGTCCTGCTCGCGAAAAGCTTCCACCCGTTTTACAACCAAGTCCGCCTTGGGTAGTATGCCAAAATAGTCCGGTAATTTTTGCTTGATCTCATCCAGAAAGGCCGTGGATTCATCCAAATAGGCCTGTCTTCCTTCGTCTGTATTTGGAAAGAAAAACTGGGGATCACTGTTGACAAATTTGAAAAACGCCTTCAAATCTCCTTCAAATCCTACCTGATCCTTGATCACAAGCATTTCCTGTTGGATTCGCTTGACTTCATCCAATCCGATCTGATGGATTTGGTCGGCGGTAAGATCGGTGGTGGTAGAGGATTTCAATTTGTGCGCATAGAAGGCATTTCCCATCTCATGACGGCTCACGCCGGTAGGTGATTCCTCCAGATTAGGCAGTTCTGACTCCAGCCAGGCAATGAGTTCTTCATAGGCAGGTTTGAAATTGCTGACCAGGGCATCCATTGCATTGGTTCGGAATTCTTCTGCCTGTTCAGGGGTAATCTTTCCTTCTTTTTCAAGGTTTTCGATTTTTGCCAATGCATCGGTCCAAAGGGGAGCGTTGGATTTATCATCGGTAAAAGGCTGTCCTTGAATCAAAGCTTTGGATTGTTGAATAACGTATTCATAAGCGAATTTCGGAGGACGGACACCTGCGGCTGTTTGCAGTTTTGCACGTTCCAAAAGTTGGTTGATTGCTCTGCCAGACTCCTTGATCCGTGATACCAGTGCGGTCATGTCTGATGCTTCATCCACTTTGTGGAAGTTGATCAACATCGTAGGGATCATGGTGTGTAGGCCACCCATCTGATTGAACACGTAGTTCATTCTTCTGAATTCCACATCCTTCTTCTCCATTTCATACTGATATTTCCAAAGATCATAGGATACCTTGGCCTGTGGGCTTAGCAACTTGTAGTCGAATTTTGACTCCATTTCTGCAACACTTTCTTCCATCCAAGCCAGCTTTTTGTCCTCCGCTGCTTCGCTCATGTCGTCTATCTCCCCATACCTGTCTTTTCTTCCCTGAGTAGTCAGTTGCAAGGGGCTCATCTGAAGAAGCTCCTCGTATTCGGCATCAAACCAGCTGTTGATTTCCGAATCCGGGATTGTTTCAGGCATTGGCTTGCTGCATGCAAGGAAGAGTGAAAAAATCAAGGCGAGGCCAAAATGGAGTGGAATGCGATTCATAATGGTGGATTTTTTAGGATTTACGCACCTAAAGTAAAGATTTTTGCCTCACTAAAAAATGCTTCCCGACGCTCAGGTGGACGTTCCTTTACGCTTTTCTTCTTCCAGAAGCAGCAGTCTTCTTTTTTCGCGTTCCCGTTGTTTTTCTTCAGCCAGATCGAAACTCACATTGACCTCAAAACAAACCAGCACGATCAAGGAAGTGATCCACAGCCAAAGCATCAATGCGATAAAAGTCCCAATCGAACCGTAAAGTTTGTTGTAACTGGCAAAATTGTCCAGGTAGAAAATAAAGCCATAAAATGCCAAAGTGATCAACAAGCCTGATAATTGTGCCCCGATGGAGAAAAATTTCCACTTGTCATGTACAGCAGGCGCAAGTCTGAAGATAAAAGCTGAGGTGATGTAAAAGACAAAAAGAAGGATGAAGAATTTGAAAGTATTGAAGAGGAAAATCATGAAGTTGGTATTGAAAACCTGCATTTCGTCCAGCGCACTGATGAGGAGACTACCGATAATCATGACTGTGCTTGCCGTGAAAATGGTCAAAACAAGCGCAAAAACAATGCAGACTGCAATAATTCTGGATTTCAAAAAACCACGGTTATCCCTCGTTTTGTATACAGAGTTAAAGGAGGCCATCATGGACATGACACCCTGTGTGGAAGCAAAAAGTGCGAAAAAGAAGCCAAATGAAAGGAGACTCTGTCGAGGTCTGGATACAATGTCGACCAAGGTAGAACTGATGTTTTCATAGATCCCTTCGGGCATGACCGTCTGTACAAATGCAAAGATATTTTCGGTAGTTACCACCGGGAAAAAGTCCTGCAAATAGGGGACTAAGTTCAATAAAAAGAGGAGAAGAGGGAAAAGCGCAATCGTGTAGCTAAATGCCATCGAACCTGCCCGCTCACTGATGTCATCCTTTTTGAGTTGTTGGATAAAAATCCGGCTTACATCGTACAGATTTTTATCCGGGTAGCCAAAATGAATTTTTTTCAAATGCCTTGCTTTCAGCTGAAAGCGTAATCTCCATTTGAATAGTTGTTTTTCGACCACGATAGAAAGTTTTACTCAAAAAACGGTTTTAATAAATCTAACAAATTCTTTGGAGGTCGAGTGGGTTGGTGGCTGTCTTTTTTGAGAAATGCCAACGTCGTCCAGCCCTCCGTGATTAGTTCTTCCGACTCGTTGTAGACTTGATACTCAAATCGGATTCGTACTCCCGGTAAATCAGGGATTACAGTTTTGATGGTCAAAAGCTCATCGTATTTCCCGGGTTTGAGATAGCGAAAATGGCTTTCAAGGACCGGCATCATGACGCCGTTTTCCTCCATTTCCCGATAGGAAAAATTCGCCGATCGCATGGCTTCTACCCTTGCCACTTCAAAATACATCGCGTAATTCCCGTAGTAAACATACCCCATTTGATCTGTTTCGGCATAACGAACACGGATTTGGGTTTCGGAAGTGAACATCTCAAAAGATTTTAGCGGCATTCAGCGCGGCTTGGTAGCGCCGTGCATTGGCCATGTGGTCAGAATAGTTGACTGCAAAAGCATGATACCCCGAAAAATCCTACTTGGCACAGAAATATAAATAATCGTGATCTTCAGCATTTAAAACGGCATTCAGGGAGTTGACATCCGGAAGATTGATTGGTCCGGGAGGCAGGCCTGTATATTTGTACGTGTTGTAGGGGCTGTCGATTTCTTTGTGGATGTTTAAAATTCGCTTGAGTGTAAAATCCCCTGTGGCGAAAACCAAGGTTGGATCTGCCTGAAGTGCCATTCCGATTTTCATTCGATTCAGGTAAACTCCGGCGATTTTAGGCCTTTCGTCAGACTTTTGACTTTCTGCTTGGACGATCGATGCCAGGGTACTCACCTCTTTTTGTGAAAGCCCCAGGGCCTGCGCTTTTTGCTTTCGCTCCTCAGTCCAAAAGCTCTGATATTCTTTATACATTCGATCAAAAAGCGCTTCAGGGCTCGTGTTCCACCAAAACTCATAGGTGTTGGGAACAAACATGCTCATGATGGTCTCCTCTTCGAAATCAAACTTTCGGATGTAGACAGAATCCTGAATCAGGTGTAGAAACTGATCGGGTGTCACTTCAAGATTAGCGGTGATTTTTTCAGCCAGTTCTTCTTTGGTTCTGATATTGTTGAAGGTGACTTTCACAGGTACTTGAGCCCCGGATCTCAGCATTTTCACCAACTCAAGGTTCGTCATTTTTGGTTCGACTTTGTAGAGGCCGGGTTTTACGGCATCCTGATAGCCCAATACTTTGCTGACGAAGGAAAAGCTGATCGCATCATTGATCACTCGATCATCATACAGTTGATTGGAGACTTGCTTGAAAACCGCATTACTGGGGATTTTCAGCATATAAACCCGGTCTGAATCGACCATGGTGTTGGGGCTGAAAAAAAGCTGGTAAAAATAGAACGTCAGCGAAATAGCCAATACCGAAGTGGATATCAGCAGGACCAGGAGGAATTTTCTCTTTTTATCAGAAATCATAGAAGGCAAAAATAGGGAAAAATGACAGAGAAATGCGCCCTTCGGCAGTGAGTTCAAAAGAAGATAAGCTAAGCCAAGTTTTCCATGGGAGGGAGATTTTGAAACAGGCGCATTTTGAAATGGAGAAAAAGATCCTGGCGTTTACATTTTTAGCTTTATTAAACTAATTTTCAATTTCACTCATTGAATAATGTTATGAAGGGATCCTTGATTTTGCTTTTGTTTTCACTAGCACTGGGTTTTTCCTGTTCGGGTCCACAAAAACCAGATAAGGTTTTTAACCTTACAAAAGAGAAAATTCTTACCGCCAATCGCTTGGCTTTGAATCAATCGATGGTTTGGGAGGACCCCAACTGGTGAAAATGCCCCAGATTTCAAACTTTTGGATGCAGATGGGAATTGGGTGGAACTCGCTCAAATGCGAGGCAAGAAAGTTCTTTTGAATTTCTCAATGATCCGGTGCGGCTGGTGCAAGATTGCCCTTGAGCAATTCAATAAACCTGCTTACCAATTTGCGGATAATATCGTTCCGCTCTATGTCAATCCGGTCGATACCAAAGAAGAAATGGATAAATACCGATCTAAAGTGCCTATCCCTTTTCCAGTTCTTGCCAATGCTGAGGCAGTTGGAAAAGCCTATGGAGTGAGCGGTTATCCTACCTTTTATCTGATTGATGAAAGCGGAAAAGTCGAGGAGGTCGTTGTAGGTTTTTCGGACGAGAAGATTTTGGAATGGAAAAAGGGCGATTGAAATGAGCTGAGCGAAATAGATAGAAATACGCTTCTCGAAATAAGCTCCGTGCGGTCCCGAAATAACTTGAGAAATGGGGCTAGATTTACTGGAATAACTAAACTTGTCTATCTAGTTTAACCACAATAGCGGTTTTATTTCTATGTATTTCAATTGTATTTCTACTTTTATCTATGAAAACCATCCCCGTCACCTGCGCCATTATTTTTCACCGGGGAAAAGTCCTTGCGGCAAAGCGTTCTGAATCTATGGATTTGCCCGGGAAATGGGAATTCCCGGGTGGGAAAATTGAAGGTGGCGAAAGTCCTGAAGAGTGTCTGATCCGAGAAATTCAAGAAGAATTGGCTGTTCGGATCAAGATTATTCAGGCGCTCTCACCTGTTGAATTCAGCTATACACCCGGCAAAATAATTCGACTGATACCATTTACAGCGACTTTAGAAAGCTTCGATTTTCATTTGCTGGAGCATGAAAAAATTGTTTGGTTAGGGGAAAATGACCTTTTCTCCGTGGACTGGGCAGCTGCTGATCTGCCCATAGTGCACGAAATACAGCAGAAATGGGTTAAGCTTGTAGAACAAAACAAACCTATTGACTAATGGCAGCTGAATTTATCCGGCTATATGAGCAGAATCCCGATCCCAAACGGATCCGTCAGGTAGTTGAAGTTCTTCGAAATGGAGGCGTAATCATCTATCCAACCGATACAGTCTATGGAATGGGATGCGATATCACCAACCAACGTGCAGTGGAGCGAATCTGCAAGATCAAGGGGATCAATCCAAAGAAGCACAATTTCTCATTTGTCTGTGCGGATCTCAGCAATATCGCTCAGTACACCCGAGTGATCACCAAACCGGTCTTTAAAATGATGAAAAAGGGCCTACCTGGTCCCTTTACCTTTATTTTGGAAGCAAGTTATCATGTCCCAAAAATTCTTCACAGTAATAAAAAGACGGTAGGTATCCGTGTTCCCAACCATTCTATACCGAGAGCAATTGTGGAGGAATTGGGACAGCCCATCCTCTCTACCTCTATCTATGATGAGGACGAAGTGATCGAGTACAGCACTGACCCGGAGTTGATTTTCGAGAAGTACCAACATTTGGTAGACCTAGTGATTGATGGAGGATACGGCCAAAATGTGGCTTCCACCATTTTGGATTGTACAGGCGATGAAGTAGAAGTGATTCGTCAGGGTTTGGGACAATTGGAAGAAATTGTTTAAGGCCAGCTGTTGGTTGTCAGACTTCACTTTTAACTAACCAACCATTTATTTATTAACTATAAACGAATTAACTCTCTACCTTTGAATCAAATTGCCGTAGACCTACACTTTCTCCCTAGTCTGGAATTTTTCGCAGCAATTGCCGATGCTGAGGAGATTTTGATTTTCCCTAAAGACCAATACCCCCGCCAATCTTATTTCAATCGTACCCGAATCCGCCTGTCAAACAAAGTAGAGACCCTGAGTATTCCGATTCAGGGTCGTCGTCCGAGGCTTCCTTTGAATCAAATCAAGATCGACCACACGCAGAATTGGAAAAGTATTCACCTTCGCGGAATCCAAAGCGGGTATGGTAAAGCTCCATTCTTCGAATTTTATTTTCCGTATTTCAGGGAAATCTATGAGTCCGAAGAAGAATATCTTTGGCGGTTTAATTTAAATTTGCTGACAATGTGTCTGAAATTACTTCGATGGAATGCCAGACTTTCTGTTTATCAAGGAGATGGGTATGCAATGGATTTCAAGGACATAAGAGGCCAAATAGTGCCTGGAAGGCCCTTTTCCGACCGAATGCATTATGAGCCGGTGAGCTATACCCAACTTTTTGGCTTAGACTTTGAGCCTAACCTCGGCATTCTGGATTTGTTGTTTTGTGCAGGCCCCGAGGCTGATCGGATCTTGCGGGATTCAAAAAAAAGACTGAACAATCGTTAAAAGGATTGTGTTTTTAAAACAAATTCGGTAACATACGTACAGGTTTATTTTCAATCAGAAAGGATATAAATGGAAGCAAAATTTTCAAATAGAGTCAAAGAGGTGATCTCCCTTAGCCGTGAAGAAGCCCTCCGGCTAGGACATGATTACATTGGTACAGAGCACCTCTTGCTTGGGATGATTCGAGAAGGAGAAGGTGTAGCTGTTTCCATTCTTAAAAAATTGGGCGTGCCGCTTGACGAGCTACGCAATGCAATCGAGCGTGCTGTGAAAGGCACCGCTAATCACAATGTGAAAAACATGGCAAATATTCCCTTGACCCGTCAATCGGAAAAAGTCCTTAAAATCACCTACTTAGAAGCAAAAATCTTCAAGAGCCAATTGATCGGTACAGAGCATTTGTTGCTTTCTATCCTTAGAGATGAAGACAATATTGCGACACAGATTTTAAACAAGTTTGAAGTGAACTACGACGCTGTTAAAGAAATGCTTGAAATGCAGTCTGATGCCGGAGCTTCCCCAAGAGCCAAGGCTGAGGCTGAAGATGGGGATGATGACGGCTCCAAACTGTTTGGGTCGTCAGGAAGTGGGTCCGGAAGTCAAGCCAAACCAGGTGCTGAAAAATCCAGAACTCCGGTTTTGGATAATTTCGGACGGGATTTGACCAAAATGGCCGAAGACGACAAGTTGGATCCAATCATAGGTCGTGAAAAAGAAATCGAGCGAGTGGCTCAGATTCTTTCCCGAAGAAAGAAAAATAACCCAATTTTAATCGGTGAACCCGGTGTGGGAAAAACAGCAATCGCAGAGGGCTTGGCTCTGAGAATCATTCAGAAAAAAGTTTCTCGCGTGCTTTTCAATAAGCGTGTGGTTACGTTGGATTTGGCGTCATTAGTCGCCGGAACAAAATATAGAGGTCAGTTTGAGGAGCGAATGAAAGCCGTGATGAACGAGCTGGAAAAATCTTCAAACGTCATTCTTTTTATCGATGAGCTGCATACAATAGTGGGTGCCGGTGGTGCATCAGGTTCCTTGGATGCTTCGAATATGTTCAAGCCGGCTTTGGCACGGGGAGAAATCCAGTGCATCGGTGCGACGACCCTAGATGAATATCGTCAATACATCGAGAAAGACGGAGCTTTGGCCCGACGATTTCAGATGGTAATGGTAGATGCAACTACTCCGGAAGAAACGATCCAAATTCTCGAAAACATCAAGGACAAATATGAGGATCACCACAATGTGATCTACACTCCCGAGGCAATCGTAGCCTGTGTGAAGTTATCTGATCGTTACATCTCTGATCGATTCCTTCCTGACAAGGCGATCGATATTTTGGATGAGGCTGGAGCAAGAGTGCACATTAACAACATTCACGTTCCGGAGGATATCCTGAAGCTGGAAGCGGAAGTGGAGAATATCAAAACCGAAAAGAACCGGGTTGTTAAATCCCAGAAATACGAAGAAGCAGCTCAGTTGCGAGATAAGGAGAAGAAGCTTCTGGAGCAGTTGGAGGCGGCCAAAAACCGTTGGGAAGAGGAAAGCAAGTCAAAGCGTTATGTGGTCGAAGAGGACAATGTCGCGGAAGTAATTGCGATGATGACCGGTATTCCAGCCAAGCGTATTGCACAAAACGAAGGTGCTAAATTACTCAACATGAATACTGAGTTGGGCGGTAAAGTAATCGGGCAAGAGGAAGCAATTAAGAAACTGACAAAAGCTATACAGCGTACCCGGGTAGGGTTGAAAGATCCCAAAAAGCCCATCGGCTCCTTCATTTTCTTAGGCCCGACAGGGGTAGGGAAAACGGAATTGGCTAAGATGCTGGCAAGTTACCTTTTTGACAAAGATGATTCGCTGATTAGAATTGACATGTCGGAATACATGGAGAAATTCTCTGTATCCCGATTGGTAGGAGCGCCTCCAGGCTACGTGGGCTATGAAGAAGGGGGGCAATTGACAGAGAAGGTCAGACGAAAGCCCTATTCAGTGGTCTTACTGGATGAGATCGAGAAAGCTCACCCGGATGTATTTAACATTCTGCTCCAAGTATTGGACGACGGCATTTTGACTGACGGTTTGGGTAGAAGGGTGGATTTCAGAAATACCATCATTATCATGACTTCCAATATTGGAGTTCGTGACTTGAAAGACTTCGGCGCGGGAATAGGCTTTGCCAATCGTTCCAAAACAGAAGGTAATGATGACATCATGAAGTCTACGATTCAGTCTGCTTTGAAGAAAGCCTTCAGCCCCGAATTCCTCAATAGATTGGACGATGTCGTGGTGTTTAACTCGCTAAGCAAAGAGCATATCTTCAAGATCATCGATATCAGCCTGGATAAGCTTTTCAAAAGAATTACCGACTTGGGATACAAGATCGAGTTGACTGATAAAGCAAAGGATTTCCTTGCCGAGAAAGGCTATGATCAGCAGTATGGTGCCCGTCCGTTGAATCGTGCGATCCAGAAATACCTGGAAGATGCCATAGCGGAAGAAATCCTTAAAGGCGATCTATCAGAAGGCGATGTGATCACTGCTGATTACGAAGGAGAAGGAGCTGAACTCACCATTTCCGTCAAGAAAAAGGAGAAAGCTGAGGAATAAGTTTCTTTAAAAAAGATTGGAGAAATCAAAAAACCCGGAGAATTTCCGGGTTTTTTTATGTCATTTAATTGTGGGTAGTTCTCATTGAATAAAATGAATTTCTAGAAAACTGCCTTATAGTTCACCACTACGTCTAATAAGGTCCATTCATTTTCTTTTACAGTGACAGGATTGACATTGCCATCCCCATCAAAAATATTGGCGAATAGCCCACCTTCCTCCACAATGAAAATGGAATATCTGCCGGGACTCAATTGGATCGAATAGACTCCGCTTTCATTGGATTCTACTTCTGTTATTGGTTTTTCGGCTACAGCAGTGAAGAGCCCCTCTTCCATTTTCAAATCAGAAAATTTGATCAATGGATAAACTCGCACGGTACGTTTGATGGGTTTTGGTGAACTTCGTGTATCTGCTTGTCCTTCTTCGATCATCATGGGCATTTGATTCCCTTCCTGCCAGGTTATCGTTCCGGTTATTCCTTGTCCTTCCGGTTTATAGGGTTTACAGCCCATAAGTAAAAATCCTGTAAATAATAGGGTAGCAAAAAGGGAAAGTGAATTCATGTTAATTTTATTTTTATATGTCTGTCCGGTTTTTTACAGAGTATCATGGTCCACAGACTATGATTTTCCAAGGAGGATAACTATTTCGCAACTTCAGTATTCGGTCATCGTACCAGCCTCCAATCTTAAAAACGTTCGATTATGTTTTTCTTCTGTCTCTAGTCTTCTGTCTTTTTATATCCCTTCGAAAAGCACAAATGATTCCAAATATTGTGGAATCACCGTATTCCAGCCTAATTCTTCCTTTAGTTTTAATGCAAGTTCTTCAGGACCATTTCCTTCCCCATGCACAATAAATGTAACCTTAGGTCGATCAGAAAAGCCTTCAGCCCAATCCATTAACTCTTCCTGATCGGCATGGGCTGAGAGGCCAACGATTTGGTGAACTTTTGCTTTGACAGGCACATCAACGCCATAAATCCGCACGGTTGGTTCACCATCCAATAAGCGTCTTCCTCTTGTCCCTTCCGGCTGATAACCCACAATTATTACTCCATTTTTCTCATGTGGAAGGTGATGAAACAAATGATGGAGAATTCGCCCTCCTGTCGCCATCCCGCTGGCAGAGATGATTATTGCTCGCCCCCGATAGTCATTCAGCGTCATGGATTGTTCACGTTTCTGAAAATAATGAAGCTGTGGATGATTGAATGCGTGCTGATTTTCTTCAAGGATCATATCGGACAGTCGATGATCGGTATGAAAATCCAAGTAAAGTTTGGTCGTATCAATCGCCATTGGGCTATCCAGAAAAATCGGCACTTTGGGGATTTTCCTTTTTTCCATCAATTGATACATGTGATAGAGCAGCAATTGGGTTCTTCCAACTGCAAACGAAGGAATGATCACCAATCCTTCGCGATCGAAGGTGTCTAAAATGGCCTTGGCGAGTGCATCTTCTGGTTTTGTAGAGGAGGCTTTGCGATCCCCATAGGTGGATTCGATCCAGAGGACATCAGCTTTGGAAATACGGGTAGGAGGGAAAAGCACAGGATCATGATATCTTCCCAAATCTCCCGAGAAGACAAGTTTTTTGGTTTGCGAAGCTCCTTTTATGAGGACTTTGACGATGGATGCCCCAAGAATGTGGCCTGCATGAAAGAAAACTACATCCACACTGGGGTGAATGGAGAAGGGTTTGTCAAAAGGCTTGGGTACCAACTGGGGAAAGACAGCTTCAGCGTCCTCCATGGTGTAGAGCGGCTGTGGATCTTCATGTCGGGAATAGCCTTTTTTTCGGGCAAATTCAGCTTCTTCCTCCTGTAGTTTTCCGGAATCCAGTAGCAGGATTTTTGCTATTTCGGCTGTAGCTTCCGTACAGTAAATTGGCCCTTTGAAGCCCTGCTTGACTATTCTCGGCAAATAGCCTATATGGTCCAGATGGGCATGGGTCAGGATAATTACCTCCAATTGGTCCACAGGAATGGGGAATTTATCCCAGTTTCTTTCCCGCAATTCCCTGCGACCCTGAAAAAGCCCACAATCTACCATGAATTCAAAATCCCCCAGATCAATCAAATATTTAGAACCTGTGACAGAACTCGCTCCTCCTAAAAATTTTGCAGTTACATCCATTTTTATTCTTTTTTGAAAGAAGGTACAAAAAAAAGAGACACTTGAGGGGTGTCTCTTTTAAGTTATTTCAAATCCGCAAAATCAATCACTCATGAAAGGGGAGTCTGCAAATTTTGCACGGGTGATGCTGTCCATTTTTGCTTTGTTGAGTGAATCCCGCTTGGTGCTCTCCTCCTCATCCCAGTCCCCGGAATTTTCATTTTTAAGTGGACATGTCAGGCAAACCAAGCCGGCTTCATTGAACACCCAAACGGTAGATGACCTTACATCTGACGAGCGGTATCCATTGTTAGAGATTGTGTTTCGAAGGATTTCCAGTAGGGATCGCTCCATGATGAATGGCCTGTCGTAAGGAATGCGCAGGGTAAGGTTCACCTGCTGATCGCGAAAGGTTTCCAAAGCCCTGAGATCATATCCCTCCTCAAATGTTATCACAGAATCCATCACTGAGTAGGAATAAGCCAGCTTTTTGGCATTTTCCAAAGCCTCCAGTTTGGTTTTGCCACGAGCAGAAAACTCCTGGGTCAAAGAAACCACAGAATCCGGACTTCCTACCAGTTGGAGGTTTGCTTTGTTGAAAAGCTCCTCATCTTCCAAATCATTCGTTCTTAGGATGAGTGTACCTGGGGTGACCGGAAGATCTATTGTGGATTCAAATACATTTTCTTCTTTGAATTGGACGACGATTTTAGGGATTTGAAATGCCGAGATTCCAATGCAAAGCAACCACAATCCCAAGGCAACCAGACCAAAACGGCCGCCGATTAGGTTCTTTTGCGCCAGCACACTCAATCCTAACAGGAGAATGATAATGCCGGGAATAATGACTAAGCCTATACTCGAAATGACCAGCCAAAGCGGAACTAGGTTGGTGAATAATTCTATGGGAAAATTATCTACCCAGGCTCTGTAATCAGAATCGGAAATCCCAAAATAGGCTGCCAAAGCCAGTAGCGGCGTGATGGTCAAGCTCAACCCGATAAAGAATATGATCAAACCGAAGATGACTCGAATCACGGTTCCGATGAACTTGCCAAGAGGTCCCAAAGCCGAACCGATCGCATCGATCACTTTTCCCAAGACACGGAATGGTGCCATCAGAATTTTCTTGACATTGGACTCAGGCATGGGAGGAATGGGATTGATACTTTCTTTGATCGTGGAATCAATGCTGTCCAGCGTGATTTCTCCGCCTTTCATTTTGATTCGCTCCGTGATGGAACTTGCCACAGGAGTGATAATCCATAAGATCAGGTAAATCAGAATACCTGATCCGCCGGCGAAAGCCAAGAGGACAAATGCAAGTCGGACATACAGCGCTTCTACTCCAAAGTATGCAGCCAATCCGCTTGATACTCCGCCGAGGACTTTGTCATCGGGGTTTCTAAAGAGTTTTTTGACTTTGGAATCTTCCATTACTTCATAGGAAACGGGCAGGATAATCCAGAGTACGATGTAGGCGACAATGGCAAAGAATCCGAAACTGAGATTGAATCGGAAATTGTCAAATGGCAGAATATCAAGAAAGCCAAATTTTAGATTGAGATTGCCACTGAATAAAAGCAAGATCGCAAACAATCTGGTCCAGAGCGGATCCACAGAGAAGTAGCTTGCAATACCTGCACACACACCACCGAGAATCTTCTTGTTCTCCAGGCGTTTGAGCTTTTTGTATCCGCCGGTTTCACTTCCTGGAGGGGTGACATATTTGTAGAAGTCTTCCTGCTGTGAATCAGGTCCTTCCTCGTTCATTTCTTCTTTATCCTCCACTGCGGTAAAGTCAGCGATGGTCCCCATCTTTTCGATGAGTTTGTCCACGTTTTCAGCTGTGATGACTTGCTTGTTGTTTTTCAGATTGCTCAGAAAGATCTCAGCGATTCGGTTTTCTATGTCGGAGATGATTTCATGATTGTCTTTATAGTTAGAGAAGTGCCTGTTGATCGCGTCAAGGTACTTTCTTAGCGTATCATATCCGTCTTCCTCGATATGGAAGAGAATTCCGCTGATGTTGATGCTTATCGTCTTTTTCATCTGTTTATAATTTGTTTTTCAAAGGTCAGATGGAATCTCGCATGGTTTATAATCATCCCAGTGTGTGACGATCTTCGTCATGCTCGATT
>NZ_FNVR01000031.1:16337-52040 GCF_900108085.1 Algoriphagus boritolerans DSM 17298 = JCM 18970
TTGGTCAGATAGCCTGTCCCGATTTTTCTTCGGGAGAATCTCGCATGCATTATAATCATCCCAGTGTGTGATTTTTTAGTCATGCTCGATTTCATGTGATTATGATTTTTTCTTTAAGGCCACATGGAATCTCACATGATTTGCCAAAATCCATTTTTAGTGTTGCCATGCAAATGCTCGATTTCATTGTAATTCTGTTTTAAGGTTGGTTCGGAATCAATGCTTAGCCGTGATTTCAGTAGTAGAATTGACCAACGAAGACCAAGTTTCTGAGAGGGTGAGCAGGAATTTTTTCCCTTTTTCGGTAATAGAATAGTACTTTCGGGGAGGTCCTGATTCGGACTCTACCCAACGATAAGTGACAAGTTCGGCAGACTTGAGTCGATTGAGCAGGGGGTAGAGGGTGCCTTCGACCACGATCATCTGAGCTTGGGTGAGCTCTTCGATCAAGTCCGAAGTATAGACCTCGCCCCGGGAGATGATGTGCAATACGCAAAACTCCAGGAGTCCTTTGCGCATTTGAGTCTGTGTGTTGGCGACGTTCATGGTATGGTGATTAAATCTCCGTTCGGAGTATACTAATTCATTTCATCTGTTTACAACTTGATTTTAATTGGTCAGATAGCCTGTCCCGATTTTTCTTCGGGAGAATCTCGCATGCATTATAATCATCCCAGTGTGTGTCACCGAAGGGGGCATGCTCGATTTCACTAGTCAGGATTCAAAGAAAAATGATACCAATCTTTTCCAAGCTACCTTGTATAACCTAATTCCTTGTAAAAACCAGGAAGTGTAGATTCCCTAGTGCTATAAAAGAGGCCCAATAAGCTTAAATTTGGCTGTTCCTGAAATTCTAAAAATGAAGACTATTTTTTATGCTAAACGATCGCAGTGTTTGATCCCATTATTTTCTGTTCTACTATGAGACAGAAAAGTGTCCGATGATGTACATTACAATGCGTTTAATTGAATTAATTTCATAAGAGTTAACTTTGGTTTTTGAATTTGAATTATTTTGGACTTGTGAAAATCAAAAGATTTAAATTTTTCTGTTTCAGCGTTCTAAGCCTTATCCCGGTGTTTTGGGTTAATCTCCTCTTTTCACAGGATCTTACGCCCAAATACTCCAATGAATTTCTAAGTATTGGCGTTGGTGCAAGAGCTTTGGGGATGGGAGGTGCTCAGGTAGGGGCAGTTAGGGATGTGACGGCGGCATATTGGAACCCCGCTGCACTCACCGGTATCCGGCATCAATACGAGTTTTCTCTGATGCATGCGGAGTATTTCGCAGGCATTGCCCAATACGACTATTTGGGCTTTAGTACTGCTCTGGGAAATCAAAATCAACTTGCTGTTTCATTGATCCGGTTTGGTGTGGATGATATTCCGGATACCCGATTTCTGTATGATGCCAATGGCGCGATTAATTATAACAACATCCAGTTTTTCAATGCCGCGGATTATGCTTTGTTACTTAGTTTCGCCCGTGATATTTCTGACAAAATCAAACTTGGGGCAAATGCAAAGGTGATTCATCGGAATGTCGGGAAGTTTGCACAGGCATGGGGTTTTGGGCTGGATGTGGGAGGAATCTACATTCAAAAGCGCATGACAGTCGGCTTGATGCTCAGAGACATCACGACCACCTATAATGCCTGGACTCATGATGCAGAAATGGTCCGGGACATTTATTCACAGACAAATAATGAAGTTCCCATTAATTCAGTGGAAATCACTTTGCCTAAAGCAATTGCAAGTATTGCCTATGATTGGAAATTGGGAGAGCAGTTTAATCTACTTACAGCCTTGGATTTAGAAACGACTTTTGACGGTGCAAGAAATACGGTATTGTCCGCATCCACTCTTAGCATTGATCCTAGATTTGGTTTGGAGTTAGGATTCAAGCAGCTGGTGTTTGTGCGAGTGGGAGTAGGCAATTTCCAATACATCAAGGATTTTCAGGGAGCTGAATCGCTCAACTTTATGCCGTCGGCAGGTTTGGGGGTGATACTCAATGAGCGTTTTCAGATTGATTATGCACTTTCGGATTTGGGGGATGTTTCGGAAAGTCCTTATTCCCATATTTTCAGTGTAAAAGTAAGTTTGGAAAAGCTTTCTTCGGATTTCAGAAAATTTAAAGCTTGGGATAGATGAAACTCAAACAAACCTTGCTGACTTATTGGATTCTGGGTTTTGTGCTGACAATTGCAAAAGCCCAAGATCCTATCTGGTATGATTATTCGTTGACCTATTATAAGATTCCAACCGCTCAAGATGGAATTTATCGGATATCTGCTGAGGCCCTTCAAGCTTCAGGAATTAATTTGGAAGGTCTTGATCCACGGATGATTCGGGTCTTTCACCGAGGAAAGGAAGTAGCAATCCATGTAGAAGGAGAAAATGACGGCAAAGTTGACCCCCAGGATTTCATTGATTTCTATGGCATTAGGAATGATGCCGAGCTGGACAAAAAACTTTATACCAAACTCCCCACTGTCCCAAATCCATACTATAATACCTATACGGATACCACGGCATTTTTTCTGACTGTAACTCCCGGCACACCGGGCAAGCGGATGGCCCAAAGGTCAGTTCCTGCTTCCAATCTCGCACAAGCGGTCAGCTTTGAGACAGAAAGCCTTCAGGTGTTTTCGGATCAATATTCCTTAGGCAGAGCGTATGCTTTGGGATTTAGACGATCTTCCTATGATATCGGACAAGGTTGGATGGGGACGGTGATCACCAAAGGGAACGCCCGAGATTTGACTTTCGCAGGTTTGGGGACAATTCTGAACGCAGGGGTAGCTCAATTGGAAATCGGTTTGGTGGGCAGGTCAGAGAATACTCATTTGGTTTCGATCAGTGCCGGCCCTCTTTCCGGTACTCAAAGAGCCTTATCGCAGGCCAATTTTTCAGGATTTGAAAATCCTCAACTCACCCTTGATTTGCAGATGAGCGATTTTAATTCGAATGGTTCGCTCGTAGTCAAAGTCCTGCCTCAAGGACCTCAGTCTGTAGATAATGTCTCGGTAGCTTATGCCAAAATTACATTTAGGAAGCCGGTGCAGCCTGGAGATTTTGAACCCCGGCTGATGATTTTTCCGGAAGGAAATCAGCGGGCTGTGATCAGTCAGGTTCAGGAAAATTATGTGGCAGTCGATGTTTCTGATCGATTCAATGCTCAAAAAGTAGGGGTCTCCAAAACAGGAACAGCTATAAATTTCACAGCATCTGTAACCGGTCGACCAAGTAAAATCTGGATTCAATCTGACAGATCAGTGATTTCCGTGACTGCCATGCAGCGGGTGAAATTTCGAAATTACCTTTCCCAGGCAGCGAATTATATCCTAGTAGGCCATCGGGAACTTGAAAAACCCAGCACTACCTATGCCAATCCACTTAAAATGTACGCCCAGCATCGGGCTTCTGATTTAGGTGGAGGCTTTGACACCCTGACTGTACGAATGGAGGAAATCTACGATCAGTATGGATATGGTGAAAAGTCTCCGGTGGCTTTGTATGAGTTTTTTAGATCCTATTATCCCGTACACAAGCCGACTCATGTCCTGTTGGCAGCCAGGTCACTTGCTATCTATTCTCAGACGAGATGGAATAATCAGAATGTATTCTACCGCAAAGCTCCCCAAGCTTTTGCGTTTCAGGATTTGGTCCCTGTGGGAGGCTATCCCTTTTCTGACAATGTCTATGCACTGGATCTTGATCCGGCTAATCCTACCATACCTGCATTTGCCATAGGAAGAATTCCTGCCAAAAACTCCCAACACCTCGCAGACTATCTGGACAAGGCAATTGAAAAAGATCAGGTAGGTGTCAGTGAACCTTGGCAGAAAGAGTTGATCCACCTTAGTGGAGGAGTATCCGAATTTGAATTAGAACGATACTTCAATTTCCTAAATGGCTTTAAAGCAATCGCAGAAGGACCGTTTCTCGGCGGCAATGTGACTACCTATCGAAAGCGCTCCAATTCTGTAGTAGAAGCCATTGACATATCCGGTGATCTCAATGAAGGTCGATCCATGTTGACTTTCTTCGGTCATGGAGCTCCTACGGTCATCGATATCGAAATCGGGTTTGCCTCTGACCCTACCCTGGGTTATGCCAATAAGGGTAAATACCCGATCATGTTATTCAATGGTTGCGATTATGGAAGTGCATTTACCACGGTGTATACCCAAGGGGAAGATTGGGTGATCACGCCCGAAAAAGGGGCGGTAATTATCCTGGCAAATACTTCGTTAGGCGTAGATGTGTATCTGAGAAGGTATTCTGATCAGTTTTACCTTACAGCCTTTGCAGATAGCACAAAAATTTACCGGACTATCGGAGAGGTGAAACAAGAAGCGGAAAGGATTTTTGTGGAAACTTATGGTACCAATCCGCTAAACTACTCCCACATGGAGCAGATGGTGATGCAAGGAGATCCTGCCATTCGGATTTTTCCTGCGGACAAGGCAGATTATGCAGTCAAAGTCGATGAAGTGAGTCTGGGTACCATCGATGGCTCACCGCTTTCTGCGATTTCAGAAACGTTAAAACTCTCATTTGTAGTGAGAAATCTGGGTATCGTCAATCGGGACTCGCTGGATTTCAAAATTGAGCGAAAGCTGCCTGATGGTACGATGATCAGCTTTGATCCGGTTCGGACTGCATCCATATCCAGATCAGATACTTTGACTTTTTCTGTGCCGAATTTCCTGGTAGATGCTGCCGGAGAAAACCAATTTACGATCTCAGTAAACACGGATCAGTCCGTGCCCGAAATGACGTTTGCAAATAATAGCATCACCTACACAGAATTTATTCCACTCAGTGGGACGATCAATCTCTATCCAACCGATTTTGGAATTGTTAATCAAAAGGATATCAAACTGGTAGCGCAGGCTCCGGGGAAATTGACTGAAAACAGAACACTAATCCTCCAGCTGGACACGACAATCAATTTTAATTCTACTTTCAGAAAAGAGATCCGAACTACCACTTCAGGTTTGGTGGAGTGGCCGGTCAGCCTCTCGGCAGGGAACGACTCTACGACCTATTACTGGAGATCCAGGTATCAGGAACCTAAAGGAGGAGAAACAGATGCCTGGTCTACCAGCAGTTTTTCTTTTATCCCAAATTCAGGAAATGGCTGGACTCAGCGGGTGGAAGACCAGTTGGATCAAAGCGAATTGGAAAACATCAAGCTGAATTCCTCTCGGAAATCCTGGGAATACATCAGCCAAAAAATCAGCGTTGAAGCATTTACAATCGGGACAGCAGTAGACTCGCTCAATTTCCGAAATACACAATTTTACTATGACAATATTCCGCAGATCATTGACAATGTAAACAATGCCAACAGTCGACTCTGTCCCAATGGATCAATTGGATTGGTGGCGATCGATCAAAAAACCTTGCTTCCCTACCTGGCGGTGCCTGTTCCGGGATTTGATATCCTTGATTCCCGAGCTTGTGGACGAGTGCCTCAGATGATACAAAGCATTCAAAATGCCTGGATTACCACACCGGGCAATACCATTTTACAGGACTACGTCCGGGGAGTGAAAGAAGGGGATTATGTGGTCATTTTCACCGTTGGAAATGTGACTTTTGATGCTTGGCCGGAGCGTGCCTATCAAAGCCTTCGGGAATTTGGGGCAAACGAGGCCACACTCAGAGCTCTAAAGACCGGCGATCCCTACATTCTTTATGGACGAAAGGGAATGCGTGCCGGAGAATCGATCGAGATCGTTGGCAATCCCAATTTTGAACAACCCGCGTCCCAACAAACCCTAAGTTTCAAATCAGAAATTGAGGGCTACTTCACCAAAGGGGTGATCCTTAGCCCGAGGATAGGGCCTGCATCCACCTGGGAGCGATTTTTTCAGAATGTAAATGCCAGAAACTGGATCAATGAGGAGGAGTTTACCCAATTTGATATTTTGGGCGTTACCGAAGGTGGCGAAGAAGAGGTCTTACTTGAAAATACGCTTGATCAAGAAATTGACCTTTCGTTTATCAATCCGCTCAGCTATCCCTATCTCATACTGAGGTATGAAATGAACGACGAAAATTCCACACGGCCCGCCCAGCTGGATAAATGGCAAGTGAATTTTGTGGGAGTGCCAGAAGGGGTTTTGCTGGAGAAAAATCCGGGAGACCGAATCAGGTTGCGAGAGGGTCAAAGCTCAAAAATCGACTTTATCTTCAAAAATGCTTCGATTTACGACTTTTTGGATTCGATACAGGTCGATTACAAGATGACCAATCTTACGACCAAAAAAGTCGAAAACTTCACCCTAAAACTTCCTGCTCTCAAAGCAGGCGAGCAGGCAGAATTTACTGTAGAATTTAATAGCATTGACAGGGTGGGTGAGACTGAGTTGGAAGTTTTTGCCAACCCAAGAATCCTACGGGAACAAACCTATCGGAATAATCTGATCGATCTGGGAGTGGCATTCGAAGTGGAAGGAGATAACTCCACGTCGTTGTTGGATGTGAATTTCGATGGAATCTACATCATGGATGGTGATTTGGTTTCTCCTAATGTAATGGTCACAGCACTTCTCAAAAACGATCAAACCTTACTTTATAAAAAGGATACGCTTGGAATGGAAATATTCCTCAAGCAAAATTGTGAGGGCTGTCAATTTACCAAAGTCAATTTCTCCGATCCAAACCTGACTTGGGCTCCTGCCACGGAAAATGAGAGTTTCAGAGTGTCGTTTATCCCCGGGCCATTGGAGGACGGGATTTACACCCTGAGGATAACCAATGAGGATTCCCCACAGCCGTATGAGATCACCTTTGAAGTAGTCAATGAGTCACAGATTACCAATTTCTATCCTTATCCCAATCCTTTTAGCACCTCAGTGAGGTTCGTCTTTACACTCACCGGAGCAGAAATTCCCGATGAGATTAAAATCCAGATCATGACCGTGACCGGAAAAGTCGTGCGTGAAATTCTCCAAAATGAACTCGGGCCGATTCGGATTGGGAACAATATCACTGAATATGCATGGGATGGAAGGGATGAGTTTGGAGATCAACTGGCCAACGGTGTGTATATCTATCGGGTACTGGTACGAAAAAATGGTCAATTCATGGAACACAGGCCGACTGCCGGAGACCGTGGATTTACCAAAGGATATGGCAAAATGTTTTTGCTTCGTTAGGTTCTGGAGGTTTTCAGATTTCGGTAAATTCCCCAAAAACTAATAAAAAACAGCATCCCCAAAATGATCCATTGCACAGGATCATTCATCGCTTTTTTTGCGTCCAGAAATGAACTTGCCAAAAGTCCAGTTCCAAAAGCTAGGAGCGTTCTGGGAAGCATCCCCGGAATCCCATAAATGAGAACGTTCTTCAGCTCAATTTTAAGCGAGGCAAAAAGGAAATTGGATATGGCAAAGGGGACCACAGGACTGATTCGGATAAAAAAAATCAAACTTTCAGGTCGCTGAAGTCTCCTTTCCAGCTGCTGATTAAAATCTGGTCTTTGCATGGAAAGCAGGGGTAAAAAATCAGCATTTAGTACCTTCCCCAACGTATAGCCTATCACATTGGCAAGCAAATAACCGAGGAAAAATCCGGGGAAACCGATCCAGCCAAAAAAAAAGCCGGTGGCAAGGGCAGTAAGTGTCGTGGGAAGAAAGGCAAATCCTAAAAGAAAAGCTGTGGCGACAGTAAAAACAAGATGGTCCTGTACTTGCCTAAGTTGAAAACTTTCAGGAATACCATGGTTGGCCAGAAGGAAAAGACTTCCTATACCAGGCATTACCAATACCCAAATCCATCCAAGCGTTGCTTTTGGGTGAGCGCGCAGGTACGTGGCTATAGTTTTGAATATGCTGGCCTTTTTTGTCATCTTTGATGTGCTGTTGCTAGGAATTGGCTTGGATTTCCAGGCAAGTTTAGCACTCCAAATCGGATTTCCACCGGAAATCACCCACCCCACTGAAAATCTCGATCATAAGAACATAAACTCAAAAATATCTTTACATGAAATCGAGCATGCCCCCTTCGGTGACACACAGAGGGATGATTATAAACCATGCGAGATTCCATGTGGCCATTAAAAAACAAATTATAAGCATATGAAATCGAGCATGCCCCCTTCGGTGACACACAGAGGGATGATTATAAACCATGCGAGATTCCATGTGGCCATTAAAAAACTAATTATAAACATATGAAATTTGGTACCAAAGCCATTCATGCCGGCGTAAGCCCTGATCCATCTACCGGCGCCATCATGACTCCGATTTATCAGACGTCTACTTATGTCCAAAAATCACCCGGCGATCATCAGGGCTATGAATACAGCAGAACTCACAATCCTACCCGAACCGCCCTTCAAAACAGCCTCGCTGCTTTGGAAAACGGAAAACACGGCATCTGTTTTTCTTCAGGACTTGGAGCAATCGATTCTGTGATTAAGCTTTTCAATCCCGGAGATGAAATCATCTCTACCAATGACCTCTATGGCGGAACTTACAGGCTTTTCACCAAAGTATTTGAGCGCTATGGGATCAAGTTTCACTTTGTGCCGATGGCTGACCCTGAGTCACTTTCATCCTATGTGAATCAAAATACCAAGATGGTGTGGGTGGAGACACCTACTAACCCGATGATGAATATCATTGACTTGGAGGCGGTGGCGGCGTTCAGCAAAATGCACAATTTATTACTGGCGGTGGATAATACGTTTGCTTCTCCATACCTTCAGAATCCTCTGGATTTCGGAGCGGATATCGTGATGCATTCGGTTACCAAATACCTTGGCGGTCATTCTGATGTGGTGATGGGCGCTTTGGTAGTCAATGATGATGAGCTCGCCTCCAGATTGGTTTTTTTACAGAATGCCTGCGGTGCCACTCCCGGCCCGCAAGATTGCTTTTTGGTACTTCGGGGGATCAAGACCCTGCACCTGAGAATGGAGCGCCACTGCCAAAATGGGAAAACCATCGCTAGTTATCTCAAAAATCATCCTAAAGTAGAAAAAGTATATTGGCCAGGATTTGAAGATCATCCCAATCATCTTGTAGCCAAAAAGCAAATGCGTGACTTTGGAGGAATGATATCATTTACCCTGAAGGGGAATCGGCTCGAAGACGCCAAAAAGGTCATGGAGAATTTCGAGCTTTTTGCATTGGCTGAGTCACTCGGAGGGGTGGAATCGCTTTGCGGTCATCCGGCATCCATGACCCATGCCAGTATTCCTAGGGAAGAACGTGAAAAAGTAGGTCTGGTGGATTCACTGATCAGACTGAGTGTCGGTGTGGAGGATGCTGAAGATCTCAAAAATGACTTGTTGCAAGTTTTGGCTAAAATCTAAACCAGGATTTTGTTTAAAAAGGAAAAGGCCTGTTTTTCGATTTCGGAAGACAGGCTTTTCTTTTCTTCCTTCAGTTCTTTGATCCATTCCATGTACTTTTTGGAAATGGAGGTTTTCTCTGCCAAAAATCCCGAAAGGGTCTGAAAAGCCAGATGGTTGGAATACCAAGGTTTGAGGTTTTCTTTGAGTTGGGCAATTTCATCATGGATCGAGTTGACAAATATCGGGTTGAATCCAAGCTGAATGAGGAGGTTTTCCAACATGATTATCTTTCGTAGGCTCTCAAACAAATCGCGGAATCCCTGACTGTGAATGGGGGATTTGAGCTCCTTGTGGATAGATTCCAGTTCCTCCTGCACCAACTGATTAATCGCAGTATTGATCGTCAAGGGTTTGATACCACGGCTGGCGAGGAGTGCTTTTTCCCTGAAATCATCCCAGATTTTCAGTGAGCTGCCGACCGCGAGCTCGAATGCTTCCTTTTGGATTTTTCTTTTTTGGACCAACAGATACGCGCGATAGCTGTCGTAGAGCAATCCGCTGTCTTCTTCTCTGGATTTGAGATTGCCCTCGACCAACTTCAGGTGATGGGTTTTCCTAAGTGCTTTTTTCAGCGATTTAAAAGGAGAAAAAAGGTCGTTTCCCTGGTTTTGACTCTCGAAGTCGATCTTTTCCATCAGATCAGCAAAAAGCTCCAAAAACTCCAGTTTCAACTGTAATTCAATGGCTTTCTTGGATTTCACCTGCTTGCCAAGCGCAAGGAACAGCAACTTCGCTTCTTGATGTTGCTGATCAAAAATATGGAATACCGGAGAAGTCTTGAAAGGCATGTTTAGGAAATTCGTACCAAGGTAGCACCAAAGCCCCATTGATCTTTCTGAGTGTCCTGAAAGTACTTAATATTTCCTAATTGGCTGAGTCGCTTGTGGATTTCTTTTCTCAGAACACCATTTCCCACCCCATGAATAAAGGTGATCTCGTCCATCCCGGAAGTGAGTGCCTGATTGAGGTTTTTTTCGAAGATTTCCAGCTGGATTCGCATCTTTTCCGAATTGCTTAACCCGTCCGGATCAGGGTGAAGTTGCTCGATGTGGAGATCTATGGATCGGGGGGGCTTTTCTGCTTTGATCGGCTCCGGTCGGTTTGAGATTTGGTTGAGTTCGGCATTCAGACTGCGAATGTCCAGCTCCTTAGTGGTCTGCTCCATGGCAAACAAATAGGCGTTTTTCCCCAAGATTGGTGCTGTACTCAGATGCTTGAAAAACTGCGTTGCCTTCATTTTCATCTGTCGTTCAAAAGCCGGAATTGCTTTTTCAAGTTTGTTCTGAATCGGAATGAATCGGATCAAAAAAGCTGGCCATTCGTCCATTTCTTTCAATAGCCGATCATCGATTTTCTTACTTTCTCCGGGGTTTAAAGTGCCTGCAAAGAGTGTTCGATGATTCGCCCCGAAGACCTCCGAAGTATGGACCAGGTAGGGCTGATGGCTGTCATTGATCAGGTAGAGACTCAGACTTTGATCATTGATGGGAAGAAAGGCCAGGTAAAGGCCCTGATCTTTAGGAGCTGATATTGGCATGGGGGCCTCAGGTTCTTTTTCGACACCCACGTTTGCTCCAAAGTAGTTTGCCTCCACCTCCGAAATGATTACCACCTCAGATTTCATTGCAGGGATCAAAAAACCATCCTCTATCTCCACTTCTATTCTGCCGGATGAGGAGATCTTTCGAACGATTCCTTGTTCTGTTCCATGCAGTAATCTTACTTTGTCGCCGATGTTCATTGATTGAGTGCTTGCTTGTAGGTTTCGATTGCCCTTACTCTGGCAAACTTATGATCTACAATAGGTTTTGGATACTTGGAAGTTCCCAGTTCGGGAATCCATTTTTTGATATATTTTAGCTCTTTATCGAATTTTTCCGTTTGAGAATCGGGATTGAAAACCCGGAAATAGGGTTGGGCATCAGTGCCTGTGCCTGCCGCCCATTGCCATCCTCCATTGTTTGAGGCCAGTTCAAAGTCCAGTAGTTTTTTTGCAAAATACGCCTCCCCCCATTTCCAGTCGATCAGGAGGTGTTTGGTAAGGAATGAAGCGACTACCATTCTTACCCTATTGTGCATGTAGCCTGTGGCGTTGAGTTCCCGCATGCCCGCGTCTACTATGGGGTAGCCGGTATTGCCCTCACACCAGGCCTGAAAATCTTCCGTGTTGTTTCGCCATGGAATCTGATCATAGGCAGGCTTGAAGGCTCGCTCTACCACTTGCGGATTATAGGCCAATATCATCATGTAAAATTCCCGCCAGATCAATTCGTTTAGATAGGTTTCGTTGAGGCTGGCAGCAATTTGGACTAATTTTCTAATAGAAATCGTTCCAAATCGGAGATGGATCCCCAAGCGGGAAGTTCCGTTTTGGGCTGGATAGTTTCGTGTTTTGTCGTAGTGTCGGATGATGTCTTGGTCGGCTACTTTTGGCGGAATCTGGATGTTAGTTTCCTCAAATCCCATTTCCTTCAACGAAATAGCTTTCAGAGAATCAACAAAATGAAGGTTTTTCCAATTGGGAGCTTCCAGAGTTTGCACTTTGGTGTGATGGTATTTGTCCAACCAATTACGGGAAAAAGGAGTGAATACTTTGTAAAAATCTCCTGATCCGTTTAGAATTTCTCCCGGTTCAAAGATTAGCTGGTCTTTGAAGCTAAAAAGTGAAATTCCCTTTTCTTTTAATATTGTTTCAATTTTTGCATCCCGCTCTTTTGCATAGGGTTCATAATCCCTGTTGGTGTAGACCGCCTGGATGTCATACTCGTTCAATAGCGCTACGTAGATCTCCTCGGGCTTACCGTATTTGATGAGCAGCGTGCTACCTTTTTTCTCCAGTTGAGATTTGATTTCGATGAGTTGGGAATGGATAAATTCTACCCGCGCGTCTGCTTTATCCTCAAGTTTGTCCAGAATAGTTCTATCAAAAATAAAGAGGGGGAGAACATTTTTTTCCTGCTGCAGGGCATAAAAAAGTCCAGTGTTATCTTCTAGCCGAAGGTCTCTGCGAAACCAGAAAAGGGTGATTTTTTCCATAAAGTCTTTTTGAAAGAAAGTATTGAGTCCTGAAAAATGTTTCAAAAATCTTCTTTGGAAGGGATTCGATCCTTTAATGGTGGTAGAGGAGGTTCTTTTCTCGGAGGGAGATTTTCCAAGTCCAGGGGTTTCCATTCCGGATTTCCCTGATATTCATCTCTGAGAAAATCATCCGTGTCAGAGATGGTCAGTTTGTCCGAGTTTTTGCCGGTGATTTTTTTGAAAAGTTCAGAAAATGAATTGAAGGAAACGTTTTGCGTAAGTGAGGCGCCGTAGGTTAGTACGTTTTGGGTAAGGGAAAGAGAGGTGAAGGTGTTGTAATTGTTTCGGTTGAAAACCCGAAGACGATAGACTCCATCCTCTGTGATCATGTATTCCGCTTGCCAGTCACCGATCACTGATGCGGCACTGGCATTGCCCTGGTTGTCAGTAAAACCTCCGTCTCTGGACACTCTAAGCCTCCCGTCCAGAAAGGTGTAAGCGACGCTGAGTTGGAAATTTTCCAATGCATTTTCATCCAGGGAGGCAAGGTCAATGTTGACTTCGAGGTTTTTATCGACTTGACCAATGAAGCTGTTGAGCTGGGAGGAAAGTAGATTTCCCAAACTCGAAGAAATGGTGGAAACACCCGAAAACTGCCCTTCAGGGGAGAAATTGCGTGTCATGATCACGGCGAAAACCTGGCGGTTCATTTCCTGTTCATCAGCAGCCAGCCGACTTTGAAAGGCGGATATAGTCGTCTGCACATCCCCACTAGAGGGGAATTGTCCAAAGTCAAAACCAAACTTGATATCTGGAGAAAGCAACTCTCCCTGAAGGTCCATCAGTACTTTTAGCGGATACCTTCTCCGCATTTGGCTGTTTTCGGATACCGAAGAAGAGGAGAGCAAGGGCTGCAGGGATATGTTTTCCTCGTAGACCGCCTTTAGATTCATTATCCCCTGGTAAGGATCTCCAAACCAGGTAATCCGTCCTCCCGGCTCAATCACAAATTTCTTCTTGACAATATTGTAAAGTGAAAAATTGTACTGACCCTGAGTGATTTCATAATTCCCTGTCAAAGCAAAGTTACCCTGTGTATCGATGTTCATCGTCAGGATTCCCCGACCTCTTGCTTCCAGGCTTTCTTCCGTTTTGGGGTCGATGATGATCTCAGCAATGGCATCCGGGGTGATGTCCAAAATGAAATTCATCCGTACATTTTCAATATCCAGGCGATTGATATCTTCAGCCAGTTGCTGTATTCGAACGGTATCCTGAATGTTGATAATCTGAATAAAATCCTCCTGATATTGGGTATTGCTGCTGGTAAGGGGGATATAAATGCTAGTATTGGGCTGAGTAGTCGCTCTTGCGGTGATATCGAGGTTGGTTGTGCTGCCTCTGACTGTCAGTGTACCCGTGGCGAAAGCTGTTCCGAAGAAAACGTCATTGTCTCTGGCGGTGGTGTTTAATACCTGGAAGTTGCTCAGGGTAGAGCTGATATCCAGAAAGATATTATTGAATCCGGTGTGATTCAATCCACCTGTAAAAGTGGCTCGATTTCCATTCAAATCTCTGAAAATCAAATCTCTAAAGCTGATCTGTTTCGGTTGGAAAAGAATGTTTCCATCTAAGGTATAGCTGGTGTTCAGAAAATTTATCCTGACTTTCCCTTGGTTTATCCGACCGCTGCCTATTACTTCAGGGACATCGACAGTACCTCTGATTTGTAAGTTTCCGGTGACGGTGCCATCTAGTCTAGAAATGTAATTGGAAAGAAAGGGTTCGAAAATGACAAGGTTCGCCTCTGTCATGACTGCATCCAGATCGAGGTTTTGATACTCAAGACCCACGATGCCCTTGATATCGATTTTCTTTTGGCCATTGATTTCGTTTTCCAGATCCAGGATCAGCTCATTCTCCTGAAGCTTGGCCGAAGCAGCAATATTTCCGATAGGAAAGCTGTTGATTTCTGTACCCAGGATAAAAAGATCCCCTTCGATACGGGCTTTTTCCAATAGATTTCGTAATTGAAAGTCACCATTAGCGGTTCCCAGGAATTCCTGTGTGGTGAGCGTATTCAGGATATCTATTCCTACATCCCGAAAGAATAAATCAAGAACATCTTCCGGGTTTTGGCTGATTTTTCCATCCACACCGAGGGACTGTTCCTCATTGGAAATTTGAAGTTTGTTGATTGTGATTTCTCCATTGGATACCAGAATCTGATTGTCAGCATCAAAATTCCAATCCCTATCCAATACTTTTAATAAGGAAGGAAGAAAGTGTAATTCAGTACCTGTGGTAGAAAAGATGGTTTCGGCTGAGATTCTGGCTTTACTTTGAGTTGAATTTTGATCTAGGCTGAACTCCAGGTCAAGGTTATTTTGATCCCAAATTGCTTCAAGTCCAAGATTTTCAAATCCCAGTGTGCTTCCTACTTTTTGTTCTTTGGAATACACATAAAAAGAAGCTAAAATATCCGCGCTGTTGATGATTTTGGAGGTGTTGAAGTCAATGTTGGTTCCGAAGGCCGTGTTCCCCTGATAGGTTAGCGTGTCAATACTGCTGAAGAAATTAAATACGGTGTTTTCGGGAGTCTGGTAAAACGCTCCCTCCAAAATAGTGTTCTTCGAAATGGAAAAATCCGGCTGAAACAGTTGAATCAGTGGGTTGAGGTCTTGCATTCGGACATTTAGGTCAAGATTGTAGGCTTCCGAAAAATTCTCTTCCAGATTGGCGATGGGCTGTTCTTCATTGAGCAAAATAGAAAGATACTGACGGCTGAGAATATCCAGGTCCCGTGTCATTTGTTCCAAATTAAACTGACCCGATGCGGCTGCTACGAGGTAATCTGAATTGAGGGAAATTGTCCGGGTACCCCCCGCGAAAAGTGACTGAAAAAAGAATCCACCCACATCAAGAAAACGGTTTTCGTAGCCCACTTTGATGTCTGAAAACCGGGCGATTCCCTGAATATCATCCAAGGTGATCCCCTTGGTGTCAATGTCCAATTTTCCGCTGATAAACGAAGGCGTATTCACCAGATTAATCTGATCCAAAAATGCCGTGTCCAATTGTACCAGCATTCGTATCGAATCTA
Organism: Algoriphagus boritolerans DSM 17298 = JCM 18970; assembly: GCF_900108085.1. Classification (GTDB taxonomy): domain Bacteria; phylum Bacteroidota; class Bacteroidia; order Cytophagales; family Cyclobacteriaceae; genus Algoriphagus; species Algoriphagus boritolerans. The sequence goes on from NZ_FNVR01000031.1 coordinate 31,838, forward strand.
CGGATTCATTCAGGTTGACATAGCCTTTTGCCTGGGCTTTTAAGTTAGGATCATCGATTGAGAGATTCCCCCGGAATAAATTCAATCCATAGGTTGCATCGGTTCTGATGTTTGTAAAATTGTAATTGTTTAAGCCGATTTCAGAAATACTTGCATTTAGATCAATGAGGGCATTTTTAGCTGAATTTCCCTTGATATTCACATTTCCGTCCAGACTTACTTTTTGGAGTAATTCTGGATTTTCTGCCAAAATTCCCATATCCAGATTCTGAATGCGCAGTCTGGATACAATGGAAGGAATACCCTTGACCAAATCGTAATTTATCCTCCCCTCCAAATTCCCTATGCTCGTCCGAAAGTCTCCATTGGTGACAAATCGGGTTGGGAGCCCGGTGAAATCTGCATCCAATCGGATCAGGTTAAATTTGTTGATTTCCTTCTCCAATTCTGGTGTCAGATAGGGAGCGAGATCCCGGGCCGATATGACCGAGTTTTTGAGTGAAAGATTGAGGTAAGTGGTTTGGATGTCAGGTAAGCCATCCAGTTCAAAAGCTCCAAAAATGGCTGTTTTTTCTCCCAGTCGAATTAAAAATTCCTCTGACTTAATATCAGACACAGTGCCCGTGACAGCTCCGCTCAGGAAGATTTCATCATCAAACTCCGGTAAGGAAGGAGCGAAAACACGAAGGTCGGCCAGCAGGATTTTTGTTTCATCCATTCTCACGGTCAGCTTGACCTGATCGATAAAATCCGAAAACCCATCCGGACCAACGAGATCCATTCTGAGGTAATTCTTGATTTGGCTGCCCTCAGATCTGAGATTTAATTGATCAAGTTCAAGAAACGTTGGAGCATAGGTCAACTTGGTCTTTAGCTCTTGGATTTTCAGCCCGGAAGTCTGTTCGATTCCGCTTAGATGCTTGAAATTGATGCCAATTTCCCCATTTTTTATTTGGAAATCCACTGCATTGGCGATGATGTCCCGGAATTGAATATTGGTGTAATCAAAGCCCGAAACCACGGGATTAGCATTGTTGTTGATCAGTGAAAAAGTAGTCTGTCGCAGTTGAATTGATCCGATGGAGAAGTTAACAGGAGCTTTTGCCGTGGTGTCTTTGGAGCCAAAAAGCATTCCCAATTCTTTGATCCACAGATTGATGTTGAGGGCAGTATCTCCTTTATGGGTTATGAAATTCACTGCTCCCCTGTCCAGCCTCACCGCATCCACCACAAAGTCTCCGGGAGGAATCAGAGAAAGCAAGGAAAAATCCGCATGGGCCTTTTCTGCCCCGATCATCAGGCTGTCCTTATGATCCCGGATAGTTAGATTTTCCAACTCCAAAGCATCCCACCAGGATAGTTGAATTCTACCGATGTCGGTTTTAAAGTTGGAATTTTCATTCAAATACCCCGTGACCCGATCGATCACCCAGTTTTGAACCCTGGTGACTTGTAGCGAAAGCGCCACAGAAATCAACAAAAGTAGGGCGGAAAAAACTACCCAAAGGATTACCCGGAAAGCTTTGTGCAAAAAATCCGTAACTTTCGAGTTCTTTTCCAATGGGTAACAGGGATATTTCTATACTAGCAATCGAATCATCGTGTGATGAGACTTCGGCGTCCATTATAGTAAATGGTAAAGTACTTAATAATATTGTCGCCACGCAATCCGTACACGAAAAATATGGTGGGGTAGTTCCCGAACTTGCATCCCGCGCACACCAAGAAAACCTCATTCCTGTGATTCAGGAGGCTATTTTGTCTTCAGGTGTTTCCAAAGGACAATTGTCGGCCATTGCATTTACCCGTGGTCCCGGATTGATGGGTTCGCTCTTGGTGGGCGTGAGTTTTGCCAAAGCTTTTGCGACAGCATTGAAGATTCCACTGATTGATGTCAACCACATGCAGGCGCATGTCTTGGCTCATTTTATCGAGGATCCAAAACCAAAGTTTCCATTTATCTGCCTCACAGTAAGTGGAGGGCACACCCAGTTGGTGTTGGTGAAAGATTACCTGGAAATGGAAGTCATCGGTGAGACCCAGGATGATGCGGTCGGGGAGGCGTTTGACAAGACAGCAAAGCTTCTCGGATTGCCTTATCCGGGCGGACCGCTGGTGGATAAATATGCGAAGGAGGGAAATCCGAAGGCGTTTAAATTTCCAGTTACCCGGATGCCCGGTTTGAATTATTCTTTTTCCGGAATAAAAACAGCCGTGCTTTATTTTCTCAGAGATCAGCTTCAGCTGAATCCGAATTTTATCACCGAAAACCTGCCTGACCTTTGCGCCAGCATCCAATACACGCTGATCGAAATGCTTCTGATCAAATTAAAAGAAGCAGTCAAGCAGTATGGGGTAAAAGAAATCGCCATCGCTGGCGGGGTTTCGGCTAATTCCGGTTTGAGAGAAACCCTTGCAGAGCTGGCACGAAGAAAAGGATGGAACCTTTACGTCCCAAAATTCGAATATTGCACGGACAACGCAGCCATGATTGCCATGGCGGCTCACTACAAATACATTAAAGGGGAATTTGTCGGACTCGACGTCACCCCTTTGGCAAAAATGAAACTCTGATATGGCTAAGTCCAACCGCTTTGAAAAATTCGTCAACATCAAGAATAAGAAAGCAAGCTTTGAGTTTGAATTCATTGATACCTATGTCACCGGCGTGATGCTGACGGGGACTGAAATTAAGTCTATTCGAGAGAGCAAAGTATCGCTCACTGAAGCGTTTTGTATTTTTTTGGACGGGGAATTATACATCCGTCAGATGCACATCGCGCCCTATAGCATGGCGGCGAGCTACAATCACGTGTCAGTCCGGGACAGAAAGTTGCTCCTGAAGAAAAAAGAATTGGAAAAGCTCGAAACTAAGTCTGCCGAAAAGGGCCTTGCAATCATTCCTGTTCGTATATTTATCAATGACCGTGGCTTGGCAAAACTGGAAATTGCGCTGGCCCGGGGAAAGAAAACACACGATAAACGTCAGGATCTGAAGGAAAAAGATGCAAAAAGAGAGCTCCAGCGAATGGCCTTTGATTGATGCATACGGGATATGTCGTCAGACAATCCTTCCACTTTACCGCCAACCTACTTTTGATTCCGCGTTGGTCAGCCAGCTACTTTTTGGCGAATGCTACCAGATTAATGGACTCACCTCCGACAGACAGTGGTTTCGGGTCTACCACGAAGACACTGGCATGGGAGGCTGGGTTTGGGCCAAACTCATCAAGGAAATCACAGGAGAAGAGTACCGGAAGTTTCTCAATCAGGACTTTCAGATCGTCACCAGTCCGATTGCTGCGATCGAATACCTCGGTACCAATCTTTACCTCCTTCCCGGCAGCCGTCTTCATTTTAGCGAATTGGAGCTTTTCAATTGGCAGGATCACATCGGCTTTACCGGCAACTACCGTCCCCATGCGGTGCGAGCCTATCGGGAGGAACTGATCGAGATAGGGCTTCGTTACCTCAATGCGCCATTTCAGGCTGGAGGTCGGAGTATTTTTGGTCTGGATGAAGAGCTGGGCTTTTCGCTGATTTTTGCGATCGCAGGATATGCTTGGATTTCGGGAAAAATTCCCGGCAAGAGCGTAAGTCCTGAGGAAGCTATACCCGGTGATTTGTTTGTTTTCAGAGACCTGGAAAAGCAAGAGTCCCACTTTGGGCTGTTTTTGGGTGCGGAGGAAATCCTCTGGATGGATAACAAAATGAAAGTATCCGATTTGGACGAGTGGGAGGATTTTTTGAGAAACAATACCGGTGAGCAGGTTGTTTTTGACGCAAGATCGATTTTAGGATAAGGTATGGAAAAGCGGGTTTTGGTACTAAACTTAGATCATTCGCCGGTGGCAGTTGTGCCGGTGCAGAAAGCCATTGTGCTTTGCCTGCTGGAAAAAGCCAATATCCTGTCCACTTACGAACTCTTGCAGATCCGGACCGTGGATCGCAGTTTCGATTATCCAGCTGTTATCCGACTGACTCAATACAAAAACATTCCCTTTCGAGGCGTTTTGCTCAACCGGAGCAACCTTTTCAAGCGCGACAATGGGGAATGTCAGTATTGCGGAAGCAAAAGGCACCTGACCATTGATCATATCATTCCCAAGTCCAAAGGAGGCAAGACCAACTGGACCAATCTGGTCACCGCCTGCAATCGCTGCAATGTGAACAAAGGCGATAAAACTCCCGAACAGGCAGGTTTGGTTCTTCGATCCCAACCTTTTAAACCTTCACTTTCTTACTTTTTGGCAGAATATGCCGAGCGGCAGGCTGAGGAATGGTTGCCGTTTTTGGGTAGTCGAATTATGAATCCCTGAGTTCCTTCGTTATTCGGCTTTCGAGGTTTGATGTTTTGAATTTTAGGAAGATCAGGTAATTATCCTTTTGCTTTAGCCGAAGCTTGAGTGAACCAAGTCAACCCAAACCCCACCAAAAAAATCGTCAGCGTGCCCATCACGATTGTCATATTCGTGTGAAGCGGATTGGCAAAGGTTTCAGGCAACCCTTTTTGAATCAAAATCGCCGATAAACTCATCCAGCCAATCACCACTACTCCCAAAATCACAGCGAAAACGGCTTGAGGATTTTTGGCTTTCGACAGTAATCCCAAGAGAAAAAGCCCCAAAATCCCCCCGCTAAAAATCGAAGAAAGTGCCCACCAGGCTTCTAAGGCGCTGCTGACTCCGTTAAATGCCAAACCCACCACGATGCTCAGCAAACCCATAATCAGGGAGGAAAGCCTCAATACCCTAAGCGATAATTTTTCCGAGGGATTAGGATGGATGTATTTGCTGAAATGATCCGATAAAATCACCGTTGCTGAACTGTTGATGCTTGTCGAAACAGTACTCATGCCGGCGGCAAAGATGGATGCGATCAGCAAGCCTGTCACACCCACAGGAAGTTGATTGACGATGAAGTAAGGGAAAACTTTGTCTCCGGCCAGGCCCTCAGGAAGTAATTCGGGTTGTGCCTGATAATAAGCAAATAAGGCCGTCCCGATAAAAAAGAAAACCAACGACACAGGAATATACAGTAAACTTCCCAGCCAAGTAGATTTTTTGGCTTCCTCCTCGGTTTTGGCGGTCAGATAGCGCTGCACATAGCTTTGATCGATTCCGAAATTCTGCAGGTTGATAAACAAGCCATAGACCAAAATCATCCAAAAGGTGGAAGTGGTAAAATCCAGTTTGAAACTCCCCAAGCTAAATTTGTCCGCTTCATTTGCAATGCTGAAAATAGAAGAGGGTCCCTCAGGCATTCCGAAGAAAATCACGCCCAAACAGGCCAAAGCTCCTCCAATCAAAATGATTCCCTGCACCGCATCAGTCCAAATCACAGCCTCGATTCCGCCCCACATCGAATAGATCACCACGCTGATCCCTGTCAAGATGATGATGCTCGGAATACTCCAACCCAGTAAAGCATTCATCGGCAAGGCGAGCAAATACATAATCGCTCCCATTCTTGCCAATTGCGTTAGCAAATAGCAAATGGAGGCATAAATCCTCGCCCAAGCACCAAATCGCTGCTCGAGATAGAAATAAGCAGATTCACTTTTCAGTTTGCGGTAAAGCGGCACAAAATATTTCACCGCGAGCCAGGCTGCCAGAGGTATCGAAAGACTAAACACAAACCCGTTCCAATTGCCGGAAAAGGCATTTCCAGGCAAAGCCAAAAAGCTGATGCTACTCACAAAGGTGGCGAAGATCGACATTCCGATAGCCCAAGCCGGAAGACGACCGCCTCCCGTGGTGAAGTCTGAAGCTGTACGTTTTCTGAACGAAAAAGAAACACCAAAACCGACAATTGCCAACATGTAGAGGAGAAAAACGGCGAGGTCTATAAATGGCATATTCGAAGGTATGGAAGTTGGGAGGTTAGGCTGTTTGGAAATTTGGTTCCCGCTGATGAGCGCAGAAAAATTCGCTGATTATCGCAGATTAATTCACGATTTAAGACATAAAAAATTCTTGAACTCGTTTTTTGACTTCGATAAATTTAGGGTATAATTCAGCTTTTTCCGCTTCCGAATAGGGAAAAATGGGAGGAGCAAAGTTGCCTTGGCAAAGTCCTTCGAAAGTCATCGCTGCTTTTAACCCCTTTAAATAACAAGAACGATATGTGTCGTTATTGTATAGGTTTTTGCTTAGAAAGAGAATTGTGTCTTGGAGTTTCTTGACTGTTTCGGTTTCCTTTTTTTCAAAAGCTTCATAGAGTGCCACATAGAGTTTTGGGAAAAGATTGGCACCTCCGGTGACTCCGCCATGACCCCCCATTTCCAGCGTCTCAGCCAGAATCTCTTCCGGTCCGACGAAGATTTTGAACTCGGGCTGATCTTGAAACGCTTCACAAAGTGCACGAAAGTTTCCCGGATTTCCGGAGCTGTCCTTGATTCCAATGATGTTGGGATGCTTGGATAGTTCGACGGCAGTTTCGAGTTCAATGTTGATCTTGGTATGGGATGGCATGTCGTAGAGAAAAAGCGGTAATTCAGCAGAATCCGCCAGTTTTTGATAGTATGCGATCAATTCATCCTGTCCGATATTCATGTAAAATGGCGCAGCAGCAACCAATGCATTCGCGCCGGATTCCTTTGCGATAGCAGCCAAATCTAGGGATTCTATAAAGGAACAATCCGTGATTCCCACCAAGATCGGAACTCTGCCTTTTACTTGTCGACCTGTCAGTCGGATCAAATCACGTTTTACCTCGGAACTCAATCCCGCAAATTCTCCGGTGGTGCCAAGAATAAATATCCCATGGACACCTCCTGAGATCAAGTGCTCGATCAGTTTTTCTGTATGTGCGAGATCCAGGGTGAAATCAGGGTTTAAAGGAGTAATCATGGGAGGTATTATCCCCCGGAGTGTTTTTGTCAGGTTCATAGGTTTGGGGCTTGAAAAAATCAAAGACTCAGCTGTATGTATTTAATTTTCTTCCGATTGTAAGTGTAGCTGATGTGAATGGTTCCGTCTGATGCTTGAATGATTGCGGGATAGCTGAATTCTCCCTGCTCTTCGTTCTCCAATACCAGGAGCTCTTCCCAGCTGATACCATCATTGGAGCCTAAAAGGACTAATTTGTTTCTTCCTTTTTTCAGTGGATTTGCAACTAAAAGGTGATATCCGCTGGAAAGAGTCACCCCATCGATTCCTGAATTGTTGTTCTCCAGTTTGGTAGCAGTCAGAGGAGTCCAGGTTTTGCCCTGATCAGCCGACCAACTTTCCGCTACTACGCCTTCCTGAGTTCGGCACAGGACTTGGATTTTATTGTTCGGGTGAAAAAGTACGGTAGGTTGAATGGCATTGAAAGGACCTTTCAGCTCCACTTTTTCCCAGTTTTTGAGATCGGGATCCGAAAGTTCGATATGGGAAGTCCAAATGTGTTTAACCTCAAAGCTGCTGGGATGAAGCAATTGACCGTTTGGAAGCTTCACGGATTTGTTTCTTACCGGACCCAAAAAGCCCGGAGGAACTTGGGTCTCTTTGGACCAGGTTTTTCCTTCATCTTCCGATACTTTGTATTGCCCCCACCATTCTCTGGGATTAGGACCTTCTTTGTAGAATAGGACGATTTGCCCATCGTTTTTACGATGAAGGACCGGGTTCCAGGTTGGATTTCGAAAGGTCTCATTTTCAATCCCATCAGCCGCTAAGAGAGGTGTGGACCAAGTTCCGTTTTTTCGGTGAGCAGTGTAAATACTGACATCGGGATGACGCTCGTATGTCCCGCCAAACCATGCCGCCATTACTCCGTCTGAAGTTTCCAAGAGGGTGGAGGCATGACAGGAGGGGAATGGGGCCGTTTCGTAGATGAAACCTGAGGAAAGAACTTTGATTTCTGGTTTTTCCTTTGAAGAAAAAGAGAGCAGACCTAGTAGGCCTAAAAAAGAGATAAATGACATCATAGGTTAAGGGAGTTGATTGAAAAACCGAAGTTTTAACCTAACAAAAAAGCCGGACTTTTCCTCGAAACCGTCCGGCAGTGACCTGATTGGTTTTTCTAATTTTCACAAAAAAGCTATTCATTTTTTTACCTGAGGAATTCTCAATGAATTACAGGGCAGAAAGACAGGATACCGAAGACGGAAGTATTCTTCGGTCTACCGTCTTCGGTCTTCCAACCTAGTATTTTTAGTTAAATTCTTTCGGTTTAAACATTACCTTAAATCCAGACTAAATATTCCTCTCCCAAAACTCCAAAAACAACTCCCAATCCTCCCAAGTCAAGTCGTACTTTCCTTCCCGGATATGGTGTCCAACCGACTCCAAATGAACAGGTCCTTCGAGGGATTCAAATTCGGTCTCAAATACCGCTTTTTTTGGAAGGAAAATATTAATTCGCATCGTATGCTTTTTTCCATTCCGTTTCACAGGGATAGATACTTCTTCCAAATCCGCAATTTCTGGGTAGGGATTGGGCGATTCGTTGACCACTTCATAAGATATTGTATCAAAATCTTTTGGGATTTACCCATAGACTTCATCCTGAAAAAGCCTGAAAATCTCAGGTCTCCTTACCATTTCCCATTCTTCTACGGTTTGAATTAGCTTACCCTTTTCACTGATGAAAGGATCTGAAAGTGCCAATGCCGGAACTTTAATTTCGTCGTAGTTTGAAGGGTTTTGAGACATAATTAAATGGGAAAAGGAAAATAAAGGTGGAGAGAATCAAGTAAGACTTCTTCATGCGTTTTCTTGTGAAAGGTGAAGAGTAAGTGGTGAGAAGTTCCCACCACTTAGTAATCCAAGAAGTTAATTCGAAGTGGTCGCTGAAGTCCGCTTGGGTACAAATGGCTCAAATGGATAATCCCGAGGCAATACTTCAATCCCGCTGGTTACTTTTAGCGGACTTTGCCCTGCAAAAGTGAGTTCGACAAAATAGCCTCTAAAGCCTTCCTCCGGTGCTTTCATTTGTACCTCGAGTTCGCCGGATTCCGGTAAGCTAATCTCTTCAGCTACCCAGTTTGGTCCAAAGACATCAATCATAAAATTCCGCTCCAAGGGATTGTAAGCCGACCAGAGTTTCACTGAAACCGGACGGTTTTTAGGATCGGTTTTTACCAGGATCTTATCCCCATCCACTTTCCATTCGTAGGATGGCCGAGGGGTTTTATTGAGGATTGACTCATAGAATGAAATCAAATTAGGTAGCGCATCAGAGTCGCCGACATCATGTCCGGAGTTGGGGACGTACATCACGTGCTTTTCCCCGGGAAGTGCATCCCAGTAAAACTTCCAACTGTCCGGCTGGAAAAACTCATCTCCTGCGGCGTTGATTATCAGCTTGGGCATGTCGTATTCCGGTAGAAATGAATACGGTTCGGTAATTTCCATCAACCGTTCAAATTCAGGCGTGCCCACCCAATCCATCACGCCTTCCCGCACGTAATCTCCTACGGCCGGTGCCCAATACCCATAATTTCGCCAGTGATGCTCAAAGGAAGGAACCAGATTGAGCAGATCAATCACCACCGGTACGATTGCCACCACACGGTCATCCACGGCAGCAGTAGTCCATGTCGTCCAACCTCGCTTGGATGCCCCACCTACCACAAAGTTTTTCAGATCTTTAGTGTACTTTTCTTTAACCACAGTGGTCATAGCATCCATCGCCAGCTTGGCAGCTTTGGTCATCGGGAATCGAGCCAGCCAGATCGCATCTTCATCCTTGGCCCCGCCCTCGAGAAACTTCCTCCAACCATAGGATATTATTTCATCTTCATAGCGCTCACCAAAGGTGTCATTGGCAAAGGTAATCGGCTGAAATGGCACATTGTGAATCTGTGCCACGATCGAATTGGTCTGCATCGAAGCGGCTAGAATTAGTGGATCGGGTTGCTCAGGCATTTTGGAATTGGTGCTGCCGCCTCCGATCCATAGCATGCCTGTTTCGTGGGGGGTATTTTTGGGGACGACGATCGAAACCCAATGCCACCACTCGGTTTTGTCGACAAGATCCGGAGTCAACCAGTGCTGTGAGTACATTTTCAGCACAAGAAAATCGCTACTTTCTCCTGGGACAGAATGCACGATTTCGTAGCGAAAAGTAGAGTCCGGAGTGTGGACGTAATCCTTCAGCAAAGTTGCAGATTGAGTCTCAACTTCGATTTGGGTTTCAGCTGGTTTTTGACAGGAGAGAATCGTAAAAATGCTAAAAATCAGAATTATCCATTTTTTCAATAGAAAGTGTTTTTCTGTAGCCATAGCTGGATTGGGTTTAGTGTTGGGAAGTAAAAGCTAGAAAAAAAACAGGCAGCACCAAAATCGAAATGGAGCTTTTCGCGACTAAAAATCAAAGTTGGGTTTCAGCTTGAGACTTTCCTGAAAACGCTGCAAGCGAGTAAACCACGGACTTTATGGCAAAACTTTCTACCCGAATTTGAATTCATTGAAACTTCGCCTGAGAATTTTTGTGAAAAGTTTAGAGGCTCAATCAGGCGTGAAAAATGGTAACTTTCCAATCACCACTGGCTTTGCGTACTACAGGTTTATTTTATTTGCTTTGGAATAACTAGTTTTCTTTTATGGAATAAACTACTTTAATTTTATTAGTTTTCGAATAGCCAAACACGAATTTTATCTGCCACCCAATAAAGCCTTTAACCAATACGAGCAAATGAGCTTGCAAAAACCTTCAGTTGAGAATAACGGTGAGTTATTCAGCGCTTTTAAGGAAGTTTTATCTCAAAAGGAGTTTGAGGACCTGGCAGAGTTAGCATCCATTATCTGTCAAGCTCAAGTAGCGTACATTTCATTGTATGAGGGGAAATCGATTGTTTTTCATTCCGGCTTTGGCTTGAAATCCAGCGATTTATTGAAGTGTAAATCCTTTGGAGATCAGATGCTCTCCAGTCCGAATGAATTTCTTTTAATTGAGGATTTGCAAAGTGATGCCCGGTTTAAAACCCATCCTCTTGTCTCGTGCAGTAATGGATTTCGATTTTTTATCGGCATTTCCCTGAATTTCAAAGACTCTAGGATCAAGGGCTCCCTTTGTGTGATGGATTACTCGACTAAAGAGCTTCCGGACAGTCAGTTAAATGCCTTAAACAAATTGGCTGATCAGGTGGTGAACTTTTATGAGTCCCGGATGGATGGAATGTTGCTCAAGGAGTCCAAAAAAGAACTGGAGCAGGAACACCTTCGCCTTCAAAACATCATCGACGCAACAGAGGTGGGGACTTGGGAATGGAATATTAAAACCGGAAAACTTTCCTATTCTTCAGGTTGGGCAGCGATGCTGGGGTACAAGCTTGAGGAGTTGGGCCCCATCACGAGAAGGACCCGCAGTCACTTGATACATCCCCAAGACCTGGAAAGGTCCAATCAGTTACTGGATGAATACCTACACCGAAAATCCAAAATCTATCAGTGTGAAGTTCGAATGAGACACAAAGACGGACATTGGGTTTGGATATTGGATCGGGGACAGGTGATGGCCTGGGATGAAAAAGGCACTCCTGCAGTAATGTTCGGGACCCACACAGATATCAGTCAGCAAGTGCTGGCAAAAGAACAACTGAGTACTCGGGAACGGAGATTTAGAGCATTGATTGAGAACAGTGACGATGCATTTGCCATTCTCGATCTTAAAGGGAAGCCCACGTATGTCTCGGCTTCCATTTCCAGAGTATTGGGCTACAGCGAACAAGAGGCCATGGAGCTCAATCTTTTTGAAATCACCCATCCGGATGATCGGGATCAAGTGGCAGTGCATTTCAAAAATTCCCTTCAGCAACCCGGAATTCCCGTACCCGGCCATACCGGAAGAATCCTGCATAAAGATGGGACCTGGAGGTGGCTTTCGGCTAACATCACCTGTATGCTTCATGATCCGGTGATCAACGGAATCATCGACAACTTTAAGGATGTGACCGAAGAAGTCATTGCCGAGCAAAAGCTCGTTCAGAGTGAGCGTAGGTTCAAAAAGTTGGTGCTTGAGGGGGCTGATCTCATTTCGATTGTTGATGATCGGGGAAACTACCTTTACCTCAGCCCTAATTTTCAGTCTTATCTCGACATAGAAGTGGAGGAGCTGTTAGGCCAAAATGCCTTTTCCTTTATCCATCCTGACGATGTTACCTGGCTGAGCGATGAGTTTAGTGCCATAGCTGTCCAAAAGCAGCTTAAGTCCTCCCCATATCGCTTTAGATCGAAAGACCACGAGTGGAGGTGGTTGCAGTCAGTAGCCACCAACTTGACGGATGACCCGGATATCGGGGGAATCGTGATCAACTCGGTGGATATTACTAAGACAATTGAAGTTCAAAGCCAATTAAAGCTTGCAAACGAGCGATTTGAACTTATTCTTAGAGCCGGATCGGAAAGTATCTATGACTATAACCCCATCTCAAGGGAAATCTTCCTGAGTGAAGGATTTCGTGAAAATCTCGGTCTGGAGATCAAGTCAGACTTTGAGAATTTCGATACGATCTATGAAAGTTTGCATCCTCTGGACAGGGAAAGAGCTGTCAGTGAATTTATGGAGGCGATGGAAGATGCCAGTAGGCAAGTGTGGGAAAGAGAATATCGGCTCCGTAAAGGGAATGGGGAGTATGCCTACATCCGGGACCGATCGATTCGCCTGAGAGATCCAAATGGACGGACCGTCCGGGTGGTGGGTGCCATGCGGGACATGACAAGGGAATTCATTTCCCAAAAGTTGGATGAATTTGAAAAGCAACTCATCGAGCGCAGTCTGATGGAGAATGTTGATGAGCAGGAAATCTACACTGATTTTCTGCTTCAGTTAGAGTCTATCATACCCAATATGCGAGCTTCGGTACTCAGGATCATCGACGGTAAGTTATCCAATTTTGCTTCGCCCTCCCTTGAGTTGGGTGTTATATCTGCCATTGAAGGGTTACCTGTTGGGGTTGGCCAAGGATCTTGTGGCACGGCAGCATTCCTCAAACAGCCCATTCTGGTGCAAGACGTACTTACAGATCCCTATTGGGAGGACTACAGAGAATTGGCAAAGCACTACGGCATTGGGGCCTGCTGGTCTTTCCCGATTTTCAACAATCAAGGTCAGGTCGCTGCCACCATCGCCAATTACTTTCATGAAAAGAAAACCACACAGGGAATAGAACTGCTCGTCCTGGAGCGAGCGCACCGTATTCTCGGGATCGTCATGGCCAAATTTGATTATTTGGAGAAGATCCGAAAAGACAATGAACGCTACGAAATAGTCAACAAATCCACCAAGGATGCCATCTTTGACTGGGATGTGCAGCGAGATATATTCACCTGGGGGGATAGTTTTCGAAGGAGTTTTGGACACGACTTTAGCCAAAGGAAATTCGAATTGCAGAACTGGGAGGAGTTAACCCATCCGGCTGATCGTGGCGAAAAAGATGCACCTTGGGCACAATTTCTCTCCGATCCCGGTCAGGATAAATGGGAAAATCAATTCAGGTTGCTCAAGTCTGACGGCACCTATGCTTTTGTAGAAGAGCATGCCTACATGGTGCGGGATGCGGAGGGGCTTCCGATCCGGATGGTCGGAGTATTGCGTGACCGCACCGAACGATATACGATCGAATTACTCAAAGATACCCAGGAAAAAATATCCAATCACTTCAAGTCAGAGGAGCCACTGGAAGAGATCGTGAAAAATCTCCTTTCAGAACTGACCGATATTGGTGATTTTCAGGTCGGTGAAATATGGCTTACTGCTCAGGAGAATACCCAGCTGGCACTTGGAGCAACCAAGGGAATTTGGAATGATAGCGGGCTTTACTCCAAAGAAGAAGAAAGTTTGATACCACTGATAGAAAGAAAAGGACTACCGGCCAGGCTTTGGGATAGTAAGGAGGTAGTCTATTGGAATCAGCTGGATCAGACCAAAGATTTTCTTCGAAAAGAATGGGCGTCTGATTTTGGACTGGTAGCTGCTATCGGGATTCCCTTTATATCAGGAGATGAAATTCTGGGGGTTTGTCTTCTCTTTTCCAAAGAACCTATATCAGAGAAGAATATAAGTTTCCGGATTCTTCGTGAATTGGTTCCGTTTATCGGACGGGAGTTACGAAGGAAACAGCAGGAGGAGGAATTGAAGCTCTTTTTTACCTATTCCCCTGATATCCTGGCGATTTCCTCACCCAAGGGGTACTTTACCAAAGTCAACCCTGCTTTTTGTGAGCTTTTGGGCTACTCAGAGAAAGAATTGACTTACGTTCCGTTCACAAAATTCCTGCATCCTGATGATCTTAAACGCACTGAGAAGGAGTTTGATGAAACATCGAAAGCGGAAAGGCTAGCTGAAAATTTTGTCAATCGGTACCGCACCAAATCCGGTGACTATCGCTATATCTCCTGGAATTCCTCCGACGTTTTTGGTCCCAATAAGTTGGTCTTTGCCTATGGTCGGGATGTGACAGAATTCAAAAAAATGGAAGAACTTCTGGAAAATGCCTCCTTGTTGGCAAGAGTGGGTGGTTGGGAAGTGGATTTGGAGCGGAATATCCACAGTTGGTCACAGGTGACGCGGGAGATTCATGAGTTAGACGAGCACCATATTTCTGATTTGACCGAATCGATAAATTATTACCGGGAGGATTTCAGGGACATGGTGAGGAATAAAGTCTCCCAAACCATTGAACTGGGAACGCAATTCGATTTTGAAGCAGTGATCGTCACAGCAAAAGGAAATGAAAAATGGGTGAGAGCAATCGGGGAAGCAGAGCAGGTTCAGGGGAAAACCGTCCGGATATTCGGCTCGATTCAGGATATCCATGACAATAAAATCATGGAGGAGCGGCTCCGAGGTGTCTCTGACAACGTGCCGGGTGTCATTTTCCAATACACCATCAAACCTGAAGGTACTGATGAGTTAAGCTATGTAAGCAAAGGTTCAGAGTTGATTTGGGGACTTTCTCCGGAGGAGTGCATGAATGACAGCTCCAAAATCTGGTCGCAAGTGGCAGGAGGAGGGGATATGCAGGCGCTTCAGCGAAGCATTCAATTTTCCGCAGAGACTCTGGAAAAGTGGAATTTTGAGTGGCGGGTTTTGTCCCTTGACGGACAGATTCGCTGGCACCATGGGATGGGTATTCCTTCCCGCAAGCCCGACGGGACAGTCATTTGGGACTCCCTAGTCATGGACGTCACCGAAAGGAAAAAGCTTGAAAACCTCCTGGAGCAATCTTCCCGAATGGCCAAGATTGGGAGTTGGGAAATAGATGCACGAATGACCCCGTATTTTTTGGAGTGGAATGCCACCACCGCAGCTATCCTGGAGACAGACCTGGGCGGCGTGTCATTGGAGGAGGCGATTCAGGTTTATCCCAAGGAATTTCAAAAAATCGTCCAAGAAGCCATGCATTTACTCCTGGAGAAGGGTGTATCATTTGATCAGGAATTGCCGCTCTACACGGCCAAAGGAAATAAAAAGTGGATTAGATGCCTGGGTCAGGCTCAGGTGTTGGGTGGGAAAGTGATTCGGGCTTTTGGAAGTTTTCAGGACATCCACGACCGCAAGGTCACCGAATTGGAATTCAAGCAACTTTTTCAGGAGCGAAATTCCATTTTGGAAAGTATCGGCGACGGTTTCTTTGCCTTGGACAAGAATTGGACCGTAACCTACTGGAATAATCAAGCAGAGAAATTATTGCATGTCGATAAGGAAACGATCGTCGGCAAAAATCTCTGGGGCGTATTCCATCAGGAAACGAACACTTTATCCTATGTCAATTATCATCACGCATTAGAAACCGGCGAGACGATTCACTTTGAAGAATGTTATGAAAAATTAGACACCTGGTTTTCCGTATCTGTATTTCCTTCCGATTCAGGTCTCACCGTTTATTTCAAAGACATCACCTCAGCTAAGCAATCCGAAAAGCTCCTCAGCGAGTCCAATGAACGCTTTGAAAAAGTGGCCGAAGCTACAAACGATGCGATTTGGGATTATCAGATCGAGTCAGGGGAAGTGTTTTTCGGGAAAGGCTTCCATTCCTTATTCGGCTTCCCGCTGGATATGCCCATGCCGGAGTTTGAGCTGCTCACCGAATTCATTCATCCTGAAGACAAAGAGCGGGTGCTGAGCAGATTGAATTCTTATCAACATGATCCCGCGATCAACTCCTGGAATGACGAATACCGATTTAAGAAGGCGGATAATTCCTACGCCTATGTGATCAATCGGGCCACGTTTATCAGAAACAGTCAAGGGAAACTGCTTCGAATCATCGGAGCTATCACGGATATTACGGACCGTAAAAATTACGAGGAATCACTCAAAGTCCTCAATCAAAATCTGGAAAAGCAGGCAAGAGAACTCGCCACTTCCAATGCTGAACTGGAACATTTTGCCTATGTCGCCTCTCATGATTTGCAGGAGCCGCTGAGGATGGTGTCCAGCTTCCTGACCCAACTGGACCGCAGGTATAGGGACAAGTTGGACGAGAAGGCCCAGCAGTATATCCATTTTGCCGTCGATGGGGCAGTACGAATGAGAAGGATCATTCTGGATCTTCTGGAATTTTCCAGAGTGGGCAAAGAAAAGGAAAGAAATGAGCGCGTACGACTGCAGGAACTGGTCGATGAGGTGATCAGCCTGCATAAGCAGTCGATCGAGGAAAATGACGGAAAAGTTCGCTACGAGGGACTGGAAAGTATCGTCTGCTATCGAGTTCCGATTTTTCAGGTGATCCAAAATTTAATTGGCAACGCACTCAAATATTCCCGGGCCGGGGTACCTCCGGAGGTTTTGGTCAAATCCGAAGATGTGGGGGATGCTTGGCTGATTTCTGTAAAAGACAATGGGCTGGGGATCAAAGAAGAATACTTTGATAAAATTTTTGTTATTTTTCAGCGACTTCATCGCAAAGATGAATACCAAGGCTCTGGAATGGGGCTTGCAATTGTTAAAAAAATCATTGAAGGGCTGGGAGGCAGGATTTGGTTGGAGTCAGTGTACGGTCAGGGTAGTACTTTTTATTTCACCATTCCAAAATCAGGAAAATGAAAAAAATACACGTGTTAATTGTGGAGGATAATGAAGGCGATATTATCCTGCTCAGGGAAGTATTGGAACAAAGGCCAACCATCCGGAAAATATCTGTGGCCAAAACCGGTCAGGAAGCCGTTGATTTCGTCATGAAAGCGGGGAATTTTGCCGGGGAAGAGACACCTGACCTGATCCTCCTGGACATCAACCTCCCCCTAAAAAACGGCCACGAAGTCTTGGAAATCATCAAAACTCACGGGGAGTATCGGTCCATTCCCATCATCATGTTGACCACCTCCTCTTCACCCGACGATATCAATCTGTCCTACTTCCAGCATGCCAACCTCTACATCACCAAGCCAAGCGATATGAATGCCTTTGAGGAGGTCCTGGACGGGGTAGATGCTTTTTTTATCAACTTGATCCAGCTGCCGTGCTAAAAGAAACTTCCGATGGTGAAAAGGGTACAAGCTGCCAAGGCCACCACGCTGACTTTGGTCAAAAAGGGAGTGGAATTCCTAACCCAATACCGGATACCAATCACCAGGAAATACACCTGTAACAGCAGGAAGGGGATCGTGAGCAATTCTCTCAGCATCCCAACTACGGGATAGTCAATTTCCAGGACATTAATCAAACCCAAGAGCAGAAAGTAGCAGACAATGATGAAATTGATCAGGGTCAGATTGATGGATTTGATCTGTTTGGACATGGGTGAATTACACGGAAATCGGGGTCAAGTTGCAACTAAGCCGTGACAATCTAGGTAGAAAAAAAGAGCTTGACTATTTGATCCTGCGGAAGGATTGGCTATAGCTTAGGTGCATCTATTTGCCAAAAATGGCTGAATTTGTGCACCTTTTTTGATTTTTTATTCTACCCGATTTTTTACCAGTTCTCCCATTGCCCAGTTTGCTCGGGCGCCGGTGATGCCTGTGCTGGGGCAGGCGCCTTGGCCCAGCAATTCGTCCACGATGCTGTGAATCAAAGGCTGCTGGATATGATGGGGAAGGGGAAGCTGGAAATGTTCGGGTTCCTGTGAGTCCCGGAGCACGGTAAATTCCCCCTTGCCAAAGGTGGCAAACCGAATCTGGCCCAGGCTGCCATCGATAATGATTTCATCCTTTCTTGCCGTATGCGAGGAAGTGAAGCACCAGTTTCCTGTGCCCAGGATGCCGTTTTCGAAGACAAAACTTCCCGTCACGATATCCTCAGCAGCATAGGCTTTGGCCTGATTGCCGGAGAATCCTGCGGCATGCGTGATCTTGCCAAAGAAGAAATCCAAAAGATCCAACTGATGGGAGGCGAGATCAAAAAAGTAACCTCCTCCGGCTATCTCAGGATTGACGCGCCAGTTGTCGTCCAGTTTGGTCATGAGATCGGCCTCGACAGCTTGCTTGAGATTGATGTGGACGGTTCGGATTTCTCCGATTGCTCCCTCGTCAAGCAGCGCCTTGATCCGAAGGAAATGAGGAAGCGCCCTGCGGTAATAGGCCACGAAAAGTGGCACTTCTGCCGACTGGCAGCGGTCGATCATTTCCAGACACTCGGAATAGGTGCGGGCCATGGGTTTTTCCACATAGACGGGTTTGCCCGCTGCGGCTGCCATTCGGGTGAGTTCGAGATGGGCATTAGGCGGAGTGGCGATGTAGATGGCGTTGACCTCTGGATCAAGGATCAGGGCCTCGGCGGAGGTGTACCACTTTGAGACCCCATGTCGGGCGGCATAGTCTTTGACTTTGGCTTCATCCCTGCGCATCACTGCGACCAACCGGCTGTGGGGAATACGATTCATTGCCGGAGCAGACTTGACCTCGCAGACATTTCCCACGCCTAAGACTCCCCAGCGTACTTCTGAATCTTTGAATTTTTGCATTGGGGAAAATAGGGAATGATTTTAGGTTTTGAAAATAGTTGGTGCTTTCAGTGTTTCTGTGAAAAAAAATCAGCACAGGGTCGCAAAGTGAAGCAAAGGATTTTTACCACAGAGTGCTCAGAGAAAAAGAAATTGGAGGGCAGTCCTTGAATTGATCCTCAGAACTTTTCGGCTCGACTGGCCTTTTTCAAGGTCGCGGAGAGGAAAAGCTAAAGCTTTTAAAATTTTTGCCGTAATGTTTTTTTACCACAAAGATCTCAAAGAAATAGAGGACGGAATGGTTCAAGGCTTCAGTCTTGGACCCACAATTATGCAGTCTTCCGACTGCTTTGTTACCGGAGTTCTGCTCAAAGTCTGAAAGTTTTCAATCTCTCTCTTTTTTTCTCTGTGGCAAAAAACTTTTCGTTCTAGTTGCCTTGAGGCGACATAAAAAAAGCCCGAATTTACATCCGGGCTAATTGTTTGATAGTTGTATCAGTTGGCAGGTGCTGCACGGGGCTTCATTTTCAGGCTGTCGGCAGGATAAGTGGCTGCGAGCATGGCCATTTGATCTTTTGCCCAATCGATCAATACTTTTCGTTCCTCATCGGTCAGGTTTGCCTCGGGGTGAAGCCCGAAATAGGTGTAGGAGGCTAGGGGCATTTCCTTTTCCTCCACCATTTCGACTACCTCTTCAAATTTGTGGTTTTGGACAGCCAGCGGGAGTTTGGTGAAGGTGGATAAATTCCACTCGCGCTTGCCTTCGTTCACATGGTCAGCAAGGAAGTATTTAATGGGCTGAATGTTGGAATACCAAGGATAGCGGGTGAGGTTAGAGTGACAATCGTTGCAGGCGCCTTTGAGAATCATGGCGACATTGTCCGGCACTTCGTAACTTTTTGTGATGTCAAATTCGGTGTCGTTGCTTTCGTTTTTTTCAGCAGGTATAAACTGAATAAGGATCAAGAGTACGACAAGTCCAAGGGTGATTTTTTTGATCATGGCTGGATGGGTTAACAGGGGTTAGACTGGAGGGGGTTTATTTGGATTAAATTATGTTTTATGAAAATTTCAAGGTAATTTAGTTACTTAAGTCAAATAGGATTTTTAGGAAGTATTAAAATTTTCTCAATAGCGTCCTAAATAAAAAATGAGAGGTCCTATTTTTTGACCAAAATAGTTACTTTGGTTTGCACCAAAACCTCAGACCTCTCATGGGTAATATTACGCTGTTTTCTCAGATTATTAAAAAGATTGACCGCCCGATTTTCAAGAAGCTGGTCAAAGAAAAACAAACAGATAAAGGCTGTAAGGGATTCGACAGTTGGACACATTTGGTCTCCATGCTTTTCTGCCATTTTGCCAAGAGTACCTCGGTAAGGGATATTT
>NZ_FNVR01000032.1 GCF_900108085.1 Algoriphagus boritolerans DSM 17298 = JCM 18970
GCCCTCAGAGACGATGAGGTCGATAGGCTGCAGGTGTAAAGTCAGTGATGGCATAGCTGAGCAGTACTAATTGCCCAAAAGCTTACGCTACAGTTTTGTTACAGTTTCTACCAGATATGTTAAAGACATAAGATATTAGACGCAAGAAGTTAGACAAGGAATGGGAAATCCTGATACTTGATCCTAGCTACTTAAGTCTTCCAATTTAGGCGGCCTAGCGCAGGGGTCCCACCTCTTCCCATCCCGAACAGAGAAGTTAAGCCCTGCAGCGCCGATGGTACTGGGGTTACACCCGGGAGAGTAGGTAGCCGCCACATTATTCAAAGCCTCCGGAGAAATCCAGAGGCTTTTTTGCGTTTAAACGCTTCTAAAAAAAAATCGGATCAGTCTTAAAAGTTGGGGGATTTGAGTGAATCGATTTTCTTTGTTTAAAGAAAGAATTGCAAGAGATGGATTACCTCAGTCTACTTTTGCCCTAGGGATTATGGAGTTTTTCGGGAGAATTCGATGTTTGACGCTCCTCTGTGATCTTGGATTTCCATTTTATAAACTGAAATGTGGTTGATTATATCATTCAAGCACCAATTTGCTTAGGATTAAAATAAATCCTGATTTTTATCATATTCCTAAAGGGAATTAGTCATCCCTTACTTTATCGGCAGAAGCTAGATTTGGGAATAAATCTTAATTATGAAGGTAAGGTCTGTACCGGTTCCGGGATTTGGGCTACCAGAAGGCGTAATAAATGAATTTTTCTGTGAAAGATTTCCGGAATCATTCTCCCCTTCCAGTGTGGTGAATGGCTATTGTAATGAAAAGGATGAGCCGTCTCTGTTTGCAATGGATTTGTATAAAACGCTGGATTGGCTTCATGATCACGAATATCCAAGACCATTAGAAAAAGAGCCTTGCAATACCCCTGTCTTGGTATATGCTCCTGATTTTTCAACCAAACATTTGTTGTTTCATTTTGACGGTTCGTCTCATTCTGCTGATTTAATCAGAAAGTTTATTACGCTTTTTGGAAATTTAATACCTGAAAGTAAGGCCACTATAATTTCCCCAAACTTTATCCCAAAATCAAAAATCAAAGAAGAACGGGAAATAATTCAATTAATAACTTCATCGACCAGCGAAACCAGTTTTATAAAATTCAATTTCTCCAGAATTGGAGATTTCTGGTCCTATAGTGTCAAAAATGACTGTACACTTCTCGTAACGTCAAAAAATTACCAAGCAGACTTGGCCAAAGTACTCTTTCATTTTTATAAAGGGAAGCTCTGGAGTTCAAGGCTTTCCTTTTATCTCTCGGTTTAAATCATGGAATTCGCTGATTTTTGTCATGATTTTCTAATAATCGCTCAGGTAATTTTATAAAAATAACTTTTGATGAAACCCGTTTCTTCCTCTGAAATTCAAGCCAAATGTTACCACTGCGGGGAAACCTGTGAGCAGGAAAGCCTTGTTTTTGATGATAGAAGGTTTTGTTGCCAAGGTTGTAAGCTGGTTTATGAAGTTCTTTCCCAAAACGACCTCTGCGAATACTACCAGATGGAATCTACCCCTGGGAAAAGCCAAAAAGCCAATTCCAGCTTCAAGAATCGATTTGATTATCTGGATGATTCCGAGGTGATTCAAAAGCTTTTGGATTTTAAGGATGAAAAAGAGAGCCACATTACTTTTTACATACCTTTAATTCACTGTGCGTCTTGCATTTGGCTTCTTGAAAATTTATTCCAAATCAATAAATCGATTTTTGGAAGTCGGGTGGATTTTGTCAAAAAGAAAGTCCAAATTAAGTTTTCTCATGAGCAAATCAGTCTGAAAGAAGTCGTAACCTTGCTGTCTACACTTGGCTACGAACCAAAAATTAATCTCTCAGATCTCGACCATAAGACAAAGAATTCAATTGATAGGAAGACGCTGACCAAGCTGGGAGTTGCGGGTTTTTGTTTTGGGAATATGATGCTTTTTAGCCTCCCGGAGTATTTTTCAGAAGCCCGACTTCTTGGAGAAGATTTTAAGAGGCTATTCGATTACCTGAATGTGGTTCTTTCGCTTCCTATTGTATTCTATTCGGCCAGTGATTACTATTTGTCTGCCTGGAATGCAATACGTCAGCGCAAGATTAACATGGATGTACCCATTGTATTAGGAATCATTGCTTTTTTCCTTTATTCCCTTTGGGAGATCTTCGCTCAGGGGAATGCTGGATACATGGACAGCCTCGGTGGGCTGCTTTTCTTTCTTTTGCTTGGGAAAATTTATCAACAAAAAACCTTCGCCACACTTGAATTTGACCGGGATTATAAATCCTATTTTCCAATTGCAGTTACCCGATTAGTTCAAAATAGAGAAGAAGTCATCCCACTTTTCAAGCTTCAGGTCGGTGATGTGGTCTTGGTACGCGATGAAGAATTGATTCCGGCAGACTCTTTACTGCTCAGCAACCACGCTAATATCGATTACAGCTTTGTCACTGGCGAAGAAGTACCCGTTCCCAAGTGTAAAGGCGAATGGATCTATGCCGGGGGAAGGCAAAAGGGGGACTCAGTACTTCTCACCATTCAAAAATCCCCTTCTCAAAGCTACTTGACGGATTTGTGGAATAATGAATCTTTTGAAAAATCAAGTACAAGACTGCTAGAACCCTTGGCAAACCGGATCAGTGGAGTATTTACCTGGTCAGTGCTGACTATTGCCGTGGTAGCATTTGTTTTTTGGTTTGGAAAAGACCTTTCTATTGCTGTGAAAGCATTTACTACCGTGCTTATTGTCGCTTGCCCATGCGCCCTTTCTATGTCCACACCTTTTACTTTAGGCAATACCTTACGAATTTTTGGGAAAAGTAAATTTTATTTAAAAAATGCAGCAGTGGTAGAGCGGCTTGCATTATTGGATACCCTAGTTTTTGATAAAACCGGCACCTTGACAGATCCCGCTAATGCTTCTATTGAGTACTTCGGTGAGCCGCTTTCATCCGAAACCCAATCTATCCTCAAGGCTATGGTAGCCCGATCCACCCATCCGTTGAGCAATAGAATCAACCTGTTTTTGACCAAAGCAGATCCGACTAGCCTTGCCAATGTGCAGGAAATTAAAGGTTCTGGAATCTTGGCTGATTATAAGAACCAAGAATTCAGATTAGGCTCTCAGCGCTTTGCAGGCGGATTGGATCATCCGATTGGAAAAGAAGGCAATCACGTCTACCTCAGTGTTGAGGGAGTGAATTTGGGATACTTCCATATCCAATCAGGATTGAGAGAAGGTGCGGTCAAAGTAGTAAATGACCTCATACCAGACTATGAACTTCACGTGCTTTCAGGGGATCATGCTCATGAACGGGAATCCCTCATACAAAGACTATCCTCGCGGCTAAACTTCAATTTCGAACAAAGTCCAAAAGACAAACTCAACTATCTCAAAGCGCTCAATAAGCAAGAAAAAAATACACTCATGGTAGGAGATGGGCTCAATGATGCCGGAGCGCTCCAGGAAAGTCAGGTTGGGATAGCGATTACTGATCGCGTCAGCCACTTTTCTCCGGCAAGCGACGCCATTCTTGATGCGGCATCATTCGACAAGATTCCAAGTTTCCTCTCATTTGCCAAGCAAAGTCGCTCTATAATCAAAGCCAGTTTTGGGCTGAGTTTCTTATATAACATCGTGGGAATCAGTCTTGCAGTACAAGGACTGCTCAGTCCGGTTCTATGTGCGATTCTCATGCCCTTGAGCAGTATTTCTGTGGTGGTGTTTACCACTCTTGCCACTAATTATATGGGGATTCGCAAGGGTCTCATTCACCTAAACAAACCCTAAAATGGAAGTTATTTTCATACTTATCGCAGTAAGTCTCATTCTCGCAGTTTCGTTTTTATTCCTTTTTTTCAGAGCAATGAAGGACGGGCAGTTTGATGACGATTATACTCCTTCAGTTCGAATTTTATTTGAAAATCAGCCTAAAAAATCAAAAAAAGATCAACCAAAAAAAACCAAGTCCTATGAATGATTCTACTTTGGAACGGTTTCACTATGACAATAAAATTGTCAAGTACTTTAGTGCCGCTACGATAATCTGGGGTCTAGTGGGAATGTTGGTGGGGCTTCTTGCCGCTACTCAACTGTTCCTTCCTGAGGCCAATTTGGGCAACCCTTACACGACCTTTGGAAGGATACGCCCGCTGCATACCAATGCAGTCATCTTTGCATTTGTGGGTAACGCCATCTTTGCAGGGGTTTATTACTCCATGCCCAGGTTGCTTAAAACCCCAATGTGGAATAGCTTCCTAAGTTGGTTTCACTTTTGGGGCTGGCAGTTGATTATTGTCGCTGCGGCCATCACACTGCCTTTAGGATTTACCACTTCCAAAGAATATGCAGAATTGGAATGGCCGATTGATATTGCCATTGCACTGGTGTGGGTAGCATTTGGGGCAAATATGATCGGAACGCTGATCAAGCGACGTGAGCGACACATGTATGTGGCGATCTGGTTCTATCTCGCTTCATTTGTCACGGTCGCTGTGCTTCATATTTTCAATTCCTTTGAGCTACCTGTTTCATTTATGAAAAGCTACTCCGCTTATGCCGGAGTTCAGGATGCGCTAGTTCAGTGGTGGTATGGACACAATGCTGTTGCTTTTTTCCTGACTACTCCATTTTTGGGGTTGATGTATTATTTCTTGCCAAAAGCTGCAAATAGACCAGTTTATTCTTACAAACTATCCATCGTACACTTCTGGTCGCTGATCTTCCTTTACATGTGGGCAGGACCCCACCACTTGCTTTACACTGCACTTCCTGAATGGGCCCAAGTTCTGGGAACTGTGTTTTCAGTAATGTTGGTAGCCCCTTCTTGGGGAGGAATGGTCAATGGACTTTTGACACTTCGAGGAGCCTGGGATAAAGTCCGAAATGAGCCGGTATTGAAATTCATGGTTGTCGCCATCACTGCCTATGGTATGGCTACTTTTGAAGGACCAATGCTTTCGCTTAAAAATGTGAATGCCATAGCCCATTATACCGACTGGATCGTTGGACACGTACATATTGGAGGTCTTGGATGGAATGGTTTTCTGACGTTTGGCATGCTTTATTGGATGTGGCCAAGACTATTCAAAACAAGCCTTTTCTCAACTAAGCTTGCCAATACGCACTTTTGGTTGGGGACTTTGGGGATTGTTTTCTACGCACTTCCCTTATATGTTTCCGGTTTGACTCAATTCCTAATGTTGAAGGAATTCAATGAAGCTGGTCGCTTAGCTTATCCTAATTTTCTTGAAACAGTGATCCAAATCGTTCCGATGTATATGCTTAGAGCTTTCGGTGGATTGCTTTACCTAAGTGGGGCTATCGTGATGATGTACAACATGTGGATGACAGCTAAGCAAGGTGTTTTCCAGGAAACCGAAGAAGATCAAGCTCCTGCATTGGCAAAAGCTTACAATCCAAGCGGTGAGTTTTGGCATAGAGCCTGGGAAAGAAAGCCGGTATTCTTTACAATTCTGGCGACGATTGCCATCGCTATCGGTGGAGCAATTGAGATCATTCCCACTATTTTGATCAAATCAAATGTACCGACTATCACCTCTGTAAAACCCTATACCCCTCTGGAATTGGAGGGGAGAGATCTTTACATCGCCAACGGGTGCGTTGGTTGCCACTCTCAGATGATTCGTCCATTCAGGTCTGAGACAGAACGCTACGGAGAATATTCAAAAGCAGGTGAGTTTGTGTATGACCGGCCATTTCTATGGGGATCCAAGCGAACTGGTCCGGATCTTCATCGAATAGGTGGAAAATATCCAGACAGTTGGCACTACTATCACATGGTGGATCCTGGCTCTATGTCTCCTGGCTCCCTGATGCCTCCTTATCCATGGATGACTACCAATGAATTGGATAAATCCGATCTACCTGCCAAAATCAGAACCCTTCAGAAATTAGGTGTCCCATACCCTGAGGGATTTGACCAGGAGGCAACAGCTGATTACGATGCTCAAGCCTCAAAAATTGTAGCCAACCTCAAAGATGCAGGAGTCGAGGTTGCTCCAAATACCGAAATCGTAGCATTGATTGCCTATCTGCAGCGTATGGGAACAGATATTAAGCAGCAAGCCGCAGTGCCAAACCAATAATCATAGAAGCCATGTATAAAGAAATTCTAAGATCAATTGAAAATATCGAGATCTATCCAATCATCTCACTGATCATCTTCCTGTCGTTTTTTGTGTGCATGTTTATTTGGGTCGTTAGGACACCCAAAGACCACATCAAACACATGGAGTCTCTTCCCTTCGATGATCAAGATTCAACCATCAAACAGCTATGAAAAAGCTATTTTCAATATTCGCAATTTTAGGGCTCACTACTTTTCCGGTATGGGCCCAAACGGAAGAATCTAATTGGTACACCAAACTGCAAGCTATGGATTCTGGTCAATTGACGCTCTTGGTGATTCTCGGGATTGTCTTGACTGTGATCGTTTTGCTATTGATTCTGATGGTGTACCTGATGTCCTTTATGTCGGCGGTGCTGCGTAAAGAAAGTCCCGGAATAGCAGTAGATGAGCCATCTTGGTGGGATACTTTCAAAGAGCGCTTTGTAACGGGAAAAGTAGACGAAGTCGGAGGTAAGGAAGAAAAGGCTAAAATGATGTCTGATCATTCCTACGATGGAATTTCTGAGTTGGACAATTTTATGCCTCCTTGGCTTCAATGGGTATTCATCGGTACTATTGCTTTTGCAGTAGTATATTTTGTCCACTATTCTGTGTTGGGTAATGGACCAACAGGGGTCGAGGAATATGAGGAAGAACTACGATTGGAAGCGATAGCAGCAGAGTACAGGCAGGCAAATATGTTGGCTGGAATTGATGAGAATACGGTGGTTTTTGATGGGTCTGCCACAGCTGTGAATGCCGGAAGGACAATTTTTGAAACCAACTGTGCTGCCTGTCACGCCTCTGATGGGGGTGGGGGAGTGGGTCCAAACCTCACTGATGCGTATTGGATTCACGGGGGATCTATTTCGGATGTATTCAGAATTATAAAATACGGAGTAGTGGAAAAAGGAATGATTCCTTGGCAGGACCAATTAAGTCCGGAACAAATTCAGCAGGTGTCTTCCTTTATTCTGACACTCAAAGGGACCACACCTGCAATTCCGAAAGCGCCACAAGGGGAGTTGTTTGCGCCAGCTCCTGAGGAAGAGCTGCCTGTGACTGATAGCACTGAGGTAGTCGCAACTATAGAGTAAATTAATCACTGCCGAGAGTGAATTCTTTCGGGAGTAATTTACCTAAACCATGGCAAAGAAAAACCTAAATCCACATTTGAATCCAGAGACCTTCCGGGATGCCCTTGCTACTGTCAAAGAGGACGGTAAGCGAAATTGGGTGTATCCCAAAAAAGTCACCGGGTACTTTTATAAGTATCGGACCTATCTGTCCTGGATTTTATTGGCGATTTTGTTTGTTGGACCATTTATTCAGGTGAATGGTAGGCCTTATATGCTGTTCAATATATTTGAACGAAAGTTTATCATTTTTGGAGCCGCATTTTGGCCCCAGGATACGCACTTGCTGATATTTCTGTTACTGATATTTTTTGTGTTTGTGATTTTGTTCACCGTGGTCTTTGGAAGGGTTTGGTGTGGCTGGGCCTGTCCTCAGACACTTTTCATGGAGATGGTTTTTCGCAAAATTGAATACCTGATCGAGGGGGATGCAAATCAGCAGCGCGCGCTGAATGATGCGCCTTGGACTGGTGAGAAAATCTGGAAGAAAGGGTTGAAAATCAGTGTTTTTGGCCTTATTTCTTTGATTATTGGCCACTTAGTCATGGCCTATCTGATAGGAGTCGATCAAGTGAAAGAAATTATCACCAAACCACCTACTGAGAATATGGCCGGATTTATCGGTCTGGTTTCATTTTCAGGAATTTTCATGTTCGTTTTCTCTTGGTTTAGAGAGCAGGCTTGCTTGGTCGTTTGTCCTTATGGAAGACTTCAGGGTGTGCTTTTGGATGACAATAGCATTAATGTCATGTATGACTATATCCGGGGCGAACCCAGGAACCCTATCCGGAAAAATGAAGTGGCACCTACTCCGAAAGGGGATTGCATCGACTGCGGACTATGTGTGCAGGTTTGTCCTACAGGCATCGACATCAGGAATGGAACTCAAATGGAATGTGTGAGCTGTACTGCTTGTATTGATGCCTGCGATGAAGTGATGGTTAAAGTCGACAGGCCCGTTGGCTTAATTCGATATGCATCCGAAAATAGCATCCGACAAGGCTTTCAGAAATTACTGACAGGTAAGGTAAAAGGGTATACCGCTGTTCTGGTTGTATTGGTGGCGGCATTTATTGGCCTGATCGCAACACGGGAAGATTTAGAAGGAACGATTACACGTTTTCCGGGGATGACCTATCAGGAACGGGAAGCAGGAAAGGTATCCAACCTGTACAATATTACGCTGATCAATAAAACATTTGAATCCCAACGTGTAGCTATCAAAGCCTTGGCTGAGGGGATGGAAGTAGAAATTGTTGGAGCTTCTGATTGGGTTTTGGCGCCTCAGACTAAGTTGGAGGGGCGTTTCTTCTTAGTGCGGGATCAATCAGAGGTGAAGGTACCACAGGAGAAGGTTATGCTTCAACTCCTGAATCAGGGAGAGGAATTTGATGAGATTCAAACAAACTTTATGGCTCCGGTCGGGGCCAATAAATAAACAAAACTATGGATTGGGGAAAAGGAATTTTATTGACCATCATAGCCTTTGTAGGCTTTATTTTGACGCTTGTGGTGATCTCAGTCCGTCAGGATGACATTCATCTGGTCACGGAGAATTACTACGAAAAGGAAATTAAATATCAGGAGCATATCAACCGGGAAACATCGGCCGCGGGTTTGGATCGGGAAGTCCTGGTTTATGATTCCGAGACTAAGTCAGTGATTTTGGATCTTCCTGTGGGAGCTAAGGGGAGTCTGCAGCTTTTCCGTCCTTCTGATGCCCGATTGGATCAGGATCTTTTACTGGAAATTCTGAAAGAAGGAAAGACCACCGTACCACTTGAGAAATTGAAGTCCGGCTATTGGAAAGTTCAGCTTACCTGGACTGAAAATGGGGTGGATTTTTATCAGGAAAAGAAAATTACCATTTGATGCTTTGGACAGCTTTGGTTTTGGGTTTCTTGGGTTCATTCCACTGCATTGGAATGTGCGGACCTATTGCTTTGGCTGTCGGTGGGAAGAGTGGACAGCCTTTTCTTTGGAATAAAATTATCTACAACCTGGGCAGAAGTCTCACCTATTCATTGCTTGGCTTAGTGATAGGAAGCATTGGTTTTTCTCTTTCTCTCGCAGGTGTGCAACAGGGTGTTTCCATCGCGATGGGGCTTATGGTCGTATTGCTTTCTGTCAGTTACAAAAAAGCTGACAAATTTTTGACGATCCCGGCATTTTCGGGTATCGTAGTATGGATTAAAAGTCGCCTTACGAAATACCTCAGAAACGGTAGTAAACTTGCCTTTTTCTCCACAGGATTGGTCAATGGACTGCTTCCCTGTGGGATGGTATATATGGCACTGATTGTAGCCTTGGGGATGCAAAGCCCGATTTTAGGTGCGACCTATATGTTTTTTTTCGGGCTGGGGACGATTCCTATGCTGCTAGGACTAATGATATCCGGCAATCTTCTACCGGCTATCCGACGTCAGCAATTCCAAAAAGCGATACCCTATCTCGGGATTTTGATTGGTTTGCTTATGGTTTTCAGAGGGCTTGGACTTGGGATTCCCGGTCTAAGTCCCGAGTTGGCTGTCTTTGACTATGGTACACAGCAGGTGGAAATCACCCTTTGTCACTGATTAAATGGATTTGCTGAAGGTTACTTTCTGGGATTTGGAAGCGACCATTCTCATGTCAAACAAGGCACAGATATTTCTGACCACTGCCATCCCGTCTGTCGTCACTTCAATCCTCCTCTGATCTCTGAAGATCAATCCTTCCTTCTCCATTTCGAATAGGACATTCAGATTTTCCAAGGGTAATTTTTCCCAGATGATAAATGGGATTTCTGCCTTTCCTCTACAAATCAAATCTAAAATCACTTTTCTGATAAGCTGATCCTCTTCTGTCTGAGTATGTCCTTTGGTGACGGGAAGCCTATTTTCTTTTAAGATTTGCTCATAGACTTCGATTTTTTTTTCATTTTGGGAAAAGCCCAGACCAATATCACTGATGCTGCTTGCTCCCAATCCGATCAGCATCTCTGAGGGAGATGTGGTGTATCCCATGAAGTTGCGATGTAGATTGCCTGATCTTTTGGCACTGCAAAGGGGGTCGTCTGGCAATGCAAAATGATCCATTCCGACTTCTTCATAGCCCATGGCGAGCAACATCTCCTTTCCGACTTCATACAGTGCCCTTTTCTCTTGTTCGTTTGGTAGGTAGGACTCGAAGCTTTTCTGCGCTGGAAAAGCGGAAGGCAAATGCGCATAGCTATAAAAAGCAATTCGATCCGGTTTCAATTCTGAAACACGATCAAAGGTTTCTTTAAGGGTTGCTATGGTTTGATGGGGTAGGCCGTAGATCAAATCAAAATTCACCGAAGTATAGCCAAGTTTCCGTGCGTTTTCGGTGGCCTCTTTTACTTTTTCGAAAGGTTGGATCCTGTGAATTGCTTTTTGTACGGTAAGATCAAAATCCTGTATCCCATAGCTCACTCGATCAAAGCCTAGTTTTGCCAATTTCTGCAAGTGCTCGAAGGTGGTGTTATTTGGGTGACCCTCAAAGCTGAACTCATGATCGGGTAGGATTTCGGCTGATTTTAAGATTTTGGAAATGAGAAACTTCAGATTT
This sequence comes from Algoriphagus boritolerans DSM 17298 = JCM 18970, assembly GCF_900108085.1. Taxonomy (GTDB): domain Bacteria; phylum Bacteroidota; class Bacteroidia; order Cytophagales; family Cyclobacteriaceae; genus Algoriphagus; species Algoriphagus boritolerans. Next base: position 10,867 of record NZ_FNVR01000032.1, read on the forward strand.
TGGGGAGAAAAGAATGTGGGCGTACCGCCACCCAGATGAATTCCTGCGATTTTTGGTGATCCCTTAAATAACCCAAGGTAGTGGGACCATTCTCTGAATATTGCCTCCAGATAGGGATCTTCTACACCATGATTTTTGGTGATTCGCTTGGTACAACCGCAATAAGTGCAGAGGTTCTCACAAAAGGGTAAATGAATGTAAAGTGTAAGCCCTTTCTCTTCTCCAATCAGCTGAAATGCTTTCCTTACCAACAATTCCCATTTCCGAGAATTTAAATTTCCCTCCCAGAACGGGACGGTAGGATAGGAGGTATACCTTGGTACGGGCTGATTATACTTCTGAATAAGCTTGGGTGAAAGAGTCATCGGTCTATGCTTTGGTCAAAGATGTCGTATAAGACCGGTTATTTTTGTGACTGAAGTACTTTGAAAATCTGACTTTTATCAGTGTTTTTTAGGAAATCGCGCAAAAGGAAAAATCATTTCGAATTCCAACCTATTATTTCTAAATTTTGTCCAAATCGGATAGTTTATGTATGGTAGTTTGAAGAAAATCGGTTTTTTCAGTGCCTTGATTCTGCCAGCGTTGCTTGTTCTGGGAGTGGAATTGGGCGGAGCAAATCTTTGGTTGATTCATGGATTTGTTTTTCTACTGGTTCCATTGATGGATTTTTTACTCAAAACTGATACTTCCAATGTTCCCGTAGAGGCCATAGGCCAATTGAGCAAGGAATATTTTTACAAACTCATCACTTTCATTTGGGTGTACGTGCAGTTGGCGATTGTCATTTGGGGGTTTTACGTGGTGAGTACGGCAGAATATAGTTGGTGGGAATGGCTTGCATTTACTTCCGGAGTGGCATTGGTTACCGGTGGAATTGGAATCACCGTAGCACATGAATTGGGACATAAACCGGAGAAAATACAGCAAGTGTATGCGCAGATTCTGTTGATGACGGTTTCGTATATGCACTTTTTCATCGAGCATAACAGAGGTCACCATGTCCGTGTGGCCACTCCGGAGGACCCCGCCACGAGTAGGTTTGGAGAGAATTTTTATGGGTTTTGGGTCAGATCTGTGAGAGATGGTTTTTTTAGTGCATGGGAGCTCGAAAAAGGCCGGCTAATCAAAAGGGGACTTCCTGTCTGGACTATGAAAAATCAAATGATCTGGTTTCAGATTTTACCGCTTGGTTTTGCAGGAACCGCATTCCTGGTGTTCTCCTTGATTCAAAACCGCATAGTTTGGGAAGTCCCTGTTTTTTTCTTTGGCCAAAGTATTCTTGCATTTTCCTTGTTGGAAGCGGTGAATTACCTGGAGCATTATGGGATGGAGCGAAAGCGCTTATCCTCAGGTTTGTATGAAAAAGTCACACCACTCCACTCCTGGAATGCCAGTCAGAGTGTCAGTAATTTTCTGCTTTTTCAGCTTCAGCGGCATTCTGATCATCATGCGTATGCTTTCAAACCTTATCAGGTGCTCAACCATTATGAGGAAAGTCCCCAATTGCCGGCCGGGTATTCGGCGATGATTTTAGTGGCGTTTTTTCCTCCAGTTTGGTTTGCAATGATGAATCCAAGGCTGGATAAATGGAAACAGAAGCAGCTTTCCTGATTAATCCAACAGGAAATTATTGAAAAAAGAACTCTTCAAGGCCAACCAAATCAGGAAAAACAACATTGCCCAAAAGAGGTAAATCCGGTAATAATCTGCAGTCTCTTTGTAGCGGTTTTCCTGAATTTCTGCTTTTTCCAAGGTATCGATTCGCTCAAAAATCTGCTGAAGTGTAGTAGCGTCGGATGCCCTGTAAAATTCCCCGTTTCCGATTCTTGCGATTTCCCGAAGAGTGGTTTCATCGAGGTAGCTTTCTACCATCTGAGGCCTTCCGAAGAAATCAGTGCCATAGGGCACCATTCCGTCTTTGCCCACGGCTATCGTGTAGATTTTGATATCAAAAGCGGACGCTAGTTGTGCAGCAAAGAGTGGGTCGACATTTCCGGCATTGCTTTCGCCATCGGAGAGGAGAATCATGACTTTGGAAGGAGTCTCACTTTCCTTCAATCGGTTGGTTCCGGCGGCGATGGCTGAGCCAATTGCTGTGCCCTTGGTTTCGATCATGTCAAAGGAAATATCCGAAATCAAAGCAGTCAACAATTCATAATCATTGGTCAAAGGAGCCAATGAGTAGGCTTCTCCTGCGAAAATTACCATCCCGATTCGGTCTCCGAATCGACCATTTATAAAATCTATGGCTGTACTTTTGGCGGCTTCAAGCCGATTGGGTCTAAAATCCTGCAGGTCCATCGATTCTGAAATATCCATCACCAACAGGATGTCAATACCTTCTGTAAACTGTTCGACGCGTTCATTGCTTCGCTGGGGACGGGCCAAGGCAATCACAATGCAAATGAGGGAAAGAAAGAAAAATCCCGTTGGAATCAAACGCAAATAGGTCCAGGGATTCCCTCTTGTTATCCTTTTGGGGAGGGACAACTCCAATACGGGATTCTTCAGGAATTTGATCCCTTTTCGCAAGAGAATCAAAAGAGGAATGGCCCAAAGTAAGTTCAATAAAATTGGGTTGTCCCATTCGTAGGTTTTGAAGGTCTCGGGAAGAAACCACGACCAATCAAAAAACTCAGCGAGTTGCTCTCTCATTTCTGATGTGGTTTAGTTTTTCCTGATACTTTATTTTTGCTATCCCTAGAAGATAGTTTGTCGCTTCTTCAGATTTGGCTTCTTTTCCAGCGTAAATGATCATATCCATCGATCTGAGTGCCTTGAAGATTTCTTTATCGTCCAGTGCCTCTGAGATTTCACTGGAAGTCCACTCCTGGAAAGGCAGGTCGGTGATACTTTCCATGTATCCTTTCCAGAGTCCGACTACTTCATCAGCTAGCTCTAAGGCTGGATTTTGCGCCAGCAATCCGGTTAACTTTTTCCATTTTCGTTCAAATTGGAGCCACCTGATTTTCTCTCGGTTCCGTTTGAACAACGCTTTAATACGTTTCGCAAAAAGCAAGGCGAATCCACCCAGGAGAAGGACTATTCCCCCAATAATCAAAGCTGCCAAGAGCCAATTGAAGTTCTTTTCAATGGGTTGGTAGACATTGTTTTCCTGGAATACCGGTTGCTCGGGGATCGAATCGAGCGTCAGTTTGAGCTTTAATTCCGCCTCATTGGAAAAATACGTGATGCTGTCATAGCGACTCAGTTCATAGACCGGAAGGGAAAGATAGACACTGGGATCCAGGGAGAAGTTGGAGAGGTAATAAATTGCACTGTCCAGTGTTTCCCCATCTTGAGTTTGGGAGATGAAGGTTTTCTTTTCCAGCAATACCAAAGGGGATAAATCGTAGGTAGAGTCAGGGAAAATGACCTGGGAGGATTCGGGATAGCGGGCTTTGAGGACAAATCCAACCCGCTCACCCAATTTGGCTGAATCCTGTGTAAAATAACCCTCCACCTGCACTGACTGTGCAAAAGAGGAATGGCTAAATAGGAGCAAGGAGAGAAAAATACCGATTTTACCCACGCTTCATTCGTTTGTTACGGTACTTAAACAGTTCAATTAAGGGCCCCACAATATCCTGAGTCGTATCGATAGCGAGGTAATTGATTTGATTCTTTTTGCAGATATCCTTCAGATATTCCCGTTCGGAAGTGAAAGTTTCTGATATTTTCTTGGAAAAGCTCCCAAAGGCAGTGTTTACCCAGGTTGTTTTTCCCCGCTCTTTGTCGTAGATCGGAATAATACCCAGGGAAGGCAAGGCTGATTCCCGTGGGTCTGTTAATTGAATTGCCACTACATCATGACGTTCAGCCAATGCCCGAAAGGACCGCTCGTAATCCTGATCGATAAAATCTGAGATAATAATAATGATGCTTCGTTTTTTGATCAGATTAAGTGCAAAAGTAAACATCCCATTGAGGCTGGTTTTTAGACTTTTGTTTTGATGATCAAAGATTCCCCGGATGACTTTTACACCTTGTTTGCTCCCTTTGGAAGGAAGGATGAGTTTTTCCAGTTCGTCTGAATAGGATATCAGCCCGATCTGACTCCCTTCATAAACTGCCGCCAGTGTCAGGACACCTGCGATTAATTTTTCCTGGTCGATCTTTTTATTTCCCTGCTGGCCAATATCCTGACTACCGGAGATGTCCAGAAGAAAATAGACAGACTGCTCTTTGTCCTCCCGAAACGTTTTGACAAATGTTCCGTGTCCTTTAGCAGATACTTTCCATTCGATTGTTCGGATATCATCTCCGTACTGATAAGGTCTTAAGTCATCAAACTCCACCCCCGAGCCTTTGAAAAGCGACTGGTACTCTCCTTGAAGGTGGTTGTTTGCCACCTTTCTGATCATAATTTCGTATTTCCTAAGCTTACTGAACAGCTGATCCATGAGGGATATTTGAACTGGCTAAGTTAAAGTCTTGAACTGAATTATAAAATTTGAGTTAGGTAAACCGTCGGGACATTATCAGTTAAAAAAACCTAATTTTATGCCGTGAAACGAATTCTTTTAGCCTTTCTTTTCCTGGTATTTTCATTTTCCTGTGACTCGGATCGAACTCCCTCCGGAGTGCTGTCGGAGGATGAAGTGGTCAATGTCCTGATTGATATCCAATTGACGGAGGGAATGGTAGGTGCACTTCCGATTTCTTACGATTCCTCACAGGTACTATACGCCTTGATGGAGAAAGAAATTTTTATTAAACATGGAGTAGAAGATTCAGTTTTTGTGAATAGTATGCGCTACTATCTCGAAGATGCCCGAAAAATGGACCAAATCTATTCCCGCGTGATCGATTCTCTGGTAGTGAGAGAATCAAACCCAGCAAAAAAAGAGGATTTATTCTGATGCTTTATCCCCAAAATCTCGATCAAAAAATAAATTTCGTCAAAATAAAAGACTTGCTGAAGTCGGAGTGTTCCTCCTCTTTGGGTCAAGACTATGTGGACAAAGTTTCTTTTTCTTCTGATTTCAACTTAGTCCGGCGGCTTTTGGATCAGACGGAAGAGTTTAGGAAGATTCTTATTGCCGGCGAGGCTTTCCCGAGTTCCAATTTCACTAACCTCAATCCCTTTTTGGAAAAGGCAAAACTTGAGGGCGCTTTTCTGGATCAAGAGGAGTTTTACGAGGTAAAACTTGCCCTGCAAACGTTACGAGGTTGTGTCACTTTTTTCCAAAATCACGGAGAAAAATACCCGACGCTAAGTGCGCTACTGGGGCTGTTGCTCGATTTGGATATGAATCTCCTCAAGGCGATCGATCTGATCATCGATGAAAAAGGAAAAATCCGAAGTAATGCAAGTAAAGAACTGCAACTGATCCGAACCCAACTTCTGTACGAGGAGGGAAGGCTAAGAAAAGTGATGGAGCGGATTTTTAAGGAAGCCCGGGCAAAAGGTCTCACCCCGGAAGATGCCGCCATGACCATTCGGGGTGGCAGAATGGTGATCCCTGTAGCCGCAGAAAACAAACGAAAACTTCGGGGCTTTATTCATGATGAATCAGCTACGGGCCAGACCGTCTTCATGGAGCCTGAGGAGGCCCTGGATATCAATAACGAAATCCGTGACCTCGAATACATGGAGCGTCGGGAGATAATAAAGATTTTGACGCGTCTGACAGATCAGTTGAGGCCTGCTATTCCAGCTTTGAGAAAAGCAACCAACTTTCTTGGATTGATGGATTTTATCCGTGCCAAAGCAAAATTTGCCCAAAAGACAGACAGCTGTAAGCCGGAGATTGTCAAAGAACGGGTGTTGAATTGGACCAGGGCCAGGCATCCGATTTTGGAAATGGCACTAAAGTCCCAAGGAAAGAAAATTGTCCCTGTCGACATCAAACTTGGTGGTCACGAGCGTCTTTTGGTGATCTCAGGGCCCAACGCCGGTGGAAAATCAGTAACATTAAAAACAGTTGCCTTATTGCAATACATGCTGCAGTGCGGGCTTTTGATCCCGGTGCATCCGGATTCCAAAAGCTCCCTTTTTGACAACTTTTTCATTGATATCGGTGATGAGCAAAATTTGGAAAATGACCTGAGTACCTACAGCTCTCACCTAATGAGCATGAAGCATTTCACCCAGTTTGCCAATAAGAAGACGATCCTTTTCATTGATGAATTTGGGACCGGTACCGAGCCGCAGTTTGGAGGGGCGATAGCGGAATCGATTTTACTTTCTCTGAATAAGTTGGGAGCGTTTGGAGTAGTAACCACCCACTATGGCAATCTGAAGCAAGTAGCCAATAAAAATCAAGGCTTGGTCAATGGTGCCATGCGGTATGATGTCGATCGCTTGGAGCCGATTTATGAATTGGAAATCGGTAAGCCCGGGTCCTCATTTGCATTGGAGATTGCTTCTAAAATCGGATTGTCAAAAGAGATTTTGGCCTATGCCAAAGATCAAATCGGAGAAGAGCGGGTGCGCTATGATCGACTCTTGACACAGCTGGAAAATGAGAAAAACCAGTATTCGGGATTACTCAAAGAGGTCAAAGAAAAGGAAAAGCTCCTCCAGATCAGACTGAAAGAATACAATCAGTTGAAGGAAACGCTGGAATTGACCAAAAAGAAATACATACAGGAAGCCAAGCAGGAAGCCAAGTCTTTATTGGATCAAACAAATAAGAAAATCGAAGCGACTATCCGGGAAATCCGGGAAGGGAAGGCTGAAAAGGAAATTACAAAGCAGGTAAGGCAAGAGCTGGAGGAATTCAAAAAGGAAATCAAGCCTGAAAAATTGGAGGCAAATGATCCGGAGATTCTGGTAGTCGGCGGGAAGATCGGTGAAGGGGATTGGGTACGACTTAAGGATAATGGAGCTGTCGCCCAGGTGGTGGCTTTGAAAAATAAAGATGTTGAAATAGCTATTGGCGATCTGAAATCAAACGTCAAGCTATCAAGACTGGAAAAAATCTCCAAAAGTGAGGTAAAAAAAGAGCAGAAAGTACTCTCTCAGCGAGGGAACTACAACACCAACGCCAAGATGATGGATTATTCCCCCAATCTTGATTTGAGAGGGAAAAGAGGAGAGGAGATTTTGTCTTTGATCCAGACTTTTATTGATGAAGGTCACATGCTTGGGATAAAAAATCTACGAATCGTCCATGGCAAGGGTGATGGAATTTTGAGAGAGATTACCAGAAATCTGCTGAGGGCAATGTCCCCCGTAGGAAAAATGGAGGATGAGCATGCAGACCGCGGAGGTGCCGGGGTAACTTTAGTGACGCTGAAATAAAAAAAGAGAGCGATGAGGCTCCCTTTTTTGTGTTGATGGGTAGATTTTATTTTTTGATTAGGTCAAATACATAATCGCCAGCGATGGCAAATTGACCGTTTATTCTTGCCCCGGGAGCGGGAATGGAGAAAACCAGTTTCAATGAATTTCCAGTCTGAGTGAAAGACATTTCTCTTGCTGCGGCAGGTTTGGTTCCTGTCAGCGTGATTTTATCAAAATTAGTCCCTGCAAATGCCCAGTTTCCATTGGGATCAAATAGGTCATTGCTGTTTCTGGAAGTATAGGTTTTAGCCGAACCTGAATTCAAAATGAGTTCAAAAGTGGAATAAAGGTCAGTTACATCACTTCCTCCGCGGGTTACCTTCCCTCCTCCGGCAATGCCCCAAGCCTGCGTGCCTGTTCCTGTCAATACCTCTGTTGCGATTTGCTCTGGAGTTTTGGGAGGAGTTGGCGTAGGATCATCCCCTCCACAAGCCTGCATTCCTGCCACCACCAAACCTGCCAGGATTATTTTCCACCAATTCATCTTCATATACGCGTAATTTTTAACTGTTGTAAAATTAAAGATATCGCTGAAAGTTCAAAGCCTAAGTTTTTACTTAAAATCTTCCAAGGCTAATTTTTGTTTACAAAACTCGTATTCCCTAGGCTCATTTGAGCATACAATCAGAATTCGATGCTTCAGAAAATCATTGATTAAATCCGAATACCAAGCAATTCCTTTTTTGTCAAGATTGGAGGTAGGTTCGTCCAAAAGAATCACGGGCACATCCGAAAACAGCGCAATTCCCAATTTTAAGCGTTGCTTCATTCCTGAGGAAAATTGGGAAACAGGTTTGCTTGCATGCTGATCCAGGTAGAGGATTTCGATGAGTTCTTTGGGTTGAATTTGGTTGAGCGGATTTTTGAATTTAAAGTGAAAGTTTACCAGTTCGAGGAGACTAAACTCTTCGGGGAGCTCCAGGTATGGGGCGGAGATAGCCAGATGCTTATACCAATCAGTTTCAGGAATCAGTTTCTTATCAGATTCGAAAGTTATTTTACCTGATGAAAAAGGAATCGCTCCGGAGATGCATTTAAGTAAGGTTGATTTTCCTGAACCGTTACCGCCAGTGATTGCCAGCGAATCCCCATCTGAGAGTTCCACGTTGAGATTTCTAAAAATCCACTCGTATTGAAATCGCTTGGAGGCTTCTTGGAGCTGGATTTTCACAGAATTAGTTGATATAGCCTTTCATTACGCCACGTTCAGAGGACCGGATGAAATTCAGGATTTCATCCCGCTCTTTGGTAGCAGGTAGGTTTACTTCGATTTCTTCTAACGCGCGGCTGTTGTTGAGGCTGTTCAGGAACAGGTAGCGGTAAACTTCCTGAATGTGTGCTATTGTTTCACTGGAGAAGCCTCTTCTTCTCAGTCCCAAAGAATTGACACCGGCGTAGGAAAGGGGTTCCCGTGCAGCTTTGGTAAATGGAGGCACGTCCTTTCTTACCAATGAACCTCCCGAGATCATGGCGTGCATTCCGACCTTGACAAACTGGTGTACAGCGCTGGATCCTCCGATGATGGCCCAATCATCAATGGATACGTGTCCGGCTATCTGAACCGAATTGGCAATAATTACATTACTGCCGATTACACAATCGTGAGCCACGTGTACATAGGCCATCAAAAGGCAGTTGCTTCCAATGACGGTAGTTTGCTTGTCCACCGTGCCTCGGCTGATGGTGACGCATTCCCGGATCGTGGTATTATCACCGATCACAACAGTAGAATCTTCCCCTTGAAACTTCAAGTCTTGGGGGATGCCAGCGATTACCGCTCCTGGGAAGATTTTACAGTTTTCGCCTATTCTGGCACCCGGATAGATGGTAACATTGGATCCTACCCATGAATTTTCTCCAATGATTACATCCTCGTGAATCATGGTAAATGGGTCTACCTGTACGTTATTGCCAAGTTTTGCATTGGGATCGATGGATGACAAGGGACTGATCATGATTCTTTTCGGGTTATGCTGGCAGTCATTACAGCCTCGCACACGAGGGTGTTTCCTACATAGGCTTCACCTTTCATTTTAGCTATGCCTCTGCGAATTGGTGCCAAAAGTTCACATTTAAAAACTAGGGTATCGCCGGGCAACACCATTTTTCGAAATTTGCAATTTTCAATTCCCAGAAAATAGGTCCAGTAATTTTCGGGGTCATCTACAGTACTCAAAACCAAAATTCCGCCTGTTTGTGCCATAGCTTCCACCTGAAGAACTCCGGGCATGACTGGGTTTCCTGGAAAATGTCCTATAAAATATGGCTCATTCATCGTTACATTCTTCACTCCGGCTACCACACTTTCATCCAAATAGATGATTTTGTCAATCAACTGAAAAGGATAACGGTGAGGAAGAATGTTGCTGATTTGATTGATATCCATCACCGGTGGCAGCTTCGGGTCGTAATGCGGGATGTGGGAAGCTCCGGCTTTTTCCATAGCTCTTTTGAGCTTTTTTGCAAAAGCCACATTCGCTGCATGCCCCGGGCGGGCGGCAAGAATCTGAGCTTTCAGCGGTCTTCCTACCAAAGCCAGATCACCCACCACATCCAAAAGCTTGTGTCGGGCCGGTTCGTTGCGGTAGCGAAGATCCACATTGTTTAGAATGCCTTCCTTTTTGACTTCTACACTTTGTTTGTTAAACATTTTAGCCAAATTGGCTAGTTCCTCTTTTTCCACCACTCGGTCCACCACGACGATGGCATTATTCAAATCTCCCCCTTTAATCAGATTGGAGTTGTAAAGCATTTCAAGTTCGTGAAGAAAGCAGAACGTCCGGCAGGATGCAATTTCTGTCCGGAATTGGCTAATGTCAGTGATGGAAGCATGCTGGCTTCCCAAAACCGGAGAATTGTAATCTACCATCACAGTCACCCGATAATTGTCTGTGGGTAGGGCAACCATCTCTACTTCACGAGCTACGTCTTTGTATTGGATGCTTTCCTGTACTTCAAAAAATCTACGCAGCGCATTTTGCTCCTCAAAGCCCGCATTTTCTAAAACTTCGATAAACTGAATCGATGACCCATCCATAATCGGAGGCTCTGGACCATCGAGTTGGATCAGAACATTGTCGATCTCCAAGCCGACCAAAGCAGCCAGAACATGCTCCACTGTATAGACTCTGGCGCCACTTTGCTCCAGCGTTGTGCCTCTGGATACATCCACCACCAAGTCACAATCGGCATCAATGGTAGGACGACCTTCGAGATCTACACGTTGGAATTTGATCCCATGGTTGGGTGGCGCAGGTACAAAAGTCATATTGGAAACGACTCCTGTATGCAGGCCTACACCGGTTAGGTTCACCTGTCTTTTTATAGTGTGCTGTTTTACTTTCATGTTTTACTTTCCTTGCGGAATTTAAAGGCAGCAAAATTAGCCCTTTTTTTCCAGTTCTTTGACTCGCTTCTCCAGCTTATCCAGATTTTTGAACAGGGCGTATGACTTCAAAAAATCCTTCATATCCATTGACATGTATCCAAAATGCGTTTCTCCGGATTTTTTGATCGATTTACTGATGCCTGTATTTGCCCCGATAGTGGTATGGTCGGCGATTTTGATATGGCCTACAATGCCTGCTTTTCCTGCAATTACACAGTTTTTACCGATTTCGGTAGAACCAGATATGCCAGTCTGAGCGGCAATAACCGTATTTTCTCCGACGATTACATTATGTGCGATCTGTACTTGATTATCAATTTTGACTCCTTTTCGGATGATCGTTGAGCCCAGGGTGGCACAATCAATGGTGGTATTGGAGCCAATTGACACATTGTCCTCGAGGATCACATTGCCGATTTGGGGAATGGCTTTATAAGTACCATCTGCTTGGGGAGCAAATCCAAATCCATCCGCACCGATGACTGCACCAGGGAATACCTCGCAGTTATCGCCTATTTGTGTGTCAGCGCAAATTTTTACTCCGGGATGTATGATGCAATTATCCCCAAGTTTTACATTGTCTCCAATGAAAGCCTGAGGATGGATTTTCACGTTTTTGCCCAACTGACAATTTTTTCCAATGTATGAAAAAGCTCCACGGTAATGATTTTCACCAATGGTGCTCGTCTGATGCATATAGCTAGGTTCCTCTACGCCGACTAGCATCGCTTTGCTGAGTTGTGCATAGGCTTCCAGAAGCTTGGTGAAGCCTAAGTAGGCGTCCTTTACTCGGAGCAAAGTAGTTTTAAATGGCTTTACCGGTTGAAAATCTTCAGAAACAATCACAGCAGTTGATTCAGTTTCGTACAGAAAAGGCTCGTATTTTTCGTTTGCCAAAAAACTGATTCCTCCCGATTTACCCTCTTGGATTTTATCAAGACGGGTTACTTTCTGGCTATCATCCCCTTCTACTTTTCCTTCTAAAAGTGCTGCAAGTTGGCCTAATGTAAATTCCATATTCAGCTTTCGGGTTTAGGGAGTTAAAATTAGGTTTTTAGCCTGACATACATAATGTTTCTCCACAATCTTGCTCATTACTTTAATATTTGGTAGGTCAGCGGCTGTGGCCACGTCCATTACCTTACCTTTTTTGGTTAGAATATTTATCCGATCTGTCGCCAAATATCCATAATTACTCACCTTTCCGGTGCAAAAGAAATAATCGATATCGGCTTCCGGTATTTGTAATTTTTTGAGCGTTTTGGCTTTCATTTCTTGTAGTTCGGCTGGTGAAAAAGCTTCGTTGACCAGATTTATTTTGAACAGGTTTCGGGTCAAAAACATCTGAGAAATATTGCGAAGTACATAGTCTTCGTGCCGCTTCCAAAGTTTTATCGCTCCCCAAATATCGAAATCATCCAAACTCAGAAAACTTTCCAGAATTCTTTGATTTTTTCTGAAATCTTCGAGTTCGAAATCATTTTTGAGGAAAAACTCAAACTCTTCGGTCACAGTAAACTTATGGCCGGTCTGAGCCAGAGACTTAGCCCGCTGAATTAGATTGATGAGCATTTTTTCAGCACTCACGGTAGTTTTATGAAGATAAACCTGCCAATACATCAGTCGCCGGGCACTCAGGAAATTCTCGATCGAATAAATTCCCTTTTCTTCAATGACCAATTGACCGTCTTTTACAGCCATCATTTTGATAATGCGGTCCGCTCCGATTGTGCCTTCCGAAACTCCAGTAAAAAAACAATCTCGCTGAAGGTAGTCTAAGCGATCAATGTCTAACTGACTGGATACCAATTGGTTTAGAAATTTCCGCTCATATTGATTCTTAAAAATTCGTAAAGCGAGGTCCAATTGGCCACCTAATTGTTCATTTAGGAGTTCAATGGTCAGGAGTGAAAGCGCTTCGTGGGGAATTCCCTTGAGCAGACTGTACTCCAAAGCATGGGAAAAAGGCCCGTGGCCAATATCATGAAGTAAAATAGCAATCAGAGCTGCCTCATATTCCTGATCGGATATTTCTGTTCCTTTAATTCGTAGATTGTCCAAGGTTATGCTCATCAGGTGCATGGCTCCTATCGCATGATGAAATCGCGTATGAAGCGCTCCCGGATAGACAAAATCCGTCAAACCCAATTGCTTGATCCGGCGTAACCTTTGGAAGTAGGGATGGTCAATGATCGTGAATATTAATTCACTCGGAATAGTAATGAACCCATAAACAGGATCATTCAGAATTTTCTGGCTTTTCAATCAGCGCTGATTTGATTGACTCAAAAGTAATTATAATTTTAAAAGAAAGGGAAACCCAAATGTCTCAAAAATCTTCAATTCTCTGGGCCGATGACGAAATCGACCTACTTAAGCCACACATTCTTTTCTTGGAACAGAAAGGCTATGAGATCATTACCGTCAATTCTGGAGTAGATGCAATCGAGCAAGTAGAAGATCGGAATTTTGATGTGATTTTTCTGGATGAGATGATGCCCGGGATGACAGGCTTGGAGACCCTTCAGCAGATCAAGCAGATCAAGCCTCAAATTCCCGTAGTCATGATCACCAAAAGCGAGGAGGAGCACATCATGGATGATGCGATAGGAGGCAAAATAGCGGACTACCTGATCAAACCGCTGAATCCCAGTCAGATTTGGCTCTCTGTAAAGAAGATTGTCCAAAATAAGCAACTCATTGACTCAAAGACCACCCAAAGCTATCAGCAGGAATTCATGCAGATCAGCATGGCATTGGGAGATGCAGAGGATCATCAAGATTGGGCAGAGCTTTATCGGAAATTGACTTTCTGGGAATTGCAGATAGATTCGACCGAAAATAAAAACATGCTTGAGGTCTTGGAAAACCAAAAATCTGAAGCAAATGCTTCTTTTGCGCGCTTCATTAAGGAAAATTACCTGGATTGGATGTCAGAGAAGAATCCAGACAAGCCGCTGTTGTCCCACCATGTTTTGAAGGAAAAAGTATTTCCGGTATTGAAAGATAAGAAGCCATTGTTTTTAATTGTCATTGACAACCTTCGCCTCGATCAATGGGAGGATCTCGAGCAGCTATTGACCCCCTACTTCAATGTGAAGGAAAAGGATACCTACTATAGTATCTTGCCGACTACTACTGCTTTTGCCAGAAATTCGCTTTTTAGTGGTATGATGCCCATGGATATGGCGCGTTTCTATCCCGCACTGTGGGAAGACGAAGATTCAGATGAAGGAAAGAATAAGTTTGAAGAGGATTGGATCAGAGTCAACCTGGACAAAAACCGTCTTCCGATTAAGTTCACCTACAATAAAATTATTCAGACGCAGCAGGGCAAAGCTGTTTTGGATCTGTTTCATACTTTTTTGCAGAATGATCTGAATGTACTGGTTTATAATTTCGTGGATATGGTTTCCCATGCGCGGACGGACATGAAAATGATCCGTGAATTGGCTCCGGATGAATCAGCCTACCGATCCCTGACTCGCAGTTGGTTTGAGCATTCTTCTCTTTTTGATCTTTTCAAGAAGATTCATAATGCAGGAGCAGAGGTAATGGTCACCACGGATCACGGCACTAAGAGAGTAAACAAACCCTATCGAATCATCGGTGATAAAAATGTGTCTACGAATCTCCGCTATAAGCAGGGGAAAAATTTGAATTTCGAGACAGGGAAGGTTTTTGAGATCAAAAAGCCGGAAGACGCTAAGCTTCCCCGATTAAATGTGTCTTCCTCGTATGTCTTTGCTGTGGAGGATTATTTTTTCGCTTATCCCAACAACTATAATTACTATGTTAATTTTTATAAGGACACATTTCAGCATGGAGGTATATCTTTGGAAGAAATGATTGTGCCGATTGTGCACCTGACCGCCAAACGTTAAAAATTCTTGAATACCATTCACTACCGACTCGATCAGATCCAAGATGCTGCCCGTCAGATTATTGCCCGTGCAGGTGACAAAAAGATTTGGGTGTTTCAGGGGCAGATGGGTGCCGGAAAAACTACCCTGATCAAAGCCCTTTCCAAAGAATTGGAAGTGCAGGATCAGGTGAGTAGCCCTACTTTTGGCATTGTAAATGAATATGAAACCATTTCCGGACAGCGGATTTGTCATTTTGATTTTTACAGAATCGATGATCCCAGGGAGGCATTGGATATCGGAATAGAAGAGTATTTTTATAGCGGAGATTATTGTTGGATTGAGTGGGCAGAGAAAATTGCTCAGTTTCTTCCGGATGAATTTCTCTTAATTAAGATAGTCATTGACGCTGACGAGGACAGAACCATCACCCTTCAACATACCCAAAATGTCAACTGAATTAAGCGAACTTACTTCTGTAGGTCTTATTACAAAAGAATCGCCCTTGCAGGTAAAAAAGGGGGCAAAACCACTTCATGTCGGAATCCCCAAGGAGACTTCAACTCAGGAAAAAAGAGTGGTACTTACACCTGAAGCTGTCGGCTTATTGAGCAATAACGACATTCAGGTGATAGTAGAAACAGGGGCAGGTCTCAGTGCAAAGTTCAAGGATCAGGATTATTCGGATGCGGGTGCAAAAATCGCCTATTCACGGACGGAAGTGCTTACTGCTGACGTGGTATTGAAGATAGATCCGCTGAGTATCGAAGAAATTGCTGAAATGTCTCCGGGAAGTTGCCTGATTTCGGCCCTTCAGCTCGAAAAGCAGGATGCGGAATTCATCAAAGCGCTGAATGAAAAGAAAATCACAGCGGTAGCTTTTGAATACCTTGAAGATAAGGTCGGAGGTATGCCGGTGGTGAGGGCTATGTCTGAGATCGCAGGGAGTACGGTGATGCTGATCGCTGCAGAATACCTGTCGAGTGTGAATGAAGGAAAAGGGTTGATTCTCGGAGGTGTAACCGGTGTGCCCCCTACTCAAGTGGTAATCATTGGAGCAGGGACTGTGGCAGAGTATGCAGCTCGAACAGCCATCGGATTAGGAGCCAATATTAAAGTTTTTGACAATCATATCTACAAACTTCGAAGGATTAAGCAACTGCTGGGGCAACAGATCCATACATCCACAATTGATAACTTTAGTTTGGGCCAAGCCTTGGCAGAAGCTGATGTAGTGATTGGCGCTTTAAGGGCTGAAAAAGGCAGAAATAAAATTGTGGTCACAGAGGAAATGGTTGCCAACATGATTCACGGTAGTATTATCATTGATGTAAGTATAGACCAAGGGGGGTGCATTGAGACTGCGAGGATGACCACACACGACGAACCGGTCTACCTGGTGCATGATATTATCCATTATTGTGTCCCTAATATTGCCTCTCGGGTAGCGCGGACTGCCTCTTATTCGCTGAGCAATATTTTTACTCCACTTATTTTGCAAATGGCTGATTTGGGAGGAGCTGAGGAAATGATTTTTAACTACAAGTGGTTTCTCCGAGGGGTATATACCTACAGAGGTAGTCTAACCAATGCGTTTTTAGCCCGTAAGTTTGGGTTGAATCATAAAGAGTTGCAACTGCTGTTAGCAGCCCGATATTGATCAGGAAAGGAGATTTTGACGGAGTAAAAACTCCAGCTGTTCGTTTGCTTTGAGCAAGGCTTCGGTCAATCTTTCGTTTTCCCTCCTTAAAGCATAGACTTCAAAGGCGTTTTTGATTACAGTTCTGAGGTAGTCTTCTTCCCAGGGTTTGGTGAGGTAATGGTAAACCTGACCCTTATTGATCGCATCGATTACGGCTTGAATATCAGTATATCCGGTAAGTAAAAGTCTGATTGGCTTAGGGTACTTCGGGATTATACTTTCCAAAAATTCCACCCCCGTCTTTTCAGGCATGCGTTGATCAGTGATGATGATATCTATTTCCTCTTTGGCAAGAATTTCCTCTCCCTCTCTGGCCGAAATCGCAAGAAAGATCCTGTAATCCCTTCTGAATGTTGCTTTGAACGCTTGAAGATTGTTCTCTTCATCGTCTACGTATAGGATTTTGATTTTTTCTTCAGGCTGATTTTCCATCCAAGGGTACCGCAAAAGGTTGAAATACACTGGCCAAATAATCTGTTTTTAACTTAAAAAACAAGTATTAAATTTCAGCAGATTGATTTGCTTCTGAGGCCTAAGGCTTTTATGACACTATTTTTAAAAAAAAAATAGTGAATAATTTGACTTTAGGCAGAAAGAACTAACTTTACCTAGCTTCCTCACCCTAAAGTAAAACATGCTTACCAGAACAAGGTTTGATCTTAAAGATCAAATCAAGCCTCTAATTTTCTTTCCGACAAATTCGCTGGATTGGGAAGAAATTCAGGAGTTGCGATCGAGCAATTATGTTCAAACTATAGATGAAATCGATAGTCAGGTTATCGATTTGATTAAATCAGATCATCCCGAAAACCAATTTTCCAAAGATGAATTAAATATTAAGGTAGTTGAATTTTTTAAGGATAAAGACAAAGATTTTTTTGGAAACTGGGTTTATTATCCCTGGAAAAACATACTGGTCCATATTCTTGGTGAAACAGATTTCATACGAATTCGCACGCTTCGCAATAATTACAAAATCACACCCTCAGAACAAAAGGTACTGGGCCAAAAAAAGGTTGGAATAGTTGGACTATCTGTTGGCCAAAGCATTGCCTTAGCCATGGCTTTGGAAAGGAGCTTTGGGGAAATCAGACTTGCTGATTTTGATACCTTGGAGCTAAGTAATATGAATAGGCTAAAGGCAGGAGTCACCAGTCTTGGACTTGAGAAAGTGGTGATTGCGGCCAGAGAAATCTCTGAAATCGATCCGTATTTGAAAGTGGTGCTTTTCAGAGAAGGGATCAATGAGGATAATCTCGAAGAATTTTTGACCGGAAACGGCAAACTTGACTTGGTGATAGATGAATGCGATAGTCTTGACATAAAACTATTAGTAAGAGAAAGGGCAAGATGCGAAGGCATCCCGGTGATGATGGATACGTCGGATCGGGGAATGCTGGACGTTGAGCGTTTTGACAAAGAGCCCAACAGACCAATATTTCACGGGTTGCTGGAGGGGATTACCAAGTCTGAACTTGCCAATCTGTCCAATAAAGAGCGCGTAGCCATTGGATTGAAAATTACAGGCTTGGAAACTCTCTCCCCGAGAATGAAAGCCTCTCTGCTGGAAATCGGCACCTCTATCACCTCTTGGCCGCAATTGGCTTCTGGTGTTTTCCTGGGAGGAGCTACTGTCGCTCACGTTGGGAGAAGGCTTCTTTTAGGAGATGATGTGCCTTCGGGTAGGTATTATGTCGATTTGGATGAAATAATCAAAATCGATCAGTTTGAGGAGAAATTGGTTTTACCACGAATTGAAAATGTAGCTTCATTTTCAGATAGATTGATCAGTCAAATTCCTGATCATATCCTGCAATCTGGGTATATCCTTTCCCATTCGGAATTGAAGCGGTTACTGTCATTGGCCAACATGGCCCCATCGGGAGGGAATATTCAGCCGTGGATTTGGGTTTTTGACCGCAAGGGGATCCTCCATCTATTTCATGACCAGCAGCGTAGTCACTCCATGCTGGATTTTAAGGGTACAGGATCTTTGATCGCATTTGGAGCAGCCTTGGAGAATTTAAGACTGGCAGCAGCTCAGGAAGGGATGGAGATCGAGATGATAGATCATATTCGTGAATTTGAGGAAGAGTTGATCTGCTCGGTTCGGTTTGTCGCAAAATACAAAGCCCGGATACAAGTGCCTTACTTTGAGCTCGTGGATGGAATTTCCTTGCGTTGTACCAATAGGAAAAATACGGTCAGACAGCTTCTGGACAAATCAAAACTGGAAGAATTGCAGGTTTTTGCTTTGAATGAAGGCTTTAAAATCAAGCTGACGGAAGCTTACAACGATCTGGAAAACCTGGCCGAAATAGTAGGAGGAATGGACCGGATGCGATTTTTCCATGAGGAAGGCTTGCTGGATTTCATCAAAGAAGTCCGGTGGACGGAGAAGGATGCCCAAGAAACCAAAGATGGAATAGATGTAGCTACCCTTGAATTAGCAGGTACCGAAAAAGCTGCCTTGGGCTTGCTGAAAGACCCTAGAACTATGAGGTTTTTCAGAAAATTTTTGATGGGCTATGGCCTAACCAAGATTTCTAAAGATACGATAACCAAGTCATCCGCAATCATGCTGCTTCAAGGGGATTCATTTACTCCTAAAACCTACCTCGAAGGCGGGAAAGTACTCCAACGAATCTGGATCAAAGCAAATATGCTGGGGATAAGTTTTCAACCCGTGACAGCCATGCTGTTTATCTTTCAAAAAGTCCTCCAAGAGAGAAATCACGGATTTTCATTGGATGAAGTAAGAGAAATTGAAAAATTAAAGTTAAAATTTGACAAAATATTTAAAAGGGAAGGGGATTGCGATCACTTGGATTTGTTTATGTTTCGATTAAATGTGGCTGGAGAGCCTACCGTTAGAGCATTTCGTCGTGACGTGCAAGACACCTTAATTCAGCTTTAAAATGTTTACTTTCAACGCTTTCAGAGCAATAGATGAACCCGAGATTTGCCAGCAATTCATAGAGGGGCATATTAATGTCCTAAAAGAATATGGGGTCACTAAGGTTACATCATCAAATAATGAATGGATACATAACCCTTATGTTTTTGTAGTCACTGTTCATGAAAACCTAACCGACAGGGTGGTTAGTGGACTTAGAATTCATATTTCTAACCAAAACTATCCACTACCTCTAGAAAGTGCTATTTCTCAAGTGGATGACAGAATAAGTGATTTAATTACGAGATACCGAGATACAGGGACAGGTGAGATTGGTGGGTTGTGGAATAGTAGAGCCATTTCAGGATATGGAATTGGAGCATTATTCTTATCAAGAACCTCATTGGTAATTGCTGCTCAGCTAAATGTTCAAAGTTTATTTGCATTATGCGCTGAGTATACTTTAAAACCAACGCTTCAAAAGGGTTTTGAAATAGAAGAAGGCATTGGGAACAAAGGAACTTTTTTTTATCCGAAACTAGATTTAGTTGCAACTTTAGCAGTTTTAAAAGACGTAAAAAATTTACCACTAGCAGTAAAAGAAGAAAGAGATTATATTTTTGATTTGCGAGAAAAATTACAATGTGAACGAACTGAGCAAACTCCCAAAGGACCAATTGATATAAAGTATAACTTAAAAATAAAAAATCCTAATTGGAGAAAATCATGATGATTTTTATTAATGTATTCATTTTTGTGGGTTTTCTTGCTAATCCAGTGATAATTGATTCAAATAGCAAAATAATCAATAAATATGATTTTTTAATTCAGCGTGATAATTTGGATCTTGATATCAATGATGTTTTAGATTCTAAGGAATTCGTTACTTTGAATAATGAGAATCTAAATTTTGGAATTAATGATGATATTATTTGGCTTAGATATTTGGTTAAAAATGTTACTCGTGAACATGAAAAATACCTTTTTATAAATAATCCATCTCTGGATAATATTGAATTATATATTGTTAAAGGTGGAAATGTAATTCAAACCAGTAAAGGAGGAAGGTTAGATGATTTTAGTGAGAGGGTAATTCGTTCAAAATCAATAATTTTTAAAATTGATCTTCCGCATGGAGAAAATATTGAGATTTATTTAAAAGTGAAAAGTATTAACAAAACCATAATTACTGCTTCTATCAATGATATTCATACAATTGAACGTTTGATAAATAGAGAGAATATAATATTTGGAATTTTTACTGGTGTTATTGTAGGGTTGTTTTTTTATAATCTATTTTTATATTTCTCCGTCAAAGATAAAATTTATTTAATTTATGTTATTCACACTATTTTGGTTTGGTTTGCTCAGTCTTCCATATTGGGATATACTATTGAATTGATTTGGCCTGAATCTGAATGGTTGAAGTTAAAGGCAGGAGTTATTTTCTCTTCACTGGTTAGTTTGGTTGGTATTTGGTTTTTGCGACAATTTTTATCAACAAAACATTTTGTTCCAAAGCTTGATAAAGGGTTTTATTTTATTTTTATAGTTTATGGTTTTATCTTATTGAATGCATTTTTCTTTTCAATAACTTTAAGTTATCAAGTTCTTCTAGGCACGCAATCAATAGTTGTGTTATATGTGCTATTGGTAGCTCTTTCAGTTCTTAAATTGGGTTATAGTCCAGCGAGGTATTACCTATTGGCTTGGACTGTTTTTATGATCGGCATTTTCCTTTTTGTATTCAGTGAAATGGGAATTATTCCTACCAATAATCTGACGGCTTATATCATGCCATTAGGATCAGCTTTGGAAGTGGTTTTACTTTCTTTTGCTTTAGCGGATAAAATAAATATCCTCAAGAAAGAAAAAGAGGAAGAGCAGGCGGCAAAGCTTCTCATTCTTCACGAAAATGAGGAGCTTATCCGACAACAGAATACCATGCTTGAGCAAAAAGTCAGAATGAGGACTGATGAGTTGGAGCATGCCTTGAGATCACTTCAAAACACCCAAAGCCAACTCGTTAATCAGGAAAAAATGGCTTCTTTGGGTCAATTGACTGCCGGTATCGCCCATGAAATCAATAACCCAATCAACTTTGTAAGTTCGAACATTACTCCCCTCAAACGTGACATCAAGGATATCATGGAAGTCATCGAATTCTACCGAAATTCAGGGGAAAGGGAGTTTTCTGAAGGCACCAAGAAAGAAGCCAAACAGCTAGAAGAAGATCTGGAATTGGACTATGTACTTGATGAGGTGGAGCAACTCCTGAAAGGCATGGACGACGGGGCGAAAAGAACCGTTGAAATTGTAAAGGGTCTTCGGATTTTCTCCAGAGTAGACGAACAGGACATTAAAAAAGTGGACCTGCATGACGGGATCAACAGTACCTTCATTTTGCTCAACAGTACCATTCCCGGCAAAATCAGGATTATCAGGGAATTTGGTGAGCTGCCTTTAGTCGAGTGTCTCGCCGGAAAAATCAATCAGGTGTTTATGAATATTCTGAATAATGCAGTTCAAGCTTTGTCGGATCATTTGGATACGATTGCTGACCCTAAAATTACTGTTCGTACAAAGGCCTTCGCCGATCACGTGGTTGTAGAAATAGAAGACAATGGTCCCGGAATGCCTGAAAAAGTGAAACAGCGAATTTTTGAACCTTTTTTCACAACAAAGCCCGTTGGGAAAGGTACAGGTTTGGGACTTTCCATAGTTTATTCTATTATTGAAAATCACAACGGATCCCTGGAGGTTAATACGGAGGAAGGTCAGGGCACAACTTTTATCATTTCACTTCCTATTTATCAAAATGCCCCAAACTATGAGTGATAAAATTCATGTGCTCTATATCGATGATGAGGATAATAACCTAAAGTCATTCCGAGCAAGCTTGCGAAAGGACTTCAAGATTTTTACAGCCATAGATGCTGAGGAAGGTCTTCGAATCGCCAAAGAAGAAGAAATTCATGTGGTCATCGCCGATCAGCGAATGCCAGGATTGACAGGTACGGAATTTTTCGAACAAATGATCAAAATCAATCCGGATCCGATCCGGATTCTTCTGACCGGTTATTCAGATATCGCCAGTGTCATTGATGCCATCAATAAGGGGGAAGTCTATCGCTTCATTGATAAGCCTTGGAATATCGAGCAGATCAAAAATTCCATCAAAAACGCCGCGGATATCTTTTTTATGAGAAGAGAGCTGAAGGAAAAGACCATTAAACTTCAAAAGCTCCACTCTGAAATGAACCAATTCGTCTACAGCTTATCCCATGAATTGAGAGGGCCATTGATGAGTATTTCGGGAATTTCCAAACTTGCCAAATTGGAAATAAGTGATCCCAATGCCCTGGAGTATTTCGAAATGATCGATACAGCTACAGGCAAATTGGATGATTTCATCTACAAGATGCTGGACTTTTACCGATCTACTAAGATTGATCACAAGATCACAGAAATACACTTTCAGGAAATCGTAAACCAGCAAATGGAAGCCTATCGCGAGAAGTTTGATCTGACACATTTTAAGGTGGATGTACAGGTCAATCAACAAATCCCGTTTTTCTGTGACGAAGCTAAAATCCGGGTTATTCTTAATAACCTTTTCAGCAATGCTGTCCAGTTTCAAAAAGAGCATGGCGGACAAAAATGGATTAGCCTTACTATAGATGTGGTTGAAGAAAATGCCATCATCGCTGTTGAAGATAATGGGATCGGAATCGAGGAACGATACCGAGCGGAGGTATTCAATCTTTTCGCCAGAGCAACACAAAAGAATGTCGGAACAGGATTGGGGCTGTACATGGTGAAGGAAGCTGTAGAACAGATGGGAGGTAAAATTGATTTGGAATCAGAAGTCAACGAAGGCACGACAATTACGGTCACCCTTCCCTCTTTGAATAAAGGAGAATTTTAGGAGCGAAAAGTTGTCCCGGGATTGTATCTTTACGCCGGCAAAAAGCCATTTTTTAACAAAATTCAAAAAATATGATTAATCCTTGGCATGACGTCAACATTGGAAAAGACGCCCCCGAATTTGTAATGGGAGTAATTGAAATCCCTAAAGGATCGAAGGGAAAGTATGAACTCGACAAAAAAACAGGCATGTTGATGCTGGATCGAGTTTTATTCTCTGCTGTCCACTATCCGGCTAACTATGGTTTTATTCCGCAGACTTTTTGCGAAGATCATGACCCGCTGGATATCTTGATTATTTCCCAGATCGATATTCCTTCCATGACTTTGGTTTGGGCCAAAGTAATTGGTGTCATGCGAATGATAGACGGTGGCGAAGCAGATGACAAGATCATTGCCGTAGCTGCAGGTGATCAGTCCGTCAACTATATCAATGATATCGACGAACTTCCACCTCATTTGATGAAGGAAGTTCACAGATTCTTTGAAGACTACAAAAAACTGGAAAATAAAGAAGTAAAAGTGGAGGACTTTCTTGGAAAAGAAGACACAATGCGAATTATCCGAGAAAGTGTCGAGCTTTACGATAAGAATTTCAGAACCAAAAAATAAATCAAAGCCTGAATTTTCAGGCTTTTTTATTTTTGATCATTTGCCTTGCTGCTTTTTTCTTCAGGTAATTCACCAAATCAGCGTAAGATTCATGCTCGTGATTGGATACCGATATTGAATTTTTATCCGTAAAAGCAATGGTTACCTGCCTGAATTCCTTTTTATTGGCAAGAATGACTTCTTCTTCCCAAAGCATAATTTCATTCACAGGGTAAACTTTGGTCATGCCTTTTAATGGCAGTTTGACGACTAGCTGGTCCTTAACCACACTGATAAATCGCCAACCCGCCATCATCTTGACCAAAAGCATCAGCATCACCAATGTAATTAGAGAGCAGGCCAACAGGTAAAACCATAACGCGAAGCTCCCCTTGTATGCAAAATCACGCAGCAAAAGGATCAAACCAATCAGCAACACCAGCAAAATCAAACTTAAGGAGATGTAGGTGGATATTTTTGGCTTAATGGCTACCATGAATTTGCTGTAGTTGGATGAGTTTAGCTCGGGCAAAAGTCTCCAATTCCTTGAAAAAAGCGAAGAAAATCAATTCAAATTCCGCTTCTTTTTCAAGAAGAACCTCCGGGGCTTCATTCATTTTGGAATCAAAAGTGGTCCTACGGGTCAGTCCAGTCAGTGCTTTTTGGATTCCTTCGATTTCTCTGTAATGATATAACCAGTTTTGACTTTTCATCCAATAAAACATCTCCTTGAAAGATTCCGGAAGTAGGTCAGAATGAGATTCAAGCGTGTTATAAGTCTGATTTACAAAATCTTCCAGAGGGATATTGGAAAATTTTTCCCAATTTTTTCCCAAAAAATAATCAAAGAAAATATCTGTAATCACAGTGGAATAATGTCTAAATCTCGGTCTCAGGTAAGATTGTCCGGCTCTAACCAATGGATGAGAGTCTGTAAATGCGTCTATTTCTCGGTGAAGTAATATCCCTGTAAAAATTTCGTCATGATACCGATTTAATTCTTTCCCTTTGATAAAATCGGCAACAAAATTGCCTATTAGGATGCCTTCTCGGTCAAAGGAAAGATAAGCGTGCGCCAGAAAGTTCATGTTTTAAATTTGATGGATAAACCCTATCACGTTTGCCTTGTTAATATTCTAAAGTAAGAATTGATGTCGAATATAGTAGATGAACTTCAGGAAGGACTTAAACTTCTCAAATTGGAGTGGGCTGAAGACTTGGCTCAATACAAAAAGAAATTTCTGAATACCACCTTAGCCGAAAAGAAAAAAGCAGGAATTACCTGGCATCCGATCCAGCTGAAAAAAAGCAAAATTGGCATGGGTGAGCGGCTTTTGGTGGAGATTGAGCGATTTGATTCCAGCTATCCTTCCTCATTTTCCTCAGGTAAATCGGTGACTTTTTTTTCAACCCATGAGGGGTATCAAGGTTCCGAAAACCGGGTGAATGGCGTGGTCAACCAAGTAAAAAAAGATGCAATGGTAGTCACAATTCAGGCGGATGAGCTGCCTGAATGGATGCTGGATTCCCGATTGGGCGTGGATCTGCTTTTTGATGAAAACACCTATCGGGAAATGGAACTGGCAGTCAAAAAAGTGATTGCGGGTGAAAATCCCCGACTTGTCGAGCTGCGGGATATAGCCTTGGGAGATAAGAAACCCAAATTCAATCAACTACATCCTTTAGCGCAAGAGGGGCTAAATTTTTCACAAAACGAAGCTTGTCAAAAAATCACTGCAGCACAGGATTTTGCCATCGTCCATGGCCCTCCCGGCACTGGCAAGACTACCACGCTGATCGCTGCGATTAAGCAGGCGACGGAGCAGGGATTACGGATTTTGGTCGCTGCCCCAAGTAATGCAGCTGTTGATTTATTGGTGGAAAAGTTGGTCGATGCCCAGGTGACCACGCTTCGACTGGGGCATCCGGCTCGCGTGGAGGAGAAAATCCTAAATCAAACGCTTGATGCCAAAATCACTTTTCATGACAGCTACAGGGATCTGAAAAAGCTGCGGAAAGAACGTGAAGCAAACCTGAAAATCGCAAAGCAATACAAGCGAAATTATGGGTCGGAAGAGCGTGCGCAGCGGAAGTTAATGTTTCAGGAAGTTTCCAGGATAAGAGAAGCGGCCAGTCATCTTGAGGATTACATCAGGTCTGACATCTTTCAGCGGACGCAGGTTTTTGCCTGTACCCTGGTAGGTGCTGCCTCTTCCCATCTGAAGGGAATGATTTTCGATATTGTTTTTATTGATGAGGCAGCACAGGGAATGGAAGCAGCGACTTGGATTCCCATTTTGAAGGCTAAAAAGGTGGTTTTCGCAGGGGACCATTGTCAATTGCCACCGACAATCAAGTCCTACGAAGCCGCTAAAGCCGGACTTTCAGTTACCCTTTTTGAAAAAATCATCCATCGTCAACCTCAAACTGCCCAGATGCTTCAGGTACAATACCGCATGCCAAAAGATATCATGGGTTTTTCCAATGAATGGTTTTATAAGGGGAAATTGCAGGCTGCAGAAAATACCGAATTCCATGCTTTTACAGAAGAAGAGCCGGTTTTGGAATGGATCGATACGGCAGGTTCCGGTTTTTCCGATCAGGTAAATGAGGAAAGTTTGAGCACCTTCAATCCCGAAGAAGCCAGGTTTGCCTGCACCTATTTGAATGATACTCTAAAGCGCATCGGATTTGCGCATTTCAAACAAAAAAATTGGTCCATTGGCTTGATTGCGCCCTATTCTGCGCAAGTCAGGATGCTCAAACATTTGATTTTCGATACGTTTGAGTTTCCTAATCTCAGGGCTTTTTCAGACTGGATGACTATTGATACGGTCGATGGCTTTCAAGGACAAGAGCGGGATTTGATGCTGATTTCATTGACGAGGTCCAACGAAAAAGGGGAGATTGGTTTTCTTGCGGATGAGCGAAGAATGAATGTTGCCTTGACCCGGGCCAAGCGAAAATTGATCGTGATCGGTGATAGCAGTACGCTCGCCAACAATCCTTTTTTTGATTCGCTCTTGGGTTATTTTGAGGAAAAAGGGGCGTATCGAAGTGTGTATGAGTTTTTATGATCAGTCGACAGACCACAGGCAACAGACCACGGCTCGTTAGATGGATTTTTGGTTGGTCAAATCAATTAGTCAGTTCAAAATTAGGAATCTGATTCTTCTTTTGATTTCCCAAAATCCTCAGAATTGAGCAGGGTAACCCACTTTCCCATCTTCTTTTGGATGACTTTGAAATGATGCATTTCCTCGGGAGTGATCAATGAGATTGCCTCTCCTGCTGATCCTGCTCGACCTGTACGGCCGATTCTGTGAATGTAGTCCTTTGGTGAGCGAGGCAATTCATAATTGACTACCAGGGGCAAATATTGAATGTCAATCCCCCGAGCAGCGAGATCTGTTGCTACCAAAACTCGGGTTTTGCCTGACTTGAATCGAGCCAAAGCTTCTGTTCTTGCACCTTGGCTTTTATCCCCGTGAAAAGCCACCGCAGCGATTCCGTTCTTGGTCAGCTTGGTCGCCACATTGTCTGCCGTTCTGATGGAGGACGTGAATACCAAAATCTGACTCAAATCTCCGGAGTTAATCAATTGCCTCAGAAATGGCCCTTTGTTTTCAGGGCTTACCCGATAGGCCCGTTGATCGATCAGGTCAGGGGTGAAATTAGCTTCTTCCACTTGGATTCTGACCGGATCTCTGAGGAGTTTTTGGATCAAAATATCCACTTCATTGTCTGTAGTGGCAGAGAAAAGTACGTTTTGTCGACGAGCTGGGAGCAATTCCAAAATATGTTCTACCTCTTCCCTGAAACCCATGTTCAGTACTTTGTCTGCCTCATCCAATACCAAGGTGTGAATCCGGGAGATTCCAAGGGCATTTCTTCCAAGCAAGTCGATCAAGCGTCCCGGAGTGGCTATCAAAATCTCCACTCCATGCAGTTTCATCATTTGAGGATTGATCGAAACTCCTCCAAAAACTGCCATAGATTTGATTTTTCGGGGCAAAAAACGGCTGAAATTCTCTGTTACCTCTGCTACTTGTACCGCCAGTTCACGAGTGGGTACGATCACCAAAACCGGGATAAATCGATCTTCCGGGGCTTTTTTGCTAAGTAATCGTTGCAGAATTGGTAAGATGTAAGCAGCAGTTTTACCGGATCCTGTGGGAGCTAAGCCCAAGAGATCTTTTTGGTCAAGAATCGCAGGAATAGCCTCAATCTGGATAGGATAGGGGCTTTCATAATTTGCACGTTGAACAGCCTTTAGCAGATCTGTAGACAATCCCAAGTCGGAAAAATTCATAGAAGGTATTTTTAGCAAAGTTAGGATAAGTCGGCAATAGGCTTCTGTTTTCCTATCGGGTCGGAGGAAATCTACGCTCAATTTTTATAGTTGAAATACTCATCAACAACCTCAATAACTTTTTATTTTCCAATATTTTGATTTTACCATTAAGAAATTAAGGGCATTAAGATTTGAGAAAATTAGAGTTTGAAAACTATGACCAAGGTCTTGAGCTGAGTTTCTTAATTTTCTTAATTCCCTTAATGGTTCGAAAAATCAATTTGAGTAAGTCTCAATTAGTGCAAGTATTTCGACCTGTCTAGCCGAAAGGCAGGCTTGTGCTTAGGCTAATGCAGTCTTCAGACTGTCTGAAGTAAGAAGAGGTAATTGAAATGCAGTCTGAAGACTTCATAATGATTGGTCCAAGCCCGCTTGCATCGGGCAGGTCTGAAGTCCTGAACCATCTGAAGAAGTCCTCAAATGGCTTCTGTCTCCTTCGGATCCGAACCAAACCTTGACTTTTCAAATTGGATTCCTTCCACCTGATGATTTCATCTTGTAAATCAGCGGAATAAAAGCAAATTGGAATCGACGGTATTGGTCAATTCTAATGTTCGATTACCCAAACCCAAAATGCTTGTAAGTATATGCATCGAACTACCCTGCTAACCTGTGCGGTTGGTATGTTGCTTTGCTTTTCTTTTCCTGGAGAGAATCCGGTGCGCTTCCAGAAGCACCAGACAGTTCTGAAAGGACAGCGGAAGAGGAATTGAGAACTTTTCAAATCGAAGTTGGATTTGAAGTTCTGCTTGGAGCCTCCTATAACTCAAGACAAGTAGCTTAACCTTCCGCCGGAAGTCAGGTATCGAATAATGACTTGTAGACTCCACATTTTCATCCGACATCGGACAAGAAATATTGAACATCGAATCTTGAATTTCGAATGATGAAGTAGGTCTTACATCGGTCCTCGGACACCCGACATCGGACGTTTTACCCAATCACCAAAGTCAATACAAAAATCAATAAAATTGCTGTCAATCCGGCGATCAAAGTCCCCAAGCTATGGGACATATTTCCCTGCTTGATCGTCATTCCTGAGAGTTGGGTGACCACCCAGAAACCGCTGTCATTGGCGTGTGAGATACAAAGCGAACCAGCCCCGATAGCCAATGCTGTGAATACTTTCATCGTTTCGGAATCCAATCCCAAAGGACTGAGTATAGGCGCAATAATCGAAGCTGTCGTGATCATGGCTACTGTAGTTGAACCTTGAGCCGTCTTTAGCGCAAAGGCGATCAAAAACGGAAGAAAAATCCCCCAATTCGCATCACTCATGCTGGAAGTGACCAAGTCACCAACCCCGGAATTCTGGAGCATTTTCCCGAAAACCGCTCCGGCTCCCGTGATCAAAATAACCGGAGCCGCCAGTAATATGGATTCACCAATCCATCCGGAGGTGGAGAGGAGTTTCACTTCAAATTTTTTGGGTAAAGTAAAAGAAAGGAGAGCTCCTATAAGTAAGGAAATCACAGGAGCACCAATGAATTGGATCACTTGAAAGAATTGGCCCTCTCCAAATGGTTTGGTAGGATAGTTAGCTATTGAGGCGAGAATAATTAAAAATAAAGGGACTAAAATTGGCGTTAAGGCAGAGGAAAATGCGGGGAGTTGTTTTTTGTCAAGGGATTTTTCATCGAGCGCCAAATTTGCTTCTAAAGGGATTTTTACCACAAACTTGTTCACAAAAAAATAAAGCGGAATCAAGGTAATCAAGGAAACAATTGCTCCCCAAAAAATCACCTGGCCTAGATCTGCTTCTAAGATTCCTGCCGTGGCAATGGGACCTGGAGTAGGAGGAACTAAGGCGTGACTTGCCATGGCTCCAAGCGAAAGTGCCACAATCGTTGCGGCATAGGAAATTCCACTTTTTGCAGCAAGTGACTTGGCAATCGGATTCATCATGATGATCGTGCTGTCGCCAAAGACCGGGATCGATAGTATCCAGCCGCTCAACATCATGGAGAGGTTGACGAACTTTTCTCCGATCCACTTTAGAATCCGATCGGCAATGACGATGGCCCCTCCTGTTTTTTCCAAAAAAGTCCCCATAATGACCCCCAGCAGAATCAGGAGACCTACACTTCCCATCACTCCTCCAAATCCATCGGCAATGGATTTGACGATCAGGTCAGTTGGCATTTGCATCATTAAGCCGTAGGTAATCGCTCCAACAAAAAGTGCCAAGAATGGATGAATATCAAACTTGACGATGGCAATCAGGATCAAGGCCAAGGCGACCAGGATAATCAGAAGTGTCAGCATTTTGGGTTGGTTGTGGTTGAAATCTAATGGTTCGGACTTTGGTCCAAATTCTAGAACCTAAAAATTAGGCAAAAAGGAGGAATAACAAAGCCCGATTATGGATTTTGGTCGGATTACGGATTTTTTGAGTGGTAATAGTCAGGATTTTCCTAATTTTTGGAAAACAATTCACCCAAATCCTATGCGCTTCCGTCTTTACTCAGCTTTCGCGTTTTTGCTTTTTCTCATTTTCTCCTGTGAAAAAAAATCACAGTCCAATGCTCAATTCATAATTCTTCCTAGTCCGGTTTCTTTTGAAATTAAAGGAAGCTCAGGTTTAAAGGGTGATGAGGTGGAGCTGGTATTCCAAGAAGCGAAAAGCCATTTTACTTCACGTCAATCCCTTGCTGATTTTCAAAATGAGCTGATATCGTTTGTTTTGGTTCCTGAATTTGATGCCAATTTTGAAGGATATGTTCTGGAAATTTCAGATCGTAAAGTAGAAATTGAGTCCTCAACTGACGCTGGGCTATGGTATGGATTGATGACTTTAGGACAGTTGCTGGAAGATGCCAAAGACCAAAATGCACCACTTCCGATTTGTACTATTTCCGACGAACCTGCGCTTGCATACCGAGCAGTCCATCTGGATGTGAAGCATCATTTGGAGAAAAAGGAGTACTACTTTGAGCTAATGGATCGCTTTGCTGCGCAAAAAATCAATGCAGTGATCGTCGAAATCGAAGACAAGCTCCAATATGAACTGCAGCCTAAAGTCGGTTCCGAGGATGCATTTTCAATCGAAGACTGGAAAGAAATCAGTGAATATGCCCTAGCCCGAAATATCCGGATCAGTCCCTTGGTTCAGGGCTTGGGACATGCTTCATTTATCCTGAAACACAAAGAGTACGAACCTTTACGTGATGATCCGGAGAGCGATTGGGCGTTCAATCCCCTGAATGAAGAAACATATCAAGTTCAGTTTGACCTCTATGAAGATGCCTTGAAGGCTTTTCCTTACGCCAATTACCTGCATGTAGGAGGTGATGAAGTACATACGACAGGCAGAAATAGCGGGAAATCGCCTCTTGAACTGCAGTTGATCTGGCTCAATCGAGTGAGTGATTATGCTGCGCAAAAGGGTCTAACACCGATCTTTTGGGATGATATGCCGCTGAAGAATGCCGGAGTCTATCGTTCCATTTATGACAGGGAATTGACCGCTTCACAAGTCGATAGTATTTGGTCTGTCAACGAACCAAATCTGAACAAGTACATTGATATGTTTCCGAAAAACTGTGTTTACATGCGTTGGAACTATGATATGCCCGAGTCCCCGGGGAATAATCGGGCGATCAAATGGTTTACTGACAACGACTTCAACGTGATGGGAGCCACGGCCGGACAAACCCGATGGAATCTCATGCCGCAGGATCAGAGCAATACCAACAATATCCGGGATTTTGCTTTGATTTCCATACGAAATAAGGCAGATGGACTGCTCTTGACACTCTGGGATGATGATTCTCCGCATTTTGAATTGTACCAAAGGGGCATTTCCATTTTCGCTGAATACACTTGGGCTGGGGAGAAAAGATCAAGGAATGAACTCCATCAGGCTTATCGCCAAAGGGCTTTTGGGCCTGCCCTTGCCTCGGATGAGCATGAATTTATCAACGCCTTAGAAGGTCCGGTGGCGGATTGGAAAAATATGCTTTTGGACAAAAAAAGAGATCGAAATCGCCTGCGAAAACTCAAAAATCCGATAGAAGAAGCTTTGATTTCTCTTCCTAATCCGGATTCAGCCGGAGTGTGGACTACTAGGTATCAGGAAAAAATCGAACTTGCTAAAGCGAATTTGGTTCGGGTAGATTCCATTCTTCAGCGTATTCAGGTATCCAAAAAGCGTGCAGTTCGAAATTTTTATACACTTGACGTCTATGAGCAAGTGGCCCATGCAGTTCAATTTTCCAATCGGGCGATTCTTACGCTGGCAGAACTCGACGAACCGAGCGGAGAGAAAAGAGCACAGGCCCAAGCCAAACTTGCTGGAATGGAAGCGGAGTGGGCTTCAATCCAATCCAAAGTGGAGGAAGTCTATGGCAAAACCCGCCAATTGAACAAACCTGCTGATTACCTGCTGGATCAGGATCACCACGTCCATCTAGCCAATCAGGCACTGAACTTTTCCGACTGGCAGTTTTATGTGGAGGGCTTGTTTTTGGAAAAGGTGAAAAGGGAGGTGAGGTAGGTACAGTTCCTCGGGATTTGCAATCCCGAGGAACTGTTTGCGGATTTCTAATCCGTTTTATATCTGGATTCAAAGTGGTGAAGGTGGTTGATTTGGAGGATTACAAATCCTTGAGCAAGCCTTCAGGATTGCAAATCCTGAAGAACTCTAGATCCTGAAAAACGGTCATTCATTAAAAAAAGGCCGCATCTCCTCGTGGATCTCTTCCCGGAGGGTTTTGAGTTTGAGCGCGTATTCTTGGAGCTTCTTTTCCTGATCGGTTTTCGGTACCCAAGGCTTTACTTTTTTGGGGTTGCCATTTTCATCCACAGACACGAAAATGATGATGCAATGGGTCTTTTTCTCAAACTTCTTCTGCTCGAAGGTTCGGGAATACACCTCGACCATGATGTGGATACTCGAGCTGCCGGTGTAGATCACCTGAGAATCAATCTTGATCACCTCGCCGATTCCGATGGGTTTGTAAAAGCGGATGCCGCCCACATAGACGGTTACACAGTAGCTTTCTGCCCAGTTTCTCGCACAGGTGTAGGCTGCCTGATCGATCCACTTCATCACGGTGCCGCCATGGACTTTTCCCCCGAAATTAACGTCGCCAGGTTCGCTGATAAACTGAAAAGTGGTCTTGTGTGATGACATGGCTGCAATTGTTGAATGATGGATTTTTAAATTAAGAATTAATCGTGTCTTTAATTTGAAATGGAATCTTTTACCACGATTTCCATCCCTTCCGCTCCCGCATAAAAAACCAAAATTTCAGCAGATTCGTCCCCGTTGTTTTTGCCATAGTGAATCGTGTTGACCACTTCGATAATTGGGTCTCCTGCTTTCATTTCGAGAATATTTCCTTTGACGTCCACCACAGTCAGCCGACCTTTCAGCAAGACTCCGGCATTGATGACAGGATGATAGTGATGGGGAAGCTCAGAATTTGGTGGAATGGAGATTTTCACAATGGAGATTTTAGGTTTTCCAATAGGATAGTTTGGTAGGGAGTCTCCATTCCAGGATAAAAAGGACTCAGAAAGTAGCTCCGAGGTAGGAGCAGGGAGTTGTTTTTCTTTTTGGAAACAGGAGTTAAGAAGAACGGGAAGGGAAAGTAAAAGGAGAAAGCTGATAATTAAAGTAGTAAGTTTTGTCATAGTAGAAAAAAAGCCAAAAGTGCTGTTAGAAACATCGTTCCATATCCTAGTAGAAGATTTTTGCGAAGCGCGCTGCTGCCGGCATAAATGCCAATTCCCATTTTTACCAGGGTGTTGGAAATCACTGCAATCAAAATGGCTACAGCGCCAATGCTGAGCTCCAATGACTTTCCCTTCAATTTGGAAGAGAGTATTACCACAATCAATACTGTGACCATCAAGCTGATCTCAATCAAACCCACAAAAACCATGGATCCCAATACGAAAGCCAAAAAGGAACTGAACGCCCTGTTATTCCCTCGGTCACCCTTTGAAGTGGAAAACCAATACGTAGTCGCTATCAGAAGGCTAACTCCTAGAGATAGCGCTACATAAGCCCAAGGAGAAAAAAGAAAATAGAAAAGGGCAGCGATAAAACCCAGCAATACGAAGAATACAAAAGTTTGAATTCCTGCAAATCCTTGGGTGTTTTCTTTCATAGCATGAAATTGTCGCTCCAGCCCTATGACTGATCCAATGCCGATTGCTACCAGCAATCGGATTATAAAATCCCATTGTGATAGGGAAATGGATTGATGATCAATCAGTAATTTTTCCAAAGTATGGTTTTAATAAAATGCTGAATTTCAGTCTTCCTCCATATAAAATTGCACTTCAAGAAATACTGTATTTGGTTGATTCGCTGCTTCTCCCTCACTTAGGGAATTAATCATGCCGCCAACTCGAAGTTTTCGCTCCGGCAAGCCTTCCTTTTCTTTGTGATGTGCCACTAGGGCTACATTTTTACTGTGCTCTGATCGTAATTCATAAACTTCGTATGAATCTTCTATCGGAACCATTGTAAAAGTAGTCACTTCGTCAATTACGACGGGGACCATGATGGACCCACTAAATGCAGAAGAGTTGCTGATTTTTTTTACCGTTCCAACCAGCGTGGTGCTCATCCCTGCCTTGCCTCGCTCAAGCATCTGATCCAAACTCATATGAACGGGCCGGTACTTTTCGTAGATATCAAATAATTGAGCATCCAATCGAGCCAAAATTCGTTCTCGGGATCGATTGTCCAAGCGTGAGATTGACATCACCAAGTAAAGAATCATGGACTGCTTGTCGTCAGCCACTTCTGCTACCTTCCCCAATTCGGCCGGTGATACCACTCCATCATGCGCATGGCAGAAAAGGTTGAAAAATTTTCCACCATTGTCAAATGCTTCAATTGCCTCATGGTAGGAGGTGTAGGGAGTTATTTGTTTCATTTTATAAGGAAATTAGGAAAAGAGCATATCAAATATTCGGAAATGTTGGAAGAGAATCAAATGATATAATAAAGTATGACGAAAAAAAATGTTTTGAATATAAACTTTAAGTGAAGGCCTGTACCATTGCCTGGAAGACATAAAAAAATGGAGGCCTTAGCCTCCATTTTTATTTAAGATTTTCCTTGAAAAAGGCGATCGTTTTTTCCCATGCCAGCTTTGCCGAAGGCTCATCATATCGCGGTGTGGTGTTATTGTGAAAACCGTGATTTACACCCGGGTATTTGATCATTTCATACTTCTTGTTATTGGCTTTTAGAGCTTCCTCATAGGCGGGCCAACCGGCATTCACCCGCTCGTCAAGTTCTGCATAAATTACCAGAAGAGGGGCGTTGATTTTGGGGACATCTTCCAGCGCCGGTTGTCCACCATAGTAAGGCACTGCTGCCCCCAAATCAGGAATACGGACGGCCATTGTGTTGGCTATCCAGCCTCCAAAGCAGAAACCAACCACACCTACATTTCCGTCACAATCGGGGTGGTTTTTTAGGAATTCATAGGCTGCGATAAAGTCCTCGAGCATGGAATTTCGATCCAGCTTCGCTTGCATGGCGCGGCCTTCATCATCGTTTCCTGGATAGCCTCCGAGTGGAGTAAGGGCATCCGGTGCAATGGAAATAAACCCGTCCACGGCACAGCGCCTTCCTACATCCTCGATGTAGGGATTGAGTCCGCGGTTTTCGTGGACGACTACGATTCCGGGGAATTTCCCGCTTCCTGCGGGCTTAGAGAGCAATCCCTTAATTTGACCTCCGCCCTTCGGAGAATCGTACATCACATAGTCGGAGCTTTGCATCCGATCATCTGTCGGTTCGACAGTGCGTGTATTGACATAATCCGGCATCATCGAACTCATCAGTGCTGTGATGGTAATACCTCCCACGGCATAGACTGACAGTTTTTCTACAAAGGTCCTTCGATCCAGTTTATTGTGGCAATAATAATCGTAGAGGTCAAAGGCTTCCTGTGGGATATCTTCTTTACGGAGTTTTTCCATGTGTTTATGATTTTGTTAGTGCTCTATAAGTTATTCAAAATCAGCGAAGGAAAAATAATTTTTGGGCTGATCCCCAAGTTTTATGATTTGAATGGAAGGTTTCTGTTCATTTATTCAATTTGGATGGATAAAATCGGGAAATCATGCTCCCGGACAAGATTTTCAGTCAGGCTTGGAGTAAAAAGCTGGACCAAGCCGGGTTTATCAGATTTGGCGAGGACCAGTAAATCGGGTTGGTACTGTTGTGTATAGAATAGAATCCCCCGCTCCATGTTGTGGGCATTGATCAGGACCTTGTTTAATTTCAATTTGTCTGAGGTAAACCTGTCAAATTTTCGGTCCGTCTCCTCATTTTCGAAGAAATTGTAAGGGGTATTGATGAAAATCAGATCAAGGGTAGCACCCATTAATTCCGCAAAATCTTTGAGCTTGGCGTAAGCTCCTTCCTGGTCTTTTTCGAGTGTAGTCAGGAATGCGATTTTCTTGATTTCGAGCGCTTCGGGAGCTTTTTGGACGATTAAAGTGGGTGTGGTTAGGTTTCGGAGCACTTTCTGTGCATTGGATCCCAGTAGGAAACTTCGAGATACTCCGGCACCCCGAGAACCCATGAGAACTAAATCTGCCTTGGAGTTTTGAACATGGAAAAAGATATTTTCGGGTCCAAAACTATAGATCAGTGACGAGTAAGCTTGGATCCCTGATTTTTCAAATGAGCTGACTAATTCCGAGAGTTTCGCTTTGGCATTCGCAATTTCTTTTCTGGTTTCCGGGTAGTATTGCTCCTGATCTTTGCTCAGCTTGACCCAATCCACAGGAGGCTGTACGATGTGCATGATCTCCACTTTCCCCTTCGTTTTGGCGGCGATTATTTTGGTGTATAAGGCAGCATGTGCAGCCACTTCCGAAAAATCAGTCAGTAATAAAATCTTAGATCCAAGTTTCATAGTCTTGCTTAATTGATTGCTCCAAGGTAAGAACACAACTGCTAAAATCACTTGCTCGACATCGCATTTTAAGATGATAAATATCAGGAAATCAGCTCAAAATGAATCTGAAGGGGTATTCCGGAATAGTCTTGCTGGAAATATGGCAGATGAGGGGGGATCTTTCTGATGGCTATACCTTGAGAAAAGTAGTTAAGGTGGGTTAACCAAAAAAATAATGACTCTTGGGAAGGTTCACCAAGACGGAAACTCAATCCTAGCTTCGGAGAATTTTCTCCATTTTTCTTCCTTTTGCCAATTCATCCACTAATTTATCAAGGTAGCGAACCTGTTGTGTGAGTTGATTTTGTATGTCTTCTATGCGGTACCCACAAATGACTCCGGTGATCAAGGATGCATTTGGGTTGAGGTTGGCCTCCCCAAAAAACCGCTCAAATGTTACTTTTTCCTGAATTAATCTTTCCAGATCCGGGCTCGAATAGCCGGTCAGCCAAGTGATTACCTGATGGAGTTCCTCTTTTGTCCGGCCTTTTTTCTCCACTTTGGTGACATAATGCGGGTAAACTGACGCAAAGGACATATTTGCAATTCGTTGATCCTGATCTTTCATAGCTAACTTTTCATTAAAATATACCCTTTCTTGTAGAGTGTGGGCTATTTCGAAATGCTAAGGTGGGAACTAGATTAAGCTGATTGATGGAAAATGACAAAAGGTAGGGGTAGAGCAGAATTTACCGGGTATTTTGTCGAATCAGCTGTTTACTTCAGAATTTTAATCATAGTCAAAATAGCGGAGCAAATCACCCTCAGCAGCAAGGTACCCAAATGAAGAAAAAGCCTTTTCGCTGACCAATGCTTCCATCAGTTGCCTGGCTTTAGTGGTATCACCGTTGTACAGATACCAATTGGCTACCCCGTATCGCACTGCATCGTTTGATGGGTTACCGGGGCCTTCCTGAATCAATGAATCCACCGGTATCCAGCCTTTGTAGAGGCGGCAAAGATTTGCATAGCTCTGATTTTCGATCACCGTGGAATCAGCGTGAATCGGTGCCAGAAGGGAATCTGCTTTGTCGGGATTTTCCAGTCGTCGCTGAATCATATAGAGCCAGTGTGTACTGGATACCATATTGTCGTAATGAGAGCCGCTTTCCCGGCATTTCAGGAAGGCGGTGTAAGCTTTGTCATACTGATGGGTAAGGTAATAGGACAGTCCCAAATGATACCAAATATTGCTGTGAAGGCTACTGACTGGGATGTTGAGCGCATTGGGGATTCCGTCGGGTTCTATTTCGTCAGTGGTGCCGACTATCAGTTTAGAGGCTTTCTCAAAATCTGCAATTGCCCGCTCATAGTCCCGCATGCTAATGTATCGATGTCCACGATGCCGATAAAGTCTGGGGTCGTTTGGGTATTTCTCCAAACCGTTTGAATAGATGTCAATTGCCTGTCGGAATTGCCCCAGATAAGCAGTTCGACGGCCGTACCAGATGATGGCCTCCACAGCTTCGGGATTGGACTCAAAAGCCGATTTTGCTTTTTGGTATTGTGCCATCAGTTCGGCAGAAGGGGTTGGGATCTGATAAGTTTTTCCCAAAGGAGTCGTGAAAAGGGAGTCCGAATTCGGAAGGTCGCTGACTTTTTCTTTGGTGTCGGTAGTACATGCAAAGAGGATGGAAAGGAAAAAGCTCAGGTAAATTTGTCGCATAATGGAAGAATCTCTGAATTAAAACTAGGTTGAAAGTAAACATTCGGAAGGATTTTTAACCCAAAGTCTGATTACTCAGCTCCAAGGTTCGGATCATAGCCTATTCCCCCTTCACGTACTTCCGCCAATTATGCGCTTCCTGAAATCCTAAAACTTCACGGATTTTTCGATTGGAAAATAAGGCCTCATGCTCTTCCAGTTCCCGCGTGAGCGGTACGCCCGGAAAAAACCGATCGGCCAGTTCCTTACTCGGAATAATCGCTCCGTTGTGATCGTTTCCTGCATTAAACACCTGATATCCCAAACCGTCCTTTTTCAGACACAAATCCACGATCTGACCCAAATCACGCGCATCGATGTAGCAGAAAGCATTTCTGCGGCGGACTTCCGGATTTTTGAAATAATGGGGAAATAGCTCCGCATATTCGTGCGGCTCGATCACATTGCCGATGCGAAGGGCATAGATATCCACTCCTGATCGCCGCTGGAAAGCCCGGGCAGTTTGTTCGTTCACCACTTTGGATAGACCATAGCTGTCCATAGGGTCCACATCGTATTCCTCATCTAGGGGCAGGTAGTTGGGATTGGTCATTCCATCTGAAAAGCAAATCCCGTACGTGGTCTCAGAGGAGGCTATGACGATCTTTTTGATACCCAGTTTGACAGCGGCTTCGATCACGTTGTAAGTACCAATAGCATTGACACGAAAAGTCTCGTTATCCGGATTGATCAGAATTCTCGCAATTGCGGCAAAATGCACCACCGCGTCAAACTTCGGCACGCCGGTTCCCGGCTCCAATTCGTCAAATCCTGCATAGGAACTCATTGCATTGAACATCTGACCGGAATCGGTGATATCAGCAATCAGATTGTCCACACCAGGATGATCCAGCGGTTTCAAATCTACATTCATCACCCGATGGCCTTGATCTAGTAGGTAGGGGATCACGTGTCGGCCGGCTTTTCCGGATCCTCCGGTAAAAAAGATGCGCATTTTGATTAGGGGTTTGGGTATTTAGATTTGCCCGGGTCAATTCGGTTTGGTTTCCGAACTGTTTTCCACTTAGCTAAGATATAGTCTAAAGCTGAATGAATCCAATGCTTTTTAGACTTTTAAAAAATCGATATTCGAAGCCGTATATCGCGAGGAATTTGGGTAATGCTGATGAAATAATATCGTTCGTCCCTACGGGACTTTGCCAGATGTTTCGGCACTATTAATCCCGAGGTAAAAACCTCTGGCTGGGAGATAGCTTGAGGCTGTCTCAAAATTTCATATTAAAATTTGAATAGCCGAATTTACGCAATGGAGGCCGATTTTCAGTTTTTGGTCTCCATTTTTTTTGACTTTCAGTCAGCGTAAAGTTTAGTGATTTTTCGGCTGATTTTTAGCGAATTGGGATTATTGGGGGGAGAAAAATGTCCGCTAAGGCTGAAAAAGTAGAGCGAGGAGGTTTTACCCGGCCTTTTTGGCCAGGTTGTGAGCGATGGCTAACAGGCCTGTTTCTATTTCGACCTTTTCTTTGCCTCTGAGCAGGAACCTGCCCATTCTTTTGTTGTATTTGAGATGGCCGAAGACGGGCTCTACGTCGGTAGCCCGCT
>NZ_FNVR01000070.1 GCF_900108085.1 Algoriphagus boritolerans DSM 17298 = JCM 18970
CTGTAAAACAGCTCATAGTAGGTTTCGATACTCGTCTTTTTCATCCCGCAACTTTAGCTCAGAATTCAAAGCGCATCAAGATGCAATTCGTCGGAGGGATACGGCCTTCTCCAAATGGCTGACTGAAAACTATGCCCAGACACTTCCAAAAAGCAACATAGCTAAAGCAATGGCATATACCATGATGTTGTGGAAAGAGCTGTCAAATTACCTCTTGGACGGGGTACTAGAAATCGACAACAATCCCGTGGAGAACAGGATCAGACCTGTAGCCTTGGGAAGGAAAAACTACCTGTTTGCAGGATCACATGAGGCAGCACAGCGGGCAGCAATGATCTACTCCTTTTTTGCCATGTGTAAAACCGAAGAAGTCAACCCACAGCACTGGCTCAAGTACGTATTCGATAATATCATGGAAACCAACATCCAGAAAATTCACGAACTCCTGCCCAAAAATTATAAACAATCCCTAGCAAAAAATCACACTGCATAAAGATTCTGTGTTTAAAGTCAAGAAGAAATCAGGATTTTCTTAATTTTCGTTTCTTAAGTCGGCATCAGCTAGACTGTAAAGGGAAGCATGGTTTTTACCGTCTTCCCTTTTTTCTTCATAAGCTGGATCAAAGGTGGTTTTGTTCCTGAAAAGGATATAGATCAGCTCAAGGAGCTTTCGCTGTACAGCTACGGCAGCTTTCATTTTTATCCCGTGCCTTCCCACGAGTCTGGCAAAGGTGCCTTTGTAAATTTCACAATGCCTAATGGCGGCCAAGGCGGGTAAATGCATGGCTTTTCTCAGACTTCGGTTTCCTTTTTTTGAGATTTTAGGTTTGCCTTTTACAGAGGTTCCCGATTGCTTTTCCCTCACATCAAACCCTGCATAACTGGTGAGCTGACGCTTGTTTCTTACCAGTTCGAATCCGTTGGTTTCAGCCAACACGATCACTGCTGTCAGCTCTCCCACTCCTGGAATAGAGGTGATTCGCTTTACAGCTTGGTCTAGTTCCTGATCAGACTTGACCAGATGATGGATTTCGTTTTTGATTTCCCGTTCCTGTTTGCAGAGTAGCTTTCGTCGCTCATTCAAGCGCTTCAGACTGTTTGCATTGGGAAAGGCTTCGGTATTTTCAGCATGGATCTGATTGTCTACTGTAACCCGTTCAGCTACAATCTGATCCCGCTCACGGGTAAGCTGTCTGAGGGTTCTGAAAATGGGTTTGGGAGGAGCCCAGTGATCCAGTTTTCGCTCTAGTCCAAACTGGGTGATCGCATCGGCACAGGTACTGTCTGTTACCGTTTTGGTCGACAGGGTTCTCATGTAGTTGCTGATCTTGGTGGGAAGAACAATAGACAATTTTTGTCCCTGATCAACCAGCCAGTGGGCAAACTTCTCATGGTAAACCCCGGTCGCTTCCATTACAAAAAGAACTTCGGATCCTGAATCCCTCATCGATTCAGCCCACTTAAGACAGGCCTTGAACCCGGAAGGGTGGTTCCCAAAGGTTTTTCGGGCTTTAATCTGCCAACTCAGATCTTCGAAAAGTAGTCCAAAGGAACACACCAATTCATCCTGAGCCACATCCACACCGATAGTCTGTTTGATTGCTTTCATAGAGTTAAAAGGTTGAAGTGAAGTAATCAATCAAAGTGGATGTCTCCCTCCGTTTTGTCTCCTGCTTGGATATTCTGACTGTAACCGAATCGGCTACGTCTTACATTCTGTTTAAACGTATCCCTCCGACGAATTGCATCTTGATGCGCTTTGAATTCTGAGCTAAAGTTGCGGGATGAAAAAGACGAGTATAGAAACCTATTATGAGCTG
>NZ_FNVR01000033.1 GCF_900108085.1 Algoriphagus boritolerans DSM 17298 = JCM 18970
ACTCAAATTTCAATTCCAGTAAGGTGCGATTGAAGGGTTAAATATATTTTTAAAAATAATTTACCTTTTGCTATTTCAATTCCAGTAAGGTGCGATTGAAGGTTTTTTGGATTTTGTCGTTAAATTCAGGCTGGAATTATTTCAATTCCAGTAAGGTGCGATTGAAGGCCGACAGACCTCGCTCAAAAATAAGCCTAAAAACCATATTTGAGCACTTTATTTTTAAAAAAACCGGGGCTCAAGTTGTCGATCTTTGGTAACCCGATTTTATCCGGACATCGACAACTATTTGGAAAAGCCAAACTTAAGCTTTATCAGAAGAATTGGTCCTCATCCAAGTCTGCTATTGGCTCATTTTGCCGCATTCGACAACCAAAATGCCTAAATAATAGTATCCAGACTGTTTTTTTCTATTCCTATAATTTCCTTCTCCAGCCATTTCTCGTCCCGGCTTTTAAAAATAATGACACTGTCTTCCTCTTCTTTCATGATTTTTTTTGCCACAGAAAGGAGCTCCTTCAGTTTTACCTCCGTAATTTCTCCCTCAAAAACGGAGTTCTGAATCCAATTGAGGTATTGCCTGCAAAGCTTCAACATCTTAGTGACTCTCCGCTCTCCAATATCATAAACCAAAATCACATACATCTTACCACCATATTTTAAAAGGTTGATAGCTCTCCATTTCCAGTAGATGCTTACTGAGTTTATAGCATTCCAGCTTTACCAAATGCTTGTATGAAACCTGTTTTTTCAAAGTCCTGTGTGCAATCGTCTCGGATAATCGTTCTTCAAATGCCTTGATAAAGGTTCGCTTTCCGGATTCCTTGAGAATGACCCGGTTTACCTGAATATCAAAGTCCTTGGATTGAATTTCTTTTTTATTCAATACCCTAAAAATCACCCGATCCACCAATATCGGCTTGAATATCTCTGCGATATCCAGAGCAAGGGAATACCTTCGGTACCCGGGTTCGTGCAAAAAACTGATCGTCGGATTGAGCTGGGTATGGTAGATTTGATCCAGACATTGCGTATAGCACAGCATGTTGCCAAAGCTGACTAGAGCATTTACTTCATTCAGTGGAGGCCGCATACTTCGACCTTCCATGGCGTGGTCGTTAATAATAGTGTCAAAGCCACTGTAATAAGTTTGACGGATATTCCCTTCGATTCCCATCAATTCCGGGACGGCTTTGGTACTGGCTATTTTTCCATTTAGCTGTTCTATTTTGACCAGTTGGGACGCTAGATCTTTATCCCGGTTGTGGTAATAGCGGAGGTTTTTGATGATGTTGAAGGCACTTCCTTCGATAAACTTTTTAGCAATCTTGAGACGCTTTTCAAGGTCGAGGTAATGCCTGGTTTGTTGGATCTGCATTTTGCCGGCCAGAAGGTATTCCTTGGGTTGAAAGCTACCGGTGTAATGTTCGTAATAATCAAAAAAATGTACGCTGATCCCCGCCTTTCCCAGGAAATTGAACAGGGCAGAATTGGCGTCCAGGGAGCCAAAACAGTATAAGTCGGAAACACCTTCAACTGGAATAAACTTGGGCTGCCCTTCTCTTCCGTTTTCATCCACTGGAATAAACTTCAGCGTATTGTCTTTGCGGCTCAATCTCCCTGGATTGAAGAGATAATAGGTTTTTTTCATGGGGATTCATTTGGGAAAGGATAAAAGATCTTCCGAAGATTAAATGATTGCCTGGCCGATTAAAGTGAAAATGTCACAGCATATTTAGTTTCTTCCAAGTCAAACCCATTTGCGTCCCACTGATCTCTGGGTTTTAGACCCAGCCATTTTTTCGTGTCTTTATGATCCGGGTGTTTGGGGTTTTCTAGGATCGATTTCAATTCTTCATATCCCCAGACCCCACCACAGTCTTCGGGTGGGCATGCACCTTTTCCACCCATCAGCAAGGGCCCAATTTGTGCCTCATTCAATACCTCTTCTACTGTTATTTGATGAATCCAGTCATCTCCAAAATCATAGATGTAACAAAACTTCTCGCCTTTGACCGTTAGATACTGGCTTACCAGCGTGGTTTTTGCATCTTCCAATTCTTCATCGGACCAGTCTTCATCAGCTATGCCAATTTGAGGATAAGACCCAAATCCTTCCGGGGAGAACTGAAATAGGTGATAGCCATGCCAACCAAAAGCAGCCTGAATAACTTGATGAAGTTGTTGAAATGTAAGTTGACCCGGAATCTTGAGTCTTCGCCATACGGGTGGTTTGGTGATTCCTTTAAGTTGAATTTTCAGTTGTAAAATCATTGTATTGTGAATTTAAGTCTTGAAATGTTAGATGGCCTCAAGTTACTTTTTCCTCCAATTCTCCGGAGTAACAAAAATCAAAATAGCTGCATTTTTTACAAATCGGCTTTCTTTCTAGGGGAGGACAGGAGTCTTGGCTGGTAAGAGATTGGATTTCGCTGATCCAATCTTGGATTTTTTCATCATCACCTTCCTCCCAAAAGACCGATTCCCGCTGTCGGAGTCGGGGATATTCCAGAATGGCCTGAGGATCCTCGATTCCGTTTTTCCGGAGGATGTATAGGTAGTATTTCACCTGTGCAATATGGGCGGTTTCTACCT
Organism: Algoriphagus boritolerans DSM 17298 = JCM 18970; assembly: GCF_900108085.1. Taxonomy (GTDB): domain Bacteria; phylum Bacteroidota; class Bacteroidia; order Cytophagales; family Cyclobacteriaceae; genus Algoriphagus; species Algoriphagus boritolerans. The sequence continues at coordinate 2,596 of NZ_FNVR01000033.1, forward strand.
TATCGGACTTTTTGACTTCGTGGATGGTTCTGGTTTTTGGATCATAGAAGTCGATTTTCACCCCATCGATTTCCAGTTCGGTGTATTTGGCCGATCGGTCTTGGTAGCTCGTTTCTCCGATTAGTTTTCCTTCAGCGACTATATCGGAAGTATGCTCCATTCGGATGCCGTTGGCATGAAGCCAGGTTTGGCGCTTGCATACATGGTAGAGGTTGATAAGTGTGGCGTTGATGGTCACAGTTCTAGATTGTCTTCAAAAATTGAATGCAGTTTTTTCTGTAATAAGGCCTTATCAGGCAGATGCATGGTATATTCGGCGACCATGGCCGGAGATAGATTCCTGCTTAATGCATACTCCACCACTTCCGCATCTTTACCTTTACAGAGTAATATCCCGATGCTGGGATTTTCATGTTTCTTCTTTACGTCCCTGTCGAGCGCTTCAAGATAAAAATTCAGCTGACCGAGATGCTCAGGCCGAAATTTATCGGCTTTGAGCTCAAATGCGACCAGACATTGCAGTCCGCGGTGGTAGAACAGCAGATCGATAAAGAAGTCGCTTTTCCCAACCTGTAGCTTAAATTCTTCACTTACAAACAGGAAATCTCTGCCCAGCTCCAGCACAAATGCTTTCATCTGGCTTATCAGTGCCTGCTGTAGTTCACTTTCCTTTATTGGGTCATTTATATTTAGAAATTCAAATACGTAGTTGTCCTTGAAGATGCCAGCAATTTCGGATTGCTTTGCCTTCAGGGCCGGCGACACTTGTATGCCCGATAAAGAGCGTTCATATATGCCGCTATTAATCTGTCGTTCGAGTTCCCGGACGCTGTATGCTTCCTTTATTGCGCGTTCGATATAGAATAGCCGTTCTTCATTGGATGCACAGCGGGACATAATGACAAGGTGGTGTGTCCAGCTGATTTTGGTCAGCAGACAGTCTCTTTGCCGGGATAAATCTAATTGTGTCATCAGTGATGACACAATTTTATCACTTTCATTTCCAGCTGTTTGCATTTGTACCGTCATTGATGACACAACTGCTGTTCCGGCGTAGGTTTCATAAAATTGCTTCATCCGGTAAAGCCCCCTCCGCTCAAATCCTTTTATCTCCGGATGGCTCTTTTTGATATAAGCAGCCAGTTCCGTTACGGTTTTTTCCCCCCAGACAGCCTGCTGGAGCTGCAGGGAAATATAGGCTCCTACTTTCCAGTACACATTGATCAGCTCGGTATTAACAGCGCTAATGGCTTTACCTCGCGCCTCTTGAATAAGCAAGACAATCTGTGTAAACTGCTTGGTCATAAAAATTGGGTTTCGTTACTGTTGAAATCAGAATCACGCATTCCTGTATCTACAGCATAGAATTCATACCAGCGTGCTAGGTATTTGTAGCCAAATACACTTTTCTCCATATCCGAAAACAAGACAATCTGCTGTTCTACTTTATCTGTAGCAAACAAAGAGAACACATACCTGGACATAATGCCCTGCAATATTTTGTCGTCCGTTTTGCTTCTTGCGAAATCTTCCTTTTTACGTTCTTTACTGTTATGGATTAGAGCCAAATAAATGTCAAAAACCTCAGCACCCTCAATTTCACTGTTTGCATTGGGATAGACTTCATGTTGGTTTAAAAAATCTACTTCTGCCGAGGTAAAAACAACATCAACCTGTCCTTCGATACTACTATCAACCGTAATGGGGACAGCAATGGGCACAAAGCAAGAAAGGTTGTTCTGGTCAATTAGTTTAAACTGTTCATGAACGGATTGGTATTTTAACTGTTTGATTTTATGCTCATAATCCTGGAAGCCAACCACCATCTCTTTATTGTTCCATTCATTTCTATTATTCAGCACGAGATCGTAGAGCTTGTCAAAATCCTTGTTACACAAGATTTCCTGATAGGTATCCCGGGTGATAAATCTACGTGTCAGTTCAAGTCTTTTATCTTTTCCATAGATGATGGCCTCCTTATTATAGTTAAAGAGAAACAAGGAGCAATCCTCCTTATTGACATTCCGATTGATCCTACCTGCCAATTGCTCATCGCTATCGATCAGGGAGCGGTCTTTAAAGCCCAAATCCATATCGATATCTACGCCGGCCTCCACTACCTGAGTCGTCACCAAAAGTATTTTCTTTTGGCGGTTATTTTTATTTTTCAGGTAGTTGATGATTTCCTTCCGGCGGTGCGGCAATATGGTTCCAGACAGGAGCAAGACTTCATCGAAAAAATCCGATTTCTTTATCAATTTGTAAAACTCCGTAGCCGTTTTCTTAAATATAAATTCAATGATGGCATACACACTGCCGAATGGTTTCGCCCTTCCAAAATCTTTGCCGACATAATTTTCAGACTCCAAAAGCAGTCTTTCTGCAATTTCCTGAAGTTGTAAATCATCACGGTCAAATAGCTCAAAATTGAAATTAACCCGGCCTGCAAAATTGGGGTTGTTGAAATACCTTTTTTTTGCAGTTGGCAATAGGTAGGTGAACTCCTGCACCTGATTTTTAATGACATGGAGTCTGTCCAATTTGGGTAGTGTGGCCGACATTAGAATAAACTTAATATTGAACTTGTCGGCATACTGCTTGATGAAATAGATGACTTTATCCCAATGCTCCGGATTATACGATTGCAGCTCATCGATAACTACGATAGCGTTGGCCAAACGGTGCAGCAGATAATTGATTTCCTTTTCGTTCGTTTTCAGTATATCGAAGAATCGGATATGCGATAAAAATGCGAACGGATAGTTGACAAAGAGGTGGTGGATATAATTCAGTTTATCACTGCCATAGGCATCATCTTCCTCATTCCTCATCACTTTCATTCCTGCGTTGGAATGCAACTCCACCATTTCATGATCAGCCAAAAACAAGGTGTCTTTTAACGCTTTATACGTTTGCGTAATCAACGTAGTAAAAGGAAATACGTAAAAGACCTTATTATATTTGCCGTGGTGCAATTTAAGCAATTCTAAAGCAGCCAACGCTGACAAATTTGTTTTTCCACCTCCCGTAGGTGCTTCAATATAGAATAGGTTTTGGTTCTTATTGGCTCGGATATTCCGAATGACTTCAATAGCCATTTCAGTTCGCAGCAAGTTCAGATTATCTCCATTTGCTACTATTGGATGTTGCAAGTGATAGTGGTCTACCTTCTCAAATACCGCTTTGTTGTAGTTTCGTTCTCCCTCAGTTTCGTTAATCCATTCCGACCCAGTGACATGCGTATAAATTTCATTTATCCGGTTTTCTGACAGTACTCCAAATTCTTTAATAGGAGCTTGGTTCATGTATGCATGGGTTGCTAGATAGTCGGAGGCGGTGAGAAGTGAAAAATTGAGCCTGCAAAGTGCATAGAGTGAAAAAGAGTTATGCTCGACCAGCCTCAGATTTGATTTTAGCCAATCGTTTTTGCCTATCATGCCCAGGATATTGGGATTGATTTGATATCCAAAACGGTTCAAGTAATTGGATAGAAATTGAGAGACCTCCTCAAACTTATATTTGGCTTGAAACGTATCAAAATTGGTCGTACTCAGCGTGTCATCTGTAAAGCGACTGCTGTGGTGTTTGAATATCGAATAAGACAAATAAATACAGGCGGTGATCAAACGTGGATTCCCGTTGTATTCAAAGAATATTTCGTGCAGGTGCTTGGTCAAATAGATATAGGCACTCAATGCGGAATGTGTTGATCCTATCGGGTTATTGCCCGGAAGAGCACCTTTAAATAAATCGTTCTTCATTTTATCAAGCTGGAAATGCTCGTTGATCTTGCCAAAATCATGAAAAACAATGGTGTGGATAAATAGCTTCTTGAGATAATTAGACGTTCGTTCATCACCGCCCTTGTCGTAGTCAGCAACAAGTTTGTTGATGACTTCATCGAGACAATGTACTTCAATTAATCGCAATGCACACGTATTCACCAGCCTGACATGCTCTTCCAAGGTTTCTTTCGGAAATGTCATAGCAGACCTGGGCAAGTGTGCAAAATAAGCTTCTGCATCTATCAGAAAATCCGACAACGCAGGCAACTCACGGACTATCTCATTTGATGATTTAAGATAATTGGGCATAAGCATCTAAATCATCCAGAAAATATAGATTTTCCAAGAGCTGCGCATTTTTGATCTGGTAGGTCGAATAGGCAAATTCTACCAGTTCGTACTGCATCAGTACTTCGTCAAACTGTTTAGGCAACCGTTCAAAATAAACAAAAGGTGACTCCTCAAAATTGAAGGGTTTAGAAAAATCCGGAAACGGGGCTTCTAGCTGATCTTTCAGCTGTATCTCTTTTTGAAATACAGTTACAATTTTCACGCTTTCACCTGCCCTAATTGTTATATCTGAAAACCTATGTTCTTTATAGCTGCTCGGTTCCCACCATGCCGTGAATTCATTTTTCCCCAAATAGGGTACAAAAACCGAGTCCCCTTTTTTTAGAGATGCCAGAAGTTGATCGTGCAAAGCGTCACTTTCATCCAATAGCAGATAAATACGATAAGCGGGATTAATTAAGGTCAGTTCTTCTGTTAAGAAATTGGTGCCTTTATTGGCATATCCTATCGTATTCGTATACTTAATATTCGTTTTTGCATAATTTCCTTTTTCATGCTGCAAGGGTTCTACTCCAACCTTTACACCTTTCAGCTTTTCGTAATAAGCAGGCAGCTTATCTTTCTCCCGATAACCGGCCAATCCCAAGACAGCTCCCAAAAAACCTAAAATAGCAGGCTTGTGGATGATGTTGTACGATAGATTGATCGTGTTATTGGTTTCAGGCTTTCGGAAAAAAGCAAAATCGGCCTTCACATCAAATGATATCAGTTTCATAGCAGCAGTGTTTGTCAAAGCTCCGTGAATACCGCCCCAGCAGGTTCGCTTAATACTTTTGTATTGGCTTTGTTATAATAGATTTCAATTTTTTCAATTTCACTTTTCACATGAGCCTCTGCTAATAAAGATGACACTTTCGATAGATCAATTTCTTTGCCTTCGTTAACCTCAATTAAGCTCACAAAAGAAGGCAGTACTAACTTAGAGTCAGCTTTCAGCTGCACCCAAAGTAACAACTCGTTTTCTGTGCCTGCTTTTGCGGCAGAGTCATAATAGGTAGCGCCTTTGCGTAAGCCCTCCTTCAATTTGGCAATATCTGCATCTGTCAGGCCTTCAACTCCCACACGTGTTACATCTTCTTCAATATTTTTAGGGTTTACCGAAAAGTGATGCACATAATGACCTTCTTGCAAACGTGATTGAGAACCTAAAGTCGTCATGGTGCTATCCGCACTTTTATCATTGGAATTTCTAAAAGGTGACATAATTTGTTCAGAATAAATCACGTTTTCTGTAAACTTATTTAGGCCATGGGTTATCTGACAAGTGCCATGGATGGAAATGTTGGTTTTACCGGCATAGGTTCCACCAAAAAGTTTGACGTCTAAACATTTTAAAATATTCCCTAATACTTCTAATCGAAGCTTGGTTTTATCATTCGATTTAAATTCTCCAAAATGGAGATTATATGTTTCATCCAAAGTGCGCGGAGACATTTCTTCGCTGAGCGATTTGAAATAGAACACTTTTTCGGCTAGGGCGTCTTTCCAAAAGTTGCGTATGGAATATTTCAAGGCTTTATCTGTTGCATAGACCGTCCCATTAGGCAGTTTACGAGGTTGACCGGAAAAGTCTGCATTGTAATTGGAGTTGATCGATTTAATAATTGCGGCTCCGTAAACACGATTGTTGAATGTTGTCATGATTGTTATTTTGAAGAATTAGAACTGAATAATTGATTTTTGGCAAATGCCCCAGATAGAATTTGAGGTAGGAGATGTTTTAAATTGGCGTCTGTTTCGTAGCTCAATACGAAAGCTGCTACTTTCTCAAAGTTTTTAGAGAAGTTTTCATGTTTATAGCGACCGAAATCATTAGCAATCGCCTTTTTGAATTCCGCACATTTCGATTGCTGCAAGTACGGTTCAAGCAGATTGAAGCTGTTGTCAGCTGATTTACTTTTGCTTAATATGTACTCAATGACTTGCCCTGCTGCAAAAGCAAATTTCTCATCCGTAATACCAGTTGGTTCTTGTTCGTCTATAAGTGCTCGGACGAAGTCTTGGTATTCTTTTAATTTATTGACCATATCTATAGTTTTTTTAGGATTAAAATAGTCGTAAAGGCTGTACCATATATTGAGCTTTTCCTTGATTCCATAATCATTGTGGTTCTTCACATCATCCAATATGCTATTGAAAACCATTTCATAAAAAGCATGACCATCAATACTGCTTCGCTGTGATTTGCACACAAAATCATAGACGGCTTTGCGGTATTTGGAAAAGGAAGAAAAGGTCAAGTCAAGTTTAGCATAATCTTCCTTATTCAGGTCACCGAAGAAATCTAGCCGATGGTACCTGTTTTGAATGAAGGGCTTTAATACTTGTAGTTCTAAGTCAAAAATATTCTTGATCAAAGGATAATGCTTGTCCGCTTTACCACCTTTTTCCTTTATTTCAAATAGGTTATGGATGGTGAGATCCCTGATCTTATATTCAAATTTGGACACATAATCAAAATCTTTAAAGACAATCCCATCCATCGTATTTTGCCAGAACAACAGGTAATAATTCGACAAGTCTACTTCATTGTCGGTAATTAGTTTTTCTACAATTTCTTTGTATCCTAGTTTGAAGTCACTTTCTCTGAAAAGACCAATGACTTTGTTTTGCAACTCATCCTTATAGATAAATATAGGCAGTGGATTGGGCAGCGTTTTATTCGGGAACATATTCTTCAGATCGTTCAGCAGTTTTGCATCCTGATTTGAAATTCTACCGGTGATGTCAAAACTGGCAGTCTGGTGCATTAAAAAAGGCATGTTCCCATTAAAGCCGTTCATAAAGTTATTGGTACCGAATATTAAGCCTTCTCCATTGGGTTCGGTATTGTATTTATCAGTGTTAAAAAGCTTGTCATCTAAATACTTTTTATGCACTTCCTTGTACTGCGCTACAGGTAGATCCAGATAAAAAAGGATGTAGTTGCTATCCTCTAAAGGTTTGACCCTTAGGAGCGCTTGTTCGTAATCCGCTAGTTGGTTTTTTAAAGATTCTTTAGCGATTTTTTCTTTCTCTTCCTTAAATAGATGTTTTAAAGTCTCTATTTTTTCTGTTAGTGAGTCGAATACGATTTTTCGTTCCTCCTCAATCTTTTTAAGGACACTTGAAAAAGTATTATTCGTAAAAAAGTGCTTGAAGATAACATACTTTTCTTGCTCCTCTTCTTCTTTGAAAAGCAAGAATGCCTTTGTAAAATAATCATTGAAGCGTTCATAAATCTGCTTCTTCTTTTTGCTTTGATTCTCACTAAACTTGGCTCCACCCTCTAAATGTTCCCTTTTAAAAGCCACCGCAAAAGGGGAGCAGGTATGAATTGCTTTTGTTGGAAGGTCGAAACATTTATAGGTATCGATACACCAAGCATTCTGATGCAACAATTTGCAATTTTTTAGAAAATCAGAAACATCCGATTTTAGCTTTTTTGAGAAAAACTCATAAAAATAATTCGTGGTATCCATTGATGTCACACCAGATTCATCAGTTTGGTACTTCATCAGGATATGTAATCCTTCTTTAGGGGAAGAACCTAAATTTTTAAATTCCTCATCTAGATTTTCCGTAAAATTTATCAGTTCTTTAATCATAGCTTTTTAATTTTCACTTCCACACACCCAAACCCCTGACTGTTCAAATGCCCGAAGCCGGAGTAATAGCCGATTTCATGAAGTTCCTCAGGGCCCTCTAGAATAAATTCGAAACTGTAGCCGATCAGCTTGCTCTCTTGCGGAGTCATCTGCTTGATCACCACTCCGTTTTTATAGATTTTCCCTACCGGTTCAAATCGATAATCAAGATCTTGAAAGGATTCACCTTTCTGTTCCACTCCCGCTATGGCTTGTGCTGCCCATTTGGAAATCAGATTTTGAACCAGCAACTCACCATACTTAGGATGGCTTGGGTCCAGGTAGTTTGCTCCACCGGCTGCTCGCTTTTCCTTGATTAGGATGGGAGACAGGCAGCGGTAGTACATGTTTCGTTGGAAATAGACCGGAGCAGTGGCCTCAATTTTAGATACCTGATAGTTTACTCCCGAAATCTGATCCCCGAGGAAAAACTGTTGACCCAAAAACAGCCCTTTAATAAATTCTTCCGCTGCCCGATCTATTAAAAATGATACCCAAAGCTCCGCTCTTGTGCCGAGGTGCTCGATTCTGCCCTGATTGATATGCACGCGCTGTTTATCCAAAAATACCCTGGAAAAAGTGAAAAGGCGAAACGGCTTATTGCCCAATCGGTACCCTTCGTCATGGAGAAAGGCGGAGAAATCCTCATTTCCCCGTTCAATCACCCTGTAAATGGCCGAAGAGAGCTCATACTGATAGTTTATCGGGATGAATCGCCGCTGGTCGGCTCGCTCTAGGGTTAGTTTAAATCTCATTTTCAAAAGCTTAATGTTCAAATCTAAGAATTCTTCATTCCTTTAAACACCTAGTGACACTACTTGTCACATCTTGACCTCTGGAAAAATTCTTAGCTAGTTTACGGTAAAAAATGGTCTGAAAAATACCCTGTACTGGGTTTTTTTTGAGTTTCTGTCAGTAATTGACAGTGTTTGTTTTAGCAAATAGTGGTGCTAACCTTTCATTCAAGGGTGAAAGACGACCTCTGGATGATTGAATCCTCACTCTTCGTGATCCGTCACAAAGACAACCTAGCTTTCAGCACCGTCAAAGAACGAGAACTGCCAGAAAATACTGCCCAACTCATCCTCAAAGACGAAAAAATCGAACTGACCAGCACGCAGTCCAAAATGAAGTATCACCGAAAGCTCAAAAGGGTGGCTGTAAGGATGATCAAAACCAGCAAACCATCGAGCTGTTCACCAACAACACAAGTGGGCTGCTCCGATCCTCGGCGATCTTTACAAATCACGATGGGAGATTGAGGAATTCTTTTGGGACATCAAACAATTACTGCATATCAAAACCTTCATCGGAATCTCGAAAAATGCAGTCATTATCCAGATCTGGACTGCCTTGATCGCAATTCTGTTGCTAAAAGTTATGCATGCAGCAGCAAAATTCGTAAAGCATCGGCCTAACTTTGTTGCCTTTATCCGATGTTCTTGCCTTTTCGGTTTTACTGGCTGTAGTTTTATCAAAAGTCCGTTTGCGGGTCCTGTATCCGGTTTTGCTTACTTCCTCTATACGCCGATTAGGTTTGCTCATGGCAGCAGGGCTCAGAAGAAACGGGAAGAATTACTTGAGGGGTTGAGTGACAAAACAGAATAATCGTCTGTTAGGAAAAATGGACTTTTACTTAATATGCAAAAAAATCCCCCGAGAGTGCTCGGAGGATTTGGAAAGTATTTTATTTTAATTAGTCTTCCTCGTTAGTTTCTTCTATGGATTGGTCAGAACAATAAAATCTGATATTTAGTGTATTATCATTTTTCACAGATTCACCATTTACTTTTGTATCAGTCCAAATTTGAGCTTTTCCACTGGCATTACAATCTGCCATAACTTCAAATTCAAAGGAGATTGCTTCCGCATCCGTACATCCGATGTCTCCAGTCCAAGTTAAGACTGTATTATTTCCATCGTTATTTACAATATATTGTTTTCCATCAGGAGCTGTATAAACACCCTCTTCGCTTACATCCAAAATTTGCGGGAAAGTAAAGTTAACCACAGCATCTTCAAGTGGCTCTGCAGCATCATAGGTAAAAACAACCTTTACGAGATCAGTACCTGCTACAATAGCTTCATAAGAGAAAGTCTCTTCATCGCAACCAGAGCAAATTTCATGCAATGCATAGCTTACAGCAGTAGGGACGTTATCGCATGTAAATGGTAAGGTGTTTTGCCCTTGTGTGTATGTTCCGCTAACTGTATCATTCTGCCCTTGAAGAAATACTGGTTGACCAGAAATTCCTGCAACTCTTAGCGCAAAAGATTCTAAATCACACTTATTCCAATCAGTTTCAAATTCACCCAGTTCAAATTCAAAAGTATGGGTTGAGAATGGTATCCCACCGTTATCAAAAGTATTGTTATAATCTATTTGATAATTGCAGTTTTGAGCCTGTCCACTTAAGGATGAATCAAATGGATAAGATAGTTGAATCTCCTCCATAGTGTTTGAAGAATTGGCGGTAACTTTTATGTAAAGCTTCTCCATATCATTCCACACTTCTACATCAGCATAATTGTCATTATTGTTTGATGTCGTAGTAAAACTTTGAACTACTGGCTCCGCCACACAATTTGCACAAGTGGAAAGACTCGCATTTGCACCACCCATACCAAAAGGAGTCAAGTTGAATCCCGCCTTGTTCGCTGCGGCTTGCTCATTCATCAAGTCAGCCGTTTCATACGTGCCTGTTTGGCTACACGCTCCCAGAATTAACCCTACCAGAGCCAATCCCAAAAATTTGAGTTTTAAATTTCCCATAGTGTTTGATTTTTATTAAATATAAAAGCTTTTTTGAATACAAAAAAATGATTTTTAAATTAAATAATATAGAAAATATTAGTTTTACTTATGGTTCTGGTGAATATTTCTGTGCAAATCTAAAAAGTGGGATTTTTTGTTAACTCATCTAGAAAAGGTTTTCCCAGATTTCCGGTATTTTTCCAGAAATCCTCAAGTTGTGGAAAAGTTAAAACGAGAAAAGAATTTTTAAAAAAAATGAAAATATTTACAATCAAGTGCAAACTCAACCAACAAATCGCCAGTTTATTCAGATGATTTTAATCAAATGAAGGAAAAAGCATTAATCATCGGTTCCGGTATCGCAGGCATTGCAGCCTCCATCCGTTTAGCAGTCAAAGGCTATCAGGTGGAGGTTTTCGAAGCAAACGCTTATCCGGGTGGGAAGCTTTCCGAGTTGGTGATTCAGGGCTACCGTTTTGATGCCGGGCCTTCTCTTTTTACGCTACCTGATCAAGTGGAGGAACTTTTTAAACTAGCTGGCCAAAATCCCGATGAACATTTTAAATATCTAAAGCTGGATGTAGCGTGTCATTACTTCTGGGAAGATGGCAAGCAATTGAAGGCTTGGTCCGATGTCAATCGCTTTGCAGAAGAGGTAGAGACCAAATTAGGTGAACCCGCATCCCACATTCGGGAAGCCTTGAAACGATCGGCATTTATCTACGATCATCTGGCCCCACTCTTTATGCACCGTTCCTTGCATAAGTTTGGGACGTGGACCAATCCACAGGCGCTCAAGTCCTACCTCAAAATGGGCAAGCTTGGGATTTTTTCAACGATGAATAAGGCAAATGAACAACAGTTTCAACACCCAAAATTGATTCAGCTCTTCAATCGGTATGCGACATACAATGGATCAAACCCCTACCAAACTCCCGCTACGCTGAATATCATTCCGCATTTGGAATTCAATATCGGTGCATTTTTTCCAAAAAAAGGCATGCACGATATCACCATGAGTCTTTACAAATTGGCCAAATCGCTGGGGGTAACCTATCACTTCATCTCGCCGGTGGAAGAAATCTTGGTAGAAAATGGAAAAGCAGTCGGTGTCCTTACCAAAGAAGGGGAATTGCGAGCCGACATCGTGGTGAATAACATGGACATGGTCAATGCGTACAAGACCATTTTGCGCAAGCAAAAGCAACCCAAGTTACTACTCGAACAGCCAAAATCAAGTTCAGCCTTGATCTTCTACTGGGGTGTAAAGCAGCATTTCCCAGCACTGGATCTACACAACATTCTTTTTTCTGGGGATTACAAAGCCGAGTTTGATCATATTTTCAATAAAGGCTCCATCTATTCTGATCCCACAGTGTACATCAATATTACTTCCGTCTACAAAGAAGACGATGCCCCGGCTGGATGCATGAATTGGTTTACCATGATCAATGTCCCAAATAATCAGGGCCAGGATTGGGACAAAATGATCGCTGAGGCCAGAAAAAATATCCTCGCAAAAATCAACCGAATACTAAAAACCGATCTCGACCCACTGATCGAAGTGGAAGAAATCCTGGACCCGAGGACCATTGAATCGAAAACATCCTCCGCTCAGGGTGCATTGTACGGGAATAGTTCCAACAACAAATTTGCGGCATTTCTTCGCCATGCCAACTTCTCTTCCGATATCAAAAACCTGTACTTCTGCGGAGGATCTGTCCATCCGGGAGGAGGTATTCCGCTATCGCTACTGTCTGCGAAGATTATGACGGAGTTAGTAGTCAGTGATCTGTGATCGGTTTTCAATCTGGAAAAGTGGTGGTGATTTTGGAAAAGGTAAGTAGTGAAGAGTGAGTCGTGTGAAAGTCCCCCTAAGTCTTAAATATTCCGCAAACATACAAAATGGAAATGACTGTGGTTTAATGTAAAAGCAGGGGTATTGTCACCTTGAGCGGAGTCGAAAGGTCCTCGTACTTCCCGACTCTCGTCGGTAAGGTGCTCGGACTGACACAATTTTTGTTTCTTAAAATCAATCTGTCATCGGTAGCTGAGTCGAAGGGTCAGCTTGACCTGGTTTTGTGCCAAATTCCCCGTTTCAATTTTGACGGTTTGAAGAACCCTATTCCCTCGATATGGAGGGATCATCACCCAGTCTTCCTTACGCAAAGCAGTGCGGCCACTTGGCTCTAAAACCAGGCTTTCTCGCCATTTTTTAGTTTGTCCAAAAGCGCATCTTCGCCCTATATGTCGTTCAGAACGGGCCCGCTGGTACTTCGGAAGATGCTCAGGGTATTTTCTAAAATGCTTTCTTCTTCCAGTCTTTTGATGAATTCGCCAATCGGCTAATCGGCCTCCGGAATCACGTCACCCCTAGGTCCAAGTCCTGATTTTCCCACAAATCCCGGATTAGGTGTGCGCGGTACATGTGGCTGCTTAAGGGCATAATAAAGGAAAGTAGCCAGGATGTAACTGTAGTCAAAGCCAATCTGATTAGGTCTGGGACTGTCGCTTCTATTCCAACCGGTATCACCTGAGCCCAATCCCAGATGCCATTTGCCGACGATTCCAGCGTTGTAGCCTTGGGCCTCTTGGACAAGGTGAATTGGGCGGTATCGATCAGCCGGAGAGCACTGCCGGGAAGGAACTTGGCGTTTTGATTTCTCCAGGGATAAACACCTGTAGTGATGGTTATCAGCTGGGAATACAAGTCGCCGACGGGGCATAGCCGTTCGTAAAACGGATACCTCCATCGGCGTTTGATCGATGTTCGGCGTGGATAATTGAGTCGCTCCATAGGGACTCAGATCTCCCTAGCCGAGGTCATCCAGCTAGATAATGACGATGTTTGAATTGCATTTAGGCAAAAGTTACGAGGATTTCCCTATCGGTGTCAGAACTTGGTTTCATCCCCTGGAATGTTTTGGTTTCTCCGGAATCGAGGTTTTTGACCTCGATGCGGTGTGTAGAATTTGAGAATACCTTTGGGCGAAAAGAGCTGCTATTTACTCTCAGATTGTATTCCAGTATTCCTGTAGCTTCATCGAAGATGGAAACCAATGGGTTGTCTACCCCCTGAAATTTTAAGGTATCCAGGTAGGCTAAGGCTTTTCTACCATAGTTATCCGCTTCGGTTATCTGAATCGGCCAGCCGTCAAATTGACCCCCTGGATTTTCTTTTGGATTGACGTATCTCGGCCAGCATTCGATTTCCATGGACTTTTTCACTTTGTCAAAAGTAATAATCCCATAGCCGGTACTTCGGTCGTGAACGATAGCCGGAAATATGCCGGTCTGATGTGGGTTTGCCACGGCATGAATGGTCATCTTGTTGCCAAAGCCATCGTGGAAATTTCCTGTGTTTGGAGCTTTTCCCGGGATAGGCTGATGACCTTCGGGTAATTTGGGCCACCAGCGGCGGGGAAAGAAATTATTCAGGGCGGGACCGGAAAATGCATAGCCCGAATCGCCAAATTCATCCACTCCATACTGGACCGTGCTGGGTAAATGCTGATCTCCTGCGATGTGCAGAGCGAAGGATTTTCGGATCAGGCGAAGCGCCTCATCCCGGCCTTTTTGGGGCCAACCGTTGGAGTCCATATCAGTGGTGGGTGCGTCACCTGGAACGTATTCTCCAAGTTTTGGGATTGGCAGCCTTGGGACAATACTATCTATAATGCTTCCTTCTGGAAGTGTGGCCACCGTGCAGAAATTAGTTTGCGAAAGCACGGCTTTCATCCGGATATCAGCATCCCAGTTTTGAGTCCATTTTTCCAGGAAGTCCATTTGGCGTTGACCCAGAAGATTTGCCTCTAAATCGTAATACTTTTTGATGTCAAAGTCTGGATTTTGGATAAATCCATTGGTGACTTTTGCCTCTTGGGGAAGGACGTTTTTCGGGGCGGATTTGAACTTTCGGTCTTCTATGATGGCGAAACTCACCCCACCATAGACCCATTCGGTATAATAGACTCCGATATCCTGTTTTACGGGAGTCGGATCAAAGGGGTCCGGGAGATGGCTGGTTTGCGTACGCTGGACCATATTGACCCATTTGGGGGACATTTTATAACCCCCCTGATCTTGGGCGTCATAATTCCAACCTTTATCCGTAGGAGCATTTTTCCCGCCTTCACCCCAGACATTTCCATGGTATAAGTCATGATCGTCAGGGATGATTGCAGCGGGGATATTTCGAAAAATCTCTCGATAAGACCAGCCGAACATATACCATTTGTGAAGGTAATCCAGATAGGATTTTTCCAACGGGCTGGTTTGTATTCCAAAACCACCGGTGCTCTCATAGAACTGATCTCCAAGAAAAAGAGCTAAGTCCGGCCGGTGAATGGCCACGTGTTCGCTTACTTCCTGATCGGGAAAGCCATAGTCAGCATTGCAGCTGAATACTGCCACTTTGAGTTTTTCTGATGGGCTTGGTTGCCTTGCAATTTCACCTTGATAAAAGAATTCCGAATTTCCGGTTTTGAGGGGAAAATCCAGAAATACGCGATAAGGTACCTGCTCTTTTTTGTCCCAATTTTCGATACGAAAATGAACATAACGCCCTTCCGGGTCTAGTGTAGCGTTGGCAACTGTTTCCCATTTACCCGCTTGATGGAGTTGGAGGAGGACTTCAAGTCCCTGTACTTTCTCCACTGGAGCGAGTTGAGCAGTGAGTTTGAGAGTATTTCGGTTCACGGTGTATTGTGCGAAGACGATGGGTCCAAAAATCTGCCGTGGGTCTGTGACGATTTTTTCTCCCTGAAACTTCCAGTCTGAAAAAGTTACCAAAGCCTCATCGCTTTGATCATCCTTACTTGTGTGGGCTACGAGTGCCAAGTTACCACTAAGGTCTTCCATCTTGATCCCCTCAGTTTGGAGTTGAACCGGGGAACTGAATCCGGTATCATTTGATGCTGATAGCGCAAGGGTGTAGGAATTCCCTGTCCACTTTGCCTGCATGCTCAGATAAACCGGACGATTCAGATCGACTTTGGCTTCGGTGCTTTTATCACCGATTACCAGCTGGCCTAAACCATTGATCCCGAGATCAATACCCTGTCCAAAGACAGCGGCGGAGCGATAATCTATAAATTTTCCCTTGGCTCCTGATCTAAATCCCACATAGGCGTTGGGATTTCCCTTCAAGCTCTCGTTTCTCCAGTAGACGAGGACGGATTGTTCGAAATCCTCCTTTCCATCCCGCAGTTGGTGGGTGAGTATATGGAGGGTGCGGTTTGGGGCAGAGATGACGCAGGCTGCCTTACCGTCCTGAATCTCCCAGTCCTGCAGCCTGTTTCCCCAATACTCCGGACCGATCCAGTGAATATCCGGCCAGTTTTCCCAATTGCTTTGAAACACCGGAGTGGGTGTGGAAAATAGCTGCCGAATGCCTGTGAAGCCCTGACTTAGCATAAAGGGCGTAGAAAATGAGGTCAATGCCATGGCCTTCACGGCCGATCGTCGTTTCATGATTTGTTTTTAATAGGATGATATAAATAATGCTTCCATAAAGCCTTTCAATATAAGATTTTGCCCTGAAGAAGTTGAAATTCGTCCAAGACATTTCACTGATTTAAGTCTTGGATTGATAGTCACTTCGCTTTGAGGTACCGGCCAAAGATTGTCCACTCCTTCACGGAATTTTCTGGAAGTCACCTACCATCGGCTGTGGGGATCAGGTTGCCTATTTTTCAATCGCTTTTTGACTGCTCCCGGAAACGAAGCCCCATAGAAATCTGCATTGAGGACGTCCTTGGCGAGGTTCCAACGGAGCAGATCCCTGTATCGAAGACCTTCGCAGGCCATTTCTACGCTGCGTTCTTTTCTCAAGATCTGTCTAAGCTTTGCTGGCGAAGTTGTGGTAATTGGCGGCATAGCTACGGAAGCTCTTCCTCTGACCCTATTGATCGTAGCGTCCAAGTCGGATTGAGATATGGGCTTTCCTGCCTCCAGCTTGGCTTCCAGATAGCTGAGCAAAACTTCCGCATAACGGATGACTGGGGTATTTCCACCGTAGTTCATGAGGTTTCCGGAGAAGCTTTCGTCGACGAATTTTTTCAGGCCAAAGCCACTTGGTGTAGTCTGCTTTTTTACGCGGCTCGGTTTTCTGAAGCTGTACCTTGTTTTTAAGTTGTACCGGTTTTTTTAAACCTATTCGGAGTTTAGGTTCATGCACTACGAGGTGAAAAACAAGATACGCCTATTCGGCTCATCTATCACCGGATAGGCGGCGTTCCTTCGACTTGCAGAAAATGGTCAACAAGTCAACCGACCAAAAATTTCTACTGCAAACCGGCAACCGCCTCCTGCACCAAATCCTGCTCAAAGCCCCGACTTATCAAGTATTGGATGACTTTATAGCGCTTTTTGAAGGGATCTTTTTCAAGGGTTTTCTCCCACTTTTTCTCCGCTTGTGTCAAAAGGGTATCGTAATATTCATCAGGATCAATCTCTGAAAGCCCATATTGGAGACACCTGGGGCTGATTTCACGCATTTTCAGTTCTCTGGTGATTCGTATTTTTCCCCAATGCTTGATCCGGAATTTGCCCCGGGCAAAAGCTCTGGCGAAGCGCTCCTCATTCAAAAAATCTGAGGAAATCATCTCCGAGATCAGTTCCTCGGCCGCATCGCCTTTTATGCCTTTCTGGTATAGTTTACGACGCACTTCCCATTGACTCCGTTCCTGATAGGCGCAGTAAGTCTCTAGTTTTCCTTTAGCTTCTTCGAGGGACCAATACTTTTTTGGAGCATGATCCGGGTTATTTTTTCCCCAACCGGACATTTTTGGTAATTTTAGCCCAAAGTACCTCCCCATATTCTTTTTTCAAACCACACTAAATTTTAAACCTACCATGCGAAAGAAAATCGTTGCCGGCAACTGGAAGATGAACATGACCTTTGATGAAGGGCAAAAACTCACCTCCGAAATCGTAAATATGTACAAGGATGAAGCAGTCAAAGACGTGATTGCTGTCCTCAATCCTCCATTTCCACATATTTTCCCAGTCAAAAAACTAATCGGGGATACTCCCGGAATTGCTTTGGGATCTCAAAACTGTTCCGATAAAGAAGGCGGAGCCTTTACTGGTGAAGTATCGGCAAAAATCCTGGCTTCCTTTGGTGTACAATATGTGATTCTTGGCCACTCTGAGCGTAGAGAATACTTCAAAGAAGGAAATGAATTGATTGCCGCAAAAGTAAAGCAAGCCTTGGCTTATGGCCTTACCCCGATTTTTTGCTGTGGTGAGTCGCTCGAAATCCGATTGGCTGAAACTCACGAATCCAACGTAAAATTCCAGTTGACCGCGAGTCTTTTTGACCTAAGCCCGGAGGATATGGCAAAAGTGGTCATCGCCTACGAGCCAATCTGGGCTATTGGAACAGGAAAAACTGCCACCGCCGAGCAAGCTCAGGAAATGCATGGTGCGTTGAGAAGACACATCGCTACCAAATACGGCAAAGACCTGGCTGACAGTATTTCGATTCTTTATGGAGGCAGCGCAAATCCCGGAAATGCAAAAGAGCTTTTCTCCAAGCCAGATGTGGATGGGGGGCTTATAGGCGGTGCTTCGCTAAAGTCGAGAGACTTTTTGGACATCATCAAATCGTTTTAAATTTTGCATACCACAATGCTGTCTAATCTGAAAGGTCTGTTTGTGTCAGCCTGACCCTCTGACTTCGATCAGGGTGATAGAAGTTGAAAGTCATGTATAGGGCATACAGCCGAATTTCGACTTCTCGACTCTCCTTGGGAAGGTGCTCAAGGTGATAGGCAGCTTTTTGAGACAGCCTCGTAAAATCACAACAAAGGTCTGTGAATGCACAGACCTCCCTTTTACCCACAATGCATAGCCCAACTTTCAATGGATTACCTGGAGTTTAAAATCAAATGCCTGGAAGAATTTCAGGAAATCCTGATTGCTGAACTGGCGGAGATAGGCTTTGATTCTTTTCTGGAAAATGAAGATGGAATCGATGCTTATATTCTTCAATCAGAGTTTGATCGGAAGAAATTCACTGAAATAATTTCCAAGTATCAGCAAGCCGGGCAAATCACCCTGACTGAAGGGGTCATGCCTAAGGTCAACTGGAACGAAGAATGGGAGAAAAACTACGATCCCATTGAAGTAGAAAACTTGGTCTACGTCAGGGCTTCATTTCATGAGTCCAAGCCGGGTTTCAGGCATGAGATCGTCATCAACCCCAAGATGTCTTTTGGGACGGGACATCATGCGACGACTTATCAGATGCTCCGACATCAGGGAGAACTGGATCATACCGGAAAAAGAGTCCTGGATGTGGGCTCGGGTACCGGAATACTTGCAATCATGGCTCAGCTGCTTGGAGCGAGTCAAGTGGAAGCCTTTGACATCGATGACTGGTGTGTGGACAACGGGAATGAGAATTTTGATCTGAATGGATTGACTACCCGAATGGGCTTAGGGACGATCCGACAGGTCAATCCCCTTGGGCCATTTGAAATTATCCTCGCCAATATCAATAAAAATGTCCTTCTGGATGAGCTTGAAATTTATGCTGGGCTTTTGGCTCCTGAGGGCTTTCTGTTGTTGAGTGGATTTTATACCGAGGATATTGAAGATCTGCTCAACGCGACTACACCCCTTGGATTAGTCCTGAGAAAGAAATCTGCAAAAGACAATTGGGCCGCTTTGATTTTGCAAAAAATTGATGTCCCATAAGTTAAAAAGTGCTAAAGTTTTCCTCTTGAAACTGAGCAGGGGAATGAAATCTGCGATTTTATAATTTTGCCATTCACTTTCTAAAATGACTGAACTGATTACTTATGCGATCGTTTTTTTATTGCTGACAGGCCATTGCTTATTGGCGGGTAAGATGTATCGTGCAGTCCATCAGGATGCTAGCTTGAGTTTCAAAGAGAAAAACGATTGGAAGTTAAAATCCTTGGTTTTCCCGGGGTACTTCTGGTGGCAATACCAAAAGCAAAGACAGCGGTAGTACCTCTCATAAAGGAACTTTTAACCCTAAAGGCCGCTATCGGGGGATCGCTCAACTCGTGTCAAGGGGATTTTCAAATGATTATAATTTTTTTTCAACGACCATATAGCCTGTCCCGATCTTTCATCGGGAGAATGCCCAAAATAATCATCCCCCTGTGTGACTTTTTAGTCATGCTCGATTTCATGTGAATATAATTTGATTTTTTTTGGTCACATGGAATGCCCAAAATAATCATCCCCCTGTGTGAGAACCTTTTCTCATGGGCATTTCATCTCATTTACTTTTGTAATTTAGCCAGATGGAGTACGTATGGAAACAAAAACCCAAAGCCTCACAAGCAGCCATCGAAAGACTCGGTAAGGAAATCAATGTAAATCCTACCCTGGCCAATATGCTGATCAATCGGGGTGTGGAGAGTTTTGATCAGGCAAAAGATTACTTTCGACCAAGCCTCAGTCAGCTGCATGACCCCTTTCTGATGCAGGATATGGAGGCAGCAGTTCACCGCATTAGCAAAGCTGTAGTAAATCAGGAAAAAATCCTCGTTTATGGGGATTATGATGTCGACGGTACCACGGCGGTTGCGCTGATGTACAGCTTTCTGAAAACGTTCTATGCCAATGTGGATTTTTACATTCCCGACCGATACAAAGAAGGCTATGGGATCTCTGAGCGCGGGGTAAGAGTTGCTTCTGAAAATGGATTTTCCCTTATTATAGCACTTGATTGTGGAATCAAGGCGATGGATAAAGTAAAGTTGGCGTCTGAACTGGGAGTGGATTTTATCATTTGCGATCACCACACACCGGGTGATGAGCTCCCCCCAGCAGTGGCCGTTTTGGATTCAAAAAGGAAAGACTGTAACTATCCCTACAAAGAACTAAGCGGCTGTGGAGTCGGCTTCAAGCTGATTCAGGCTTATGCAAAATTCGCGGGAATGGAAGAGTCCAGTTTGTACAATTACCTTGATTTACTGGTCGTCAGTATTGCAGCGGATATCGTTCCCATTTCGGGTGAAAACAGGATTTTGGCTTATTACGGACTCGACCGGATCAATAATGTCCCAAGACCCGGTCTGAAAGCCCTAATCCTCCAAGCCAAGATTGAAAAGGAAATTCAGATCTCGGACATTGTATTCAAAATTGGTCCCCGAATCAATGCTTCCGGAAGATTGGAGCATGCCAAGGCATCAGTTGAGCTTCTCATTGCGCAAAATCTGGATGAAGCCATCGAGCGGGCAAAATTGGTGGATGAGGTGAATTCTACCCGGAGGAATTTCGATGAGAATATCACCAAAGAGGCTTTTGAGATGCTGGCGATACGTGAAGAGGGAGCGCAATGGAATTCCACGGTGCTGTTCAAGCAGGATTGGCATAAAGGTGTCATCGGAATAGTGGCCAGCCGATGCATAGAGAAATATTACCGGCCGACGATTATCCTGACCGAGTCAAACAATAAGGCCACCGGCAGTGCGCGCTCAGTGGTCGACTTTGATATTTATGAAGCAATAGCGGAATGCGCTGATCTTTTGGATCAGTTTGGAGGCCATAAATATGCTGCGGGCTTGACCCTTTCGGTCGAAAATGTACCTGCCTTTCAGGAAAAATTTGAAATGGTGGTTAGAAGTAGAATTGAGGAAATCCACCTCAAACCCGTCATAGAAGTAGATGACAGTTTGCTTTTGGACCAGATCAATTACAAGTTTTACAACATTCTGAAGCAAATGGCACCTTTCGGACCAGGCAATACCGAGCCCGTTTTCAGGATTTCCAACGTCTATGCGGAAGAAGTCACCGTACTTAAAGACAGGCATTTACGGTTCAAAATCGTGCAGGACGGACAAGTTACTACCCCAGTCTGTTTGGGTTTTGGCATGGCAGATCGGGCAAAAGATCCGGATTTGACTACTGTGAACATGCTGCGAGGAAAAATGCGCTTTGACATTGTCGTGGAAATGCGCGAGAATTTTTTCCGGGATAAGAGTAGCTTGCAACTCTATGTGAAAGATATCAAATTTGACTGATATGATGCTACGAGCCGAACACCTCGTCAAAATTTATAAAGGCCGCCGAGTGGTCAATGATATTTCCGTACAGGTAGAGCAAGGGGAAATCGTAGGCCTTTTGGGACCAAACGGAGCAGGAAAGACCACTTCTTTTTATATGATCGTCGGCTTGATTCAGCCAAATGAAGGGAAGATTTTTCTTGAAAACCTTGAAATCACGAGCCTGCCCATGTACAAGCGTGCCAAGCTGGGAATTGGCTATTTGGCACAGGAGGCATCGGTTTTTCGCAAGTTGTCAGTGGAGGAAAACATCCTGGCAGTTTTGGAAATGACCAAAATGCCGAAACCCGAGCAGAAGGAAAAGATGGAAACCCTTTTGGAAGAATTCAGCTTAACCCATGTCCGAAAAAATCTCGGGATGGTGCTTTCGGGTGGCGAGCGGAGACGGACTGAGATAGCCCGTGCTTTGGCAGTAGATCCCAAGTTTGTCTTGCTTGATGAGCCATTTGCCGGCGTAGACCCGATTGCTGTAGAAGAAATCCAGACCATCGTAGCAAAGCTCAAAACCAAAAATATTGGCATATTGATCACCGATCACAATGTCAATGAGACATTGTCTATCACGGACCGGGCTTATTTGATGTTTGAAGGACAGCTACTCAAGGCTGGAACTGCCGAGGAATTGGCAGCTGATGAGCAGGTCCGAAAAGTTTATTTGGGAAGTAACTTTGAGCTGAAACGCAAAATTTTTAAATAAATGGAAGTGATCAACAGCTTCATGACCTGGATTTTTAAAAACCGAATAGGTCAGATCGAAAATTTTAAGCAAAATCCAATTCAAGTTCAGGAAGCTACTTTTAGAGAGTTGATCGAAGCAGGAAAGCGCACGGAATTTGGGAAAAAATATGGGTTTGAGCAGATAAAAACCTATGCGGATTTTGCCCGGCAGGTCCCGGTCTTTGACTATGAATCCTTTAAGCCGTTCATCGAAAAAACGATGCAAGGCAATCAGAATGTCATTTGGAATACGGATATCGAGTGGTTTTCGAAATCATCCGGGACTACGGGCAGCCGAAGTAAATACATTCCGGTTTCGGAAGAAAGCCTGGAAGAATGCCACTACAAAGGAGGAAAGGACATGTTATCGCTGTATGTCACGGCATTTCCGGAATCCAAGCTTTTCACCGGAAAAAGTCTGACTATAGGGGGTACATTGGAGAAAAATCCATTGAATCCTCAAGGTACAGCCAAAGCGGGAGATGTCTCTGCGGTGATTATGCAGAATCTACCGTTGTGGGCACAGTTTGCCCGGACTCCCTCGCTTGAGACCGCGCTAATGGGCGAGTGGGAGGCCAAAATCGAAAAAATGGCTCGGGAGACGATGAATGAAAACGTAACCTGTATTGCAGGAGTGCCGACCTGGACGATCGTTTTACTTCGCCGAATTCTTGAATTGAAAAAGGCAAAAAATATCCTGGAAGTCTGGCCAAATCTGGAGGTATTTTTTCATGGTGCGGTGGCATTTGGCCCCTATCGAAGCCTTTTCAAAGAATTGATTCCTTCGGACAAGATGCACTACATGGAGACCTACAATGCCTCAGAGGGTTTTTTTGGTATTCAGGACCAACTGGATTCCGATGAGCTTTTGCTATTGCTTGACTACGGGATTTTCTATGAATTCATCCCCATGGAAGAGTGGGAAAAAGAAGATGCGCAGGTTGTCTCCTTAAAAGATGTGGAAATCGGAAAAAACTATGCCATGGTCATCACGACAAATGGAGGGCTTTGGCGATATAAAATAGGTGATACGGTGAAGTTCACTTCGACTTTTCCTTTTAGATTCCGGATTTCAGGGCGAACCAAGCATTTTATCAATGCCTTTGGAGAAGAGGTGATCGTAGAAAATGCGGAAGCGGCAATCCAATTTGCAGCTGAGAAAACCCATTCCACCATCGTCAATTTTACAGCAGCACCGGTTTATTTTGAGGGGAATGGGTCCAATGGTGCGCATGAATGGATCGTGGAGTTCAGCACGCCACCGGCGGATTTGAAAGAGTTTATTTTGCTTTTGGATCAAAAACTCAGAGAAGTCAATTCAGATTATGATGCCAAGCGCTACAAAGATTTGGCGCTGAAACTTCCGATCCTTCATCAGGCTCCCGAAGGCCTTTTTGAAGCCTGGCTCAGCAAAAAAGGCAAGCTAGGCGGTCAACACAAAGTGCCAAGATTGTCTAATTCGAGAGAATACTTGGATGAGATATTGGAGATGATGAAGTGAATTCAATACAAAAAACCAAAGCGAAAATTAGTCTTAAAGATTGAAATTTTTGAAAGCTTGTGGTGGATAGAGTTGTTTACGGAAAACAATTCTTAATTCTGTTTTTTTAAAAACAAAAACAAAAATTGTTCTTTCTAGAAAACAATTTTCTTCTTCGGATGAATTGCCCGATCGATCTTTGAGCGATTTTTCTGACCGTTTACAAAACACCCTAGGAATCCATCTGATCTGGTTTTAACTTGAGTCTATGACCAGAAATCACCTCTTTTTCATTTATTTTCTTCTTTTCATTGCCATAGGTTTGGGAGCATGGGCGATTCTGAAAACTCCAACTATCCAAGGCAACGCTGAGATTCAGATGGACGAAAGATCTTATCCGGTACAGGTATTTACAGTTACACGGGATTCCATTCGGCTCTTTGACATTCCAAAAGAGCTGGACTTTGCGGGAGAGAAAGTTCCACTGGAAAAAGGTGACATCTTCGAGCGACTGGAGCGTGAGATCTATGTCAATGCCTATTGGGAGTCCAATATGATCCTTTTGCTCAAACGCTCTGCGAAATACCTTCCGGAAATCGAGCGGATGCTGAAAGAAAACGGAATTCCGGATGATTTCAAATATGTGGCTATTGCCGAAAGTGCACTGATGAATGTGGGTTCCCCAGCCGGAGCGAGGGGATTTTGGCAGATTATGGAAAGTACGGGCAAAGAATATGGCTTGGAAATCACTAATAACGTGGATGAGCGCTACCATTTTGAGAAGTCAACTTTGGCAGCCAGCAAATACATCAAAAAAGCACATGCGAGGTTTGGGGACTGGACCGCGGTGGCCGCGAGCTACAACATGGGGCAGGCTGGATTTAGCCGAAGACAGGAAGAGCAGCTGCATGACAATTATTACGAACTATACCTGAACGATGAGACGAGTCGCTATCTTTTTCGCATACTTGCTTTCAAGGTGATTTTTGAGAATCCGGGAGCTTTTGGATATCACTTTAGGGAAAGTGATTACTATAAAAACCCGACATTCAGAACGATTCGAGTAGAGGAGGATATCAAGGATCTTGCAAAATGGGCGAAAGATCAGGGTAGTTCCTACAAGGATCTGAAGCTGTATAATCCATGGTTGAGAGATCGCAATCTCAATGTAAGAAGAGGGAAAACCTACGAAATAATCTTACCAGAATAAGGATTAGTCAAAATCACCAAAACCGACCAAAATGAAACGAAGGAATTTTATTCAGGCTTCTGCCTTAGGAGTAGGCACCTCCCTTTTTGCAGGCAGTTCAGCCTTTGCAGGATCTAAATCCACAATGTTCGATTTTCAATTAGACCAATTGACTTCTTGTGTCGCCGATATTGTCCCTATTTCCATAGCCGAAAGGAAATCCAGGATCTCAAAAGCACAGCGCCTCATGGAGGAAAAAGGCTTTCGGGCAATTGTACTGGATTCTGGCACTTCCATGAATTATTTCACGGGGATGACTTGGGGACAAAGCGAACGACCCATGGTAGCCGTTATCCCTGCCAAAGGCGAGGTGAGTTACGTTTGTCCTAAGTTTGAGCAGGACAGATTGGAGGAGCGAATTATTATTGGCAGTGATGTTTATCCTTGGGAAGAAGATGAAAGTCCTTACGAACAAATCAAACAAGTAATCCTGGATTCCGGAGCGACCTCCGGCAAGATTGGTATTGAAGAGCGGGTGCGTTTTTTTATCGCCGACGGATTGCGGCAAGTGGCTACCAATTTTGAGTTGGTCAGTGCAGATCCGATCGTCATTCCCTGTCGGATCATCAAGTCTTCGGCAGAGATTGCATTGATGCAGCGTGCCACGGAATTGACCATCGAGGCAATGACTTTGGGTTTTTCCGCGCTGAAAGAGGGAATTAGCCCTTCCGCATTTTCATCCGCAGTGTCCCAAGCACACCAAAAGATGGGCGGTCGACATGCCTTTGCCTTGGCTAATTTTGCGGAGGCCTCAGCTTTTCCACATGGCACTTCGAGACCTCAGGTGTTGAAGAATGGGGATGTCGTTTTGGTCGATTGTGGATGTACCGTTGAAGGATATAATTCAGATATCAGTCGTACGATTGTATTCGGAGCTGAACCAACAGCCAGGCAATTGGAAATCTGGAATCTGGAAAAAGAGGCTCAAGCGGCTGGTTATCGGGCAGCCAAAATCGGGGCGACGCTTGGAGACGTGGACGCTGCTGCACGAAAAGTGATTACAGACGCAGGATTTGGACCCGATTACAAATTGCCGGGTTTGCCCCATCGTACAGGACACGGTATCGGGATGGATGGCCACGAATGGGGCAACGCTGTCCGGGGTAATACGCAAATCCTCGAACCGGGCATGTGTTTCAGCATCGAGCCAAATATTTCTATTGTTGGAGAATTCGGTATCAGACACGAAGACTGTGTGTACATGACTGAATCAGGGCCGGTTTGGTTTTCTCAGCCCAGTCCCTCGATTTCTCAGCCATTTGCTTAGAAAATTCCCGAGAACCAAGTTGCCTGGTTTCAGGTTACAAGGTTGGGGTTTTGCTTCGCGCTTCCCCTTAAAAAATTGTACCTTCGCCGATTAATAATTCCGCACTTTCATGAGTCAATCCCCTGCTTCACAGGAAGAATATATTGAAATTTTTGGAGCCCGAGAGCATAATCTTAAAAACATAGATGTAAAAATCCCACGAAACAAGCTGGTAGTCGTCACCGGTCTGAGTGGAAGTGGAAAAAGTTCTTTGGCTTTTGACACCATTTACGCCGAGGGGCAACGCCGCTACATGGAGAGTTTTTCGGCGTACGCGCGTTCGTTTTTGGGTGGAATGGAGCGTCCCGACGTGGACAAAATCAACGGACTTTCCCCTGTCATTGCCATAGAGCAAAAGACCACCTCCAAAAACCCCCGATCGACGGTAGGTACGGTGACCGAAATCTATGATTTCATGCGTCTGCTTTATGCCCGGGCAGGAGAAGCTTACTCTTACCTGACCGGAAAGCGGATGATCCGTCAGACGGAAGATCAGATCATTGAACAATTGTTCTCGAATTTTTCGGGGAAAAAGCTGTATATCCTTGCTCCTGTAGTCAAAGGAAGAAAAGGTCACTACCGGGAGCTTTTTGAGCAGATTCGAAAAATGGGCTTTTCCAAAGTCCGGGTTGATGGCGTAGTGATGGATATCGTGCCCAAAATGCAAGTGGACCGCTACAAAATCCACGACATTGAGATTGTCATCGATCGGATCATAGCTGATGAATCCGATCGCTTTCGAATTACCCAATCGCTCAAATCCGGACTTCAGCATGGAAAAGGGGTCATCATGATCCGGGAGGAAAACGGCGACGTCCACCATTTCTCCAAGTACCTGATGGACCCGGAAACAGGCCTTTCCTACGATGAACCGGCACCCAATGCCTTTTCTTTCAACTCACCTTATGGGGCCTGCCCGACTTGTAATGGATTGGGGATTATCGAAGAAATCACAAGGGAAAGCATCATTCCGGATCCAAGTCTGAGTATCACCCGCGGAGGAATAGTGCCGCTTGGAGAATACCGTGATATTTGGATCTTTAAGAAAATAGAAGCGATACTCAAGCACTACAAATGTAGCATGAGTACGCCGATCAAGGATCTGCCAGGCCACGTGGTGGAGGTTTTGCTTTTTGGGGACAAGGTCGAAGTAGCTGTTGATTCGGTCAAATATCCCGGTACGAAGTGGAATACCACATTTGAAGGCATTGTCAATTTTCTTCAGAAATATCAGGAAGGCAGCTCAGACAAAATCCAGGATTGGGTGTCGGAATTTACTGTGACCAAAACCTGTCCGGACTGCGAGGGCTACCGACTGAAAAAAGAAGCTCTGCATTTCAAGATTGACGGAAAACACATCGGCGAACTGGCAATGATGGATATTCAGGGTCTTGCCGAATGGTTTGAAGGATTGGAAAACCGAATCACCGAAAAGCAGAACCTTATCGGGGTAGAAGTGCTAAAGGAGATCCGAAAGCGAATCGGTTTTTTGGTGGACATCGGATTGAATTACCTTTCCCTAAACCGTCCGCTAAGGACGCTCTCCGGCGGCGAAGCTCAACGAATTCGGTTGGCTACACAGATCGGAACTCAACTGGTAGGTGTCTTATATATTTTGGATGAGCCGAGCATTGGACTCCATCAGCGGGACAATGAAAAGTTGATCAAAGCACTTCAGAGTCTTCGGGACTTGGGGAATTCGGTCTTGGTGGTGGAGCATGACAAGGATATGATGCTGGCTTCTGATTTTGTGCTGGACATGGGGCCCGGTGCGGGTCGACACGGTGGATATGTGGTAGCCGCCGGTCATCCTACGGAGATTTTTAACAACGGATCAGTCACTGCCAAGTATCTCAGCGGTATGCGGGGTTTGTCGATTCCGAAGGAACGAAGAAAAGGAAAAGGAACGAGTCTTATACTCAAGGGAGCTAGTGGAAACAACCTGAAAAATGTGACTTTGGAACTTCCTTTGGGTACTTTAATTCTGATCACAGGGGTATCCGGAAGCGGCAAAAGTACGCTGATTCATGATACGCTGTATCCGATCTTAAATCGGGAATTTTATAATTCCAAGAAAGATCCAATGCCGTATAAAAGCATCGAAGGACTCAAAGAATTAGACAAGGTCATCGAAGTCGATCAGTCTCCGATCGGCCGAACACCACGATCAAATCCGGCTACTTATACCGGAGTTTTCTCAGAAATTAGGACGCTTTTTACGGAGTTGCCTGAATCCAAAATCAGAGGATACAAACCTGGTCGTTTTTCATTCAATGTCAAGGGTGGCAGGTGTGAAGACTGCGAGGGAGCGGGAATGAAACTGATCGAAATGGACTTTCTGCCAGATGTGCATATCCCTTGCGAAACCTGCAAGGGTAAGCGTTATAACAGAGAGACACTCGAAGTTCGGTTTAAGGGAAAGTCCATAGCAGATGTTTTGGATATGACCGTCGAGCAGGCGGTTGATTTCTTCGAGTTTCAACCGAAAATCCTCCGAAAAATAAAGACGCTCAGCGAGGTAGGCTTGGGCTATATTACGCTGGGACAACATGCCACTACACTATCGGGCGGGGAAGCGCAGCGGGTAAAGTTAGCCACCGAGCTTTCTAAGAAGGACACCGGAAGGACATTTTATATCTTGGATGAGCCTACGACAGGATTGCATTTTCAGGATATCGAATTGTTGATGGGGGTGTTGCAAAAGCTTGTGAATAAAGGCAATACCGTCCTGATCATCGAGCACAACCTGGATGTGATCAAGGTGGCTGACCGGGTGATAGATCTTGGACCTGAAGGAGGAAATAAAGGGGGAATGATCGTAGTTCAAGGAACACCGGAAGAAGTAGCTGCTCATGCTAAAAGTCATACCGGAAGATTCTTAAAGGCAGAACTAAAACGCTGAAATTGACACCAAAATCAAGCGTCTCGTCCATCTATCAAATTAAAGACCTCCATTCCTCAGTCATGGCTAACTTTAACCCAAGGATGAACAGAGTCAGGCTTTATTGGATGTTGCAGCTCTTGGGCTGGGGAGGCTTTGCCTTTGTCAATATCTTTTTTGCCTCACTTTCTCAGGGAATATCAGCTGTGCAGCTGTGGGCTTTTGTAGTTCTTGCAGCTTTCTATCTGATCTCTACCCATGCTATGCGCCACGTAGTCAAATCCTACGGCTGGTTCAAAATGGGCATTTTTAGACTCTTGGTCCAGACGATTCTGGCATTATTGGCTTTGTCTGTAGTCAATGTTTTGGCACAAATCCTCATCAATCTTGCCTTTGGTACGCTAAACCCGAATGAGGATTTCCGTTCTTTAGTGATAGCGGTCAATCTGTTTGTGAGCTTTTTGTACTACGCATTTTGGTTTTTGCTTTATTTTTTATTTCACTTCCTTGATAATTATAATAATAGTCTCAAGTACGAGGCAAAAATTAATGAAATTAGGCTCAATCACCTAAAGAGTCAGCTCAACCCCCACTTTATTTTCAATGCCCTGAATTCTGTACGTGCCCTGGTGGATGAAGACCCTGAAAAAGCCAAGTCAGCGATCACCCGAATATCGAACATGCTTCGATTTTCGCTGATGATGGACAAAAAGCAGGTAATTGACTTTGCGGATGAACTGTCGACAGTCAAAGATTATCTGGCATTGGAGTCTATTCGCTTTGAGGAGCGTCTGGAGGTGATTTACCAGGTTGAAGAGGAAGCATTCGGCTATAAGATTCCACCGATGATGCTGCAGACAATCGTGGAGAACGGAATCAAACACGGCATCTCCAATCTGGTCAAAGGGGGATTGATTGAGATTAAATGCCGGGAAGGCTTACAGGAAGAGCTGTATATTCAGGTAAAAAATAGCGGATACCTCAATCCCAATTCCTTCAAGTCCCAAAAAGAGGGCGCAGGACATGGTATAGAAAATACAAGACAGCGACTGAAGTTATTATACGGCGATCAAGCGAGTTTTCGGATTTTCAATTCCGGCAACCAATTCGTCATCACTGAAATAAAAATACCAAAACAAAGAGTTACTTTAGAATAACAAACTCAATAACTATGAGAGCAATTGTAATCGATGACGAGCGCCTAGCCCGAAAAGAACTGATCAATCTATTGAATCAACTGGAGACTGTAGAAGTAGTCGGTGAAGCTGTAAACGTGGATGATGCCAAGGAAAAGATCGAACAGTTGCAGCCTGATGTCATATTTTTGGATATTCAAATGCCCGAAAAAACCGGCTTTGATCTTTTGGAAGAATTGGATCACGTGCCTCATGTGATCTTTACTACTGCTTATGATGAGTATGCCCTGAAGGCATTTCAGGTCAATGCGCTCGATTACCTGCTGAAGCCAATCGAACCAAAGCGATTGGAAGATGCGATCAATAAGCTGCTGGGCAAAATAGAAGGAGGATCCAAACGGGATGAGGAAGGCGCCTACGTAAACCAGAAAAAGCTTACGTTGGAAGATCAGGTTTTCGTCAAAGATGGAGACCGATGCTGGTTTGTGAGATTATCCAACGTGCGCCTGTTTGAATCAGACGGCAATTATATCAAAGTTTACTTTGATAACTTCAAGCCAATGATTCATAAATCACTGAATGCACTGGACGAACGGCTGGATGAGAAGTCATTTTTTCGTGCCAGCAGAAAACACATCATCAACCTCGGTTGGGTGGAAGCCATCGAGCCTTGGTTCAATGGTGGCTTGGTAGTGACGCTGAAAGGTGGCGATCGAATCGAGGTAAGCCGACGTCAAGCTGCACGCTTCAAGGAAATGATGAGCTTGTAGCCCTTTCGTAGGCAAAAAAAAGCATTTGATTTTCCAAAGAAAATTTTGACATTAGGGCTACTGTTCCCTATCAAAAATAGTAGAACCCATTTTTGAACCGAATAACCACCCTTATTGCTTAGCTTATGAAAGAAGAACGGATTCTGATTGTCGAAGATGATCAAAGTATTGCGGAAAATATTCAGGAAATACTTGAGCTCTTGGGTTATGTAAATATAGACATAGCCAATTCTGCCAATCAGTGCATTAAAGTGATCAAGAAATACCGGCCTGATCTCATTTTCATGGACATCAAGCTGAAGGGTGATAAAGATGGAATTGAGCTGGGTGAGATTGTTAAGCAAATGGTGGATGCACCACTTGTATTTGTGACCTCCTACAGTGATCCTACGATCATCGAGCGTGCCAAACGAATTTCCCCGGCAGGGTTTATCGTAAAGCCTTTCAATACCAATGATATTCATGCAATTGTTGAAATCGTACTTTACAATAAGCGTACAAAGCCCTCACCGGAAGCTGCAGTAGTAAAGACCGGCACGGAGAGTCCTTTCTTGGTGACTGATGCAGTATTTATCAAAGCTGACAATTCCTTCGAAAGAGTGCAATACGACGATATTTTCTACGTCGAAGCCAATGGAAACATGGTGACGATTTTCACAAAAAATAGAGATTACAGTATCCGAAAGTCCATGAAGGAAATCGAGGATATCCTTCCTTCGCACCTGTTTCTTCGGGTGCAAAAGTCCTACATCGTTCACCTTGGACAGATCGAAAGCTTTAATACTAAAGAAATCACGTTGCTTCAAGGAGGAATCATTCAGGTCGGAAGACAGTACTACAATAGCTTCTTAGCCAAATTGAATACAATCACTGAAAGTTAAGTAAAGGGAGATAAGCCAAAGGCGAAATATGGTAGAGATAAGTCCAACTACGTTGGACGAAATATTGGCTCGTGAGATTTGACTATTCTAAATCACACTTAACCACATTTTAATTCTATCTATACCTTGAAAGAAATAAAAAAGAGGCGGACAGGATCCGCCTCTTTAGATTAACCAAACAATCAACCAAATTAACCCTTACGGATAATTGTCTTTAACAAGTCCCTGATTCTAGGGACTTTTCTGTTTTGTAGCTGTTTACCTGAAGTGCTTCAGGGCCAGATGTAGTATCGAATCCGATCTGTGGAGTTGGTTTAGCAGTTTCAAATCGGGCAGTTTGCTGAGCGATATGGGTTTCAGCTTTCGCTTTGATGACGATGGTAATTGCCATTGCAAGTCCCAGAGCCGCACAGACGTTTTTTTGAGAAAAGATTGCAGTAGTCATGGCAGTAATAATAAGTTGGTTTGTTTTCGTATTGACTGAATATGCCAAAAGACGACCAAACTCTAAAAATGGTCAAATTCAGTTTCAAAGGCGCTTTTTCCAAAAATCACTGTACGGTTCCGTACAGCATACTGCCAGTGGCGGACAAAAACTCTCGAAAATAAAGGTTGCTGTAAAAGGAATTGATTTCTGAACTCTTATCTCAAAAAATCCTCAGCTATCAAGTCAGATTACTTCAAAAATCCAAAATCGCCTGTAATTTTTGTTGAAGTTCAATTGATGTTGAGGGCTCGAGTTTACCTAGCTTTTGAATGAATCGCTGATTGTCCAACCCTCTGATTTGATCCACTAAAATCTCGGATTCTTGATCCAAACCAGTAGTTGAGGTATCGACCCGAACACGAAGAATGTTTTCTTCGGAAGAAAGTGGAGAGGTTATCGGGCAAATCAAGGTTGATGGATGAGCTACCTGATTTAGCAAGTTTGTCTGAATGACTACTGCGGGAAGAATCTTGCCTGGCTCAGTCCCTCGGGAAGGATTCAGGTTAACTAACCAAATGTCATACTGCACCTTCATCTATCAGCCGGTCAAATTCGCTATTGACTTGTAATGAGGATTCTCGGACCATCAAAGATGCCTTGCTGAAAGCATTGGCCAGCTTTTTCCGCTTTTGGTAGCGATTGTAAAAATCCAAGGCATCATTGATGTATCGATTTCTTGGAATTTGCTTTTCCCGAAGAATTTCCTCGGTTTCTTCCAAGATCGTTTCCTTTAGTTTTAGAGAGAGCGTCTTCATACTATCTTGAGTAGTACCTAAAGTATATACTTTTTCTTATCCGACCAAGTTTTAAATCATCGAAAAAAATCAGCACTTAAACCTATACCCAGGCAAAGCTCATTTTTTATAGACGAGCATTCTATCTCGGATTACTTGAGGCCTTATAAGTGGAGAAAGTGCTTCGTTAGAGATCAAATCCACTTTATGGTTTAAAATGTTCTCAAGTTCGGTTTGCATCTGGAAAAATTTCAAGCCGATTTTTTGAGAATAATCCAATTCGACTAAAATGTCAATATCGCTATCAACAGAAGCTTGTTCTCGGCTGAAAGAGCCAAATAAATAAGCTTTCAAGACGGGCTTGTCTCTGAAAGATTGCTTGATTTGATTGAGCTTTGACCTATCTAACTTCATAATAATCAAATCAGTATTTTATCACTTCACAAAGGTGACTTTTATAAAATGCAAAAAGCACAAGCCGGAAGACCTGTGCCAATTTAGTAATCTTTTCAATTTCAAACTTTACAACAACTCATTCGCCAGATTTGCCAATTCGGATCGCTCTCCGTTCCAGCTTGATGTGGGGATATAACAGAATATGGAAAGACAATAATAATCTTATAAATATTTTTTAAGAGAGTAGTAGCGTTTTTAAGAAAGGTTTCGTAATTAACAATAATTAATATGGATATACGGAACTTTGCCAGTAGCTAACTTCGAAGTTCAAATGAACTAGTAAATGCCAATTCTTGGACTTCTTCGGTCTTCCGTATTCGGTCTCCCAGCCCAAAATCAAGGGTATATTCCTCTACTGGCAGAATAGCGTATAATCAGAATAATTAGTCTACTAATATGGGAAATTTAAATAGTGCGGCAAAAATTATCTTTCTTTTTCTTCTGTTAATTTCTTGTTCTGATAAATTTAGTGATTCCCAAAAAGAAATGGCATGCGTTCAGCAAGGTGAAATAATCAAAACTGCAATTAATGCAAAAGGTGTAATCATGAAAATGGAGAAGGGAGGAAGGGAAATTTGGTACATTTTATCAATGGAAGGGGTAATTGGACAAAGTGCTCCTACTTACGATACTAGAGACTTGGTGATCCCTTGTAGTCTTCATAATGATTTTATGAAAGAAGGAGAGTTGGTTAGGTTTTCAGGAAATCTTGCGCTTTATGGAAAGGAATTTATTGAATTACCACACGTGTTTTTAGGGGATTTATCTAAAATTGAATTTATCGAAAATTGAGACGATTTATGAAAGTTGTATTAGGTGTATTTTTGTTTATTCTTTTAGGTAATATTGTAAATGCTCAAGTCAAATATGACAATTGGCCTACATTTGAATCAAACGATTGAATTAAAAGCCAATACGATTCAGATTTTCAGCCATTTTTTAATCTAATTGGAAGAGAGTGGGATCATAGAATTATTACTTATTCATTTCAGAATAGCACTTTAGATATAACCATTATTGCTCAGCGACAGTCAATTCGCAATGCCTTAGATTTATGGGAAGATGTTACCGATATTGTTTTTCTAGAAGTTTGCAATGAAACTAATGCGGATATTGCTTTTTCATGGGGAGTGCAAAATCATAATGATCCAAACCCCATTTGTTATCCAGAGCTAGGTTTAGGTCCATTTGACAATCAAAATGGGGTTTTGGCACATTCGATGGGAGGTCCTGGCCCAAATGATTGCGGTAATCAAGCTGGTGACATTCATTTTGATGACGATGAAACTTGGACAAATGTTTTAAGAAATAATGATTCTCAGCCAATCGATTTGGAAACAGTCGCTGCCCATGAAATAGGTCACTCATTAGGTCTGTTTCATACCAATGTCTCAGGTTCATTAATGGAAGCAGATTACACAGGATCTCATAGATTTCTAGGCCCAGACGATATAGCTGGCATTCAAAGTATTTATGGAACTCCAGCTAACAATAATTTTGTTTCTGGCCCAAATTTCCTTTGTTCTACAAATACATTAATTCTTGAAGATGTTCCTGTGGCAGCAACTGTTAGCTGGACGGTTACTCCGACTAGATTATTTTCAGGTTCCACATCAGGAACAGGATCTTCTGCAACGCTTACCCCATTTCATACCAATACCAGCGGTCAGGCTACTATTACCTTTAATGTAACTACACCATGCGGTTCAGTTCAAATTCAAAGACCTTTTTGGGTCGGGAAGCCTGCAGTACCGGGCCCGATTACTGGAAATACATCACCAGGACCAGGTAGTCTTACGCCTTACTACATTAATAATCTACCAGCAGGAGCGTCATCCATGACTTGGAGCCTTCCCTACTGTGTGGGATGTTCGCAGCCTTGGTCTTTCTATTCCGGCCAAAATGATATTTTGATGACTGCCAATGTGGGAAATTCGGACGGTTATGTTCAGGCAATGGGTGTAAATCCTTGTGGGACAGGTGGTGCTTCGCTGTTGTATGTAACACCATCAGGTTCCTGTGATCCATGCCCAAGAATGTATCCCAACCCAGTATCTAATGAATTGTCCCTAGAATGGATGGACACTGAAGGGTTTGTATTGTCTGAAGATATTGAATCCTACCAAGTAAGTCTCTATAATGCGGTAGGAGGTATAATCCTAACCGAAACGACCAATAATCCTTCCATTAAAATTGATCTTAGCCAACTCAAAAATGGATTCTACTATCTCCATATTGAAAATAAGGATGGCCTGATCCGTAAGCAAATCAGGGTGGAGCGATAGTTATTGAAATTTCTGCGAGCTAAGAAAAGAGAAAAGGCCGTGAAAATTTTTCACGACCTTTTTTGATGGGATTCCCCCGTCTTCGGTCATCCGACCTATTGACCAAAGAAATCAGATCCACAGTCAGAAAAACGCAGATTGAATTGTTATTTACAACAACTCATTCGCCAGATTCGCCAGTTCAGACCGCTCGCCTTTCTCCAGCTTGATATGGGCATAGAGCGGATGATCTTTCACACGATCGATCAGATAAGACAAGCCATTTGATTGTGAATCCAAATATGGCGTATCGATCTGGAAGACGTCACCGGTGAAGATGATTTTGGTGTTTTCGCCCGCCCTGGAAATGATCGTCTTGATCTCATGAGGAGTCAGGTTTTGTGCCTCATCCACGATAAAGAAGATATTGGAGAGCGAACGTCCTCGGATGTAAGCCAAAGGCTGAATCACCAACTTTTCCTGATTGACCAATTCGGTGATCTTCTGGAATTCCTTGTCCGTTTCCTTGTATTGATTTTGGATAAATTTCAGGTTATCCCAGAGCGGTTCCATGTAGGGATTAAGCTTGGACTTGATGTCGCCGGGTAGGTAGCCGATGTCCTTATTGGAAAGCGGAACAATTGGTCTTGCAAGGAAGATTTGCTTATATTCTCTACGTTGCTCCAAAGCTCCCGCCAGTGCCAAAAGCGTCTTTCCAGTTCCCGCCACACCTTGGATCGAAACCAGCTTGATGTCCGGATTCAAAATCGCATGCAGGGCAAACGTCTGCTCGGCATTCTTAGGCTTGATATTGTAAGCCAAGCGCTTGTCCACACGCTCCAATACATTTTCATCTGAATTGAAAAATGCCAAGACGGAGTTCTTGTCGCTTTTTAAGATGTAGTAGGCATTGGACTTCCGCTTTCGAGTGCCAAGTATGGTCTTTGCTTCGATAAACCCCTGCTCATAGAGCTTGTTGATGGCTTCGGGATCGACATTTTCCATCACATACTTTCCGGTGTTTTCGAGTTCGGTGATGTTTTTGATTTTGCCGGTCTCGTAGTCTTCCGCCTGGATATTGAGGGATTTGGCCTTAAGTCGCAGGTTGATGTCCTTGGAGACGAGAATTACCTTTTTGGTTTTTTCTTTTTCCTGAAGATGGAGTGCGACATTAAGAATCTTGTGGTCGTTTTTGTTTTCTCCGAAGATCACATTGGCATTTTTCTCGTTTTCAGGATGATACATCATCACCTTAAAGTCCCCTCTGGTCTTTCCGTTTAGAGGAGCCCATTCATCAATCCGCTGATCTTTGGACAGTTTGTCCAACAGGCGAATAAATTCCCGGGCTTCAAAGTTTTTGGTGTCGTTCCCTTTCTTGAACTGATCGAGTTCCTCCAGCACGGTGATCGGGATCACTACATTGTGCTCAGCAAAATTCATAATGGAGTTGTGTGCGTATAGGATCACGGACGTGTCCAGCACAAAGATTTTCCGATCTTTATCGGACTTGGCTCTAGGCATGCGCAGGTAAATTGTAGTGGTACTCTTTCGAATTAAATTAGAAAAATATCCCCATCAATAGCTAGGAAATACCAATAAAAAATGGTTAAGAATTGTCAAGTTCGGATAGGGGGTT
The DNA here is from genome assembly GCF_900108085.1 of Algoriphagus boritolerans DSM 17298 = JCM 18970. Classification (GTDB taxonomy): domain Bacteria; phylum Bacteroidota; class Bacteroidia; order Cytophagales; family Cyclobacteriaceae; genus Algoriphagus; species Algoriphagus boritolerans. The sequence goes on from NZ_FNVR01000033.1 coordinate 40,158, forward strand.
GAAAATCAAAATGATAAAAAAGGGTTGGAAGGTTGCAAAGTTCAAAAGTTGGAAAGTTCGTGAACCCAACTTTGCAACTTTGCCTCCTTACCACTTTCAAACCTTAATCCAACAGCGCCCGAATATCCTCATTGTCCAGACTCTTCATGAAGCTTTCCTCATTGCTGATCAGTTCGCCTGCGATGGCAAGTTTCCGATCCTGAAGCGCCATGATTTTTTCTTCGACCGATCCACGGGTGATGAATTTGTAAATGATGACTTTGTTTTCCTGTCCGATTCGGTGTGCCCGGTCGATGGCCTGTGCTTCCACGGCGGGGTTCCACCAGGGATCGAGGAGAAATACGTATTCTGCTTTGGTCAAGTTGAGACCCACACCGCCTGCTTTGAGCGAGATCAAAAAGACTTTGATGTCTGGATTTTCCTGGAAATTCTCCACTTGCTTTTGGCGGTCTTTTGTGGAGCCATCCAGGTAGGCATAGGGGATCCCCTGCTCATCCAAATATTTCCTTACGATACTGAGATGCCGTACAAACTGACTAAAAACAAGCACTTTGTGATTTTCGGAAATCGTCTCTTTAAGCATGTAGGTGATATCCTCCAGCTTACCTGATTCACCCTCGTATTCTTCCCGAACCAGTTTAGGATGGTTGGCAATCTGCCGCAGTTGGGTCAGGCCACGAAGCAAAGTAAACTGCTGTGAACCCCGACCTGTACCGTCCAATTCACCGATGATTTTTTCCCGATAGTAGCTCTTCACTTCTTCATATATATTCTCCTGGGCAGCGGTCATATTAGAATATTTCACATTCGTGAGCTTTTCCGGCAGATCCTTGGCCACTTGAGATTTCAATCGGCGAAGGATAAATGGCTTGATCATCGCATTCAGACGGACCGCCTTTTCCTTGTCGTTTTGCTTTTCGATCGGGAGGAGATATTGTTTTTTGAACAGATTTTGGTTGCCAAGCAAACCCGGGTTCACAAAGTTCATCTGGGACCAGAGGTCCATTGTTCCGTTTTCGACCGGAGTACCCGTCAGGATTAACCTTCGCTTGCTTTTCAGTTTGTTCACAGCTACAGCGATGTTGGACGTCGGATTTTTGATGGCTTGTGACTCATCCAGGATCACATAATTGAAATAGAAATCCTTCAGAATATCCACATCCAACCGCACAATACCATAGGAAGTCAGGACAATATCATAGCCACGGAATTTCCAGGGATCTTTGATTCTTGAGGCACCTGAATAAACCATGATTTTCAATTTCGGGGTGAATTTCCTGGCTTCCAGTTCCCAGTTGTAAATCAGCGAAGTCGGCATCACCAGTAGCGATGCAAAACCGGGATTTTCCTCCCCCTCATGTGCCAAAAGCGCCAAGGTCTGCACTGTCTTCCCCAGACCCATGTCATCTGCGAGGCAACCGCCAAACTGATATTCATTCAGAAAGCGCAGCCAATTGTAGCCCGCATGCTGATAGGGCCGGAGGATTCCTTCGAAACTCTCAGGCAATTCATAGTCCTCGATCGCATCAAACTTCCGCAGGCGCTCCAGTTTCAGGCTGAGATTAAGCCGAACCAACTCCCCGTTTTGTAGTTCTCGGGCAAAGGCCAGATGATGCTTACGAAGCACCAACTCTTCGGAGGATCGCTCCTCGATGAAGTTGAACAGCTCCGAATAATTGACAAACCAGGAAGCAGGAATTACCGCCACTTCGCCGTTGGGAAGTTCAAATTCGGTCTTCCCCTGTATGATCAGTTTGCGAATCTTGGCAAATGGCACCAGGTAAATTCCGAATTTGATCAATGCCTTGACATCAAACCAGTCGATGTTTTCATTGATTTCGATGGTGATTTGTGCTTTGCCAATATGGTAGGTTTTCCCATTGAGGCTGCCACGTTGGACTATTTTTATCTTATTTTCCTCGAGGTAGTCCTCATTTGTACCCAGCCATTCGAATGCTTTGGTTTTGGGCAGAGAAAATTTCCCGTGATTGAAGACCATTTCCTTTTTCTTCAGAATGGTCTCGAATTTCTTCTCCACCTGTGGAGTGCGTACAGTTTTCCAGAAAATAAATTCCCCGTCTTTTTCCTCGAACCGACAGGAATTTCCATTGCTTTCACCGTCTTTGGTGAGAATGCCAAAATCGTATTCCCCGTATCTAAAGCGAAGTTCAAACACGATCGATTCTTCATTGAGGCTTTCAAGTTCCTCGCCGAATAGGTTCTCTTTGGAGCCACCAGGCAATTCATTGAATGCTAACAAGGCCTGGGGAGTCCCCTGCTCGGTATTGATCTGGAAGCCCGTGCCGACGACTTCAAATTGAGTAATCAGGTTGTTGACAAATTTTCGATAGTACTCCAGTTCAAACTTGCGCTCCACCATGATTCGGCTTTTGTTGAGAAAGGGTTGAAGTTTTTTACCGTCTATTCCTTTTTCGAAATGATACAACTGTTCCTCGACTATCAGCCAGGCGGGATCTTTGCAGACCAGGTAGCCACCCTTATGTTGCCATTCCAGTTTTTTACCGCGAAATTTGACAATGGGATAGTATTGCGTATTGAATTCTCCCTTGTCAAAATGGAAAATTACCGTGGCACGTTCTGCATTGACTTTTATTTCTTTCCACGTCGGATTGTTGTCAGATCCCATTTCAAAAAGCCGCTTCCCAATCAAAAGGGGAAGAATTTGCGAGCGTTTGATTTCCAGATTTTTTGACACTAACTCCTGGATGACTGGGTCGGCAGTTTTAGCATCGTAGATCTTTGCCAAAAACTCCTTGGGTTTGATATTCCCTTTCTTCATGTAGGGCTTGATCACTACCTCAGGCTGCATCGAATCCATGATCCTAATCAACTTATAATCGGCTTCGTCCAGGCCGGAATCAAATTCGGAAGCATTGGCAGAACTGATGTTCTGATTGGCAAGGGAAAGTCTCCCTTTTTCATCCAATTGGACTACAAAAGATTCAAAAAGCAACCCCAAAAATTCATGGCTGAAGATGGAATATACTATTTGAAATGGTTGATCAGAATTAACTATCATTAGTAAGTATATAAGTTATATAGCTCAAGAATAATCTCCTTTAACTATATAGGATAAGATTGGGGTTAGCTCAGAAACATACAAGTTGAAAATTACTTAAAAAGAGATTTCTTTTTATGAAATGCCGGATTTATTTGGGAAAAAAATAAAAAAAAGCCTGATTTTTTGAAAAATCAGGCTTAGATCTTCGTTTTTTTCTGCTGGTTAAGAAGAAAGATCGCTCCCCCCAACAGAAGACTCTTCCTTTTTTTCCGGAAAAAACCGGTTTTGATAGATCAAAATAATTGCAACTCCCACGAAAATGGAGGCATCTGCAATATTGAAAATCGGCCACAATGCCGTGTAGCTTCCTCCCCAAAAGGGTATCCAATCCGGTATGTACCCCTCCCAAATATCGAAATAAAACATATCAACCACCTGACCATGAAACCAGGGTGTGGGAGCATTGTAAGGGGCATTATTTAGCCAAACCCCGTAAAATACAGAGTCTACCAAGTTTCCGATGGCCCCACCAAGTATCATCGAGATGCAGGCAATATATACCGGGTGGTTTTTCTTTTCGATGATATAGTATAAATAATAGCCTATGCCGACCATCGCTACCAATCGAAAAGAAGTCAGGATCATTTTACCATATTCCGAACCCAGTTCCATTCCGAAAGCCATCCCCGGGTTGGTAGTATAGTGCAGCTTAAACCAATCTCCAAAAATCGGAATCTGGCCCGGCGTACCAAAATCCATCTCGAAATGTACCCACATTTTGACGATCTGGTCGAGGGCGATCACCAAAAAGGCAATTCCGAAATATTTTACGTAGTTGTTCATCTGATTCAGGCTGAGGCCTTTTCTACTTTTACCGCTAATTCAAAATCATCCATGTCCAAGACGGTCCCGTTGTTAACCAAACCGAGGGTTAAGTTTACCGCCTGAGTTTCTGATTGGATATATTCTCCGAAAGAGGAAACTGCGGCTTTCACCAGGTCGTTCTCCTCAGACACCATGATCCTGATTTTATCCTGTACTTCCAATCCCATCTCCTTGCGGAGATTCTGGATACGGTTGACCAGGTCACGGGCCAGGCCCTCCTGCTTCAATTCCTCGGTCAAGGTCACATCCAAGGCTACAGTCACGCCTTGATCAGACGCCACAGACCAACCCGGAATATCCTGTGAGGTGATCAGGACTTCTTCCAAAAGCAGCTCGATTTCTTCTCCCTCCACGGTAATACTGAGTTTTCCCTCACGCTCGATCAGGGCGATTTCCTCCTGTCCCCAGGAATTGATCGCCGCGACCACAAATCGCATTTTAGGTCCCAGTTTCTTACCCAAAACCGGTAAGTTGGGTTTCACATTTTTCACCAAAATACCCGAGGCGTCATCGAGGTATTCCACTGCCTTGATATTCACTTCCGATTTGATCAATTCCTGCACATGCTCGATTTGAGCCTGGGTTTTCTTGGACAATACCGGAATCAGGATACGCTGAAGGGGCTGTCGAACTTTTAGTTTTTCCTTTTTGCGAAGCGAATGTACCAACGAAGAAATCGTCTGAGCCAGATCCATGCTTTCTTCCAGATCAGGATTGATCAGCGAATGATCCACCGAAACCCAATCGGTCAGGTGAACCGATTCCAGGCCGTTTTCGCTGGTTTCGTGGAGGTTTTTGTACATCCAGTCCGCATAGAATGGTGCAAAAGAGGACATCAATTGCGTCAGACTGAGTAAGTTTTCGTAAAGCGTCTCGTATGCTGCCTGCTTGTCTGCATTCATATCCCCTCTCCAGAATCGCTTCCTTGCCAGTCGCACGTACCAGTTGGACAGCTGATCCACCGTGAAGTTCATGATCGCACGGGTAGCCTTGGTCGAGTCATAATTGTCCATTGCATCCTGGACCTCTTGGATCAGGGACTGAAGTTTGGAGATGATCCATTGATCCAGTTCGGCACGTTCGGTGACCGGCACCGCCTTGGACTTGTCGTAGACAAAGGCGTCCAAATTGGCGTAGAGTGCAAAGAAATTATAGGTATTCTGAAGCGTGCCAAAGAATCGGCGCTGGACTTCTGCCACCCCGTCGAGGTTAAACTTCAGGTTGTCCCAGGGATTGGCATTGCTGATCAGGTACCAGCGCAAAGCATCCGGTCCGTATTCTTTCAAGGTCTTGAATGGATCCACCGCATTGCCCAGTCGCTTGGACATCTTGTTTCCGTTTTTGTCCAGGACAAGGCCGTTGGCAATTACGTTTTTGAAGGCCACGCTGTCAAACAGCATTACCGCAATCGCATGCAGCGTGAAGAACCAACCCCGGGTCTGATCCACCCCCTCGGCGATGTAATCGGCCGGATAGTTGGCGGTGAAAATATCCTCATTCTCGAATGGATAATGCCACTGCGCATAAGGCATGGCTCCCGAGTCAAACCACACGTCGACAAGATCCGACTCGCGAAACATCTTTTCCCCTTTTTCTGAGACCAGAATCACATCATCCACAAAAGGTCGGTGGAGGTCAAGTTCCTTGCCTTCATAGGGAGATTTTGCCATAAAGCCTGCTGCCACCGACTTCTCGATCTCAGCGTTCAGTTCCGCAATGGAACCGAGGCATTTCTCTTCCGTCCCGTCGATTGTTCTCCAGATCGGTAGCGGAGTACCCCAAAATCGGGATCGGCTGAGGTTCCAGTCTACCAGATTTTCCAGCCAGTTGCCAAATCGGCCCGTTCCGGTCGCTTCAGGTTTCCAGTTGATCGTCTTGTTGAGTTCGACCATCCGCTCCTTATAGGCGGTGGTTTTGATAAACCAGCTTTCCAGCGGATAGTAGAGGATCGGCATGTCCGTTCTCCAGCAGTGCGGATAGGTGTGTTCGTATTTTTCGACCTTGAAGGCCTTGTTTTCATTTTTGAGAATGATCGAGATGATGACGTCCGTGTTTTTGTAGTCGGCGGCCGATTCGTCATCCTTCGGGTAATTTTTCACAAAGAAATCATTCGCACCGTATTCCTTATGGGCTGTGATTCCGTGTTCTTTCATTTTTGCGGCGAGGTATTCTCCTACCACAGGCAGGAATTTCCCCTGTCTGTCTACGACGGGAATCTCATTTCCGAGTTCATCCTTCACGAATACTCCCGGCACCTTATGCTGCACCAAGGTTCGAAAGTCATCCGCACCGAAGGCCTTGGCCAAGTGCACGATTCCCGTACCGTCCTCGGTGGTCACGTAATCGCCTGCGATCACGGTAAAAGCAGGATGAGGCAAGGCCAATTCTGCGATCGGAAACAACTGTTCGTATTCCCAGCCCAGCATCGCTTTGCCTTTGAACTCCTCGATCACCTCGTAGGGAATCAATTTGTCGCCAGGTTTGTAGTCTTCCAGCTTCAGTTCGGCGGCTTTGGGATTGAAATATGCCCCCATTCTGGCTTTCGCCAAAATCACCCTTACCGCCTCGTAGGTATAGGGATTGAAAGTCCTCACTTTCACATAGTCCAGGTTTTCGCCGATGGCCAATGCCGAGTTGGATGGAAAAGTCCATGGCGTAGTCGTCCAGGCCAGGATGTAGGTGTTTTCTTCCCCTTTCAACTTAAACTGCGCCGTGATCGAGGTGTCTTTTACATCTTTGTACGTGCCCGGCTGATTCAGTTCGTGCGAACTCAAGCCCGTACCCGCAGCAGGTGAAAACGGCTGGATCGTGTAGCCTTTGTACAGCAATCCTTTGTCATACAGCTTGCGAAGCAGCGCCCACAAGCTCTCGATGTAATTCGAGTCAAAGGTGATATACGGGTCATCCAGGTCCACCCAATAGCCGATTTTCTCGGTCAGGTCATCCCATTCATGCTTGAATCGCATGACTGTCTCCCGGCACTTTTTATTGTACTCCTCCACGGAGATCTTCTTCCCGATGTCCTCTTTGGTGATGCCCAGTTCCTTTTCCACTTGGAGCTCCACCGGCAATCCATGCGTATCCCAACCGCCCTTTCGCTTCACCTGAAATCCGCGCAGGGTCTTGTAGCGGCAGAAAATATCCTTCAGCGCCCGCGCCATCACGTGGTGAATCCCCGGAGTGCCATTGGCCGAAGGCGGTCCTTCAAAAAAAGTAAAAGTCTCCGCTCCCTCCCGGTTGGCGATTGACTTTTCGAAAATCTGATGCTCTTTCCAATACTGAAGGACATCCTCCCCGATCTGCGGGTAGTTGACCTGCTTAAATTCCTGGTACGTTTTCAATTTCTGTGGTCTGATAAACTTGAAGAAAAGGAGCTTTTGGGCGTGCCCCGCCTTGAAAAAAGGCGGGTCGGGCTATCCGCTGTATCCCGTCTCCCCGATTACCATCGGGGTGCCGGGATGCCGCTTCTATCCCTCACGCGGGGCATCCCGCTCAAAACAAGGCACAAAGATAGAAGAATTGGGCTTTGGAGAGAAAGAAAATGCGAATACCACTTGGATTTACTCCTTTACAGATCAATTCAAAATCACCTGGGGTTCATCGGTAATTTTTGTCAAGCCTTGGACGATCATTTTTCGAAGGTTAAAGTGCTTTTGAATTGGGTTGGTCTTTTCTGAAAATTATTCTGTTCGATATAATGGCACTCTGATACCAGTCACCGCCAGGCTTTTCAAAGGCAGCATTCGAGGCGAAGGAGAGTTCAAATTCTACCCTTCCGGAATCCCGTACAGCTGCCGGGAGTAATTCCATTTTCCTATAAGTTCAACCCTTTCAGGGTTGTCGTCCTCGTTATCGTTTACATTTTTCCCCAGGTTGCACCTAGGGCTATTGAAAGGTTCGACCACTCCGTGGTCATTGTTTTCGATTCATGACCATTTAGACCTATTGATGGTTCAAATTCCCGACCCCTGACAAGGGGTCAAACCTCTCAATAGCCGCGGGTGAAACCCGTGGACAAG
>NZ_FNVR01000034.1 GCF_900108085.1 Algoriphagus boritolerans DSM 17298 = JCM 18970
GAACGGTATAAAATTGAAGCCAAAAACGGAGAGTTAAAAAACGCACATGGATTTGGAAGGGCAATAGCTTACGGGATAAATAACATGGAAATGCAAGCCGCCATAGCTTTATTCACCGTCAATGTTAAAAGAATCTTAAAACTAGCCCAGTTATAATCAAAAAATAGTTTACAATCGCTGAAAATCATCAAAATTAGCTCAGTATAGGCTTTTTATAGAGAAAATTTAAAAGCAAGTGGCGAAAAAAAAGAAAGCGACTAAGTCACTCTTGTCCGTGACCTAATCGCTCTCAAAATTTTACCTTCAATTTTAGCTACTTTTTCAGTGGCCTCCTTTTTGAGAAGGAGCTTCTAAGTACCCAGAGCCGGAGTCGAACCGGCACGAGTGTAACCTCATTGGTGTTTGAGACCAACGCGTCTACCAATTCCGCCATCTGGGCATTTCAATCTTTCCAGTTCCTTGCTGAACGGGCTGCAAATATGAGTACAAAAATGATTTCCTACAAACTCATTCCCCGACTTGCTGCATTTTTTTTGAGCTGAATGCCTGAGGCTTTTCTGAAAAAAGAGCCTTGGTAAAGCTCCAGACAGATTTAAAAAGCTCAGAATCACGGTACTGGTTCAGTGCTGCTTCGCTTTGCCAACGGCTATAGGTCATGAAAATATTTTCTGAATGATAATCCTGCCAAAGTTCCAGATGCTCACAACCGGGAAAATTCCGAATCGACTTCTTATTCGCTTCAAAGTTCTCTAAAAAAGCCGGAACCTCTTCTGGTCTAAAAGTCATCCGTACAATTCGTGTCAGCATTATCCTCCAAAATTAATGTAGACTACACTGTCCTGCTTTAGCCCCAGGAGATTTCCTCCATGACCGTGGTTGATGCCGATTTCCAAGATATTCAAACTGTTGAAAAAAGCAAACGGATCACCAGCTTCTACCTGATCATAGCCGGTTTGTAATTTATCCACCGACTCCCGGCCAAACTGGATCGTAAACTTTCCCGGATTCAGCTTTTCAAAAACATCCCTTCGGATATTGGTCAGGAGATTTCCGTAGCAATCGATTCGGATCACATGGCCAATGATATGTTCCCTTGTCGCTTTTGCCTGTCGGGACATCAGTTTTCGGAAATTAGTCAATGGGCCTCCAAAATCCTGTATTGCCGCCCCGCTGGCAACTTTAGCAGCAACGGGAGCCAAAATGTCGCGAGTTGGGAACGTGGAATCCTTCAGATGCATGTCTGCGAACTTTACGAGAATTCCGGGATCTTGATCAGCCAAAAGACTAAGAATTCCATTATTTGGGCCGACAAAAATGTGTTCTTCCAGCTTGATACCTATGTAGCCATGCGTCATCGCGCCTGTGGTATTGATTCCGACCAAGTGAACGGTCCCTTTCGGGAATTCACGGAAAGTGGACCGAAGTACAAATGCCGCATGTTCGATATCATAGGGCACTATGCTATGCGAAATATCAACGATATTCAACTGGGGGTTGATTGAAAGCATTTTGGCTTTCACAGCCGGAACGTAGTAATCTTTATCCCCAAAGTCAGAGAGGAATGTCACCAATGCCATACAAGCAAGTCTATTAAAATTGTGTAATTTTGTTTGAGGGGAGCGAACAAAAATAGAAATTTTATTCTTTAGCATTCAAGGTAAACCTAAATCAATAAACAAGTTTGGTAGAAAAAGTAATCACCCTAGAAAATGTACCCTTGGCGGAGTTTTTGGGCACGGCCAATGAAAATATACGCCAGATTTCTCAGGCTTTTCCCCAAAGTAAAATCGTATCAAGAGGAAACGAGATTCGCATTCAGGGCGGAGCGCCTGAGATTTTGCGGATTAACGATTTGATCAATTTACTTTTGGAGCACTTTGACCGATTCGGTCACCTCACCCCGGAAAACGTCAAGGATTATTTGGACATCGAAGGGATTCCCTTTGAGGAAGTGAACAGAGATCAGGTGATTGTCTTTGGAAACAAGGGTTTGGTGATCAAACCCAAATCTCCCAATCAACGAAAACTCGTCGAGGCAGCCATGAAAAATGACTTGGTTTTCGCCCTTGGACCCGCCGGAACGGGCAAAACCTACATCGCAGTTGCCTTGGCTGTTCGGGCTTTGAAAAATCGAGAAGTAAAGCGAATCATCATCACCCGACCTGCGGTGGAGGCAGGAGAAAATTTGGGTTTTCTTCCGGGAGATCTCCAGGAAAAGCTCGATCCCTACCTGAGACCAATCTATGATGCGCTTCAGGATATGGTGCCACCCGAAAAACTAAAGTACTATCAAGAAACGCGTGTGATTGAAATTGCTCCATTGGCTTACATGCGAGGCCGGACACTACACGATGCATTCGTCCTGTTGGATGAGGCACAGAATACGACTAGTGAGCAAATCAAGATGTTTCTCACCCGAATGGGTCCGAACTCCAAGGTGATCATCACCGGTGATCAAACCCAGGTGGATTTGCCTGTAAGGCAAAAATCCGGACTGGCCGAAGCGCTACGGATTCTAAAAGATGTCAAAGGAATCGGAATTGTCAGCCTGAGTGGAAAAGATGTCATTCGTCACAAACTCGTCAAAGCAATCATCGAAGCCTACGAGGTCAGTCAGGAATTGGAAGATCAGAGAAGACATGAAGCCAACAGTCGAAAAAATAACGGATGAAAGTTCGCTTCAGCTGGCTTTCCAAATCCGGAGGCTTGTTTTTGTTGTCGAGCAAAAAGTGCCCGCTTCAGAGGAATACGATGAGTTTGAAGGAGTTTCTTCGCATTTTTTAGCCAAGTTGGATGGAAAGCCAGTCGGGACAGCCCGATGGCGATTTACTAACTACGGGGTGAAGATGGAACGTTTTGCTGTGGTGAAAGAAGCACGGGGAAGAGGAGTTGGGCAAGCTTTGGTGGAGGCAGTTTTGGAAGACGTAGATTCTAATCCGGATGCAGCCGGAAAAACCAAATATCTTCATTCACAACTTACAGCGATATCCCTTTACTCCAAATTTGGTTTTGAAAAAGTGGGAGAAATGTTTGAGGAGTGTAATATCCAACACTACAAGATGGAATTGGCCTAATCCTTGACTTAACTAAATAAACCAACTCGTAAATTTTATGAAAAAACATATTCTATCACTTTTCATCGCGATGGCCTTGTCGATGACGGCATATTCTCAGCAGGTCATCTCATCTGCGGGAAGTTCCAATCCCAACCTTGGGAATTTTGAAAACGAAGTCAAATTCAACTTTCTCAATCTGATTCTCCTAAGTTCGTTTGAGGTGGGTTATGAGCGTTTTCTAAGTGAAAATCATTCGCTCGACCTTCAGCTTCATATCAATGACAGATTCGGCTATAATCTGGAAAATGACGGCAGGAAATTTAAAACTAATTCCTTCCAAGCGGCGATGAATTTTTATTTCGGAAATAATCCAAACGGGAGATTCCATGTTTATCCACTTTTGAAATTCAGATTTGGCGATTACGAAGATCCATCTTCAGGGACGATTAGCTCCACAGACATGACAGCATTCATTTTAGGTGCCGGTGCAGGGTATAAGTGGGAAGTTTCCGAGCATTTTGCTTTTGGACCTTATGCAAGTGTGGCCAGAAATTTCAGCCAAACCGTATCCAATAAGTTTACGGGAATCGAGCTAAATGCCGGTTTCAGTCTCGGGTATAGATTTTAAACTACACATAAAAATAAATTTAAGAGCCTGGTTTGGGCTCTTTTTTTTTGCCTGCTTTTTCCTAACTTAATCTTAAATTTTTTGGCGTATGAGATTTTCCGACTACCCATTTTTGAGATATCTGCCCTTTTTGATAGTAGGGGTTCTTTTTACTCGTGTCGAATTATCGATTCCAATTCCTGTTTTGATCGGTACCGTGATAGTGTCGTGGGGTTTGTACCTGGTATTGATAGTTCAAAAAGTTGGTCAGAATTCGTTGTCTTCCGCGTTTTTGGGCTATTTCTTGATTTTTTCGCTTGGGTATTCACTCACACTATTGCAAAAAGAGCGGGCAGCTGCTTCAAAGGATGAAAATCTTGGTGACTCAATATCCTATCTGGCACGGGTGACTAAACACGATGTCGAAAAGCCTAACTCATTTGAAAATCAACTTGAAGTGATCGCAACTTTGGAAAGTATGGGCTGGAAAAAGTCTCATGGGAAGGTGCTGGTTTATCATAAAAGTAAAACACCGCTTATTCCCGGTCAGGTCATTTTGGTAGCGAATTCACCGGACAGAATTTCATCCCCTACTTTCCCCAATGAATTTGATTATAGTGGATTTCTCGAAAGAAAGGGCATCCACTACCGACAATTTATCGGGGAGAAGTTTGAGGTTTTTGATTCTTCGGAAGTCAATTCTTTCACTTACCGATTAGCTAATTTTAGGGAAAAACTGCTTGGAATAATTGAGGCAAAAGTACCCAATCGAGCCTCTCAGCAGATAGCCGCGGCGCTACTTTTGGGACAAAAGGAAAATCTGGACAAGGATATCAAAAATGCCTACGCTGAGACCGGAACAATGCATATTCTGGCAGTTTCAGGCCTGCATGTCGGGATTATTTATGCGATTTTGCTTTTTCCGCTGAAAGGAATCCGGATCAAATCATCCCAAAAGAGAATTTACTTGACGACCGTCATTCTGTTGATTTGGGTTTATGCGATTTTGACCGGTTTTTCGCCTTCGGTAATTCGGGCTGCTACGATGTTTTCACTTTTCACTGTCGGACAGATGCGAAAGCGGTGCCCCTCTTCCTTTAATATTCTGGCCTTTTCGGCAATGGTCATGATTACTTTGGACCCGACGGTCATTTACGAAGTCGGATTTCAGCTGTCCTATGCTGCAGTGGCCGGAATTCTTTTAATTCAGCCGTTGATTGTACGATTTTGGCTTCCACCAAATCGGGTTTTGGAATATTTATGGCAATTGACAGCGGTAAGTATTGCTGCTCAGCTGACGACTTTTCCACTCTCAGTTTACTATTTTCATATTTTCCCAACATATTTTCTGATAGCTAACCTGTTCATCATTCCGCTCTCATTTGTGGTGATGTCGGTTGGCATTTCATTCTTGGCTTTAAGTTGGATTCCTTTGCTTGGTGCTGGTCTAGGTGGGATGGTCAGTGGGCTGATTTGGGTTCAAAACTGGATTACCCACACGATACAGCTTTTTCCCGGAGGAAACATGGAGCGATTGACGATCACTTTTTCGGGGATGCTTTTGGTTTGGGGTATGTTGATCATTTGGGCAAACTGGGAATTTGGCAACCGTAAAAAGCTAGTCTACCTGATGATTTGTCTTTTTTTGGTGTGGACTGGAGATCGGTTTTTTCGAGAATTAAACCGACCGGAGCAGGAGTTGCTGATTTTTTCGGGGGAAAAGGGAATTTTGCTGGACTTCAAACTTGGCAACCGGTATTTTTCTTGGAATGAAAGTTTCCCTGCCGAACAAATCAGCTTTTCGGTTGATCCAAATCGGATTGCTGAACATCGGCCCCATCTGATTGATCCCATCCTTGCGTTCGCAGATGATTCACTGACTCACTTTTCGGTTTGGAATTTTGATTTTAATCCGCGCTCCAAAACTTTCTACTGGAAGGGTCAACATCCCAAACAAATCGAGGAAATCTCATCTTTGAAGGTTAGGCAATTGACACAATCAGATTCCTTAAAGGCAAGTATTGCAGCTTTTCGGGTAGTTTTCTGATTCGTAGCTTGTCAGTGGCGATTTATGCCTGTAATTTATCCCCTCAAAGCCCTACTCAACTTATGGAGAACCCTATTCTTACAAGAATTGAAAACCAAATAGGATTCATCACCCTGAATCGACCTGAAAAACGAAATGCATTAAGCCCGGAATTGATCGGGCAATTAGCTTCTGCTTTTAATGTATTTGAAAACGAACCGAGGGTGAAGGTTGTGATTTTGGAAGCCGAAGGCAAGGCTTTTTGTGCAGGAGCGGACTTGGATTACATTCAGCAGATGCAGCATTTTTCCTTTGACGAAAATCTGGCAGACAGCAACCGGCTCAAATCACTTTTTGCACAGATTTATGAGTTCCCCAAGGTAGTAATTTCCCAGGTTCAGGGGCATGCCTTGGCCGGTGGCTGTGGATTGGTGACCGTCTGTGATTTCGCATTTGCAGCTCCGGAGGCACTTTTCGGTTACACGGAGGTGAAAATCGGATTTATTCCGGCCTTGGTTTCGGTTTTTCTTTCCGAACAGATCGGGCAGGCAAAAACAACAGAAATGCTGCTTTCGGGTGAGTTGATTTCCTCCTCCAAATCGGTGTCGCTCGGATTGATCACTGAAGTGGTGGAGCGGGAGTTTTTGGAGAAAAGGACCCGGGAGTTTGCAGAAAAGCTTGCGACAGCTAATTCTCCGTTCTCCATGCAGGAAACCAAGCGATTGCTACGGAGTTTGGGGAAAGCGGAGCGGGATCGAGCTTTAGATTTGGCTGCTGAAGCCAATGCCAAAGCCCGGGGCCACGCGGATTGTGTGAAGGGTATCGCGGCGTTCTTGGGCAAATCCAAACCGAGCTGGTAAGTGAAAGCCGACCTTTATCAGATTCTACGAAAGGTATTTGGACTGGAGGAGTTTCGTCCGGTGCAGAAGCAAGTCATCGATTCGGTGATGGAAGGGAAAGATACGCTTGCGCTTTTGCCGACAGGTGGAGGCAAAAGTCTGTGCTATCAAGTGCCGGGATTGGCCAAAGAAGGAATTTGCTTGGTGATTTCACCTTTGATCGCTTTGATGAAAGATCAGGTGGATAACCTGAAAGCCAAAGGAATCAAAGCTTCTGCGATCTATTCCGGGATGAGTTACCGGGAGATTGACACGACGCTGGACAATTGCATCTATGGCGATTTTAAGTTTCTCTACGTTTCGCCTGAACGCTTGAAGCAGGAGCTTTTTATTGAGCGATTTCGGCAGATGAATATCAATCTGATCGCCGTGGATGAGGCGCATTGCATTTCCCAATGGGGCTATGATTTCCGTCCTCCCTACCTGGAAATCGCCGCTATCCGGATTTACCATCCCAAAGTAAATGTCATTGCTCTGACTGCCTCAGCAACACCCCAAGTCTGTGTGGACATTGTGGAAAAGCTTGAAATGAAGGCTCCCAGAGAGTTTCGTCAGAGCTTTTCCCGGAAAAATCTCAGCTACAGTGTAAGACTGGTTGAAAACAAACAGGAAAAAGGAACCGAAATTCTCAAGCGAATCCCCGGAACTGCCATTTGGTATGTACGAAATAGACAGGCTACGCATCAAATTGCCAAAGCCCTCATGCAGTTGGGTATATCAGCGGCGGCTTATCACGCCGGTATGTCCAATGCTGACCGCGCTAATCGGCAGGAAGCCTGGAAAGCAAATAAAGTGCGGGTGATCGTTAGTACCAATGCCTTTGGAATGGGGATTGACAAGCCCGATGTACGGGTAGTGATTCACAGTGATCTTCCCGAAAATATCGAAAATTACTACCAAGAGGCGGGTCGAGCAGGACGGGATGGTAAGAAGGCTTTTGCTGTATTATTGGCCAATGAGCAGGATTTTGAGTTGCTTCTCAACCGATCCGCTATGGTTTATCCCCCTATTGATTTTCTGAAGCGGGTTTATCAATGCCTCGCCAATTATTTTCAGCTTGCAGTGGGAAGTAATATGCTCAGCAGCTTTGACTTTGATCTTTCTGACTTTTGCCATACGTACGAGTTGGCTGTTTTGGAGACTTTTTATGCCATGAAAGTGTTGGCAGAAGAAGGTTTTGTGGAGGTAAATGATAGCTTTTTCGTCCCTTCAAGAGTACATTTTAGAGTCGATCCCCGCCGATTGTATGAAGTTCAGATCGCTTACGCAAAATTCGATCCCGTAATCAAAATGTTGCTCAGGACTTACGGAGGAAATCTTTTTTCCGAATACATCAAGATTCAGGAAGGTAAGTTGGCCAAATCCCTGGAAATGCGGGAATCAGACCTGATCAAAACACTTCAAGGCATTCAAAAGCTGGAAGTGATGGATTACGATCAGCGTAAAGATCAGCCGCAACTTACTTTTCTGACGCATCGATATGATGCCGGAAAACTCCCATTTAATCATCAACGGATCAAAGCCAGGAAGGAACTGACCCTGCAAAAGGCCAAAAGTATGGTCGAATATGCACAGCAGAGTCGGATCTGTCGCACGCAGTTTATTCAGGAATATTTCGGAGAAAAGACAGATGAGGTCTGCGGAATCTGCGATGTGTGCATCGAAATGAAGAAAAGTAAAGCCCCCCAAACGCAGGAAGAACGATTGAAAGCCAGGGTGTTCGAAACCTTAGCGGAATTTGGGGAGTTATCAGAACAGGATTTGTTAGAAAAGATGCAAAAACCTGCATCCCAATCAAATCTCAAGTTAATTCGGAATTTGGTTGATTTAGGCCAAATTTTCAGATCTTCGGACGACATCCTTTCTTTACAATCACATGAGTAGTTTTCTCGATGACCTTTTCAAAAAAGTATTTAAGCCGACTGAGCAGGGGCCTATGAAGGTCAAGGAAAATTTCACAGTGAAAGAAATCGATCAGGCAGACTTGGATTCCTGGATTGGATCGGAGGAAGCAAAGCAACTATTTGCGTTGGTTTACAAAAACTACCACTTCAAGCGGACAGGAATCAATAATCGGCCGGAAGTTCATATTTTCAATTCTCCTTATGCAAATGGATTTGCGCTGAGTTATGAAAAACCCTTGGATCCAAAATCATTTTCGAGGCTTTTCTTGGCTTTTAGTCAAAGGCTTTTAGCTTTGGGATATGAGCAAGTTTCGCTTGATCGGAAATTGGAAGAAATCAATGATCAGGTGAAGGTCACCGAAAAGTTTTACTTCAAGCCTCCGTTACAGGTTCCGGCTGCAGGGAAATTGATTTCGCAGCTGTTTGGAAATGTCGCGCTGGAGAAAGTTATTGTTGACAATAGACCCAGTTATATCAAATTACTGGCGACAGTTTATTCCGATCGCCTTTATCAGGATGCCAAGCCCTTTGACCAATTGATGGATGGGATATTTGAAAAACACTAAAATGGACAGAAATACCTTAAGAAACCAATTAGAAATTTATCGCACACCCTACGAAGAAGAATCTGCATTTATTTCGGATTTTTCAGAGTTAACTTTGGATGATAATGCCTACCTCAGGGAGCGTTTAGAAGGTCATTTTACTGCTTCTGCCTGGATTGTCAATAAAAGAAGAACCCATACGCTATTGACTTTGCACCGTAAATTGGGCCGTTGGCTTCAGTTGGGAGGACATGCTGACGGAAATGAAAATCTGATTGAGGTGGCACTCAAAGAGGCCAAGGAAGAAAGTGGGCTGAATTCCTTGCACTTGGTTGATTCCACGATTTTTGATTTGGATAAGCACATTATTCCAGAAAGGCCTCACGTTCAAGAGCATTTTCACTATGACGTTCGCTATCTGTTTGAGGCAGATATCAACGAAAAGCTGATCCTGAGCGATGAAAGTATTTCCTTGGCTTGGATTACATTCGATTCCGTGGTGGATATGATCGGCTACAATCCGTCCATTCTTCGGATGCTCGAAAAAACCAGTAAATCAGAAATCCTGCTTTGATGGAAGTGCAAGATCCTGCAAATCTAAAGTCTCTATTCCCTTTTTCTACGCCCATTCAGATTCGGTTTTCTGACATCGACGGTTACCTGCATGTGAACAATGGGATCTATTTCAGCTATTTTGAGCATGCGAGGGCTGTTTTTCTCTACCAGGTGTGCGATTGGAATGTGATGACTATCGGTACGGTCGTGGGCCGAATCGAGATCGATTACATCCGTCCGATTCATTTGGAGGATCAGGTTGAAGCCTTGGTTAAATGCACCCGGATCGGCAATTCTTCCTTTGATTTGGAGCAATTCCTCATCGGAACGGACAGCAAGGGAGTGTCTCAGGTTTTTGCCAAATGCAAATGCATTATGGTTTCGGTGGAGATGAAGACCATGAAGCCTGTTTCTGTTCCTGAAGAATATCGGTTGAAGCTGGCCGTGTCCTAAATTGCATTTTCCCTATCTTTGCCGAAAATTTACGCTGTGAAGAACCTTTGGATTTTGGGCTTGCTTTGTGTGAGCCTTTTCGCCTGTAGCCCTAGTGAGGAAGAACTGCTGAAATCAGGAATTGAGAAAATGGATGCGCAAGCTTGGCCTGAGGCGGTGACTTATTTCGATCAGCTTTTGGAGAAAAATCCAAACAATGCTATCGCACTAAATGCAAAAGGTGTCGCACTTTTTCAGCAGGGGAAAATCCAAGAAGCAATTCCTGTTTTTGATCAGGCAATTCAGGCGGATTCGACCAGTTACAAAGCTTGGTTTAACCGGGGAAATGCAAAAATGGCCCTGGAAAATTACAAGCAAGCACTGGCAGATTTCAATATTGCCACGGCATTGGATGCAACACAAACCGATATTTATTTCAATCGGGGTACTGCTTTGCTGAATATGGAGGAATACGAAGATGCAATGCTTGATTTCCAAACCGTCCTTCAAGCCAATCCCAATCAGGCCGAGGCTCATTTCCGTAAAGCGAAAGCTGAATTGGGAATGAACGATCCGATTCATGGGTTGGAATCGCTCACCAACACCGTCAACCTCGATCCTAAAAATGCCGAAGCCTACTACCTGCTCGGTGTGACACGCATGAGCGCTTTGGGTCAGAAAAATGAAGGTTGTGCAGATCTGAAAATGGCGCTTTCGCTGGGCTATGCAGAGGCACAAACTTGGATCACAGATTTTTGCGAATAAATGGCTGAAATCGGGAAAGATATTGAGAAGGCAAAACTGCTGCTACAGGAAGGAAAGTTAGTGGCCATTCCGACCGAAACAGTCTATGGGCTGGCAGGAAATGCGCTCGATGCGGAAGCTGTGGCCATGATTTTTGAGACCAAAAACCGACCCGCTTTTGATCCCCTGATCCTGCATACTTCCTCGATTGAGCGCGTGGAGGATTTTGTTTCTTCTTTTCCTGAGAAACTTAAAGTATTGGCAGAAAACTTCTGGCCGGGACCCTTGACTTTGCTTTTGCCGCGGAAACCGATCGTTCCCGATTTGGTGACCTCCGGCTTGGATCGGGTTGCTATTCGGGTTCCGAATCATCCCCTGACCTTGGCTTTGCTCGAATCTCTTGATTTCCCTTTGGCAGCCCCGAGTGCCAATCCTTTTGGCTACATCAGTCCGACTGCGCCAGTACATGTGGCGGCACAGTTAGGTGAAAAGATTCCTTACATTCTCGATGGAGGAGCCTGTGAAGTAGGTTTGGAAAGCACGATTGTGGGAATAGAGGAGGATGAAATCGTGATTTATCGATTGGGTGGATTGGATATTTCTGAGATCGAAAAACTCGTTGGACCAGTTAAAATCAAAGATCACAGCTCTAGTAATCCTGCTGCCCCAGGCCAATTGGACAGTCATTATGCCCCGAGAAAGCCGTTTGTTTTGGGCGAATTGAAAGAATTGGTGAGTGAAAGTTTGACTAAAAATGTTGATTTCTCAGTGCTAAGTTTTTCTGATTTTTTTCCTGAGATTTCAGCTGAAAGTCAAATTGCGCTTAGTCCAGAGGGAAATCTACTCGAAGCTGCGAAAAACCTTTTTTCTGCGATGCGAAAGCTGGATGAAGGAAAATCAACAGTTATTTTGGCAGAATTGCTGCCTGAAGAAGGCCTTGGACGGGCAATCAATGATCGGCTGAGAAGGGCGGCTGTTAAGTAGTAGGCAGTCGCAGTCATCAATTGATCAATGTTGAGCGAAGTTGAAGCCTGGCATAGTATTCATTTGCAGTTGCTAATTTTTCAATTCTGCAATCCGGCAGGGCGGACAAGATCTTCCAGTTTTTCAATCCATTCAATCGATTACGGAAATTCAAATCAAAGATTTAGCAAAATGAAGAGACACAAAAGTCGACTTTTGCCCGAAATAGGCTTAAATTCAGGCTCTTTTTAAGAGAAAAATTTGATAACCCATTAAACTAATCTTATGAGTTCAACCGTAAAAAATGTCGATAGCCTTAATTTTGCAGGTAAAAAAGCCCTTGTCCGAGTGGACTTCAATGTCCCTTTGAATGAGGATTTTACTGTTTCGGATGATACCCGAATCCAAGCGGCAGTTCCAAGTATCAAAAAAATTCTAAAGGACGGAGGTTCGGTCATTCTGATGTCTCACCTTGGCCGCCCAAAAGGAGGTCCTGAGGAGAAATATTCGCTCAAACACATTTTGTCAGCCGTAGAAACGGCTCTGGGCACCAAGGTTCAGTTTGCTTCAGATTGCATAGGAGAAGAAGCTGAACGTAAAGCTGCCGGATTGAAAGCAGGCGAAGTGTTACTTTTGGAAAACCTTCGATTTTACAAGGAAGAAGAAAAGGGCGATAAGGATTTTGCAAAAAAATTGTCCAAACTCGGTGACGTTTACGTCAATGATGCCTTTGGTACAGCTCACAGGGCACATGCTTCCACGGCAGTGATTGCTGAATTTTTCAAAGACAAACTGGCCGGATACCTGATGGAATCTGAATTGACTAATGCAGATAAGGTTTTGGGCAATCCGGAGAGACCTTATACTGCGATCATGGGAGGAGCAAAAATTGCGGACAAAATTTTGATCATCGAGCGATTGCTGGAGAAGGTTGACAACCTAATCATCGGTGGCGGGATGTCCTACACTTTTTCCAAAGCGCAAGGTGGTACAATCGGAAATTCCCTTTTGGAACCCGATAAGATAGATTTTGTGCTGGAATTGATGAAAAAGGCAAAGGCGAAGGGAGTGAATCTTATTCTGCCTGTCGACACAGTCATTGCAGATGAGTTTTCAAACACTGCTAATCAGGGAATGGCAAAAAATGGCGAGATTCCTGATGGCTGGATGGGATTGGATATCGGGCCAAAAACCCGAGAACTATTCGGAAAGACCATTCTGGAATCCAAGACTATCCTTTGGAATGGTCCAATGGGTGTATTTGAAATGGAGTCATTTGACAAAGGAACCAAAGCAATCGCTGAGTATGTGGCTGAAGCTACCCGCAACGGTGCCTTCTCGCTGATCGGTGGTGGAGATTCCGCTGCAGCTGTGAATAAGTTTGGCTACACCGATCAGGTTTCTTATGTCTCCACTGGTGGAGGGGCATTGCTTGAGCACATGGAAGGAAAAGTACTTCCTGGAGTAGCTGCTTTGGCGGAGTGATTTAAAAGTGAAATAAATCCAGACCCTTCAGGCTTTTGAAACCTGTCAGGTCTAAAAAGGAAAGGCCAGCTTCTTAGTTGGCCTTTTTCATTTTGGACAAGTTTAAAATTCAATCTCCACCATCACCGGAAAGTGATCCGAAGGGTATTTTTTCCCATAATTATCTGTCAGTATTCCATGTCGGTTAACCTGTATTTTTCCCTGCACAAAGATGTGGTCAATGATGCCGTCCGGCATTCTTTCCCAATCAAATCCTGTAAAGGTTCCGGCAGGACCATAGGAGGGAAGTTTTGAGACTAAGCGCGCATCTTTCCAACTCGGATCAGCCAAGATGGTAGCGTAGGCGGCATTGTCTGGGGTGACATTAAAATCTCCTATCCAAATTACCGGAAGTTTTTCAAGGTTGATCTCCTGGATTTTTGATGCAACCAACTTGCTGCTTTCCTCACGGGCTTGCTGTCCGATGTGGTCGTAGTGAATGTTAAAGACATAAAATCGGGCTCCATCTTTGGACTTGAATCTTCCCCAGGTACAAATACGATTGAGCGATGCATCCCAGCCCTTGCTTGGAATTTCCGGTGTTGGGGAAAGCCAAAAGGTACCGGAGTCTTCCAGCTGATACAGTTTGGGATCATAGTGAATGGGGGAGAATTCTCCTTTTTCCTTCCCGTCATCCCGTCCGACTCCGATGGATAAATAGCCCAAGCCCTCATTGATTTGATTTAATTGGTGGACAAGCGTTTCTTGAGTTCCAAACAGGCCAATTTGATGAAATCGGATCAGACTTAACACATGGGGTAATCTGTCTTTCCAGAGATTTCCCTCATCTCCGGGGTTATCCCAGCGAATATTGAAAGTGGCGATTCGGTGGCTTTGCGCCAGCAGATTTTCTGAAAAACAAAAAATCAGGACAATAGCTAAAAAGAGGGTTGAAATTTTCTTTTGGGACATAATTCAGGAACTATTTCGTGGAAAATGGCTTAAACTGTTTAAAGTTGCATGCTAATTTGAAGAAATGAAATCGAGTGCAAGAAAATGTTATTGGCGGAAGGTACTTTTCTCATACGAGATTCCATCTGGCCTTTGAAAATCAAATTGTAAAAGATGAAAACCTTTTATCCAAAAGACCTTAATCCTGTAGAGGTTCAAAATCTGCTTCAAGGTGCAGTGGCACCCCGCCCCATTGCTTTTGCAAGTACGGTAGACAAGGCAGGAAATTTAAATTTGAGCCCTTTCAGTTTTTTCAACATGTTCAGTGCCAATCCACCGGTTTTGGTTTTTTCTCCTTCGCGTCGTATTCGGGACAATACCACCAAGCATACGCTGGAAAATGTTTTGGAAGTACCTGAAGTGGTGATACATATTGTAGGCTATGACCTTGTGGAGCAGATGTCACTTGCAAGCACCGAGTATCCTAAAGGAGTCAACGAATTTGAAAAAGCGGGATTGACGCCTGTCAAGTCTGAGCTGGTTTTACCACCGCGGGTGAAGGAAGCCGCAGTGGCATTGGAATGTACCGTGAAGGAGGTAAAAGCTTTGGGAAATGGTGGTGGGGCCGGTAATCTTGTCATCTGTGAGGTGATTGCCATTCATATCAATGAGTCAATTCTGGATGAAAAGGGAGTGATTGATCCTTTTAAATTAAGTCCCGTTGCCAGACTTGGTGGAAGTTGGTATTCCAGGATTACTCCTGATTCGCTTTTTCAGATTCCAAAGCCGCTTACAAACCTTGGAATGGGCGTGGATGCAATCCCGGAAGTGATCCGAACGAGTCCTATTTTGACAGGAAATAACCTGGGAAGACTGGGGAATGTGATGGAGTTGCCTTCGGAAGAGGAAGTGCGTAATTTTTCGAATTCTGAAGAAATTCAGGAAATGCGAAGCCGATTTAAGAATGATCCGGAATCTTGGCTGGACCATCTTCATTTGAGAGCAAAGGAAGAGTTGGAAGCTGGAGATGTAGCCACTGCTTGGAAATACCTGCTCCAGAAGCAATAAAAAAGAAACCCTACAAAAATCGAATTCTTTAAGGGCTTTTAATACTAAACTCTCCAAGGGTTTCAGATCCCTTGGAGAGTTCTCAAATTTATTTGATAACAATGTCCTGAGGCATTCTCACCTGAATTCCCTGGTAGTTCTGAAGATTTTTGACTTTTTCGATTAAGTGGTAGTTTTCTCCCAACTGAGCCTGTAGGATTCTTGTCTGTACTTTATCTCCAAAGGAGCTAAAGAATTCTTCAAACCAGGGCTTTTTAGCTGGGTAATAAACCACACGATAATCGTCACCTGCGTCGATTTTGCCAGCGGCGATTTCTATGGCTGTATCTAGTCCGCCAAGAATATCCACTAATCCTCTCTCTTTTGCCTGAGTCCCAGTCCATACGCGTCCTGAAGCTACTTTTTTCACTGAATCGACATGCATTCCCCGACCTTCAGCCACACGGGAAATGAAGGTTTCATAGCCATCTTCGATGCTGGATTGAATGATTGTTCGTTCGACCTCAGTCAGGTCTCTGGCTGGATTCATAAAGTCAGAAAGCTGACCGGTGGATACGACGTCTGTTGTCACGCCAAGTTTATTGTTGATCAATTCCTTGACATTAAACCAAAGTCCGAAAATGCCGATCGAGCCTGTGATTGTATTCGGCTGAGCCACAATGGTATCCGCCGGAGCGGAGATGTAATATCCTCCTGAGGCGGCGACTTCACCCATGGATACGATGAGCGGTTTGGCTTTTTTGGCCTCGGTCATTTCCCTCCAAATTACGTCTGAGGCTACGATCGATCCTCCCGGTGAATTCACACGAAGGACGATGGCTTTGATATTTTCGTCTTTTCTCGCTTTGCGGATTTCTTTGGCAAATTTTTCAGAACTTATCACCCCATCTGCACTTCCGCCCACGATCTGACCTTCTGCAATGATTACCGCAATTCTGTTTTTTGAGGTAATGTTTGTTGATTTTACAACCGAACCCAAATCAGTGGCATTGATGGTCGGGATATCATCATCTTCTCCCAAGCCAAGTTTTTCCCGAAGCTTAGCCTGTACTTCATCTTCATAAGCAAGAGCGGTAGCGAGCTTGTAAGTGACAGCATCCTCAGGCTTCCGAACCAACATTTCATTATTGGTCCGTTTTAGACTGTCAAGTGCTATTCCACGTGATTTCGCAATTTCAGCAACTGCAAGATTATTGATATCGTCAAGGAAAAATTGAGTTTGAAATCTGTTTTCATCACTCATTTTATCCAAAATGAAGGGCTCTACGGCACTTTTGAATTCTCCTACTCGGAATACTTCCGGCTTGATCCCGACTTTTTCAAAAAAACCTTTGATGAATACGGTTTCAGAAGAAAATCCATTGAAATCTATAGCCCCAAGCGGATTCAGGTAGATTTCATCTGCCACTGAGGCGAGAAAATAGCCCCCTTCGCTGTACGCTTCGTCGTAAGTGAGGATAAACTTTCCGGATTCTTTGAAATCAATCAGCGCCTCTCTCAATTCAAGAAGGCCGGCCTGGCCTGCCAGGATTAATCCCGTATTCAGGTAGATTCCCTTGATGTTTTCGTTGGTTTTGGCCTCAGCGATGGCTTTTTTCAGGTTGACAAGACCGGCACTCCTATCTCCCCCGAAAGGATTGCCAAAAGCCCCCAAATCAAGGTCATCTTCCACAGTTCGCTCTACCAGCACCCGTCCATTCAGGTCCAAATGAAGTACCGTGTTTTCTTTAACAGAGACTTCCTGATCCGACGAAGCTGCAATTATTCCAATGATGCCAAAGAACACCAACGTACTGAGAATGGTAAAAATGAAGAGGCCGACGATTACGGCCAATACATTGCCTAGAAATTTCATGATTATAGAATTTGAATTCGAAATTTGCCCTTTTTACCTGACCTTTACAATTGTAAAAGTGACAAACGATGCAAACTGAGGTTGTATTAAGTTTAGGAGGAAACAAAGGTGATCGGGAAAAGTTGCTTTTTCGGACAGTCGAATTGCTCCATGATCATTTTCAAGTATTCAAAGTTTCGAAAATCTACGAAACGGCTGCCTGGGGTAGTGTGGCCAAAGGTGATTTTTTAAATCAGCTAGCAGTAATTTCTACAGCGTTTGATCCTGAAGAGGTGCTTGAAATCATTCAGGAAATAGAATCGGATCTTGGTCGGACGCGCGAAGAGCTTTGGGGCGACCGGACGATGGATATTGATATTTTATATTTTGGAAAAGAGATCATTCACTCAGATCGCCTGAGAATTCCTCATCCTTTTATTGCTGAGCGGAAATTCGTTCTGGTTCCTTTGTGCGAATTGCTTCCCTCTATGGTTCATCCGATTACAGGTAAGAATTCCCTTCAAATGCTTGAAGAATGCAGGGATCAGAGTGGGGTGAATGTATGGGTAAAATAGCTTTTGCAAAGCGAGTATAAAAAGTAAAATCCCGCCTAAAAGCGGGATTTGGAGGTTTTAGATGCTGGATACTTCCGCTTCCGGATGGATTTTTTTGACTAGACCCTGGAGAACTTTTCCCGGGCCACACTCGACAAACTGAGACGCTCCGTCTTTCACCATGTTTTGCACAGACTGCGTCCACTTGACAGGCGCAGTCAATTGCATGATCAGGTTATTTTTGATCACTTCTACATTGGAGACTGCTGTGGTACTCACGTTTTGGTACACAGGGCAGGTGGGCGAGGAGAATTCGGTCTCTTCGATCGCTTTTTGGAGTTTTTCCCGTGCAGGTTCCATCAGTGGAGAGTGGAATGCACCTCCCACAGGCAAGGGCAATGCACGTTTGGCGCCTGCTTCTTTCATTTTGATGCAGGCCACTTCGATTCCTTTGTTTGATCCGGAGATTACCAGCTGACCCGGGCAATTATAATTGGCCGGAACGACGATTTCGTCGGTGATTTCCTTACAGATTTCTTCAACCTTTTCGTCAGACAATCCCAATATCGCTGCCATGGTGGAGGGATTGATTTCACAGGCTTCCTGCATCGCAAGTGCGCGCTGGTAGACGAGCTTAAGCCCATCTTCAAATGCCAGCGCCCCATTGGCTACCAAGGCTGAGAATTCACCGAGGGAATGACCTGCTACCATGTCCGGAGCGAAATCAGGTGTGGTTTTGGCGAGAATTACAGAATGTAAGAAGATGGCCGGTTGCGTTACTTTCGTCTGTTTCAGTTCTTCCTCCGAGCCGTCAAACATGATGTCGGTGATTCTGAAGCCCAATAGTTCATTTGCTTTTTCGAAAAGCGCTTTGGCTTCAGTGTTTTCTTCGTAAAGTGATTTTCCCATTCCCGGGAATTGGGCTCCTTGGCCCGGAAAAATGAATGCTTTCATCGGCTGAATTTTGTTTGGTGTGCAAATATAGGGCTTTTCTATTTTTTAGATTTTGGAGTAGAAAAAATCAAAATCGATAATGAAATACCCCATAAAAATATCCAGGGATTACAAAAACTTCGCTTTTTCTTCGGGACTTGGTAACCGACAGGTGTTTTTTTTACCAAACCAGCGGTAGCGGTTTTTTCCTATCCAATCATAAATGCCGTCCCGTAGACTTGAGGGTAAAAAAATAAGTAAATAAAAAAGTGGCCAAAGCCCCGGGAGGTTTTTGGCAATTTTCAATGCAGCAGTGCTTCTGAAATAGACCTGACCGTCTTCGATCAGGACTAGGGAGTCTAAGTATTCCGAATTGACCTCAAACCTTGAGAGCAGCTTTTTCCCTGCTTCCTCTTGCAATGCTCCCACCAAAAACCGGTTCTTTTTATCCCTTTTAATGATAAAGTCTATGGAAGCATTGCAGAGGTTACATACTCCGTCAAAAAGGATGACAGATTTTCCCGAAATCATCTGAGAATTTGAATAGTACCTTTTAATTCACGTTCGCGTTGAGTAGGGTCAAGGACATCAAATGTGACTTTTCCGGAATAGAAATAAGTGCTCGCAGGGAGTTCATTACCATTTTTGTCTCGTCCATCCCAACGAATAAAGATGTCATTTTCGTTGGATTCCAGGCTGTTGTAGCTGAATACCTCGGTGCCCCAACGGTTTACAATGAAAATCTCAACTCCTGTGACGAATCTTGGGCATTGGGAGAAAGGATTGTCAAAGGCAATGAAGGTGTCGTTGTTTCCATCGCCGTTTGGAGTGAACGCATTCGGAAGATTATATACCGGACAGTTGTCCACGCAGACTACATTGCTGGGTTCGCTTTCATTGCCTGAACGATCTACTGCGGTGATGTAATAGCATCCACGATAATTGGGGAGATTGGTAATAATGGTATTCAGATTCAAGGATGAGAACTCCCGTACCAGGTTGAAGACACCTTCTTCACCATCGGGAGTAAAGTAAAGCCGATATCCGCTCAGTTCATCATCACAGTCCCCTGAAAAATCAGGTGTCCAGCTCAACTCGTGCTCAAAAAGGTTGCTATTGCATGGTTGCTCGGCTACATAAGCTGCGCATTCAGGTCCTTCAAAAGTCAAAACAGGAGGACAGGGGAGCCTGTTGTCATCCGGCATAGCACAGGTGATTTGTGATTTGTTTTCCAATGGATAAACCAATCCCGCCACATTATAGGCGCCTTTGGTGATGACATAATAGCAATATTCCAATTCTTTGATCAGTGGAACACCATTGAAGCTACCGTCGTCCAGATAGGTAAAGCCATCCTGAGTTACATCTACCTCAGCAATTTTCACAAAAGTATCCGCATCCGAGGCTTCGGCATCCGTTCTGTTGCGGTAGACTTCATGTTTGAATTCTCCGATTTGATTGTTCCAAGGGACATTGAAAGTCCAATTAAGCTCAATAGCCTCGTTGATGATCGTAGGCTCTAGCCTAACAGATGAAGCGGAGGAAGAGGTATCAATTTTTGTATTGTTATCAAGCAAAACGACCAGGTAGTTATAGACCAGGTTTTCGGTATTCAGCCCGGTATCCGTAAACAAAGTATCTGAAGTAACTCCCAGTGAAATTTGATTAGTCTCTCCTGTAAAACCTTCACTTCGAAGTAATTCATAGGTATATGGACCTGGAAATTGGACCTTGTCAATGTCATAGGGGGGAGTCCATTTTACAAATATTTCACCCGAGTTGGTGTCCGTTTCTTCAACACTGACATTGGTGATGATCGGCACATCTACATCGATGGTGATGCAAATTTCCTCCGAAACGATACTTTCACCGGATCTTGGCTCTGGGAATCCTGCCACCAAACGGTAGCAATAGGTATTACCTGGAGCCAAACCTTCGCCCCCATTCAGATCATTGAAGGAGAAAGTCTCCATATCGGTGATACCAATTAATTCATAGCCGGGACGAATTCCTGTTTCACAGCTATCAGGTTGGTAAGGATCAGAGTTGATCCTTCGCCAGATCTGCATTTCATTGGCTGAACTGGCGCATACATAGGGATCCCAGTTTAGCTCTGCGTTTCGTCCTTGCAATTGTTCGATTTCATTCCATACCGGAGGTGGTCCTACGACTTTAATGCGCCAAGTTTTGATGTCTACTAATTTGGGTCCTGATCGAGGTTGATCGGTGATTCGGACACGCACTTCATATTCTCTCGCTCTGACGTGGTTGCAGACCGTTTGCCAAGTAAAATCCACGATGCCAGGCTGTGGTTGGAATTCATTTTCGGGATCATAAGAAGCGGGAGAAGTGGTGATTTCCATGGGCTCGCCGAAGACTTCAATTTTGATGGGGTCTCCGTCGGGATCGGAACCTTGGATGATTTCTTCGATTAAGGTCCCTGCCTCGACGCAGAGATCGGGAGGCAGTATCAGTTCGGGTCTTCTGTTATTTGAGTTTTCGATGATGATCTGCATATCCCGAATTACATATCCGATTTCCTTGAAAACACCATCTATTTTGCGCCATTCAATAATTTTAAATGCCACATTGAACTGACCGGCAGTTCCAGGAGCATCCCAAATGAGATCACCAAAGACTGGATCAATACCAAAAAGTGCAGGTGTAGCCCCTGATTCTTGACTGGTGCTAAATTCCGGCACGTCGGGATCACGGTAATTGTTGACATTTCTTTGGAATGCCTGCTTAGGGGTTTCCAAACGATAAGAAAGGCTATCCCCATCCGGATCAAAAGCACCGGGGTTGTGAATGTAGCGGACATTTACCGCACCATTGTCCACAGGAGGAATTGTCAAAACGGGAGAATTATTTATCCCAAAAAATGGGTCAATATTTATTTCAGTTTCTACATAGAAAGGCGTATCCACTGAGTTGTCCATGTTTAATGTCAGGTCATTCCGATTGAATTCCTGAAACCGGATTTTGTATTTTCCGGGGCCTTGAAAGGTGTGTGTGATGACAAAGGTGTTTTTTTCGATTTGGTCTCCAAGATCTTCTACCAATGAAAAATCGCTTTGTGTATTTAGTTGTTCTTCTCTTCCGTCCCCAAAGTTGATCGTTCCCGGACCAAATACCACACTGGATCGGGTATCGGTATAACCAACCACGGTAATTCTATACGTGAGCGTCTGAACTGAGATCCGCTCCGCAATGATTTCTCCTGCTCGAATGTGCGTGGCATAAGCTGCTGAGGTACCTAAAATCAGGTAAATGAAAAAGATTCCGAGGGAAAATTTGAGCTTCATAGTTGGTTGACTTTGATAATACTTCTTCTAAAAACGAGGAGAAATCCTAATTGTTGATTCGTCGGGAATGGAAATTCATTTTAACCTATACGAAATAACCGGAAGTAAGGAGATTTTCACCGAAAATTCAAACAATAAAAATAAACCAGCTGTTTACTTCATGATTTTGAAAGGGGCTAAAAGACAAATCAATTGACTATTTAGAACCTTTTAAAATAACAGAATGGAATTCGATCGCATTGTTTGCTACCTGATCCGCACGTAAATTTGGCAGCATAAAATTTAAGACTTTCGTTCTAAACTAATCGCAAATCTGTATGAGTTGGGTTACCAAAACCTTAAACAGCACCTTGGGCAAAAAACTACTGATGGCCCTGACTGGATTGTTTCTGATTTTATTTCTTGTGGTTCACCTGGTCGGAAACCTTCAGCTTTTGCTACCCGATGAGGGCGAAGCTTTTAATAAATATGCCGAGAGCATGGCAACAAATCCCTTTATCAGAGTAGTGTCTATCGGAAATTTTGCTTTCATTCTTCTTCATGTGATTTATTCCATTTTGCTGACCCGGCATAATAGAAAATCCAGACCGATTGGGTATGCGGAGAGTGCGGCCTCGACCAATAGTACATGGTCTTCCCGCAACATGGGAATATTGGGTACTGTTATCCTGATTTTCTTGTTGGTTCACCTGAAGGGATTCTATTACGAAATCAAATTTGGGGAAATGCCCTTCATCGATTATGAGGGTGTTAGTTACAAAAATGTTTTCGCCATTGTTGCCGCAGCCTATTCCAATGTGTTGTATGTAGCATTCTATGTGGTGTGTATGGGTTTCCTAGCTTTCCACCTCTCTCATGGTTTCGCCAGTGCTTTCCAGACGCTGGGATTAAACCACGTGAAGTATTCTCCATTGATTAAGAAAGTTGGAATTGGATTTTCAATTCTTGTTCCAACCTTATTTGCGCTGATTCCAGTTGTGATGTATATCCAATCGCTTTGATTGGGTGAAAAATATAGTTGTAGTTAAATAAATCTGACGTAGATGATACTAGATTCCAAAATACCTGCTGGTCCTTTGGCAGAAAAATGGACAAAGCACAAGTTTAACAGCAAGTTGGTCAATCCGGCAAATAAGAGAAAGTACGAGGTCATCGTGGTGGGTACAGGTTTGGCAGGGGCGTCTGCTGCTGCTTCGCTTGCGGAGTTGGGTTACAATGTCAAGGCATTTACATTTCATGACAGTCCTCGAAGAGCGCACTCTATTGCTGCTCAGGGTGGAATCAATGCTGCCAAAAACTATCAAAACGACGGAGACTCAGTATTCAGATTATTCTATGATACCATCAAGGGAGGAGACTATCGTGCACGTGAGGCCAATGTCTACCGACTTGCAGAAGTATCCGTTAAAATTATAGATCAGTGTGTGGCGCAAGGTGTTCCTTTTGCCAGAGAGTATGGTGGGCTCCTTGCCAACCGGTCTTTCGGTGGGGCGCAGGTTTCCCGAACTTTCTATGCACGTGGTCAAACAGGACAGCAATTGCTTTTGGGTGCCTATTCAGCACTTAGTCGTCAGGTGGCCAATGGGAAAGTAAAGCTTTACCCGAGATCAGAAATGATGGATGTGGTCATGATCGATGGCCATGCCAGAGGTATTGTGACGCGAAATTTGATTACAGGTGCAGTGGAAACCCACTCAGGCCACGCAGTTTTACTCTGCACAGGAGGCTACGGTAACGTGTTTTATCTTTCTACTAATGCAATGGGTTCCAATGTAACAGCGGCTTGGAGAGCTCACAAGCGCGGTGCCTACTTTGCGAACCCTTGCTTTACTCAGATCCACCCGACCTGTATTCCAGTTTCGGGTGACCATCAGTCCAAATTGACTCTGATGTCCGAATCACTCAGAAATGACGGTCGTGTGTGGGTCCCTGCTACCAAGGAGACTGCTGAGAAACTCAGAAAAGGTCAGGTGAAAGTAAACGACATCAAAGAAGAGGACAGGGATTATTTCCTGGAGCGAAAGTATCCATCCTTTGGAAACTTGGTGCCTCGTGATGTGGCTTCCCGAAATGCAAAATATGTCTGTGACGAAGGTAGAGGAGTCAACGAAACCGGAGAGGCAGTATTTCTGGACTTCCGTGAGGCGGTCAAGCGTGATGGTAAATCAATCATCGAATCCAAGTATGGAAACCTCTTCGATATGTACAAGCAGATCACAGGGGAAGATCCTTATGAAGTTCCGATGATGATCTATCCGGCTGTTCACTACACGATGGGGGGACTTTGGGTAGATTACAACTTGATGACGACTATTCCTGGTTTGTATGCTTTGGGAGAAGCTAACTTCTCTGATCACGGTGCCAACCGTCTCGGTGCCTCAGCGCTGATGCAAGGCTTGGCCGATGGATATTTTGTGATTCCGTATACAATAGGCGATTATTTGGCGTCTACTCCGCCAAAGCCGGTAGATACTACTCATCCTGAGTTTGAAAAGGCAGCGGCTGAGGTTAAAAGTAGAGTGGAGCAACTTCTGAAAATCAAGGGGAAAAAGACAGTCGATTACTTCCATAAAAAATTGGGTAAAATCATGTGGAATGAGTGTGGAATGGCTAGATCTGCCGAAGGTTTGAAAAAGGCAAAAGCTGAAATCAAGCAATTGAAAAAAGATTTCTGGTCAGATGTGAAAGTGCTTGGAACCAATGAAGAGCTGAATCATTCCCTTGAAAAAGCACACCGGGTGGCAGATTTTATCGAATTGGGTGAATTGATGATCGATGATGCCCTCAGCAGAGAGGAATCTTGCGGAGGCCACTTCAGAGAGGAATACCAAACTCCGGAAGGAGAAGCGCTACGGGATGACGAGAACTTCGCCTACGTTGCGGCTTGGAAATACATGGGTGAAAATCAGGAAGAGGAGCTTTACAAAGAGCCTTTGATTTTCGAAAACGTAAAGCTTACCCAGCGTTCTTACAAATAATCTTAAGACAAAAATTCATAGCAATATGCAATTGACTTTAAAAATCTGGAGACAAAAAAACGCATCGGACAAAGGTGGTTTTGTAACCTATCCAGTAAAGGACGTTTCCAAAGACATGTCCTTTTTGGAGATGTTGGATGTGCTGAATGAAGGATTGATTGAAAAAGGAGAAGATCCCGTTCATTTTGACCACGATTGTAGAGAAGGTATCTGTGGGACTTGTTCGCTGTATATCAACGGCAAACCCCATGGCCCGCTGCAGACGACTACCTGTCAGCTCCACATGAGATCATTCTCAGACGGACAGACCATCACGATCGAGCCATGGAGAGCCAAAGCCTTTCCGATTGTGAAAGATTTGGTGGTCAACCGATCTGCTTTTGATCGAATCATTCAAGCGGGTGGCTATGTGTCCGTAGGGACAGGTGGTGTGCCTGATGCCAATGAGATCCCAATTCCTAAAAATATCGCCGATCTGGCAATGGACGCAGCTCAATGTATTGGTTGTGGTGCCTGCGTAGCAGCCTGTAAAAATGCATCAGCGATGCTTTTTACCTCTGCCAAAATCTCCCAGCTTGCATTGCTTCCTCAGGGTCAAGTAGAGCGTAAAACCAGAGCAGAAAAAATGGTGGCTCAGATGGATGCAGAAGGTTTCGGAGCATGTACCAATACAGGTGCTTGCGAAGCAGAATGTCCAAAAGGGATTTCGATTACAAACATTGCGCGAATGAACAGAGAGTATTTCTCTGCTGTATTAAGTAGCGAAAACATTTAATTTCGATAAATTCAAAATGAAAGCCAGACCTAAGGTCTGGCTTTTTTTTTCATTATTCTAAGACAAAATTGAATTAATATATCATTTTATCCTTATAAACAGAATAAAATTGGGTTTAATCCTTAAAATTTTTAACTTTGAAAAATTATATTTTAAAATCAATTTGAGTCAAATCCAAAAAAGTAATGCATTTCATAGATCTGGGGATCTTCATAGCCTACATGCTAGCCATGCTCGGTGTAGGATATTATTTCATGCGAAAAAACTCCAGTCAGGAAGATTACTACGTAGGTGGGCGTTCGATTGGTAGCTGGCATATCGGTCTATCGGTAGTTGCTACGGATGTAGGTGGTGGCTTTTCGATAGGTTTAGGAGGATTGGGATTTGCGATGGGGATTTCGGGTTCCTGGATGCTTTTCACCGGTTTAATTGGAGCTTGGTTGGCAGCTGTGATTCTTATTCCACGAGTAAAATCGGATTCTGCATTTGCCCGTTTTTTCACCTTCCCACAGATTATGGGTCATCTTTTTGATTCTGCTGCTGCCAAAGTAGCCGCTGTCATTTGCTTTTTGGGCTATCTCGGATTCACTTCCTCTCAATTGTTGGCAGGTGCCAAACTCGCCTCCGGTACATTCGAAGGAATAGACCTGCATACGGCACTTTTGATCATGGGAGTAATTGCGGTTGTGTACACGGTGATGGGAGGTCTCAAGGCGGTGATTTATACCGATACGATCCAATGGATTATCTTAATGCTGGGTTTGATGCTGATCGGTATTCCAATGGCTTTCTCCTATGTGGGTGGTTGGGATGGAATCACCCAGACATTGCCTCCCGAATTCTTTTCATTTACCAATCTTACTTGGCAGGATCTCGTCAATTGGGGGATTACGATTATCCCGATTTGGTTTGTGGGAATGACCTTGTATCAGCGAATTTTTGCAGCCAAAGAGGTGAAATCAGCCAAGAAAGCCTGGTTTATCGCAGGACTTTTTGAATGGCCC
Source organism: Algoriphagus boritolerans DSM 17298 = JCM 18970 (assembly GCF_900108085.1). Classification (GTDB taxonomy): domain Bacteria; phylum Bacteroidota; class Bacteroidia; order Cytophagales; family Cyclobacteriaceae; genus Algoriphagus; species Algoriphagus boritolerans. The sequence goes on from NZ_FNVR01000034.1 coordinate 26,598, forward strand.
ATTATGGCTTTTTTGGGTGTTTCTTTGGGACTTCTTTCCAGAGTAGCAGTAGACCAGGGTGTGCTGGAAGGATTTACAGCGACTATGGACCCCGAAATGGGACTTCCTGTCCTGCTAAGTCAGATTTTGCCTGCCGGGATTTTGGGATTAATGATGTCGGCCTACTTTTCTGCTGTACTCTCGACGGCTGATTCTTGCTTGATGGCTGCTTCAGGCAATCTTTCCACAGATCTGATCGGAAAATATTTAAAAAATAAATCCCACAAACAGGAAGTACGCATCAGTCAAATATTGACCCTGGGAATTGGAATACTGGCAGTGGTGTTAGCTTGGCAAATGACAGAAGTGCTCAGTTTGATGCTGTACTCGTACGCCTTTATGGTTTCAGGATTACTCGTGCCTGTGATCGCGGGGCTTTTCTTCAAGCAGAGAAATCCTAAAGCGGCAGTATCCTCCATGATCTCCGGAGGAATGGTTACTGCTGGACTTACAGTTTTAGAAATACCTTTGCCTTTGGGATTGGATCCCAATTTTTTTGGGATTTTGATCTCACTTATCGCCTTTTGGGCAGTAAATAAAATTTCAAAAAATGACAAAAATCACGACTATGACCACACTAGAGACACTCTCAGCGATAGATAATGCAACTTTTCTCCAAAAAAATGAGATCGCTGATTTCCTTTTTGATCACCTGGGAAAATATGGAGATCCTAAGGAAGATATCATGAAATGCCTGGATTATGCCTTGGACGCCGGAATGCAGGCTGGAGGCTTTGTGATTTTGGCTAGAGAAGATGGGAAGATCTTAGGAGCGCTTGTGATGAATAAAACCGGGATGTCCGGTTACATCCCTGAGAATATTTTGGTCTACATCGCAGTAGACGCCCATCAAAGAGGAAAGGGGATTGGTGGGCAACTCATGGATATGGCAATCAAAATGGCAAATGGGGCCGTTGCACTGCACGTGGAGGCAGATAATCCAGCCCGCAAGCTGTATGAGCGATTGGGATTTACCAATAAGTATCTGGAAATGAGACTAAATCGGAAATAATATGGCTACTTTAAAATTAAATCTCGAAAAGCTCAAAGTTAATTTTGAGTTTCTGAAGGAGCTTTTTGATCAGAAGGATGTAAGCTGGGGAGTTGTTTCTAAGCTACTTTGCGGGAATAAGCTGTTCCTTCAGGAATTGATCAATCTTGGCATAAAGGAGATCCACGATAGTCGAATTTCCAACTTGGCAATGGTCAAACGGCTCAACCGATCTGTTCAGACGGTCTACATCAAACCGGTTTCGAAGAAAAATGTGTCCCAAATGGTGGAGTTTGCCGACGTCAGCCTAAACAGTGAATTGGAAACGATCCGGATGATCAGTCAGGAAGCAGTCAGACAAGAAAAACTGCACAAAATCATCATCATGGTCGAGACGGGAGATCTTAGAGAGGGAGTTTTGGGCGAAAACTTGGTGGATTTCTACGAAGGGATTTTTGAACTGCCAAATATCGAGGTGATTGGGCTCGGAACCAATCTGAACTGTCTCAACGGGGTAATGCCCAGCACAGATAAGCTCATCCCGCTTTCGCTTTACAAACAGATCATCGAGTTGAAATTTGGAAAAGAGATTCCCTGGATTTCAGCGGGCACCTCGGTTACCATCCCGCTTATGCTTTCTCACCAGCTTCCAAAAGGAATCAATCATTTCAGAGTGGGGGAGACCTTGTACTTCGGAGTGGATCTGGTCGAGGAAAAAATCATTGAGGGAATGCATGGTGACGTGTTTGAACTCGAATCAGAAATCATTGAACTCCAGGAAAAGCCGCTGGTACCGATTGGTGTTTTGGGCACCAATCCCCAGGGAGAAATTGCCGAAATTGATGAATCTCTCTACGGAAAGACCTCATTTCGGGCAATTTTGGATATAGGATTACTCGATGTGAACCCCAAATATTTGATTCCAAATGAGTCTGAAATCGAAATTTTGGGAGCTAGTTCTGATATGTTGGTCGTCAATCTGGGAGAGAATAAAAATAACCTAAAAGTAGGTGAAACACTGAAATTTAAGCTAAAATACATGGGGGCTTTAGCTTTGATGAATTCCAATTATATCGAGAAATCGGTAATTTGATCAAAGATTGTTTTCAGGACTAAGTCCTGCTCTTGGCATTGTTTTGGGAATCCAATACTTGAAACAAACCCAAGTAGACATGAAAAAAATATTTTTGGTACTCTCAATCGTAACTTTGCTGGGTGTCAATGCTAAGGCCCAATCGGGGATTGGAATCAGAGGTGGTGCCAGTTTCTTCAATTTTGGAGGAGAAGATGTTTCCGAAAACGACTACACCAACCGCGCGGGATTTCATGCGGGTATTTATGCAAGTATTCTCGGTGCCGGACCTGTCTCCATCGAACCCGGCGTTTACTATTCAGTCAAAGGCACTCAAAATGATGATATTGCAAATACACGGGCGATATTGGATTACGTGGATGTGCCGGTTTTGCTCAGGCTAAAATTTGGTGAGGGATTCAATGTTTTTGCCGGACCTCAAGTGTCCTTTTTGACCAATTCCAGGTTTGAGGGAGATTTTGGTGGATCCACCCTATCGCTGGATACCGATTCGATCAAGGATACCGATGCAGGACTGGTCTTTGGACTTGGCTATAATCTTCCTAAAGGATTGAATATTCAAGGTTCCTATGACTATGGAATGACTCCACTATTCAAAAATAGTGACGCTGATGTATATAACAGGGGCTTTAAAGTCTCCTTAGGCTATACTTTTTAATTTGAGCGTTGGATTGAAGGGGTTGCGAAAGTGGCCCCTTCTTTTTTTCTTATTCCATATTGGAAATCCAGGCTTTGATCAATTCAAGGCCTTTTTTGTCTACTGTGGTCCGGCCTAGTTCAGGCATTGCAATCCCGGCCTGAGTAGAATTCATTCGATGAACCAGAATAGATTCATCAGGTTTACCGGGAACAATATCAAATTTGAAACCTCCTGCACCACTTCCAGCTGCAACCGGTGTTTTGTTAATGCCCAGTTTCATTGGATCTTTTTGATCATAAGTGAGAAAAAGTCCGGATGTACTCGCCGGTCCCTCGGCACTATGGCAATGTGCACAATTAATGTCCAAGTAGGCCATCGCCCGCTGGGCTAAAGCCTGACTTTCATCCTCGTAGTTGACCATACCGGGATGCTTTGAAGCCCCTTTAAAACCTTCCAGTTTTCCTGTTTCTGTCAAGAACTCCAATTGATTGGACGGGCTTTGGACAAAGTCAAGACTGTGGTTCAAATGCTTGGTTTGAAAGCCAATCGGTGCCATGATTTCATTTTTATTGTGGCAGCCTTTGCACTGGTTTTTATTTGGGACTAGGTAGCTGACTAGTTGTTGTTTTCCCTGGAGATCCACATACGAGATCTCAAATTCCCCACCGATTACTTTTAGGACAGCGTCCGACTGACTTTCGTTCCAGACATAAGGATAGGCTTGCCAACCATTTTCCTCACGGATCATCAGGCGGGTTTCGATAATTCTCCGGTCACCCTGGGGATTGCGGAAATCCGCTGGGTAAAAGAAGTTTTTTACCAAGACAGAACCCAAAGGAAGACTTAGATCGTCTCCTTCCAGTTGTGCTTTTTCTCCCTCCGGGATATACACAAATCTACTTTTGAAGGCATTGTCTGTAAAAAGTGAGGAGGCCGGTTGGTAAAAGATGAGGTCCGCAACAGGCTTAAGGTTTTTAATGTCTCCTTCAAAAAAACCATAAGTCGAAAGCCTGAGATAAGGGAAAATCCCATCGGCAGTCTCTTCTTCCAAGACTGTTTCCGGACTTAAGGACTCTTGTTGGACTTGCTTTTGACAGGAGAAGAAAAAAATCATCCCAACCATCAGGTGGCTGATGGTAAAAATCCAATTTCTGTTTCCAAGATTCTTGCTCTTCATTTCGCAATGTTTAAAGTGCTGCCAGCCGAGAAACTTCTGTTTTCACTTCAACCTTACAGTTTTGAAAGGGTTGGTACTCCCTGAATGAGTCAATGTTTTCTTCCCCTTCTGTCAAGACAAATCTGGTGAATCGAAGATTTTCGATTTCAGGTTCTTGTATGCATACTCTCATGGGATTCATGTCGATGGTTGTACCCGGTTTTTTGTCCCAAATCCCATCGTAGATGATATCTTGACTTTTGCCAAATCCATAAGCATTATATACCAAAACCAGCTTTCCCAGTTCTCGTGAGAAGTCCGGGAATTGATACCAATTTCGCTCGTAATGATTGTCATGGACATAGATGTCAGTAGTGTAAGGAGACCAATTTGGAGCCTCTGCCGGGAATCCGGTGATCTGATAGCTTGCGATGGCGATGCCGGTAGTTTTATTTCGAAGAATCCGATTTCCAAAGACTTCCACCTCTTTGGCTGCAAGCAGTACAATTCCGGACCCCGGCGGAATCATCGTGACGGTGTTGCCATTAGGTCCGTCTCCAAGGGGAGTTGCAAAATTTTCATGATTATTATCGATGACATCATTGTCGTAAATTTTGGTGCCTTTTCCATCGGATTTTGGGAGTCCGGGAAGGTTGAAAACCAGGATTCCTCCGGCATTGTCCCGAGCTGTATTCCCAAATACTTCGGCGTTATCGCAGTTTTCGATTTCGATTCCGGCAACATTTCCGAAGGCAAGCGAATTTTTGACTACGATATTTTCCGATTGGCCCACATAGATTCCGGCATCTTTGGAGTGAGAGGCGATGCATTCATCGATTAGGACATTCTTGCATTGGACAGGATAGATGGCATAGGTGCCATTTTTGGATTTGTCCCCATTGGTCCAGGTGACATTGATTTTCCTGAACGTCACACCATCTGCGTGTTGCGCTTTGATTCCATCTCCGGGGGCATCTTCGATACTTAGATCCTCAATGCTGATGTCATTGCCGACCAGTTTTATGCCTTCTCCACCGGTCTTTAGATTTCGGAAAGAAATTACTGTTTGATCCATTCCGGCTCCTTTGATTTTGATTCCGGATTTGTTGTCGAGAATCAATTGGGTTTTCATTTCATAGAAGCCGGCCGGAATATCGATCGTGCTTGAATCTTCTGCCATGATGAAAGCTTCAATTAGTTTATCGACTTCATCTTGGGAAACCCGCGTCAATTTGGACGAATCAAAGGATTGCTCTGTGGTACTGCTTCCGCAGGAAAAGAATAGAAGCACTGCGGTTATTCCTACGAGTGATTTCAGATAATTTCTCATAGTATTTTGGGTTTAAGGTGTTTTTTTACAAACCTACCGTTAAACTAAAGAAGAATCTTTTGAGAAATGTCAATAAATCAAATTTTTGCTCTGATCCGGCTGAGTGTTTCGATACTCATGTCAAGGTAAGACGCAATCTGACCTACTGATGCCCGCTGAATGATCTTTGGCCGATACTCCATCAGGTCGAGGTAGCGGTCACGAGCTGATTTGAATTTTGTGAAAATTAGCCGCTCCTCCAAGGTGATGTAGTACTGTTCAAGGATCAGTCTGTAGGTTCGCTCCAGGTCGCGATGTTTTTCAAAAAGCCCCATAAGCGATTCATACTTGATCCTTGCAACCTTTGTCTTTTCCATCGCCTCGATATTTTCATAGGAAGCTTTTCTGGAAATGAACGAATGCATTGCCGTCAAAAACTCTCCTTCCAATGAGAAGGAGACCGTAATATCTTTGTTTTCCCGAGTGTAAAAGCTTCTCGCCGAACCCTCTGTGATAAAGTACAGGTGATTGCACACCATTCCTTCCTGTTCCAGCAAGCCACCCTTTTCTACAAAAACCGAATCCAATTCCTTTTCGAAAGCTTTTTTTGCACCATCACCCAGGTCAGGAAATTGGTCAAACATATTGAAGTTTTTTCTCATAGCGGATTTAAAAAAGTTGAGGTTAAAACAAGAAATGGATAATCTTGCGTTTGTTAAATGTAATTTATAAAGATTTGATTCATGAGAAAAATTTTGATGGTATTCTTTCTGGTCGGATTGGCGGCCACAGCACAGGCACAGTTTGGGCTAAGGGCGGGTTTTAACTCTGCTAATTTCTCTGATACCGATTTTGATGCAAAATCAGGGTTTCATTTAGGTGCTTATTACACGATCGGTTCCGGTTTTCTGGCATTTGAGCCTGGACTACAATATTCCCAAAAAGGGTATCAGGGAACAGAAGCCGGCACCGGAAGGTCCGTGGATGAAAAGTTGGGATACATCGATATCCCGGTCTTGGCTCGATTAAACTTGATTCCTGCACTCAATATTTTTCTAGGTCCTCAGGCCTCCCTGTTGCTTTCCAGCGAATACAAATTGGGGGAGGATGTGTTTGACAGCTCAGAGGCGATAAGAGGCTATGATCTTGGTGGGGTCGTGGGTGCTCAGGTAAAGTTACCTATGGGACTGAATGCTCAGGCGAGCTATGACTTTGGGTTCACCTCACTTAACTATTATAATGTGGATGTGAAAAACCAAGTCTTCAAGATTTCCTTGGGATATACATTCGGAGGAAGTTCAGGAGATTAAGTGTTTCAAGATCCCGACTTACCGGTCGGGATTTATTTTTTAATCCGGTTTGGGTTCTCCTCGATAAAGGATTTCCAGCCTTCATTTCTGCCTCGGGTCTGAAGTCTTCCCTCATGAAAATGGTGACAGAGCGCAACTGCGAGCGCATCGGTAGCATCCAGCATCTTCGGTAGCTCAGTTAGGCTAAAAAGAGTCTGAAGCATCGCTGCCACTTGCTCCTTGGATGCATTTCCATTTCCGGTGACTGATTGTTTTACTTTCTTTGGTGAGTATTCGGTAATCGGGATTTCACGTGCCAAAGCCGCCGCCATCGCCACTCCCTGTGCACGCCCCAGTTTCAGCATGGATTGCACGTTTGCACCATAAAAAGGTGCTTCCAATGCCATCGTATCAGGCAGGAATTCATCAATAATCCCAGTCACCCGCTCAAAGATCTTTTTTAGCTTGAGTTCATGGGTTTCGTACTTTTTCAGGTGGATGACACCGTATTGGAGGACTTTATATTTTTTGCCTTCGGTCACGATCAGCCCGTAACCCATGACATTGGTACCAGGGTCAATCCCAAGTATGATTTTTTCCTTTGGCTCTTTTTTCTCTTCTTTACTCACCTTCGCAAGTTAGCCGAAAAGATGATCAGTTTTTACCTCCTTTGGACCGGATGCTATGTTGTTTTGCTCAGCCGACTGTCTGAAAAGTGGCTAAAATTCAAACCAAAGGCTACTATCTCCAAGGAATTCCCCTCGGTGACCTTACTGATCCCTTTTAGAAATGAACTGGGAAACCTGCCGGATCTTGTCAAGGAATTCTCTAAAATCGACTACTCCGAACTGAGAATTATCCTTGTCGATGACCATAGTGAGGATGGGTCGTTCGACTTTTTACTGGAAAAGTTTCATTCCGATCACCGGGTCAGAATTCTTCAAAGTCCGGGAGTTGGGAAAAAGGAAGCCATTGAATTTGGCCTCGATGCTGCAGATAGTGAGCTGATTCTTTGCTCCGATGCGGATTGTAGCTTTTCAAAAGTTTGGGTAAAGGAAATGGTGACGCCTTTTTCTGACCCTAAAGTCCAATTCGTGGCTGGACCGGTCATCAGCATCGGGCGAACTCACTTTTTTCAGAGATTTCAGCAGATCGAGTGGTCGAGTATTTTGCTCCTTACCCAGTATTTTTTCAGTCAAAAGCGGCCACTCATGTGCAGCGGAGCCAATCTTTGCTATCGAAAGTCGGCCTTTGAAGCGGTGCAAGGCTACGACCAAAACCGACAACACCTCTCAGGGGATGATGAGTTTTTGCTTAAAAAGATCTCCGCACATTTTGGAGGACAAAGTTGTGTTTACCTTCCGTTTTTGGAAAACCTGGTGTATACCAAGCCTCAAGAGTCCTTTTCTTCACTTCTCAATCAGCGGATACGATGGGCTGGAAAGTGGAAGGTCCATCGGGACCTTGTGCATGCACTTTCTGCCTTTTTCTCCTTTTTAATCCAGGTTATATGGGTTGGAACCGTGTTTTTGTTGAGTTTGGGCAGTTTTGGGGTGTTGACTTTTTTCACAGTCTGGGCTGTAAAAGTGCTGTCGGAGAGGAGGACCATGGGAAAAGTCCTCCGGGGGTTTGAATTGGACTTTTCTCTTATCGACTTTCTCAAAACCGGAATTATTCATCCGATTTATGTCATTTTTGTCGGGCTTGGGGCTGTTCGCGGAAAATTCACCTGGAAGGGTCGTAGCAATTGAAGAATCCTTAATTTAGCCTTTGAATTGAAAACTATGAGTGACGAGGAATTTGACCTGCTTGATGAGCTGTACTTTGTTCAGAATTATGATTTCATCAAAGAATCCTTGGGATGGGAGGATGAATTGCTTTTAAAAACGCTGAATTCACTTTATCAAAATGGCATGATCAAATGCCTGACCACGCCTGATACCGAGCGATTCGATGCAGTGGACGTTTTTTCCGAAGGAAAAAATCTCTTCTACTTAGCCACAAAAAAAGGCCTTATGGCCCATAACACCCTATAATCCTTGATCGACGAGACTTACAGATACCAACGAAAAGAACTTGAACTCAAAGCCCTCCTTGAGATCACACAGGCTATCAACGAAAATCAATCGGAAGGAACCTTAGTCAATATTTTCAAATTCACCTGTCTTGTCCATCTTGATATCAAATCGCTGATTTTATATGTTTTAAATAAAGATGTCTTTGAGCGAAAGATTTCCCATGGAGTGAAACGAAAAGTGCCGGTAACACTAGACTCTGAGTCCATAATTGACAAAAAAGAATCCGGTCAGCTTCAAATTCAACTCAGCGAGGAATATACCTTTGAAGAACTGGAAACCTACCTTCCGGTCTATCACAAGGATAAAATGCTTGCAATTCTTTTTATCAAAAGAAAATCTGCGGAAATGGAGTTGGATTTGGACTTCACCCAAGCGCTGGCCAATATCCTGGTGGTGGCATTGGAGAATAAACGATTTGCACGAAGGCAGCTGGAGCAGGAGGTGCTAAACCGGGAAGTGGCGATTGCGTCTCAAGTTCAGCAGATGCTTTTCCCCTCCTCACTTCCAAATACGGATGCACTGAAAGCCAAAGTCACCTATTTCCCCCATAACCTAGTCGGCGGGGATTATTATGACCTCATCCAAAAATCCGAGGATGTGCTTTATTTCTGCATTGCGGATGTCTCGGGCAAGGGGATTTCGGCGGCATTACTGATGTCAAACTTTCAGGCGGCATTGAGAACCTTGCTGCGAAGTGATGCGGATTTCAAAGTAATCATTCATCAGCTGAACTATACCCTGATTGAGAATACCAAAGGAGAGCGGTTTATCACGTTTTTTCTCGGAGAGTATAATCGTAAAACAAAAAAGCTTCGCTATGTGAATGCCGGTCACAATCCACCGATTCTCTGTTGGGAAAATGCCATGAAAAGCGAGCTTCTTAAAGCAGGGACGACAATCCTTGGTGCTTTTGATGAATTGCCGTTTTTGGAAATCGGAGAGCGGGAAAAGCTTGATAATTTCACGATACATCTCTACACCGATGGCTTGACAGAGTCAATGAATCCGGAAGAAGAGGAATTTGGGGAGGAACGATTTCAGAGGTTTGTAGACAACCACTTATGCGTAAATCCAGAGGATTTTCACCGGGAATTTTTTGAACAGATGCAGGCATTTACCCAACAAGTACCCTTGCGTGATGACCTCACGCTTCTCAGCCTTAGATTTCGGTAAATCATGGTATGGCACACTGTTCCTAGGGCTGTTCAACTGGCTTTTCCCAAAAGAATTTGGAGTGGTGAAGATTCAGAAAATCAGGTTTTCCTCACATTTGATGATGGACCGGTTCCCGGAGTGACGGATTTTGTCTTGAATGAACTGTCCAAGAGAGATCAGAAAGCCACTTTTTTCATGGTAGGGGATAATCTAAAAAAATATCCGGATTTGGGAAAAACAGTTTTGGACTCGGGTCATCGGATCGGTAATCATACCCATAATCACCTGAACGGGTGGAGAACTTCCAATGCGAAATACCTCGAAAACATTCAGGAGTTTGATCAGGAATTGGAAAATTCACTGGGTATCCATACCGACTTATTTCGTCCACCTTACGGATTGATCAAGAGTACTCAGGCTAAAGCTGTCCTGAAATCCAAAAGGCTGGTCATGTGGAATATGCTATCCGGAGATTATGATCAGCGGATCGAGCCCTCTAGGATTTTGTCCAAAAGTATCAAGAATACCAGATCAGGAAGTATTGTGCTCTTTCATGATCAGCAGAAAACCAAAGAAACTATTCGTGAGATTCTGCCGGAATACCTTGATTTTCTGAAGGAAAGTGGATTGAAAACCAGCCTTTTGTAAAGATGATCTGGGCAGGATTTTTCTCAGGAATATTGGTGATCCAATACATTCTTCTATTGATTTTGTTGAAAGCAAACTGGAAGAATTATTTCGTCCAGAAAAGCAAGAAGCCTAAAGTGACGGTATTGATAGCCGCTCGAAATGAAGAAAAGTACATTCCAAGATTACTTCGGAGTTTGGAATTGCTCGATTACCCTGCCGAGTTGCTTGAAATCCTCATTGCCGATGACCAAAGTGAAGATAAAACGGCTCAAATCGCATCGGATTGGGTGAGGTTGTCGGATAACAGAAAACTCATTACGATAAGACCGGATCAAGGAAATACGAAGCAACTGAATGGTAAAGCAAATGCACTGGCTATTATGAGTGAGCAAGCCTCAGGAGCGTTTTATTTTTTTACCGATGCAGATTGCGAAGTGCCCAAAGACTGGATCAAAGAAGGAATCAACTGTTTCGATAAGGATACAGGACTGGTGATAGGGATCACTCAAGTCAAAAGCAGAAGTCTGTTTGAAAAAATGCAGGAGATTGACTGGTGGAATACCTTGGGTATAGTCAAAATCGTAACAGACTTGGGCCTGCCTACCACCGGACTGGGCAATAATATGGTAATCCGAAAAAAGGCCTATCATGCCTGTGGTGGATTCGGGAAGATTCCATTTTCACTGACAGAAGACCTTGAAATATCCAAAGCAATCCACAGCCTTGGCTTTAAAATCAGACACCAAGTCAGTGAAGCTTTTCTGGTCAAAACCAAAGCCGAAAAAGATTTAACGGCGCTTCTCAAGCAGCGAAAGCGCTGGATGGCAGGTGCGATGACACTTTCCTTTTCATGGAAAATCATCCTGGGCCTTCAGGTTGCATTTTATCCGGCAATCTTGGCCCTCATTGGAATGGACTGGGGGATTGGATTGTCAATTTTAGTGATTAAAATACTTTTTCAAAGTCTGTTTGTGCATATTTTCTCCGGAAAAGTAAGACAGCAAACAGACTTTTGGGCATTGTTTCTCTTTGAATTTTACCAGATTTGGAACTTTAGCCTGACGATTCTTTATTACTTTTGGCCCGGGCAAATAGAATGGAAAGCCCGAAAATACCCATGAACCTCATAGAAACCCACGCGCATATTTATTCTTCTAAGTTTGATTCTGACCGGGATGAGGTCATCGATGAAATCAGAAAAGCAGGGATTGAGCGAATTTATATGCCCAATGTGGATGTAGAGTCAATCGACCGCATGCTTGAATGTGAATCGCGGTATGGTGATATGTGCATTCCGATGATGGGAATGCATCCCTGCGATGTCAAGGAGGATTTTGAGCAGGAGCTCTATGTGATGGAAGATTGGCTCAATAAGCGATCATTTGCGGCTGTAGGTGAAATTGGGACAGATCTGTATTGGGATAAAAGCAGCTTTGAACGACAAAAGGAAGCGCTGACTATTCAGCTGGGTTGGGCAAAAGAAAAGAACTTACCCATTGTATTGCATTGTAGGGAATCCATCGATGAGACGATTGAGATCATAGAAAAAGCTCAGGATGGCTCCCTCACGGGTATTTTTCATTGTTTCACCGGTTCATTGGATCAGGCTAAAAGGATTATTAAGCTGGGGTTCCTGCTGGGCATAGGAGGAGTTTCTACCTATAAAAATGGAGGACTTGATCAGGTAATTCCTTTTATTGGATTAGAAAATCTGGTTTTGGAAACTGACACTCCCTATTTGGCTCCGGTTCCTTACAGAGGCAAAAGAAACACACCGGCTTATTTACCTGTAATCGCCCAACGGGTGGGGGATTTGCTTCAGATCTCTTCGGAAGAGGTAGCGATGATTACCAAAAAAAATGCGTTGGATTTATTTAAGGAAATCATTAGATGAATTATAAAATTGTCCGCCTCAATACCGGTTTGAAAACAGCAAATACAGCTTCTGTTTTGATTATTTACACCGGTGGTACGCTTGGCATGGCCTATGATGAGTCAGGGGCACTAGTTCCTTTTAATTTTGGTCAGATTCTGGAGAAGATTCCGATTCTTTCCAATATGGATATAGCGATTACAGTGATCTCATTTCCCGAGCCAATCGATTCATCCAATGTCACCATGCGGCATTGGATAGATATGGCCTACATCATTTATGAGAATTACGACAGCTATGATGGCTTTGTGGTTTTACATGGGACCGACACGATGGCTTATTCTGCTTCGATGTTGAGCTATATGCTTCAGGGACTTAATAAACCGGTAATTTTCACTGGTGCGCAGTTGCCGATATCGGCGATGCGGTCGGACGCGAGGGAGAATTTGATGACCTCTTTAGAAATTGCTACTGCAAAAATTAATAATATACCCATTGTGCCTGAGGTTTGTATATTTTTCAATCACATGCTTTTACGGGGAAATCGATCCAAAAAAGTTCAAAGCATTCATTTCGATGCTTTCGAATCCGAAAATTACCCTTCGCTTGCGGAAGCCGGAATTGTAATCGACTATAATATGAATGCGATACGTCCGTTTGACCCCAAGCGTAAATTGGTCAAAATGAATCATTTGAATAATAGGGTAATGGTTCTCAAGTTGTTTCCCGGGATAACGGATAAGATCATGGACGCTTGCTTCAACATCGATGGTCTCCGTGGAGTAGTCTTGGAGACCTATGGTTCCGGCAATAGCCCATCAGAGGCTTGGTTTATGAAATCTCTGGATAGGGCGATAAAAAGGGGCCTGATCATATTGAATGTCTCGCAGTGTAACGGTGGACGAGTGATCCATGGTCGATACGAAACGAGTAAGGAATTGCTTGCCGTTGGTGTAGTAAGTGGGGCAGATATGACCACCGAAGCTGCTGTGACCAAGATGATGTTTTTATTGGGACAGAATTATACCCGGGATGAAATATGTTTTAAGCTGACCCAGTCCTTGGCGGGAGAGATCACCGTCTGATTTTCTTGGAATTTTGAGTATCAGTTTGGAAACGGCAGGAATAATAATTTTCTTTGCACTCCGATTCTCAAATCATCGAAAATCAGATACAGAGAGGTGTCCGAGTGGCTGAAGGAGCACGCCTGGAAAGTGTGTATACCCCTCAAGGGTATCGAGGGTTCGAATCCCTCTCTCTCTGCGATAAACCAGCTTTGGCAACGAGGCTGGTTTTTTATTTTTTAGGTAAAAGTGGAATGACAGTGTTTATTGTTTATTATTTGTAAATTCGTAAAAGGTGTTATAGCAGCATACCCTTGGAAAAAATAGTTTGCTCAACCTGCATTTTAAATTCAAAAAGTCCTTTACAGATAGAAAAAAGAAATTTCTTTTCGACGAAACCGTAAAAAGGGTTGGTTTAATTGGTAAAAAATAGATAAGCTTGGGACTTCATATAGGTATTTTCATGCATTTGCTAAAAAACACCATTATATTAAAACCATGAGTGGTTTTTCTGAATTTGAAAAAATAATTTCAACATTCCATTCATGTAAAAATTGCCTTAAATTTGATTTAAACAGGGGAATCATTCAAAAAAGTTAAAAGACGCTCTTGTTTTTTGAATTTAAAAAATCATAACTTTAAAACTCGATTTTAATCTGGAAACCATTTAACCTTTATCAAAAGTCTAATTCAAAACACATTATGAGAAAGTTAATCGCTTTGTTCATGCTCGCAGGTATCATGTTTGTTCCTGTCTTTGCTAACGCACAAGATGCACCAGCAGATACTGCTGCTACAGAAGAAGTAACCCCAGCACCTGAACCTGCTGCTTCACCAACTATTGTTGACGACGAGATTGTCGCTGAGGAACAAAGCTTCCATCAGGTGATCAAAGAAAAATTCATTGAAGGTGATCCCCTTTACATGACCCCGGTATTGATCTGTTTGATCCTAGGTCTTGCGATTGCTTTGGAAAGAATTATTTCCTTGAACTTGGCTACTACCAATACCAAGAAATTGATCTTGAAAGTGGAAGATGCATTGTCAACAGGTGGTATTGAAGCTGCTAAAGACATCACCAGAAACACTAAAGGTCCTGTTGCTTCAATCTTTACTCAAGGCCTAATGAGATACTCTGAAGGTATTGAAATGGTCGAGAAATCAATCATCGCTTATGGTTCCGTTGAAATGGGTCGTTTGGAAAAAGGCTTGGTTTGGATCTCCCTATTTATCTCCCTAGCTCCGATGTTGGGTTTCATGGGTACTGTGATCGGTATGATTGCTGCATTTGACGCGATCGAGGCTGCGGGTGATATTTCTCCTTCATTGGTTGCGGGAGGTATTAAAATCGCTCTCTTGACTACAGTTGCTGGTTTGATCGTTGCGATTATCCTTCAGTTGTTCTACAACTACCTCGTGTCAAAAATTGATTCTTTGGTTAACGACATGGAAGATGCTTCTATCTCTTTGGTAGACGTATTGGTTAAGCACAAATTGACCGGTAAGTAATCCGTAAGTCATCATTTTTGTCTAAATCAAATCCAAAAAAATTAACTAAGAATCGATACTATGGATACTTATGATATCATGCTCTATGTGAGCTACGTCTTAGTGGGAATCGGAGCGGTATTTTCCATTCTACTTCCACTTATTAAATCACTTGACGATCCTAAAAGTTTGCTAAAAACCGGACTTGGGGTATTGGCGATTTTGGTTCTATTCTTTATTTGCTACAGTATCTCCAGCAACGAAGTATTGCCAAAATTCGAGAGTGATCCGTTTAATCTGACCCCTGCCATGTCTCAAATGGTGGGCGGTTTGATGATCACCACGTATGTATTGACAATCGTTGCCATCGTAGGCATCGTGATTACAGAACTCAACAAAGCTATCAGGTAACAAAATGGCAAGAAAGAAAACCAGAACGACCACGGAGGTAAACGCAGGTTCGATGGCTGACATCGCTTTCCTGCTTTTGATCTTCTTCCTCGTTACGACTACGATCGCTTCGGATAAGGGTATTTTAAATATTCTTCCTCCGAAATTGGATCCAAATGTTCCTCCACCTGATATTCAGAAAAATGAGCGAAATATTTTCAATATTTTGATCAATGCAAATGATGATCTGTTGGTAGAAGGTGAATATAGAAGAACTCCTGAAGCTTTAGATCAGGATATCAAAGACTTCATTTTGAATTTTGGTGCACCTGATGAAGAGGCAACAGCCTTATTCAATTCTTTACCAGCTTCACTTCAGGCCAAAGCACTCCGTCGGCCTGAGTCTTCCGATCATCCCGGAGAAGCAGTAGTTTCTATCAAAACAAACCGTGGTACAAGCTATGAGCTTTACTTGGAGGTTTTTGATCTTGCTAAGAAAGCCTACTTCGAGATTTACGGGGAACGAGTAGGTTTGACAGCCGATGAGTACCGGGCACTGACCGGTGATGACGAGGCCTCAAAACTCCTTCAAGATAGGGGTAAGGAAGGTATCCCGATGGCAATTTCCATTGCAGAACCAGATAAAATAGGAGGAAACTGATATGTCTAAGTTTAAGAAAAAACCGAAAGCTGATCCAGGTGTTTCGACAGCCTCCCTTCCAGATATTGTATTCATGCTCTTGTTCTTCTTTATGGTGACCACTGTGTTAAGAGAACAGGACTTACTGGTGGAGCAAAAAATACCTCAAGCTACTCAGCTTCAAAAACTTCAAAATAAAACCTTGATTTCCTATTTGTATATTGGAAAGCCAAAAAATACAGGTTTGTATGGGTCTGAACCGCGAGTTCAAGCAAATGACGTCTTGATTAGTGCTCCTGAAATCGTCCAGTGGGTCAATCAAGAGCGGGATATGCTTCCTGAGGCGGATAGAGGATTAATCACAATTTCTATGAAAATAGACAAGGATGTTAAAATGGGTCCTATCTCTGATGTTCAGACTGAATTGAGGAATGCCGACGCCCGAAGAGTGCTCTATGCTTCCACAGGAAGAGTAGTCAATTAACGATTCAATTTCTATATTTAAAGCCATTCGCCTAGCGGATGGCTTTTTTGTTTGGGAAAAAATGAAACTAACGCTAACGAATAAAAATAAGGTTCAGGGTGCATGGGCCATGTATGATTGGGCCAATTCTGTCTATAGTTTGGTGATCACTTCCACGATTTTTCCGGTGTATTACAATAGTGTCACCAGGGGAATTGACGGTTCGGATAGCGTTGATTTTTTTGGATTTGAGGTTGTCAATACGGTTTTGTACTCCTATTCAATTTCTTTTTCTTTTTTGGTAATCGCAATTTTGTCTCCCTTACTTTCAGGTATTGCTGATGCCTCCGGCAAAAAGCTATTTTTTATGAAGTTATTCGCTTATCTGGGGTCAATTTCCTGCATTGGATTATTCTTTTTTGATGGCAATAATCTGGAATTTGGAATAATATGCAGCGTCCTAGCCAGTATTGGATACGCTGGAAGTATCGTTTTTTACAATGCCTATTTACCTGAAATCGCAGCCGAGCATGAATATGATTTCCTTAGTGCTCGCGGATTTGCCTTAGGATATATTGGGAGTGTGATTTTGCTGGTATTTAACTTGCTTATGATTCAATCTCCGGAGTCGTTTGGAGTGCCGGAGGGTAGTTTTGCACCACGTTTCTCTTTTTTGATCACAGGACTGTGGTGGGCCGGATTTTCTCAGATACCATTTCGAATGCTACCCAAAAATCCATACAAAAAAAATATTCAAAGTAGGTTCCTGCTAAAGGGGTATCAGGAAATCCAAAAGGTCTTTTCACAGGTCAAACAAATTCCTGTGATGAAGCGCTTCTTGGTAGCATTCTTTTTTTATTCTATGGGAGTACAGACTGTGATGTACTTGGCAGCTTCATTTGGAGATAAAGAATTGGGATTGCCCGGTGATCAGTTAATCCTTACCGTGCTGATTATACAGTTTGTTGCCATCGCTGGGAGTTACCTTTTTGCTTTTGTTTCTAAGCTTTATGGAAATATAGCCAGTTTGATGATCATGGTGTTGATATGGATTGGGATTTGTGGCGCAGCATATTATGTTTATACTGTTTACGAATTTTATGCCTTGGCATTTGTTGTCGGGATGGTCATGGGTGGAATTCAGTCCCTTTCCCGATCTACTTTTTCGAAACTGATTCCTGATGAAACTACCAAACATGCATCGTTCTTTAGTTTCTATGATGTGACCGAAAAACTCGCCATTGTAATTGGGACGTTCACCTATGGTGCGATCGAACAGTGGACAGGAAGTATGCGGAATAGTGCCCTTTCTTTGGGGGTGTTCTTCCTCTTTGGTTTGGGGTTCCTGATTTTTGTGACTATCCCAAAATATTCAATTGCTCCTCAAAAGATTTAGCTATGCTGAAGATTATACCAGGTTGGCAAGTAAAGCTGCTCGATGCCAATCACATTCAAACTACTGGGATTTCCAGCTTAGAATTGATGGAACGCGCGGCAAAAGGCTTCGTTGACTGGTGGAATGGTAAAGGTTTTGATCATTCAGCCCCTGTAAATATCTTTTGTGGTGCCGGTAATAACGGAGGAGATGGTTTTGCCATTGCCAGATTATTGGACACGTCAGGATTTAAAGTTTCTGTTTTGAAGTGTTTTGACGAATCCGCAAAGTTGAGTTCAGATGCATTAGTGAATTTCAAACTTTTGCCTGATGGAATTCGAGTTATGGATTGGAATGAATTTGACAAAAGTAAGGATGGGATAGTAGTTGATGCATTTTTAGGTGTAGGATTAACGGGTGAGTTGAGGTCAACTGCTAAAGCGATCATTCAAAAAATTAATTCCTTTGATGGAAAAGTCATTTCTGTAGATATTCCCAGCGGACTACCCTCAGATGATCTCTTATCGGGAGCATGTGTACGAGCTGATTTTACAGTCACCTTTGCTTTCCCAAAGCTCTCTCTTCTTTTCCCGGAACATGCTGCCGTGACAGGAGAGCTGATTTTAGTGGATATTGGCATTGCGGATACCGAATATGACCTGTTTGATAGCACTTCTTATTATCTAAGAAAAGAGGATGTTCCTTTCTTTCATCGAAAATTTCACCGATTTTCCCATAAAGGGGATTTTGGAAAGGTGCTGATTGTAGCCGGAAGTGAAGGTAAAATGGGTGCTGCTATCTTATCCTGTAAAGCTGCGCTTCGTAGTGGCTCTGGTTTGGTAACTGCCTTGATGCCGAAATCAGAGCGGCAAATCATCCAAATCGCTGTACCGGAAGCCATGTGTCAGTTTGAGCTTCCAACCGATTTATCAAGATTTGATGCAATTGGAATTGGACCCGGCTTGGGAGTGATGGGGAAATCAGCATTACTTGAATCAATCTTTCATCGATTCAAAAACCCGATGGTGATTGATGCGGATGCATTGACCATTCTGTCTGAGAACCCGGATTTGGTCCACTTAATACCTAAAGGAAGTATTTTAACCCCGCACTTGAAGGAATTTGATCGGCTTTTGGGAGATACTTCAAATCATCTGGCAAGGCTCGAAAAAGCAGCTGATTTTTGTCGGAGCCTAGAGCTTAACTTACTGATAAAAGGTGCCAATTCAGTAATTTGTCTAGCAGATGGAAGACAGGTTTTTAACTCTTCCGGTACTCCATATATGGCGACTGGTGGTTCGGGAGACGTGTTGACCGGAATGCTAACTTCCTTCCTGGGTCAGGGATATAGCTCTGCGAATGCAATGTTTTGTGGGGTGTATCATCACGGACTTGCCGGGGAAATTGCCGGAGAACATTACCTAAGAGGAACTATAGCATCGGACCTGATTGATGCCATTCCCGAAACATTTGTCCAACTGGGGATTTCCTGAAAATATATTACAATCTTCAAACTTAATTTTTTAAATGCGGGTTTTCAAACCATAGATTTTTGAAATGAAGAAAGAAAAAGCGATTCTTTGGACACTCGCCGCCATCAATTTTATTCACATAGTAGATTTTATGATTCTCATGCCGCTGGGGCCGCAGCTGATGAGAATTTTCGATATTGGACCGAGTGAGTTTAGTTTATTGGTTTCATCATACACCTTCAGTGCGGGGATTTCCAGCTTTTTTGGAGCTTTTTTTCTGGATCGATTTGACCGGAAAAAAATTCTGATCTGGGTGTATGTTGGATTTACGATTGGAACGCTAGGTTGTGCTTTGTCACCCAGTTATCCGGTACTTTTAGCTGCACGGGTGATTTCCGGTATTTTTGGAGGATTGACTTCCGCTTTGATTTTGGCAATCATCGGCGATCTGATTCCAGATGAGCGAAGGGGAAGTGCGATGGGTTTGGTCATGGCTGCGTTTTCTTTTGCCTCAGTGATGGGAGTGCCACTCGGTCTTTTTCTGGCGAGTTTGTCCAATTGGCACATGCCTTTCTACATTTTGACCGGTTTGGCATTCCTGAGTTTGGGGATGATTTACAAATTCATTCCTCCGATCCGGGAGCATTTGAGCAAAGAAATCAAACGGCCACATCCCATGGAAGTGATTTCCAGAGTGACCAGCAACAGCAATCAGATGCGTGCCATTACGCTTTCGGTGATGATGATGTTTGGTCAGTTTATGATTATTCCTTTCCTGAGTCCTTACAATGTGGCCAATGTGGGCTTCACTGAAATGGAACTGACCTATATCTACATCGCGGGTGGGGCATTTACTATTTTCACTTCCCCTTGGGTAGGACGCTTGTCTGATAAGTATGGCAAACTGAAGATTTTTACCATTTTTATGGTATTCAATTTAGTCCCGATCGGAGTGATCACGCATTTGGGAGTCACGCCAATCCCCTATGTATTGCTGATCACAACGATGTTTTTTGTAACCTCTAATGGTCGGTTTGTACCCGCCACAGCGATGATCACAGGGACGGCTAAACCCGAAAATCGAGGAAGTTTTCTGAGTTTTAACTCTGCCGTTCAGCAAATGGCAGCGGGCCTGGCATCGCTGATTGCCGGATTGATTATTGGTGAAAATGAACTGGGTCAATTGACCAATTTCAATATTGTGGGCTATTTGGCCATTTTCTTCAGTGTACTGTGCATTCCCCTGGCAAGGAGGGTGAAGGTGGTGAGTTAATAGAATAGTTACCGTTTATCCTCAAATCGGTTTATTTCTCGGGCAAATTCAAAGAAATAATTTTTTTTACTGTCGTCCGACTAATTCCACAAAGTACAGAAAGTGCTTCAGATTAATTTTAGAGGGCCTTTTTTATTCTTTTCAAAAGCACCCCCTACCCAGAGAAGAACAATTCTGTTTGTACATTTTTAAGATCCTTTTGAAATATACTTTTAAAATAGGCCTCTGTGTGAAGCAGAAACTTTTCAAGGCTGACATAAGAGCATAGATTTTTCGCCGCCACCATCACCATGGTGGAAAAGTCCTCGGCTTCCTTAACCCGTTTATGTAGCACCGTGAACAGCAGATTTAGGATCAGGGCCACCCATATCTGAATTTTGATTCCGTTTTCACTGTCCGACAAAAAGTATTTCAGCTCAAAATTCTGCTTGATTTGCTTGAAAAGCACTTCAATGACCCATCTGTTTTTATAAAGCAGGGCTATGGTCAGGGCATCAAGCCCTTTGAGGTTGGTGATAAACTCCAGTATTTCACCACTTTCCGGGTCGCTGTAAGTCAC
>NZ_FNVR01000021.1 GCF_900108085.1 Algoriphagus boritolerans DSM 17298 = JCM 18970
TTTCATGTCAGGGCCCAGGCTTTTACCGGGAGAGTAAGTGAGGAGGCGGTATTTTCCTTTGTGGTCCTTCCGCCTTGGTATGCCACCTGGTGGGCGTATCTGATCTATGCCCTGTTAATCTTTGCGGTGATTACTGCCATCGTGAAGTGGCGCTCCCGAAAGCTGAAAGCGGAAAACCGCATCCTGGAAGAGCGTGTAAACGAACGCACGGCTGCTCTGGAAAAATCCATTGAAGATCTCAAATCCACCCAAGCCCAACTGATCCAATCCGAAAAGATGGCTTCACTCGGTGAACTTACAGCAGGCATCGCCCACGAGATCCAGAATCCGCTGAATTTTGTGAATAACTTCTCCGAACTCAGTGCTGAATTGATCGACGAGATGACTGAGGAAATCGAAAATGGGGATCTGCAGGAAGTAAAGGCAATAGCCGCAGATCTAAAAGATAACCTCATCAAAATCAACCACCATGGCAACCGGGCCGGCTCCATCGTCAAAGGAATGCTCGCTCACAGTAGGAAAAACACTTCCGAAAAAGAAGAAACCGATGTCAATGCACTTGCGGATGAATGCCTGAGGCTCAGCTATCACGGACTTCGGGCAAAGGACAAATCCTTTACTGCAGAATTTAGGACAGATTTGGACCCTGCACTCCCTAAAGTCATGTTGGTATCTCAGGACATGGGAAGAGTTTTGCTGAACCTGATCAATAATGCCTTCTATGCGGTAAGCGATAAGTCAAAAAATACCGGATCGGATTACACGCCCACCGTCGTGGTGGCTACAGAATCTTCCTCAGAAGGAATTATAATATCCGTCCAAGACAACGGCTCGGGAATTCCCGAATCTATCCGGGAAAAAATCTTCCAGCCCTTCTTCACGACCAAGCCAGCCGGCTCGGGAACGGGATTAGGTTTGAGTATGAGCTATGATATTGTAAAAGCGCATGGAGGAGAGCTAAAGGTTGATTCAGAAGTCGGAAAAGGGACCACTTTTCGAATTCACCTTCCGGCATAAATGACCTGCGTCTTAATTCCGGTTTAAACTCCCGAAAAATCAATTTTAAGGAATAGGAATTTCAATTCCATTTTCTCAACTTGAGACAATAGAATTAACCCTAAACCCTAAACCTATGAAAAATAACCGTCGCGAATTTTTACAAAAAATCGGACTAGGCACTGCCGGACTCGCCGCGGTACCCTTTGCCGGAAATGCAAGCTCAATTCCCACTCAGAAAACCGATGCTGATGAGGATCAATTTCTCCAGATTGGAGATGACGTTGCCATTGCACAAACTGCCTATGGAAAAATCCAAGGCTATATCCTGAATGGAGTCTACACCTTCTTGGGAGTCCCCTATGGAGCAGACACTGCCGGAAAAAATAGATTTATGCCTCCACAAAAACCAAGCCCTTGGACAGATATAAAACCAACGCTCTGGTGGGGAAATACGGCTCCTCAAATCATGGATAATCGGTATGCAAATCCACATTATTCCTTTGCTGATCACTGGAACTATGACGATGTCAGCGAAGACTGCCTCAAGCTCAATGTGTGGACCAATGGTTTGGCAGACGGGAAAAAGCGGCCTGTCTTGGTTTGGCTACACGGTGGCGGATTTACCAATGGCAACGGAATCGAACAGGATGGCTACCATGGAGAGAATTTTGCAAAAAGTAAAGACGTAGTTTTTGTCTCCATCAATCATCGACTTGGTCCGATCGGATTTACAGACCTGTCAGGAGTGGGTGGGGCCAAGTATGCTTCCTCCGGCAATGTCAGCCAACTGGATATCATCGCTTCCCTAGAATGGGTCCGCGACAACATCGCCAACTTCGGTGGAGATCCCGGCAATGTCACCATCATGGGTCAATCCGGTGGCGGAGCTAAAGTCACTTGCACCATGGCAATGCCCGCTTCCAAAGGCCTGGTTCACAAAGGCGTGGCACTCAGCGGAACCATGCTGAAAGCAAATGATCAGAAGTATAGCCGAAAGCTCGGTCAATATGTCCTTGAAACAGCCGGACTGACTCCTGCTGAGGTGGACAAACTCCAGGAAATCCCCTGGAGAGCGTACATTGATATCGCCAACAAGGCCTTGGATCGTTTGCGAAAGGAAAATCCTCAACCCGGATTCAGAGGCGGTTTTGGACCTGTTGCCGATGGGGTACATGTACCAAAAGGGGAGTTTTTCAGCGATCCAAATGACCATACTGCAGAAATGCCGCTGATGATCTGCACCACCTTCCATGAGTGGGGTGCGACTCGCGCCAATCCACAGCTGGACGCTGCCGGAGAAGCTGAAATCATCGAAGCGATGAAACAGCGATTTGGGGATAAAGCAGGAGAAGTCTATCGTGCCTATGCTGCCAGTTTCCCCGGAAAAAAACCGGCTGAAATCATGACACTAGCAGCATCCAACCGGGCAAATGCCGTCGCCTGCGGCAATGCCAAAGCCAAACAAAAAGCCCCGGTTTACATGGCTTGGTTTGGCTGGGAGCCCAATCTTTACAATGGAAGAATGCGGGCATTCCACTGCCTCGACATTTGCTTTTGGTACGACAATACCGACCGTATGTACACGCACACCGGTGGAGGGAAGCGGCCTCGGGTTCTTTCTGAAAAAATGTCTTCCTCGCTTTTGGCATTTATGAAAACCGGAAATCCAAATGCCGGAACTCTTCCATCCTGGCCTGAATTCACTGCCGAAAATGGTGAAGTTATGGTCCTAACCGATACGCCAGCGGTCAAAAATGATCCGGACAGAGCCGCACGAAAGGCACTTGGATAGATCCAAAAACGGTAACCCACGCACATTTAATCCGTTTGGAATTTGGAAAAGTCAGTGAGCTTTAGCTTTTTGACATTCGAATTCCAAACTGATTATTTATGATCCAAAAGAAACATTTGCCTTCAATTGCACTTGGATTTGTGGTCGGAGCGATCGGCTATTGGACGGCTGATTTTTCTGAAAAGGGTGAATTTTCAAGAGTGATCTATTCTATTTTGGGTCCCGGAGCATTTATTTGCTCTGTTATTTCATTTTCCCTTCGAAAAAAGTCTCCCGGATTTATTGCCCTTTTGATCAGTTTTGGAATCTTATTGGGTATGCTTTCCAAAATTCTCTTTGACATAGTTCGAGATTCTTCCTCGCACAATTTACTGCCATTTGAGCTATTGCTTGGGTTGGTGATTGTCCTTCCTGCTGCGTTTTTGGGATCTTTTTTGGTTTGGGGGATTTTTCAGATTGCTGGAAAAAATTAGTGTTCCCCTTTTTCCATTTTTCGTTTTAAGTAAGACTTATCTGAGCATTTGGTTAACTTATCGCTCTCAAAATTTCAAACTATGACCGACTTTAGAAACTATAAAGTTCCCTATGAACTTGCGTCTGAATACTCAAAATCTGTGGCTTACTTCTCTATGGAATTCGCTATACATCAACCGCTAAAAATCTACAGTGGCGGATTAGGCTTCCTATCCGGATCACATTTGCGGAGCGCCTTTGAGCTCAGACAAAATCTGATCGGGATCGGAATTCTCTGGAAATACGGGTATTACGATCAGGGAAGAAATCAAGATCAAACGCTAAAACCCGAATGGTATGAAAAAACCTACAGCTTCCTCGAAGACACCGGTATCAAGTTTACGGTTCCAGTCCATGATCAGCCAGTTTGGGTAAAAGCCTGGTACCTACCTCCGACTACATTCAAAAGTGCCCCGCTTTTCCTCTTGAGTACAGACCTGCCTGAAAATGACTACCTCAGTCAGACCATTACCCATCGTCTCTACGACGCAGATACGGCTGCCAAGATCGCACAATCGATGATTCTCGGTTTGGGAGGAGCCAAACTGATTGACGAGCTCAATTTCAACCCTGATGTCTATCATCTCAATGAAGCTCATGGAGTGAGCAGTGTGTTCTACTTAATGAAAAAATTTGGCAGCAAAGCCGAGGTTCAAAAACGACTCGTCTTCACCACGCACACTCCTGAGGAAGCCGGCAATGAGAAGCACGACTATAACCTGCTCAACAAAATGAGCTTTTTCTACGGGCATTCCATTTCAGAAGTGCAAAAATTAACAGAAATGGATGGCGCTACTTTCAATCACAGTCTGGCAGCACTGCGATTTGCCAGAAAAGCAAACGGCGTGAGTAAACTTCACGGCGAAGTCAGTCGAAAAATGTGGGGTAGCTATCCAAACATCCCTGAAATTCGCTCGATCACCAATGCTCAAAACTGGAATTATTGGGCAGATAAGAAGCTCTTTAGATTCATGGAGGAGGCAGATAATCTCGGGTTTGATGATCGCAAGCGCTACCTGAAAAAACGGGCTTTTGAAATTGTTGCCGATCAAACCGGTAAGCTGCTTGATCCGGATGTCTTGACCATTGTCTGGGCACGAAGATTTGCAGCATACAAAAGGCCGGAGCTGATCACCCGGAACCTGAGAAGATTTGACGCACTCATGCGAAATGCGGATCAGCCGATACAGATTATCTGGGCAGGTAAGCCGTATCCCATGGACTATGGCGCGATCAGTGTCTTCAACCAACTGGTGCATTTGAGCAAAAACTACAAGAACGTCGCGGTCTGTGTGGATTATGAACTGACCTTAAGCAAGAGATTAAAACAAGCTTCAGACGTTTGGTTAAACAATCCCCGGGTACCTCGCGAAGCCTCAGGCACCAGCGGGATGACTGCTTCGATGAACGGCGCTGTCAACTTCAGTACCTATGATGGATGGATTTGTGAGTTTGCCCGCCATGGAGAAAATTGCTTTATCATTCCTCAGGTGGATTATCAGAATCTGAGCGTCCAGGATCAAGATGAGGAGGATTTGGAACACCTGTATGATATCCTTGAAAATCAGATCATCCCAATGTACTATGATAACAAGCGCAAGTGGAGAGATATGGTACAGGCCGGAATGCACGACGTTCGCTTCGAATTTGAAAGCAATCGAATGGCGAAGGAATATTATAAATTGATGTATTCTGAGTAAATGCGTTCTTTCTGAAAAATAGAAGTCCGGGCTGATAACCTGGACTTTTCTGCTTTTGGCTAGTTAGAAAAAGCCTGCCACTGTTCTTTTAAACCTTCCGAATTAAATAGTAATAAGGCGTCATCAGTAATGTCTGATATCAATGCCATGAAAACTTCTTTGTAAGTCAACCCTTTCCACGGGGTCTTTACCCCATCAAATTCAATTCGGATATTTCCTACTTCAGACATTTCCCAAAAAATTTCAGTTTCAGAATCTGGAGTCCTAAATAATCCCTGCCCATCATGGTGAAAGTAAAAATAAGGAAGCTCCTCTCCTTCATTTCCAAAAAGAAACCAAATATTCGAACAAAGAATTGATTCCGAAACCGGTGTGCCATAATTAATCAATAGATCTAAAAGCTCATGATGTTGTTCTTTCATAGACTTGCTACTAATCCTCAATCCTGTAAATTTTTCCCTCCGTTTTACTCATCATGTAGACATTCTTTTCTGCATCGATCCCAAACTTCAAATCCACGCGGTCATGATTGACCAAGGTCTGCAGGGAGACTTCTTGGCCTTCAAAAGTAACCCCCCAAGTCTTAGCCACCGGACTGGAAGATTCATTAAGATCTGCAAAAAATAACCTTCCTGAAGGAATATCTCCAAATATGAATTTTCCTTTGAGTGGTCCCTCCGGCATGATATATCCCCCAATGATCGCTACCGTTTCGTCATGCTCGAGTTGGATGAGCGGATAGCTGGCTCCGTATTTAGAATCATCAACAGGTAAGGGATAGAGGGTTCGGAAACTACCAAAAGGATTGATACTGAAAGTCCCCTCCCGGATAGGCCAACCGTAGAATTTTCCGGGTTCGATTCGGTTGATTTCTTCAATGCTATGCTGACCTATGTCTGTGGCGTGAAGCTGTCCCTTTTCATCCCAAAAGATCCGATTGGGGTTTCTGAATCCATAAGCCATGATTTCTCCGGCTTTACCCGGAATTCCGGCAAATGGATTGATTTTCGGGATACCGTATTGGCCATTCACCCCATCTTTTCCCGCGGGGTCAATTCTCAGAATACTACTGTAAATTCCTGCGCCTTGATGATTGGAAATAGCCGCAAAGCGCTTTTCTGCCGTTCCTCCATCTCCATAACCGATGTAAAGTAATCCATAATCAGGGTCTCCCTTTTGAGAAAATGGATTGAAGGTAAGTTCCTGCATGCCATGGGCCTGAGAGGCATTGTCTATGCGAAGCACTTCCCGATCTGTACCTTGGAAGACGGCAGCACTTGGATTTTCCGCTTTCCACTCAGTCAAAACCCACTGCATAAACACGCCCAAACTATCCGTATAGCCAAAGTCAGAAGGGGCCGTGCCTCCCGGTTCGGTATGCGAAGTATAAAAAAGACCGTTGGTTTCAAAATCCGGATGAAAGGCAAAATTTCCTACCCCAGTCGCCCATCCGGGCTTGCTGACCATTGCCGGCCTTTTTTCCAAGACATTCAGGTACAAAACCGGCTTTTGGTTTTCAATTTCGTAAAGTCCGATTCGCTGATCGTTGATAAAAAGACGCTGAGTACCGGGAATAGGCTCCATTTTGGTCATTTTGGCCAAAGGTGGAACTGTGTCAGAAGCCGGAAGCTGAGCATACAATTCCAGTTCAAGCCGGATGCCCGAGTCTTTAATTTTCTCCGGAATCAAATTGGAAGTGGTGTCTCCACTGATGGGAATAGGCACCGTCTCAAACGTGTGCATGTAGCTCAACAATGCCTCGATATCCTGATCGGTCAAGGCTGGAAATCCGGGCATTTGGGTTTTATACTTTGCCAGAAGATCTACAGCCCTTGAATCTTTGTTTTCGATAGCTGCTGCCGGGTTTTTGATAAATTCCCGAATCCATTGGGTCTCGATCTGCCGGGTAAGTCCACTTAGATTGGGACCAATCGCATCCTCATTGAAGTTGTGACAGGTGGAGCATTGTTGCTCAAAGAGGGTTTTTCCTTTCAGGATTTGGCTGGCGTCAGTGGAAATGTCCAATCCAAACTCCTTTTTATCAGGTGAGCAGGAGAAGATCAAAAAAAGAGCGAATGAGCAGGTTGCAAGTGTATAATTCATCTCTACTAAATTGGGCCTTTTGTCGATTGTAAAAAACTTAATTGGGCGGAATTAAGTCAAAATCCTTCATTTTTTGCGAAATGGATTTCGAACTCATAAAAAAGCCTCCAATTGAAAATACAATCAGAGGCTAGAAAAGCTGTTAATCGGTTGTTTAGAAAGGATACTTCCCTTCGGCGATCATGTAATCCGCCACCTGTCTTCTCAGCTCTTTGGTATTGACCAGTTCAGCTTTAGTATAGCGCTTCAATCCCATCAGCATTACTTTTTGCTCGTCTCCTTTGGTAAAGGAAGCGATGGCCTCTTTAGCTGCGTCATTAATTTTATTCACGGCTTCAGAAAGGTAAACTTTAGCCATTGCAATCTGATTGGCGCAAGCGGCCTCTCCCTTGATGCTGACCAGTTTTTCGGTTCGGAGAATGGCTGATTCCGCAGCATAGATTTCGATCATCAAATCCGCCAGGTTCATCATGATCTCCTGCTCGTCTTCGATGCGATCCTGAAGGGCCATGGCCGCTTTTCCACCTACCATTAGGAAGATTTTTTTCAGGTTTTTTAAAACTGCCTTTTCACCTGCTAAAAGTTCAGAAGTATCAATAGTTTCGAAAGAAGGAACAGAAGTCAATTCTGCCGACACAGCCATTGCCGGTTCGAATAGGTTGACTTCACCTTTCATCGCCCGCTTCAATAGCATACCAACCATCAGCATTCGGTTGATTTCGTTGGTCCCTTCATAGATTCGGGAAATTCGGGCATCCCGGTAGGCTCTTTCCATGGGAGCTTCAGCGGAATAGCCCATTCCTCCATAGATTTGCACACCTTGATCAACCACATAATCAAGCACTTCCGAACCATGGATTTTGGCAATTGCACATTCCATTGCAAATGCTTCCACGCCTTTCAATTTCGCCTCTGCATCATCCATTCCCTCAGAAATCAAAGCGTTGATTCGGTCCTCGATGTCCTGCCCGGCGCGATAACAAAGCGACTCTGTAACGTAAGTTCGAATCGCCATTTCGGCCAGTTTGGATTTGATGGCTCCAAAGGTATTGATGCTTACTCCAAACTGCTTTCGGGTCGTGGAATAGTCAATGCAAAGCGAAATGACGCCTCTCACACCACCCAAGACTCCGGCACCAAGTTTAATACGGCCGATATTCAGGATATTTACTGCAATCTTGAAGCCATTTTGGCGATCAGAGAGCATATTTTCCACAGGGACAGGGCAGTCATTGAAAAAAACTTGTCGGGTAGAAGACCCTTTGATTCCCATCTTTTTTTCCTCTTCATTCATCGTGATTCCCCCGAAGGTCTTTTCTACGATAAAAGCAGTGAGGTTTTTGTCATCTTCGATCTTTGCGAATACGATAAAAAGATCTGCAAATCCTGCGTTGGAAATCCACATTTTCTGCCCATTGAGCAGGTAGAATTTACCATCGGCAGAAAGGGTCGCCTTGGTTTTTCCGCTGTTGGCATCCGATCCGGCATCCGGTTCGGTGAGGCAATAACATGCTGCCCATTCGCCTGTGGCAAGTTTTGGTAGGTATTTTCGTTTTTGTTCCTCTGTGCCGTAATACAAAATTGGTAAAGTTCCAATTCCTGTATGAGCTCCATATGTTGTGGAAAAAGAGCCCGCCGAACCGATAATATCGGCAATCAACATGGAAGTATTGAAACTCATGCCCATTCCACCGTATTCCTCGGGTACGGAAATTCCCAACAGTCCCAGCTCTCCTGCTTTCTTGAAAATCGAAGGAACCAAGTTTGGATTCTTCATGCTGTCGATTTCTTCGATATTGGGAAGAATCTCCGTATCGATGAAATCCTGGCAGGCCTGAGCCATCATTTTTTGCTCTTCTGTAAACTGCTCAGGGATAAAAATATCCTGCGCCGGAGTCTCCCTGATGAGGAATTCGCCTCCTTGGATTGCTTTTGATATAGTGTTCATATGGTTTTATTATTCTAAGTCTTCATTATTCTTAGTTCTACATTCTGCGTTCGATATTTTTAATAATGAATATCGAATGATGAACATCGAACGCCGAAGTAGTATTATTTCAACAACTCATAAATCCCCGCAACTCCCTGACCGCCGCCAACGCATGCGGTTACCAAGCCATACTTTTTATTCTGACGTCGTAGTTCGTTAAAAATCTGAACTGACAACTTCGCGCCTGTACATCCCAATGGATGTCCCAAAGCGACCGCCCCGCCGTTTACATTTACCATATCAGGGTTCAAGTCCAGTGCCTTCATCACTGCCAAACCTTGAGCCGCAAAGGCTTCATTCAACTCGATCAGATCGATGTCATTTAAGGTTAATCCTGCCTGCTTCAAAGCTTTAGGAACCGCCTCTTTTGGACCAATTCCCATAATTCGAGGATCCACTCCCGCAACGGAATAAGACATCAATCTCGCAACCGGCTCCAGGCCAAGCGACTTCATCAGTCTTTCAGACATTACTACGACAAAAGCTGCTCCATCAGAAGTCTGGGAAGAGTTACCTGCAGTGACCTGCCCGCCATTCTTGAAGGCAGGCTTCAAACCGGCCAATGCTTCCATGGTGGTACCTGCCCTTGGACCTTCGTCTGTATCGACGGTGAACTTTCGGGTTTTCTTTTTTCCTTTTTCATCCAGGTAGGTTTCTTCTACTTCCACCGGAACGATTTCTTCCTTGAATTTGCCGGCTGTTATTGCTGCCAAGGCCTTTTCATGGGATCGAACCGAAAAAGCATCCGCTTCCTCGCGTGTGATGCTGTACTCGCGCGCCAATTCCTCAGCGGTCAGACCCATACTGATGTAATAGGATGGATGTTGGGTTGCAATTTTGTAGTTAAGCACAGTTTTATAGCCCATCATGGGGACCAGGGACATTGACTCTGTCCCACCTGCAATGATGCAATCGGCCATTCCGGCTTTGATTTTACCCACAGCCAATGCAATCGCCTCAAGACCTGAGCCGCAATATCTGTTAATGATAAAACCGGGATTTTCTATTCCCAAGGCTAAAAGTGAGATCATTCGACCCATTTGCATGCCCTGCTCGGCTTCCGGCACGGCATTGCCGACGATGAGGTCGTCGACTAGTTTGGTCTCCAAGCCGGGTGTATTTGCCACCAAGTGCTTAATGACATCTGCGGCCAGGTCATCCGGTCGGTAAAACCGAAAGCCTCCCTTTTTTGCTTTTCCTACTGCTGATCTATATCCGTTGATTATGAATGCTTCCATTTGTGTTTCGTTATTTGTTTTGGGTTATTGGTTTAGAGTATCAAGTAGCTAGAATCAAGTATCAAGATTTTGCCTCTAGTGAAGTTTTTAGCCCCATTATCATACGCTGTATTTCAGAAAGATCTGTTTCCATTTCTTTTCCAATTTCAGGATCAAGAATTCCTACCCTTTCAGAAATTATCAGTTGGGTTTCAAATTCAAAGCTTTCGTCCAAACTCACTTTGAGAGAATTGACAAATGATTTTGAGGAGGTTTTAGCACAACCTTCCGCTATGTTTGAAGAAATCGAAACACCTGCTCTTCTCATCTGAGAAAAGAGCCCGAATTTTTCCTTTACAGGAAACGATTTGGTGACGGTGTAAATCTTAACAGCTAAATCAACAGCTTTCTGCCATACTTTTAATTCCTTGAAGTTGTGCATAACCAGTGTGTTTAATGTCTTGATACTTATGTCTTGATACTTGATACTATTCCTTAGTTTCTAAGCGGTTTTCCTTTGAACAAAATGCTGTGAATACGCTCCAGGGTCTTTTTCTCACCCGTCAAGCTCAAGAAAGCCTCCCGCTCCAAGTCAAGTAAATATTGCTCTGTGACCTCAGTGGGTGAAGACAAATCTCCCCCTGACATGACCCAAGCCAATTTTCTGGCGATTTTGGCATCGTGCTCAGAGATGTAAGCTCCATACTGCATTCCGGTGATTCCCGCTTCGAAAAGTGCCAAGGAAGTTTTACCCAATACCCTTACATTAGTTTGCTGCAGCGGCTGGGTATAGCCTGCTTCATGAATTCTCAAAACATGGGACTTTGCATCCGCCAATTGACGTTTTCTATTCAGGGAAATTCCGTCACTTACTCTCAGATACCCAAGTCCTCGGGCCTCTTGAGCTGAGGTAGAAACTTTCGCAGTAGCGATATTCATGAAATATTCCTGTAGCTGATTGAGCTCCACATCGCCATTGATGACACCATTGGAAAATCTAAGAGTCATTTCCTTGGTTCCCCCACCGGCAGGGATTAATCCCACACCCACTTCCACCAAGCCCATGTACAGTTCGGCATGGGCCTGAATGTGATCGGAATGAAGTGAAAGCTCACAGCCACCTCCCAAGGCCATATTGTGCGGTGCCACCACCACCGGAATCGAAGAATATCTCGCCCGCATCATCGTATTCTGAAACTGGGCGATCATCATATTGATCTCATCAAAGTCCTGATCACCGGCAAACATGAAAAGCATTCCCAGATTTGCTCCGGCTGAGAAATTCGCTCCTTCATTACCAATGACTAGACCTTTGTAAGACTTTTCGGCCATACCGATTGCTGTGTTAATTCCTTCGATTACTTCGGCTCCCATGGAGTTCATTTTGGTATGAAATTCCAGGCCGATCACCTCATCGCCCATGTCATAAACAGAGGTACCGGTATTTCCCCAAATTTTCTTCCCCGCAGATTTCAGCGTATCCAGAATGATAAAATCTCCGATTCCTGGGATTTCGAGGTAGGATTTGCTAGGAATGTCGTAGTAGCATTTTTTGCCTCCCTCTACTTTATAAAAGTTTTCATGACCTGCCGAAAGCATCTCATGAACCCAAGCGGCAGCTTTTTCACCAGCTGCTTCCATTTTTTCAACCGTTTCCTTTACACCTAGGATATCCCAAGTTTCAAAAGGGCCCAATTCCCACCCAAATCCTGCCGAAACAGCCTGATCAATCCGATACAATTCGTCAGATATCTCAGGTATCCGGTTGGAGCAATATTTGAAAAGGTCGTAGAATGAAGTGCGATAAAATTCACCGGCACGATCGTCAAAATTGACCAAAAACTTGATTCGCTTCTTTAGATCCTCGATTTCCTTGGATGCTTCCAATGCCTTGAACTTTGGCTTTTCTACATCTTTGTATTCGAAAGTTTTCAGGTCAAGCTCCTTCAGTTCTTTGGTTCCGTCTTTATGACGGATCATTTTAAAATAGCCTTGGCCGGTTTTGTCTCCAAACCATTTGTTGTTGTAGAGCACCTCGACGATCTGTGGCAATTTGAATTTGTCCCGGGATTCGTCGTGTGAAAGGGCTTTGTAAAGGTTATTTGCCACATTTACGGTGGTATCAAGTCCCACCACATCCATGGTACGGAAAGTTGCGGACTTTGCACGACCGATAATTGGTCCAGTCAATTTATCCACTTCAGAGACTGACAATCCCATCTTTTCGATGGCATGCATTCCTGAAATGATCGCATAAACTCCAATTCTATTTGCAATAAAAGCCGGCGTGTCTTTACAAAGTACCGTCTCTTTGCCCAAGAATTTATCTCCATAATTCATCAGGAAGTCGATGATGTCCGGATTGGTCTTGGGGCCCGGAATGATCTCTAACAATCTCAAATAACGAGGCGGATTGAAAAAGTGCGTTCCGGCAAAATGGACCTGAAAATCTTCACTTCTTCCCTCGCACATCAGGTGCATCGGAATTCCGGAAGTATTGGAGGTAATCAGTGTGCCGGGTTTCCTGTATTTTTCTACTTTTTCAAAAAGCGATTGTTTGATATCCAATCGCTCCACGACCACTTCCATCACCCAGTCGCAGTCTTTGATTTTTGGAAGGTCATCGTCAAAGTTTCCTGTCGTAATTCTGGAAGCAAAAGACTTATCGTAAATCACGGACGGATTTGACTTCAGCGTATTTTGTAGAGCTGAATTGACAATCCGATTTCGGACAGCAGGATGTTCCTTGGTGAGTCCTTTTTTCTGCTCTTCGTCGTTAAGCTCAAAAGGTACAATGTCCAATAAAAGTACCTGCACGCCAATATTGGCAAAATGGCAGGCAATACGTGATCCCATCACTCCTGAACCTAAAATGGCTACTTTTTTAATGGTTCTGTTCATTTTTTTGGGTTTTTGGTAGTCTATTCCGACTGGCGGAAAATCAGTTTATAATTCAAATATGGGTTTGTTGACTTCGCTTCCATTGACTTGCTCGATGACGAGCTGGATCTTGGCAAATACTCCGAAAAAAATATCCAACTCCTCTTCGCTTACTACTTCACGGACCTGTCGATTGAAATCCATGATGGTATGGATTGATCTTTCTTTCTTTTCCTTCCCTTCATCAGTCAGGAAAATCCTTACTGACCGCTTGTCCACCGGATCTGCTTTCTTATAAATCAGACCTTTTTCTTCCATAGTCTTTAGCATTCTGGTAAGACTTCGCGTTTCCAAGCCGATCAAAGGAGCAATCTTGGTGGCAGGGGTTCCTTCCTTCGAATTGATGTTGATCAGCACAAATCCAATAGCAGTAGTAAACCCCTCTTCAGCAGCTTGCTGATTGTACATGCGCGAGATAGCATGCCATGCGCTTTTGATGTGATAGTCTACGGTTTCTTCTCTTGTCATGGTGCTCAAATGCAGGATTTGAAGTCACCTAAGGTAAAAAAAATTTTGTATGCATGCCTACTATTATTTTTAAAGAGTTATGCATGCATCACAAATAATTCATAGATAATTCACTTTTAATCAAAATTAAATATTAAAATAGAATCATTAAATAATATTTAAAAGAATTAAATATGGTAAAAGCAATCTTGGCCAACAATAATTTTGAGGTGTAATTGTTATCATTTTTTGATTAAAGACAAAAAAACCAGGCGGTTAAGCCTGGTATATCGATTCAATTTCATTTTCAAATTTTTGATGGATGACTTTCCGTTTCAATTTCATGGTCGGAGTCAGCTCACCGGTGTCGATTCCCCATGGCTTATCCAAAAGTTTAAATCGCTTGATTTGTTCCCATTTTCCAAAATATTTGTTTAAGCCGTCAATTTCTTCCTGATATTTTTCAAGGATTTTTGGATTAGCGATCATTTCCGAATCAGACAAATAGGGGATATCTTTTCGTTTGCAATATTCTTTCAATCCTTCAAAACTGGGAACGATTAGCGCAGCTGCATAATTTTTGCCGTCTCCCACCACCATCAACTGCTCGATCAATGCAGATTCTTTGAATTTGTTCTCTATGACTTGGGGCGCGATGTATTTTCCACCGGAGGTTTTGAACATCTCTTTTTTGCGATCGGTGATCTTAAGGTATTCGCCATCAAGTTCACCGATGTCTCCGGTATAAAACCAGCCGTTTTGAAGTACCGCTGCGGTCATTTCAGGTTCCTTGTAGTATCCTTGCATCACATTGGGTCCTTTGACCAAAATTTCGCCGTCTTCTGCGATTTTGACCTGGACGTTTTTAACCACCTTTCCAACATATCCTATTCTAATGCCATCTCGCGTACCTACAGAAGCCGAAACTACCGGAGAAGTCTCCGTTAAGCCGTATCCTTCGCAAACCTTGATGCCTGCTGCCCAAAAAACTCTGGCCAGCCTCGGTTGCAATGCGGAGGCTCCCGAATTAATCTGCATTACATTTCCTCCCAAGGCTTCTCTCCACTTCGAGAAAATAATTTTATTGGCAAGTTTCAGTTGGAAATCGTACCATTTCCCCATCTGAGTAGCAGGATCAAACCGCAATCCCAGATCGAGTGCCCAAAAGAAAAGGTTCTTTTTAATTCCGGTAAGTTCATATCCCTTTGCAACGATTTTGTCATAAACCTTTTCCAGAAGTCTGGGAACAGTATTAAAAATATGTGGCTGAACTTCCTTAAGATTTTCACCGATTTTCTCCATGTTTTCGGCATAATAAATAGAAAACCCGAGGTAAATGAAGCAAAATGAGCCTGTTCGCTCATAAATATGACAGAGTGGTAGAAAGCTGAGAACTTTGGATACTCCAGGAGGTGGAGTCATTGTATTTGCAACAGACAAGACATTTGAAAGTACATTGGAGTGCGTAAGCATTACGCCTTTTGGCTTACCTGTAGTGCCCGAGGTATAAATTATTGTAAAAAGATCCTCTGATTTAACTTGACTTTTTGATTCTTCGAGTTTTGCAAAGTCTCCTGATTCGCCCTTTTTCTCCAAAATTGACCAATGGGCAACTCCCTCCAGCTGATCAAAAGAATAAATGACCCGGTCGCCGGCTACCTCAGAGGCTTTGGTATAAATCTCCTGATCTCCGACGAAAATCATTTTCACTTCAGCGTGTTCGAAAATATAGGCATAATCACCAGACGTAATCGTGGGATACATAGGAACTGAAATGGCGCCAATTTGCTGGAGTGCAAAATCGACAAAATTCCATTCAGGACGATTTTCTGAAATTATGGCCACCTTGTCCCCTGTAGCAATTCCAGCCGAAAGAAATGCCAGACTCAAATTATCAACAATGCGCTTTAGGTCTTTTGAACTGTAAGTTTTCCAGATTCCATCTTCTTTTTTTGAAAGTGCGATTGCTTTATCATAATTGGAAATCTGATGAGGAATCAAATCAAATACCCTAGAGAGGTTCATATTTTTTTGGGTTTATCAAGCTAATATTACCCAAATCAAAAGGAATCACAAAAGCTTTCCACACATTTCTCTTTTTAATAATTATATTATATTATTTAAATAAATAAATTATTAAGGTTATTAAGGCTGTGGATTTGTTAATAAGCCTCTATGAAAAAGTTGACCACAAACTTGAGATACAATCTTTTGCTTTTTTGACAAGTTACCAACGAGTTATCAACTTATAAATACTTGAATTTCTATTCTTTAGTAAAATATACAAGATTTGGTGGATTACCTTAGAAAAGATAAATGTGGGGAAGTGTGGTGTGGATAGCTGTTTCTGCTGTTGTGGATAAAAGCTAAGTTATCACCAAACTGATATCAGCAATTTAAATTTTCTTGTTTTTTGATGATAACTGTACCTTTTTCCAAATGTAAGTGACTTGTTTTCCACCGATTAATCCTTGTTATCCACAGGGATTTTATTTATTCCTGTTTGGGTAATTGCCTGGATATTTTGTTCACTTAGAGACCAACCACTTCTGATGACTAAATCCTCTTTATTTTCATTGTTGACAAAATAAAAGACTCGTTCCGCATTTCTTTTTTCAAAGAAATTCGCCGGATCCCATCGTTTGTTTCCATTGGAATCTTCGATTACGCGAATTTTGAATGTGCCTGCTTCCAATAATTGGAATGAATAAGAATCTGAGTTTGTTAGGAATTGCTCAGCTACCAGTTCACCTTTTGTGTTTAAAAGTTGAATTATAAAGGGAGGTTTTGCTCCAATTATTCTTCCTGAGATTTCGTCTGCCAGATTTTCCCGCTTTAGCTTCCGGTAGTTTGCCGATAATTCTGACTCATTATACTGTCCTTCTACATCATAAAATGTGGAATCACTGGCCTTTATGGTGAATATGTCCTGCTTGAGTGAATCCGGTAATGATATTTTGATTTTTAGAAGATCCATTTTCGTTGAATCCTCAAATAGCAACATGGAAGGTGTTATCGGTATTCTTGACGCTGTGTCGTAAGTGATATATAAGGAGTCAAAATTGATGTCTTTAATGGGTTTGTTGAATTTTAATTCGATTTCCAGGTTATTTAAAAAACTTTTACCTGAGTTTGCGGTAATTTGAAGCTTATCGGGTTTTCGATCTGAGTCTGCAAATTTTGCCCATATCAACGAATCTTGTGTAAATCCAACTGAATCCTGTAAGCTTATCTGGAATGGAATGCTATCTTCTTTGGTCTTGGTAGTATAGATTCTTAGTCTATTTTCTGAAAAGGTATAAAAAAATTCTTTGCCAAGTTCTGGGCTTTCGAGGGTGATTTCTGTTGGATCTCGGTTTAATATGATATCAAAGTTTTTTCCAAATTGGCTGGTCCTTAAGATGCGAATGGGGGTTAAATCAGCTTTTGACAGATTAAATCTTACATTTTCAATATTTTTTTCTATCACTAAAGTGTCCAAAATAAAATCATATTCCTCAGATTTGAATTCTGCCTTGAGTGTTCCGTTGAGGTCTTTCCATGCATATGCTAAGTAATTCCCACTTTTGATGTTAGTGATGTTGAAATTACCTGTGGTATCTGGCTGACTTAGATAATACGGAGGAGCTGTGAAAACGTCTGTGGTATCTCCCAGAGGATAGATTCCCACAATGATATTGGAGAAATCCGGTTTTGAGGGAGGAAAATAGTATCCAACCGTACCTGATATGCCAAGACTGTCAATTGAATTTCCTGTAGAAAAGACCAGTTTGAGATTTTCTGCCGGATTTTCTTCGGATATGTCTACAATTGATTTTTGGAAGTTAAAAACATAGGTGGTGCTGTCTTCCAATTCCTGATTTAGTTTGATGGTCACTATATTTTTTAATGCAGAGAATTCAACTTCATCGTTGTTAATTCTTGGGGTTATGACGATGCCTTTGGATGGATTTTCAAGTTTTACATATTCATCAAATGTCAAAGTAATTTCTTCGGGTTTTACATTTAATGATTGAGTGACAGGGCTTGATTCCAAGAGAACCGGTGGATCTTCGTCCCTTGGACCTCCCATTGGCGTACTCTGTTTTGCACAAGAAGTGAGAAACAGGAGGGATAGGATATATAGTTGTAGTTTTGGATAAGTCACTTCTTTTGAAAAACGAAAATATTGCTGGAATATTCGCCGGATTTTCTGGCAAGTTTATTTGATTTTAGGCCGGAATGGAATGCTTTCCAATACTTGGTCAATAATGAAGTTTGTTTGTCAAGGTATCCTTCTGAAAGTAATGAAACATAAAAACTATCTAATTTCATCGGCTTTACCGAACACAATTCCAGATCAAATTCATTTTTGAAGCTTTCTATTGCAGCAGTATTAAAGTGATAAAGGTGTCTTGGTACATCCCACCCTGCCCAATATTTTCCGTATTTTTTTGCATCATGACTTTCGTAATTTGGCACAGCTATAATAAGGTAACCATCTGATTTTAAATGATTTAATAGTTTTTTAATCGTTTTTCTTAAATCGTGAATATGCTCTAAGACATGGTAAAGCGTGATGATATCAAAGCTTGCTTCCTTTTTTATTTCTTCTAAGGAATATTTTACTTTGTCTTTAAGCTTAAGTCTGGCTTGGTTTCTCGCTTTTTCATTGGGTTCTATACCAGCTATTTTCCAACCTCTACTTTTAGCTTCTTTCAAAAATTCGCCTGTTCCGCATCCATAATCCAAGAGTTTCCCTTTTTTCTTGAATTGTTGTATAAAGTCAACCTTTTTGGAAATGTTGTAATTTCTTGTTTTTTGATAAATCCACTGAGTAAGGTTTTTCGCTTTGTCGGCGTGTGAAAAGTATTCAGGGAAATTATAGTAAGGACCAATTTGAGTTGTACTTGGTCTGGGATTAGTGAACAGTAGTTGGCAGTCTGAGCATTTGCATAGGATAAAGGTTTCCCTGGTCACCGCATGGTCAGTGATTTCTGTATAATTAAGAAAACGCCCACTTTTACAAAGTGGGCATTTACTAAGTCTTTCTAACATTTACCTTCCTAAGTATACGGTTAAGATGGATAGATCGGCAGGTGATACTCCACTTATTCTGGAAGCTTGTCCCAGAGTTTGAGGTCGGATCTTGTTTAATTTTTGTTTGCCTTCGTTTGATAATGCGGTGATAGCGAGAAAATCAAATTGCGATGGGATTTGGTAGTTTTCCATATTCGAGAGTTTAGCTACCAATTGTTGCTCTTTATCGATATAGCTATCGTATTTGATTTGTATTTCTGCTTGTTCCTGGACTTCTTTCGGGTATTTAATTAGATAAGTTTTTAAATCTTCATCAAATAAAGAAAGTTCCTTCATTCCAATATGAGGCCTTTTCAGTAATTTTTCGATGCTTATCTTTTCCTGAATCGGTGCGGTTCCCAATTTTTCTAATTCGGGATTTATAGATTCTGGATTAAGTTTTTTCTGTTTTAAGTCATTGATGAGCTTTGCTGTGA
The DNA here is from genome assembly GCF_900108085.1 of Algoriphagus boritolerans DSM 17298 = JCM 18970. Lineage (GTDB taxonomy): Bacteria > Bacteroidota > Bacteroidia > Cytophagales > Cyclobacteriaceae > Algoriphagus > Algoriphagus boritolerans. The sequence continues at coordinate 19,197 of NZ_FNVR01000021.1, forward strand.
GTGACTTTTTGTTGAGCATTTTTTCCAACCGTTCGTTTGAGGCCAGACCCATGTCATGACCGAGTTGTGTCAATCTCAAATCAGCATTGTCTTGTCTAAGCAACAATCTAAATTCTGCCCTTGAGGTAAACATCCGATAAGGTTCCTCGGTACCTTTGTTGATCAGATCATCTACAAGTACACCTATGTAAGCTTCGGATCTTTTCAGAACGAATGGATCTTTTTCCTGCACTTTTAGGCTCGCATTGATACCCGCTACCAATCCTTGGGATGCGGCTTCTTCATATCCGGTAGTGCCGTTAATTTGGCCTGCGAAATAAAGATTTTCGAGTAATTTGGTTTCTAAAGTATCCTTCAGTTGGGTTGGTGGAAAGAAATCGTATTCAATCGCATATCCTGGACGGAACATTTTCGCATTTTCAAATCCCGGAATTAATCTCAGTGCTTTATATTGTACTTCTTCGGGTAGGGAAGTTGAAAATCCGTTCACATAGATTTCTACGGTGTTCCATCCTTCTGGCTCGACAAATATTTGGTGCCTTTCCCGCTCAGCAAAGCGGTTTATTTTATCTTCTATGCTTGGACAATATCTCGGTCCCAGGCCTTTAATCCTTCCATTAAACATCGGAGAACGGTCAAAACCGGTTTCCAATGACTGATGAACCTCCCTGTTTGTGTAAGTTATCCAACAGGATTTTTGTGTAGTAAGTGGACTTGTAGTGTCCAGATAGGAGAATTTTTCAGGTATTTCGTCTCCCAGCTGTTCTTCCATTTTTGAATAATTCAAGCTTCTTCCATCTACTCTTGGTGGAGTGCCTGTTTTCATTCTTCCTGCTTCGAATCCCAAGGACACCAGTTGTTCTGTGATTCCTTTTGCCGCAGACTCCCCTGTTCTTCCACCGCCAAACTGTTTTTCGCCAATATGAATTATTCCATTCAGGAATGTTCCATTAGTCAAAACAACTGATTTAGCATTGATTTCTATTCCAATTGCTGTTCTTACTCCTGTTACTCTGCCGTTTTTTACTAGAATGCCGGAAATCATTTCTTGCCAAAAATCCACGTTTGGAGTTTGTTCAAGTGCAAGTCGCCACTCTTCGGCAAATCTCATTCTGTCGTTTTGAGATCTGGGAGACCACATCGCGGGACCTTTTGATTTGTTTAGCATCCTAAACTGTATCATTGATTTATCAGAAATAATTCCTGATAGTCCTCCGAGCGCATCAATCTCACGTACTATTTGCCCTTTTGCTACACCTCCCATGGCTGGGTTGCATGACATTTGAGCAATGGTATTCATGTTCATCGTACAAAGAAGCACCTTTGATCCCATGCTTGCTGCAGCATGAGCTGCTTCACAACCGGCGTGCCCCGCCCCTACTACTATTACATCATAAATTGGAAACATGATAATTTATTTGATGTTTCACGTGAAACATAACAGGCAAAACCTGAATTTTTCACGAAGTGTTTCACGTGAAACAGTTATACAGTTTGGAATAGTTCGATCGCAAATTCTTCTTTTGCGCGCATCGTAACTGATTGGCTTTTTGATTTGTCTTTGTAGCCCATCAAATGGAAAAGACCATGACTGATTACCCGACTTAATTCAGTTTCTTCAGAGACATCATGCAACAGTGCGTTTTCTCTCACGCGATCAATGCTGATGAAAATATCTCCCTCAATTTTTGCCTTTTCCTCCGAATTATCGAAGGTAATGATATCAGTGTAGGTATGATGTGCCAGATATTCCACATTCATTTGATACAAGTGTTCGTCAGAGCAAAATATGTAATTTAGCTCCTTGATTTTAAAATTTTCCGAATCGGCAATTTGATTCAGCCAATTTTTTCTTTTAAGTTTTTGGGGAAGCTGAAATGTAATTTCTTCCGAGAAAAAATTAATCGCCATATCTCAATCTAAATAGAAAGACAGGATAGTCTTTTTCCCCCCAGCTTCGAATTTGACATCGTCACTTAAGTGTCTTATTAGGAATATCCCCCTCCCTCCCGGCTTTTGAATGTTTTCAGGAGCGGTTGGATCCTGTAGTGATTCGAGATCAAATCCTTCCCCTTCATCCTCAATAATGAAATTTAACTGATTTCCATCCATGTTTAATTCCAGGTGTACCAATTTGTTCTTATCATTTTGGTTTCCGTGAATTATAGCGTTACTGATGCACTCAGTAACCGAGATCATAATATTTCCATAGATGTCATCATTTATTTCGAAATTATCTTTAGCATTATCGATAAAACTCTCGATGATTTTAATATTCTCTATTAGAGATGGGATTGAAATTTTGATAGACTTCATCTTGGAAATATTCTATAATTCAGAGCTATTTGTTATTTTCTTATTCAATTTCAAGAACTATCGGACAATGATCCGAGTGTTTTATCTCCTGCAAAATTACAGCACTTTTCAGTCTGTTTTGCAATTCCCTGCTAGCCATGTGATAATCTATTCTCCACCCCAGATTTTTGGACCGGGAGTTGGCTCTAAAGCTCCACCAAGAATATTGATGTGGGCTTGAATTGAAGTGCCTGAAGGTATCAATGAATCCATTCTCTGTAAATTTGTCCATCCAGGCCCTTTCTTCAGGAAGAAAGCCTGAGGAATTTTTATTTGAAATTGGATTATGGATATCAATTGGTTTATGGCAAATGTTGTAATCGCCACTGATAATTAAATTAGGATTGGACTGCTTCAAATCCTGTACATATCCATAGAGATCATCGAGAAACTCGTACTTGAATTGCTGTCGAAAATCTCCGGTCGTCCCTGATGGGAAATAGGAAGAAATGAACGAAAAGTCGTCAAAATCAGCCTGCAATACCCTACCCTCATCGTCATATTTGGTGAGACCCATGCCATATTTAATGGCCTTAGGCTTAACCTTGGTAAAAATTGCTACCCCACTGTATCCCTTTTTTACTGCAGGATTCCAGAATAATTCATATCCAAGGTCTTGGAAAATGGAACGGTCAAGGTCCTTTTCCTGTGCTTTAATCTCCTGTAAACCAATGATATCCGGATTTTCTTCCTTAAGCCAATCCACAAATCCTTTGTTGATTGCAGACCGGATTCCGTTTACATTATACGATATAAGCTTCATTTAAATTTCTATTTGATATTCTTTCTCAAAATATTCCAAGACTTGAATTTTAAGTAGTTTTTCCTGGTCCAGAAGATCAAAATGAGGTAATTCTTTAATCAACTTCCAATGGGGCCAACCTTCCTGATCGACAAAATCCAATTCATAAAATCCGGCGTAGCTGAGTACTTTGCACACGGCGATATGCATTAGATCCTGTTTTTGTTCTTTCGAGAAGGTCTTGGTTCCCTTTCCCAGTTCTTGAACACCTATCAGAAAGAGTACGCCATTCAGATCGTTTGGTTTTTTTCCAATCGTATCTTTCAGTCCATCCAATAATTTAGACCAGCGTTTTTCAAGATCCAGATCCCGTTTAAAAATAGTTAAGTTGTTGATTAGTAAGTTCTTCCCAGTATTCTACGGCCCTTCTCAAGTGAGGGATCACAATCGATCCACCGATCACTAGTGCGATGGAAAAAACTTCAAAAATCTCTTCTTTTTTCAATCCGGCGTCATAGCTTTTTCCCAAATGATACTTTATGCAATCATCGCAACGCAATACCATTGAACAGGCCAATCCAATCATTTCTTTCGTTTTTACGTCCAGTTCACCGGAAGCGTAGGTATTGGTATCAAGGTTGAAAAACCGCTTGATTACTTTGTTGTCTTCGCCCAGGATTTTATCATTCATCTTGGCACGGTAAGCATTGAATTCTTCTATTAGATTCATTAACTTAAGGATTAAAGTAAGTCGAAAGGGTAAATATATGTCATATTATACCTCAAGCAGTAAAAACAGAACTTTTTAGCCATGCGTTTGGATTTTTGGAAAGATTTTTTGGATCTCATTTTCCCAAGAAACTGTCCACAATGTGGTCGGACCCTCTTTGATTTCGAGCCTTGCCTATGCACAATCTGTCAGGGAAGCTTGCCTGTGGCAAATTTTCATCTGAGACCCCTTGACAACGAACTGACATCCAAAATCCGCGGCTTAACCCAAGTCAATCGGGCAATGGCGTACCTGAGATTTTCAAAAAAAGGAAAAAGCCAAAAGCTACTTCACCTACTCAAATACAAAAACAAACCGGAAATAGGTGAAGAAATGGGAAGGTTGTATGGCCTGCTTTTAGCCCAAAATGGCTATTTGAATGAATGGGATGTCATAGTACCGGTACCCTTGCATCCCATGAAGCAAAAAAGAAGGGGCTATAATCAAAGCGAGAAATTTGCGGATGGCCTCTCAAAGTCATTGAGCATCAGGGTTCAAAATCTTTTGGAACGGAGGAAATTTACAGAAACGCAAACAAAGAAAACGCGATTGCAGCGGTTGGAGAATGTGGACGAGGTTTTTGATCTGAAAAAAGGTGAATCGGTCACAGGACAACGAATAGTTCTGGTTGATGATGTGATTACCACAGGAGCGACTCTCTGTGCTTGTGCAAATGTGCTCTTGGCCAATGGCGCAAAACACGTAGATTTGGTTACTATCGCCGCAGGAGGCTAATACATTTATGAACATTGACATAGAATTTCTAAAATACCCTATCGGAAAATTCAAACTTCCCGAACTGGTATCGCCGGCAATGATTGATGAGGCCATTGTCCAAATCAAATCTTTTCCTTCCCATTTATTTAAAGCGGTGAGTCCGCGTTCTATCGGTCAGCTGGATACGCCCTATCGACCGGGTGGATGGACAGTCCGCCAACTTATTCATCATTGTGCCGACAGCCACATGAATGCGTTTATCCGTTATAAACTAGCCTTGACGGAGGAAAATCCCACGATAAAACCCTACGATGAAGCAGCCTGGGCCAATTTATCAGATGCAACCCTTCCCATCGAGTCCTCTCTTGCCATAATTCAGGCAATTCATTTCAAATGGGGAATTTTACTTGACTCCATGAAACCGGAGGACTTCAAAAAGACTTATTTTCACCCAGAGAAAAACCGAAATCAAGAACTGGAAGAAGTCACGCTCATGTACGCCTGGCATTCTCAGCACCATTTAGCCCACATCCTGCATTTAGGAATGCGGGAAAAGTGGTAACCTTTGTCCCTTATTCATGAACATTTCCCTAGTAAATCAGCGGATCCTCGTAACAGGTGCCTCCCGAGGAATCGGAAGAGCCATAGCAAGGCAGCTTTCAGATTCAGGTGCTGAGGTGATCATTCATTATAATTCCAATAAGGCAGAAGCGGAAAGTCTTCAAAATCAGCTCAAAAATCCCGCGCACATCGAGGCCTGTGACCTTGCCCAAGCTGCTGAAGTAGTAGGATTTATACCCAAATTGGCACAAAAATACGGCCCATTGACTGCTTTGGTCAATAACGCTGGGATTTCTCCCCCGGCAGCCGACACCTTGCCAACTGCCGAATGGCTTGATATCTGGAACAAAGTCATGGCAGTGAATGCAACTGCGGTTGGCATTCTTACAAAGGAATTTGTGGATCAGGCAAAAGTTCAAGAAAACGGCCGCATTGTTATGATTTCTTCCCGAGCAGCATTCCGGGGAGATACACCTGACTATTTGGCCTATGCCGCATCCAAGGGTGCGTTGGTGAGCTTGACCCGATCGATAGCAAGGCACTATGGCAAAATCGGAATCAAAGCCTTTTTAATTGCTCCTGGATTTACCCGGACAGCTATGGCTAAAGGCATTTTGGCCGAGTATGGAGAAGATTTTGCGCTCAAGGATATCGCGCTCAAGGAATTGACCCTCCCAGAGGATATCGCTCCTATGGTGACGCTGCTATGTTCAGGATTGGCAGATCATGCTACAGGTACCTCTATTGACATGAATGCCGGTTCTTATGTAAGGTGATTCGTAAATTTCCCTTTGCAAAACCCTTGCTTGCATTTGGGTGTTTTAAAGGGGAAGTTTCCTTGATGAAAAATGACCAAAAGAGATCCTATCCTTACTCCAGAGTTGGTTAAAATTCTGAAGATCTTTATTTTTTCTTCCTTGGGATTGGTTTTGGTTTTTTCATTTTTCAATGGCTATCGGGCAAATAATTCGGGAGATGACCGCACCTTTCGGATAAATGACTCCAATCGGCTCTATTTTTTGAATGTCAGATCGATTCATTATGACAAGGAAATTCGCAGAGATGCAGGCATGAATTTGTATCGGCATGGAAAGCGGCTGGTAAATGATTCTGAACCGACTTTGGATCTGGTAATCCTATTGAACTCCGCAAAAGAGGAAGCTTACATCTATTTTGAACTGAAAAACGCGGATTGGCCCATCCGAATTTCAGCCAAATCAGCCGAGGAATCCCAAACCTTTGAATTTGCAAATGGAAATAACCTGGAGCATTTCGCCATGATTCAAAGGCTCAGATACTTGATTGAGGAAAATGCCGAATTTGAGCTTATTGTCAATGAAAAACCTTTTCCACTCTGGTCCAATGATAGGGAGAAAGAAGCTGTAAAATCCGTTTTAGAGGACTATTTTAGGCTTCTGAATCAAACCAACTAAAAATGAGCGATAGTAAAAATACAGGATTAGAATTTTTTAAAACTCAACTGGGGAAAACATTGGATAAAACCCCCTCTGCTGCTGGAAATTGGCTTGGAGGCACACTTTTGGAAATAGACTTACACTACATCAAGGTGTCCTATGTGGTCCGGCCAGATATGTGTAATCCCGGTCAAATTCTCCATGGAGGCATCGCTTCGCTTATGCTGGACGATGTGATTGGGATGGGAAATTTTGTTGCGGGATCGGAATACCTGATGACGAGTATCAATCTGAATGTGGATTTTCTCTCAGCAGCACAAATAGGAGAGAAACTTGAAGTAACGGCAAAACTAATTCGATCCGGATCAAACCTAAATCATTGGGAAGCCGTAATCAAAAAAGAATCAGGGAAATTTGTTGCCAAAGCAAGCTCTAATCTCATTAAAACGCATGTGAAGCTCAGTGAACTTGGTTTTTAATTTTTATCCAACTAAACCTTCAAAAAATGAAAAAAATTCTTTTTTTAGCCTTTTTTGGCTTGATTTCCACCGCTTCATTTGCACAATGGACCGTTTCCTATCATCAAAGTAATCTTCCCTTTTTAGGTGTGAATAAGCAATTGGGAGAAAAATGGCTCCCGGAATTCCGTGTGGGAACTGACAATTTCATTGATAATGTTTCACTGGAATTGGTGATTAATCACATTTTCTACAAAAATGACCGCATCGATTTCTATGGAGGACTTGGAGGTCGAATTCAAAGTTTCGAAGGATTGGTTATTCCTGTTGGTTTAAATATTTACCCATTCGAGCGTAAGGATTTTGGATTACATATCGAAGCTGCCCAATTTATCGGAGAAGGAAATATTTTCCGGGGTTCATTCGGAATTAGATATCGATTTCTCAAAGAATAGGTGAAAAACTACAATGCATGGATTAATTAGTTCATGCATTTTTTTCTTAAAATCGCTCCAGTTTTACCATTAAATCCCACACGGCAATGCCCAATGTCACCGAAATATTGAGTGAATGTTTTGTGCCAAGTTGGGGGATTTCCAGCACCTGATCGCAGGATTTTAATACTTCCTCTTCTACTCCAAACACCTCATTTCCAAATATCAGGGCATATTTTATCTCCTTTTCCGGTGAAAAATCATTGAGCTTTACCGAGTTTTCTACCTGCTCTAATGCACAAAGTAGGTAATCAGAGGCCTTCAGCTTTTCAATGGCTTGCAGGGTGTTTGGGCAGTATTCCCATTCGACAGATTCAGTGGCTCCCAGGGCGGTTTTTTGAATGTCCCGATGAGGAGGAGTGCCGGTGATTCCGCAAAGAAAAATTTTCTCGATTCGAAACGCATCAGCTGTTCGAAAAGCCGAACCCACGTTGTTCAGACTACGGACATTATCCAAAACCAACACAATGGGTGACTTCTCGGTTAGCTTAAATTCCTCAATCGAAAGGCGATCGAGTTCTTCCATGCTTAATTTCTTCATCTTTTTTGATCTCCTTACCTAATCGGCTATTTTCAGGCTTTCTTTCCGATTCAAAAGTACTACAATTCCCTTTTTATCCCCATGAGTAAATCCAAAGACGGGCAGGAAACTCCCCTGATGAAGCAATACAATGCGATCAAAGCCAAGCATCCCGGGGCGTTGTTGCTTTTTAGGGTTGGGGATTTCTATGAGACATTTGGGGAAGATGCGATCGTTGCCAGTAAAGTTTTGGACATCGTGTTGACCAAGCGGGCCAACGGAGCCGCTTCACACATTGAGTTGGCAGGGTTTCCCCATCACTCCCTGGACCATTACCTTCCAAAGCTGGTGAGAGCAGGCAATAGGGTGGCAATCTGTGATCAGCTGGAGGATCCAAAGTCTGTCAAAGGGATTGTGAAGCGGGGAGTTACTGAACTGGTCACACCTGGATTATCCTACAATGATCAAGTCCTTGACACGCGCAAAAACAATTACCTTGCCTCCATTCATTTTGGAAAGGACATCCATGGGATTGCTTTTTTGGACGTTTCCACGGGAGAGTTTATGTGTGCTCAGGGCAATTCCTCTTACTTGGAAAAGTTGCTGCAAAGCTTTGCACCATCAGAGGTCATTTTTTCGAAAGCTGCCAAAAAAATTGCTGCCGAAATCATCAAAAATGAATACATCACTTTTTATTGCGAGGATTGGGTTTTTCAATATGATTTCACCTACGAAAAGTTAAAGAGTCACTTCGGCACGGCTAATTTGAAGGGTTTTGGAATCGAAGAATTGGAATTCGGGATCGTAGCGGCAGGAGGAATCCTCTATTACCTCGAGGAGACAGAGCATCGGGAAGTACAGCATATTTCTTCCATTTCCAGAATAGCTGAGGAGAAGTACGTATGGCTGGACAAATTCACCATCCGCAATCTTGAACTGGTATTTCCTCAGCATGATGGAGGTGTGCCATTGATTCAGATTCTTGATCAGACCGTTACTCCGATGGGCTCCAGGATGATGAAAAAGTGGATGGTACTGCCGCTTAAGGAAAAAGAACCGATCGAAGAGCGACTGAATGTGGTCGATTTTTTCTACCAAAATTCTGCCCTGATTGAGGAAATCCTTGCCTCTTTGCGCCTGATTGGGGACTTGGAGCGTTTGATTTCAAAGGTCGTCGTGGGTCGGGCTAATCCACGGGAGATGAACCAGATCAAGCGTGCGTTGAAGTTCACGCTTCCAATCAAGGAACTGTTGAAAGTGCAGAAAAATCCTTCGCTCAAACGTCTTTCGGATCAGATTCATCCCTGCGAATATTTATTGGATAAAATTGAGCGGGAACTCAAAGAAGATGCGCCCATGCTGATTCATCAAGGGGGAGTCATCAAGGATGGTGTGGATCCGGAGTTGGACGAATACCGAGGATTGGCAAATTCAGGGAAGGACTTTTTGGTAAAAATTCAACAGCGAGAAGTACAGAATACAGGAATTTCCTCACTGAAAATCAGCTATAACAAGGTTTTTGGATATTATCTTGAAGTGACGCATGCGCACCGGGACAAAGTACCACCGCAATGGATCCGAAAACAGACCTTGGTCAATGCAGAACGGTATATCACCCCAGAGCTAAAAGATTATGAGGAAAAAATCCTTCATGCAGAGGACAGGATGCAGGGAATAGAGCAGCGGTATTTTGTGGCGTTGATTCAGGAAGCGGCTCAGTTTGTTACCCAGATCCAACAAAATGCGCGGATTTTGGGAACCTTGGATGCGTTGCTTTCCTTTGCGCAGGTAGCATTAACCAACAGCTACTCTCGTCCCAAGATCTCCGATACGGAAACGCTCGAAATCAAGGACGGCCGTCATCCGGTGATCGAAAGGCAGCTTCCTCCCGGAGAAAATTATGTTCCTAATGATATTTATCTTGATCATGACAGTCAGCAGATTATGATTATCACCGGACCGAATATGGCCGGGAAGTCAGCGCTGTTGAGGCAGACCGCACTGATTGTTTTGATGGCACAGATGGGAAGCTTTGTTCCGGCATCATTTGCACGGATTGGAATTATTGACAAAGTATTTACCCGAGTGGGTGCTTCAGACAATCTATCCAAAGGGGAATCCACTTTTATGGTGGAGATGACCGAGACGGCCAGTATCCTGAACAACCTCTCGGACCGCAGTCTGGTCTTGATGGATGAGATTGGGAGGGGTACGTCCACCTATGATGGAATTTCAATCGCCTGGTCGATAGTGGAGTTTCTCCATAACCATCCCACATTCAAAGCAAAGACCCTTTTTGCTACGCATTACCACGAGCTCAATCAGCTTTCGGGGGATTTTGCACGGATCAAAAATTTCAATGTGTCGGTCAAAGAAGTGGGAAACAAAGTCATTTTCATGAGAAAACTAAAAGAAGGAGGCAGTGAGCATAGCTTTGGTATTCATGTGGCCCAGATGGCCGGTATGCCAAATCCTGTGGTACTTCGTGCAGCAGAAATAATGGGTCACCTTGAGAAGGATAAAGCCTTAAAAGAGAAAAAGGATCATTTCAAATCTATCCCTAAAAATAATTTTCAGCTCAGTTTGTTTGAAATGGATCCTAAATTCACAGAGGCCAAACAACTTCTTGATCAAATTGATATTAATGCAATCTCCCCGATTGAAGCGCTATTGAAGCTTCATGAAATAAAAAAGAAATTGGATTGATTGGATTGGATTTGTATATTTTATTCTGATTGAAACTAACACGCACTTTTAAAAAATGGATAAGGTATTACTCAAGGACCTTAAAAAACAGGAAAAGTATACCAAGTTTTTCAAAGATTGGAAAGACCAGGAGTTTAAAGGTGAAATCGATGAGCAAAAGCTCAAAGATGAGTTGGCCTCTATCAGTAAGACTATTGGAATGCAGGAAAGTCTTGTCATTGCCTGTTTTGACTATCGAAACTTAAATCTTGCTTTTTTTACAGGAAATGTGGAAAAACTGACGGGTTATCCTGAATCCATGTTTCGAAATAAAGGAATGGAGACCTCCTTTACCATGATTCACCCGGAAGACCGACCGGAGCTTTTCCGATTCCAAAAGATCGTTTTTGATGCATTTCATAGCCTTTCGATTCCGGAGAGGCACACATTTGAGTTTTCTTATACTACGCGTTGGGTGCATCGGACTACAGGAGAAGTCATTTGGATGACTTCGAAAGTCCGACCTTATGTTATTGACGAGGCGGGCAATTTCATTATGGACTTGCACATTATCATACAGCTTTTTACTCCTCCCAAGTTAAAAAGCTACGATTGGAGTTATACTTACACCAAAGATGACGGGACAAAAATTTTTGTAAGTAAAAATTCTCCCAAGGATAAAGCCGTCAAACTGACTAACAAAGAGCGTGAGATTGTCAAGCTGGTGTTGGAGGGAAAAGAATCCAAAGTAATCAGCGAAATATTAAACATTTCAATTTTTACGGTGGCAACTCACCGGAAAAATATTCTCCGAAAGCTGGGGGCAAGAAATGTGGGCGAAATGGTAAAGATATTGGCTTCTTACGATTTTTGAAATCATTGTAAATCAGCTGTAAATGAACATTTGGCTCAGGAAAGAAAAAAAATTATCGCATTCTGCCTTGTAAAATTATTTTGTGGGCTTACCTTTGCATCCACAATCGCTCAAAGAACGTTTTGAGCAATGACAATAAGCGAGAGTAGCTCAGCTGGTAGAGCACGACCTTGCCAAGGTCGGGGTCGCGAGTTCGAATCTCGTCTCCCGCTCCATGAAGCCCTTGAAAAAGGGCTTTGTCATTTCAGGGCATTTTAATAGAATGTGACTGAGGCTCTACAGAAGAGTAGAGTAAGCCGGGATGGTGGAATAGGTAGACACGCAAGACTTAAAATCTTGTGAGAGCAATCTCGTACGGGTTCGATTCCCGTTCCTGGTACGAAAGCCTCGCCTCGATACCCATCGGGGTGGGGCTTTTTGCTTTTTAAACAAAAAAACCAGGTTAATCACTCAAATCGGTTCTGCTTCGTCCTAAGGTTGGTCTTTTATTTTTCCAATATCCCTTTTAAATCCGCGGGAGAGTAGCCGACAGATTTTAGCGTCTTATGATCCCCTTCTCGGAATACTAAGTACAAATCTCCTTCTTTTTCATAAAAACAGGGAGTCCCCTTACTCTCGTAATGCTTGACTGTGGCCGTTGCTTCTTCCTCGGAAGTGCAGGCCTTGCTCATATTGGATCGCTGAACTTCATCAAAAAGTGCTTTGAATTTCTCACCCAGTCCAAATTCCAAGATCGCTCCGGATAGTACATATTGCAGGTCGCATAGGGCATCTGCGATTTCGACAAGATCCTTGTTCTCGATAGCATCCTCCAGTTCTTTCAGTTCTTCGGCCAAAAGTGAAATCCGAAGGTTACATCTTGTTTCTGAGGGGATTGTGGGTGTTGGTAATACCGGGTGCTTAAACGTCTCATGAAATAATGCAACTGAGGTAAGCGACTTAGGATCCTGCATAGCAATAGTGATTCTGAATTTAAACCTGAAATAAATGAAAAAGGCCGGATTTTCCGGCCTTTTGGAGTTCAATATTCGCAATATTACCTTTTTCGAAGACTCACTGCAGTTTCTAGGTTTGACTCTATTTTTGAAAAAATTGCAGCGTTCCCATCAGGACTGTTGGGACTGATTTCTATTCTTCCATCATTATTGGAATCGAGAGCGCTTGAGAAGTCTACTCCTGCAAATAGTTTGTCCATTTCAAATACCAGAACGATCTCTGTGTTCTGATCCACCTCTACACCAGTGGAAGTGGAAGATGCTGCGCGAATTACTTTTTCTGATTCGGTCCAGAACTGAGTAATTTTTCCATCAATTTCACCCGCAATCAAAATGGATTTTTGAGACATCGGATCATTTGCATTTGCAGCTGTGTTTTTATACAGCCTGAAAGTCGCTTCAGTGTAATTTCCCTCCGGAGTATTTCCTTCACCAATCAAACTAAATTTTGATTCACCTCCACTGATGAGTACGTTGGATTTCTTGGCGGAGGCTGAATTCTGAAGACCTGCATTCAGGATTGTTTTTAGCGTGAGGTTTCCCAGACTGATTCCGGCTGACAAGTCAGCTTTGGCATAATACTTCATTTCGACGTCCTGTGTGCCTACTGTTAATTGTGAGACAGTAAATGCCCCAACTGTTACTCTTGCATTGGAGAGTGATTCTGATGAATTGGAGGCGGTGGCGGATAGTTTGGCTTGGGTTTGTGGATCTGTGATGATTTCTTCTTCTTTTTCTGAACACGAACTCAAGTAAATTCCTGCTGTCAATGCCAAACTCATTGCAATGACATTTTTCCATACTTTTTTCATAAAACTTCTATTTGGTTTTGCTATAGGTGTTCAATAGCGGTGCCATAAGCCAAAACGGGATTAGAAGTTGAAATTCCATGATGAAAAATAGTAGAAGGGATGTGAACAGTAAAAAAGCGGTAGTTTCAAAGGCAACAAAAAAAACAGGGAATCGACGGATCCCCTGCTTTCCTTATAAAGCGCTGAAAATTAAGAGTTATACTAGTTTTTCATACCGGTCCGACACCGCTTTCCAGTTTACAACATTCCAAAAGGCCGAAACATAATCAGGTCTTCTGTTCTGGTAATTTAAATAATATGCATGTTCCCATACGTCTAATCCCAGGATCGGAGTTCCTTTTACTTCCGCCACATCCATCAAGGGATTGTCCTGATTTGGGGTAGAACTTACCACCAACTTGTTGCTAGAGTCAACAACCAACCAAGCCCAGCCTGAACCGAATCGGGTTTTTGCTGCATTTTCAAATTGGGTCACAAAAGCTTCATAGCTCCCAAAAGAAGCAACAATAGCCGTTAATAACTTTCCTTCAGGTTTTCCTCCCCCTGTTGGTGACATGATGCTCCAGAACAGTTCGTGGTTGTAATGTCCTCCACCGTTGTTTCGCATTTTGACGGAGTATTTTGATATGGAAGATAAAACATCCTCAAGCGGCTTTGAAGTATCCACTCCTTCTTCTTTTGCAGCATCGGCTAGATTGGATGCGTAAGCGGCCGCATGCTTGGTGTAGTGAATTTCCATAGTTTTGGCATCAATAGTTGGTGCCAATGCCGAAAAGGGGTACGGTAAGGGACTTTGGCCAAATCCGGTTGACGAAGAAAACGCAGCAAGATTTCTTGTGTTTTTTGCAAGAAGTTCAGTTACTGAAGCGCCGACTATTCCCATCGTCAAGCCAGCTTTTGCAGTCTGAGCAATGAATGTTCGTCTAGTTAAATTGTAGTTTTTCATCTTTTATAATTTGTTTTCCAGTGGTCACATCTCGCAGCACTTATAAGTATGTGAGGTTTTCCCCCGTGCTCGATTTCATCATTTATAGTTTGTTATCAAATGGTCAGACCTGATGGCTGTCAGGTAGTAGGATTGCTTATGAAATCAATTCCATGTTTCAGAAACCAGGTTTGAGGGCATCTCACTTGATATCATTTGCATCTACAAACAAAATCGTCTGGCCCTAAGTATCGATAATCGTCCGGCTGGATTTTTCCAATATCCATTCGGATTTCTTTATAATCATCTACTTACAAGAATTGAACCAGTTAAATTGCAATTTAGTTGCTCAAAATAAGCATTATCTGACGAAAACGGACTTAGCCATAAGACAATAAGTCTGAATATGTGACAACTTGGTTAAGTTTGTGGCCATGGAGAAGTTTTTGAAAAGGAACTGTAAGAGTTAAACTCATGGAACTTACATTTCATAAATATCAGGGTACCGGTAATGATTTTGTCATGATCGATGACCGTACCGAAGCAGTCGATTTGAGAAATCTTGATCTGGTCAGAAAGCTGTGTGATCGCAAATTTGGAATTGGAGCAGATGGATTGATTGTGATCAGAAATCATGCGGATTTTGACTTTGAAATGATCTATTTCAATGCAGACGGAAGTCAAAGTATGTGTGGAAACGGGGCACGTTGTGCTGTTGCTTTTTCCTCTTATCTGGGAATGATAAACGGAAAAACAAGATTTCTTGCAATTGATGGGCCTCATGAGGCGGTACTGACTGGGGATCAAGTCGAGCTATTGATGGGAGATGTCAAAGAAATCTCTCCGAAGGCGAACGACTTCTTTGTGAATACCGGTTCACCGCATCACATCCGTTTTGTTGACAAGGCAAAGGAATATCCTGTCTTTGAAGAAGGAAAAGCCATCCGAAATGATATAGATTATGCTCCGGGTGGCACAAATGTCAATTTTGTAGAATCGGTGAGCCCAGATGAGATTTTTGTGAGGACTTACGAGCGTGGCGTGGAGGATGAGACACTTTCATGTGGTACGGGAGTGACTGCCGCTGCCCTGGTTTATGGCAACAAACAACAAAAGAGTCACATAAAAATTAATACCCCCGGAGGAAAATTGTCCGTTAAATTTAATTCCAATCCTGATGGCACATTTAGCAAAATTTGGCTAATTGGGCCCGCAGAGCAGGTCTTTTCAGGAAAAATTAACCTTTAATAACCTTATTCAGAATCTGTTTCCGGAGAAGGACCAATTATCAATTCTAACAAAAACGGCTTATTTTTAAGCCCCCAAATGGGAATTTATAGAGAGACATGCTAGATTTTATTGCAAAAGGAATAGCCAAAGTTTTTGGCACCAAGTCCGACCGAGATATTAAAGAATTACTCCCCAAAGTCACCACGATCAATCAAGCTTACAGTGCTTTGAAGGATCTAAGTGATGACGAGCTGAGAGCTAAGACTCAGGAAATTAAGACCATAATCAATGATCGACTCAAACCAATCGATGATAAGATTATTGATATCAAAAGCCAGATAGATGCCCTGCCCACCCAGGCAATTCATCAAAAAGATCAGCTGTTTAATGAAATTGACAAGCTGGAGAAGGAGCGCGATGAGGACTTGGAGAAAGTTCTTGATGAAGTACTTCCGCAGGCGTTTGCCGTGGTGAAAGAAACGGCCAGAAGATTCAAGGAAAATGGTAAACTGGTCGTGTCGGCTACCATGCATGACCGGGAGTTGGCCGCTGTTAAGAAAAATGTGGAAATCCAGGGTGAAAAGGCCATCTGGCATAATAAATGGCTGGCCGCTGGAACAGAAGTCGTATGGGATATGGTACACTACGATGTGCAGCTCATCGGTGGGATGGTGCTTCATAAAGGAAAAATCGCCGAAATGGCTACCGGTGAAGGTAAAACACTGGTTTCCACACTTCCTGCTTTTCTAAATGCACTTGCCGGTCGTGGGGTACATATCGTCACGGTCAATGATTACCTGGCAAAGCGTGACTCCGAATGGAATGCCCCGCTTTTTGAATTCCATGGCTTGACGGTGGATTGCATCGATAAATACCAGCCAAATTCACCCGGAAGAAAGAAAGCCTACGCTTCGGATATTGTCTACGGTACCAATAATGAATTCGGCTTTGATTACCTCAGAGACAATATGGCCCGTGAAGTGGGAGACTTGGTTCAGGGTAAGCACCACTTTGCCATGGTGGATGAGGTTGACTCCGTGTTGATTGATGATGCGAGGACACCCTTGATTATATCCGGTCCGGTGCCGAGGGGTGATGTGCATGAATTCGAGGGAATGAAGCCAAGGGTAGCTGCATTGGTAGATGAGCAGCGAAAACTGGTTCAGGGATTTTTATCGGCTGCCAAAAAGCTGATAGCCGAAGGAAATGAAAAAGAGGGGGGGCTTGCTCTTTTCAGGGCTTTCCGGGGAATGCCCAAGTATAAGCCAACGATCAAATATCTGTCTGAGCCTGGTATTCGGGTGATTCTTCAGAAAACAGAGAATTTTTACCTTCAGGATAATAAGAAAAACATGCCTGAAGCGGACGAGCCGCTACTTTTTACCATTGACGAAAAAACCAACGTTGTCGATTTGACCGATCGTGGTATCGAGACAATGACGACCAAAAATGAAGATCCTACATTCTTTATCCTTCCTGACATCGGTGTCGCAATCGCAGAGTTGGAAAAGTCAGCGGATCTTGATGACAAAGAAAAGCTGATTCGAAAAGAAGAGATTATTAAAGACTATGGTGTTAAAGCCCAGCGGATTCATACGGTAAATCAACTGCTCAAGGCCTATTGCATGTTTGAGCGGGATACAGAATACATTCTGGTTGATGGAAAGGTTAAGATCGTCGATGAGCAAACAGGTCGTGTGATGGAAGGCCGTCGCTACTCCGATGGCTTACACCAGGCAATTGAGGCAAAGGAAAATGTAAAAGTGGAGGACGCTACACAGACCTACGCCACGATTACGCTACAGAACTACTTTAGAATGTACCACAAGCTGGCGGGTATGACTGGCACAGCGGAAACAGAAGCCGGTGAATTTTGGGAAATCTATAAGCTTGACGTAGTTGTCATTCCGACAAATAAACCAATTGTCAGAAAAGACAGCGAGGACATGGTCTACAAGACTGTCCGCGAAAAATTCAATGCGGTCACGGACGAGATCAATAAATTGGTCGCGGCCGGAAGACCGGTTTTGGTGGGTACCACTTCGGTAGAAATCTCCGAAGTACTCAGCAGAATGTTGACCCTCAAAAAGATTCCTCACCAGGTATTGAATGCCAAGCAGCACGCCAGAGAGGCAGATATTGTGGCCGAAGCGGGTAAATCCGGAACCGTGACCATTGCTACTAATATGGCAGGCCGTGGTACGGATATAAAGTTGACGCCAGAATCAAGAAAAGCAGGTGGATTGGCTATTATCGGTACCGAACGTCACGAATCCCGACGTGTGGATCGGCAGCTTCGTGGACGATCCGGTCGTCAGGGGGATGTGGGTTCTTCCCAGTTTTTTGTGTCCTTGGAAGACAGTTTGATGCGACTTTTCGGATCAGAGCGAATCGCAAAACTGATGGACCGAATGGGTCTGGAAGAAGGCGAAGTGATTCAGCACAGTATGATCACCAAGTCCATCGAACGTGCACAGCGCAAAGTCGAGGAAAATAACTTTGGTACTCGAAAGCGACTCCTTGAATACGATGACGTGATGAATTCACAGCGTGAAGTAGTCTACAAGCGAAGAAGAAATGCGCTTAAAGGGGATCGATTGGAATTGGATATCCTAAACATTCTGTTTGATGTCTGTGAAGGTTTGGTGGATATGGGTAAGTCGACCGAAGACGTTGAAAATCTCAGAATGAACATCTTTACCACACTTGGAGTAGATTATCCTATTTCTGAAAATGACCTTAAATCCAAAGATGCAGGTAAGTTGACGCAGGAGCTTTATGCGGTAGCTTTTGAAAACTACACTAAGAAGAACAACCAGATCGCCCAAACAGCCCTTCCCATTCTCAAAAGAGTCTATGAAGAACGAGGAGCAACTGTCAAAGAAATCATGGTTCCGATCTCAGATGGCATCAAACAAATCGGAGTAGTCTGCAATCTTGAAAACACGATACAAACCGAAGGGAGAGAACTAATCCGCTCCATCGAAAAAAATGTCACCCTAGCCATCATCGACCAAAACTGGAAAGAACATCTCCGTGACATGGACGACTTGAAGCAGTCCGTTCAGAATGCTGTTTACGAGCAGAAGGATCCGCTTTTGATCTATAAGTTTGAAGCCTTTGAGATGTTCAAACGTTTTATTGGTAAACTGAACGAGGACATGATTTCCTTCCTTTCCCGAGCAGATCTTCCAAAGCAGGATCCAGCTCAAGTTCAGCAAGCCCAGACGCACCGTGCGCCTGAACCAAAACTTCAGACTTCCAAAGCAGAAGTGGCAAGCTCTTTGAACCCGGGAGCTAATAGAGCTGCTGCCGCAGCTGTCCATGCAGGAAGATCGGCTCAGCAGGTGGTTGCGCCGAGAAAAGTGGAAAAAACCTTCGGTCGAAATGACAAAGTCTCTGTTCAATATACCGACGGGACCAAAAAAAGCGACGTGAAATTTAAAAGTGTAGAGCAGGATATCGCGGAAGGAAAGTGTGTCCTTATTGAAAATTGATATAAAATCGAGCATGACTAAAAAGTCACACACTGGGATGATTATAAACCATGCGAGATTCTCCCGAAGAAAAATCGGGACAGGCTATCTGACCTTTGAAAAAAAAATTATAAACAGATGAAATCGAGACTATTAAAGCAAGACATTGAAAATTAATAGGTTATCCCTTTTATTGATTTATCGCATACGAGATGGGTCTTGTGACCGAGATTTATAATATTAATCAGATGACATGAGAAAAATTTGGGTGATTAGTTTTTTGGTGATCATCAGCAGTTGCAAGATCATTAAACCGAGCGGTGATGGGGGGGCAAGTGCTTATGCCACTTATCAGGAGGATCTGAGTGAATCATTGCCTCAGTATCCGGACTTTCGGGCAGTAACTGAAGATGTCAGCACCCCAAGTTCATCCAGCGCCGTTCAGCCTGTCGATACACAGCTTGACTTGGTTCAAAAAAGACTCGCCGAAAAGAATAAATCAGAACCCTACTTTAGCGGATATACGGTATTGGTTTTTTCAGGAATTGATCGCGATAAAGCCTTTAAAACACAAGATGACCTCAAACTCTATTACCCGGATCTTGCACCTGAAATGCAATATCAACAACCGCGGTATCTGGTAAAAATCGGTCAATTCACCTATAAAATCGAAGCTCAAAAGATCTTTTCGCAGCTTAAGGAACAGTTTCCCACCGCCCGTATCATCCAAGATAGATTTCAGCGGAAAGAATATGCCGCACCAACATCCGATCCAAATGCTCCTAACCAAAATTAAGGCCTTGGCCCAAGCCTATAAAGCAGAAGTTATTGCCAACCGTCGTCATCTTCACGCCAATCCAGAGCTTTCTTTTAAGGAATATAACACTGCGGAATTTGTAGCCGGAAAGCTCCGGGAAATAGGAATCACCGAAATCGAGCAAAAAGCCACTACGGGCTGGTCTGCGCTGATAAAGGGTAAAAATCCTGAGAAAAAGGTAATCGCCCTTCGCGCCGACATGGATGCCTTGCCTATTATCGAGACAAATGATGTGCCTTACAAATCTCAGAATCCAGGTGTAATGCATGCCTGCGGACATGATGCGCACACTGCCTCACTTTTAGGCGCTGCTAAAATTCTTCATGAGGTCAGGGATCAGTTTGAAGGTACGATCAAACTTATATTTCAACCGGGAGAAGAGTTGGTGCCTGGAGGGGCGTCTCTGATGATCAAAGATAAAGTACTGGAAAACCCCCGTCCAAATGGAATCCTGGGACAACATGTCATGCCCTTGATTCCCGCTGGCAAGGTTGGTTTTAGACCGGGTCTCTACATGGCCAGTACGGACGAACTCTATGTGACTGTCAAAGGCAAAGGTGGGCATGGTGCCATGCCGGAGACTTTTATCGATCCGATATTGATCGCAGCTCACATGATCGTGGCCTTACAGCAGATTGTTAGTCGAGTGGCAAATCCAAAAATCCCCTCGGTGCTTTCCTTTGGAAGAGTCGAGGCCCTCGGAGCTACCAATGTAATTCCGAATGAAGTAAAAATCCAGGGAACTTTTAGGACACTGGACGAACCTTGGAGAGCAAAAGCACATGAGAAAATGCTGAAAATTGCACACGGAATCGTAGAAGGTATGGGTGGAGAGCTTGATTTTGAAATTCGAAAAGGGTATCCCTTTCTAAAGAATAATCCCGAACTCACTGCCAGATCTATGGACGCCGCCCGAGAGTACCTGGGCGAAGAGAATGTACTGGACTTGGATATCTGGATGGCTGCTGAGGATTTTGCGTTTTATTCTCAGGAAATTGAAGGGTGCTTTTACCGGCTAGGAACAAGAAATGAGGCCCGGGGAATTACCTCAGGTGTCCATACACCCACCTTCGACATTGAAGAAGATTCGCTGGAGATTGGAGCAGGTTTGATGGCTTGGTTGGCAGTATCTGAGCTTTCTAAAGATTAATGTTTGCATAACGTACCTTTACAAGCGAAGCCCTATCTTCGCTTTTTTAATACCAAAAAATGAAAAATCTTAAATCATTTACCTTCACACTTCTATTTAGTTTGATGATTTCTCAGGCATTTGC
This sequence comes from Algoriphagus boritolerans DSM 17298 = JCM 18970, assembly GCF_900108085.1. Taxonomy (GTDB): domain Bacteria; phylum Bacteroidota; class Bacteroidia; order Cytophagales; family Cyclobacteriaceae; genus Algoriphagus; species Algoriphagus boritolerans. The sequence continues at coordinate 40,316 of NZ_FNVR01000021.1, forward strand.
CTGGGGTCAGATTGGTCACTACCTCATTGGCTTTATGGCAGAAAAGCAAATGAAAAAGTCCACCAAAAAGAAAGTGGAGGCAGTGCTCTATCCCATGTCTCTGGGACGTAGCGGAACCTGGATGGATGAAATCAGGTCCGACAGAAATTATGATTATGTGAATTCTTGGCATTACTTAAATTCCAAAAACGGAGAATATGACCCGGCGACTCAGGAAGAAGGAGGAGATGCCTTTGAAGCGATCCAACGACTCAAAGCAGAACTGAAAGCTGGGGGACTGGACCCAAAAACCGAATCGGAAAAACTTAAAATGCTTATTCATATGGTGGAGGATATCCATCAGCCCCTGCATGTCGGTACTGGAGACGATCGCGGCGGGAACGACGTGAAAATTGAATTTTTCAACCAACCCACTAATCTTCACGCCCTTTGGGATAGCGGCATGATCGCACGTCAAGGGATGAGCTATACTGAGATTGGGACTGAACTCTATCGAAGGTTGAACCGTGAAATGAAAACCAAATACCGTTCTGCCACTATGGAAGATTGGCTAAAAGAAGCAGTAAGCTATCGCCCGATGGTCTATAATCTACCGGAGAATAAGCGAATCGGCTATCCGTACATGTATGAAAATTACAAAATAGCCGAGGAACGATTGATTGCCGCCAGTGTGAGACTTGCCCAAATTCTGGAAGAGATTTATTAAAACAATGAAATCGAGCATGACGAAGATCGTCACACACTGGGATGATTATAACGCATGCGAGATTCTCCCGAAGAAAAATCGGGACAGGCTATCTGACCATTGAAAAATAAATTATAAACAGATGAAAGGACGCGCTTTTCAGCGCTATTTCGGTCAAGATTAAAGGTTCTCTATAATTATTACTTTGGGAAAAGTGCCAACGGCACAATCCGTAATACCCCGGAATGCAATTCTGGGTTTCAAATGAAATCATTATTTTCAGAGTGCCAACGGCACGATCTGTATCCATTTTTTTACCCCGAAAAGTAGCATTTATGTCAATTCCAAAATCAAAAAAAAATCCATTGGATATCCTACTTGAAATCACCGGCATGATTGTAATCTTGGGTTGTTTTGTTTTTATCGCCTCTAATTATCAAGATTTACCAGATTCTCTTCCTAGGCATTATGGATTAGATGGAGTGCCGGATGCTTATAGTGCAAAGGGAATAATCTGGGTCTTACCAATTGTTGGCTTAATACTTTATATGGTTATTGGGCTAGTAAGTAATGTTCCCAGTATGATCAACATCCCATTCAAGCCAAATCCTGAAAAAGTTGAATTTTACCAAAAAAAGTACTGTAGAATGATTCGTGTACTGAATGTGGTTATGGTATGTATTTTTGCTTTTTTGACCTACCAATCTATACAAATCGGCATCGGAGCTAAATCCCAACTTCCCCAATATTTTTCTTTGGTTGCTATCACATTGCTGTTAGGTATTCCTTTGATTTTTGTAATTCCAGATTTGATAAAAGCCAGGAAACAAAATTGAAATAGTTCGATTTGGATTTTTTGTAATTCTGATGATTTGCCTGCCTCCGCATTTTCGCCTAATTTTCCTGCTATGAAAAAACTCACCGTTTACCTGATTTTGGCTTTTGCGCCAATCTTGACTTTTGCGCAGCAGAAGCTCACCAAAGAGGAACAAAAACTCATCGAACAGATCGATAAAAACTATCAGGAAACCCTAGCACTGCTGGAGGAAGTGATCAACATCAACTCCGGTTCGCTCAACAAAGAAGGCGTTCGGGAGGTCGGTCGGGTATTCGAACGGGAATTTCAAAAAATCGGATTCCAAACCGAATGGGTAGAACTACCAGCCGAGGTCAATCGTGCCGGCCATTTCGTGGCTACGCGAAAGGGAACCAAAGGGAAAAAGCTATTTCTGATCGGGCATTTGGATACCGTATTTGAAAAGGACATGCCCTTTACACCATTCACTTACCTCAATGACAGTACCGCCACTGGACAAGGTGCCAATGACATGAAAGGTGGGGATGTGTTGGTCTTTGCCAGTTTGAAAGCCCTTCATGAGTTGGGATTACTGGATGACCGAACCGTTACGGTGTATTTTATGGGTGATGAAGAAAGTTCTGGAGATAATGTGCTTTCCAGAAAAGACTTTATCGAGCGATCCAAAGCACACGATATTGCTCTAGGTTACGAGACTGCACAAGGATTCAATTCCGTCACTGTTGCACGCCGTGGTGCAAGTGGTTGGACCCTGAAAACTACTGGAAAGCAGAGTCATTCCAGTGGAGTTTTCGGCCAAAATGCAGGCTATGGAGCGATCTATGAAGCCTCTAGAATTCTTGATGAGTTTCGGGAAGCACTGGCTGGAGAAAAATATTTGACCTTCAATCCTGGCCAATTTATAGGTGGCTCGGATATTTCCTATGATCCAATTACCGGTAAAGGGGAGTCACTTGGCAAGACCAATATCGTCGCACGTGAAGCCTTCGTGACCGGAGATCTCCGCTTCCTTGGCGAAGCTCAAAAAGAAGCCGCCCGTGAAAAAATGCGTGAAATCGTATCCAAAAACCTTCACCAAACTGATGCGGAAATAACCTTTACAGACGGAATTCCATCCATGTCTCCTACCGAAAAAAATTACGCACTGGCCAAGATCCTAAATCAAGTCAGCTTGGATATGAATCTTGGTGAAGTGAAACCCGGCGATCCGGGTAGTCGAGGAGCTGCCGATATCGCCTACGTCGCGGATATTCTGCCGGGATTGGATGGATTGGGGGCTTCAGGCACAGGTGCTCATGCTCCTGGAGAGACGATCAACATGAAGCAATTTCCGGATCTCATCAAAAGAAACACGATTTTGCTTTACCGATTGATCCGATAATCTGATGAAGAAATTTTTAACTGCCGCGATTTTGGCAACTTCGGCTTTTTCCTGTCAAGCGCCAAAGCCACAAGAATCAGAGCCTATGAAACCCCAAAAAATAGTTGTTTATCAGGTGTTTACCCGTCTCTTCGGAAATACGAATACCACCAACAAACCCTGGGGAACCAAGGAAGAAAATGGCGTCGGCAAGTTCAACGACTTTACGGATACCGCTTTGGAAGAGATCAAAAAGCTGGGGGTATCGCACATCTGGTATACAGGGGTGCCGCACCATGGCGTGATCGGATCTTTTCCTGAAATCGGAGTCAAATCGGATGATCCCGATGTAATCAAAGGCCGTGCGGGTTCGCCCTATGCCGTACGGGATTACTATCAGGTCAATCCGGATTTGGCGGTGGATGTGACCAAGCGGATGGAAGAGTTTGAGGCGTTGATTGAGCGAACTCACCAACATGGAATGAAGGTGATCATTGATATTGTACCCAACCACGTTTCCAGACATTATGAGGGAAAAAACAATCCGGAAGGAGTTTCTGATTTTGGGGCCAAAGATGACAAATCGGTCGTCTACGCCCGGAACAATAACTTTTACTACATCCCGGGACAAAGTTTTAAAGTGCCTGAAGCTAAGAACAACTATAAGCCACTCGGTGGAGAAAAGCATCCATTTGCCGATGGGAAATTTGAAGAAAATCCAGCCAAATGGACTGGAAATGGTTCAAGAATGTCCCAACCTGATTTCTACGATTGGTATGAGACCGTCAAGATCAACTATGGTGTCAGCCCCGACGGTCAAAAAGATTTTGACGAATTGCCTGCCGATGCAGATTCTTTGGATTGGAAGGCGCACTATGATTTTTGGCAGGGAAAAGATGTACCGGATTCATGGAAAAAATTCCAGGACATCACCCAGTTTTGGTTAGGTAAAGGCATAGATGGGTTTCGGTTTGATATGGCCGAGATGGTGCCGGTAGAATTTTGGTCCTACCTCAATTCCCATATCAAAAACACCAATCCGGAGGCTTTTCTTTTGGCTGAAGTGTACAACCCGACACTTTACCGGGACTATATCCGCAAGGGAAAAATGGATTACCTCTACGACAAGGTGGAGCTTTATGATACCCTGAAGCACATCATCCAAGGTACCGGATCAACAGACCATCTTGTTCCGATTCAGGCCGGAAAAGCGGATATCGAGGAACACATGTTGCACTTTTTGGAAAATCACGACGAACAGCGAATTGCCAGTCCGGAGTTTGCCGGCAATCCCTGGAAAGCCCTACCTGCGATGGTAGTCTCCGCGACGGTCAGCACAGCGCCAATTATGATTTATTTCGGGCAGGAAGTGGGCGAACCCGGAGCTGAAAAGGCCGGATTTGGGGAGCCGAGCCGCACGTCCATTTTTGACTATATTGGAGTACCGCAGCATCAGAAGTGGATGAACGGGGGAAAATTTGACGGAGGACAGCTTTCGGAAAATGAAAAAGCGCTGCGGAACTACTACTCTGAGGTGCTGAACTTCACCCGAAACAGTTCTGCCCTGATGGGTGAATATCTGGAGCTGCACACCTTCAATCGCCATGAAAACTCGGATTATACGGACAAAGTCTTCGCTTTTGCCCGCTGGGACGAAAGCCAAAAGCTAATTGTGGTTACCAACTTCGACCAATTAAAATCGGTGAAAACGACGCTTAAACTTTCCCCGGAACTGCTGAAAGCTTGGAATCTGCAAGTTGGAGAGCGGGAAATTCAGGAAGTGATGTTTGGAAAAAAGAAAACCAAGTTGCGGGTGACTGAGTCTGATGCGGAGATCGATCTGGACTTTGGGCCGCTGGAGTCGGCGGTGTTTGAGATACGATGAGTTTTTCCCGCAGATTTCCGCAGAAAAAGTCACAGATTTTCGCAGATTTCGTTGAAAGGACCCTAGTCAGCGGTTCTGTATTTATTGTTTTTAAGAGGAAATTTGAAAGGGTTTAGAAAATTAAGAAGAAAGGATAAATGCCCCGAAAGAAAAGATCCAATGCTTGGATTTGGATCGCGTTTTTGATTTTTATGGTGGCCATGGGTTCAGGGTATTTGGTTTTTAAATTCCGAAATCAAATTGAGCGTACGATGGGCGACTTCACCAGAAAGGCCCCACCATTCACAGAAGCTTTGAAGTTTGAGCATGTTTTCTCGAATAATCCTGAGGGAATTTTGGGCATCGACGTGTCTGAATATCAGGGGAAAATTGACTTCGCTGGTCTGCAGCTTCAAATTCAAAATAGAAGAATCGACTTTGTCTTCATCCGGGCTACTATGGGAAAAGATGGAATAGATTCGCGGTTTAAGCAGTATTGGGAAGGGTTTCGTCCACTTCCGGTTAAGCGAGGTGCCTATCACTATTATCGTCCCAATGAGAACAGTACCCTGCAGGCCCAGAATTTTATCCAAACAGCCCAACTAAATTCCGGTGACATGATTCCTGTACTGGATATCGAAAAGCACAGCACTATTCAATCCAAGGACAAACTTCGGGAAGGATTGAAAAACTGGTTGAAAATAGTTGAGGCCCACTATGGCCTCAAGCCGATGATTTACACCGGAGATCGGTTTTTCTGGGATGTCCTGCATGATCATGGATTTGATGAATATCCAATATGGGTGGCCAATTACAACCAAATCGTGGAACCGGAAACCGAAGATTGGACCATCTGGCAATTTTCGGAAAAAGGCAGTTTGCCGGGAATTGGAGAGAAAATTGATTTGAATGTGTTGGTCGGGGGAAAAAATAGATTGAATGAGCTTTTGATTCAGTAGGCTAGTTCGTTGCTTGAGGTTTGCAAACTCGAGAAATTATTTAGACAATCTGACCTTAAACCCAAAGTGTATTTTATAGTTTAACCAAGTAGGAGATTATTCAGTTGATTCCAATGCTTTTAAAGAAAAAGATTTTTTTAATCGATCACTTATAAATGTGTTCATTTTAAATTCAAGAATTCCATCACTGTCTCATTACCATTTAATGCCTGTAATGGAATTGGGTTTCTATCATTAAAAACCCGGAGTTCCTCCGCCGAAAGTAAGGTCACAAAACGCTCATCAAATCCGTCCTGATAGGGAATGCGACCGGCATTGAGCCCAAGATAATGTCCAAAGAAATTATAGACCGCTGCCCGTTTGTTTTTCCCATAATCATGACGCTCACCTGGTAGGTGAACATTAGCTGTTCTACTATCTGCCTCATAGGCGGCATACACATTTTGTACATAGGGAAACTCAATTCTTGGCGTGTTCTTAGTCCAATCTCCCCCATCCGAAACCAACAGCATGGGCCTTGGAGCTGCCAAAGCTGCGATTTCCACATTGTTGGTTTGGTGGCTTGCGCTTTTGTGAATCGGCATTCCGCTTTCGCAAGTACAGCCTCCGAAGAAGTAGGCAGAAACCATCACCACGGGAGCGGAAACGGTAATTCTTGGATCCAAAGCAGTAATCAGGATGGTCTGTGTACCTCCTCCGGATTCACCGGTCACGCCGATTCGCTTCGAATCCACATCTGGCCGCGAAATCAGGTAATCGATCACCCGTTGGGAATTGAAGGTTTGGAGCGTGAGGGCGATCGGAATTTTATGGTCCACTTGTTTGGAATCCCCGTAGCCAATCATGTCAAAGGCAAATACCACGGCACCCATTCGGGCAAAAGTAGCACTTCGCTTTTGCATGCTTTCCCCAAAGCGAAGATCCGGACCATGTCCATGCACACTTAGGATTGCAGGACTTTTGGTGAACGGAGCCGGATTAAGCGGGCGGTATAGGTTGCCAGTGATGAAAAATCCGGGGAAGCTTTCGATCGCTATGTTTTCTACGATGTATCCATCCATTTCCCGGGTACTGTGGATGATGGTGTTGAAAGAAGCTGTTCGGGCTGGCATTTGCTCGAGTTTCATGCCATCGATGATGCCCTTTCGGATCACTTTGGCTCGCTTTTCCCAATCTGCTTGGGTGGTCCATTCCAAGGCAGTCTTTTTCATAAAAATGGCTGCCTCATCCTCAGACCAATAGGCACCTTGACACAGTAGGTTTTCCTGAGCAAAAACTCCGCTAATCAACCAAAAGAGAAAATAGAGACTCAAGATTCTTTTCATAAGTATTGGTTTTAAAATTATGGGATGATCATTGCCATTTCATTAGGTTCAGAGTCGGTCTGGTGAGCCTTCTCATGGAGGAAGTCCTCTGAGTTGGCTTCAATGAGTTTCAATAGATCTCTCCAATCCTCACTCACGATTAAAGGAATTATTTCTAACTAAAAGATAGAATTTATTTTAAAAAAATCTGACCTGTCATCAGATTTGTGAAATTTTTGATTTTGGGCCAATCTGCATTGCCTTCCTGGAGGGAGGTTTCCTATTCTCCACTCCCTTCATTTTGTACAAAATGTTTAAAGAAAAGCAAGTCAACTAATTTCAGTTGTATAAAATAACATTAAAATGGAACTGATTTTCAGGCAAATCTGTCATAGGTAAGCCTATGAACTTTTCGATAGGTCAAATACTATAAATTTTAAATCAAAATTGCATGAAAAAAGTAGGCGTTTTAGGGTCGGGTGTTGTGGGAAGAACATTGGCTGATGGATTTGAAAAACGGGGCTATGAGGTAATGCTGGGAACCGGAAACCCGAAAAAACTTTTGGATTGGCAGTCTGGAACGAACGGAAAAGTGGGAAGTTTTGAGAAAGCTGCGGATTTTGGAGATGTCATTGTTCTTGCCGTCAAGGGAACTGCAGCACTTACAATCGTGGAGCAAGTCAAGGTGGGGATCAGTGACAAATTGGTTTTGGATGTGACTAACCCGATCTCTGACGAAAAACCCAAAGATGGTGTGCGTAAATTTTTTACCGGTCCTGATGAATCATTGATGGAAAAACTTCAGGAACTGGTTCCTGAAGCACATTTTGTAAAGGCCTTTAATTACATGGATAGCAAATCCATGGTAAACTCAGCCAAATCCAAGGCGCAGGTCATGAATATCTGTGGAAATGAAGATGCCGCAAAAGCAGAAGCAAAGGAGGTTTTAGCCCAATTTGGATTCAAATCCAAAGACCTTGGAAAAGCTGAATTAGCCCGAGAAATTGAGCAAATGGCCATCGCGCTTTGATTGAGATTCAATCCCGCTGTGTTGAATTTTTAAATCCAGACCTCCAAGTCTGGTTTTTTTATTCCTGCCAATAAATCAGGTTGCTGACGCAATGAGCAGGAAAAATTGATAGATCAACGCAAAAATACAGTTATTTTTTAATGTTAGCTTTGAGGCTTGGATCAAGCAAATGATTCGGGCGATGTTGAATTTCTTTTACTCATACCTATGATTTTACAGATAGTCCTATTGGTTGGCGGATTGATTTTATTGGTCAAAGGAGCCGATTGGTTGGTAGATGGTGCATCCGTTTTAGCCAAGAAAAATAACATTTCTGATTTGGCGATTGGCCTTACCATTGTAGCATTTGGAACCTCAGCGCCGGAGTTGGTGGTCAATGCAGTGGCCGCCTCAGGTAATTATCCCGAGATAGTCTTCGGCAATGTAATCGGTTCCAATAACTTCAATCTATTGGCCATTCTTGGGATTGCAGGGTTGATCACACCCTTGGCAGTTCAATCCAGCACGGTGTGGAAAGAGATTCCATTTTCATTTCTGGCTGCAATTGTCCTGTTCTTTTTGGCAAATAATTACTTTTTAGCAGATCCTGCCCATCTTTCACGCTACGATGGGTTTGTTTTGCTCGGGTTTTTCGGTGCATTTCTATACTATGTAGCTACTCAACTAAAGGTTGATCCAAATACGGATGTCGTTGGGAACAAAGATTATTCTACGTTAAAAATCTGGTTTTTAATTATCGGGGGACTTGTTGGACTGGTAGGCGGAGGAAAACTGGTCGTGGACAATGCTGTTTCTATTGCCCAGGCCTTGGGAGTCAGTGAAAAAATCATCGGACTTACCATCATTGCGGCCGGGACCTCCCTCCCTGAGTTGGCGACTTCGGTGGTAGCAGCGATGAAAAAGAATGCGGATATCGCAATTGGAAACATCGTCGGTTCAAATATTTTCAACATCTTGTTGGTACTTGGAGTAAGTGCTTTGGTTCGTCCACTTGATTTCAACCCGGCATTCAACACGGACCTTTATTTACTTTCTGCAGGCACTATCTTCTTGTTTCTTTCCATGTTTATCGGGAAAAAACAACGTCTCGATAGATGGCAGGCGGCACTTATGTTGGTGATTTTTGTCTCTTATACCACATATTTAGTCATGCTGGAACTTTGATCCCTCAGGTTTGTCTTTTTTAAAAGGTTTCGTAGCTGAAACCTTTTTTTTTGCCATTTGTAAAAATCAGGATGGTTTCGAAGGGCAGAGGTTCTAAATTTCAGGCGGTTGGATTAAAATAATTTTTGATTTAGCCCAGAAACCCAAACCTATGAAGCCTATTTTTAAAAAGAACATCCTGATTCTTTTGTTGTTTTTTCTAAGTATTGCTAATTCCCACGCACAGCAAAATAGAGGAAGAATCAAGGGATCTATCATTGATAAATCAAGCTCAGAACCTCTTCCATTCACCACAATAGGTGTTTTTTCACAAAAAGACAGCTTGGTTGGAGGCGGAATTTCGGATGAAAACGGAAAATTTTCCATCGATTTACCTTTTGGAAGATTCTATGCCTTGATCGAATTTATGGGCTTTGAGGCTCAAAAAACGAATGTTTTCACCCTTAGCAGGGAAAATCAAAACTTGGATCTTGGAGAAATCGGACTTTCCACCACTGCTTCGGACCTCAGTGAAGTGGTGGTCCAAGGTGAAAAAACAATCATGGAGCTTTCCCTGGATAAGCGAATCTTCAATGTCGGTAAAGACTTGGCTAATGCCGGGGGAAATGCCTCGGATATCTTGATGAACTTACCTTCAGTAGCAGTAGACCCCGAAGGAAATGTCCGCCTTCGTGGCTCCGCCAATGTGCGGATTCTGATTGATGGTAAGCCCTCCGGTTTGGTGAGTTTCAAAGGTAGCAGCGGGCTTCGCCAACTTCCTGCCAATATGGTCGAGCGTGTGGAGGTCATCACCAATCCATCAGCACGCTACGAGGCCGAAGGTATGGCTGGGGTGATCAATATCATTCTAAAAAAAGACAGCAAGCAGGGGTTCAATGGTTCCTTTGAGCTGATTGCGGGTTATCCTGTGAATACGGGTTTCACGACCAATCTCAATTACCGACATAAACGAATCAACTGGTTTATCAATTACGGGTTGGCCTATAGACGGACACCGGGTATCAGCGAGCTTTACCAAGAAGTGTACAATCAGGACGGCACCACTTCCATCCTGAGTCAAAACAATTCCATTAGGGTTACTGGCCTGAATAATAACCTACGGGGTGGATTGGATTATTATTTCAATGAAAACAGCATTCTGACGGGCTCTTATCTCTGGAGAAGAAGTGATGTCAGAAGGATCACCGATATACGGTACGAGGATTATCTGAATAGCTTTAATGATTATTTGGGCTACTCGCTGAGACGTCAGGATGAAACAGAAGCAGAGCCCAATAAAGAAGCGATAATTAACTACAAGCGGACTTTTGCGGAGAAAGGGCATGAGTTTGTAGCCTCATTTACCTACCTCAATTATTGGGAGCGATCAGATCAGCTTTTTACGGAAAATGAGTTTTCTACCCAAGGAGAAGAGATTCCTGAAGGATCTTTAGTCCAAACTTCACTGAATGACGAATATGAAAACCAGTATTTGCTTCAAATGGACTATGTAAAACCCTATGCGTCCAAAGGTAAATTGGAGACAGGGTTAAGAACCAGTTTTCGGGAAATGGAAAACGATTACCTCGTCCAGGAACAAAATGAGTCAGGAGATTTTGTGACTCTTCCCGGATTGGATAATATCTTTTTATACAATGAAAACATCTTGGCTGCTTATGGAATCGTAGGGAACGAAACCGGAAAATGGAGTTATCAGGGTGGCTTTCGGGCAGAATACACCGATGTGGAGACCATCTTGGTAGAAACCAACGAAAATAATCCTCGGTCTTACACGAATCTGTTTCCATCGGCTCACTTGACTTACAATTTCACTGAAGAAAATGCTTTTCAACTTAGCTATTCCAAGCGAGTCAGAAGACCGGTCTACAATGACTTGAGTCCCTATGTTACCTTTTCTGATCAGCGGAATTTTTTTAGCGGAAATCCGGATTTGGATCCGGAGTTTACCGATGCTTTTGAACTGGGACATATCAAGTATTTTGAAAAAGCAACCCTGTTTTCCACTGTTTATTTCAGAAATACGGTGGAAAAAATAGAGAGAATCAGAGAGGTTTTAGACAATGGCTTCTCAGTTACAGCTCCGGTTAATTTAACCGGTGAAAAATCCTACGGGGTAGAGTTTAGTGGAGATTATCGGGTTAAAGACTGGTGGAAACTGGATTTTAACGCCAATTTCTTTCACGCAAGAATTGATGCCAGTAACATCGGACGGACAGAATTGATCACGACGTATTCTTGGCTCTTTAGGCAAACTTCAAGATTCACCTTCGGTAAAGGCTGGGACGTCCAAGCCAGAGCCAATTATGAAGCTCGCCAAAAAACTGCACAGGGTACCCGAAAGGGAATTTTCTTTATGGATCTCTCTGCCAGCAAACGAATTCTGCAAGACCGGGGAACCTTGGTTTTGAATGTAACAGATGTATTTAATACCAGAATTAACCGGGAAATCATAGAGGGCTTCAACTTCTTCACAGATAGGGAGGCTCAAATGATCCGAAGACAAACAAACCTTACCTTCGCTTATCGAATCAAGCAATAAACCCTCAATTGAAGCAAAAGAGAACCATATCTTGTGATTTTCTTTCGTTTTTACACCCTTCGCTATGCGTTTCCGTATCCTTTTTGTTCTGTTCAGCTTTGGCTTGACGACTTCTCTTTTCTCCCAAAAAATCAATGCGGATTACCGGCTTGCTATTCAAAAGGCAAGTTCAGCCATTATCATTGACGGAGTATTGGATGAGAAAGCCTGGGAAGATGCTGCCGTTGCTACGGATTTTTTCATGATTACGCCGATGGACACGAGCTTTGCCCGAGTCAAGACGGATGTGAGAATGAGCTATGACGAGGAGCATTTGTATCTGATTGTAGTCAATCATCATGCGGTCGAAGGACCCTATATGGTTGAGTCGCTGCGGAGGGATTTCAATTTTGGGAAAAATGACAACTTCCTGCTCTTCATGGATCCCTTTGATGACTTGACGAATGGATTCTCATTTGGTGCAAATGCAGCCGGAGCACAGTGGGATGGGCAAATGTTCAACGGTGGAAGTGTGGATCTCAGTTGGGATAATAAGTGGGTGTCAAAAGTCAAAAACTACGAGGACAAATGGATTTTTGAGGCAGCAATTCCCTTCAAATCCATTCGCTACAAAAAAGGGATTTCTGAATGGGGGATCAATTTTTCACGACTTGACCTTAAAACCACTGAAAAGTCAGGTTGGGCGCCGGTTCCACGCCAATTTCCTTCAGCATCCCTTGCCTACACCGGCACACTCGTTTGGGATAATCCACCTCCTGATGCAGGCGCTAATATTTCCATCATTCCTTATGTTTTGGGCGGAGTAAGCAAGGATTTCCAATCCGAAGGCTCAAATCAATATCGAAGGGATGTGGGAGTAGATGCCAAAATATCGCTAACCTCGTCCCTTAATCTGGACTTGACCGTGAATCCTGATTTCTCTCAGGTGGAGGTGGATCGGCAAGTGACCAATCTGGATCGGTTTGAGCTCTTTTTCCCGGAGCGGAGGCAGTTTTTTCTCGAAAATGGAGACTTGTTCGCTGGATTTGGGTACACTACGATTCGGCCATTTTTCTCCAGAAGAATAGGACTCAATGCGCCTATTCAATTCGGGGCAAGACTGAGTGGTAAGCTAAATAAACACTGGAGAATCGGGGCGATGAACATGCAAACCGGAGAAGTGGAAGAGCAAGCCTTGCCATCGCAAAACTTCACCGTGATGGCCTTGCAGCGACAAATTGGGGCAAGGTCCAACATCGGGGCAATTTTTGTCAATAAACAATCCCTCAATTACAACCCGGATCCAAGCTCAGAGCAACCTGTTTATTCCCAATTCAACCGAAATGCAGGCTTGGAATACAATCTTGCTTCTTCCAACAATCTTTGGACAGGCAAAGCGATGGTCTTACAGTCTTTTGGACCGGACAATGTAGGAAATGGATTTGTCCATGCTGCGAATCTCCGGTATTCCAGTGGAAACCTGACCTGGAATTGGCAGCATGAATACGTTTCCGAAAATTATACGGCGGAGGTAGGTTTTGTCCCCAGAAATGGATTTTACCGCATTAATCCTATGATAGGCTATCGCTGGTTTCCGAAAAGTGAGAAAATCTTAAGTCACGGCCCGGACTTCAATACGTCCTTGTTTTTCAACATGGACGGTGAGCAAACGGACAATACCAGTTATGCCGCTTACAATGTTCGATTTCGAAGTCAAAGTAATCTAATGGCTTGGCTTGCCTATGATTTTGTGAAGCTTCAGCGGCCCTTTGACCCCACCAATTTTTCCGGGATGACGTTGGATTCCGGGACGGAGCACCGTTGGAAAGCGCTCGGAATTGAATATGCGTCCAAGCCTCAAAGTGTCTTTACTTATGCATTTACGACTCGATTGGGCGGATATTATGCAGGAGGAGATCGGTATAATTTTACCGCAGATATGGGTTATCGCTTTCAGCCTTATGTGAGTTTGGCCTTGAGCACCAACTTCAATCAGATCAATTTGCCAGAGCCTTGGGGAGAGACCCGTTTTTGGCTGGTAGGACCCAGAGTAGACGTCACGATGACCAATACGGTCTTTTTTACGGCTTTTGTGCAATACAATGAGCAGATTAAAAACATCAACCTGAATACCCGCTTCCAGTGGCGGTTCAAGCCTGCTTCGGATCTTTTCATTGTTTACACCGACAACTATCTGCCTGCACCTTTCAATGTGAAAAACCGGTCTATCGTTTTGAAATTTACTTATTGGTGGAACGTTTAAAGTTCATGAAACAAAATTTTGTCAGCCTTTAAAAAAGATGTTTGAGCCTTTTACGTGTAATTATTAATTTTTATACGTATAAACAAGAAGTTAACGCTTTCCCTTAACGAGACTGTGATCGAAAAGGCAAAAATCTACGCTGAAGAGACAGGAAAAACCCTTTCTGGTTTAGTGGAGAATTTCTTTGAAAGTTTGACTGAAAAGTCAAATGATTCTGGGGTTTCGGAGCGAATTAGGAGGATTTCGGGAAAAATTGAATTTCCAGCGGACTTTGACTATAAGGAAGAACTTAGAAAAAACCTTGAAGCAAAACACCTCAAATGAAGGTTTTCCTTGACACCAATATTTTAATTGATTTTTTAAGTAATCGACCTCCATTTACACAGGAATCAGTTTAACTTTTCCAACTTTCAGAAGATAAGAAAATCCAACTTTTCACTTCAACTCATGTCCTTGCGACGGCTCATTATGTCTTGAAAAAGTTTGTGGCTGATAGAGAATTGAGGCAAACTCTATCTGAAATTGCAGAAATCCTCACAGTAGTAGATGTGACTGCATCGGCATTAAAAACTGGTTTAAAATCTTCGCATAAAGAATTTGAGGACGCAATACAAATTGCAACTGCACAGGAAATAAAAAGCCTTGATTACATCATAACCCGTAATCTCAAGGACTTCAAAACTTCTGCTATCCCTGCTATTTCTATACTTGAGCTTTTAGTAAAAGTAAATTGATTGGAATCAACACCGACTTTAAGGCACCAACCACTGACCTTCCCAGTTTTCTTTTTCAGTGAATAAAATCCTTAAATGCCGCAATCCATTCAATTGTAATGCTTCAACCGTTTTGGGGATAAATTTCAAAACAGCAAAAAATCTATCATCACTCATTTCCGGCCAATCAAATCCCTGATTTGGATCTGATATTGGAGTACTAGGAGCCAAAGTTGAAGTATAAGCTTTCTGCGCATCTCCCTGAACTTTTGACCAAAATGCTTCACTCAGGTCATTTTGGCGGTGAATTTCAGCTTTAGCTTTGATTCTTATTTGGGCTCGTTTTCCGGGATGATAAAAATGAAGCGTAGCGGAAGGATTGGCAGTAATTTCGGCGACCTTCTCCGAGCGGGAGTCTGTGAAAATGTAGAATTCAAAATTCTTATTTATCGACCGAACGACCACTGTTCGGATCTCTGGACCGAATTTTCCAATTGTTGCTAGGTTCGAATAACGAAAGGGATGCTTGGAATCCAAAGACCCTCGGTGGAGTTCATGGACGAGCGATTGCCAGATTTCTGAAGGGAGTTCTTTTTCGGAGAAAAGCATGAAATCAATTTTTTAGAATAACCCAAAGCTAGAAATAGGGTTTGAAAGTGCGTTAACTAACGGAATTTACATTAACTGAGTCAGTTGATTGAGGAAATTACTGCAAATTCCGTCAATTAAACATTTCTTTCACACCCCGAGAAGTTAAAAACCTCAATAATCAGACTTCTAAAATCTCCCGGTGCTTGGGCCAAGGCCTATCCGGATGTCGGTTTTGATATGATCCATTCAGGTGATTACCTTAAATCGATTGGTGGATAAAAAATGAACCCCCTGGGATTTGAAAATCACAGGGGGTTGGAGCTTATTTGAGTTGAGGATTAAACCTCCACCACTGTATTCACATTCTTGAAATATACTTGCTTATCAGCATCCAAGTCCACTAAGACTGCAGAGTCATTTTTGATATAGCCTGATAGAATCTGCTTGGAAAGCTCATTCAGCACCAAGCGCTGCATGGTTCGCTTCAGTGGTCTAGCACCAAAGTTTGGATCAAAACCCACCTCGCCAAGATAATCCAAAACCTCGGTTGTGGCGTCAATCTCGATATTAGCCTCAGCAAGACGTTTCTGAATCTCTCTCCACTGAATGTCCACGATCTTTCGGATGATGTCTTTGCTCAATGGCTCAAACATGATCGTTTCATCGATTCGGTTGAGGAATTCTGGACGCACGGCTTTTTTCAGCATTTCGTACAACTCAACTTTGGTCTTCTCCAAGATCTCTTCCCTATTCCAATCTTCCATCTCTGCAAATCGCTCCTGAATCAGGTGCGAACCAATATTGGTCGTCAGGATAATGATCGTATTCTTGAAATTGGCCAATCGACCTTTGTTGTCAGTCAGACGCCCGTCATCCAATACCTGAAGCAGAATGTTGAATACGTCCGGATGTGCTTTCTCAATCTCATCGAGCAAGATCACAGAATAGGGCTTTCTCCGTACGGCTTCGGTCAATTGCCCGCCTTCATCGTACCCAACATAGCCTGGAGGTGCTCCCACGAGTCGGCTGACTGCATGACGCTCCTGGTATTCTGACATGTCGATTCGGACCATGGCATTGTCATCGTTGAAGAGGTATTCTGCCAGTGCTTTTGCCAGCTCAGTCTTACCCACACCTGTGGTACCCATGAAAATGAAACTTCCAATCGGACGCTTTGGATCTTGCAAACCAGCTCGACTTCTGCGAACAGCGTCTGAAAGAGCAACAATCGCTTCTCTTTGGCCAGCTACTCGCTTTCCTAATTCTTCCTCCAAGTGCAGGAGCTTCTCCCGCTCGGATTGGATCATTTTGGAAACCGGAATTCCGGTCCATTTTGAGACTACCGAGGCGATGTCTTCCTGGTCAACTTCTTCTTTCAGAAGTGGGGATCCAGCCTGCATCACCTCCAATTGGCGTTTGAAGGATTCCAGTTTTGTTTCCGCCTCCACGATTTTTCCGTATCGGATTTCGGCCACTTTACCAAAATCTCCGGCTCGCTCGGCCTGCTCGGCTTCCAGTTTCAGCTTGTCAATTGCCTCTTTTTCTCTTCGAATGCCCATGATGACCGCTTTTTCGCTTTCCCATTTGGCTTTCACGTTTTGACGCTTTTCCGAGAGTTCGGCGATTTCCTTGCTTAGGACAGTTTCTTTGTCCCGATTATTTTCCCTTCGAATGGCTTCCCGCTCGATCTCGAGTTGCATAATCCGCCTGTTCAACTCGTCCAGTTCCTGAGGCAAAGAGTCAATCTCCATTCGCAGTTTGGCCGCGGCTTCGTCCATCAAGTCAATGGCTTTGTCCGGTAAGAAGCGGTCAGAGATGTATCGCTGCGAAAGCTCCACAGCGGCAATCACCGCATCATCCTTGATTCGGACACCGTGGTGCAACTCGTATTTATCTTTGATCCCACGAAGGATGGATATCGCATCTGCGGTATCCGGTTCATCCACGATTACGGCCTGGAATCTTCGCTCCAGAGCTTTGTCTTTCTCGATGTATTTCTGGTATTCCTTGAGGGTGGTTGCTCCTATTGCGTGGAGTTCTCCACGTGCCAAAGCCGGTTTAAGCAAGTTTGCAGCATCCATGGCACCTTCTCCTCCTCCTCCTGCGCCGATCAGGGTATGAATCTCATCGATGAAGAGGATAATTTCTCCCTCCGCGTCGGTCACTTCCTTGATCACAGCTTTCAATCGTTCTTCAAACTCACCTTTGTATTTGGCGCCTGCGACGAGCAAGCCCATATCCAAGGAGATCAGGGTTTTGGATTTGAGGTTTTCCGGTACGTCACCTGAGACGATTCGTTGAGCGAGTCCCTCAACGATTGCAGTCTTACCCACACCTGGTTCACCAAGTAGAATTGGGTTGTTTTTGGTACGTCTTGCCAAAATCTGCAGGACGCGTCGGATTTCTTCATCCCGGCCAATGACGGGGTCGATTTTACCCTTTTTGGCCAAATCGTTTAGGTTTTTGGAGTATTTCTCCAAAGCTCGGTATTTGCTTTCTGCGTTTGGATCTGTCACTTTATTTCCTTTTCTAAGTTCCTTGATTGCTTCGATCAGTGGCTTTTCAGCCAAGCCCTGATTTTTGAGTAATTGTGCTACTGAATCACTTCCTGCGAGGATCGCCAAAAGCAGATGCTCAATGGCCACGTATTCGTCTCCGAAAGTCTTGAGATAGTCTTTCGCTTTGGTCAATACTTGATTTGCGGCATTGGAAAGATAGGGTTGTTGATTTCCTCCGCTGACTTTGGGCAGTTTTGCCAGTTCCTGATCCAGTTTCTGGTCGATCAGCTGCTTGTTGGTTCCCAGCTTTTTGAAAAGAAAATCAGTGACATTTTCATCCTCGACAAAGATTCCCTTTAGCAAGTGAGCAGTTTCTATGGAAGGGGTACCTGATCCGGTTGCCAGCTCGGCTGCTTTCTGAATCGCCTCCTGTGATTTGATGGTGAATTGCTTAAAATCCATAATAGTTGGTTAGTTAGTGGTTGCTTGTCTTGCTTCATGGATCAAATCCTTCGCCAAGGCTAATTGTCGGACAGGATGACAGGAAAAAAATGTATATAGGAAAGAAAGTGGAAAATTTGGCAGAAAATAGTTGACTTCCTAGTATGAAAACTACCCAAAAATTCATGGTTTTGCTTTCGAAAACGGGAAAATATCAAGTGTTTTAGTTTTAGACCTTTCAACTTAACTCCCTATGAATGACCTTTTAAGTGAAGAACGGGTTTTGCAACTGATTCATAAAATCAGAAACCAAAAAGTGATGCTGGACAGCGACCTTGCAGAGATGTATGGTGTCCCGACCAAGAGATTGAATGAACAGGTAAAACGAAATTTAGATCGTTTTCCGATGGACTTCATGTTCCAACTTGATGAGGAAGAATGGGAAATCTTGAAGTCGCATTTTGCGACTTCAAGTTGGGGAGGTAGGCGGACGCTACCCTATGTTTTTACGGAACAGGGAGTATCTATGCTTTCATCAGTCTTGAATAGTCCACAAGCGATACAAGTCAACATTTCAATCATGAGAATCTTCGTTAAAGTAAAGGAATGGGCACTTAACTACGGTGAACTGGCATTGAAAATTAAGGAACTGGAGAAAAATTCATCGGAATACCATGACCATATCGCTCATATTTATCAATTGATTGAGGAGTTGCTCAGACCAACTCTTGAAAATAGACCTGCCATAGGATTCAAGAAATAGCCTCAAACTGGACTTTCAGCATCAGGCTATTTTTTGGTTTTTTTGGAGTTTACTTATTTCTGAGAAGCTGCATAGTCCTCCACGGCCTTCCATACCCGGAATACATTCTTGTAGCAGATTTTCTCAATGTCTTCTTTGGAATAACCCCGTTTTAAAAGCTCTGCAATCAGGTTTGGAAACATCGAAACATCCTTTAGACCAGTAGGAAGTGAATCGCCTACCCCATCAAAGTCAGACCCCAAACCCACATAATCAATTCCTACCAGATTTTTCACATGATCGATGTGATCGGCTACTTTTTGTACAGTTGGGAAAGGATTATTTGCGGCAGCGTATTCACTAATGTATGTCTGAGCGGCGGAATCTCGTCTGCTCAGATTATTTTCTGCCAACCAATTTACAATGTGTTCCCGCACTTTTGCTCCACCCGCAGCATAAGCCGAATCGATGAAACTGCCTCCAAAATTGATCATCATTACCCCATCGTTTTTGGCCATGGCCTGAATCAATTCATCACTCATATTCCGTTCAAATCCGGGAGTAAACTTCCTTACTGAGGAATGCGAAGCGATGACGGGCGCTTTGGTGATGGCCAAAGCATCACGAAAGGTATTATCAGAGACATGGCTGAGATCCACCATGATTCCGACTCGATTCATTTCGGCGATTACTTTTTCTCCAAATTCACTCAATCCTCCATGAGTGCCAGTCGTATCATAGCTCGCATCGCCGATAAGATTATCCGTGCCATGGGTCAAGGTGATGTATCGGATTCCTCGTTTGTGGAAGTATTCCACATTAGCCAGATTGTCTTCGATTCCAGCACCGTTTTCCATTCCCATAGGCAATGAAATCAAGCCTTTGGCAAAGTTTGCCTCGATATCCGCAGGACTGTAAGCCATGGCAAATTTGTCCGGGAAGGTAGAAGCCAATCGCTCGGTCATCAGAATCAGCGAATCCGCCAAAGCTTTGGAAGCACCGGGAATTTTCTGATTTCCGGCAGGGATGTAAATGGACATAAACGGAGCATCTAATCCACCTTCTTTTGCTCTTGGGTAGTCAAAATTTCCATCCGGAGTGCGCACAGACACATCCAAAATCTCCCGCTGAAGCGTAAATCCACCCACTTTCATCCTGTAAGGCAGATCCACATGTCCATCTACCATAATGGTGGATTGGGCGATTTCGGTTGCGGCTTGGAGGCGCTCCTCTTCTGACATTTTCGTGTAATCGGGAGTCTCTTCTGTCGGGGAACAGGAGATAATTAATCCTGCAAAAGCGCAAAGGGAGAGTAGTCTCTTCATAAAGTTTCGTGATAGATAATGGGAAGATAGGATAATTTTCAAAAACGGATTTTGGAAAATCCATAAAAGGTATCAGGAAATGAGTAGCTTGAAGAATCTCATTTTCGGAAGATTCATTTACTTGTACAGAATCTTTCAGAGGATTTAACCTGAATTATTAAACAAAAGACCTTGTTTCAGGATTTTATTTTGAACAGTAATTTTGCGAATTTTGAAATCATCATTTAAAGAAAACTAATCTCATTGCTATGAAAATTTATTTGAAACAATTATTTCTTGGTGTAGCTACCGCGGCAGTTTTGTATGGCTGTTCACCTCAGAAAACAGAAGAAGTAGTGGAGGAAACAGTCGCTGAAACTAAAACACCAACTCTTACCTTACTTTGGGAAACAGCGGATTCTTTGTTCACCAACGAATCTGTATTGTTTGATGATGCTACAGGTACCATCTATGTATCCAATATCGAAGGTCAGGATCCGCTCCAAAAAGACGGAAAAGGCTCCATCGCAATCATTTCCAAAGAAGGCAAAATCCTAAACCCGGCTTGGGTAACCGGCCTTGATGCTCCAAAAGGAATGGCCATTTCCAAGGGGAAATTGTACGTCACAAACATTGATGAATTGGTGGAAATAGACATTGCCTCAGCTCAAGTGTCCAATACTTGGAAAGTGGAGGGAGCAGAATTTCTCAATGACGTAGCGGCTCACAACGGGACTATCTATTTCACAGATATGAATACCGGTAAAGTTCACTCCTATGCCGACGGAGCTATTGCCACCGTTTCAGAAGGTCATGCTTCCATCAACGGAATTGCTGTTTCGGCAGATGGGACAATTTTCGGATTGGACGGTTCCGGTTTGAAAAAGTGGAATGCTGATGGTACTGCTACTGTCATCAATTCCAATGTCACAGGCGGTGATGGATTGGTCATATTGGGCGACGGCAATTTCATTGCATCAAGATGGCAGGGAGAAATCTGGTTTGCAAATGACTCTACCCAGACTCTGATGTTAGACACCAAAGCCGCCGAATCCAATACGGCGGATATCGGGTACAATGCAGCTGAAAAGATCGTTTATGTTCCTACCTTTTTCAAAAATAAAGTAGCTGCATATAAGCTTGATTATTGATTCAATTGACTGGAAAGATACATTCCTACCAAAATGGACCTTTTAATCATGATTTCACGTTGAAAGAGTCAAGTAAGGGTGCTAAATCAATTTAATTCCATTAGTGGAATCTGGTATCAGCGTTAGAATATTTCTATAATCGAATCAGTGAATTGTGAGTAACTTTCCCAATCAAACATGTCAACCCTACGCAATGGTAGTTTTGCGTAAATTTCAAGTAACCTAATGAAGACAGGCGAAATCAATTACGAAATAGAAAAGAACATCGAAGTTATCACACAGTTGGATGGCTTAGTTGCCGACGCTGTCGATAACATTCTGGTAGATCCGGACAAATGCTGGCAGCCCTCAGATTTTCTTCCTGATTTTGGTGATCCCAACATTCATGAAGAAATCAAATTGCTTCAAAAAAGAGCAGAAGGAATTCCAGACACGGTACTGACGTCATTGATTGGCAATATGATCACTGAGGAAGCACTTCCCAGTTATCAAACCTATTTCAATATGCTCGAAGGGGTAAATCCGGAGCGTAATTTGCTCTCTAAAGCAGGGTGGGTAAGATGGTCGAAGTCTTGGACCGCTGAGGAAAACAGACACGGGGACTTGCTCAACAAGTACCTCTATATGACTGGAAGAGTGGATATGAAAGCAGTGGAGCGAACCATCCACCGACTGTTGACTAATGGTTTTGATCCCAACTCAGGGGGAGATCCTTATCAGGCGATAGTCTATACCTCCTTTCAGGAAAGAGCGACCAAAATATCCCATGTAAATACAGGAAAACTTGCTGATATCGCTGGGGATACCATTCTGGGAAGAATCTGTAAGCAAATCGCCGGTGATGAAGCGAGACACGAAAAAGCTTATAAATCATTCATGTCAAGGATTTTTGAAATCGATCCGAACGGAGCGATCCTTGCTTTTGAAAAATTGATGAGAAAGCAAATCGTCATGCCTGCCGTATTGATGGGTGAAGGCAGTTCAAATCCGTCTCTGTTCACTCAGTTTTCCGAGATCACTCAGAAAGTAGGAATCTATACCAGCTGGGACTATGCCCGAATCATTGATCACCTCGTAAGCCTTTGGAAAATAGAGGCCTTGACAGGTTTGGATGCAGCAGCAGCTAAAGCCCAGGATTACTTGGCCAAATTAGCTGAACGCTACATGAGAGTAGCTGATCGAATGAAAGCTCCGGAGGAAGTCAAACTTGCCTGGCTTAAATAAAAATTCAATTAAACGATTTGAAAGTCTTGCTGAAAAGCGGGACTTTTTTTATGCTATCTTGAATGGAATAGAAACCTAACAAAATGAAAAAATATCCTTTCAGCTTCCTTATTCTACTTTTCTTTTTTCCATTTAGCGGGTATAGTCAAGAAATAAGTATTAATTCTGACCGATTGCATGAAAGACTCATGAAGCTTTCTACTTATGGTAAAAATGAGGCAGGTGGATCTGACCGGCAGGCATTCACCAAACATGATATCGAGGCGCGGGAGTATGTGAAAAAATTAATGGAAGATGCAGGTCTGGAAGTTTCTGTTGATTTTGCTGCAAATATTATTGGAAAAAAGGCCGGGAGAAATCCTAACCTAAAGCCAATTGCTTTCGGTTCGCATATCGATGAGGTGCCAAATGGAGGGGATTATGATGGTCCAATTGGAAGTTTGGGTGCAATTGAAGTCGTAAAGACCTTGACAGAAAATGGTATTGAAACCGAGCACCCCCTGGAAGTCATCATTTTTACCAATGAAGAAGGGGGGGTTGTCGGCAGCCGTGCTTTAGTGGGGGCATTGAGCCAGGAAGCTTTGCAGGTGGTAAGTTCTAGTGGACTGACTCAATATGAAGGGATCAAAGCGCTGGGTGGTAATCCAGATCGAATTCCTGAACTTAAGCGAAACAAGGGAGAACTGGCTTCATTTCTTGAACTGCACATTGAGCAGGGCGGGAATCTTTACACTGAAAAGCTTGATATTGGCGTGGTGGAGGGCATTGTCGCGATAGAATGGTGGGAGTTTTCTTTCTTGGGAAAAGCAAACCATGCCGGGACGACTCCAATGAAAATGCGAAAAGACCCCATGCTTCCTGCTGCAAAATTCGTTTTGGCAGTAAATGAAATAGTCACTAGCTACGAAGGAAATCAGGTAGGTACAGTAGGTAAAATTCAGGCTTTTCCGGGAGCGGGAAATGTGATTCCGGGAGCAGTAAAAGTGAATCTGGAAATCCGGGATCTCTCTTCTGAAAAAATCTGGGAGATCTATTCCGAGATTGAGAAAAGAGCAAAAAAACTGGCTTCAGAAAGTGAAATCGGATTGGAAATCAAGCATATTGAAGTCGCCAGTAAGCCTGCCTTAGCAGATCCTTTAATCCGGGAAATCATCAAATCCCAAGCAGAAAAGTTGGGTTTTTCTACCAAAAGTCTTCCAAGTGGAGCAGGTCACGATGCGCAGGAAATGGCCCGAATAGTACCGATGGGGATGATTTTTATCCCAAGCAAAGATGGAATCAGTCATGCTCCGGCGGAGTTTTCGACAAAAGAAGATATCGCTAATGGAGCCAATGTCCTGTTGAATACAATTTTGGAACTGGACAAAAAGCTTAAATAACCTTTGAAAAATTAAGGTAAGGTAAACTTTTTTGCTTCAGATTGTATTTAATGTATATACACTAAATAATGCATCATGAGACTTATCAAACGAATACATAAAGCAGAATACAGACCCATTGCCGATTTGGTAACCTACAGTCCCATGCCGACACGTAGCCTTCAGCAGATCGATCCCTTTATTTTCTTAAATCATCATGGGTTTCAGACTTATCCTGAACGAAATCAAGGATTACCGTTTGGTCCCCACCCGCATCGGGGAATGGAGACGGTGACGTTCATTTTGGAGGGGGATATCATGCACAAGGATTCATCTGGCCATGAGTCGGTCATTGGGCCGGGAGGAGTGCAATACATGACGGCTGGAAGTGGGTTGATTCATGCTGAAGTTTCAAGTACCGACTTTAAGAGAAATGGAGGCGACTTAGAAATCTTGCAACTTTGGTTGAATTTGCCTGCGGCAAAAAAGATGATCACTCCGAATTACGTGGGATTGCAGCAAGAAGAAATCCCAACTTTGGATTTGGACGGAGGAAAAGTCAAAGCGCAGCAGCTCTTTGGAGAATGGAATGGGGTGAAGGGCGCCTTCGAAGGGACTTTTCCACTTACTATGAGTACGATTTACATGGAAAAAGGAGGAAAGTTTGAAAAGGAAATTGCTGCAGAGGAAAATATCTTTTTCTATATCGTCCGTGGAGAATTGAATGTCAATGGATCTGAAGTGATGTTTAGAAACTTGGTTGAGTTTGAGAATTCCGGAGAAAAAATTGAAGTGGAAGCGCTGGAAGATGCGATTTTGATCTTAGGTCACGCTTTGCCGTTTAACGAACCGATGGTTGCTCAGGGCCCTTTTGTGATGAATACCCAAAAGCAAATTCAAGAAGCTTACGCGGATTACCAAAACGGAAAATTCGGGACCTGGAATCATTGATTAGCTGTCAATAATATCCTGGGAGATCAACTTATATATCTCAGCAAACGATTCATTGTAGCTGAGAAATTGGTGGTGATCTTCCAGGGTTTCATAATCTTCTCGGATCGCCGGGCCGGTTTGTGCATTTTTGGCTCCAAGCTGAAGACTTTTCGAAATAGTCTCAATGATCAGCGGTTTGAGCATTTCAAAATCTGCCCCCTGTTTTCGCATAATTTCTTCTGCGATACGAATCATGTGATTGGTGAAGTTGCTGGCAAAAACCGCTGCAACATGGATTCCTTTCCGATCCTTTGATCGAACAACATAGGTAAGTGGAGAAAGGCTTTTTGCCAGTTTTTTGAGTTTTTGAAGTGTCTCTTCATCATCCGCTTCCAGCAAAATCGGAACTTCGTCGAGCTCAATTTTTCTTCCTTTGGTAAAAGATTGGAGTGGATAAAAAATACCGGTATAGCTCGCCGAACTGTATCCCAAAATGTCCAAAGGAATCGTGCCCGAGGTGTGAACCAAAATGCTTCCTTCGGGCAAAATCACTTCATCGGCCACTTCAGGAATTGCCGAATCTTTGACCGCGATAATAAAAATCTCTCCTTTACTTTCCGAAAAGTCCAAGTCGTCTTTGGGTTCGGCAGAATAAACCCGCTCTGTGATTTGTTTGGCTTTTTCAAGATCTCTTGCATACACCTCTGTAATCTCGTGACCCGCATCTTCCAATGCTGGTGCAAGATGCCAGGCCACGTTTCCTGCTCCTAAAATGGCGATTTTGAACTTCATCACGGAATTAAACCAATTTTGAGTAAAAAGAAAAAGCCACCCCGATCAATCAGGATGGCTTCAGTATAATTCCGTTTTTTTATTCTTAAATATGCAAGGCTCGGTTGTCCGTAGCGGCTAAGCAAGCTTCCTTAAACGCTTCCGTGTAGGTTGGGTGTGCGTGCGACATTCTGGCGATATCCTCAGCAGATGCGCGGAATTCCATCGCCACAACCGCCTCGGCGATCATGTCGGCTGTGCGTGGTCCGATCATGTGTACGCCTAGAATTTCGTCCGTCTCGGCATCTGCCAATACTTTCACCAAGCCATCGGTATCCATGGAAGCTCTCGCACGACCAGAAGCCATGAAAGGAAACTTCCCTGTCTTGTATTTTCTGCCTTGCTCTTTCAGTTGCTCTTCGGTATAGCCCACTGCTGCGACTTCCGGCCAGGTGTACACCACACCCGGGATCAACAGATAATTGATGTGGGGTTTTTGTCCGGCAATTGTTTCCGCTACGAATACTCCCTCCTCTTCAGCTTTGTGAGCGAGCATGGCACCTTTTACCACATCGCCAATCGCATAAATGTGAGGTACAGAGGTTTGCAAATGATCATTTACCTCTACCTGACCTCTATCGGTGATTTTTACGCCAGCAGCTTCGGCATTTAATCCATCGGTGTAAGGTTTTCGGCCGATAGAGACCAACACATAATCGCCTTTGAGCTCAATGGTCTCTCCGTTGCTGTTTTCAGCTTTTACCAAAACTTCTTTACCAAGATTCTCTACTCCGGTAACTTTGTGCTTGAGGTAGAATTCAAAGCCAAGTTTTTTCAATGACTTCTGAAGCTCTTTGCCCATGGTTTTGTCCATGGATGGAATCAAGGAGTCCATAAATTCCACAACGGACACTTTTGCGCCCATTCTTCCATAGACCGAACCCAATTCCATTCCGATCACTCCCCCACCTATGACAACGAGGTGCTTTGGAATTTCTTTCATTTTCAATGCCTCGGTAGAAGTAATCACACGCTTCTTGTCCTGTTTGATAAAAGGAAGTGAAGAAGGTTTTGATCCGGTGGCGATGATGATGTTTTTGCCCTGAATGTCAGTGGAAGAACCGTCCGCTTGGGTCACTTTCACCGTGTTGGCATCTACAAAAGACCCCACTCCTTGGTGGACATCAATTTTGTTTTTCTTCATCAAAAACTGGATTCCATCGACATTTTGCTTTACCACATCATCCTTTCGGGCCATCATTTGAGGCAGATCGACTTTCAAATCCTTGCTGTTGATTCCGTGGGTTTTGAAGGTATGGGCAGCATTGTGGTAATGCTCCGAGGAGTCCAATAGTGCTTTGGACGGAATGCAGCCTACATTGAGACAAGTACCTCCCAAAGTTGGATATTTTTCAATAATGGCGGTTTTCATTCCAAGTTGCGCAGCTCTGATCGCTGCTACATATCCTCCTGGACCCGAACCGATTACTATGACGTCGTACATTTTTTTGTAGTTGTACGATGTACGAGGTACCAAGTACCAAGTACACCGAGGTTATACATTTAAACTTTGCTTGAGCTTTGCGATCATATTTTGGATATGCTCAAGCTCCGATTCAATTTTTTCAAAATCATCAGAAGAAACATATCCTAGCCGATTTGAAATCCCCAGTTGAGTATCTAATTCAAATGAAGACCCTAAGGAAATTCCAGGAAAATTATCAAAATCTTTTTTGGTATTTCTCCCCGCTCCTTCAGCAATATTTGAAGGAATTGAAACTACACAACGGTTAATTTGACTGATTAACCCGTATCGTTCTTCTTTGGGAAGTTTTTCAGTTATTTGATATCCCTCAACAGCTAGGTCAATGGCCTTTTGCCAAACTTTTAATTCTTTGTAGCGATGCATGATTAGTAGAGTTTAGGTTAAAAATTGAAATGATTCAATTTACCAAAACGCAATCAATGGTAGAACTACTTGGTACATGGTACTTTGTACTATGTACAAATTTTAAACACCAAGCAAAAGCCGGGTCGGATCCTCAAGCAGCTGCTTCACGCGCACCAAGAAGCTGACAGATTCTCTTCCGTCAATGATTCGGTGATCGTAGGAAAGTGCTACATACATCATAGGCCGAATCACGACTTGTCCATTCTCGGCAATCGGACGCTCTACGATGTTATGCATTCCAAGGATGGCAGACTGGGGTGCATTGATTATAGGTGTCGACATCATGGATCCGAAGACTCCACCATTGGTGATGGTGAATGTTCCTCCGGTCATTTCCTCGATCGATAATTTGTTGTCTCTTGCTTTGCCCGCTAATCTCAGAATTTCTTTTTCGATCTGGTCAAAACTCATCGATTCAGCGTTTCTAATTACAGGAACGACCAAACCTTTTGGAGCAGAAACTGCAATAGAGATGTCACAGAAATTGTTGAAAACCAGATCGTTTCCGTCGATTTGAGCATTTACTGCTGGCCATTCCTTTAAGGCTACGCAGACTGCCTTTGTAAAGAAGGACATAAAGCCCAAGCCTACCCCATGTTTCTCTTTGAACTGATCTTTGAACTTGGATCTCAGGTCCATGATGGGCTTCATGTTTACCTCGTTGAATGTGGTCAACATTGCCGTCTCGTTTTTCACAGCAACCAATCGACGGGAAACGGTCTTTCGAAGCGAAGACATTTTTTCCCTTCTTACTTCTCTGGATCCAGGAATTGAAGGTGCCGGTGTTGGCTCTGCTTTTGCTGTTGGAGCCGCTGTTTTTGGAGTTTCAGCAGGTTTTTGCGCATTCATCGCGTCTTCCTTGGTGATTCTTCCGTCTTTTCCGGTTCCGGAGACTGCTGAAGCTGCCACTCCTTTTTCTGCCAAAATTTTAGATGCTGCTGGAGATGCGTGGCCTGTTGCGTAGTTTTCGTTTGAAGAGGTGGTTTTTTCGGGAGCGGAAGAAGATGCAGCAGGCGCAGATTCTTTGGCAGGGGCTGCGTCAGTCACTTCTATTTTGCAGATCAGTCCACCGATTTCCATGACATCGCCTTCTTTGGCAACATGTCTTAGAATGCCCGTAGCCTCAGCAGGAAGTTCAAAAGTAGCTTTGTCGGAATCTACTTCTGCGATGATTTCATCCAAGGTCACAAAGTCACCGTCTTGCTTAATCCAGTTGGCCAAAGTCACTTCTGTGATGGATTCACCCACTGTTGGGACGATCATTTCTTTGATTTCTCCGGTACCGAAAGCTTTTTTAGCAGGAGCTTCGGCGGAAGTTTTTTTTGCAGCTGAAGTTTCAACTGGAGCAGATTTCTCACCACCTTCAGAATCTTCAATCACACAAATCAAGCCTCCGATTTCGACGGTATCCCCTTCTTTAGCTTTGATTCTCAATATCCCCGCGGCTTCTGCAGGAAATTCAAAAGTTGCTTTGTCGGACTCCAGTTCGCACAGGATTTCATCCAATTCTACCTGGTCGCCGTCTTTTTTAAACCATTGCCCAACGGTGACTTCGGTGATTGATTCACCCACAGTGGGTACTTTCATTTCTTTGCTCATGGTGCTATGTTTTTCCTTTCTGGTTATTTGGGGAGGAGGGTTAGTATGATTTTTATGGAAAAACCACCCCGAAATCAATCAGGGTGGTAATCAAGATTAAAGTTTTAGCGCTTGAGAAACAATGTTTTTCTGCTCTTCTACGTGGACTTTGTGATATCCGGTAGCTGGTGAAGCACTTGGTTTACGGGCGATTAGGCTCATTGGGAGTTCTTTGTATAGCAATCTCAACAGGTAGTTCCAATAACCCATGTTTTCAGGTTCTTCTTGTACCCAAACGATTTCGGCGTTTTTGTAGCTTTTGAGCGCCTCAAGGATTTGGTTTTTAGGAAGTGGATGTAGCTGCTCAATCCGAATTATGGCCACGTTTTTCACTTTCTCTTTTTCACGAGCTTCTTCCAGATCATAAAATACTTTTCCGGAGCAAAGCACCACTCGCTTCACATCTTTTGGATTGACGCTGGTATCAGGAAGAACTTCCCTGAATTTGCCGGAAGTGAATTCAGAAAGTGGAGAAACGACTTTCGGGTGTCTCAAAAGTGACTTAGGTGACATCACGACGCAAGGTTTTCTAAATTCCCAAGTCAATTGTCTCCTCAGTAAGTGGAAGAAGTTAGATGGCTCCGTGATGTTGGCTACCACCATATTGTATTCTGCGGAAAGCTGCAGGAATCGCTCCGGACGAGCGTTGGAATGCTCTGGTCCTTGGCCTTCGTAGCCATGCGGTAAGAGCATCACCAAACCGTTCATCTTTTGCCACTTGGATTCACCGGAGGAGATAAACTGGTCGATCATCGTCTGTGCCCCATTGGCAAAATCTCCAAATTGTCCTTCCCAGATTGTCAAGGAGTTTGGATTTGCTATGGCATAGCCATATTCAAAACCCAATACTGCATATTCTGAAAGTAAGGAATTGTAAATGTGGAATTGCCCTTTTCTGTCTTTCAATTCCAAAAGGGAATTGAAAGGTTGGTTGGTGTTGGCATCGTGAATCACGGCATGCCTGTGCGAAAAGGTACCCCGCTGCACATCCTGGCCTGTCAATCGAACTGTTTTTCCTTCCAAAAGCAGTGAGCCATAAGCCAACAGCTCTGCCGATGCCCAGTTCAATTCTTTGGACTCAAAAAACATGTCTTTTCGCTGCTTCATCTGAGCCTCGATTTGCTTAATCGGCTTGAATCCTTTCGGCACAAATGTCAGGGCTTCTGCTACTTTTTCGATAGCCTCGATGGAAATGCTGGTTTCTGGTGAAGACTCAAAATCTTCCGGTTTAGACCTTCTCAGGTTTGCCCACTCTCGTTCAAACTTAGTCGCTTGATACGGAAGAGGCTTCTCTTTCACCATATTGAGTCGATCCTGGAGCAATTGGCGGAACTCTTCATCCATCTGAGCGGCAATCTTCGCATCGAAATTTCCTCTTTCAGTTAATCTTTTGATGTAAATTTCTCTTGGGTTGGGATGCTTGGAGATGATATTGTAAAGTTCCGGTTGTGTGAATTTAGGCTCGTCAGACTCATTGTGTCCGTGACGACGATAGCATACCATATCCACAAAGATGTCTTTGCTAAACTTCTGACGAAACTCAGCAGCGAGCCTTGCTGCAAAAACAACAGCTTCGGCATTGTCCCCATTGACGTGGATCACCGGTGCATCGATAATTTTAGCTACATCGGTACAATAAATGGAAGTACGGGCGTCGTCAAAGTCAGTGGTAAAGCCAACCTGGTTATTGATCACAAAATGGATGGTTCCACCTGTATTGTACCCTTTCAGACCTGCCATTTGAGTTACTTCATAGACGATGCCTTGTCCTGCTACAGCAGCATCTCCATGGATAAGGATTGGGAGCGCCTTAGTCGCGTCATGCTTGTGCGCGTGGTCGATTTTGGCACGAATAAATCCTTCTACGACAGGATTTACTGCCTCAAGGTGAGATGGATTTGGCGCAAGTTTAAGGTGTACTTTATTTTTGTCCGGAGTGACAATATCGGAGGAATAGCCCATGTGGTATTTCACATCGCCATCGCCCATGGTCAGATCCGGCTTGGCTGTGCCTTCAAACTCAGAAAAAATCTGCTCATAAGTTTTGCCCATTATGTTGGCAAGAACGTTCAATCGCCCTCGGTGAGCCATTCCGATCATTACCTCTTCCACGCCGTTTTGAGCAGCCACATTGATGACTGCATCTAAAAATGGAATAGTACTTTCTCCCCCTTCTAATGAAAAGCGCTTTTGTCCGAGATATTTGGTGTGCAAAAAGTTTTCAAATACCACCGCCTGATTGAGTTTGAAAAGAATGCGCTTCTTGTCCTCTTCGGAAGGGTTGAAAGCCAAGGCTTCTTTTTCCACCTTCGTTTTAAACCAATCCAGCATTTCCGGATCTCGGATATACAGATATTCAAAGCCCATTGGGCCTTCGTAAATGGTCTTTAAGGATTCGAGGATAACAGAAAGTTTTGCCGTTCCGATTCCTATTTCATTCCCGGCCTGGAATACTGTGTTCATATCCTCCTGACCCAATCCAAAGTCTTCTGGATCGATCAGAGCCTTTCGGTCTCTTCTTTCCCGAACCGGGTTGGTCTTGGATCTGAGGTGAGCTCTGGAGCGATGGGCATGGATGAGCGCCCGAACTTTTATTTCCTTTGGAAGCTGCTCCATGTCCATAATTGTACCTGGAGTTGCCAAAGAACCATTTACAGGGGCAGGCTGAGAAGTAGGTTTTGTCACTTCAGATCCGTTTTCATCCTGACCGTAATTTGCCAAGGCAAAATCAAAACCGTCAAAAAACTCTTTCCAACTTGGGTCTATTGATGCTGGATCACTTTTGTAAGAAGCGTATAACTCATCGATGTAGGTCACGTGAGCATTCGCAATGTATGAGAATTTATCCATGGGTAGTTTTTGAGAACAAGGCAAAGGTAGACCCAATTACCCGCAATCAAAAATTGTTTATTTGCTTGTCCAAATATATATTTTAGTACCAAATAAGATTTTCTTTTTGTTGTTAAAAAAGGGTTGCTAGTCATGTGGTAGCCCACTTTAAAAGAATAATTGGAAAAAAATCAATCAAAATAGAATAGCCTTAGAAAAATGTCGTCAATTTAAAGACAAACTTCTATGGTATGAGCGACTCAGAGAATATTAGAATAGACACGGTGGCCGAGGAGATGGCTACTTATGTGAGGAGTTTACCTCGATATTCCCGGCATCCTACTCTAAAGGGTGTCCCATTGACCAGATTTTTTTCGGATCGGATGATGGTGATGGATGTGATTCGTCAGGGCATTCCCACTTCACTATTTATGTCAATCAAGCAAATGGCACCTTTTTCAGATCAGGAATGGTCTGATTTTTTGGATATTTCTTTAAAGTCACTTCAGCGCTACAAAAAAGAATCTGATTATGTCTTCAGATCGATACATTCTGAGAAAATCATAGAGCTAGTGGAAGTGACGGCTGTAGGTTTGGAAGTTTTTGATTCGCAGGAGGATTTTGCGGCTTGGCTCAATGCCAGCAGCCATGCACTCAGTAATAGACGACCGATCGAGCTGCTGAGAGATTCCTATGGCAAGGAAATGGTTCTTAGTGAGCTCCATCGTATAGATCAAGGGATATTTGTCTGATGCGAGTTTTTCGACTCATCCGAAAAAAATACGGGATAGAACTATCTGGCAAAGGAGCTGCACTCTCCGGAAATCGATGGAATTCCAAAGGAACAGAGTTGATTTATTGTGCAGACAGTCGGGCTTTGGCGATGGCCGAGGTGGCAGTTCACCTTTCCTTATCCATTTTGCCTAAGGATTATGTGATGGTGGAGATTGAGATACCGATATCTGTTTCTCTTTCCGCCTTGACAATGGATGATTTACCTCCAATTTGGAACAGCTTCCCTCATTTGCTGGACACTCAGAAAATTGGAGATGGGTTTGTGGCTGAGCGGAAAAACTGTGTTCTTAAAGTTCCATCGGCAGTTGTTCCGGGGGACTTTAATTTTCTAATCAATCCTCATCATCTGGACTTCTAGGCCATAAAGATTGTTGGCCATAAAGATTTTCCTTTTGATTCAAGGCTACAATAATTTTATTATCAAAACTTTGACTTTAGGTTTTTCCTTTTTACTTTCAGTAAATTCTATTTTATGAAACAGCTATTTTTAATTTGTTTGATTTTTGGAAGTTGGAAAATGGGTTTTTCTCAGGCTGGTTGTTACTCGGATCAATCTGACACGTATTGGAAAATAGGATTGGCTCAATTTGGATCCAAGAAGCTTTCAAATTGTGATGTCTCTGCTTATCATAACTCTCATGGGGTTTGTTATGGCTTATTTTGAGGATAACTGTATTTCACCCGGTTGGAATAATCCTTTTCTTCCTGTTTACACCTGTCCGAATCCAAAGGGAATAAAATCTCCAGCTAGCTATCAAGACAGTGGTAAATATGTCAGAGTCTGTAATGAATCTGATGGAGATTTAATTTTTTATGATCTTTCTGTAGAGGGGGATCATTCTGCAGCTAAGGAAAATATTGGAGGAGGCCAATTTAGATATATTTCAAAGTATGGCTCAAATGGGCCATTAGTCGCGCATAGACGCGACTCATCATTTTATCATTTAAATGGATTGGTATTAGGCCAGCCACAATTTTGGGCCTATGTCGGTTCAATTCTTGGAAACAATAATATTGTGGGAACATCACCTGTCTCATTTACTATTCAATCCAAGCCTGGCGTGACTTATAGTTGGTCAATAGTAGAGGGTCTATCAAAAGTATTTATTTCCTCTGTATCAAATCAACCGACGGTAACGCTAACACCTACCCATAGCGGCACGGCTAAGTTGAGACTTACCATAAATTCTGGATGTGGTGCACCAAAAATTCAGGAGTTAAGCCTTACCATTCAAACGAATGTTTGTTTGGAAGGAACCTATAATATCGGAAGTAGTACTGGGATTAATTTAAATACTACAAATCAAATAAGCACAGGCAATGTAACCTCAACTGTAACATGTCCTAATGCAACATCATTCACTTGGCAGAGAACTTCAGGGAGTGTAACTACTTTTAACACGTCTGGAAATTATGTTACGTTTAATATGGTATCAGGAGGAAGCATCAGCTTTTCTTTAACTGCTAGAAATGGTTCTACAGTTTTGTCTACCAGGAATGTTTCCTTCTTTAATTTTGGGTCATTTAGCCTTTATCCCAATCCTTCATCAAACAAATTGGCGATTGACCTAAATCCTGACCTTAAGTTTGATTTGGTCTTGCAAGGTCTAGATTCTAAAATTAAATTACTGTCGTCCGACTAATTCCACAAAGTACAGAAAAAGTGCTTCAGATTAATTTTGGAGGGCTTTTTTTATTCGTTTCAAAAAGCACCCCCTATCCAGAGAAGAACAATTCTGTTTGTACATTTTTAAGATCCTTTTGAAATATACTTTTAAAATAGGCCTCTGTGTGAAGCAGAAACTTTTCAAGGCTGACATAAGAGCATAGATTTTTCGCCGCCACCATCACCATGGTGGAAAAGTCCTCGGCTTCCTTAACCCGTTTATGAAGCACCGTGAACAGCAGATTTAGGATCAGGGCCACCCATATCTGGATTTTGATTCCGTT
>NZ_FNVR01000035.1 GCF_900108085.1 Algoriphagus boritolerans DSM 17298 = JCM 18970
AACAGCTCCACACTGATTCCGCTTGGATAGCTGATCTTGGCCACCGCTGACTGAGAAGCGGACTCAGCCAGTTCGATTCTGGTAAAACCGGTGGAAGCATCCTGGGAATCGGGCTTGGTTTCAAACTTTTTGCACCAAGCATAAAAACTCACTTTTGAAATCCCTTCTCGATCTGCAAAAGCTGCTTTACTCAATCCGGATCGCTGCCACCTGTAAAACAGCTCATAGTAGGTTTCGATACTCGTCTTTTTCATCCCGCAACTTTAGCTCAGAATTCAAAGCGCATCAAGATGCAGTTCGTCGGAGGGATACGTTTAGTTCACAATTAATTAGTTGTCACAAATGGTAAGGGCAGGGAAATCGCTTTTAGATTTTGAGGAGTTTAGCGCGGTAATCATCATTCAGGGCGGCGAGTAGGCTTTTTGACGGCTTACTTTTTTTTGATGATTTTTCCTTTTCAAGTAGCGAAAGTGCCATTTTGGAGATGAAATTGAAGTTTAGTGCTGAGTTATCCGCCTTTTTCAGGGATGCATCTTCTTTAAAAATGACGTCCAGACTCCAGTGCAGGTTGTTTTCTACCGCTCAGTGACTTCTTATCGCTTGGCCGATTAATTTGGGATCCGGAGCTAAGGAGGTGATGTAGTGTCGCGTTTCGCTGGTTTTTTACCGGTCTGCTTGATGGTTCTTTCCGAGGTTAGTCTGACAACGGTTTTCAGTCCCGACCACTGGTGTCGATCATCTAAAAAATCCAACTGATCAACTACTTCGCATTTTCGTTGCTCAAACCTGCCATGGCCGGCATCCCAGTCAGTGAACTCGCCCTTGATCGGAGCTATGGAAAAGTTTTTCGATTTTGCCTTTATGCTCCTTTTGGTTGTCTTTCACCTTCAGTACATAATCGGCTTTTTTATCTTGAATAGCCTGAGCAATGCTTTTCTGAAAACCTATGGCATCCAGGGTGACAATGCAGCCTTGTAGTATCAGTAGATATAACAACTGCGGAAATGCAGTGATCTCGTTACTTTTGGAGTCCACCGCCACCTGCCCCAGACAAAGACTATTGGAAGAGGCAAAAGCAGAAACCACATGCAAAGCCGACTTGCCGCAGGTCTTGTCATCGGAACCGCAAAGTGTTTTTCCGTCAATGGCGATGACTTCGCCAGCGGTCATCTTTGCCAGAGAATCAACCCAAGAAACAAAACATTTACTGAATTGAGCCGAATCAAGGGATGCAAACACTTTTCCAAGCACATCATGGGATGGAATGCCGTTTTCAAAAGGAAAAAACTTCTTAAGCCATTCCAGCTTTGCTTTCCTAAACAAACTGATAAAGGTCCAAGTTTCCGCATCGCTGATGAAAGCGGCAATGGATAGAAAAAGGATCTCCTCTAGAGGATACAGATGATTTCCTTGAAAGTGCGTCTGGGATCTTCCAATTCAGCAAAAAATGAAGCGAAAACCGGGGAATTTTTGAGAGGATTTTCAGGAAAGGCCATTTTTTTGACCGTTATCTAAAATTTTCCAAGTTAAAAAATCTTTAAAAGCGATTTCCCTGATGATAAGGAATGATTTTTTTATTTGAATGGCTAAAATATCATATTAATTAGTCAAAATAATTGATAATTGAAAAAGGTATTGTCTTTAGTTTTATTCTTAATTCCACCATTAACTTCACTTTCTATGAAACTAAATTTTACCAGGTTTTCTAAAAAGTTTATTGAAAAACCGACTCGACTCACACTGTATAAATTGCTCTCTTGTATCATTTTACAAGTATTTTTGATTCAAAATGTAGTATATGCGGCCTATGCTAATGGAAATACGAGTTCTAATTCCCTAGGAGGCAACCACCTTGTTCTTGGATTGATTTTGTATGAAAATACATCGGCTGCCCTTCCCTTTGAGGTTCAGGTTACCGGAAAAGTTGTAGATGAAAAAGGAGAATCCCTTCCGGGAACCTCTGTTACCATAAAAGGCACTACACAAGGAACCGTTACAGACTTGGATGGGACATATTCAATTTTGACTCCTGAAGGAGCGACTTTGGTTTTTTCTTACATAGGATTTGAAACCATTGAGGTTCCGGTCAATAACAGGTCCCAAATCGACATTACCTTGAAAGCGGATGTTTCTTCCTTGGATGAGGTAGTTGTTGTTGGGTATGGTACCCAAAAGAAGATCAATTTGACAGGAGCCGTATCTACTGCAAAGGGTGAGGACCTAGCCAATCGGCCGGTTACCAATATGCAGCAGGCTTTACAAGGATTAGTCAGTAACTTAGTTATTACCCCTAATTTAGCTGGAGGGGAGCCAGGAGCCGATATGGCGATGAGCATCCGTGGATTGGCTTCTTTCGAAGGTAGTACAGCGCCATTTGTATTGGTTGATGGGGTTCCAATGAACCTCAATGATATCGATCCAAACGATGTCGAGTCGGTTTCTGTGTTGAAGGATGTTGCTGCCACATCCATTTATGGAGCGAGGGCGGCATATGGTGTTATCCTGATTACCACTAAAAGAGGAAGCACGGGGTCAAGAATATCTTTTTCCAGTAATGTTGGCTTTAGTGAACCCACCATCTGGCCTAGACTTCAGGGTGGCATGGACTGGGCGCATGCTTTGAACGATGCAAACACGAACTTTGGAGGTACTCCGCCTTACCCTACTGAGGCCTTACAGCGCCTCGAAAGAAACTTAGCAAATCCAGGTAGTGCACCGGGCATGCTTCCTTTGGCTGGTGCGGATGATTGGAATATTTTGAACACAGGAACTTTTGGTGTTGCCAATGATGGAATCTCCGATTTGCTCATGAGGGATAGATCTATGAGGCAAAAGTATAACCTTGCTTTATCAGGAGGAAATGAAAGTATAAATTACTACTTATCAACTGGTTATTATACTGAAGACGGCCTGCTCCGGTTTGGGGATGAATCATTTAACAGGTTCAATGTCGATGCTAAGATTGCTGCAAAGTTGACAAAATGGATGAATGTGGAGTTTATTACCAAGTATAAGTCCGAAAACGAGAATTTTCCATGGAATCCGGACTATGGAAGGGCTTGGTATATGAATTGGCTCAGTAAGATTAAGTTTGGAACGCCTGCCAAATATCCTGATTCAGATATATGGACTTTGCAAACCCGGGTAGAAGAATGGAAGAACATGAGGCAAGAAATCCGGAATAACCAGATTGTCTTATCGCCAAAAATCGATATCGAGCCGATAAAGGGCTGGGTTACGACTGCCCAATTCAACTTTACCTCCGAACAAATTGAAGATACCCGCTTTGCCAAGCAATTTCCTTGGGTGCGACCTAGTGGTGAAATTGCCTTAGAGCCCCAAAGCAGGCAAGCCACCCAGTATCTAAATGATTTGATCAGAAATAATTATTTTTCTCCAAACATCTACTCCTCCTACGCAAAGGAAATCGGAAAGCATGATTTTCGGTTGATGGTAGGTTATCAGCATGAGGTATGGAATTACAGTAACTTATATGCCCGTAGTTTTTTTATGTTGAGTGATGCAGTCCCCTCCGTCAGTACTTCAGTGGGCGATCAATTCGTTAGGGATGCCAAGGGACATTGGAGCACGCAAAGTCTTTTCTCAAGGTTAAACTACATCTTCAACAAAAAATACCTACTAGAGGTCAATGTAAGGCAGGATGGCTCCTCAAGATTTGAACCGAGCCGCAGAACAGGTGTATTCCCATCTGCATCTGCCGGCTGGATTATTTCCCAAGAGGAATTTTTATCCTCATCTCGGTTTATTGATTTGTTAAAGGTTAGAGGATCATATGGGAAATTGGGAAACCAAGACGTGGCTAACTACTTGTACGTACCTACCTTACCTATTCGTCAGACAAATCAATGGTTATTTGGAAATGAACGTGCCTGGGCAGTGGGAGCCCCCAATTTAAATAGTGTAAATCTAAGCTGGGAGACTATTTTAACCAAAAATCTAGGCATTGATATGGCAATGTTTGGCAATCGATTGGATTTAACCTTTGAAGTGTATGAAACCAATACAGAGGACTTAGTTTCTCCCGGATCCCCACTTCCGGCTGTCTTGGGTAGCCCCGTGCCAAAGAGAAATGAAGGTGAAATTAGGACTAGAGGATGGGAGTTGGAGCTAGGATTCAAGGGTACCATCGGTTCAAATTTCAAATATCAGATCAGAGGTCAGGTGGCAGATTACAAAAGTGTGGTTATTAATTACACCAATCAAACAGGATTACTTTCTACCTTTTACAAAGGACAGGTTTTGGGCGAAATATGGGGATATAGATACGATGGTCATTATCAAAACCAGCAAGAAATCAATGAAGGTGTAAACCAGAGCTTTATCTTTCCCGGGAGATGGAGACCAGGTGACTTTAGGTATAAGGATCTAAATGAGGATGGGAGAATAAATATCGGGGACAATACGGTTAATAACCCTGGAGATCTTACCATTCTTGGAAACACCACCCCACGATTCACCTATGGATTAAACTTGGGAGGCAGTTGGAAGAATTTTGATTTATCCATATTTTTCCAGGGTGTTGCGAGGAGAGATTGGTCATTTGGGCAGAGTGCCGTTTTCAGAGGACCCGCAGCAGGGCCTATGCATAATAATGTGTTAGAGGGACACATGGATTATTGGAGAGACGAATCAAGTGCTTTAGGCCCCAATTACAATGCCTATTTTCCAAAACCCTATGCGCAGTTCTTTGGAGAAAACCAGAAGAACTATGGCATGCCTACCGATCATTTACTACAAAATGCTGCATACCTAAGGCTTAAAAATCTGCAAATTGGGTATTCAATCCCCAAGCATATTGCAAAAAAGGCATTGTTGACCAATGCGAGGGCTTATTTTTCGGCTGAAAACTTATTGACATTCACCAATCTTATGTTCTTCGATCCAGAAGCGTTAGCCGGAAGATGGTACGGTTCGGGAGATGCGTATCCATTGAGTAAAACCTTCTCAGCAGGAATTAACCTTAACTTCTAACGATTAATATCATGATATCGAGCATGAATCTGGTCGTTGGTAGCAATGACGATCATCCGTGCGAGGTTACATCTGAAAACATAAAAATTTAAAAACTATGAAAAGGATATATTATTTAGTCTTATTTCTATTGGGAATAACGCTTAACTCCTGCGATGATGATTTTCTGAACAGGGTTCCGCTGGATCAGATTTCCGATCCGGAGTTTTGGAATTCCACGGGCGACATGGAACTCTATCTCAACACGTTCTATGATACCTTTGACGGTTGGCCTCCTTCGGGAGGTGGGAACGCCCCCACAAAGGATAGAGGAACAGACATTGCTTTGCCGGCAATAAATGTGTTCGGAGCTAGTTGGACACCGAGACTTGATGGGGCGATAAATATTCCCGCTTCAGGAGGAGGATGGAATTGGGTCAATATCCGTAACATCAACTATTTTCTGGCTAATGTCGATCGGGTCAAGGTCCGAAACAATATGACAGATCATTATATTGGAGAAGGCCATTTTTTCCGTGCTTGGTTTTATTATGAAATGATGAAAAATTTTGGGGATCTGCCAATTATCGATAAGCCTGTGACAGAGGCAGATGTGGATATTTTGAATGCTCCTAGAAATAAAAGAACGGAGGTCTTTAATTTCATTCTCAATGATCTGGAGATAGCCATCTCGAAGATGCGCCCCAGTAATCAGCTGGCCACTCCCGGAACAAGGTTGAGCAAAGACATTGCACTAATGTTTAAGGCAAGAGCTTGTCTATATGAAGGTACATGGGAGAAATACCACCAAGGGACGCCTTTTGCGGGTCAAACAGATGGAAAAGCATATCTTCAGCAGGCAGCAGATGCTGCCCTTCAAATAGTTGATGGAGGAAATTATTCACTTGTAGTAGGAAATCCCAATCGAGTTTATGCGGATCTTTTTAATAGGACCAATTATGCAGGTGTTAGTGAGGTGATTTTTTATAAGCATTATGATCGGGAGGCTCATGGAAATACATTCGGAAATCAATTGTGGAACTGGCCCAACGCTTACGGTTATACCTACGAGGCAACCAAGTTTTTCCTTTGCAAAGATGGGCTACCCATTGCGGTTAGTCCGCTTTTTGTGGGTGATGCTACCCTGGATATCCTCGAGAAAAACAGAGATCCGCGACTAGCTCAGTCAGTAATGGTTCCAACCGATATCCGAAGAATCCAAGGCACAGATACAACCTACTTTATACTTCCTGATGTTCTGAATTCGGGTACAGGAATAGAGTCTAGGAAATTTAGACATATCGTGGTGGATCCTGCAGTCGGCATCCAAAATCATAACGTGGATTATATCTTTATGCGATTACCTGAGGCTATGCTGATTTATGCAGAGGCAAAAGCAGAGTTAGGGACTCTAACACAGGCTGATGTGGATAAAACCATCAATAAAATCCGAGACCGGGTAGGCATGCCCCACCTTAAGTTAAGTAGCATCACCCCCGATCCAAACTGGCCAAACTACGGGTATGCGATACCTGATTATCTCCATGAGATCAGAAGGGAAAGGACAGTGGAACTATTTGCTGAAGGATTCAGATTTGACGATTTGATGCGTTGGAGAGCTCACGCCTATTGGGTCGGAAAAAGGTTTGTCGGTACCTTTGCAACACCAGCGTTAATTGCCATTGCTCCGGCAGTTCCAAGGAATCAAGCCGGGTTTTTTGATCCCTATCAAAATGCATTAAGTGGTCCAGGGAGCACTTTCGGATTCAATCCTGGCAGAGACTACCTATTGCCAATTCCGACAAATGAGTTAACATTAAATCAAAACCTAACTCAAAATCCAGGTTGGTAAAAAAGATGCCTTTTTTCAGTCTTGAGAAAAGGTGATCAATGAACAGAGTCTGTCTAATAAGGATCGAATGTCACATTGAGTCTTAAATATCCTGCGAACATACAAAATGGAAATGACAGGGTTTTTGAAGCTCAAAGCCATAAAATTCTTGATTTACGATTGAAGTTTAGCTGTTTGGACAAAACATTGATCGTAAGGGCGCGGTGGGAGGATTTGCCAGCGAGCCAGCGTTCGGCCTCGTGCGGTGGTAGCTTTGGCAAATCTTGTCCCGATAGTTATCGGGATTTTGGTTCTTTTGGATCAAGCCAAAAGCACGAAGAAAAAAGGATTGCCTAAACTATTATTATATCAGCAAATAATAAGTTAACATCTGGAAATCGACCCGTCCCTTTCAGAATAAAATATGGAAATTTCAATATTTTCAAAATACTATACACGTTGTCATCGGTAGGCCACAGGCAGTCATTGGGGGCTTTATGGCCGCCGAAAATCTGAGGTACCTTTCTGAAAAAGAAGGGATTCATGTTTGCCAAGGTACCATTTGGAGTCAGTATGCTGTAGATAATGGAGCCGGTGACGGATCAATTGTTTACCGCAATTACCCATCCAAAGAGCATTTTAACAAACCCGCACAGAGTGCAAAAGATCTCATAGACTGTGTCAATTTGGACGGATGGATGATAGACTTTCTGAACGCGAGGTATCCAGGTGCAAGACGAATCGACGGGGTCAATTGTGGAAGCAGGATGGGCGTTGGCCCTATCGAGACGGTGATTAGATTGGGGACAGAACTGGGTGTTAGTCAAATGCTTGCCACAACTTCCACCCATTTCGACAAGGGATTCGAGCTGAATGGCTTCGCAGGGTGACCACAATTTAGGAGCTTAGCCTTTTAGAGACGCGCCAGCTGTTCCCTTTTTATCAAGGTCGTAATGGCATGGAAGGAATGGAAATTTGGCATACTCAAATCCGTAGAAGGTGGCCAAATGCCAAGCCAATTACGCATGGCGAGTTTGGTATGCTTTGGCGCGAGCATTATAAAAAGAGATGAACTTGATTACCGCTTCGTACATAGGGGGTCCGGCATATGCGGGTCAGAACCGGAACTGGAGATCCGCTGGTTTATGAACAAGGATTTCCGATTGGCCACTCTCCGAGACTGGATTGCCCAAAATCCCAAAAAAGTGATCGATTTTACCCGATATGACTTGGAAGCACAAGAATCTGTGGACCCGGAGCCGGGAAAACCGATCCGTAATTGGAGCCTGATGAATCGCCTGAACCAAAAGGGAATTAGACCACAAGATGTACCAATAAAAATAGGTAAACTATCTCCTAACGAGTAGGAAATGATAAAAAGAAGGTATCCAGTATTGGTTGATGAAAGCCACCACCTAAAATAAATTAAATATTTAATTTAGAAGTGTTTTACAACTTGTCAACGGATCGTATTGATTCCTGATTTTTATTAAACTAGAAGGTGGTAATTCCTTTAAACCTGATTTGAAAATGAAAAGTCAAAAAGACAAAAACCGATTTTATAAACTGACTCCATTCATCTTGTTTATTGCTTTAGGCGTATTTTCCTTCAGCCAATCAGACCAAAAAATAGAAAAACCTAATATCGTTTTCATCTTTATTGATGATATGGGGTGGAAAGATGTTGGATTTATGGGGGCAGAATATTACGAAACACCTAATATTGATAAGTTGGCAAAAAATGGGATGATCTTTACCCAAGCTTATGCCAATGCACCTAACTGTGCTCCTACCCGTGCCTGCTTGCTTAGCGGACAATATTCCCCAAGGCATGGGGTATTTACGGTTGCCAGATCAGACAGGGGAGATCCTAAAGACAGGCGTTTAATTCCCATACAGAACTCCACCACAGTGGGACTTGAACATATTTTTATTTCAGAAGCTCTAAAATTGGCAGGTTACCGGAGTGCTGCGATTGGCAAATGGAATGTTGGAAATTCACCAAGGGCACAAGGTTTCGACTTGGATTTTCCGGGGATTGGATTTCAAGGGCATTTTAATTCCCAAGGGGAATACCTTGCAGATCATTTAACAGATAGGGCTGTTGACTTTATCAAAGAAAATAATCCAAAGAAAACCGGCAGCCCATTTTTCCTTTACCTATCGCATTATGCAGTTCATACTCCCATAGAGGCCAAAGAAATCTTAATTGCCAATTATGAGAAAAAGCAAGGTGTTGGGTGTCATAATGATCCAACCTACGCTGCAATGATCGAAAGTGTTGACCAGAGTGTGGCAAAAGTGAACAGGATTCTCGAAGAATTGGGATTAAGTGAAAATACCCTGGTAATCTTTTTTTCAGATAACGGTGGCCATGGGACATATACTTGTCAAAAACCATTGCGTGGCGGAAAAGGGATGCTTTATGAAGGGGGAATTCGGGTACCCTTGTTTGCCTATTGGCCTGGTAAAATAAGGTCTGGGACAACTTGCGAAGAACCGGTGATCAGTACAGATTTTTATCCAACTTTTCTTCAACTGGCTGGTGCAAAACATCCGGAAAATTATAAACTGGATGGTACAAGTTTAGTGCCTTTATTAAATGGAGAGGAATCA
The DNA here is from genome assembly GCF_900108085.1 of Algoriphagus boritolerans DSM 17298 = JCM 18970. Taxonomy (GTDB): domain Bacteria; phylum Bacteroidota; class Bacteroidia; order Cytophagales; family Cyclobacteriaceae; genus Algoriphagus; species Algoriphagus boritolerans. The sequence goes on from NZ_FNVR01000035.1 coordinate 9,419, forward strand.
ATAAACAGGGAGTCTCTTTTTTGGCATTTTCCGGCATATCTGAATTCCTATGATGGGATGAGGGACGAGGCACGGGATACATTATTTAGAACTAGGCCTGTAAGCGTAATACGAAAAGGGGATTGGAAGTTGCTGCAGTTTCACGAAGAGTGGGTACTCGATAAAGGACGTGAGAATATCCTTAAGAACAATGCAGTAGAAATTTATAATCTGGCAGAAGATATTGGTGAAACAAACAACCTTGCGGCAATTCAAATAGATAAACGAGATGAATTACTCGACGAGCTTATCAAGTGGCAACAGGAAACTGATGCACCCATTTCCACTGAAATAAATTCAAAATATCAAAGAAATGACTAACTAAAAACAGTGTAATTATAAACATGTGAAATGCCTATGACGAGTGGTCGACACAAAGAGGTATGATTATCTAGGGCATTCCATGTGACCTTTAAAAATCAAATTATAAACAGATGAAGACTTGTTTTTTTCTAACACTAATGTTGTGCATCTCGGTAATTGAGGTAAAAGCACAGTTAACCTTTGAAAAGTACGAATACGCTAATCGAAGGGAAAAACTCATGGATATGATTCCCGATGGAATTGTAATAATCAGAGGGGCATCTGAACCCCTTGGAGATTTACCTTTTACGCAGTATAACAATATGATGTATTTTGCCGGGGTAGAAATTCCCGATGCTATTCTTATTGTGGATGGAGAAAAAAGGGTAAGCACGTTGTTTTTCACTATTGATGAGGGCCATGCCGACGGCGAAAATATTTCATTGGACCTTGTCAGAAACCCCGTAAAAATCACGGGAATTGAGCACTATCTTCCTTACGAAGATTTTTCTGAAACGTTAAAAAATAGACTGACGAAAGGCACGGTAATTTATACGCCGTTCAGTCCGGAGGAGTATATAGGCGAAAATTCCATGGAAAAATTCAACAAATTCAAACGCACCGTAACCGACAACGAATGGGATGGAAGACTCACCCCTGAAATGCAATTCGTAACGGTCTTAAGCCAGCGATTCCCTGACAATCAGGTTTTGAATTGTACCCCCTTTATATGGGAATTGCGAAAGATTAAGTCAAAAGCTGAAATTGATGTGATTCGACAGGCTGCCAGACTTTCTGTTGAGGCACATAAAGCGGTAATGAAAAATACCAAACCGGGGGTTGAGGAAATAAAACTGGCGGCTCTTTTCCAACAAATTTGCATGGCCGGTGGGGCAAAGGGGTTGGCATACGGGACCATTATCATGTCGGATAAAAACCACGCCTATGGCCATTACATGCAATACGATCGAATACTGGAGGAAGAAGACTTTATCATTCTCGACGGTGGCGCCAATGTATCGAATTATGCTTCCGATGTTTCAACGACTTTTCCAGCAAGTGGTAAATTTTCCGAAACGCAGCGCGAGATTTATGAACTAGGCCTCTTTGTCAGGGAAATATGCCAGAGACTCTACCGACCCGGGATTTCATTGACAGAGATCGGTGCAGAAGTGAAAAAAGAGCTTGAAAAGAAAGGGCTTGACACCTCGGACGACCGATATAATTTGTGGATACGTGACGGCGGATATAACCATAGTATTGGCATGGCTGTACATGACAGGATGCTTAACTTCGACCGTGGTGAACCACTGAGGCCTGGGTTCGTCTTTGCCTGTGATATTATGGGAAAAGCTGACGAAGTTACAGGTATACGAATCGAAGATACTGTGGTAATAACCGAAGATGGTTTTGAAATTCTCTCGGAGGGTTTGCCTAGGACGATTGATGAAATTGAAGCATTTATGAAGAACAATTGACACGAAACCTTAATTTAATTTCGTAACGATGAAGAATCTTTTTGTTATCCTATTTCTGTTGACGATGGATTATGTGCTTTTGGCTCAAGGACTTGATATTTACAAAAGGCCTGTCACCCTTGAACCGGATAGGGATTTCGACGCCATACATTACAAGTTAAAACTTGATATTGATATTGATCGAAAACAGTTGACTGGAGAAAATACGGTTTCCCTGACACCACTTAGAAGCAATTTGAATACGATAACACTTGATGCAGCATCACTGGTTGTAACCGATGTGCTCGACAGTAAGGGATATCCGATTTCCTTTAGGCAAGGCGAAGACAAACTGCATATAAACCTCTCCCGCACCTATTCAAACACGGATACGGTGAAGTTTACTGTGAAGTATTATCTCGCAGAGCAAGTAGAAGGTCTAAAATTTATTGATAAAACTGAAACGAATCAATTGCAGGTTTCTTCCGATTGCTGGCCCAACAAAGCTAGACAGTGGATACCCTGCTATGACTATCCCCATGACAAAGTAACGCAGGAAATGATTGTTACGGTGGATAATGACTATAAGGTACTGTCAAATGGGAAGCTACTGAGCATTACGGAGGATCAGGAAAGGGGAAAACATACCTACCATTGGAAACAAAGCAAAGAGCACGCTACTTACCTGATAAACCTGAGCATTGCCGATTATACCGTAATCGAAGACTCCCTAGGCTCTTTACCTGTAAACTATTGGGTATATAAGCGGCATGAGCAAGATGCAAAGAGATCGTTTGCCAAGACCCCCTACATGATAGATTTTTTTAACACGCTATTTGGCTATAAGTATCCATGGGAAAAGTATGATCAGGTGGTCTCCGCACATCAAGGAGGGGGAGCTGAAGCCACATCTGCAACGCTGCTTGGAGAAGGGGCTGTAACCAATAGAATGGAAGAAATCGACTTCTCTTTTGAAGGGATCATTGCCCATGAGGTTGCCCATCAATGGTGGGGAGACCTCGTTACATGCAGAAGCTGGGAGCATAACTGGATAAATGAAAGCTTCGCCACCTATTCTGACTACCTTTATAAGAGATACGACTGGGGTGAAGATGAAGCCGCCTTTGACCTTTTGAAGAAAAAGAATGCCTACCTGCGTGAAGCACATGATAGGTATATGCGCCCCATTGTCTTTAACCGGTATGAAACCCCGGGACAAAACTTTGACAGCCATGCCTATCCCAAAGGAGCTTCAGTATTACATATGCTTCGTTTTGTTTTGGGTGATGATACCTTTTTCAGAGTCCTTAGTCAATTTCTGCATAGGTTTGAATTTCAAGCGGTAAGCACCCAGGATTTTATCCAATGTACGAAAGATGTAAGCGGCTTGAACATGGATTGGTTTTTTGAACAATTTCTATTTCATCCAGGTCATGCCGTTTTTGAAATCTCAAAAAACTGGGATGAATCTACTAAGATCCTTGCGTTGGAAATAAAACAAACTCAGGATAAGTGGAAGAATGTGCCCATTTACAGTATTCCAGTTAATATCGGATTTTATAATAAGGATGGAAAGACGGTTGAAAAAGTATGGTTGAAAAAGAATCTAGAGAAATTTGAATTCAAACTCGATGCAGCGCCCTTAATGGTTCGGTTTGATGAAGGTAATCACCTGCTTAAGGAATGGACATATCCTAAAACTGAGGAAGAGCTTTTGTTTCAGATGGATAACGATGATGTTCCCGGCAGATTATGGGCCATAGACCAACTGAAGGCCTTCCACAGTTCTCCGAAAACGATTCAGAAATGGAGGGAGCACTCAATGAACGATAGTTTCTGGGCCGTTAGGGAAGCTGCAATTCAGAACTTGTCTGAATTCCACACAAACGGTAGTAAAGATAGTTTTTTACAGGCCATCAGCGATAGCAATTCAAAAGTCAGAGCAGCATCCATAAAAGCACTGGGAAAAATGAAAGACCCTTCCATGATAGGTGAATTCAGGCGTAAATATGAAACGGATGACAGCTACCTCGTAAAGGCACAAGCACTTATAGCGATAGGTGAAAATGGCAATCAATCAGAATTGAGATTTCTTACAGATGCGGCAAAAGTCAGATCGCCCCGTAATGTATTGAAAAATGCAGCAGAGCAGGCGATTGAGCTAATTCGTAATTCGAACCGATAGTTAGGCTATTCATAATTAAACAGTTGAGTTAAAAAAAAAATCTTAACAAACCATTGATTTATATATACCAAAAGCAATGTGAAATCAAACAAATTCGGGGCAAAATCACCTTTGCTGGAATCCGGATTACTTGGCCAGGCCGAAGTATTTTTCATTTAAAACCAATTCTAGAAAGCGGTAAAATTTAGAAAAAAAATGAAAATAAAATTATTAATTAAGATTTTCCCCCGAATATTTTGCTTGTTTCTTGTGGGCTGCAATAATGAAATTCCACATGATGATTATCTAATTGAAGGTTTCAGGAATCCTGGCGTAGAAGCAAGGCCCAGGGCATACTGGAACTGGCTGAATGGCGATGTATCGCTATCCGGAATAACCCGTGACCTTGAGGAAGCCAAAGACAAAGGACTTGGCGGATTGCAGATATGGGATACAGAGGCCATGAGAAACCCTGACGGATTTGTGCCTAATGGGCCACCCTTTTTAGGAGTGGAATCGGTAAAGGCGATTCATCATGCAATAAAAGAAGCTGAGCGACTGGAACTTGAACTAGGTCTTATTTGCGCAAGTGGGTGGAACTCAGGAGGGGCTTGGGTTACACCCGAAATGGCAAGTAAAAACCTGTTTCATGCAGGCATAGTTGTTTCCGGTCCTGGTCAGATTAAAAAGTCATTACCGTTTCCTGAAGTTCCGCTTGGATGCCCTAAAGGTTCTGACGGTTTGCCGGCTTGGTATTTGGATGTGGCTGTTCTGGCCTGGCCCCACTCATCGGATAATAGAATTTCTGATTTGTCAGAAATAATGGATATTTCAGACAAGTTTAAAAATGGAGAGTTAATATGGAATGCCCCTCCCGGTAAATGGCATGTGGAGAGGTTCGTATGCAGTAACAACGGACAACAGTTAATCGCCGCTAGTCCTAATTCAAAGGGTTTTTTTATTGATTTTCTGGATCCAGAAGCCACACGGTTTCATTTTGAGTACATTTTTAAGCAATTGGGAATCGAAAAAGGTACAAAGGAAAATTCTCCACTCAAAACCCTGGATGATGACAGTATGGAATTGCATGAGGGTATTCAATGGACGAAAGACTTTCATAAATGGTTTAAAAATCAACATGGTTACAGTCCAATAAATTGGTTGCCAGTGTTTTTAGGGTGGGAAATCGTAAATGAGGATCAATCCAAGCGATTTGAATATGATTATAAAAAGTCTGTCAGTGATCTTTTGATTTACAGTCATTACACCACAGGAAGCATGGTGTGTGAAGAATATGGTGTCCAACTGGTAGCTGAGGCCGGGGGCCCTGGCCCTCCTTTTTGGGAAAGTTGTCCGGTAGATGCCCTGAAAGCATTGGGTAATGTCCACATACCAAGGGGGGAGTTCTGGTTGGGAAATCCAAGGAATCTTTTTTTAATCAAAGAAATCGCCAGTGCATCACATATTTATGGGAAAAAATATGTTGATGCAGAGTCATGGACAACCTGGCGCCGTTGGAGAGATGGCCCTTTTGAAAGGAAAATGCTGGTGGACAGGGCTTTTTCTGAAGGACTGAACAGGGTAACTTATCATGGGTTTTCGCATTCTCCTATGGAAGATCAATTTCCCGGACGAACTTACCACGCTGGAATTGACATGAATCCTCAGGTAGTCTGGTGGTCAAAGGCACGCCCGTTTATGGATTATCTTGCCCGCTGTAGTTTCATGCTTCAACAAGGCCATTATGTTGCCGATGTAGCTTATTATTACGGGGATCAGGCTCCTAACTTTTGGCCGTATTATCATAATGTTCCTGAAAAGCCAAGAATTGATGGACTAGGTCCCGGTTACGAATATGATGTCGTGAATTCAGATGTCATCCTAAACCGTATGTCTGTTAAAGATGGCAGGATTGTGCTTCCCAATAGCATGACTTATAGGGTTCTGGTTCTACCTAATAAGTCTGATATGCTATTTGAGGTTTTGCGCAAATTGGAAGTAATGGTTTCTCAAGGGGCGACCATTATTGGTCCTAAACCGACCGAAGTACCGGGTTTGGCCAAAATGGAAAGTAACACAAAAGCGATTCGTGAACTGTCAGGAAAGATGTGGGGAAAAATCAATGGCTCAACGGTTAAAGTAAATAATTACGGAAAAGGACAAATTGTGTGGGGATATACCCCTGAAGAGTGGTTAAAAAATATAGGGATTGGTCCTGATTTTTCAACACAAAATTCTCAGGCTGATTTCGAATTTGACTTCATTCACAGGGAAACAGCGCTTTCCCATATCTATTTCATCAATAATAAAACGCTGGCCCAATTGAGTACTGAGTGTACTTTTCGGGTCGAAAATGCAGCACCACAATTCTGGGATCCATCAGATGGTTCCATTTTGGACCAACATATTTTTCAATCTAAAGAAGGGGGTATCACTTTGCCGGTAGTGCTTCCACCAGGTGGCTCTACGTTTGTGGTTTTTAAAAAGGGTTTTTCAGGTAAGGGCTTGGTTGCCGTTTTGAAGGAAGTCTCAAACGACGAGGGATTGCCGGAAGAGAAGGTCTTGAAAGTAAAAAGTAATTCCTTAGAAATGGAGTGCTGGCAAAATGGAAAGTACACGATTGTAAAGAATTCAGGGAATCAAATGCAGGCTATAGTTGAAAATATTCCCACACCCTATCCAATTAACGGAGCCTGGCAGGTGGAGTTTGATCCAAAATGGGGAGGTCCCGGAAAGGTTGAATTTCCTGAACTTATTTCATGGACAGAACACAATGACCCAGGTATAAAATACTATTCAGGAAAAGGGAAATATCAAAAAACCATTATTGTAAAGGATGAATGGATGGGTGATGGAAAAAATATTTACCTGGATATTGGCGATGTAGGGGAAATAGCTGAAATTTTTATCAACGGGAATTCAGCTGGAGTTGTCTGGAAGCCACCATTTAGAGTTAATATAACTGGACAAGTAAAATTGGGGGAAAATGAACTGAAAATTGAGGTGATGAATCTCTGGGTCAACCGCTTAACAGGTGATAAAGACCTGCCGGAAACGGAGCGGTTTACAAAAACAAATATTCGATCCGATGGAGGTAGTTGGTTGGAAAATTATACAGAATGGCATGTAGAGCCTGCAGGATTATTTGGACCGATTCGCTTGCTTTTTTCCCAAACGATTGAAGTTAAGTAGTGAATAAAAATTTTAAAGAAGTTTGAAATAGAACATGTTATACAATAGAAAAAATTAAATTTTCCGATTAATTGGGGGCTATACCATCTGGAATGCCGCCATTCCGGAAGGGGTCAATACTATGAATCCCCGAATGTTGACAGTATATATAAAGCGGTCATAGCTTTCACCAACTGCTATGCCAACTATTAGGTTTACAGTCTTTCCAGGGCTAGTTTGATGATTGGAAAATTTACTGCCCGGCAAGGTATTACGGATTAAATCAGAGCCCGTGCAGGGGAGGAGTGGAGAAAGAATAGCAAACGTTTTACAAAACTCCTTCTCTAAATGCTTATCAAATAATACCCTAGAATACGGATGTGAAAAATAACCTGACCAAGGTTTCTTTAAAAAGTTTATTTGAGCTAATTATAATTTTAATCGTTGAAGTATGAGTATCATTTTAAAACTAATTCTGGGGGTTATTACGGGTATTTTTGGGTACTACTACATTACTGATGTTTTCAGAAACAGGAAAACGTTTTCAGGTAAACCATGGTCAGGTCTTTTAGGAACCGGATTCATCACCAACTTTTTCGACACCTTGGGGATTGGAAGTTTTGCACAGCAGACTGCAATTTTTAAGTTTTTTAAACTTGTCGATGACCGCCTTATCCCTGGAACAATGAATGTGGGGAATACCATTCCTGTTGTAATTCAGGCTTTTATATTTATGACTGTAGTTGAAGTGGACACACTTACCCTGGTATCCATGTCAATAGTCGCACCTTTGGGTGCGTTGCTGGGAGCCGATATTGTTTCCAAGATGTCACGAAGCAGGATTCAGATAGGATTAGGTTTTGGCCTGCTGGCTGTGGGACTGATTATGATCGCTGGTTTCTTCAATTTGATGCCAACCGGAGGTGAGGCCATAGGACTGACAGGTTGGAAGTTGGCTGTTATTTTAGTTATGAGTTTTATTTTTGGTGCCTTGCAAACCATCGGAGTCGGATTTTATGCCCCCTGCATGGCGATGGTTTATGCGCTTGGGATGCATCCACTCACGGCCTTCCCTATCATGATGACAGCAACTGCTATGCTAATGGCAGCAGGAGGAGCCAGATTTGTCAAACAAAATGCATATGACAGGAAAGTTTCATTTTCGTTAACGATTGCTGGAGTCATAGGCGTGTTTCTTGCTGCTTATGTTGTCAAATCTTTGCCCTTGTTAATTCTCCGATGGGTGGTCTTAGGTGTTGTACTTTATACGTCGGGATGGATGTTTCGCTCTGCCTCCCGAAAAGAACAAGAGTCGAAAATCATAGTAGTTTAGATGACTTAATTAAAATGGGTGATTCATGGTATCTAAAATTGGGGAATATTTAAGTGTTGCATTTTTTGGTTTTGGGATAGTCTGTTTTATTTCATGCTCGACCTTTCAAAAAAAAGGGAATGATTTGAAACTATCATATGACCATTAGATCTAAAAAATGAAAAGCAGGACAGTAAAGGGGAGTGGATCAATTTTCTTCCACTTGATAACGGCTTCAGCCCAGAAATCTGAATTTTCGGTAGTGAAAATCCTGATCAAATAAAGTCCAACATTGTGTTTATCTGTGTTGACGATTTAGTTTATAATGACCTAAGTTGAACGGAAGTCAATACTATGAAACCTCGGATTTTGACAGAATTTATAAAGGAGCTTGGTTCTACCAACGGCTATGCCTATGTCAGGTTTGCAGTCAGGCAATAGAGGAAATGGATAAAACAACATAAAGGGAACTTTTCGTAAGCCTTCTATCGCTCTTTAGCTACCAAATATCCCAAATGCAAATGGATGCCTGCATTAGCCTCCTTGACATGGGATGAGTAAATCGGATTTGAACCCAAAGGAGTTAAAATAAGATATCTTTTGGTTAAAATGTTGGAATTTTTAGCAATGCCTTTTCCCTAATTTTTACCTCGGTAAAATTAACCCACTAGATTAAACTGGTCACCAAAATTCATAAGATGCACAGATTTGATATCAAATTTCGGATTATTGGGATTTCAGTAATTCTCGCATCGTTATTTATCTTTTTCCAACTCTTAGGCTGTACCCCATCAGAAGACAAATCAATATCCTCGTTATCAGAAGAGGAATTTCGCAATCCATCTAAGGATAACAGAGCACTTGCCTTATGGACTTGGATGAATGGTTACATAGATACCACCCAAATGGTCTTTGAGCTTGAGCAAATGAAAAACAAAGGCATGCGAGGGGCATTGATCTGGGATCTGGGGGCACTAATGGATCAAGAAAAACTGATTCCTGCCGGTCCGCCAATGTTGGGAGATGAATCTTTAAAATATTTTTCACTTGCACTTTCTACAGCCAAAAAGTTGGATCTTGATTTAGGCTGGGTTGCCGCAAGTAGTTGGAATGCAGGTGGGGAATGGGTAGAAGAAAAACACGCAGCAAAAGAATTGCTAAGTTCAAGTCAGGTGGTAGAAGGTCCATCCCAACTGAAATTCCCTATTTTGGAACCTAAAAGTAAACGTAAATCCGCCTCCCGCAATACCTTGCTTACATCCGTTGCCGTTCCATTTACCGAAGCCAAGGTAATAGACTTCAGTACTGGAGAAGCCATTGTATTAGATGAATTTACCAAAGATGGTAAGTTTATAGAATGGTATGTACCTAAGGGAAAATGGGAAGTTCTTTCCTTTTTTATGAGCAATACCGGACAGGAATTGGTTGTACCCAGTCCCAATTCCAGCGGATTGATAATTGACCATTTGAGTAAAGAAGCCACTGAGAATTATTTCGATAGTATTTTAAATAGGTTGGCACCTATAACTTCTAAGGACAAGCAGTTCAAATTTTTTATGCACGACAGCTATGAGGTGTGGGAAGCGGATGATTGGAGTCCTCTTTTTTTGGCAAAATTCAAAGAGATTTACGCATATGATGCTAGACCTTATCTTCCTTTAATTCAAAATCATGTCAGTAGCGATGATCAGTTGGCAAAACGGTTTTTGCATGATTATAACAAATTGATCAGTGATTTGATGATTGAAAATCATTTTGCCCAATCAGTGGAAATTGCGGAAAAACATGGGATTGAGATGATCATTGAGGCAGGGCATGGTGGAAATGTGAGGGTCGAACCCTTGAAAGCGCTTGGAAATTCCCATATTCCCATGGGAGAATTTTGGAATAGGCAACGACACTGGGTAACCAAAGAAGCTTCTAGTGCTGCCCATATTTATGGAAAAAAAATAGTTGCCTCAGAGTCGCTTACAGGATGGAACCATTGGCAGCATGGCCCAACTGACTTTAAGCAACTGATTGACATTGCCTTTTGTGAAGGTCTGAACCAAGTTGTCTTTCACACTTTCTCCCATAATCCTAAAATTGCCGGCAAGCCGGGATTTGTGTATCACGCCGGAGAACATATCAATGTAAATGCGACTTGGTGGGAAATGGCCCGGCCTTTTATGGATTATATTGCAAGATGTTCCTACATGTTACGTAAGGGAAATTATGTTGCGGACGTACTCTTGTATTATGGAGACGAAGCACCCAATCTGGTACCTCCCAGAAGATTGGACCCAAATTACACCCCCGACATGCCGGGTAATTTTCCGACTTATTTTTATGACGAAAGCAAGTGCCCTCATTGTGGAAGACCAAAACCCATAAACCCCGGCAAGCTTTCAGGATATCAATATGATTTTATCAATGAGGATGTAATTACCACAACCCTGGAGACAAAAAATGGAAACCTGGTTTTGCCTCACGGCCAATCTTACAAAACATTGGTGCTTCCCGACAGGGAAGACATATCTCTGGAAGTATTAAAACGACTAGAAAAGCTGATTTTTAACGGAGCAGTGGTCATTGGAAAAAAACCTGAAAGAGCCACCTCATTAAAAGATTACCCGGCTAGTGACTTAGAAGTAAGCGCGATTGCTGACAAAATCTGGGGGGATTGCGACGGGGAAAAGATACTTTCCCAGAGATATGGAAGGGGAACCGTTTATTGGGGGAAATCGGTCCAGGAAGTATTGGCAGAGCTGTCCATACCGCCGGATCTTGATGTGACAGGTACGGACAATCATGACCTGCATATTGACTTTGTGCACCGAAGAACGGAAAATGAAGATGTTTTTTTCGTATCCAACAGCAGTCAAAATCAGGAAAAAATATCAGCAGTTTTCAGGGTGGATCAAGATAGCAAACCGGAGGTGTGGGATGCCGAAACAGGATTGATACAAAGGGATGTCAACTACACCAAGGTCAAAAATGGGATAAAACTTGAAATGACCCTAGATCCGCTAGCTTCACGTTTTGTCATTTTCAAAAAGTATACTGCAGGAATAAATGATGACGGGTTATATTATAATTTGCTGGAGGGGCTTCCGTTTAAACTCGAATCAGGAAATATTCGCCAACCCATAGATCTCTCAACTGATTGGAATATCAGTTTTGATCCTGATTGGGGAGGGCCGAAATCCCTGATATTGGACAAGCTTGTCAGTTGGTCCGATTTGGAGGATAAAAGTGCCAGCTATTATTCCGGCGTTGGGGAATATACCAGGGAATTTTCTCTTGATGAGACTTTACTAACTTCGGATATAGAGGCCATCGTTTCCTTTGAAGATGTACAGGAGATGGCGCAAGTTTTTGTCAACGGCAATGATTGTGGAATTGTATGGGTTCCACCTTATGCAGCCCGAATCACCCCACACTTGAAGACGGGGACAAATAGCATTACGGTAAAAGTCATCAATACATGGAATAACCGGATTGTCGGAGATCTGAGGAGTCCGGATAAAATTCCATTTACGAGGACAAATGCCAAAATTAAATTTACTGAAAACAGCCCCTTATTGGCATCGGGCTTAATAGGAAAAGTGGAAATTGTATTTGTAACTAAATGACAAGATGATGAAAAAAAGAAATCTATTTTGTTCGCTAAATTCATCATTTGAACTCAATCAAAAAGGATTTCAAATCTATAATATCATCTTATTTAGTGCCTTGGTCTTCATGTTATTAAGCTGTTCTACAGTAGTAGAGGAGAAAAAGCCCAATATAATTTATATTCTCGTAGATCAATGGCGAGCTTCAGCAACAGGATATGCAGGAGACCCAAATGTAAATACGCCAAATCTTGATCTACTGGCAAAAGAAAGTTTTAATTTCCTCAATGCTGTTTCCGTAATTCCAATTTGTACTCCTTACCGAGCTTCCCTGATGACAGGCAGGTTTCCTACTTCCACGGGCATGTTTTTAAATGACCTTCATCTTCCTCCCACCGAATTATGTATAGGAGATGCGTTGGTATCCGGAGGATATCAGACGGGCTACATAGGCAAATGGCATCTGGATGGACATGGTCGTCATTCATTTATACCGAAGGAACGTCGCAGAGGATTTCAGTATTGGAAGGTTGCTGAATGCGACCATAATTACAATAATTCCCATTACTATTCAGGTGATTCTGATGAGAAACTGTATTGGGATGGATATGACGTATTTGCGCAAACAAAAGATGCCCAGCAGTACATTCGGGATCATGCGGATGCCGACAAGCCATTTGCGCTGTTTCTATCTTATGGGACACCCCATTTCCCCCATCCCACCGCGCCGGAAGAATACAAAGAAAGGTATCCGTTAGATAAGATTATTTTGCCTGCTAATGTCCCGGATTCAACAATTAATGAGACTCTCTTACTTGAAGCACAGGGATATTATGCGCATTGCGAGGCATTGGATAAAAGTATTGGAGATTTGCTTGCTACGTTGGATGAAATGGGACTGGCAGAAAACACACTGTTGGTATTTACCTCCGATCATGGAGAAATGCTCGGGTCGCACGGCGTAAGGGCTAAAGCAAAACAAGTACCCTTGAGTGAATCCGCAATGGTACCGTTTTTATTGCGTTACCCTGCTATTCATGGAGTAAAAGGAACAGAAATAACTATGCCTATCAATACGCCGGATATTTTCCCGACATTATTCGGTTTGGCGGGTTTACCGATTCCTGCTACTGTAGAAGGGGAGGATCTCTCTTCAGTAATCATAGATGGGAAAGAAAGGGAAAACCGTGCAGTACTTTACATGAATCTAGCTCCTTTTGTAAAGGGTGAATATGGAAGGGAATATAGGGCTGTAAAGACCCCCAAGTACTCCTATGTCAGGTCACTTGAAGGACCTTGGCTGCTTTTTGATGATATTAAGGATCCTTTGCAAATGGATAATTTAGTTCTAAACCCTGAATTCTCTGATTTGGTAGGATCAATGGATAAAAAACTCCAGGAAAAACTTCGAGAGATCGACGATGATTTTAGACCTGCTCAATCATATGTAGAGGAATGGGGATTGGTATTGGAACCTGGAGGCACTATTTTTTATTCAACTGAAGTGGATACAGAACCTCAAACCCCTAAAAGAAAATCAGGAAATACCAAATAGATTATATCGCTGGTTCAAATCTTTAGAAGTAAGTTACCAACAACTATGATAAGTAGACAAAATTTTATTCTATTATTCATTTGCTTTCTCATTTGCTTAAGTTGTAATAACTCGGATAACCTTGGGGAAGTCTATCAACCTGTCAATGTCATTTTGATAACGGCCGATGACCTGAACTATAATTCTCTGGGATGCTACGGAAATACGCTCAATCAGATCACTCCAAATATCGATAAGCTTGCCGAAAGCGGTATCCTATTTACCAATGCTTTTGTGAATATTGCTGTTTGCCAACCTTCTCGACAGTCGATTTTGACTGGCAGGTATCCCCATAATAACGGAGCGCCTGCATTTAATCCAATAGCTCGGGATGTGGTGACACTTCAAGAAGTACTAGAGAAAGCTGGATACCTTAACGGAATATTAGGAAAGGAAATCCACCTAAAACCCACCGAAAAGTTCCGTTGGGATTATTATATTACTGAGGAGGATCTTGCCTCTGGACTTGGAATTGGTCGAGAACCAGAACTGTATTTTGAGTTTTCCACTGAATTTTTCAACAAGGCAAAAATGGAAGGCAAACCCTTTTTTCTGATGGCAAATAGCCATGACCCACATCGGCCCTTTGCAGGGAGCGATCAAGAGAAAAACGCATGGGGAGAGGATCTACCTTTAATTACCAGAAAAATCTTGCCCGATGAAGTGACTGTGCCTGATTTTCTTCCAGATCTTCCTGAGGTGAGATTGGAGATTGCGGAATACTATACCTCTGTGTATCGGTTAGACCAAACCGTAGGAGCGATCATGGATGCATTGAAAAATTCAGGCCAGGAAGCAAATACCTTGGTTATGTTTATAAGTGACAATGGAATGGCACTGCCATTTGCTAAATCCAATTGTTACTTAAACAGCAATAAAACACCCTGGCTTGTCAGGTGGCCAAGTGTGATCGAGGGCGGTAGAGTGGATAGCACACACTTTATTTCTGGTATAGATTTTATGCCCACCATCCTGAACACCTTGCGGCTGCCACCTGTCTCCGAAATGGATGGCACTTCATTTCTTCCTGTGCTTGAGGGAAAAACTCAAAAAAACAGAACAACAGTTTTCACGGAATTTCACAGAATTTTTGCTGGGATCGACTATCCCATGCGAGGGGTGCATGTTGAGAACTTTGGATACATTGCCAATTTTTGGAGCGATGGACAAATTGAAATTAAAGGAGATGCGATGAGCGGAAGGACTTACTCAGCTATGAAGGAAGCGGCGGTTTCTGACAAACAGGTTGCGGATCGGCTCAATATGTACATCTATCGAGTACCTGAAGAACTGTATGATTTTAAGACTGATCCTGACGCCCTAAATAATTTGATAAATGTCCCGGAATACCAGGAAAAAATCAAAGAAATGAAGGGACTTCTTTTGAAAGAAATGAAAAGGACCAAAGACCCTATCTATGATGATTTTGTAAACCGATTTATTAACTATTGATTAAATCCAATTCTACAATGAATATTTTGCAACCCACCAACCCTAGAAAAAGCGACGTCCGCCAAAGTTCCAAAGTTAAAGGCTCTAACTACAAAGTTTTCCAAGTATTCCTAATTTTTCTACTAGCTGTGAGTTGTGCCAGTAAGGAGGAAGAACAACAACGTCCTAATATTCTTTACATAATGACCGACGACCATACCCAACAGGCCTTGCATGCCTACGGTCATGGGTTATTGGATAAAGTATATTTTCCAAACATGAATAGATTGGCCAAGGAAGGTGCTCTTTTTAAAAACAGTTTCGTTACCAATTCCATTTGTGCCCCTAGCAGGGCAGTCTTACTGACAGGGAAATACAGCCATCTCAATGGGAAGATAGACAATGTGACACCTTTCAACTGGGATCAGGCTACCTATCCGAAGATCTTGCAAGCCTCGGGGTACGAAACTGCACTTATAGGTAAAATTCATCTCGAAGGAAAACCCCAAGGATACAAATACTCACTGACCTTGCCTGGGCAGGGGAATTACTACAATCCTGAATTTATCAAAAATGGTGAGGAGGAATTGAAGTTTGAAGGACACTGTGAGGCTCTGATCCCACAGTTTGTGATAGATTGGCTGGACAAAGATTGGGACAGAAGCAAACCTTTTGCCATCAATTACCATACAAAAGCACCTCACCGGAATTGGATGCCTGAAGAAAAATATTTGACTCTTTATGAGGACCAGAAATTTCCATTTCCAAAAAATTTCTTTGACGACTACACGGGTAGGGGTACAGCAGCCAGGGAGCAAGAAATGGAGATTGTAAACGATATGTATTGGGGATGGGATATGAAGTTTGAGAAAAATCCATTTACAGGCAATGAAAGTAGGCTCCCTGCGCCTTTCAAGCGGATGAGTAAGGAACAAATGGACGCATGGAACTCAGTCTATGGCTCCCCAAACAAAGCGTTTCTGGATAATAAACCCATGGGAGAAGAACTTGCCAAGTTTATGTATCACAGGTATTTACGTGATTACTTAAAAGTGATCAAGTCCGTTGATGATGGTATTGGGCGGGTACTGGATTACTTGGAGAAACAGGGGCTTTTAGAAAACACCATTATCATTTATACTTCAGACCAAGGATTTTATTTAGGGGAGCATGGATGGTATGACAAACGTTTTATGTACGAGCAATCGCTGAGTACACCCCTATTGGTCAGGTATCCGAAAGAAATTCAGGCTGGTACCGTCGTAGAAGGAATGGTTCTGAATCTGGATCATGCACCGACAATTTTGGACTATGCGGGGATACCAAAACCTGCTGATATGCAAGGCGAATCCTGGCGCCAACTAGCGGCTGGAAAACCATTTCCCAAGAGAGATGCGATCTATTATCACTACTATGAATATCCGGGACCTCACAATGTCAAACGACATTATGGGGTCAGGACAGACAGGTACAAGCTGATCCATTTTTATCACGATGTGGATGAATGGGAAATGTATGACCTTCAAACAGACCCGGATGAAATGAACAATATTTATAATGATCCCGATTATTCCCAGATTCAAGAAATGCTACATAAGAGACTCCGGGAGCTTCGCAAGCAATACGGCGATTCAAATGAACTAAGTCAACAATTTATTGACCAAATCAAATAGGAAAAAAATTGAGCTGGAATCATGAATAAATTAAACCTGCCTTATCCATCCTATTTCTTTAGCCTCCTAGTTGTTTTATTTCTTTTTTGCACCCTAGGTTGTGGTAGCAGAGTGTTCCTTGGAAAGAAGGAACCGGAAATCAAAAAACCAAATATCATTTTCATTTTGACTGACGACCAGCGTTGGGATGCTTTGGGTTTTGCAGGTAATGAAATTATTTATACTCCAAATATGGATAAGTTGGCAAGGGAAGGGTTGTATTTCAGAAATGCATTTTCGACAACTCCTATCTGTCCTGCCAGCAGGGCTTCGATATTGACAGGCTTGTACGAAAGAACTCATGATTTCACCTTTGGAAATCCTCCCCTTGAAGATACCTATATGCTTCAAAGCTACCCAAAGCTTCTGAGGGATGCTGGATATCGTACAGGTTTCGTTGGGAAATTTGGCATAAAGGTTAATGAAGGGATTGAAGATTCGATGTTTCACGATTCGAAGAAAACATTTTGGCCCTATCTGCGGGAAATAGATGGAAAACAAGTTCATCTCGCTGATATCAATGGAGACTTGGCCATTGATTTTATCCAATCGAGCAAGGATCAGCCTTTCTGTTTATCCCTTTCCTTTTGGTCGCCACATGCTGACGATGGGGCGGTTGAACAATATTTCTGGCCGGATTATGTTGATCACTTGTATCAGGACGTAAATATTCCGGTGCCTGAAACAGCGGACCCCGCCTTTTTTAATGCCTTGCCTGAATTTTTGCAAAACTCCTTGAATAGAGAGCGATGGTATTGGCGCTTTGATACCCCCGAGAAATACCAAAAAATGGTGAAAGGACATTATAGAATGATCAGTACCGTTGATAGCGTTTTTGCGAGAATCAGAAATTCACTGGATGAAGCGGGTATTGCTGACAATACGGTCATCATCTTTATGGGGGATAACGGGTATTTTTTAGGAGAAAAGGGCTATGCCGGCAAATGGCTTTTGCATGAACAATCTATCCGGATTCCAATGATCATTTATGATCCAAGGTCTCCAAAAAGCCAAGGAAGAACGGTTTCCCTTCCTGTATTGAATGTGGACATTACTCCGACCATTTTATCACTAGCTGGTCTAGAATCACCTGAGGAATACCAGGGAGAAAGCCTTATTCCCTTCTTTGAAGGTACCCCGGATTTATGGCGAACAGGGATTTATTTGGAACATCGAAATGAAAATAACCCCAAGTTGCTTAAAACGGAGGGTTATCGTGATGATGAATATAAATTTATCCGATACGATGACAATGATTACGTCGAGCTATACCATCATAAATCCGATGTAAACGAAACTCGTAACCTTGCTCTCGATAAATCTTATCTGGGAAAAGTTAACTATTATGCTCAGGTCTGTGATTCAATAATCCAGAAATTATTGGATGATCGGAAAAGTAAATAAGATGCAGGCTGAGTGGCCTGTTTTTTATGTTTTGTGGACTTATGTATTGGTTAAGTATTCAAGCCGCTGTAAACCAGAAAATAAAATTCATTGCTCATCAACTCAATTTTACCCTGTAGATCGATGTTGGATTTGTCATAAATTATTCATAAAAAGATTCATTAAATGTTCAATCTAATAGTAAGAAAAGCCTTTCTCCCGTTAGCATTAATGATTGGCGGAGCTGTTTTTGCTCAAAAAAACAAAACAGTGGATGATTTTAAGGATTTTGGTAAAATACCAAAATCATGGAAACAAGTCGGAGGAATACATGCAGACTGGGAGAGTAATGATTTTTTGTCGACAAGTCCCGGAACGGGAATACTTGTAAATCCACCTAAACCTAATAATGGGCCTCATTTGGTTTCCGGATTTGAACATGGAGATATTGAGCTCGAAGTGGAATTTATGATTCCAAAGGGTTCTAATTCTGGAGTTTACCTTCAAGGGCGCTATGAGGTTCAAATCTTCGATAGCTGGGGAAAGGCAAATCCCAATTCCGGGGATGCAGGAGGAATTTACCAACGGTGGGATGCCGAAAAACGGCAGGGTTTTGAAGGGAAAGCCCCGAGAATGAACGTCAGTAAAGCTCCTGGTTTGTGGCAACATCTTAAAATTGTCTTTGAAGCGCCTAGATTCAACTCAGAAGGGGTAAAAGTGAAAAACGCAAAATTTGTGCAGGTCTTCCAAAATGGCGTTCTGATTCAAGAGAATATTGAGGTGACAGGCCCCACTACTTCGGCGATGTTCGAAGATGAAAAAGAACTGGGCCCTCTTATGATTCAAGGAGACCATGGTCCAATTGCGGTTCGGAATGTCGAGTATAAGCTATTTGGAAATCCCACACCTCAAATAAAGGATCTAAGATTTGCCTATTACAAAGGTAAATTCCAGACAGTCGATGAGTTTAAAGGAAAAATTCCCAACGAAACAGGTCAGCTGAACAAAATAACCTGGGACTTAGGCCATGGAATCATTGATTTTGCCTATGAATATTCGGGAAATATGGAAATTCCAGTTTCAGGAGAATACACCTTTTCCTTAGCTACTTTTGGAAATTCCAGTCTTACTGTAAACGGTCAAAATATCTTGGATGATCAGAACGAATCTCCAAGAAGCCAAACGATAAGGTTGGAAAAGGGGGCCACACCCTTCAAATTGATTTTTTACAAACCCAATTACCCGGGAAGAAGACCTCAGCTAGGTTTCTTTGTTGAAGGTCCTGGAATCAAAAGAAGTTCTTTGCATGATCCAAACTCCTACGTAGAACATGTTATCCAAAAACCGCTTTATGTAGAGGTCCTGGACGACCCCTTGATTTTAAGGGGTTTTTTGAAACATGCAGATCAAGTGAGGACTCACACGGTAAGTGTAGGAGAATCCTCTGGTGCAAATTTTGTCTATGATCTCCAACTTGGGTCCCCATTGGGCATTTGGAGGGGAGGGTTTCTGGATACCGCACCAATGTGGAGGCAACGAGGCGAATCACAATTGATGCTCCCCAATGGTGCTTTGGTCGAATTGGTGGCCGGTCCTACCATTGCTGAACTTGATTCTCGAAACACTCCTTGGCCAGACACTTTGAACAGTGATTTGCACCATATACAGGGATATTTTTTAAACAGGGATCGTAGGCCCACTTTCAAGTATGTTTTTGACCAAGTTGCAGTGGAAGATTTCTTTGAGACTGAGCTGGAGGGGAAGATCCTGACCCGAACCATAAGCTATAGAAACGTCAAACAATCGTCACATTTTTGGGCAAGGATAACTGCTGCCGAAAGTATAGTGGATTCTGGAGATGGAGTTTACCTAATAAATCAAGGAGAATATTATGTGAAGTTAGCTGACGGGATATCTTCAAATGCACTGCTACGAAATTCTCCTTTGGGTCAAGAACTACTGATACCACTTTCAAAAGAGGATGAAAAAAGTACAATCAAATACAGTCTGATCTATTGATTTGCCGATACATCCCCTAAAAATTTATAATTCCTACTAAAAGGTAAAAAATATCATGAAAATATTAGTAAATAACCTGTTTATCAAGCAAAAAAACGTGGATTTATTCCTTTCAAAATCAAAAGTCAACGTTTTTTTTGGATGGGTGATAATTGCTGGGTTTATCTTCAGTTCAGGCACTTTGAATGGGCAAAGCAATTCTAATGGAGAGCAGAAGGTCCTCAATGCCAAAGAACAGGATTACTATTCGATTGTAGATATACCCATTCCAGACGGAATTGAACTTGAGGTTGGTGGGTTGGCCATTACTCCAGATGGAAGTTTGGGGGTTTCAACTCGAAGAGGTGAGGTGTGGATCATAGAGAATCCCTATATGGAGGGAACCCGGATTCCACATTTCAATAGATTCGCTTATGGTTTGCATGAACCACTTGGACTGGCTTTTCATAAAGGAAGTTTTTACTCCACCCAAAGATCGGAAATCACCAAACTGACCGATATTAATGCCGATGGAAGAGCCGATGCCTATGAAACGGTGGTTTCCTGGCCATTGTCGGGAAATTACCACGAATATTCCTACGGTCCCTTGTTTACCCCGGGAGGAGACATGCTGATCACTTTAAATTTGGGATGGATAGGTCATGGTGCAAGTTTAGCGAAATGGCGAGGTTGGATGATGAGAGTTTCCCCTGATGGAAAAATGATTCCTATTGCATCAGGTATGAGATCACCTGCTGGATTTGGCTACAATGCAGAAGGGGATGTATTTTATGGGGAAAATCAAGGAGATTGGGTCGGTTCAGGTAGAATTACGCATGTAGCGTTGGGCGACTTTGTGGGAAATCCAGAAGGATTGAAATGGAGTCATTTGGAAGGCTCGCCAGTTAAATTGAAGCCAGAGGATATACCTGATACTGGCGAACCTATGTCAAAGGTTGCCGCTGATATTCCAGGGTTTAAGACCCCGGCAGTTTGGCTTCCACATGGGCTTATGGGAATATCTACTTCCGATATTCTCTTAGAAAAAACTGATGGAAGATTTGGCCCTTTTTCAGGACAGCTTTTTGTGGGAGATCAAGGGCACAGCAAGATTTTCCGAGTTTACCTTGAAAAGGTCAACGATGTTTATCAGGGTGCTGCATTCCCATTCAGAGAGGGTTTTTCATCCGGAATATTAAGAATGGTTTGGGGAAACGATGGGTCCATGTTTGTGGGCATGACGAGCAGAGGATGGGGCTCCACAGGTAAGGCTCCTTTTGGTTTACAACGATTGATATGGACAGGTAAAGTACCTTTTGAAATCAAATCAATCAATGCCCGGCCGGATGGATTTGAATTGGAATTTACCTTGCCCGTAGAAAAATCGGCCGCCGAAGATTTGGCATCTTACAAAACATCCAATTTCAACTATAAATACCATCATGAATACGGTAGCCCGGTCATAGAACTGGAGGAGTTATCGGTTAAAAGCGCCATTGTTTCCGAAAATGGACTAAAAGTTAGGTTGGTTGTAGACGGTTTGAAGGAGGGGTATATTCATGAAATCACGGCTACCGGCATCAAATCAAAAGAAGGGATGGACTTGCTGCATGCTACAGGATACTATACCCTGAATCAAATTCCGAAAGGTGAAAAAGTAAATCTTTCTACACTTGTGAAGACTTCATCAGGCACTCACCAAGGAGTTCATCATGACAATGTTTCATCGGAGAATTTGCCAACATCAGCTAGTACTAAGGTAACACCAACTAAAAGTTCCCCAAAGAGAATAATTGAAATGCCTTCAACTTGGAAAAATGGTCCGGACCAAAGCATTTCCATTGGCACAAAACCCGGATTGAAATACGATTTGGAGTTGATCGAAGTGAAAGCAGGCAGCAAGGTAAAAATCACTTTCAACAACAACGATGATATGTTACACAACTTGGTAATCGTAAAGCCCACTACTGCCATTCAGGTAGGTGAAGATGCCTTGAAGTTGGGATTGGAAGGATCTCAAAAAAACTACATTCCCAATTCCCCAAATGTGTTGTTTCATACCAATATACTGGCTCCGGAAACCTCCGAGTCCATCTATTTTGAAGTTCCTGCTGTACCGGGTGATTACAGCTTTGTATGTACCTTTCCGGGACATGCCTATGTGATGCAGGGAATTATGAGAGTAGTAAAATAGTAGAGGAGGGAATTCTTCAATAAACAATTTTTGAATAGGCACTATTCTGCCAATAAGCCTATCGTCTTTGGATATCGGCTGGGAAGCCTGCCTATCCTAAGGCAAGACCGACACTTCGACAAGCCCAGTACTGGTGACCGGAGATTGAAATATTCCAAAATTCAGCGTTTAGGAGATTTTTCCAACGAAAAACAGATTACCAATACGACTTCGGATATACAAGTAAAAGAAAATTAATCAACGGGCTGATTTCACTATATTCAAGTTTATTACTCGATGAAAATGAACATAAAATCTAACAGCACTCTTTTTAAATCCACCATACTGCTGGTGCTACTTATCCTGTTTTGTCCTACCGGACACGCACAAACCACCCTGATTTCAGAGATGGATCAGTTGAAATGGGAAAAGGTAATGCCGGGCATTTGGAAGGCAAGTGTTGGATCAATGGGATTAAACCCCATGGATTATGCCAATTCACCCAAAACAGATGCGATCAATGAGTTGGGAGATGCTCCATTTCCATTTGCTCAAGAGGCAAGTCGTAGTCTTCTAACTTCAAATCGAGCAAGTGTAAGGTTGCCTTTGGATGAATCAGAGCAAATCTATGGCTTGGGATTGGAGTTTGAAGGGATCAACAGACGCAGTGAGGTTTATTCCCTTAAAGTAGATCATTATGGAGATATAAAAGGACAAACCCATGCACCTGTGCCATTTTATATCTCAAATAAGGGGTATGGGGTTTTAATTAATTCGGCCCAACGTGTAAAAATTCATGTGGGAGTGAGCAACAGAAAAGACAGCAATCTCCCTGAACGCATAGATCGGACAACAGGAAAAAATTGGGCTGCACGTCCCTTGTCTGATGCAGTGGAAGCAAGTGTCGAAGGAGGCGGAATGGAAATATTTGTGTTTTCCGGAGAAACAACCCTCGAAATAGTCCAGCGATATAATCTATTTTTTGGAGGTGGAATCATCCCTCCCAAATGGGGCTTGGGATTCTGGCACAGAATGCACACCCAAAGCAGGGACAAGGATATTTTGAAAGAAATTGAGGATTTTGAAGCAAACAACTTCCCTTTGGATGTCATAGGACTTGAACCAGGATGGCAGAGTTTTGCATACCCCTGTTCTTTCGATTGGGACAAAACTCGCTTTCCTGACCCCAAAAACTTTGTTCAAACTTTAGATAAAAAGGGAATAAAAGTAAATCTGTGGGAGAATCCTTATGTGGCGCCCGTTTCAACCATGTATAATGACATCAGCCCATATACAGGCAGCCATACAGTTTGGCTAGGGGAAGTTCCAGATTACACTATTCCCGAAGCCCAAAAAGTGCTTCTGAACCATCACCAAAAACATCATCTGGACATTGGAGTGAGCGGGTATAAATTTGATGAGGTGGATGGCTATGATGTTTGGTTATGGCCTGATCATGCCACATTTCCTTCTGGCAATGACGCAGTGGAAATCAGACAACTCTATGGCATGATGATGATGGATATGTTTGACCGTCATTTTAAGGAGCAAAATCAGCGAACTTACAACCTGATCAGATCAGCTTATATAGGAGCAAGTAATCACAACTTTGTATTGTACAGTGATTATTATGATCACAAAGGCTACGTGACTGCTTTGGCCAACTCTTCCTTGTCAGGACTTCTTTGGACTCCCGAAATCCGAAGTGCTGATTCTGCTGAGGAGTGGATCCGCCGATTTCAATCGGTTAGTTTTTCTCCACTCATGATGCTAAATGCTTGGTATTCAAGTAAAAAACCATGGAGTTTTCCTGAGGTAACGGACATGGTGAGAAATACCATTGAACTGAGAATGAAACTCCTACCCTATCTCTATACAGCTTTTTACGAATACAATCAAAAGGGTATTCCACCATTCAGAGCGATGGTATTGGAAACCGGATACGACTCTCAGGAGAAATTAGAAGGAAGCGAACTGGATGATGCAAAAAATCCATACGCGGAGCAAAAAAGGCTGGAAGTCACAGATCAATACATGATGGGTCCTTCCATTCTGGTAGCCCCTGTATTTACAGGACAAAAGGAGCGCAAAGTTGTCCTTCCAATAGGCAATTGGTTCAATTTCTACAACGGAGAATATGCTGGCAATGGTGAGACGATAACTATAAAGACCAAACTGGAGGAAATACCTCTTTTTGTGAAAGATGGAGGAATTATTCCTATGCTAACAACAGTTGACAAAAACGACTCAGATCAAACTTTGGAAGTTAGACATTACGGCACCAAGGAAAACACCTATTTATTGTACAATGATGACGGTATCAGCTATGACTATGAGCGTGACAAGTATTCTCTGACAGAACTCAAATCGTCCAAAAACACGAAAGGTGAATTAACGGGAAGCTTTAACTCCTTGAAAGAAAACAATTATAGCTACAGCAAT
Source organism: Algoriphagus boritolerans DSM 17298 = JCM 18970 (assembly GCF_900108085.1). Lineage (GTDB taxonomy): Bacteria > Bacteroidota > Bacteroidia > Cytophagales > Cyclobacteriaceae > Algoriphagus > Algoriphagus boritolerans. The sequence goes on from NZ_FNVR01000035.1 coordinate 34,194, forward strand.
ATCGTCTGGCGATGGATGACGATGCAGCATTAACTCTATAGTGAGGATTCCGGGCAGTAATCTTGGCGGTTGAACTGAGAGATTTTTAAACCATTTAGAAAATTTAAGGTTTTGGGTTTTCATTAATCCAACTTCTATAAGCAACAAAATAACTTCTGGAAGAGGATGGAAGCTTGGTTTGGCTTAAGGAGAAATCCATTTCTTGAAAGTGAAAATCCTCTAGTTGAAGCTGGAGGGAATTTATTTGTCCTGTAAGCCATGAATCGGAATGCGGCTTTAGCCCATTCCGATTCATTCCATCCCAAAAAGCCCCCCGTTTTAATTGGGCTTTAGCCCAAAATTGCATACTATTTATTACCCTAGCATCTCTTATAAAAATGCTTCTGTGTCAGCCTAGCCTCGATTTCTTTCGCCGTCTTTGTTATAGAAAGTCCTCCAGGTGATAATCTCACCCCATACCGACCCACCATTTCGGAGTAAACTGACCCACCCTTTCGGTGATCTTTTCTGGTTTCTTTTGAGCGACTAACTCAAAAGAACCATGGCAGCAAAAAGCAAAACAATGCAACTATTTCGATTTCTGATATTCTTCCATCCATGGTGTCGTGGCATATTCTTCCTATTCTCAAGGAGGCAGCACAATGCGAACTTGAGGGACCTCTCATTACAGGTCCGATCACATCATTAAAAATACTTAAGTAATTCATGTGTTTTTTTTAATGTAACCTAAATAAATTTAATGTGAAATGGTCTTTTCTCAGTATCAAATTTTACCAGATATGTGTGCTATCTTAACAATACTTGATTTCTTTTTTTTTCAGTATTGCTTAATACGGTCGATAATGCTAGATTAATAGTGTATTATTTTACCTGAACGGTTCTATTTATTTGTGAAACTTAACTTCCATTCATATGCATCCCCTTCATTTTAAAGTGCCGAGGCTAAAGGAAGAAACCATCAGGGTTGAGTGTTGGGACTTGGAAAACTTCTTTGAGCCCATTCATTTCCATGAAGAATTTCAAATCACCTTAATATTGGAGGGTGGAGGTTCTCTTTTTGTTTCAGACAGCGTCATCCAGTTTAAGAAGGGGGAAGTGTATCTATTTGGAAAAAATCTTCCTCATGTATTTAGAAATAGTGGGAATGAATATCAAACTAATGGTCAGAAAAAGGCAAGGGCAGTCTCTGTTTTCTTTAACCAGGACGTTTTGAAACATTCCATTTTGGATATTCCTGAGGCATATTCGATTCGGCGCTTGATTGACCTATCTGTCTATGGTATAAGGGTTTCTGATGCTAGGCAGGAGGCTATAAGTAGAAAACTAAATGAACTACCAGAAAAAAAATTGTTTGAAAAATTTCTTGGTTTACTTGAAGTTCTTGAGTGCATTTCGAAAGACAACAAATTGGATTTTATCTCTTGCTTAGGAGTCCCAATACATACTGTGCAGGAGAATATTCCAAAAATCAACATGGTGTTTGATTTTGTAAGAAACAATTACAAGGAAAAAATCACTTTAATGCAAGTGGCGGATTTGGTAAACATGTCACCTACGGCTTTCTGTAGATTTTTTAAATATAAAAGTCAAAAAACATTTTCAAGGTTTTTGATCGAAGTTAGAATTGCAAATGCCTGTAAATTATTGTTTCAGGATGATTTTAATGCCTCAGAATGCTGCTACAGCTGTGGTTACAATAATCTGTCAAATTTTCACAAACATTTTAAAAGTGTAACCGGAATGACTCCCTTGGAGTTCCGTAAAAATATGCTGAATACAGCTAATTGAATCGTATCCCTCCGACGAACTGCATCTTGATGCGCTTTGATTAATGAGCTAAAGTTGCGGGATGAAAAAGACAAGTATCGAGACCTACTATGAGCTGTTTTACAGGTGGCAGCGATCCGGATTGAGTAAAGCAGCTTTTGCCGATCGAGAGGGGATTTCCAAAGTGAGTTTTTATTCTTGGTGCAAAAAGTTTGAAACCAAGACCGATTCCCAGGATGCTTCCACCGGTTTTACCAGAATCGAACTGGCTGAGTCCGCTTCTCAGGCAGCGGTGGCCAAGATCAGCTATCCAAACGGAATCAGTGTGGAGCTGTTTGGGTCTTTTGATCCCGACCGGATCAAGGCGTTGGTTTCCTGATGCTGGCTCTGTCGAGTTCGACCCGTTATTTTATTTACGGCGAACCTACCGACATGCGGTTCGGCATCAATTCGCTGGCAGGGCTTGTGCGCAACAG
>NZ_FNVR01000037.1 GCF_900108085.1 Algoriphagus boritolerans DSM 17298 = JCM 18970
AAATTATAAACAGATGAAATGTTCCGGCATCCATTTCCATTTCGCTGGCATCGACAGCTCTATCCAAATGAGCATCCTGGGCCAGCGCTGTTACCCGTTTACGTTTTTACCCCGGGTTCAGACCCGGGGTTATTGAAAAGTTCGACCACTCCGTGGTCAATCCTTGGACTTGCCGATTTAACATAACCTGTATCTTTAAGCCATGGCCAATTCATCATTCATCATTCATCATTCATCATTCATCATTCATCATTCCCCAATCGCCATTCCCACTCCGTGGTTAGTGATTTTCCTACCGGTCACTACCAAGCCCAAAGCAATCCACCTGGTGTCTTCAAAACATCCTCCCAATTCCCTCCCCCAAATTCCCTTCAAAAAAAATTTGCATAATTCAACTGACCGAGTAAATTTGTTACTCATCGAGTAATTTTTTAACTCATCACCGCTAATTCCCTTCCGGGATCGACCGGGCGAAGCTCTGGAAATTGTAGAATAATCACTTAACCCTTTCAACATTCTTAATTCATCATTCATCATTCATCATTCAACATTCAACATTCAACATTCATCATTCATCATTCATCATTCAACATTCAACATTCAACATTCATCATTCCTAATTCATCATTCCTAATTCATCATTCAACATTCATCATTCATCATTCCTAATTCATCATTCAACATTCCTAATTCATCCTCTTGCTCGACTCCTTAGTCACATCCAAAACCCGCGTCAAACTCCTGCTCAAATTCTTCGCTCACCGGAATTCAGGTTATCTCCGTTCCCTTGCCAAAGAATTTGATGAGTCCACCAACTCGGTTCGGGTCGAACTCAACCGCCTCACCGAAGCAGGCTTGTTGCTGGCAGAAGATGAGGGAAAAACAAAGGTTTACCGGGCAAATAAACAGCATCCTTTTTTCGAAGAAATCAAAGGCATGGTATCCAAATTCCTGGGCTTGGATGATTTGATGGAAAAAATAGTGAATAGAATGGGCAAGGTGGAAAAAGCCTACATCGTCGGAGATTACGCCAAAGGCATTGACTCCGGAACAGTCCAGATGATCTTGGTAGGCAAAAACCTGGACTTAAGCTACCTGGATTTTATCCGAAACAAAACCTACGAAAAGGTCCAAAGAAAAGTAGAAGTTCAAATTCTCGACGAAGACCCGGGCAACCTTCAGGGAATCCTTGTCTTTGGCAGATAAATGTTTAGCCTCAGGGTCTAAGAATCCGGAAGCTGTGGGGTTGGGAATAGGGAATAGGAAATAGGGAATAGAGAAAAGAGATAAGAGAATAGAGAATAGGGAAGACCAAGCGTAATGAAAATATCTGGGGGACATTTTTAGTTTGGGGCCAGGCTGTGGGGTTGGGAATAGGGAATAGGAAATAGGGAAAAAGAGAATGGAGATTGGAGATCCCGATAGCTATCGGGAGAGAATAGAGGAGACCGTTCGGAGACTTTCGACTCCGCCACGGCGGACAGCCGTGGACAAACAAACTGAACACTAAACAATCGACAGTTAGTCAATTCAACAGTTATTCAATTCAACAACCTGTGCTGAGCATGCCTGCACTGAGCCCGTTTGTTAAGCTCGGTTGGTGAGCTTGTCGAACCATGTCGAAGTGTCGAAGCATTCAACAGTTAAGCAGTTCCACAATTCCACATTTCAACAACCCTTTACCAATTAACCACTAACAATTCACCACTCACCACCACCCCCCTCCTTGCGCTCCCTTTTCCTTATAGCCTTCCTCGCCACCCTTATCTTCCTACAAATCAACGGAGAAAAGATTCCCGTCAATGAAGGAGCTTTCGGCGATGGCGTGTTCTATCGCAGCGTGGGGCAGACATTCCTCGAGTCCATCGAAGCCCAGGGATACAACCTGGTCCAACTCACACGCATGCTGCCTTTTGCTGTCCTCAACCTTTCCTTTTCCACTTTCCATATTGTCAAAGACTTCGAAGGAATGCGCAATGGAATGATCATCTGGCAGGTCATTTACCTCGCATTGGCCATCTATTGGTATTTTAAAATCTGCAAAAAGCTACGCTTGAAAACTCCCATCCTCACCCTTGGGTTTATCCTCCTCTTTTTCAACTTTACCTGGCTCAAAGAATTCTGGTATCACCCCTTTTCTCCCGATGGGCTGGCCTTCGCGCTGGGAATGGGCCAAACCAATTACTTCCTCCGCTACGAAAAATTCAAACTCGGCCTGGTGTCCCTCCTCGGCATCTTCGTCTCCCCACTTTTGCTGATCTCAGGATTACTGATGCTCTTTCTGCCCGGGGACAAACTCATCCCATACTCCGATAAGCGCCCTCCTTCCGCATTTCCGGTCATGCTGGCCTTTGCCATTGCGGTATTTTTGGCCGTGTTTGGATGGGGAATTTGGGGATGGGGAGCAAAGCCCTGGCTCGACCAAGTGCTGTATGTCCTCTCCATAGTTGCGATTTTTCCCCTGATTATAGGTATGGCCAAGCGTAATCCCATCGACTGGGAGGCCTCGATCATCCTGTTCAGGAAAAAAACCAAACCCGACAGACTCAGCAAAGGAATCATGGTTTTTGCTGCGATTTTACTGGTCTTGGTCCTACTCTCCGGCAAAAATGAAACCCTGGGAATCGGTCAACTCATCCGTGAACGGGGATCCGGAACCTTCAGATTTCCGCTGGACTTCATCCTGGGACTCGGCCTTCAGTGGGGTTTGGCTATTGTCCTTACCGGAATCTACCTTCCCCGCTTTGCCGACGAACTCGGAAACCTAGGCTGGGCGGCAGTAATTTCCCTGGGCCTGGGCATGGTCCTGCTTCCGTATTTCGGAGCCCTGTCTATGGCCGCCTGGACTCCGCTTTGGATCATCATCCTGATCAAAGGAATCAAACGCTACCATTGGGGAAATAAGGATCTCCTGCTGATGGGAGCCTTTGCCCTGCTTTTTTCCCTGGCCTGGCTTCCGCTCAACTCATCCGAATTAGCCACTTGGCTGGCTATGCCAAACGCCGAAACCGCCCACAGCCTTTCCATTCAAAAATTTGCCATCCATTGGGAAGATTACCGCAATTGGACAGCATACCTGATCGCACTGACCGCCTTTGCTTTAGTCACCTATTTCCTCCTACTCAGAAGAAAACGATACCAACGGGTCCTGACCGGGTGATGTAGCGTACGGTATCAAGTATCATGTACAAAGTACAAAGTAGGTAATGAAAAGATGAGGCAATAGAAGCAAGTATCAAAAAGCGGTAAACAAGAGGCAAGCGTAAAGAAAATGTCTGGGGGACATTTTTAGCTTGGAGCCAGGTTGTGGGGTTGGGATTAGAGAATGGAGAATGGAGAATGGAGATCCCGATAGCTATCGGGAGAGAATAGAGAATAGAGAATCAACCCTTAGCCAACCATTCGGCATCGGTCATCCGACATCAGTCATCCAATAACCCTTAACTCAGTATTCAGTTCACAGAGCTCCCTTGAAAACCTGTGCTGAGCATCCCTGCATTGAGCCCGGTTGGTGAGCTTGTCGAACCATGTCGAAGTGCCGAAGCATTGAAAATTGACCATTGAGGCGCTGTGGACTGTCGACCGTGAGACTGTTAACTCTTAACCAATTCAACATTTCTACGATTCAATTCATCGGACATCCGTTATCCAACTCAACCTCCCGCTGCCGTGGACGGTGGACTGTCGACCGTGAGACTAGTAACCATTAACTCTTAATTAATTAACAACTTCACACCTCCAAACCTCCAAACTCCCATACTTCCTAACCTTAAAAAATTCAACATTTAAGCAATTCAACAAATCATTCCTAATTCATAATTCACCATTCCTAATTCTTTATCCTCCATTCTCCATTCATAATTCTAAATTCAAACCTAAAACCTCAATATTAACCCCACTTTAACCCTGAACTTCCAACCCCTAATTTGATTTCCATCAAACCTACATCCTCCATCGAATTTTCCTGCCCCCTCTGCGGAAATACGTTTCATGGAGATACCAACACCTATTTTCAGGGAAAACATATTCTGACAAAGAATTCCTGTCCCAACTGCCACTCCGGATTTTGGCAAACCTTACCCATAGGACATGACAGACATTTTCCCTCTCAATATTCACAATTTGGAGAAAAATCCTTCTGCACCACTCCAAACCATCATTGGCTTACCGAACCTCTAAGAAAATCCCTCAAGCCAAACCAAGGTTTGGAAGCAAGTATCAGCATCCGAAACCGACAACCCGGCAACCAGGCCATCCTGATCAATTGCCTCGACTCCTGCTTTGGGCATGTGATGACCAAAATCTGGAACGCATACCTGCTCCGGGAAAGATTTCCCGATCAAGTACTGATCGTCCTCATCTCTTCCCAATGTGAATGGCTTTGCCCCCGGCAGCATACCGAACTTTGGTTGGTAAATGCCCCAATAAAAGCACTCGATAATCAGCTCATTTCCCTGGATCCCTGGATCAAGTCCCAACTTGCCCGCTTCGATTCTTTCCAACTCAGTCAGGTGCCAACCCACATCGATGCGGCAAAGTGGATCAAGATGGAAGAGGTGATTAAGATTCCCCGATTTCCTGTTCAGGAACTCACCACCAGACCACTGATGATCTCCTTCGTGCTTCGGGAAGACAGGTTCTGGCACAACAGCCACCTGCTGGACTTCTGTTTTCGTGCAGGGATCAAGTTTGGGCTCTCGGATTTCCTTCGGCCTTTATTTATCCGAAGACAAGCTGCCTTGGTCATCCGCACCGCCAAACTGCTCCTTAGAACCTTTCCCGGGGCAAAAATTGCAGTCACGGGACTGGGGATTTCAGGTACTTTCCCGGATTTTATCAGCGATCAGCGGGTCAGGGAGATCCGATCGGAAGAGGAGATGCAGCGAAACCAACTCTATTCCCAATCCCAACTGGTCATCGGTGTACACGGATCCCACATGCTGGTTCCCACGGCACTGGCAGGGGGATTTATTAACCTGGTTCCGGAGTATAAGCTGCCCCACTGGGTGGAAGATACCCTGCTACCTTACTCCGGCCGACTGCTGCAGTGGATGGGGCGATTTCTCAATGAATTTACCAGTCCCAACTACCTCGCCACCCACGCCATCAGCATGATCACAGGCTTCGATACGATCTGGTCCAACTTGCAGGAACAGGAAATTCAGATACCGGTCCGTAATGGCGGATACAGCAGTTAGTCGATTCAACAAGTAATCAGTCTCGGGGGTAAGAAAACTGCCAACTGCGACTGAATCCTGAATAATATCCAGTTTGTTATTTCAACAGTTAAGCAATTCAACAACCATTGAATCCTGAACTATGAACATTGGCAAGACTCCAATCGCAAAAAATATTGCAGAAAGGTTAATTTGTTTACCTGTTTTTTATGATTTAAACAGCATTTTCAAAACGTTATTTCCAATTTAATTCATAAATCAATTGGTATTGGAAAATCAAAATCCTAAGATTTTTATACCCGGTCATAAAAGAATGGTAGGATTGCCGATTTGGAGACTTTTAGAAGAAAAAGGGAACAGCAAATTAATTGGAAGATCAAGCCGTGAACTGGATCTAAGAAAACAATGTGCCGTTACTCGCTTTTTTGAACAGGAAAAACCTGAAATAGTAATAGATTCTGCTGCAAAAGTTGGAGCGATCTGGGCAAATCAAGAGTATCCCTATACGTTATTGATGGAAAATCTACAGATCCAAAACAACCTGATAGAGGCATCGCATCACTTTGGCTGTGAAAATTTATATTTCTAGGCTCTTCTTGCATTTACCCAAAATTGGCTTTACAAACCATAAAGAGGAATATTCATTGACTAGAGTTTTGGAATCAAATAATGAGGGTTATATAATCGCAAAAATCGCAGGTGTTAAAGCCTGTGAAGCAATATCTAAGCAGATTGGGAAGGATTTTATTTCCCTAATGCTTTCAAATTTATATAGGTCCTGTGACAATTTTGATTTGGAATCATGCTACGTGTTACCTGATGATCCGCAAATTTCATGATGCGAATAAAAATCACAGTTCTGTGCAAATTTGGAGTACAGGCAGTCCTTTGAGAGAATTTCCGCATGGGGATGACTTTGCGGATGCATTATATTTTGAATTGAACAGCAAGTTGGATGTTCATCTATTCAAAATATTGGATCAGCATTTGAATTAAGTATTAAACAATTTGCTGAATTGATCCAAAAGATTGTTGGGTATCAGGAAGAAATTATGTGTGATGCAAACAAACCAAATGGGATGCCGAGGAAATTGATGGACTTCTCACGATTTTTTGAATTGGGATGGAAACAAAAAATGGATCTGGAGACCGGGAAATCAAATACGTGTCAATAGTTTTTGAGAAACAGGGACCATTTAAAAGAAGGGAAATTCAAATAATACTACTTTGCAAAAAACCGCATTGATTAAAGGTATTACAGGTCAAGATGGTGCCTATCTGGCAGAACCCTTGTTGGAAAAGGGATATACTGTACATGGAATCCAAAGTAGGACTTCCACTTTAAATACTGATCGGATAGATCAACTGTATAAAGATCAATATGACCCTAATGCAAGACTTCTTCTTCATCATGGAGACCCCTTAACGGATTCCATGAACATTACCCGAATTATTCAAGAAACTCAGCCTGACGAGATATATTACTTTGGGGCAATGTCCCATGTGAAGGTGAGTTTTGAAACTCCTGAATATACGGCCAATACAGATGGGATAGAGTCGCTTTGGATTTTAGAGGCCATATGGCTTTTGGGACTTGGGAAAAAAACCAAATTTTACCAAACTTCTATCTCCAAATTGTATGGTATGGTTCAGGAAGTTTCCCAAACGGAAAATGCCTCTTTTTATCCAAGGTCACCTTATGGTGTGGCAAAGTTATATGCCAAGGAGGTGGTAAGTTTTGACCTTAATAATATTAAATTATGAATCAATCAGTCCCGAATATTTCAATAGTTATTCCTTGTTTCAACGAATCTCAAGAAGTGTTAATTGAAACAATTTCGACTGTTGAAATAAGTATAAGGGATGTTATAGCGGATTATGAAATTATAGTCGTCAATGATGGTTCTTCAGCCGCATATAGTTATGATTTGCCCTATAATCCAAAGGTCAAATTGATCAATCATTCTACCAATAAAGGTTATGGTGCTTCTTTAAAAACAGGGATAAAGCATGCGCAGTTTGATTGGATTGGAATAACAGATGCTGATGGTACTTACCCTAATCACCTTTTTGATGAGCTTATAAAAAAAGCGGAGGGGATGGACATGGTGGTTGGTGCCAGAAGATGGGCTGATATTTCTTATACCCGAAAATTACCAAAGATACTTTTAACTTATTTTGCATCCTTTTTAGGTGGTGTTAAGATTCCTGATTTGAATTCGGGAATGAGAATATTTAAAAAAGTATTAGCGATTCAGTTTTGGAATTTACTTCCGGCAGGCTTCTCGTTTACTTCTACGATTACTATGGGAGCTTTAACCAATGATTATGAAGTTGCTTTTTTTGAAATCGATTATTATAAAAGGATTGGAAAATCGTCGATAAGCCCTTTTCAGGATACTATTGTGTTTTTTACGCTGGTAACCCGATTGGCGCTTTATTTTAACCCAAAGAAGGTATTTATTCCTGTCAGTTTTGTTTTTATTCTTTTAGCTGTCTTGAGAGGAATCAGAGATTATAGCTTAGAGGGTAGTCTTGGAGGACTATGTTTGATTTTATTTTTCTTCTCTTTCCAATTCTTCTTTTTTGGTTTGATAGCTGAAATTATCAATAAGACAAGAAAATATCTTATTATCAACCAAGGTTTTTAAGGTTGAGGGATAATTTGCTTAACATTATCCGGATGGGATTATGGGGCATTCCAGGTTTTATATTTGGTCTTTTTCTGAATTATCTCCTACATGGAATCTTTGTAATTGATTTATATTTTTCCTATATAGTTGTTCTATTATCAGTTAGCACATTCAATTATTTTATTATATATGAAAAAGTATTTCAAGGAGAAAAAGAAAATAGTAAAAGTAAAAGAATGGCAGGTTATGGGCTGATAATTTCTGTATCAAAAGTTGGTGAGTGGTCGTGTTACGCTCTATTTGCCGGAGTATGGGGTTTGAATTATTTAATGGTTCAAGTATTTGTGAATCTATTTTTTTTGATTTTTAAATTCTTTTTACTCAAACAAATTTTGCGTTAAATTTCCTAATTATGCCGGGTATTTTAAGTAACTACCTTTCTAAAGCGAGATCCAAAAAGATAATTCCATTCCTAAACGGGAATGTATTAGATATTGGTTGCGGTCAAGCTGCTAATTACCGACTAAGTAAAGAATTGAATTTACAGATACAGTCTTACACAGGTATTGAGTATGATTCTAATAGAATTAAATCATTAAAAATTGAGTTTCCAGAGGCTAATTTTTTCACTATAGATCTGGATAAGGATGAAATTCCAAAAGAGAATCAATATGATACTATCCTATTGATAGCAGTCATTGAACATATTTTTAACTTAAAATTTTTGTTTGAACAAATACATGATTTGTTAAAAGATGACGGAAAGGTCATAATCACAACCCCAAGTCCTTTTGGAAATGATTTTGTACATAAAATTGGCACTCAGTTAGGTTTATTTGACAAAGAAGGTGGTCAAGATGATCATATTGTAATTTTCAATAAAAAGAGGTTGCAAATCCTTGCGAATGAAGTTGGACTTGAGGTGAACAAATACCAAAAATTTCAATTAGGGTGCAATCAGTTGGTGGTTTTAAAAAAGTTTATCCTTGGAAATAAATAAAAAGAACTTTTATAGTGCCACCTATACTTTTGCTGTAATCATCATATTTCAAGTAATAGGAAATTACAGTAGGCAAAAATATGTGCAGGAAGAATTTATGGATGATGCTATCCATTATGTTAAATTAGCCTATCAAATAGCTGATAAAGGTATTTATTCAAGTGACGGTATTGAATATTCATATTCTAGAGAACCATTAAGTAGTTTTTTACAAGCAGGATACTTAAAAATATTCACGCCGTCTTCAATACATTCAGATCTCAATAAACTGTTGACCGGAAGGGAAAATCTTCTCAGGGTAAATGCAATTAACCTTATTTATCTTTTAGCCATTTCTTTGGCTATGTGGTGGGTGGGATGGATGATTTTCCACTCACATTTTTGGTCAATGTTGGCAATTGCAATTACTGATATGTATTTGGCTTTTTATGAGAACTATCTGATTACGATTAATTCTGAAATGCTTTCCATTTTGCTACTAATCTTGCTGACAGGTTCTTTGATCAAGTTTACTCAATTTAAAAACTTGAAATGGGCTATATGGACCGGAGTAATAATGGGATTGTTGGTTTTGACTAAAGCTGTGTTTTATTATTTATTACCTTTTTATTTGTTAGGTGTTCTCATTCTAATTTGGATCCGGGAAGTACAATCCAGAAAAAAATTATTGACGAATTTTCTTGCAATAGGCCTATCGTACTTTTTGATCATTTTCCCATGGATGTTCAGGAATCATATCCATTTTGATGACTTCAGTATTGCAGAGAGAGGAGGACAAGTGTTGCTTATCAGAGCAATTAAAAATCAAATGACGGAAATTGAATATAAAGGTGGATATTATGCTTACGCACCTCAGGCATTCAATAAGCTTTTTCTTGGAAAAATCTTAGATTTTAAGGAGAATGATTTAATATATGGTGGTAAGCTTCAACGACTAAACAGAGGGCTAGAAGAAGATCAGAACGCAATTCAAAATAATGAACTTGATAAACTCATAAGCTATTATCAAAGAACTCACTTTATAGAAATACCGAAATTATTTAAAGAGGCATCTCGATTAAATGTTCTTCCAGAAGAATTGTTAAAAAGCAAGGCATTTGAAATGATTAAATCTGATTTTACTAATCATTTAAAAATGACTATTTTATTCAACTGGAGAGGAATATGGATATATAAGGGGCAATATTTTTTTGTGGCTCTAGCAAACTTATTTCTTTTTGTTTCTTTTTATTTTGTTTTTTCAAAAAGTCTAATTAAAAGAGATATGGTTGCTTTAACTCTTTGTCTATTGACAATGTATTATATCTTATTTCATTCTTTTTTGACTCATTATATTCCAAGATATTCTGTTATTCTTCTACCTATTTTATCTCTTGCTTCTGTATTATTAATCAGGAATTGTTACAATGCATTCAAAAAAAATAATCAATTCCATCCATGTTGAAAAGTTTAAGTAAAATTTATACGCGATCACCAAAGCAAAATTTTGAAGAAATATATTCCAATTTCAACAACATTTTTAAGATAGATGAGGCAACACAGAAACTTTGGGGAATTGATTTGCTAAAAGATGTTTTAGTAGAGCCTGTAGAACAAATAGAAAAGAAACAATTAAATTATAATCAAATCGATTTTAGCGAGATTGAATTTTATGAGGAAAGTATTTTAGGTGACATTAAAGATAATTTGCAAGGGCCAATTGAAGGAACTGATTTTTTAAAATGTGAAATGTCATATAAAGAGATGGCTTTTTTAAATGGAATTATTCGCAAAGCTAAACCGAAAACAATTGTAGAAATGGGTTTGAGTGCTGGAGGGAGTACCTGTGTGATTTTAAATGCAATTAGGGACATGGAAAATACCAAACTCTATTCTTTTGATTACAATTCGATTTGGTATAAAGAAAAAAAATTAGGCCAAGATAAGGGTCGAAAAACAGGTTTTCTAGTAGATCAATTATTTCCAAATCAGAAATCTAAATGGAGTCTTCATACAGGAGGAGTTCCCTGTAAACATTTTGATGTATTGCCTGAGGATGGAGTAGATATTTGTTTTATCGATACGGCACACGCCAATCCTGGTGAACATCTTAATATTTTGGAGATTCTTCCATTTATGAATAAAAACAGCATCATTGTTTACCACGATACAGCATTTCATACGATTTATCATAAAGATGGGTCGACAAATTGCGTGTCTATTAATACGTTGAATGGGAAAAGAATTTTGTTAAAATCAGAGAAAGCCTTTGGCTTACCAAACATAGGGGCTGTTATTATAGATAAAAATGTGGAAAATATGCTCCATGCATTATTTTCAAACCTGAGTTTACCATGGTCTTATAGAATTACAGAGGATGATTTTATCCAAATGTTCAAGCATTTTTCTAGATTTTATCCAAAAGATTTGGTTGATCTTTATGTCTATTATTGTTGTTTTTATATGAGTGGAGGAATGCAAAACAAGAAATTTCCGCCCCACTTTGAAAAAGAATACAGTAAAAGGACAAAAAGAGAGATTACCTAACTTCATGTTGGTGTCCAAAAGATGTAAATGAAGTAATATGAACTATTTAATCACCGGAGGAGCAGGGAATATAGGGAGTTATCTAGCCGCTAAGCTGGCAAGCAATCAGGATAATTTTGTGGTAGTTGTTGACAATTTATCTACAGGGGATATCTCAAAAGTTCCTCAAAAGGAGAATGTGAAATTCATCAAATGTGATGTCAATGACTACACGGATGTTGCGCCTGTATTTGGGAGGTATAATTTTGACTATGTATTCCACTATGCTGCGGTTGTTGGTGTTAAAAGAACTTTGGAAAATCCGCTGATGGTGCTCAATGATATCAACGGAATTAAAAACATCTTAAACCTCTGCAAAAATACAGGAGTAAAAAGGGTCTTTTATAGTTCCTCCTCAGAAGTATATGGTGAACCCTTTGAGATCCCACAACGGGAACAAACTACTCCGCTCAACTCTAGATTGCCTTATGCCATTGTCAAGAATTTGGGGGAGGCTTTCTGTCGATCCTATTTTCAAGAGTTTGGTTTGGAATTTACTATTTTCAGGTTTTTCAATACTTATGGACCGCATCAGAGTGAGGATTTTGTAATTCCGAAGTTTCTCAAGCGGGCCATTAGTGGAGAAGATATTTTTATCTATGGAGATGGCAGTCAAACGAGGTCATTCTGCTATATCGATGATAATATTGATACTTGTATCAAAGCCATCAGTGACCCGGAAGCAATCAATGAAGTCATTAATGTAGGAAGTGATATTGAAATAAGCGTATTGGAATTGGCTCAGAAGATCGTAAAGCTGACAGGCGATAAATCAAAAATCATTCACAAAGCCCCACTTCCAGAAGGTGATATGAGTAGGCGCTGTCCCGAAATTTCCAAAATGAAAAAACTACTTAATCGTGATTTGAAAAGTTTGGACGATGGCCTATTTGCATTGATTTCAATTTATAAATTTCAATGATGATAAAATCAAAAGTAATTGTTTGGAAAAATATTTATAAAGTCACAAAGTATTTGGCTGACAAACTGCGCCTAATACTGCTCCATGAAACAAAGGAAATAAAACTTAAGATGTTTTTTGAAAAGATATATCCTTTGAAGACGGATAAAGATTTAGTCAGAGTAGGCCCCGATTATGATGGAGGGTATTTGATACCAAATGATCTTGAAGATATTGCTATTTGTGTTTCTCCGGGTGTTGACTCTGAATCAAGGTTTGAATTGGAACTCGCAAATAAAGGGATGAAAGTTTATATGGCTGACAATTCAGTAGATAGTCCTGCAATTAATCATTCAAATTTTCATTTTATTAAAAAACATATAGGTTCTTATTCTAATCAAAACCAAATCTCTTTTGATGTATGGCTTAGAGATATTTTTAAAGATTCTAAAAATTCAGATTCAATACTTCAAATGGATATTGAAGGAGCTGAGATAGAAACTTTGTTATCGATATCTGAAGATTATTTAAATAATTTCAGAATAATCGTAATTGAATTCCATGATTTCAGTAGATTATTTGTAAAGGATTTTTTTGAGATTTATGAAATTATATTCAATAAGCTTTTAAAGAATCATTCCGTAGTACATATACACCCAAATAATACTTCAAAAATTCATAGAAGGGGTGATATTGAAATTCCTGATCTTTTTGAAATAACTTTTCACAGGAATGATAGGTTTGTTAGAACTGGATATGCATCAAAATTCCCACATAATCTTGATAGAGCAAACATAAGTTTTGTAAAGGATTTAAAGCTCCCTAAATGTTGGTATTTCCATAATGACTAAAATAAAAATTTTCTTTGATGATTTTTGGCCGGAATTTGATTATAAAAATGATTGGATATATCAATTTCTCAGCAAAACCTATGACATAGAAATAAACCCTAGCCCGGATTTTCTATTCTACTCTTCTTTTGGAAAAAATCATTTAAAATATAAATGTTATAAGGTATTTTATTGTGGTGAAAACGTTAGACCTAATTATTTGGACTGTGATTTTTCTATATGTTTTGATTTTAATAATAGAGAAAATCACTTCCGATTACCTCTTTACGCTTCAAGTGTAGGGTTTGAGCCTGAGTACCTATTAAATAAACCTAAACTGAATAAGGAATTATTGAAAGATAAAAAATTTTGTTGCTTTCTGGCATCAAATGAAAGAGCGAAAGAAAGGATTGAATTTTTCAAAAAGTTATCACAATATAAGCAGGTAGATTCAGGAGGGATTGTGCATAACAATCTGGGTTTTAGAGTTAGTGATAAAATGAAATTTATTAAGGATTATAAATTCATTGTAGCTTTCGAAAATTCCAGCTATCCTGGTTACATTACAGAAAAAATATGGCATCCATTTTTTGTAGATATTGTACCTATTTATTGGGGTAGTCCAAATGTCCAAGAGGATTTCAACACGGCACGTTTTGTAAATTATCATGAGTTTTCATCTCTAGATAACATGATAAATAAAATCATTGAATTAGATAACGACGATGAACAGTATATAAAGATGGTAAATGAGCCAGTTTTTATAAATGATAAGTTAAATGCTTATTGTGATAGAGAGGAGTTAAAAAGATTTTTCGTGAAAATATTCTCAACAAAAGCTTTGCCTGTATCTCAAACTTGGTGGCCTTATTTGTCATTTTTTATTAGAAAATCAAAGAATGCAAAAATTAAACTAATCAAATTGTTGAAGAATGAATAATGGAGTTTCTATTATTTGTTGCTCATACAATGGTCGAGAAAGATTGCAAATTACCTTAGAGGCGATAAAAAATCTCGAGTGTAATGGCAATTGGGAATTGATATTTATCGATAATGCTTCAACTGATGGAACACTTGAATTTGCAAAGGAATTTTTTAAAGGCCAATCCATTCCAGTCAAATTCTTGTATTGTAATACACCTGGTAAAAGTTATGCTTTATGGATAGCATTCGCTAAGGTTGAATTTAGCTATGTTTTAATTTGTGATGATGATAATCAACTATTTCCGGATTATTTAACATGCGGTGTAGATATTTTGGACAAAAATCCTATAATAGGCGCTTTGGGTGGTAAAGGGATTATGACAGAAAAGTTAGATCTTCCAGATTGGTTTAAAAGGTATCAGTCAACTTATGCCATAGGTCCACAGGCTGATAAAAATGGGCCATTAAAAAAAGGAGTTGGATTGTATGGAGCAGGTTGTTTTTTTAGGTTTCAAGCTTTGCAGCAGCTCTTTAAAGATAATTTTATTTTGAATTCAAAAGGATTGCGGGGTAATACTTTAGCAGGTAGTGAAGATATTGAAATGTGCTTGGCCATTGAATGCCTGGGATACGAAATATGGTATGATGATCAATTAAGATTTTATCATAACGTAGATGAAAAACGATTAGAGTGGAATTATTTATTGAAACTCAAAAGTAGTATTGCTTCCAATTTCCCTCTGATGGAACCATACCGATACATTATTTTAAGGGATTCAGGCAGCTATGGGGGGTTTCTGATGAAACAAATTCCATCCTTAGTCTGGAATTTTTGTTTTACCCAACTCCTTTATCTGGTAAAACCGAAGCCGAAAAACCAAGTCTTTAGATTAACTTATCAATATCAGCTTATTGGATTATTTAAAAATTTTGGAATGAGTTTAAAAACTTTTCGGAAAATCAAACCTATTTTACTCAATCAACCTTAGATTAATTTGAAAAAGAAAGTACTTTTTGTGATTGACACCATTTCAGTAGGTGGAGCTGAGCTATCTATTTATGAAGTAGTGAAAAACTTAAAGCATACAGATCCAATTGTCTGTGTATTATACAAAGCCGCCAACGGCCTGCAAAAAGAATTTGAGAAAGACCTTATTCCATTGGTGTTTTTTGATATCCAAAAACGTTTTGGGATTGGTGAAGCCATCCAAAAATTGAATGCTCTGATCCGTAAGGAAAAGCCTCACGCTGTCCATGCTACCCACTACAATACTGAAATTATCTGTCGCCTAGCGGTACCCAAATTCAAGATTCCTTTAATCTGTTCCTTGTTGAATGATACGTACAGCAAAGAACGCTACGCTCTTTTTAGTAAGAAGGAAATTCTGAAACTTGAATTGTATAGGATGGTAGATATGCTCACTGCTAAACGGGCAGATAAATATATTTCCGTAGCAGAATGTATCCTGGAACCCAATAGCCGCTATCTAAACCTTCCCGTTGATCGAATGGTGGTGGTGCAGAATGGGCGGGATATGGATTTCTATCATAATGCCAAGCCCTTGGATAAAAAGTCTATTGTTCCTGAATATCAGGAAGAAGATGTTTTTTTGGTGTCCAATTCCCGTGTGGTCAGGAGCAAGGGTTTTGAAGAGATGTTTGGAGCTTTTGAAATTCTGGCGGAAAAGTATACTAACCTCTACCTGATTGTGGTTGGAAATGGCTATGACTTTGCCCATTATCAAGAAAGAGCTAAGCACATGAAAAAGGGTAATAGAATCAAATTTATGGGATCCCGTTTGGATATGCCCCAAATCTTAAAAGCCTGTGATATCTTTTGGTTTCCTACGCACTTTGAGGGTTCACCAGGTGTGGTGATTGAAGCTATGGTCTGCAAACTTCCAATTATCTCCACCAATATTCCCTCTATCACTGAAAATCTTGTTAACGGAGAAAATGCCCTGATCTGCAAACGGGGAGATATCCCAAGCCTGGTCGAAAAAACTGAAATACTTTTAGAAAACCCTGAACTTGGCAAACAACTGGCCCAAAAAGCCTATGACTTAGGAGTCAAAAAATTCGATATCAAAACCCTTGCGGCTAAACAGGAGCAGGTGTATTTGGATCTGATTGAGGAATTTAGAGTAAAGGGGATTAAGCCTAAGTTCTAAAGTCCTTTGGGGTTTTTAAAACCCCGAAGGTCTTGGCTATCAAACCGGAAATGATAAATCTTTTAAATCGGCCTACAAAACAGGACATTCTTTAATTATTGGATAAATTTAGGTAGTAAAAAAGACCTTCGAGGTTTAAAAAAAGACCTTCGAGGTTTAAAAAAAAACCTCAAAGGTCTCACCTACTCAGTCTTAAATCTTGTGTCTCCAATAAAGCCTTATTTCTCCATCGTCATCCCCACCTTCAACTGTGCTGAGTTTATCAGGCAAACTGTTGAAATGGTGAGGGAGCAAAGTTTTGAGGATTGGGAGTTGGTGATGGTGGATGATGGTTCGACGGATCAAACTTGGGAGATTTTGAATGATGTGGCTGTAACAGAAAGCCGAATCAAGATTGATCAGCGTCCTGAAAATAGAACTAAGGGACCAAGTCCTTGTCGTAATATCGGGGTGGAAAACTCATCAGGGCTATACATTGCTTTCTTGGATGCGGATGATGAATGGTCAATCGACCGCTTACTAAATGCTTACACTTTTATCCAAGAGACAAATGCCAAAGCAATCTACTCTGGCGCTTGGGTAGTGGTTCAAAAGGGTAAATATTTTAGGGAATCCCGACCCATTAGAAAAGGTGAAAGTATTTTTGATTTTACCATCAATGGTGACAGTTTTGCCCAGACATCCACTTTGTTGGTTAAATCCGAAATCGCCAAGCAAGTAGCATTTCCAGAGGCCATCCGATTTCATGAGGACTTTGCCTATTTTATAGAAGTTGGTGAGTTGGTGCCTTGGTCGTTTTTCCCATCAAAGGATGTAATCGTAAACTGGGAGGATAATCATCTAAAAAAAGTGAACTATGCGGATTGTCTCTATTTTTATCAGAAGTATAAAAGCAAGAGTATTGACAAAATTTCCAGGATTGGGTATTTGAAATACACGGCACATGAATTGGCAGTGAGACAGCCCTATGATAATAATATAAAATTTTATCATAAATTTTTAATGGAGGAGGGAGTTAAATTTGGAATATTAGAATTCATTCTATTTTTAAGCCCATTGGCATATTCTATGTTATTGAAAATAAGAAATAAAATGTTAGTATTGAAAAATTTTTAATAGATTTTATCGGTTATAAGATGATTAATATTTTGATAAAAATATTCTCACTTTTACGCCATTTAAGGTGTATTCCCCATTTAGTGATTTGGAAAATGGATAAAAATAAAGCTGTAATAGAATACGATATTGAGGTTTGGTGTAAGCATAAAAATATAAATTATAAACTAACCAATTCATTTTTTCAACTGTTAAATATTTATCCGGAATTTAGGAATTTGTTTTATTATAGAATAGGTGCAAAAGCCATTCTTTTAAATATTTTGTGTAGAAAATGTTCAACTTTATTCCTAGCAACACCTGAAATAGGGCCAGGCTTATATATCCAACACGGATTTGCCACCATAATTGCTGCCAAAAAAATTGGAAAAGATTGCTTTATCAATCAACAAGTCACCATAGGTTATACAGAATCAGGTAAAACACCTACCTTGGGAGATCAGGTTAGAGTATCTGCAGGAGCAAAAGTTTTAGGAGATATTCAAGTCGGAAATAATGTAAAAATAGGTGCCAATGCTGTTGTACTAAAAGATATTCCCGATAATTGTACAGTAGTGGGTATACCAGCATACATTATAAAAAAAGATGGGCAAAAAGTTGGTTATAATTTAAACACATGATAGTAAAGGTTTACTCTCCTCAAAATAAATATTCTCTTCTTCAATTATTCAGAGAAATCATCATGGGTTTCAAAGAAGGAAGGGAACTTGCGTGGAGGTTATTTGTCAGAGATTTGAAAGCAGGATACACAAAATCATTCCTTGGGGTTATTTGGTTGTTTATACCACCTTTCTTTATTGCAGGGATCTGGATTTTTTTAAATAGCCAAAATGTAGTAAATATCAGTGGTGCTCCCATGAATTACGCTGCCTTTACCCTATGTGGAACTATACTTTGGAGTTTTTTTGCTGAGGCACTGAACAAACCTATCCAAAGATTTCAGGGAGCGATGAGTATGATGAGCAAGTTGAATTTTCCTAGAGAAGCTTTGATTTTAGCATCTATTTACGATCAACTATTTAGCTTATTCTTAAAACTTTTGGCATTGATTCCATTGCTTTGGGTATTGGGCTATCCTCCTACCTTTGATTGGATTTTTGCATTCATCGGGATTTTTGGCTTGTTGATGACTGGCATTAGCTTGGGTCTTTTATTATCACCTTTGGGTTTGCTTTACAACGATATCGGTAAGGGGCTTCCTTTGATTCTACCTTTTGCAATGTATCTGAGTCCTGTGATTTATCCTTTAAGAGAAGGAGGGAAGTTAGCTTTACTTCAAGACTATAATCCTGTAACCCCATTCTTAGAATTTACACGGAGCAATTTGGGTGGGTATGATTTCACCTTAATCGGGCCCATGTATATTTGGAGCGGGATAGTTTTCATTGTATTTGTTTTTTCTTTATTGGCTGTAAAGGTAGCCATGCCCATGATTATCGAAAGGAGCGGTTCATAATATGGAAAATGAAGTATTGATCAAAGTAGAGGGAGTTTCTAAAAAGTTCTGTAAAAGCTTAAAAAGAAGCCTTTATTATGGATTAGGAGATATTTCTCGCTCCGTATTAGGAATCAAGAATCCTGATAAGCTTCGGAAAGACGAATTCTGGGCTGTAAAGAATGTAAGCTTTAAGGTAAGGCGTGGAGAATGCTTAGGTTTAATCGGCCATAATGGTGCTGGGAAAAGCACGCTTCTCAAAATGCTCAACGGACTGATTCGTCCTGATGAAGGTAGAATAGAAATGAAAGGAAAAGTTGGGGCTTTGATAGAATTGGGGGCTGGATTTAATCCCGTATTGACGGGAAGAGAAAATGTCTATAATAACGGTGCTGTGCTGGGTTTTTCTAAAGCCGAGATTGATCGTAAGTTTGATGAAATAGTTGCTTTTTCCGAACTGGAAGACTTTATCGATTCTCCTGTTCAAAATTATAGTTCAGGAATGAAAGTTCGCCTAGGTTTTGCTGTAGCATCCCAAATGGAGCTAGATATTCTATTAGTTGATGAGGTATTAGCAGTTGGAGATGCTGGATTTAAGATTAAATGTTATAATGAGATTTTTAAAATTTTAAAAAATTCTGCAGTAATTTTTGTAAGTCATTCAATGCCTCAAATTGCTAAAGTATGTACTGAAGGTTTACATCTTCACACTGGAATTCTTAAAAAAAAATCCAGTAGTATAGTTGATATTATCGAAAGTTATTATTCAGTTTTTCAAGGACCTTTGACAACTACAGAAGGTAATATGGATGCAATAGTAGAAGAACTTGAAATCCAAACTAAACAAAATAAATTAATTTTAGATTTAAAAAAAATATCAGGTGGAGAGATCCGAGTATCTCCAAAAGAAAAATTATCATTAAAATTGACTTATTATATTTCAAAAAAAGTAGCACACAGAGTTATTTTTTTTATAACAGACAAAGATCAGAAATTAATTTCTCAATTAACTACTAAAAAATTTTATGATTATAATATAAATAATTTAATTTCTTTGAAAATTGATTTAGAAAAGCTTCAATTAAATGCGGGTGAATATGGTTTAACAATACATATTTTCGAAACAGATGAAAAAATTAAGAGAGGTACTACCCTTTATGGTATAAGAAATTGTCTGAAAATAATTTGCGTTACTGAAGAATTTGTTGGTGCATCACCAATTCTATATTTCGATTTTACTGATGAATTTCAGAGTTAGATAAGCTTTTAAATAATCGAAGTTCAACAATTTCATCAATAGTTTTTATCTAAATAATCTGGTAATTAGGTTATAAAAAAAAGTTTATTATCAATGCTAAATTTATTCAATAAAGTATATAAAAAATTAAAAAAAACACTTCTAAAAGTTGAAAATAAAGATGAATTTCCTTTTGGAAACTTCAATCAGATAAAAGGTAAAGATCATTTTCCTAATTTTTATTCATTTAATTTGGAGGGAAAAACAATTATTTCTCCAAATGAAAAAATGGTTCCTATTCTATATAACCATATTTTTGAAAAAGAAATCTATAAGTTCAAATCGAAAAATAATAGACCAAAAATAATAGATTGTGGATCAAACATTGGAATGGCTGTTTTATATTGGAAGAAAATTTTTCCAAATGCAGAAATAGTTGCATTTGAACCTTCTAAAATGAATTTTAAGGCTTTGAAATTTAATATTGAAAATAATTTATTCGAGAATGTAAACCTGGTAAACGCTGCTGTTTCCACAAAATCAGGCAAACAGGAATTTACTGATAATGATGCAGCATCTGGATCCTTATTTTTAGAAAAGGCTTTACATAAAAAATATGAAGTAAATACAGTAAGGTTAGATATTTTTTTAAAGGAAGAAATAGATTTTTTAAAAATTGATATTGAAGGTGAAGAAATTAATATTTTAGATCAAATTGAAAATAACCTATTAAACATCAATAATTTATTTATCGAATATCACTCTTTTATTAATAGGCCACAAAAGCTGTCATTATTTCTAGCAGCACTTGAAAAAGCTAATTTTAGATATTATATAGAAGGAGAGTATACTAATAAGGCTCCATTATTTAATGACCATATAAAATTACAGCAGGATTTACAAGTTGCAATATGGGCTAAAAAATATTAATAATATGTCAACTATTTATTATACTGCAATATTCAATGATTATGACGAATTGATCATTCCTGAAATATCACCCGATTTGAATATTAATGTAAAAATGATATGTTTTACAGATAATCCAAAAGTAAAATCCGATTTTTTTGATGTGATATTGGTCGAGCGTAAATTTAAGGATTCAACTAGAGAAAATCGCTATTACAAGGTAATGTCTCACTTGGTATTACCCCCACATGATTTATCCATTTATTTTGATGGAAATATTAAATTTAAGGTATCTATTGAGTCAATATTTGAAGAAGCTATCCATAATGATAAGGTTTTATTAAGTTTAATAAAACATCCTTTTAGAAATTGCTTATATGACGAAGGGGAGGCTTGTATCAAGCAAAAAAAAGACGATCCTGAAATTATTATTAATCAGTTAGGGAAATATCAAATGGAAGGTTATCCAGCGCATAATGGTCTATTAGCATGTTCAGTTATTTTTAGAAAAAATGTATCTGCGGTACAAAAGCTTTGCACTTCTTGGTGGGAGGAGATTGTATTGGGTAGTCGTCGGGATCAAATATCACTACCATATGTAATATGGAAGAATAAATTTCAAGGTTTGAAAATTTTAGATTTGAACTGGATGGAAAATAAGTTTTATAAAAGAATACCCCACATTAAAAAATTAACTGATATGGACCAAATCAACCTTTTCACTTTTGATAAATTATATCTTCCTTGTAGAATGCTTGAACCATTAGCATGGGTAGGGCACATTCCTTTTGCTATATGGCTAGTTGAAAATCTTCGTCCGGAAGTTGTTGTTGAATTAGGAACTCACAAAGGTAATTCTTTCTTTTCATTTTGTCAAAGTATGAAACTTAATAAGATTAATGGAAAAGTTTATGCCATTGATCTTTGGGAAGGAGATAAACATGCTGGTTTTTATTCCAATTCGATTTATGAGGATGTAAAAAAATATGCCCAACTTAATTATAGTGATATAGCTAATTTAATTAGAGAAGATTTTAATTTCGCTGTAAGTCAATTTGGAGATCAATCAATTGACTTATTACACATTGATGGTTTACATACCTATGATGCGGTTAAAAACGATTTTGAAACATGGTTGCCCAAATTAAAGTCTGATGCTGTTGTTTTATTTCATGATATAAGTGTGTTTAGAGATGATTTCGGAGTGAATCAATACTGGAAGGAGATAATTACCAAATATCCAATCAATATTAGTTTTTATCATTCAAATGGCCTTGGGGTCTTAAGTTTAAATGATAAAGGAAATGGAGCTCGTCTGATTGAAGATCTTAAAAATGATACAAGTTTAATAAAATCATTTTTATCAACAGGGGAGGTTTTGTTTCAAATGGGGCCACTGTTTTTTGAAAATAACCGACTGAAAGGTTTAATGGAACTTGTAGAAAATTCAAGAGTAATTAAGACCACTGAGCGATTAAAGAGAATTTTTAGATTTTTTAGATAGTATGATAAAAAAAATTCTAGCTATAGTAGTTACATATAATGGTTCAACTTGGATATACAATTGTTTAAAATTTATTAGTAATTCTTCATTGTTGATTGATGTTTTATCTATCGATAATTTATCTTCCGACAATACTATTAATAAAATAAAGTTAGAATTTCCAGAAATAGTTTTAATTCAAAATAAGATTAATTTAGGTTTTGGTCAAGCTAATAATATTGGTTTGAAGTATGCTTTAGATAATGATTATGACTATGTGTTTTTATTAAACCAAGATACTTTTATTAAAGAAGATACCATCGAAAATTTAATTAAGGTTTCTGAAACCCATACTGATTTTGGAATTTTAAGTCCTATTCATCTAAATGGTGATGGGACAAAAATTGATCTGAATTTTTCAAATTATATCAGTGAGATGCATTGTAAAGGTTTGATTTCAGATATCCTTTTGGAAAGTAGCAAAAAGGAGGTGTATGAACTTCCTTTTGTAAATGCGGCTGCTTGGTTGCTTCCTATTTCTACTTTAAAAAAGATTGGAGGGTTTGATCCCATATTTTTTCATTACGGAGAAGATGACAATTATTGCCAAAGGGTGCTTTATCATGGTCTTAAAATTGGGGTTGTACCAGAAAGCATTGTTTATCATGATAGAAGTCAGGAATTCTCTTATCCCTTTTTGTTTCAAGATTTGGAAATATTTGACAGGGTTGTAAAGCCCAAACTAGCAGATATTAATAAAGATTTTAAATTAGAATTCAAAAAGCAAAAAAGAGAACTAGATTCCTTTATTTTTTATTCAATGCTTGATTTTAAAATTCGAAGAGTTTTGAAACTCATAAAGTTCAGGTTCCACCTAATTAAAATGCAATCGGAATTAAAAAAATCTATAGAAATAAATAAGAAGACAGGTCACAATTACCTAAATGAATCCTTTGATATCCATACTAATCCCAAACTTTAATAAAGGATTTTATCTTACAGAAACCTTAAACTCTGTCCTTGCTCAAACTTATAGGAATTGGGAATGTATTGTTGTAGATGACCACAGCACTGATAACTCTTGGGTCATTTTAGATGGTTTTGTCAAAAGGGATAATAGGATCCAAATCTTCAAACGTCCTGATTCTTTGCCAAAAGGGGGGAACACTTGTAGAAATTATGCATTCACCTTATCCAAAGGTGAATATATCCAATGGTTTGACTCGGATGATGTTATGGCTTTAAATATGTTGGACGCTAGGGTAAATTCTTTAAATCGAAATAATTCTGATTTTGTGGTGTCCAATGGAAGAAGATTTGAAACTGATCTTTTGGATAGAGATATTATTATAACCCCTTTATTTGCAGTAGATGACTTTTTAAAATTCTTTATTTTAATAATGACTCCGTGGTTATCTCAAAGTGTAATGTATAAAAGGTCTTTTTTGGAAAATTATCAAATAATATGGAATGAAAGCTTAAGCGGATTACAAGATGTTGCCTTTAATTTTTTAGCGTTGACCAAAGCCTCCAAAATTGAAATCAATGCAGATACAATTGATTGGTATTGGCGTGAAATTAAAGACAATAGCAATACCATGAGTAAGATATATGCTTCTGAAAATTATCCTTCCCTCTTGGTCTTTCTTCAAGAATTGCAAACCCTTATTCCACCAAGTTATATTAAGTATTTTAATAAGACGGTATGGGAAACGCTTAGGATTACTTCAAAAAGTTTCGGTAAAAATCAATTTCATAATTTGATTACCCCGATTTATAAATTAGGAATTTTGAATAAATCTGAATTTAAATCATTAAAAGCTCAATTCTATTACTCAAGTTTAAAAAAAATAATAGGTCTAAATTGGCAAGATTATTATTCTGAATTTATACAGGAGGAAATCCAGAAGCTAGATGATTCAGGTTTATCAATCTTTTCCATTACCCATAAGGAATATCAAAAAATGCTGAATATTATAACCAAAATGGAAAGCCATAAGAAAAAGATAAATCATTTTGAGGTGAATTTTAATTTTCGAATAGATGCCCATTAAGTATAGTATTATTTTATTCACTTATAATCCTCACAAAGATTTTATTAAAAGGATTCTCCAAAGTATTTCAAAACTTAAAATTCCTAGGGACGCTATTGTTGAATATATCATTTCAGATAACAACAGCAATAATAATTGGATGGAAGAAATACTTCCTAATTTTAATAGAATACCCTTTTCTATTTTGGAAGAAAAGAAACAAGGAAAAATTTATTCCGTTCTCAATGCTTTTTCAAAAACCAAGGGAGAATTTTTTGTGTGTTTGGACGATGACAATGAAATAGATTCCAATTATTTGATTGGCTTGCAGGAGTTGATACAAATGCATCCCCATGTTTGGGCCTGGGGACCTGGAAAGATTACCGTAGAATATGAAACCAAAATTCCAGATTGGTTGGTCTTATATTCATGGTTGTTTCAGGAAAAGAATCAAGATGAAGTGCTGTTTGATAACACCAAATTTTGGAATATAAAGTACCCATCCGGGACCGGACTTGCTATAAAGAAAGAAGTCGCCCAGAAGTATCTGGAAAATGTAAAACAGAACAAAATGACCGCAACTTGTAGAAATGGGGGCGGGTTGACTTCAGGTGGAGATAGTCAGATTGTATATTGTGCCATCCAATTGGGTAAGTATGCCGGTACTGCACCACAATTAATCATTAACCACCTGACAGAGCAAAAAAAGATCTCTTTAGCTTATTGCAAACGGTTAGTTTTTGGGGTTTTTTCCTGTGCGGTATATCATGTTGAGGTTTTTGAGGAAGCCAAAGATAAATTGATTTACAGATCACCATTCCAAATTTTGAAAGATGTCACAAAAGAATTAGCCAAAAGAAAATTTAATTTTAATAATGCTCTATTCCAGTTGAGGCTTGCCAGATTGATGGCTGATGCATATTCTTGGTATGAGTCACATGGGCATCAGTTTCCTTGGTTTTATAAAAAAGTAGTAAAGGTATTTAAATTACAATAGTCTTGATCATCGTTAAATTTTTAGGAGGACTAGGCAATCAAATTTTCCAATATGTACATGGAAGAAAATTGGCAGACGAAAGGGGTACCTTTATCGCGTCAGATATTCATACCTATAGCATATTTAGAGAGCGGGATTTTATTTTGGATAAATTCCAAGTTAAGATTAAACACCTGCCCAGAAAGGTGATCAATTTTTTATCAAAACCATATTTGAAAAAGTTGGATCAAATTTCAGCAATCAAACTGTATCATCACTTTATTGAAGAACCACAGAATGAATTCCTGAATTTACTATCCTCAAAGAATTTGTATCTAAGAGGCTACTGGACTTGGAATGCTTATTTTGATGACTTTGTTGAAAATGTTTCCCAAGAATTAGAGTTAAAGCCACGGTTTACCAGCAAGTTCTATTTAAAAAACAAAGAACAAGTCAAGTCGGTAGATTCGGTTGGGATTCATATAAGAAGAGGAGATTACGCTAGCAATACCCAATACAATCAATATTTTGGCTTGACTCCAATCACATACTACGAATCTGCTATCAAGCTACTCACAGACAAGATAAATAATCCCATATTCTATGTATTTTCAGATGATCCCGATTGGGTCAAAAGCAATATGCATTTTTTAAGCGATGCAGTCTTTGCTGAGGATTTATGTGAACACCAGGACTATTTGGAGTTTGACCTTTTGAAATCCTGCAAGCATCAAATTATCGCGAATAGCACCTTCAGTTGGTGGGCTTCCAGATTAAATCCCAATCCAGATAAAATTATTATCCAACCCAAAAAATGGTACAATGACCAAGTAGCCCAAAAAATCTATGAAGACAAAAAAGCCTTTTATCAACCACAAGCGATCATCATTTAAATGAAGATACTGAATCGAATTCTCAAATATGCATTAAGCAGGCATCAGGGGAAACTGAAATACCAGACTACTTTTCAGTATCTCTATCACTTGGGATTATCAGGAATGAATATGGGTGGGGGATGGGATATAGAAGACAGTGGGGAGGGAATTGCGATTGAGCATGTGAAATCTTTGTTTTCGCGTAAGAATCACCTGATGTTATTTGATGTAGGAGCAAACAAAGGGGATTATTCTACGATGCTCAAAAAGCTTTTTCAAGAAAAGGCCACCATCCATGCTTTTGAACCTTCTAAACATACTTTTGTAATGTTGCAGAAGAAAGTTGGAAATCAAGATCGGGTTTTTCTTCATCAGAAGGCCTTGGGAGAAACAGCTGCACAATTGACACTTTATTATCCGGAGAAAGGAGCTGGATTGGCGTCATTGTACGATCGGAAATTAGATCACTTTGGAATAGAGACCAAAGAAGCAGAACAAGTAGCGGTCGTGACTTTAGATTCCTTTTGTCAGGAAAATGGCATATCAGAGATTGATTTTTTGAAACTCGATGTAGAAGGACATGAGTTGGCTGTTTTGAAAGGAGGAAAGCAAATGCTTGATGATGGAAAGATCCATGTGATCCAATTTGAATTTGGGGGTTGTAATATAGATTCTCGGACATACTTTCAGGATTTTTTTTATCTGCTTTCACCAGGATTCCGCATTTACAGAATTGTCAAGGACGGGTTGTTTCCGATTGAGGAATATTCAGAGGATTTAGAAGTTTTCAAGACCACAAACTATTTATGTATCTCAAAGAAAATTGTGGCTGATCAAATAAAAAAATAGAATACCCAAATAGACAATGAAAATCTTTAGGATAATCACAGAACTGAACTTCGGTGGAGTAGAAAGACATATGGAGTTGACAGCCGATGGCATGTTGAACTATCCAAATGAGGATATGATTTTTATGGCCTTGGGTAGAGGTGGTCAGACCAGCAAGGTATTATCCGATATGGGCTTCAGGGTGATTGTTATGAACGAAAATCCCCAAATCCCTAATCTGAAATTGATTAGAAAATTGGTTAAGCTTTTCAAAAAAGAAAAACCTGATGTGGTTCACTGTTCCAATGGAGAGGGCGTATTTCACGGGCTTTGGGCAGCATGGTTGGCAAGAGTTCCTGTAAGGATAGGCGAGGAGGTTGGTTTTCCAAATCATCATACCTATTGGAAAAAAATCTTCAACCTTACCTACAAGTGTAGCCATAAAGTCATCGCGATTTCCCAGGCTGTGAAAGACAAATTAATCGAATTGGGAGAAGCCTCAGATGATAAAATTGAGGTGATCTATTATCCCATGGGAAAGCCGAAGCTGGACTTGAATGCAGATGAGCAAGTGCAAATCAATCCTATACTAAATGAACTGAACGCAAATAGGGCAGCACTGGGCTTTTGTTTTGTGACTACTTGCCGATTGGTAGCGGTAAAAAACCTAGATGGATTGATCAGAACCATAGCCAAACTTGTTGAATCAAATCCACAAAGAGATATTCAAATGTGGATTATTGGGGAAGGCCCTGATAAAGAAAAATTGATGGGGCTTGCCAAAGCATTGAATGTTGAGAAGCAAATCAAATTTTTAGGTTTTCAAACGAATGTCAACCCATTTTTGATGGCAGCTGATGCTTTTATTCTGCCTTCTTTTTCAGAGGGTTTTTCCCTGTCTTTGGCAGAGGCAATGCAGCTTGGGCTTCCTAGCATTGCTACCAAAGTTGGTGGCCCTTCTGAAATTATCAAAGAGAATACCGGCTATTTGATAGACCCTTATAGTTTGGAGGACATGCAAGAAAAAATGCAGTTGTTTTTGGATATGAACAAGGAAGAGAGAATTGCTTTAGGAGATAGAGGGAAGCAGGATGTGCAAAGACGGTTTTCAGTAGAGAAATATATTGAGGAGTTGTTAGCTTTTTACACCAAGCTGCACCAAAATTAAAATTGCTTAAATAAATAGAATGTAAAATGTTTATTTTAAGATGACTTTATTATTTAATTTATAGCGTGGTATTAGATGTTCTAGTCATAGGGATTTGTATAGCAGCCTTGGTCAATTCCAATTTGACTATTGTGGCCAAACATGGGCTTCCTTATAAATATGCAAATAAACTCAATCTACTTTTAGCCTATCATTTATTTTTTAGTGTTGTATTTACTGTTTATATATTAAACTTAGGGGGTGATTCTTATGGTTATTGGAAGTACTTAATGCAGCAAGTACCTGTCCATTTCGAATCCATGGGAGAGTTTTTTGGAACCAGTACGACATTTATTCTTTGGATGAATTTTTATCCCAGCAAGGTATTGGGATTGGAATATATCACCGGGAATATCCTATATGGCTTTTTGGGTTTTATAGGAATGCGCTATCTTTTTGTAATGGTAGCGGAGCTCTTTCCCACTAATTACAAAGTGCTCCAAATACCACTTTTCCCTACTATCTTCTTTTTCCCTAACTTTCATTTTTGGACAGCAGGTGTAGGAAAAGATACGATTTGTTTCTGGGGAATAGCATGGTTTATGTACGCTGTGCAGAACTATAGGCTACGATGGTGGCAAGGATTATTTGCTTTATTTTTCGTTTATATGGCGAGACCCCACATGGGTTTGAGTATTTTGATGGCTGCAACATTAGCAATCTTATTGGGTACTGAAATTAAAGCAGCATATAAAGTAGGACTTTTAATTTTAGCAGTTTCAGGCTCTCTATATCTTTCGGTTGGTGCGCTAGAATTCTTAGAGATAGAAGATTTTTCAATAGATACGTTAGATGCATTAGCGACAAAAAAATCCGCATATTTAAGTGTAGCAAAGTCGTCTGTTGATACTTCAGGATACAATTTACTGATGAAAATTTTTACCTATATGTACCGCCCCTTGTTCATAGATGCCCATAATATCATAGCATTCTTAAGTGGTTTTGAGAATATTTTATACCTATACCTCACTTTCTTTATTGTTAGAAACTGGACTCCTGAAGCACTTCGGGATATGCCAGTATTCATAAAAGCAGGTATAATTGCATTTGTTCCGATTACCATCGCCTTTGCAAGTTCACTTAGTAATTTAGGTATTATCATGCGCATGAAAAATATGACCATGATTTACTTTGTGCTGTTTGTGTTTTTTTTAATTGCTTACAACAAAAAGCTCCGCATTCAGAAGTTACAGGAAAAAATCAAGTACTACCAGCAGCGGGAGGAGATTAAGGCGAAGAAGGTGGCCGTCGGGAAATCAGAGAATTCGAGAGTAAGGGAATAGAGATTAGGGATTAGGTAACAGGGAATAGAGATCAGAGAGTAGAGATTAGAGAACAGGGATCAGGACGTGAAAGAGATAAAAGACAGTGAATAGAGATTAGGGAACAGGGAGGAACAAGCGTAAAGAAAATGTATGGGGGACAGTTTTAGCTTGGGGCCAGGTTGCAGGGCTGGGAACAGAGATAAGAGACTAGAAAATAGAGAATAGGGAATTGGGAATAGATATAAGAGAACAGAGATGAGGGGACAGAGATTAGAGATTAGTGAATAGAGAATAGATATAAGAGAGCAGAGATAAGAGATTAGTGAATAGAAAATAGGGAATAGATAAAAGAGACTAGAAACTAGAGAATAGAGGAGACTAGGAAACTTTTCCCTGTTAACTGTTCCCTAAAACCCCTTGCCTGTTCACTCAAGACCTTTTCCCGGTTAACTGTTCCCTAAATCCTGTTATCCAATCCCTAAGGCAAGAGTAGGGCTTAAAATATAAGATGGGTAAATTCTTTCTTTCAAGGGATTTTTGGATAGGACTCGGGCTTCTGATAATCTTCTTTTCCCACTACATCATCATGGGGCAGGACAGCGTATGGTATGCACAGGACTATACTGAGTTGGTCATTCCTTGGTACAAACTGCTTATTGATAACAATGGACTTTGGAAATCCAATGATTACACAATACCAGGTATGTTGGATTACCTGCCCAGAGCTTCTTTTGCTTCAGCGTTTTTCCTCAAGACCTGGCTATTCTTTTTCTTTGAACCGTTTCAGGCGGTCCTACTGAATAAGCTTCTCATTCATGTCCTAGCCTATTGCTCGGGATACCATTTACTTGACCATTTTTTACAAAAAAAGCCAGATAGTCGTATAGCACTGTTTTCGCTAATGTGGGCAAGTATTCCGTTTTGGCCGGAAGCCGGTATTGGATTAGCCTTCTTACCTACCGTATTTTTGATTTTTTACCGAATAAGTCAAGGGGAGAAGTTTAAGCTTGTCCATGGCTTCCTGATTTTCTTTTACTGCTTTTATTCCATTCTCCATCTTAATGGGGTTTTTGTGATTGTTTTCCTTTCAATAGGTGGACTTTATCATTTGCTAAAAGAAAAGAAAATCAATTTTCCCTTTTGGGGGGCCCTGGCAGGACTCTGTCTTTGCTATGCTGTTTTTAGCTACCGTCTGCTGCTGGTTTATTTTTTTCAGCGGAATTGGTTTATCCCTCACAGAGTAGAATATGATATATACAGTTTTGTACGGTATCATGACGATATCCCGGCTAAAGTGGCAGAAATCCTTTTTTTCGGAAATACCCATGCTGCTTTCATAGCGCCCTTCTTTTACCTGATCATTGCTGGCTTTTTGATAGGGTCAACCTTTTTAAGGAATAAAAGCAATGTTTTCAGACCCATACTTTGGCTGTTTTTAGGTGTAAATGCTATAGCCCTTCTGGCAGCATTAGTTACCTATATTCCCTTGGTGGAACGGGTGCCGCTTTTACTTAATATGAAAGAATTTAGTTTTGAGCGCTTTTATTTTCTGATTTATCCGGTAATGATTTTCGCAAGTAGTTTCATCCTGAATGATATGTTTAGCCTGCCCAGATTAAAGTTTCTGGCTTGGACACTGGTGCTGACGATTTTGGGCTATCAGCTATTGGTACTGGACAACAATGCAAAGAATTATGTACTTAAACCCCTGCTGGGAGTAGGCGAAAAATACCCCACTTATCGGGAGTTTTATGCCGTCGATCAGTTTAAATTGATTAAGAGCTTTCTTGATGAAAAATCACCAAGCGGATACAAGCTCGCAAGCCTCGGTTTTCATCCGGCAATCACTTCCTACAATAATTTGAATGCCATAGATGGCTATACGGGCAACTATTCACTCGCCTACAAAGATGAATTTTTCGAAATTATCAAAGATGAATTAGGAGAAGATGACCGGGAAAATTGGCTTTATTGGCACTTTAAAGGATGGGGAAATAAGGCCTACCTGTTCAATCAAATTCATAAGGATGATTTTATGCGGATGAAGTGGCTAGAGACCCAAATCATTGATCATCCCAAATACAACTATGAAAAAATGAAGGAAATGGGCTGCCTTTATATGCTATCGACAGATCCTGTGGTGGATGAGGATAACCTTGATTTTATGAAGAAATTCGAGCATCCAGCCTCCGCGTGGGATATTCATGTTTATAAAATCAAGTAGATTAGGGAAAGGGAAATAAGGGAATAGAGAATAGAGAGTAGAGAATAGAGATTAGGTAACAGGGAGGACCAAGCGTAAAGAAAATGTCCGGGGGACATTTTTAGCTTGGGGCCAGGTTGCAGGGCTGGGAACAGAGATAAGAGACTAGAAAATAGAGAATAGTGAATAGAGAATAGATATAAGAGAACAGAGATAAGAGATTAGTGAATAGTGAATAGATATAAGAGACTAGAAACTAGAGAATAGAGAGGAGACTAGGGGAAAGGGACCTTAATCTCTCATCTCTTAATCCCTTAATCTCTCATCTCTTAATTCCTTAATCTCTCATCTCATAATCCCTTAATCTCTCATCTCATAATCCCTTAATCTCTCATCTCTTAATTCCTTAATCTCTCATCTGATAATCCCTTAATCTCTCATCTCATAATCCCTTAATCTCTCATCCCTTAATCTCTCATCTCTTAATCTCTCATTTCATAATCCCTTAATCTCTCATCTCTTAATCCCTCATCTCCCAATCCATAACCTAATTAATTTTTAAAACTATGGAAAAGTCAGACAGTTTTGAAGAATTGATTTGTTGGCAAAAGGCGTATCAGTTGAAGAGAAGAATCAAAGAGGAAGTCATCTGTAAATTGCCTAAATACGAGCAGTTTGAACTAAAGTCTCAAATTCTTAGAGCATCCAGATCAGCTACTGCAAACATTGCCGAAGGGTGGGGGCGTTTCCATTATTTGGATTCCAATAAATTTTACTACAATTCGCGAGGGTCTTTGGCTGAAATCCTCGATCACCTCATTGAAGCCAGAGACGATAAATACATCTCCAAAGACCTTTTTTCTGACCTGAAATCCCAAGTATTAGAGGCCATTAGAGTATTGAATGGATTTATATATTATTTAAAACAAGAATACATCAAATCCCTAAAGAAGACGTAATCCCTCAATCCCCAATCTCTTAATCTCTCAATCTCTCATCTCTCAATCTCTCATCTCTCAATCTCTCATCTCTCATCCCTCAATCTCTCATCCCTCAATCCCTCAATCTCTCATCCCTCAATCTCTCAATCCCTCAATCTCCCATCCCTCAATCCCGAAATGCCCAAAACCCTCTTCCTCCCCAAATACCCCCGAATGGGAGCGAGCAGCAGACTGAGAACCTATCAGTTTTTACCGCTCTGGAAAGAGGCCGGCTATGAGGTGACCCTGTCCCCTTTTTTTAATGATGCGTACCTCAATGCGGTGTATGCGCATCGCAAACCCAATATTTTGAATGTAGTGGGATGCTATTTTCGGAGGTTGGGTGTTTTGCTTACGGCCTTTCGATATGAGTTGATCTGGATCGAAAAGGAAGCCTTTCCCTTCCTGCCTTCCTATGCGGAATGGATTCTGGAGAAGTCCGGAAAGGGCTATGTGGTGGACTATGACGATGCCGTTTTTCATAATTACGATCAAAGTCCAAATTGGCTGGTTCGTACCTGGATGGGAGATAAGATCGATTGGGTGATGCGTCATTCCAGGATGGTTTTTGCTGGAAATACTTACCTGCAGGACCGGGCCATTCTGGCAGGTGCGAAAAGCGTAACCCTGCTTCCTACCGTGATTCAGCCGACCCGCTACCGCAAAAAGGCCCATGCCCAGGATTCTAAGCCGGTGACCATCGGTTGGATAGGGTCACCCACGACCTTGAAATACTTGCTGAAGCTCAAGCCATTATTCAAAAGGTTGGCAGAGAAATTTGAGATAGAAGTGTTGATTGTCAATGCCGAACCGGCAAAACCTGTAGATTTTGATTTTCCTACAAAATGGATTTCCTGGTCTGAGGCCGGCGAAGTAGAGGCCATCCTGATGATGGATATCGGAATAATGCCCCTTCCCGACAATAAATGGGAGCGGGGCAAGTGTGCCTACAAGTTGATCCAGTACATGGCCTGCGGCTTGCCCGTGGTGGCTTCTCCGGTTGGAATGAATGTGGAAGTGGTGAGCCACGGAAAAAACGGTTTTTTGGCAAGGGATCGAAAAGAGTGGGAGTACTACCTGGGAGAATTGATCCAAGATTCTTCGCTGAGAAAACAACTGGGTGATGAGGGTTTTGAGCTCGTTCAGCAGCGCTACACCATTTCCCGCAATTTTGAGGTGATGAAAGAAGCCGTTCGGAAGTTATTGGGTTAATGTCCTAATTCATCATTCATCATTCATCATTCATCATTCAACATTCATCATTCCTAATTCAACATTCCCACTCCGTGGTTAGTGATTTTCCTACCGGTCACTACCAAGCCCATAACCATCCCACAGTCTTAGG
>NZ_FNVR01000036.1 GCF_900108085.1 Algoriphagus boritolerans DSM 17298 = JCM 18970
TGTTTTTGCAGACTTCTCTCAGACTACCGTTGCGGGTCAAAACCGCATAGAACATGCAGATAAAATGATCGATCGACTTGAGTTTCTTGTAATACCTGTCTGCGTTTTGCTGCTCTACAACCTCATTAAAAACTTCCATCGGGATCAGCGATAAAAGCTGGGCAATAATCGGATGGCCGGACAAAAAAATATGCTTACTTTGCTTCATATTGTTATTTCTTGGTCGAAACAACAATAGAAAAAAGATGGGACAGCTCCAAAAAGCTTCCCATCTTTCATTTTGGTACTATTCCAAGATTAAATTATTTTTGACGCTCGCGTTCTCGGACGACAGTAAAAATTTATTTTAACTATTTAATATTTATTTCTAACTTTTAACCTTTAAATTTAATACCATGAATGAAAACATTGGAATTGTTAAATTATTCGCAGGAGATTTTGCTCCGAAAGGATGGATGTTTTGTCAGGGACAAATCCTACCAATTTCGCAGTATACTGCTGTTTTCAGCTTGCTGGGAACCACCTAAGGAGGAAATGGAACCACCACTTTCGCACTATCTCAGAAGTCGGGTACCTGTTGATACCGGTTAAGGTCCCGGTCTTTCAAATTATCAGAGAGGTCAAATGGGAGGAGTAGAAAATGTCACCTTAAATCAGACTGAAATGCCGGCGCATATTCACGTAGCACAGGTTAAAGTAAGTGCCAATTTGGGTACAACCAATAATCCAATAGGCAAAGTTCCCGGTGCGATTCAGGCCCAGGTAGATCGGTCAGGTACCCCTTTTCCAGTCAATGCTTATGCAGATGCTCCATCGGGAATTGCTTCTCCTGATTCCACTGCTATTTTGCCGGCAGGTGGAAACCAAGGCCACAATAACATACAGCCATACCTTGGTATGAATTACATCATCTGCATGGAAGGAATTTACCCCCCTAGACCTTAAATCAGAAATCCCTTGGGACTAGGTAAAACTGGACCCAAGGATTTTTCTTCATTATTTGAATTTCGTTCACTCACAATTCGATGAAAAAACCTCTACTTCTTCCAATCTTTTTAATACCATTTTTATGGTCAAGTTTCCTTCAGCCGGTTTTGGCTCAAACGATTATTGATTTTGAGGCACCCCCAACTATTCCTATTGAAGGCGTCCAGTCTGTATCAGTAGATGGGTTTACCTTTGCTACAGATTTGTCTACAACTTACAGCATTGGATTTGCTCAGTTTAACGGATCAACTGCTTTGGTTGATGGCAATCAGCTTCCAGGGGGGCTTAAAAAATGGATAATCACCAAGGATGGTGGGGGAGAATTTCAATTTAGAAGTATTTATATTCAAGAAAGAGGTGACGGTTCTAGCTTAAGTGGCACTATTAGAGGGTATAAGAATGGGGCTCCTGTCGGATCAGCTAAACCAATTAACTTTAACGGGGTAAAAGACTACGTAAGTGATCCTGATTTTTATGATGTAGATGAAATTCGAATAGAGGCTCAAGACATTTATGTTGCCATAGATAACTTCACTTATGGTTCAGTATTTACAGGACCTGTGAATGCTGCTCCCACAGATCTTACCTTATCACCAACAAGCATCAATGAAAACGTTGCAGCCAATTCAACAGTGGGATCTTTTACCACCACCGATCCGGATGCCGGCAACACCTTTACCTACACGTTGGTAGCCGGAACAGGGGATGCTGATAATGCAAGCTTTAGTATCAGCGGAGCAAATTTGATAATTACCAACACGCCAAACTTTGAGATAAAAAATAGCTACTCAGTAAGAATCAGAACTACAGACCAGGGCGGTTTATTTTATGAAGAAGCGTTTACCATTACCATCAACAACGTAAACGAAGCTCCCACAGATCTTACCTTATCACCAACAAGCATCAATGAAAACGTTGCAGCCAATTCAACGGTTGGAACATTAACCACAACCGATCCGGATGCCGGCAACACCTTTACCTACACGTTGGTAGCCGGAACAGGGGATGCTGATAATGCAAGCTTTAGCATTAGTGGAGCCGAATTAAGAATTACAAACAGTCCCAATTTTGAAGTAAAAAATAGCTACACTGTCAGAATTAGAACCACAGACCAAGGAGGTTTATTTTATGAAGAAGCGTTTACCATTACCATCAACAACGTAAACGAAGTTCCTACAGATCTTACCTTATCACCAACAAGCATCAATGAAAACGTTGCAGCCAATTCAACGGTTGGAACATTAACCACAACCGATCCGGATGCCGGCAACACCTTTACCTACACGTTGGTAGCTGGAACAGGAGATGCTGATAATGCAAGCTTTAGCATTAGTGGAGCCGAATTAAGAATTACAAACAGTCCCAATTTTGAAGTAAAAAATAGCTACACTGTCAGAATTAGAACCACAGACCAAGGAGGTCTATTTTTCGAGCGTCAATTTACAATCAATGTCACCAATATAAATGAGGCACCAACGGTCACAGCCCCATTGACCATAGCAGTATTTGAAGATGAACCTCGAGCATTAACTGCCATCTCTTTTAGTGATGTAGATGCAGGAACAAATGAGGTGACTGCGACATTTAGCGTAGCCACGGGCACGCTGTCTGCCACGAGTGGAGGAGGAGTGACGGTGGGGGGTTCTTCAAGTGAGCTGACACTTTCTGGTGCTATCAACGATATCAATACATTTATTTCGGCAGGTAATTTGAAATTTACCACTGCACTGAACTCGACCTCCGATGTGACCTTGGCTATCAACATCAGTGATAATGGAAATACGGGATCTGGAGGTGTGCAAACTGACCAGGCAACTGTGACCATTGAAGTGACAGCAGTGAATGATGCTCCGGTCAATTCAGTGCCTGGTAATCAGCAAACCGATCAGGATGTTGCGTTGGTTTTTTCTAGTGGTAATGGTAACCTGATTAGTGTCAGTGATGTGGATGCGGGCGGAGCAATTATTAAAATATCCTTGACAGCTACCAATGGCCTGATAACGCTATCAGGAACTACGGGTTTATCATTCAACACAGGAACGGGAGTCAATGACGCCTCCATAGATTTTGCCGGAACAATCACAGCTATTAATTCGGCGCTGAGTGGAATGACATTCAATCCGATTCAGGGATATAGTGGGTCTGCAACGTTAACGATCATCAGCGACGATCAGGGATTCTCAGGATCAGGAGGTACCAAAACAGATACTGATATAATTGAAATCACCGTAAATTCCATCAATCCGGTGGTGACCAGCGTGACCAGCAGTACTGCAAATGGGCTTTACAAAGCAGGGGATGAGATATCCATTCAGGTGATTTTTGATCAGCCTGTGATTGTAAATTCGACAGGAGGACTGCCTACCCTGACTCTGGAAACAGGCAGTGTG
This sequence comes from Algoriphagus boritolerans DSM 17298 = JCM 18970, assembly GCF_900108085.1. GTDB lineage: Bacteria > Bacteroidota > Bacteroidia > Cytophagales > Cyclobacteriaceae > Algoriphagus > Algoriphagus boritolerans. The sequence goes on from NZ_FNVR01000036.1 coordinate 3,378, forward strand.
GATAGAGCGGCAAGCTATGTCAGCGGATCGGGCACTACTACGTTGAATTTCAGTTACACCGTTCAAGCGGGTGATGCTTCCGAGGACTTGGATTATGCAAGTATCAATGCATTGATTTTGAACGGTGCCGTGATTGAGAATAGCACCAATGATCCTGCAATTTTGCAGCTGCCTGCTGTAGGTTCGGCCAATTCGCTTTCCGGTCAAAAAAATCTGATAATCGATACATCAAGTCCGGTGATATCCGGTGTTTCTGTGCCAGCAAATGGGGTATATGCTATAGACCAGAACTTGGATTTCGCTGTAAGCTTCTCGGAAGCTGTGGTAGTCTCAGGTATTCCACAATTAAGTCTTACAATTGGGGCAAGTACAGCTCAGGCAAGTTATCTATCCGGTTCAGGTTCCAATGTTTTGGTTTTCAGGTATACTGTACAAAGCGGCGACTTGGATCTCAATGGAATCACTGTAGAGACTTTGTCCCTGAATACTGGAACCATCCAAGATGTGGCAGAAAACAATGCAAACCTTACTCTCAATAGTATAGTTAGCACCAGTCAGGTGCTAGTAGATGGGGTAAGGCCTTTTGTGGAAAGTTTGAGTTTGAGTGACAATTCGCTTGCTATAGGTCAGACGGCAACCCTTACAGTGGCATTCAGTGAACGAGTTTCGGGTCTCGAAACTGCTGATTTTACGGTTGCGAATGGAAGCCTTTCAGGTTTGACCTCCGCAGATGGAGGAGAAACTTGGACGGTAACTTTTACTCCAACCGGCAATGTACAAGATGCGACCAATGTGATCATTCTTGAAAATGCAGGATATACCGACCTGGCCGGAAACGCCGGAACTGGAACCATAGAAACCTTTAATTATGAGGTCGATACCCGGCGTCCGACTGCTACGCTAGTAGTGGCTGATACGGATTTGGCATCTGGAGAGAAGAGTCTGGTTTCGATCACTTTTACAGAAGCTGTGACGGGATTGATGCTGGATGATTTTAGTGTCGCAAACGGAATTCTTTCAGATTTGGAATCTGGTGATGGAGGAATAACCTGGACGGCAACGCTAACTCCTGATTCGGGAGTAGAAGATGCCAGCAACTTGATCACACTAGACAATACGGGTTACCAGGATTTAGCCGGTAATACTGGATCCGGAACAACGGAATCCAATAATTACCTTGTGGATACAGTAATCCCTACGGGCTATTCGGTTTCCATCGTTCCTGATAGAATAAATGGAATAAACCAGAACAATTTTAGTTTCAACCTCAAAGATGGATATCTAGGTTCGGATTACTCATTCTCGATCAGTAGCAGTGTAGGAGGAACACCCGTTACCGGAACCGGTGAAGTCACAAGGAACAATCAACTCATCGATGGGGTCAATGTAAGTAGTCTTCCTGATGGAATCTTAACCCTGACAGTCACCATAACGGAAGCTTCAGGCAATGAAGGAGAAGAAGTAAGCGATACAGTAGAAAAACGCTTACCGGCAGTATTGACTATTTCCGTGAAGACACAAGCAGGAGAAAATAACTTAGCAAACGGGGAATTTGAGATTGTGACAGATAATCTGTTTGCTGCAAATACCACAGTTACCATCCAAGTGGAAGGTACTGCTAACCCGGGTTCAGATTACCAAGCCTTAGGAACTTCCTTCGATTTTCCAGGAAATACACCTAGTGTTCTCCTGCCGGTTTCGATAATCGATGACTTTAATGTAGAAGGTGAGGAGACGATCATTTTAACCTTGACGGGGACTGACAATGACCTCGTGACTATTGGTACACCAAGTGCAGCGACAATAACGATCACTGACAATGATGTCGCGACTGAACTCATTATTACTCCGCTACCAGGCCAAAATAAGGAATATGGAAACGACGATCCAGTTGCTTATTCCTATACGGTTGAAGGCTTTAAAAACGGTGATAATATCTCCATTTTGGACGGAGACTTATCAAGGATAGCAGGGGAAAACGCAGGTACTTATTTCTATGAATTAGGTGACTTGGACGCAGGCCCGAATTATGAATTAGTGCTTAACCCTGAAGTCTTTACGATTACTCCGGCTACACTCTCGATTGAGGTGGGCCGGTTTGACAAAGTATATGGTGAGGAAGACCCTGATTTAGTTTATACCCCTACAGGCTTTAAGCGAAATGATACGGAAGAAATCCTTGGAGGAGTACTTGGGCGAACCGCAGGAGAGAATGTAGGAACCTATCCGTTTAACCTCGGATCGCTGAGCGCGGGAGACAATTACAACCTGCAGTTGATCAGTACTACTCCCTTCCTGATTACACCTGCACCGCTAAGGCTAATAGCAGATAATAAACAGAAAATCTTTGGTGCGGCTAATCCTCCTTTGACCTTCACCTATGACGGTTTAGTTAATGGAGATACGCAAATCCAGACTGCACCAACTCTTAGTACAACGGCTACTGAAACCTCTCCAGCAGGTGATTATCCAATTACCGTGGACGGAGGTTCGGATCCCAACTATTCGATCTTACGGGTAAACGGAACCCTGACCATTGGACAAAAAACTGTAACGATAACCGCTTCCGACCAAAGCAAAGTATACGGCCAGGCCAATCCAGTCTTAACCTTCAGTTATACCGGCTTACAGGAAGGTGACACTCAAATCCAGACCGAACCGACCATCACTACTGAAGCTACGATAAGCTCCCCGGTAGGAAGTTATGAAATCACCTTAAGTGGAGGATCAGATCCAAACTATGCATTCAATTTGGTAAATGGCACCTTGAGCGTTACTCCAGCTAGTTTAACGATCACAGCAGATGACAAGCAGAAGATCTATGGAGAAGCAAATCCACCGTTGACCTTTAGCTATGCCGGCTTTGTGAATGGAGATACTGAAGTTGCTGTCGAACCAAGCATTACAACCTCAGCTACGTCAAGTTCCAATGTGGGGACTTATGAGATTACACTGACTGGAGGTTCAGATCCGAACTATGCGATCACTCGGGTAAATGGTACTTTGAGCGTTACTCCTGCTAGCCTAACCATTACGGCAGATGACCAAAGCAAAATTTATGGAGAAGCAAATCCAGCCTTGACCTTCACGTATGATGGTCTTGTTAATGGAGATACAGGAGCTGCGGTTGAACCAAGTCTTGCTACCACTGCTACGGCAAGCTCTCCAGTGGGAAGCTATCCGATCACGGTGACCGGAGGTTCGGATCCCAACTATTCGATCTCACGGGTAAATGGAACCCTAACGATTGGACAAAAAACAGTCACCATCACGGCAGCCGATCAAAGCAAAGTATACGGCCAGGCCAATCCAGTCTTAACCTTCAGTTATACCGGCTTACTGGAAGGTGACACTCAAATCCAGACCGAACCGACCATCACTACTGAAGCTACGATAAGCTCCCCGGTAGGAAGTTATGAAATCACCTTAAGTGGAGGATCAGATCCAAACTATGCATTCAATTTGGTAAATGGAACCTTGAGCGTTACTCCAGCTAGTTTAACGATCACAGCAGATGACAAGCAGAAGATCTATGGAGAAGCAAATCCACCGTTGACTTTTAGCTATGCTGGCCTCGTGAATGAAGATACGCGGGTTGAGAACGAGCCTGCCATCGCAACTTCTGCGACTGCAAGTTCGAATGTGGGCGCTTATCCAATCACCTTAAGCGGAGGATCAGATCCGAACTATGCGATCACCTTGGTCAACGGTACTTTGACAGTTGGTCAAAAAGCGGTGACGATCACTGCAGATGATAAGCAAAAGATCTATGGTGAAGCAAACCCAACCTTGACCTTCAGTTATACAGGTTTGGTGAATGGTGATACGAAAGTGACTACTGAACCAAGCATCAGCACGACTGCAACGGCCAGCTCGAATGTGGGCACGTACCCAATCACGCTAAGCGGAGGATCAGATCAGAACTATGCCATCACCTTGGTCAATGGAACCTTGACTATAGGGCAAAAGGCCTTGACCATCACAGCAGCAGACAAGCAGAAAATTTATGGTGAAGCAAATCCAGTCTTGACCTTCAGCTATGCTGGCCTCGTGAATGGAGATACGCGGGTTGAGAACGAGCCTGCCATCGCAACTTCTGCGACTGCAAGCTCGAATGTGGGCACTTATCCAATCACGCTAAGCGGAGGATCGGATCAGAATTATACAATCACCTTGGTGAATGGTACATTAACAGTCAATTTTGCAGTGCTGAAGATTATAGCGGACGCTAAGAGTAAGATCTTTGGCAACTTGGATCCTGCATTGACCTTTACAACAAGCGGATTCAAACTTTCGGATACCGAAGCGATCCTGACTGGTACCTTGACCCGAACACCGGGAGAGAATGTGGGTATCTACGAAATCAGTCTTGGAACGCTAGATGCGGGAATCAATTACCAGCTTGATTTTGTAGGCAGTGAGCTGGAGATTATTCCAGCGCAACTGGCTGAATTCCTAACTGGTGGGGATATCACTACTCCTTGGTCTGTAGAACCTGTCTTACCAAATCAGGTCGATGTGCTGACGCAGGACGGTCAAATTCTAACCTATGAAGTCGTTTGGGACAGATCCACGCTTAATGTGTTCAAGCGCGGTACTTACACCATTTTTGGAACAGTAAATCTTCCGGCAGGTGTGCTCAATCCATCCGGTCAGAAAGCAGTCTTGCAGGTCATTGTGCTGCCAAAACCGGCACCAACGGATATCATTCTTTCCAACAATCAATTTGTACCGAATTCAAACGTGTTCTTCCAGGACATTGGGTTCTTCACGGTCATTGATGAATTTGATGATATTCATGCTGTTGAATTAGTGCCTGGAGCAGCTGACAATGGCTATTTCGAGATCAACTCCGACATCCTGTTTTGGAGCAGCGCGGATGAAGCGGCGGGGGTGACTGAGTTTACAATTGTAGTTCGGGTCACTGACCGGGATGGAAATGTAATCGAAAAGTCCTTCATCATTACCAGAGACCGTAAGGATATCGAAGACATTGAGATATTCAATACCTTCTCACCAAACGGAGACGGTGTCAATGATACTTGGGGTGTCCCTGACCTGAAATATTTCCGAGGGGGAAGAGTTCAGGTATTTGACCGCAGTGGACAGCGGGTATTCTATACCGAAAGTCCAGCCGAACGATGGGATGGTACCTTTGAAGGAAAAGAACTTCCTGTTGGTGCTTACTTCTGGATTTTGGAATCCAGAGAAACAGGAGAAGTAAGAAGAGGAGTCCTCAACCTACTCAAGAAATAAAAAAAGAGGGGAGATCTGAATTCTTTCGATCTCCCATTTTTCCATCACAAACTGACATCATCATGAACCGATTTATACATTACACTACACTCGGCCTAATCTTTTTACTCTTTGGACTTGGAACAAACCTCCAAGCCCAAACCCGCAAGTTTGTTTCCCAGTTTTCCCACTTTCAGGGCTACTTCAACCCGGCTTTGACAGGCTATGAAGGAAGCGTGGTTAGAGGCTTTGTCCGCAATCAGTGGGGTGGGATAGAAGGGGCTCCGAAGACCTACTTTTTGTCCGCGGAATTGGATTTCGGGGAACTGGCAGGAGAGGAGGATCCGGCGCTGTTGGGCAAGAATGCCCTCTCGGTCAACCTGCTTCAGGACAACTATGGCGCTTTTCGGGAGAACGAACTCACGGTCAACTACGCCGCCAGAGTCCGCCTTACTGAAAATCACAACCTACGCTTGGGCACCGGAGTGAGCTACCAAAGCGTAAGACTTGACGGCAATGCCCTGACGACCGAGGAGGCCAATGATCCCACGATAGGCCAATACATCGGCACCTTCAGCAACATGAACGTGATCGACTTCAACATCGGCATGGCTCTGACCCATGCCAACTATTACATCTCCTACGGCATCCACCGGGTAAACGGGGGCAATATCCAGAATGGAGATGAGTTTATGGAAGGCTATCCGGCCGAGCAAATGATTCAGGCGGGCTATCGGGAGGCCTTAAACGAGAACATTGCGGTGGCTGCCAACGGATTTTACCGATCCCGAAAAGATCTCCCGGATGTGCTGGAGCTCAACCTGAAAGTCCTTATGATGGACCGACTTTGGATCGGAGTAGGACACCGACTGGACTATGCTACGAATGCACAGATTGGCTTTCTTGCGGGCAAACTGAGACTGGGCTATGTCTACGAATTTGCGATGGCCAACAGCTACCTGCTTCCCGGCGGGGTCCATGAATTTACTTTGGCCCTCAACCTGTTCAGACCCAATGAAAGAAGAACCAAGGAGGAGGCTTTGATTTGGTAAGGTGTAAAAAGTCTGGTGACAATAAACGAATGCCTGATTTCTCAGGTGTTTCTTGTTGTGTGCCCGGCATGGGCGATAACTCTAGGGTGAAAGTCCCGAACACGCTTTGCAGTAGGGAGTGTTAACTTAAGACAAGGGTGTCCATCGCGAGGTGTCCCGATAGCTATCGGGATGAAGGAAGTCGGCGGCAAAGGCGTGGCCTGACGAACAGAAACTGCATGTAAGGCCAAAGGAGGCTGGATAAGGTTGCATCACAAACCGAAGTCCTATACTGTCCGGAGCCTCCGGGGTAAATGAAGCAGGTTGATGGGATGAAAGTTATCGTTCTTACCCGAGGAGACCTCATGGACGTGTGGAAACGGCGTATGAAACACAGAGTAAAGCTTATCATGAGGAGTCAGCCGAGGCCATAGTACCAGATATCGGCTATGTCTGGGAAGGGCAGAACTTTAAGGAGTGAGCAGTGAATGAATGTTACCAGATGAAAGGTAGAGAGCAGAAAATCTTGGAAGAAAAGACCTGCCTGCAGAAGAATAGGACGGAATCCGAAGGCTATGTAGGAGGGCAGACTTTCATGTGGATAACTGAAAACAACCTCACGGAGAATAACCGATTAGGATATGGACTGTTGGAGTTCATTCTATCACCATCAAACCTGAATGCAGCTTACCTACAAGTTAAGCGCAACAAAGGAGCTGGAGGTGTTGACAAGATGGAAGTCGAATCCCTGAAGGATTATTTTGTTGCCAATAAGGATGAACTATCAACAGCCATATTGTGGGGCAAGTATCGCCCCAACCCTGTTCGTAGGGTAGAGATACCCAAGGACAACGGGCAGAAACGGCAGCTGGGCATCCCCACGGTAGTGGACAAGGTAGTTCAGCAAGCTATTGCCCAAGTACTCACGCCTCTCTACGAACCCCAGTTTAGCGACCATAGCTATGGGTTCAGGCCAAAACGTAACGCCCACCAAGCACTAAAGAAGTCCAGGGATTACATCACGGATGGTTATGGTCATGCAGTCGACTTGGATTTGGAAAAGTTCTTCGACAAGGTAAACCATAGCAAACTGACAGAAGTACTCTCACGCACTATCAAAGACGGCCGGGTAGTATCATTGATACACAAATACCTCAATGCCGGGGTGCAGGTAGGGGGTAGCTTTGAAGCCAGTGAAATGGGTGGACCTTAGGGCGGGCCATTGAGTCCACTACTGAGCAACATCATGCTCAACGAACTGGACAAGGAGTTAGAACGTAGGGGTCACAAGTTCGTACGCTATGCAGATGACATGGTTATACTGTGTAAAAGCAAACGAAGTGCAGAACGCGTAATGGGATCGATTATCCGCTTTTTTGAGTATAAGTTATTCTTGAAAGTGAACAGGGACAAAAGCCAAACAGCCCCGATATCCAAGGTGAAATTCTTGGGATACTTCTTTTACAAAACCAAAGGGGAAGGGCGACTGCGGGTACACCCAAAGAGTGTATCAAAGATGAAAGCAAAGGACATCACGTAGCAAGGGCTGGGGCAACGACCACAGGAAGGAAACACTCCGTCAGTACATTAATGGTTGGGTTAACTACTTCAAGCTGGCAGATATGATAAGGTTGCTGCCAGGAATTGACGAATGGTACAGAAAGCGAATAAGGATGGTCATTTGGAAACAATGGAAACGTATAAGTACCAAACTGATGAATCTTGTCAAGCTCGGGGTGAAGAAATCCAAGGCTTGGGAGTGGGCAAATACTAGGAAGGGCTACTGGCACATCGCCAAAAACTTCATTCTAAATACCACCAGTACCAAGGAAAGACTTAGACAAGCTGGCTATTTATTCTTGTCAGAACACTACCAAAAGGTTATGATCAAAACTTAAGGAACCGCCCTGTACCGAACGGTACGCAGGGTGGTGTGAGAGGACAGATAGGGAACTAATCCCTATCTTCCTACTCGATTTCAAAACTCCGCGTTTCCTGGAGTCCTTGGGAATGCAATCACATCTCGAATATTACCCATTCCTGTCACGAATTGTACCATTCGCTCAAAACCCAATCCAAAGCCTGCATGAGGAGTGGATCCAAATCTACGGGTGTCGAGAAACCACCACATCTCTTCTTTTGGAATATTCATCTCATCCATTCTGGCGGTAAGTACATCCAGTCGTTCTTCACGCTGAGAGCCACCGATGATCTCTCCGATTCCCGGGAATAGAATATCCATGGCAGCTACTGTCTTTCCGTCTTCGTTTTGACGCATGTAGAAGGATTTGATTTCCTTTGGATAGTCAGTCAGGATGACCGGCTTTTTGAAATGCTTTTCGACCAGATAGCGCTCATGCTCCGACTGAAGGTCAGCACCCCAGCTTTCGATCAGGTATTGAAATTTCTTCTTCTTGTTCGGATTAGAGTTTCTCAGGATGTCAATTGCCTCTGTGTAAGTAATTCGGACAAATTCATTATCAACTACAAATTTGAGTTTGTCCAATAAGTTCAACTCGCTACGCTGATCTGTAGGTTTGGAGCTTTCTTCTTCAATAAGTCTGGATTCCAGGAATTTCAGGTCTTCCTGACAGTTTTCCAAAGCGTATTGGATAAGGTATTTCAGAAACTCCTCAGCCAAATCCGCATTGTCCTCTGCATCATAGAAAGCCATTTCCGGCTCGATCATCCAGAACTCCGCCAAGTGACGTGTGGTGTTAGAATTTTCAGCTCGGAAAGTAGGTCCAAAGGTATAAATCTCTGAAAGAGCCATTGCTGCCAATTCCCCTTCGAGCTGACCGGATACAGTCAGGTTGGTTTCCCTTTCGAAGAAATCCTGCTTGAAGTCGACTGATCCATCGGTATTTTTTGGAGGATTGCCAATGTCAAAGGTGGTGACTTTGAATGTCTCACCCGCACCTTCAGCATCAGATCCCGTGATGATAGGCGTATGAATATAGAAGAAGCCCTTGTCATTGAAATACCTATGAACTGCAAAAGCCAGCGCATGTCGCACCCGGAAGATAGCCCCGAAGGTATTTGTGCGCATTCTTAAATGCGCAATTTCCCGAAGAAACTCCAAGGAGTGCTTTTTGGGTTGCAGAGGGTATTTCTCAGGATCTGCTTCGCCTAGTATTTCGATTGACTTTGCATTGAGTTCTGAGGCTTGTCCTGCGCCCTGAGATTCCACTATAGTTCCCGTAATCTTCACACAAGCCCCGGTGCTGCATTTTTTGAGGATTTCCTCTGAAATCAGGTTAGGATCTGCCACCACTTGGTAATTGGTGATAATGGAGCCATCATTCAGCGCAATGAAAGAGACATTTTTATTACTTCTTTTGGTGCGAACCCAACCCATCAGGGTGATTTCTTGCCCGATTGGATTTTGATCCAGGATGGTCTTGATTTTGACCCGTTTGTTGAATGCCATGGGAGATTTCTTTATCGGAAAAAAGTGCTTTTCCGGCCATTTTTTAGTGGAATGCAAAAAAACGATTAAATCACCTTTTTATCAAAAAATTGCCTCTTTTTCCTAAATTTGATTGCAAAGCTTTTTCTGTTGAAAAGGCTTTTTTCACTCTAATTCGCAGGTATTAAAAGACATAAATGCAAAAGCTTAATCTAAGTCAATCCCTTTCTCAAAAGCTATCTCCCCAACAGATTCAGTTTATAAAACTGCTTCAAGTCCCTACTGCTGAATTGGATACGAGGATAGAAGAGGAGCTGGAAATCAATCCTGCTCTTGAAGAAGGCAAGGATGAAGAGCCTGAGCAGGCCCAGGAAGATGAATTTGAGGATTCATTTGACGAGGATTCTGGGCGTGATGATCATGAACTGAATCTGGATGATTACCTCGATGATGAATACGGGGGCTACAAAATGCAGGGTGACGGCAATTATAATCCTGATGAGGAAGATCGCGAGATTCCTATTTCATCCCAAGCCTCGCTCCATGAGCAGCTCATTACCCAGCTTAATTTTCTCAAACTGGATGAGCGCCAAAAAATCATCGGGCAACAGCTTATTGGCAGTATAGAGAATGATGGTTATATCAGAAGGGATCTGGAGGCGATTATTAATGATTTGGCTTTCAGTCAAAATATCGAGACTGACATCGATGAAATGGAGGAAATTCTCCGAAAAATCCAAAATTTTGATCCTGCAGGTATCGCTGCCAGGACGCTTCAGGAATGTTTGATCATTCAGTTGGAGCGCAAAGAGCATCCGGATGATCCTACTGTGATGAATGCTTTATTGATTCTCCAGGACTGCTTTGAAGAATTTACCAAGAAGCATTATTCCAAAATCCAAAAGCGACTCGATCTGGACGAGGAGCAGATTAAAGACTCCATCAACCTGATCACCCGGCTTAACCCTAAGCCGGGAGGCACATCAGATGGCCTGGTACGTACACAATATATCATTCCGGATTTCATTCTTACCAATGTCGGGGGAAAGCTCGAAGTCAGCCTTAATTCTAGGAATGCTCCTGAACTTCGGATTTCCAGATCGTATTCTGAGATGTTTGAGGCCTACGACAAAAGTGATAAGAAGGACAAAAAGCTTAAGGATACTGTCACCTTTGTAAAGCAAAAGTTGGATTCCGCCAAGTGGTTTATTGATGCGATCAAACAAAGGCAAAACACGCTTTTGAGGACGATGGAGGCGATTCTGACCTATCAAAAGGAATTTTTTATTGACGGAGACGAAACAAATCTCCGCCCAATGATATTAAAGGATATTGCAGAGCGGATCGGTATGGATATTTCCACCGTTTCCCGTGTCGCTAATAGTAAGGCGATCCAGACTGAATTTGGTGTTTATCCCTTGAAGTATTTCTTCTCCGAAGGCATCGCTACTGACAGTGGAGAAGATGTGAGTAATAGAGAGGTGAAATCGGTACTTCAGACTATGGTAGATGGTGAGGACAAGAAACGACCGCTCTCAGATGACAAACTCGTGAAAATGCTTAACAAGTTAGGGTATAATATTGCAAGAAGAACCGTGGCAAAATATCGTGAACAGCTTCAAATCCCAGTGGCAAGGCTAAGAAAAGAGCTATTGTGAGATCGATTGCCCTAGTGATTTCTGTGGTTTTTCAACCCCTGTTGATGCCTGCTTTAGTCTATGGAATGATCCTTTTCGCAGTTCCGGAGGCCACCATTATACCAGAGGAGTTTAAGGAACGAATCTTTTTTCTAATTATTCTTTGCACTTTGCTGATTCCGATGGTTACAATTATCGGTCTGAGACTGAGTGGGACAGTCAAAAGTCTACACATGCCGGAGGTGAGTGATCGCCGTATTCCGTTTATGATTACTTCCCTTTACTTTTTGCTTACCACTTGGTTTTTGTATCAAAAGACGACTATCGATCCGGTACTTTGGCTCGGTATGGCTGTCATTTGCATCTCTGTTCTGGTTCTGACAGCAGTAAGTTTTTTTTGGAAAATGTCTGCCCACATGACCGGAATGGGTGGGTTGATGGCAGTTGTGTTGGTTCTGGGGAGTAAATTTCCAACGTTTCAGGTGCTCTATCCGCTTCTCGGAGTTTTGGTGCTTTGCGGATTGGTTGCCTCCTGTAGATTAATGCTTCAGGCTCATCGACCCCTTGAGATTTATGTAGGTTGGGGAGTTGGTTTTTTGATTTGTTGGCTGGGATTTACTTGGATTTGGATATAAAAAAACCGGAAATACTCCGGATAATATTTTTTTAATCTGATTATACGCTATTCTGCCAGTAGAGGAATATACCCTTGATTTTGGGCTGGGAGACCGAATACGGAAGACCGAAGAAGTCCAAGAATTGGCATTTACTAGTTCATTTGAACTTCGAAGTTAGCTACTGGCAAAGTTCCGTATATCCATATTTTTTTAAGATGCTTTTAGAAAACTGAAACTGCCAGACCGAAATTTATTTGACTTGCTTCCGTAGCAAAAGGACCTCTTCCAGCCTGCCAAACATCATTTAGGTAAAAGTTGCCCCAGACATAGAACCCTGGAGAGCCTGCTTTGACAGAGACTGCATATCGGATTTTTTCCAATCCAAAGTTTTGAGAGTCCTTGATTTTGCGGGTATCGAAAGCTTCTGACTCATATTTCACCTTGGTATGCGCTTCATAGAGGAAGCCCACCTTACCTCCAATACTGAATCTGAAGCTTTTGCTGTAATTGTTTTTATTGATGTGATACCTGAGGTCCAAAGGGATTTCCAAATAATTTGCCGCAAAATTATTTCTGTTGATGCTGATGTTCTCACCATATACATCGGCCACATCCACTAGCCTGGATGATTCTGCTCCCAGTGTTGGATTAATAAAAAGGTTTTGATTGTCACCAAATTGATACTTGTCAGTACCTAAACCAATACCCGGATTTAAGGTAAAACCTGATTTTTCACCTAAAATATTGACGGGGAACTGATAAGAAACATTGAATGTTCTGGATCCAAAAAAATTCGTTTCGATATCGGCCGGTCGGTTTGTCAAAAGGTTAAAGCCAAATTCTATGTTTAAATCATTTGGGATATTGGGACGACCTCCAATTGGTGATTTTGGTTTAGTCTCGGAATCCTGTGCCTGCAGAGATTGAAATAAAAAGATAGCAAGGGACAGTGTAAATAATTTTTTCATCAAAAGAGGTTTCTAATCATTGGAATGTGGGCAAAAATATGAAATCCCGAAGGATTTACCTGCTTGACAGTCTTAATTATTCTTAAGGGTTACTAGAGACTTTGGATTCCTACGAAGGTTTCTTGGTAAAATGAGTTTGCATAAAAAAGAAATATAGGTACCTTTGCGCACCAATATGGCTTCGTAGCTCAATTGAATAGAGCACCTGATTACGGCTCAGGAGGTTTCAGGTTTGAATCCTGACGAGGTCACAAGATACGACAAACCAGACGGGTTTTTCAGCAGTTTTGTCTCCCTTTTTTGTCTCCCTTTTTTCGAGGCAGACAAAAGTGGAGACATGAAAAAAGGGAGGGCTTCGGTTCCTCCCTTTTTAGTTTACAGCCAGTGCAGAACTTTTGACCTCCACTGATCACATTTCGGTGAAATTTTCCACGTCTGCCATAAAACTTTTTCTGACCACACTGTCAGATTTTGCCTTCATCCGCAAAGCTGTAGTAGCCGCTTCTTGGAGTCAGGATCAAGTGATCGAAAAGCTCAACATCAACCCACCGACATGCCTGTTTAATGTTCTCGGTCATTCGAAGATCCTGGGCCGAAGGGTCCTTTCTTCCCGAGGGATGATTGTGCGCAAGGACGATGGATGATGCCAGCGTTTTCAACGCCATGGTTAGAATGAGCTTTGGATCACATACCACCGAAGCGACTCCTCCTTGAAACGCCTTATAATACCCGATCACCTGGTTGGATCGGTTCAAGTAGAGAATCACGAATTCCTCCCGTGCTTCGATCAAGTCCTGATCAAACACACGTTTCAGAATTTCGAAACTGTCCCGACTGTTTTTGATGGTGCCCATCACTGGATCTTCTGAAGTCCTGTGGTAGCTGAGCTTGAGTTCGTATAGAAAGTTCTTCATAACGTCACAGTTTTAAGGAAACCCCACTGCTTGTGACAGTGGGGATTGTTCCTTAGCTCAAGTACCAAAAGTCTGGGTGTGTCGAGTCCAGGGCAAGTCGGATCTGTTCGGTGAAGTCATACCCATTGACCCCTCGTTCCAGATACTTGTCGATGTACGACTGCTTGTTGGCTCCCGTTAACAGATTGAAGAACCTCCACAAATCAATGGTGCCAGACTGAGACCTGGAGAAGTTGGGATCATGGTAGAAGTGCTCGGCGATTCGTGAAACCTGAGTGTCGTTGATCAGCAACTCGGGGATCTCGCTTCTCAGAGGCTTGGGCAGGAATTGGTACATCCTACTTCTGCCGATGATCTGTGCAAACTGGCGTTCTTCCAGTTCGTAGGCTGTGAACAGGGACAAATTTCTCAAGAACCTGACCGCATCAAATCCTGAAATCAGTTCACACACTTGCTGAAACAGGTCCTCCACAGAACGAGCTTTCAGATCGAGTTTAACCCCATCAGTGGACACGCACAGGTTGGTGCATACCCGATTCTTGAACCCGATGAACACTTTGAAATGCTCGGGACTACCCTTGCATGAGTTCAGGTTGTCCAAATGAAAAGCCTTTACCCCGCCAATGGTCAGTTCAAGCATGTTTCCTGAAATCTCGTCTCTCACACCTGGGATGGTGATCATGAAAGCCATCCGCTCGAAGTAGATGGTCTTCTCGTGATTCAGAAGCTCCTGTGCTTTTTTGTGCCGTGCCTCATAAACACGGCCCTTGACAGGATGAGAAACCCGGATACTTGCATCAGGAAGATGAGCTAATCCAAAACTCTCCTGAGCGGCCAAGGAAACGGCCTCCACAAACTCACAGTGTGAAATGGCAGGCTCATTGTCCTTGAGGTAGACAGGAATCACATGCTGGTCTCGCATCTCTCTGAACTCAACAGTCTCGGTGTTGGCTTCGATGAATGCGGAAGACATTTCAAGCACTGGTGTCTCAGGTGCTCGATGGTGGATGGGCAGTCGATCAATGCGCAGTAGTTCCATTTTGTCTGAAGTTAGAAGGTTGACGGATGGCATTTTTCTGAGCAATGAACTCCTCACGGTAGATCTGCTGCAAACTTGGATTGGCATTGAAGAGCTTGATCAGCTCATCCATGTTTTTGCAGGCCTGAATTACATCGAGGAACTGCAAGTTTTTCTCAAACTCTTCTGTGAGAGAAAACACATCAGGCGTGTGAGAACTTCTGCCACCTTCCAGGCACCATTCCAGAATCTGTTTTCCTGTAGCAGATGTGATGGTGAATTCGGGCTTATCGACAAACATCCCGGTTCGATCCTTGGAAGCCGAGGCTTGGTGCTTGATGTTCACATCGAAGACGATGGTGAAATCATACTCCAGACCGTCACGCTGAACTCCCTTTAAACCGACCTTCTCAGGAACCATCTTCCCATTTTTATCTGTGAGCACGTAATCCTGTTTGCTTCTGACAGTCGCGATGACATGAGCCGACGAAGACAGGATTTTGTTGATCAGGGCATTGTGACGGGGAGTGATCTTTGCCCAGTTG
Source organism: Algoriphagus boritolerans DSM 17298 = JCM 18970 (assembly GCF_900108085.1). GTDB lineage: Bacteria > Bacteroidota > Bacteroidia > Cytophagales > Cyclobacteriaceae > Algoriphagus > Algoriphagus boritolerans. The sequence continues at coordinate 18,752 of NZ_FNVR01000036.1, forward strand.
GTGAAACTGTTGCCTGGCATGTTGGACTGAATGTCAAGCAAGGTTTCCCATTCGTGAGAGATGCTGTCGATGACGATCACTTCCATACCAGCGTTCTCACAAATCTCGATGGCCTCCACATACTTCTCAGGGGTGTGGGGAGAGCTGATCGAGATGACATTGTACTGACCCAAGTTTGCGTAGAGATCTGCACTCTGATTCTCGGTGTCGATGACGGCAATCTTTGTCCAGTTGGTTGTCAGACCATAGGCAAGCAGGAGTGAAGAGTAAGTCTTGCCAGCCCCGCTTGGACCCTGCAACGCAATTCGAATACGTGCTTGGGAACGTTTTGATACTCGTAAATTTTCCATGTGTTTGAGGTTTAAGTTTAACACTGGATTTTTTGGGGGGTAGGAATTCAGGCTGACTTTTGTTCGTGGGCCACCCGGGGGGGTCGAACCCAAACTTTTTCGATCCGGGGCCTGAATCCATGGGGGGTTCTTGCGCTCGCTCTCTCACCTGGAAATTAGCAGGTCCAGAACTGGTTTTGGGAACCGTGGTATTAACTTACTACGCACTAAGGGTTAGTTTCTGGAGGTACATCTTGGCCTGAGCTTGTGGTTTTTCATCCATTCCGGTTTGGCAGATCCTTATTTAAACATCACCAAACACCCATTTCCGAAAGGGTTTTGCTTCAGGTTTGTTACTTCGCACCTCCAACGCATATAAACCACTTTCAGAAACGAGCCACATGATTCAGTTTTGACCAGACCCAAAAATCTTTTGGGTTAGCTTTTCATCTTCATCTAACTTGCTCAATGCCATGTTTGTCTCAAACAAGCCAAGCACATCACAAACTTCTCTCACCACAAACCACCTTTTTCCGTTTTCATCGACCTGATTTGACTCGAAGCTGAACGTCCAAACAGACTACTTAGTAAACGATCCACACTCACCAGTTTTTTTTTGAGGTTGTAGTCTGGGTGGAGGGAGCACGAAAAAGACCCCCGGGGGGAAGCACCAAACTTCCACGACCGGGGGCCTTGTTCTTGGGGGGTAGTCTCTCTCGAACGCTTACTGGGTTTCGAATTCCTCAAACTGTTCGAACAAAACTCTGTCAATATGCTCTTCGATGAACTCATTTATCCGTTCGTTGTCTTCCCATAACCGTGGAATAGCATCTTTCAGATCGAGGGGGATTATCGCGTCGTCAGATTGACCTTCGCAGATATTCAATTCCAGTCCTAAGCTGTTAACCTCATTCTTGGTCAATGTGCGTGGATTCGGCGATGCCAAGAGCTGTGACAGTAGGTTTTTGTAAGTTTCAGCATCGTTCTTGGTCTTGAATTCATCAGACACGATGAGCGATTTTTCAGTGAGATCCGAGTAGATCTTGAGGTGGTAAAATGTGTCCATAATTGGTTTTTCGAGTGGAGGGTAGTAGCTCACTACCCATACTATAATTTACGAATAACGACGCACTTTTGCAAGCTAAAAACCAGTAAACCAGTGATTTGAGATGGTTTTATTCTGGGTGGAGGAGCCGGGTAAAAAGGCGTTTTGCTATATAGTACCGATCTGGAATGAACACAGTTCTGACAGATTTGACGGCTTGTTTAATGTCAGCTCAACTGAGCTTCCCTACCCAGACTAAAGTCGTAGAATGGAAAATGTGCTGTGAAGTGTCACTCAGTTCGGTTGGACGCTTGATGTATGGGTAATCTGCTAAAGAAGGTGGTAATATTTCGTTACTCCCTTTGGATACGTCTCGGCTTCTGATCTGTTTTTCAGCCCTTCCGAATTCCGTCGTGAACCGCGACCCTATTGGTGAGCATCGCCAAAGCTTCAGCAAGAAGGGTACTCCAATAAAGTGTACCCTTTTTGTAGTTCATGTTCACGAGAGAAGCTTAGGGAATACCCTCGCATAAAGCGATGGTCTTGTTTTTTTCAGAGGATCCCTGACACAAAAAACCAACCTTTTACACTTGATCGGTTTGAAGAATGTGTCTACAAAACACATTCCTTTTTCGTTGACCAGCGCTTGGTGAGGAGGGTTACATTGCAGTATCGTTTAAGACGAGAGTTCTATTTGAAGTTCACTACGCTCCGGGAGTATCCACCAGGACTAATACCGCGGGGGAAAACACGAGACACTTGCTATTTACTTAGGAAGGTATTGACGGATTCGTCTGCTTAAGATGCCTTCAAGAATGGAGCACCTGTAAGTGAAGCTTTCTTGCTTGCGCTCTTACCTTTTGTCTCTTTCGGGAAAAGGAATTCAAACACGAAGTTTGTAAAGGGTTTGTTTTTTCTTACAAGTTTTTCGATCCCCCTTGTCACATAGTTAAGTAACACGCGCTCTTCTGAGGCTTCTTTAGGTGTAATGATCATGGGGTTAACCATCCACAAACCTCTTTCAAGGTTCATGATCACGTTTTTTTCTACCAGCAATTTCTTTGCGTCCACAATAGTGTTCTCTTTGGGTTTGTGTACTCCAACAATGACGCACCAATCTTGGAAGTCAGTTTTTTCCATCGCAGACCATCGGAACTCCATGTTCTTGTCCAAGATGTGAGCGATTATAAACAAAAACAGGTTCTTGGCTACACCTTCTAATTGAACCAGATAAAGGACACCTTCTGGCCGTAAATGAAAGTGTTGACGATCCAAATGCAAAGCCACATAATTTTCATTGGTTGAAAAAAAACTATCAGGGGTTCCAGGGTCGACAATGAAGCCCCCTTGTGGTAAGGAGTGATAATCGAAATTCTGTTTTTTACGACTGAGCTTTTTCCGAAAGCTTTGGTACCTTTGAAGAAGTGTAGCAGGTGTTATTGGTTTTGTTCTCATACAGACAATCTGTTGTTAAGGGTGAAAATTGACTGGTTTCATTCGCTTCCTCGGAACCAATAAGCTGGAAATCAACTACCTAAAATTATCTGAGCGGTAATTTCCCTAAAACTCATGGGGTTGAGAGTACCCTTTCGTCCGAAGAAATGAAGCGTTATTCAAAGTCTGTAAAGGTACATCTTCCTAGTAAAGAACCAGATGGTTGGTGGTCAGTTGAGGTAAAATTCGTCACTAGTTGTCACTCTTTGTTTCACAATTGTCAGCATCTTCTGTTGGTACTTTCCCCAGTGGAGCGGTGTTTTCTGGATTTTTTGGCAGAGAAGATGGATAATCGAAATTGGGTTCCTGTCACCAAAAAGCTGAAATCAGATTTCCGGGTGTTCTTGGAAGAAGTTACCTCAAATGAAATGTCAAAAAGTGAAAGGACTCTAGAGACCTACCTTAAGAAGTTTGTTGATTTGAAGCTACTAATCAGGTCAAATGAAGTTTCTGGTGGATATTTCGTGAATCCGAAATACATGTTTAAGGGTACCCTCAAGGAAAGAGAACGCGTAATTAAAGGGCTTTTTGAAAAGGCCGCTAATGGAAAGGTTTCATTTGAGCCGTTGTTAGATAAGCCGATTTCAGAATATTTTGATGATCATGAAGGTAAACTATTTGCAAGGTAGCTTGATATTGAATTTTAGTTTCCTTGTTAAGCCGCCGCAATCCCGCTGATAAAAGTGTCCACGAAGTCGATGATCTTTCCGATCACTCGCTCGGCAGTGGTTCTGCGTTTGGATAAACCCGGTTTGTTTTTCATGATGGAAACGACTTCGTCACGTAGCGGTTCCTTTTCGGTGTAGATGTAGCGTGAGATGACATCTTCCAGCCGCTCAGATTCCAGTCCTTCTTCTTCGCTCAACTTTCGGATTGCCTCGATTCGTTCTTTGGTCCAGAACTCTGCAAACTCATCCTGGATCTGTTCTGAGTCTTCGATATTCGGCAAGTTTTCACGGATGAATTTCTCCACCAACTCCCGCTTGCTTCGTAGCTGTGACTCACCAACCATCAGATCAACGATAGCTTTCTGCTGCTTCTCTTTTTCTTCTTCCGGTGCGTCCTTCAGTTTTGCCAATAGCTTCAGGATGTAGCTCACATTAATTTCGTCCCTGTGGATCAGCTCCAGCTCAAAGTCCACATCTGCCAGAATCGAAACCTTCTCTTTCTGGTTGTCACCTTTCGCCTTGTCGTACAGATCCAGGTATTTGCTCTTGTAATCCTCGAAGGACTGCTCAGGCATGGACACATCTTCAAAAGTGAATTCGGTAAAAGTGCCAAGCACGTTTTTGATACGCATCAACTCCCTGAATGCCTTGATAAATTCCAGTTCCTCTACCTCGCTTGGCAGGTCGTTCACACTGTTTACGGTTGGTGCGATTTGAAGGAGCTTGATGAATGCCTCGTTGAACTTCAGGACGTAGTCTTCATACGGTTGCATGATGATTTCATCCTTGGCGTTGATGTTGGAGAAAAGTGTGATCGCATCATCAGTCGCTTGCTTCAAATTTCTAAAGCACACGATGTTCCCCTGTGATTTCAGCTCGTTCAGAATTCGGTTGGTGCGTGAGAAGGCCTGAATCAAACCGTGATATTTCAAGTTCTTGTCCACGTAAAGCGTGTTCAATGTCTTGGAATCAAAGCCTGTTAGAAACATGTTTACGACAAGAAGGATATCCACCTGTCTGTGCTTGACCCGATTGGCTACATCGTTGTAGTAGTTGTAGAACGATTGGCTGTCCTTGGTAGAATAATTCGTGGCAAACTTAGTGTTGTAGTGACCGATGAATTCATCCAGAAATTCCCTTGGATGCTTCTTGCTCGGGTTTCCGTATTCGTCTCTAGGATGATCCGCAGCGATTGCAAATTCGTATTCCTGCCAATCCTCTTCCACGCTGTCAGCCTCGATGAGGTCCACATTGACACCGTAAGAGAAAATGGTCGCCACTGTCAGGTTGTGTTCTCCCGCTTGCTTTTTCTTGTGGAGGATATTGTAGTAGTCAATCAGGGTGGGAACGCTGGACACACAGAAGATTGAAGTGAACTCACGGTTGTGAGACTTCCTACCATGATTGTTGATGATGAAATCTGCGATGTTATTTAGTCGCTGTGGTGCTCTCATGACTTCCTCTTCGTCTATGGCCTCCACGTTGATATCCAGGATGTGATCTTTCTTTTTGAACGTGCTGATGTACTCCACCGAAAACTTCAACACATTTTCATCCCGGATGGCATCGGTGATCACATATTTGTGGAGGCAGTCACCGAAAAGCATGGTGGTGGTTCGCTTTCCGTAAGAATTTGAACCTGCATTTTCCTCGAAAATCGGTGTTCCTGTAAAACCGAACATCTGACAGCCTTGGAAGAAACCTTTGATTTCCTCATGGGTCTTTCCGAACTGGCTTCTGTGACACTCGTCGAAGATGAACACGATCCGCTTGTCTTTGAGTGATTCCATCTTGGAGATGTGCCGGGCTTTGCTGATTGCGGTGTTCAGTTTCTGAATAGTGGTCACGATCAGCTTGGTGTCATCCGCCAGTTGATTGACCAGCGCCTGGGTGTTGTTGGTGCCGTCTATACTTCCCTTGCTGAAGCTGTTGAATTCCTTGGTCGTCTGGTAGTCCAGATCTTTTCGATCTACCACAAAAACGACTTTGTAAACCTGTGGCAAATTCGTTAGGATCTGAGCTGTCTTGAATGAAGTAAGCGTTTTGCCCGAACCTGTAGTGTGCCAGATGTAACCGAATTTCGGGGTGGTCTTCACCCGGTCGATGATTGCCTCCACGGCATAAAACTGGTAGGGGCGAAGTACCATGAGGGATTTTTGTGATTCGTTCAGCACGACGTACTTGGTCACCATCTTGGAGATGTGGCAAGGCTCCAGAAAAATATCAGTGAAGTTTGACAGCTGAGTTACCAACTTGTTTTTGGTGTCGCTCCAATAAAATGTCTGCTTGAAAGATCGGTCTTTCAGAGACGAGTTCGCATAGTACTTGGTGTTGACCCCGTTGCTGATCACGAAGATTTGGATGAACTGAAAGAGCCCCTGACCAGAGCCGTAAGAGTGGATCCCATATCGGTCAGTTTGCTTGAAGGCCTCCTTCAGTTCCAGTCCACGTCGTTTGAGTTCGATCTGGACCAAGGGCAAACCATTAATTAGAAGTGTGACATCGTAGCGGTTTTTGTATTTGCCCTCCATGGACACCTGCTGCGTGACTTGAAACTGGTTCTGACACCAGTGGAGTTGATTGATTAGCTCGATGGTCTTGAACTCACCCAGATCATTGGTGTAGGGAATTCGGTCTCTCAGAATCTTGGCGCGTTCGAAGACGTTCCCTTTGTTGATAAAGTTAAGGATCTGAGTAAAGTCGTTTTGACTCAAAGTCACTTTGTTATGAACCTCGAGTTGAGACTTGAGATTCTGAAGTAAGTCAGATTCGCCTTTGATGAGAACTCTTTTGTACCCGAGCTTTTCGAGCTGGTCTACTAAGTTGTTTTCAAGTGTCTGTTCCGGTTGTGAAGTCATGAACGGCGTAAAAAAAGACCCTTGAAAAAGTTTTTGGGTCAACAGGATTCAAGATGTGGATTTAGTTTGAGCTAAGCAAGTGGAGGCATCACAGTCAGTTAAAAGTTTTGCTGGGTAAACGCCGTAGGTTTAAACTGATTTGATTTAAACCGGAGTTGTTTGCTTTAATCATTCTTCAATCTTTACCAGAGGTCATTATAGAAACTCAGTTCCAAAGCTGCGATTGATCGAAAATTTTCTCTTTTGGCTACAATTTTAGCCTCTTCAATGACTTTCATGTACCCTTCCTTTTCCATCTCATTTGTCCAGTTTGAAAAGTTCTGGATCCTCAGTCGTTTTTGGATTAGTCTGTCAACAGGAAAATGAGGTGGCTCTTGAACATACCCGAGGCACCAAAGGTATTTGAGAAAAAGGTTCAAAATCTTTTGTGCGTGGCCGAAACGAAGCATTACAAATCCGAAACCTGAAGCAAAGTCTTTCAGTTTTGAAATGTTTTCAAGGTGTGTTTGATCGTCTGATGTCTTGGTTTCATAATGATCACGAATCATTTCGGTCACAAAACTTAAGAGCTCTACCCTGAATCTGCTTTTTTTCTTCGCTGTTGTTCCTGGCGTATAAATCTCCCCGGCCCTGCTAATGGAGGCTCTCATCGTAGATTTCCAGAGTTGGAGTTTAAGAAACTCTTTTTGCTCTTGGTTTATCTCAGTTGTCATATTGCTTTCGGCTGTTACCCACACTTCTTGATCAACCAGTCCACTAAACCAGCAGAGATAGCAAGCTCCGCCAGTTTGTCGCTGAAATAAAGGATGGTTCCAGTTTGGGATTCATAGTTCGCCAAGTTATTTGTTGGCTGTGGGCAAACATAGAAGATCTTATGGTAGTCGTTGCGAAATCCCTCAAACTCTTTTTCGTAATCCAAGAACTCATTTAGGTTTGACTGAGCCTTCACTTGAACTGCTCCTCGTTCCTTAGTGATGGTTGATTCCATGTCGAGATCGATGGTTTTTTCTTGCTTTCCGAGATAACTGACTCGCCTCCACCCGGACTGTCTGAAGACCAAATCAACGAAGAGCTCCAAGTCGTTCCAGTATAACTTCTGAATAAGACCTGCAATCTTGGTCTGAAGCTCTGAGGTTAAAGCTTTAATTTCCTCAGCCTCTGGAGAAAGTTGGTTGTTGATTTTTCTCAAGACATAATCCTTGTTAACACTGCAGATTGTCCCGCGATAGGCTTTGGTTGTCAGTAGTTCCCCAGAAAGGTTGCCATATAAAAGTGGTCTTCCCGAAATATCCTTGTCAGACCAACTACCCAAGACCTTCCTGAACTTGTTTTTTTCGGAGTCAAGTGAAAATTCCTTCTCTGCACGACACCACCAAAGCTTGTTGTCATGAAAAGTAATCCAGACCGTCTCTTCTCCTTCTTCATAAAAAGATCTAATCTGCCGAAGGTGGTTGGTTGCGGCACGCGGTTTATGGTTAGTTGCTAATTCTTTTTGAATCACTGTCCAGTCACCCAAGACGCATGACTCATGCGAAACTTCTCGGTATCCGAGTCTGACGGTGTTTGGAAAGGAGCTTAAACACTCCTCCACAAATTCTCCACCCTGGCCAAGCTTTATATACAGAACCTTTTCGGATGTTATTTTTTCCATGATTCTCAAAGCTTAAAGTAATATTCTCGCATCTTATCAGCCATCAGTTTTCGACGGAGATTCAAGAACTCGGGATAGTCATCGAGGGTCATATCCATGATTTCGACTGGGACACAGTTCATTCGCAGGTTTTGTTGAAGTTCCTCCACGGTGTTTAATCCGCTGACCAGCAGGTTCCCTTCCAAGATCTGATTTCTCACAAGCTCAAAGTAGTCCTTTGGAGCTTTGTTTCCGACCTTGATGTTGATCTCTGACTGCATATACACGTAGTTGGCAATCTGGTTGTATTTGGTTCGGTCAAGACCACTTCTCTTCAAATAGTCTCGGGGAAAGAGATGATGTATGTCACCCCTCAAAGAAATCAGGTCACTGGCTGTGACATCTCTGGAGAGAAATCCCTTGTCTCCGTCCTTGACTTGTGAGGCCAAGAATGTCAGAAAATATGGGCTGCTTGAAACTGAAGTGTCCAAGCTCTGAACCAGTGAAGCATTCCAAAAAGCGTCTGACAGATCCGCGTCTTCACGTTCTTTGAGATATTCCTGAAATGGCTTCTCAGAGATCTGCTTGACATCATAGTCGAACATACTTTCTGCTGAACCCGAATATCGGCCTGTCAAAATCGAATACACAAACCAGCGTCTGACCGAGGTCTCAATGGCCACAGCATTCACGCCATCTTCCTTCAACTTGAGGTAGACGATATAAGCGAAATTGAGGGCATTCTGTGACCTGATCAGCTTGGGTGAGATGAAACCTGCTGACTTGATGATCATCAAAAACCGCTTGAAGTTGGTTTCATTGATAAAGTTCAGAACCCCAGTTTTCAGCTTTTCAAAAGACTTTTCAGCTATCTCGGATTCAAAGGTTCGGGTTTCAAAGTTTCTTCCAGAAAGCAAACTCACCAAGTCAGAAAGTTTGCCCCGGCTGAACTGTGAGGTAAATGCCACCCGGATTAGATCCGTGTATTCAGGATCGTACAAGTCCTCGTTCTCAGACTTCAGCCATTGCATTTTCTGGAAAAAGTCAGTTCCTGCAAATTCGCTGTCGTTGTCTAAGATGTGTTTGTAGAATTCTGGAGCGATTGCTAGGTGACAGAAGTAGTCGATAGCCTTCCTAAGCGTATTGCCACCAAACTGAGAATCCGCAGCGATCTTGCTCATGGCAAAATCAGCTTGGCTCAAAACCACACCTTTGCTGTTGATTCTGATAAAGATCTCCGTCACGGTTTCAATGTCCAGATCGGGAGCTAATTCGATCAAGCCCACTTGCTTCTTAGGTAACTCCATCAGCCGCATCAGCGAACCCTCCACCAACTCTTGATCAACTTCAGGATTTAGTTCGCAGTACTGTTTTACAATCTTGAATAGGTTGCCACTGATCGCCTCTGAAATGTCAGGGAGCCAAGTTTTGTTCTTCAGGATTGCAGGGTTCTGAACTTCGAACTTCTCCTCGATCGGGTTGAACGCGATTTTTATTTTGATTCGCTCGTAGGTCTTATTGACAACATACTGTCCAAGGATCGCCGCTGTGAGAGCCGTGATTCGCTGCTGTCCATCGATCAACACCTTTTTGCCTTCACTCAGCGAGCCGTCTTTCAGATTCACATTCGGGTTTTTCCATGCGATAATGTAGCCGACCGGATAGCCTTGGTAGAGACTGTCCATCAGGTCACGGACTTTGGAACTGTCCCATACGAAAGGCCTTTGGATCTCAGGAATCGCGATCTCCCCGGACTTTACCCAGGAAAGAATCGTTTCGATCAAGTGTTGGTTGACGGAGTATTTTTGCATGAGTTTAGCGGGTTATTACCATCATTCCGTCTTTGATACATCCAAGAACGGGTGTTTTGTTGGTGACTTTTGATTCAAATTCCTTCAACCCGATTCCCCATTTGGTGGACCAAGAAGTCGCTACTTTTAAGTCTTTTCTGGCTGGGTAAAAAGAAAATCCCCCTATCTCGTTATTCATCAGGAAATTGACAGATGGAAGGCCTCTTGAGTTTGTCGAAACTGAAGTGGGGAGCATTGAAACGGTTCCTGTGCTGATCCCTGTGCCAGGGTAGAAAATATACCGAGTCCTTTCTTCTTCCGGGATCAGCTTGGTTTTGGAGATTCGGAATTTGGGTATCTCAGAAAGTTTTTCCTGGTTGGTCTCCAAAGCGAAGGATGAAAAACAGTAGTCTTCTTTTCCGGAAAACTTGATGTCTGCAAAGCCAACAAACGGTCTCCAGAGCTTTTTGAATTCTTCTGTATCCGCTTCGACATGATGAGCCAACCATCCTTGGTCACCAAACCTGTCGATGACCTTCAAAGATTCCAAAAATTCAAAATCGCCAACACAGTAGTTCGCCATTTTAGTTTCAAGCATCATCCAGTTGATATAGCTTGGGTCTAGGATGTAGACCATGCCAAGCTCAAAACCCTTGAACTTGCCGAATGGCATCTTGGAGTAGGAGTGTAAAAGTATAGACTGTGGCATAAAAGCAAATTAGGGTACTAGTAAGGTCTCGATCCGCTCTAAAATTTCATCTCGCCTCGTTTCCCAGATTTGTGGTGCTTTCGGGGAAAGATTGAAAAGTGTTTCGAGCTGGGTTTTTAACTGGGTCCATTTGTGCTTGTCTCCGATTTTGAGGCCTTGAGTGAGAGGAATTACGCCAGCAATGTCATTGAACTGAACTGGGGGGATCAAAATAGGTACGTGTTTCTTGGAAAGCACCCATGATGCTCCCATTTCGCAAAGGCTTACATTACTCTGAAAATAGTTTTCAGATAAAACGAAGAGTACTATTACTTCTCCACTAATCTCTGATTTTAAGGTTTCTAGCCAGTTGTCCCCTAGGGGAATTCCGTATCCGTCAAGCGAGGTGCAGAAGATTGAAGAATCCTGCACACCAATAAGAGACAAGAGGTGTACGATTTCAGAAACTATTTTTTTGTCATCGGAGGAGTGACTGACGAATATTTTAGAAACCTTTTCTGATGGTTCTTCAGTGAAGTTAGCTTTTGGCAAGAGGTCAAGTTCTTCAATCAATCCTTCGAAAAAAAGTTTTGCTTGGAGCATACACTTTTTCATGTGTTCTCGCTCCTTTTTTTCGAAAAACTCGGGTGTAGAAATTCTTCCGAGCTGTAGATAGAAGTCGATTGAGTTGTAACTTCTATACTCTGCAGAATCGAAACCATAAATTTTCTCGATCCTTCTGTAGCCCTTGTCTAGCCATGTCTTAAATTCTGGCGAATCTCTTTTCGATTCACTCAGTTTTTCAATGTCGGCTATCATCCCAGCTAAGATTTCCCGGATTTTTTTCACATCTGTCATACAAACATCTTTTGCAACAGCCCCTTCTTCCAGGTCTGCGTGTGGTTGATTTGTTGATTCAGGTTCTCGATACTCCTGTCCAAGCTTGTCAGAAACTTGGCGATTTTCAACTGCTCTTTGGGGGAGGGGATTTCAAAGCTCAGCCTCATGAGTTCAACTTTTGACATGTTGTATCTTGTACTGCCCTGAGCAAGCTTCACAATTCCTTTTCTGACGATTGGACTTCTGAAGAAATATCTTGAAAACTCCGGGAGAAGTTTTTCAATCGAGTTCGGTCGATAGCCGAAGCAAAAGCTGTTTAGATAAACTTCTCTGACATCATTTGTTAAGACTGAAGCCATACCAATCTCACGCGGTGTTTCAGATGAGGTCGTGAAGAAAACGTCACCCTTTTGAACTTTAGACTGAAATTCATTTTCGGAAACCTCAACGAGTCCAAAACCTTCAATTTTGATCTCAGAACTGTCGAAGATTTGCTTGTACTGAATGTATGGTTTTCCCTTTCCGAAGTTCTCTTTGGATTTTCCTGTGAGACCGTTAAATGTTTTTCCAACCTCCCCCAGCTTCTTCTCCTCCCAGTCAGGGAACTCAGACCCATCGTCGGCTTTGAAACGGAGCTTCTTAGCAAAGATTTTTTGCATCACGCCCTTTTTGTACGCTTCCAGCTTTTCTTTCTTGTACTGAAGCAGCTCGATCCTCCGGTCCACGGCTGTCAGAAACTCGGCGATCTTTTGTTGCTCGGGGAGAGATGGGGATGCTACCGGAATGGATAAGAAATCATTCGGGTATAATCTGAGCCTGTCAAGTGTTAGGCCATGAGAGTATATAGTGAAGAGGTATCTGCTTCTTGATCGCTCAAAAAGGTATGAGAAGAAGATTGAGAGGTTGTTTTTTTTCGGTTTGACGACAACATAAGCCGGGCTTACCATGCAGGTAGTTTCGGAGACCCCGTAAGCACCCTGCCACATTCTCATCATGTTATATGCGATATCTCCAGATTCAACCAAAAGGTTTTGCTCTGCTTTTGCATCTTGTTGGATCACTCTTTCGAGTGAATCCCGTGGCACTAAGCCCTTAGATTGCGACACAGAGTAAATTGGCTGGCCTTCTGATCCCTTTTTTCTAGAGCTTACAAAAGAGTCTTCTAGTTTTTTGTTACTCCAAGAACCTGAGAAATCCGGAAATCTCAACTTCGGCACGTTTCTTTTCTCGCTCATATCAGAAGGGAGTTGAGATTCCAAGTTGCTTACAGAAGCCGATCAAGGAGACTTCGTTGGACTTCAGTTCGGAGTCCAGGTTTCTCAGATCTTCTGCTACTTGGTCCAGGTTGATATCTTCCTCCTCTTCGAAGGTGTCTACATAGCGGGGGATGTTCAGGTTGTAGTCGTTTTCGGCTATTTCGGCCAGGGTAGCCACATAGCTGTATTTCTCGATGGTCTTCCTACTCCGATAGGTGTCCACGATTCGCTCCACGTCTTCTTCCCGAAGCTTGTTTTGATTGCCAACCTTGATAAAGTTGCCTTCACCACTCGCATCGATAAAGACCACGTTGTCGTCCTGCTCCCGGCACTTCTTCAGCACCACGATGCAGGTCGGGATGGAGGTGCCGTAGAAGATATTGGCAGGTAGTCCGATCACCGCATCGAGTACATTGAGCTCCTGGATCAGGTACTCCCGAATCACTCCCTCAGCCGCACCACGGAACAGTACGCCATGCGGGAATACAGAAGCCATGATGCCGTTGTCGGCCAGTTGGAAGAACATGTGCTGCATAAAGGCAAAATCCGCCTTGGTCTTTGGTGCAAGCCTGCCGTACTGACTGAATCGAGGATCGTTGTGGTAGATCGGGTTGTCGTCTCCCTTCCAGTGTGCGGAAAACGGGGGATTGGCCACGATTGCTTCAAACCGCTGGTCTAAGTGCTGTGGATGCTCCAGCGTGTCTTCCTGCTTGATGCTGAATTCCCGGTAGTGAACTCCGTGGAGGATCATGTTCATCCGTGCCAGGTTGTAGGTAGTCCGGGTCATTTCCTGCCCATAGTACTCGCTGACCTTGGCTTCTTTGGCTACCCGGAGCAGAAGCGAACCAGAGCCACAGGTCGGGTCATAAACGGATTTGAGTTTTTCCTTTCCCGTGGTGACGATCTTTGCCAGAATCTTCGAAACCTGCTGTGGGGTGTAGAATTCCCCTGCGGTTTTTCCTGCACCTGCGGCAAACTCACCGATCAGGTATTCGTAAGCATCCCCAAGCACATCAGACTCGATGTCTTCCAGACGAAAGTCTATTTTGTTGAGGTAGTTCAGGATTTGGACGATGATCGCATTTCTGGCAGCTACGGTTCTACCGATTTTGGTCGAGTTCAGATCCAAATCATCAAACAGGTCGTTAAAATCCTCTTCCGAATCCGTCCCCATCGTGCTTTGCTCGATGTGGTTGAGGATAGACTTCAGGTCCTCCAAGATGTAGTTGCTTTCAGACTCAGTGTCGGAATTTCCTTTGGCAGCGATGGCCGAAAAGAGCTGGTCTGGTCTCAGGAAATACCCAAGCGTTTGAAGGGATTCCTCCTTGATGGCGTCAAGCAGTTCAGGGTCTTTCAGTTCCTGATAATCCTCCACAGCTTCCCCTTCGAGTAGTGTGTTGGCGTAGTTGTATTGTCGTTCGGACAGGTATTTGTAAAAGATAAAGCCCAGGATGTAGTCTCGGTAATCGTCAGCGGAGATTTTTCCTCTCAGCAAGTTGGCGATTCCCCAGAGCTGGCTTTCCAGTTGGCGTTTTTGATCTTCAGACATAAGATGTTTTGGTTCTTTGAAAACCTGTTTGGCGTTGGTGGTCTGGTCGGTTGAAAAAATCAGTGACACAGTATCCGGGTAAACGGGTCTCCAAAAAATGTTTGGATGCTTAAAAATAGGTTTTTCGGTGGAAAGGCAAAGGGTGGAGGTGAAAAAAGAGCCATCCTTTTGGGATAGCTCAAGTTAAAGAGTTCAAATTTTAATCAGCAGGCAGCCTTGCTGTTCATGGGATGACAATGTTTTTGGTGATTAGTTTAAAGCCATAGGAATCATCTGAAGTGCAGTTGTCGCCAAACTCAAAATTGTCAGTTTGGATTACCTTCCCACCATAAACAGCTTCTACTGACAAATTTGTGCATTCTCCATAAGAAACGGAAGTGAGTTGGTAGAGTACGTTTTCTCCTCGGCTTGTCGAATACTTATCTGTTACGAAAATTCGACCCTCTGAAGGTTGGTAAAGACCACCAGGAAAGACGAGCTCGATAAATGGTGCATCTTCTGCTTCAAGATCTCTTGAGAATGTTAGTTTTAGCTCAAGAGTGCCATTTTGAGGTGTCTGTTCTTCAGAGCATCCGAGTGAAAAAAGGAGGATCGACAAGATCCAGACTGAGAGTTGTTTTTTCATAAAGTTTAGTTTGATGGTGGAAGATATGTCCGTGTTTTGCAATAAATCAAGTAAAATGGGTGGCTTACATTTACCACGATCACTAATAACCTCTTTCTCAGCGAGAAATAATTCGGGACCAAAAAAGCCCGAGGCTTTACTTCCCGGGCTGTTAATCATTAGCTTTTTGATTTCTGTTGCTTTTCAAAGCACCTCATTAGCCCGATCAATATCAGTACTGGAAAAACTGTCCAAGTACACTTGAGTGGTTCTGGTGTCAGCGTGTCCCAGAGCCTCTGAAATCAGGGAGATGGGAGCGTGGTGCTTCAGGAGAACCGTTGCATAGGTGTGTCGAGCCGAGTAGAAGGTCAGGAGCTTGACTTGTGAAGGTTCATAATTCAGGTAAGTGGTTGCCAGTTTTCGAATGTGTGCGTTGATGACTTTAGCCCGTTGCTTCCTCACCTTTGAAAGTAAGGACAAGTTTTTCACCTGTTGGTCGGTCAGGTGGTCAAAGATTCGGAAGACCAGCTTTTTTGACAGTTCGTTTTTGATTTGTTGAGCTTCCAGCTTCTCTTTGAGAACCTTCCGTTGTTTTTCCAGAATCTTCCCATTTGCATCAGGTCGGATTTTGATGTTGAAGAGGTCCATGGTCTTACCCCGGGAATAGAAGATCCGCCCCTCCACAAAGTTTTTTTCCCAGTTGAGCAGACACATGTCCTTGAAGTTCATCCCCTGGCAATAGTAGGAAAATAGGAACATGTCTCGGGATTCCTCCACAAACCGATTGTCATTGAGGTCCAAGTTTGCCAGCAATCTCATTTCTTCCTGTTTGATTGCCTTCTTGGGAGTCTTGGCGGTTTTGACTTTGAACCCAGAGCGAGGATCTTCTTCCGATTTGACTAGTTTTCGGCTTACCGCTCTTCCATATACTGCGGACATAGACCGAAGGTAGATGCCGACTCCATTGGTGGATTGGCCAGACTGCACCATAAAGATTCGAAACTTCTCGAAAGTGTGTTGGCTGATCTGACGTAGGGGAATAGGCCGATCCTTCATAAACTTCCGAAATTTGTTTAGCGCGTTTTCGTAAGAGGCAGCAGTTCCAATTCTGTTTTCAGCTCGAAGGTCTTTGATCACCGACTCCCAGAAAGTGATGAAGTTTTCTCCGCTTTGGGTGGGAGAGGATTCTGAGAACTCTTTGGAGAAAAGATCAAAGTCGAAGTCGTCGTGGAGCACCAAGATCCTTTCGACGATTTCTTCTGCTTTTTTGAGTAGGCTTTGGACTTTTTTGTTGTCTCTTGCCCTTCCGGGTATCGAAGCGGATTTTTCATCCCAGTCTTTTTCGAGAACAGATACACCCGTTCTGAAGTAACGACGCTTCTTGTCGGAATAAATTCGGATGACCACGGGAAACTTTCCCTGTTTGGTCGGTTTCCATCGCTGGAGTACGAGATTTGTTTGTGTGACACTCATCATTTTTTGGATTTAGCGAATCCAAACTGATTCACCCTGCCGTAACAGCGTTCTCCAAGAAATGACCAAAAGAAGTTGATTTGTCACCCTTTTGTGTCACCCTCGTCTTTTTGCTTTTGAGCTTCTGCGTATATTTGGATCGTAAACTGCTGATTCAGAGTTTGCGCACCAATATGGCTTCGTAGCTCAATTGAATAGAGCACCTGATTACGGCTCAGGAGGTTTCAGGTTTGAATCCTGACGAGGTCACAATAGCTCAGCTATCCAGCTGGGCTTTTTTCTTAAAAAGGCAGCTCAATAGAATAGAGCATCCCGACTGTGGTCGGGAAGGTTTCAGGTTTGAATCCTGACGAGGTCACAATAGAGGCTGTCTCAAAAATAGATAGTTTAAAAGGCTAGTCGATTATTCGGCTAGCCTTTCTTGTTTAACTCAAAATTTGTATTTTGAGGTGTGGAA
>NZ_FNVR01000039.1 GCF_900108085.1 Algoriphagus boritolerans DSM 17298 = JCM 18970
GTTCTTCTCTGGATAGGGGGTGCTTTTTGAAAAGAATAAAAAAAGCCATCCAAAATTAATCTGAAGCACTTTTTCTGTACTTTGTGGAATTAGTCCGACGACAGTAAAAAAAAATCCCAAAAAAGAATTTTTAAATCCTTATGGGGTCATTTAACACCTTAATATACTCATTAATATATAGTATCGAATTAAGTTACTATTGTAGAAAATATCAGGATAGGCGTTTAATTCAATAAACAATTTTCATACGCAAGTTGGGTTATATGTTAATTGATAAAACCAGCCAGGACTCCTGACTGGTTTTGTTTTTTTGACTTTTATAATTGAATCATTAGGATTTAATTATACTTTGATATTTTTCGTTTTTCTACCAAAATATATTTAAGGTCATTCCAATTCTTTATAAGATAGGAAACCTTTAAGCCAATCAATCCCATTCTGGAATCTGGCTCCCAATTTAAAATTCAAAATCACAACTCATCTCTTCCATTCCGATCGGCGCACCATCAGGTATGCTGAGCGCTTGCTGGGCTGTAAATTCCTCCGGTAAATCCAGGAAAGCCTCTATTTTATCCTCGAGATAGGCTCGATGCCCTTTTAGGATTCCATTTTCTCCTTCCAATTCCGCAATTTTTTCCAACTGCATTCTGGTGATGGCCCTGACAGTCTGGGAAGCATTTGGATTTTTGCTCAGAGCGACTAAATGATCTACAAGCTTTGCCTCTGTCATCAATTTGATTTCGTTTTTCAATCCACCCGGCATAGTTCCTGAGAAAATCTGAGCCGTGACTTGATCGAGCAAAGTCTCAAATCCTGGAAGCGATGGATCTTGAAGGTTTTGCAGATAAACTCGGTTAACCCGTCCACTTTCAAAGAGGAAGCTGAAGGTAGCATCTACGATGTTTTCCGCAGGTGCTATGGGATCAAAAGTCGGTCCTGTACGGGAAGGGAAAGTCTCACGATTTCGGCCATAGCCATAGGGTCTTGGTGGAATCAAAGCCAAAACATGCGCAGGGACTTCAAGTTGATTGGCTGAAATGGTAGCGAGCAATGCATTGATCGCTTCATCTTGATCCTTGGCAGGAATCCACTTTTGATTGGATTGGTTGTCACCTTTAATCTTGTACGTGTAGTCCAATCCACCGATGAGCTTGCTGGTTGCCTCCAACTGGTATCGATGCATCAGGTAAAGCGGAACGAACACTTCCTCCAAAATCGCCTGAGGCTCTCCCTCCCGAATGGCATTCAATCCAAAAGTTTTCATTCGATTTTCCCGAAGTTTCAGCATGCGCATGAGTTCTCCCGGTGCAGAAGCACCATTGTCCCATAGGTGGGAGCGGGGATGTGCGCCACTGGGATTTCTGGAGTCAGCGTCTGTAATAAATTCAAAA
The DNA here is from genome assembly GCF_900108085.1 of Algoriphagus boritolerans DSM 17298 = JCM 18970. GTDB lineage: Bacteria > Bacteroidota > Bacteroidia > Cytophagales > Cyclobacteriaceae > Algoriphagus > Algoriphagus boritolerans. Next base: position 1,392 of record NZ_FNVR01000039.1, read on the forward strand.
CCTGCGGCATAAGTGTCTGTCAAGGTTTTTTCCAAAAACTCATCCTCGCTCTGTCCTGGAGCAGGTGTTCCGTAGCCATATTTGATTACCCATTTGTCCCATTCGCCGATTTTCAAGTCATAAGCCTGACTGAAATCCAATTCGCCATCCGCCCCTTGGGTAATTACAGGATGTGGATAATCCATGACGGATGCCCGATTGTTTGGGGAGGTAGCATAGCTATGGGTTATTCCAATCGTGTGACCGATCTCATGTGCTGAAAGTTGCTTCAATCGATCCAAAGCCAGCTGCTTCATTCGAGGATCGACAGGTTTTCCATCTTCAAAAGGCTGAAGTAAGCCTTGTGCGATCAGATAATCCTGTCTTACACGCAAAGAGCCCAAAGAAACGTGGCCTTTTAAAATTTCACCTGTACGGGGATCTCTCACACTGGATCCATAAGACCAGCCACGAGTGGAGCGATGAACCCATTGAATGACATTATATCTGACGTCCAACAAGTCCAATCCTTCCGGGGCCAGTTCTACGCGAAAGGCATTTTTGAATCCGGCAGCCTCAAAAGCCTGTGTCCACCAATTTCCACCTTCGATCAATGCTGAAGCTACAGGCTCAGGTGTACCCCTGTCGAGGTAATAGACAATGGGTTCCACCACTTCCGATACAGCAGCGTTTGGATCCTTTTTCACCAATCGGTGTCGGGAAATAAACCGTTTCACCAAGGGCTCATCAATGGGAGTGGTGTAGTCTTGATAGCTGATGAATATAAATCCGGCTCGGGGGTCAAACTTCCGCATGGTATATAAATCCGGAAGCTCAATAAAAGAATGCCTCATCCGAACGGTAACAGCCTCTGGAGTTGGGGTGACAGATCTCAGATAGCCTCCTGCGCCCGTTCCAGTTAGGGTAATGGTTGCTTCAACCTCGGTATTTTGGGGGAAATTTTTGGTCATAGGGAAATACAAACCAGAGCGGCTTGCATCCACCCGGTAGGTTCCCTGACGGGAACGGGTTAATGTCTCAGAAACCCCATGTGCATCCTGTAGGTAAAAGTTTGTCGCATCCACGATTAATTTTTCACCGTCTTTTTGTGTGATTTCAAACCCCCAAAGAACAGACTCTGCAAAAGCATCTTGGATAGACTTTGCCTCATAAGGATTGTCTGTGAAAGCACGGAAGCCGTAATTCTTATGAACCAACAGGACTTTGTTGCCTGTCCGGCGGAATTCTACCACCCGATCATCGCCAAGTTGGCCTCGATCCAGACCAATATCGTTGGATCCTACACCCGCAGAGAGGGCGTTGACATAGAGAAACTCTTTGTCCAGCGAAGAAATTTCGAGGTAAATTTTGCCCTTTTCCTCATCAAGATAAAAAGGCACAAATCCGTCTTTTTTGCTCATTTTGCTCAGATCCAGGTTTTGAGAAAAGCCTGAAAATGACAAAAGCATCAAAAAACTCAGTACGTAGCGTGTTTTTTTCATAAGTAATTAGCTTTGTCCGAAATTATTAAAAAGAGATTGGACTCCGGTACCATTAATGGAAAATCACCTCAGAAAATATCGAATCATCAAAGCTGTATCAGTCTGGTGGGGACCTGCGATGGCCTGCAGTCCGCTGCTGATCACTTCACGGTCGGTATAACTTGTTCGGGAAAAGCGGAAATATCCGGTAAGCTTTGGAGTAATTTGGTATTGTCCGAGCAGGTAATACCGCATTCCCTGACCTGAGAAGGCAGGAATTGAGAATGTCCATAGCACATTGTTTTCAAAGGCATACAGTCGGTTATCATACGTTTCTGAGTCGAAGAGTGCAACTCTGCCTGTCAGTCGCCATTTATTTTGTCCGTATTGTACATCCTGTAAGATCATCAAGCCATGTGTGATGTCATCTTCGATTTTCACCCGACTCATCAGTATTCTCGATCTTAGGAAGAAATCCTTAGTGAGGTGTGTTTCCAAGCTTAGCAGTCCATTTATTTTATTCACAGCCTTGACAAGGTATGGGAGAGCGGGCTCGCCGGAGTCAGGGATGTTTCGATCCTTTTGTTCTTCCCTGATTTGAATAAAAGCGATGAGATTTCGTGTGGGCTGATAGCTGATCCGTGCGAGCCATTCATAGCCTTTGGATGGGGCATACACCCTATAGCGGAGCCAAGGAAAACTGAAGTAATCATAGTACGCATTTATTTTCCAGTGTTTTTCTGGCCTGACTTGGATTCCCAAATAGACACCTTGCTCATTGATCGGGCGAGTATTTTCTGAAAATCCTGAGGAATAAAAGCTGTGAAAGTCTTTGTCGTATTTTCTCCAAAGCAGGGAAAAATCCACATGCTTGCTCAAGCTGCTTACGAATCCCAATACTGAACCCGAACCTCCGCTTTGAGATTTGGCAGATTCCCCAAAGAGAAAGAAATTTTTCCAGTTGTAATTGAAGTAGAGGCTGGAGACCAGGTTGCTTTGCCCGGCAAACTCAAAGCGATTGTAAATCTGTGGCGTTCGTATCCAGGGCCGATTGAATCGGGTAAAAAGTGAATTTGCCCCGATCTGAAATTTTCCCGAAGGATGGGAATACTGGGCATTTCCGCCCAAGTTTGTCTCCTGAAACTGGTTTTTGGTGGAAAGTTCACTGCCTGTGCGGTGCAATCCCGTCTGATTGAAAGAGCTGATGATTGACTGGAAAGACTCCAGACTGTCTGTTGAAACTGAGATTCGCCCATCTCTACCGGCATGTGATGCAATAAGTGAAGTCTGCCAATTTTTAAATTGCCGCGTGACTCCAAGCCCCCTAAAAAAACCAAATTCCAATGCAGCGGTATAGGGTAAAATTCCAATACTACTTCGGCGGACAGTTGGAACTGTCTCTGCGCCTTTTCCCAATGCATATCCTGCCCCAAAGATTAAGCCTTGTCCAAAAGAGGCCTGGAAATCCCCGATCGTAATGGTTTTCCACTTGCCTACATGATATCTGGTAAAGTGATATGAAAAGAAATTGAATCCATACCGCTTAGTCTTTCTGTCCCAAATAAATTGCTCTCCGGCGTCCTTTTCCAAGGTAACCCCCATGCTGAAATCCCGGGTATGCTGAATTCTAAATCGCAGATAGATTGTATTTGGATCACCTAAATAGCGGCTGGAAAGGGTGCCGTTTCTGCTGGTATCCGGTGGCGTAAACCCTCTTCGAGTCTGCCAGGTTCGCTGATGGCGAAAAAGGAGATAAGCTTGCTCTTCTTCTCTGACGCGATCCCAGAATTTATTGCTTTTCATACCCGATTCACCCAACGTGATGAATGGAATCAGATTTTCAATGGTCTGAAGGTCGAACTCCGGAACAGCCTGCAGTTCATAAAGGGAAAGAAATGAGCCAAATGAATTTCTATACGTGATCAAACTACTGACTTGAGCCGGATTGAGTAAATAGCTGGCCTGAAGGACTTCGGCGTCAGCCCGGTTAATATCGATTGGATTGAGGTAGAGTTGCAGCAGGACTTCGTAGATGGACTCATAGTCGATATCTTCTTCCTGAATCGGGAATAGTCGCTCGATGAAGTTTTCCAAATCGATAACTTGTTTTGGAGGACTTTGTCCAAATCCTAAGACTGGTAGAAGAAATAGGCTCAAAATGAAAAGTTTCTTTTTCATTATTTCCCCATTTTCAGGATCAGACTCAAATGATGTGTTCGGCCAAGAGCGGTATTCTGTCCATAGGCATAATCGAATCCAAACTGGTCCTTCCTCAGTCCCAACCCAAAACTTATTCGGGCGGGATTGCTACTGATTCCCGTTCGGAGAAAAATCCACTGATTAAGTTGGTATTCTATTCCAGCCCGTAAAATCGGATCAAGCTCAATGTCCTTTTCGATTTCTGCCAGAATTCTTACTGTTTCGCTCGGGAGATAGGAAACCCCCATTTGCACCGAGGTAGGAAGGCGCTGTTCGTTGTTTTGGCTGAGTTTTGCCCGATTTAGGTTAGTGAAGTTTGCACCTAGAAAAAATCTTGGCCCAAGTTCAGCGACTCCGCCGAGTGAAAACAGGAATGCATTGCCTGTCCCAAATCCCTCAATGGTAGTCTGAAACCAATCTATCTTTGCTCCCAAACTTACTATTCCCAGGGTGTTGGAAAATCCTACACCCAGTACCTGTTGATTGAAGAGCTTACCGCCGAATCTTGATACACCCAATCCGATCGTACCAAAGTCATTTTTCCAACCTATTCCCAAACCAACTGTGCTTAACTCGGGAATTCCAAATCGATGATCAAATCCGGCAGCAATCTGCGATTGTTCGATTCGGTTTAGTGCGCCAATATTGTTAAAATAAGTCCAGCCATCAGGCAAGAATACTTTGGTATTGCCCATGCTTTGACTACGGGCTCCATGAGCCTGAGTCAGGGGATCTGTTTGAGCTTTTGATTCAAAGTAAGCCCAAATCAAGAAGCATAAAAAAAAGAGTCGCTTCATTGCATTCGGGAAAAATGTAAACCGAATTTAATTAAAAAAACTAAACTTGAAAATTGAATTCCCTGAAAATCAGAAAGGTGCCCTGAAGTTAAAGAAAAGATTTCCAGTCCCTTGATTATTTAGTGAATATTCAAAGCGAAGCACTGAATCGTACACACCCACGATGTCCAAGCCAATCCCATACCCAACGAGGTATCTATTTGTCAAGCGGGCATTTTCAGGAAGGTTGTTTCGGTCGGTCACAGTTCCGTGGTCAAAATTTCCACTGAGGTAGAATTTGAAAGGAATGGTGCTGAACTGATCCAAGGGCATGTACCTGGAGATGTCGAAAGAAAGGTCAAGAAGTTTGTATCGAAGGCTGTTTTTATGGACATAAAGCTGCTGGCCTTCAATTACATTTAATTCATATCCTCTGATGAAGTTTGGTGAGTAGCCGATGCCTCTGACAAGTGTATAGGGTTGATTTCTGCTTAAAAACCAAACACCGGTCAGTCCTGAGGCGAAGTGAAATTTTTCACTTAGCTGAAGGTACTTGTTTGCGACAATGTTCAATTCGACTTCATTAATATCCTGGGTGTTGAAAATACCATATTTGGTAGCGGTAAACTGGAGCAATTCTCCTGTAGTGGCATAGGCAATGTTGTCCCTCCTGTCGTGTCTGAAGGAGTATTGAAGGAACAGGTACCTCAGATTATTGTCTTCACCTTGGATATAATTGGGATTTTCTCGCAAAACCTCCGGATTGATCCAGGTTCTGTTATATCCAAGTGTGGCAAAGTGAAAATTGTAAAATGTCCTCCTATAGGTATATCTTAACGCAGTAGCGAACACTTTCCTAAGGACATCTTCATTTTCATTGGTATAGAAAACCTGTTTGTTATCAGATGATCTGATGGGAAGGGTCCTCTGGTCTGCATAGGTCAGTTGAATGGCTAAACCCTGTTTTTGTTTTTTGTCGATGTAAGGCTTGGTATAGACCAGGTCCAGACCCTTGGTGAAACCCAGCTGGCCTGAGAACCGGAGCTTTTCATTTCTCCCTCCGACATTGTCGTGATTGATTTTTAGTCCGTAGTTTACTCGGGAAAAATCCCGTCCCTGATTGGTCCACCATTCTGAGAAATTCCGATCCGCAAGTTGAAAAATCACAGAAGGAACGACATACCAGCGCTCTTTGACCGAAATGAGGATCTCAATCTCTTCATCTCCTGTAAATAGTGGGGTGATTTCCACCTCTGTGAACAGTCTGAGATTATAGATCTTTTGCTGGTCAGCCTGCAGGATTTCCAGGAAATTTTCCCAGTCGTAATAGAAGTCGGTCGTAAAATCCAACTCCCGGAGAATGATGCTTTTTTGAGTTTTTATATTTCCGATGATAAAAATATTATTCACCTTCACCCGCTCCGGAATGGGAGGATTGACAGGTTCCAGTGTGGTATCCTGAGCTTGGATTTTTCCAAAGGTCAATAACACTAAGAAGACCGGGAGGTAAAGGATATTTCTCAAATCGGGAATCAAAAGAATCTAATTGTGTAATTTTCGGTTCACTTGAACAAACGGTGTTTCAATGCTTAAAACCTATCTAAGAAAGGTAGCCATATTTCCAGTATTGCTTTATCAATATACGATCTCTCCGTTGTTTCCTGCCAGTTGTAGATTTACACCTACCTGCAGCCAATACATGAAAGAAGCTATACTCAAGCACGGCGTAGTCAAAGGAGGGTTTTTGGGTTTTAAGCGAATCGGTCGTTGTCATCCTTGGGGTGGTCACGGTCACGATCCTGTTCCTTAACTCTTTTCGGATTGAATCCCGATTTTCAAAGCTCTTCCTACCAAGATTATTCCAATAATGACCAGTGGAATACTCAGCAATTGTCCCATGTTGAATTGCATCGATTGCTCAAAATCCACTTGAACCTCCTTGAGGAATTCCCATACAAACCGCATCCCAAATACGGTAATCAAGAAAAGCCCTAACAGCAACCCTTCCGGAAGTCTTGATTTGTATTTTGACCACAGCGCAAACAGGATCAGGAAAATCACAAAATAGGAGAGTGCTTCATAGATTTGAGTTGGATATTTTGTTCTACCAAAGGTCTTGACCGTCACCAGATAACCGTCGGACTGTTCCAGGAGATCAAAATTCAAAGGACTTTCAACAGGCTCCGCCAGATATTCTTGGGACGATCTAAACTGGGTCAAGGCATATTTAATGTCCTTTTCGAGGATAGAAGTGAGGTCTTCCTTGGAAAAATTACCTTTGTTGATTTTAATTTCAAAGTTCACCGGAACGATCCCGTTACCTTGGAGCTCATTGGATCGATCATCGGGTTTGTAAGCTTCAATGGTCTCAAAGGGAACTTTCAGCGTTTCCAAAAGTTCTTCTGCATCCCGCGCAAAAACAAATCCACTGTCTGTTCCGGTATCTTTTCCTCCGATTTCAGAATTCATCAAATTTCCAAAGCGTATCAAAGCACCTGTCAGTGCGGTGACGATTACGATACGATCCACGACCCAGAGGTAGCTTTGACCCGGAGTGCGTTTGGCATACAGCCAAAGTGCAAAGAGGATGGCGATGGCAGCACCATGACTGGCCAGTCCACCTTCCCAAACTTTCAGAATGTCGATGGGATTACTGAGGTATTTTTCAGGCTCGTAAAAAAGTACGTGGCCAAGTCTCGCTCCGATGATCGTGGCCAGCACCATGTATATGGTCAACTTATCTACCAGCGCTTCATTTTGGCCTTCTTTTCTGAAAAAATACACCATGATCTGTTGGGAAATAATAAAGCCCAAAGCAAATAATAAGCTGTACCATCTCAGTCTATCAAAACCTGAAAAAACGGCCTGATTGGGGTCCCATACTACATAACTCAGCAATGATTCAAGCATAATGTCGGATTAGATTTGGTCTAATTGGTCAAGTTCTTCGGTAAAACCTCCGGATAGAATAGGAAAGCGATACCATGTTTTAGGGTCAACGTTGAATTCGTCAAGATGAAATGAAGGTGCTAGTCGCTCTCTCTTCCATTGGTTTCTGGACCAAAGTCGGAAGAATTTTTTGATATAATCCTTCAAAAGGGCTTCTTCCAACTCAAGTTCATCTTTTAAAATCAGGAAAATATCGATAGGAGATCGCTTATCCCGGATCGCAAGACGCTCGATTTCTACGATAACGGAATAAGGCATAAGATCTTTCTCATCGGTTTGAGTCCGTTCCAGCGGCCTAAGTTCGGCTGTTGGGGTCAGGGAATTCACATACGAGAGCTCGGATCGGCCCAGATTTTTCTCTGCCCAGCGCAGCCATTGCAAGATGAAATGCTTGTCTACAGCAGCGATGGGGGATATGCTTCCGCTTGTGTCACCATCCATTGTGGCATAGCCTACATCGCCTTCGCTTCTGTTGGAAGTTGATAGCAACAGGGCATTGTTGATATTTGCCAGCATCCAGATAATCGGAGATCGGGATCTTGCCTGAATATTTTGAAGGGTGATGTCGTCTTGGTCCCAAGTAAGCTTGCGTCCGATCGCATTTTCAATTTTTCCGGTGTAGGAAGCTACTTCCTCATCTATTGACCAGGAATAGAACGTAGCACCTATTCGCTCAGCCAAATATTTTGCAGACTGAAAGGTGTCATCTGAAGAGTTTTTTGTGCCTTGATAGGCGGTGGTTAGGAGTAGTCCAACGAGCTCCTTTTCAGGATTTTCAGTTTGGGGAACAAAGTCCAAGTTGAGTTTTTCAACAAATGTACTTAACCCCAGTTCTGACAAACCTCTACGGACCATTTCGGCCACAAGAATAGCAATTGTAGATGAATCCGCTCCGCCGGAAAGTGAAAGTACAAACCCTTTGCTCTTGCTTTTCCGCAAATAATCAAAAAGGCCCAAAGCCGACGCCTGAACAAATTCCCATTCTTTGGGCTGTACGGCGGCTATTTCCTGAGTCTTTGCTTCCAAATCAAAAGTGATAACCTGGAAATCCGCAAAAGAAAGTAATTGGTTTCTAGCCAATAGTTCTCCTGATTTACCCAGTAAAATCTCTCCGTCAAAAATCATTCGTCCGGCTTCATTTCCCAGTAAATTGACGTAGCAATAATAGCAATTGAAGATTTTAGAGCTATACTCGATGAGTTCTTTCCGCTCCAATGTTTTGCCCATGGCAAAATGCGAGGCACTGGGATTGAAAATAAGGTCAACTTTGCGATCATGAAGTCGATATCCCGGGCGTACTTTACCTCTCCAGGCATCTTCACAAATTTCAAATCCGTAATGAATGCCACTGTGATTGAAAGTGAGATCTCCAAGAGGAACTTTCTTTCCTTCAAATTCAAAATCAATGACTTGATTTGCTTCCCATGGAGTAAACCAACGGAATTCATAGTGAACCCCATCTATGGCCATGAACTGTTTTGCCACGAATCCTTTTAATTTCCCGTTTTCGATGACCGCTACGGTGTTGTATACTTTATCCTGAATTCGGACCGGCAGTCCGACAGCTACGGTGATGTCAGTACAATACGGGATTAGCTTTCCAAGCTGAGACAGGGCTTTTTGAGGATACCAATAACTCAAAAAAAGGTCCTCAGAGCCGTATCCGGTTATCGAGAGCTCAGGGAAACAAACAATTTCTACTTTTCGGGATTTCGCCTCTTGGATTGCAAGAACGATTCTTTCCAGATTCCCTTTCCAGTCGAGTGGAGTCTGATTGAGGGTAGCACCTGCTATTTTGATTGCAGTCATAGGGGTAATTGAAGAAAACAAAAGTAAAGGTCTAAACGGCAATCTTTAGGATTTCACAGGCATTTTTGGAAGCTTCCTGTTCTGCTTTCTTTTTGGTGCTTCCTTTTCCCTGTGAGACAGACACTCCGTCTACATTCAGTTCAACAACAAATTCTTTGAAGCGTTGGTTACCGTTGATCTGCAAAACTTTAAACACTATTGTTTTAGACTCTTTTTGAGACCATTCGATGATTTTACTCTTGTAATTGGTTACCGTAGAGATCATTCCGTCCAAATCCATATGGACGAGAATTCGCTGAATGATAAGTCTTTGGGTGAAACGATATCCTCTATCTAAATAGACTGCACCTAAAAAAGCCTCAAGAATATCACCGAACAGGGATTTATTCCCTGTAAACTGACGTTTGCTGACTACTTGCTCAAGTGTGTTTTTCAGACCGATTTTTATCCCGATTTCATTCAAGGTTTCCCGATTGACGAGTTTGGATCGAGTCTCGGTAAGAAATCCCTCGTCACGATAGGGGAATTTCTTGAATAAATGCTCGGCAATTACTGCCCCCAAAACTGCATCACCCAAAAATTCCAAGCGTTCGTTGGAGATTCTGAAACCTTGGGAAGTCTCCTCACCGAGACTGGAAGGGGTGAGAGCGAGGCGATAGAGGGATAAATTTAAAGGCTTGCGTCCAATGATCATTTTGATCGAGGAGGCAAGCCTTTTGTCTTGTGAGCTAAAGAATAGAGTGTGGATTCCGAGTCTCTGGAAAATTTTCACTCTGATCAGTTGTATTTTTTGAAAATGACGGAGCAGTTGTGCCCCCCAAATCCAAAGGTATTGCTCAGCGCATAGTTGATTTCTCGCTTTTGCGCTTTATTGAAAGTCAAATTCAATCCGGGATCAAATGCTTCATCATCTGTGAAGTGATTGATCGTAGGAGGGACAATTCCATGGTTGATTGCGAAAATTGAAGCAATAGCCTCAACAGCTCCGGCAGCACCCAAGAGATGACCCGTCATTGATTTTGTACTACTGATGTTCAGTTTATATGCGTGCTCTCCAAATACTTTTTGGATAGCTTTTGTCTCACCAACATCTCCCAGTGGAGTGGAAGTACCATGAACATTGATGTAATCAATATCCTCCGGTTTAAGTCCGGCATCGTCCAGTGCAATTCGCATCACGCTGCTGGCGCCTAAGCCTTCCGGATGTGGAGCTGTAATGTGGTATGCATCAGCAGTCATACCACCACCAACAATTTCTGCATAGATTTTTGCTCCCCTTGCTTTTGCGTGCTCCAGTTCTTCAAGAATCAAGGCTCCAGCTCCTTCACCCAGGACAAATCCATCTCTGTCTTTGTCAAATGGTCGGGAGGCTGTGGTTGGAGAATCATTCCGCTGCGAAAGTGCTTTCATCGCGTTAAATCCACCTATTCCTGCCTCAGTGACCGCAGCCTCGGATCCACCGCTGATAAACAGATCAGCTTTGCCCAATCGAATGTAATTAAATGCATCAATGAGCGCATTGGTGGCAGAAGCACAGGCAGAAACGGTGACGAAGTTAGGTCCTCTGAACCCATATTTTATAGAAATGAAACCCGCAGAGATATCTGCGATCATTTTCGGAATAAAGAATGGATTGAATCTGGGAGTGCCATCACCTTTGGCAAAATCTGAAACTTCTTCCTGGAAGGTTCTAAGTCCTCCGATACCCGAACCCCAGATCACACCTGCTCTGGACAAATCGATAATTCCCAGATCGAGTCCGGAATCTAGGATCGCCTGATCAGCAGTAATCATGGCATATTGGGTGAAAGCGTCCATTTTTCTAGCCTCTTTGCGATCCATGAATTGATCGAGGTCTAGATTTTTGATTTCGCAGGCAAATTGAGTCTTGAAAAGTGAAGCGTCGAAGCGAGTGATAGGCGCAGCGCCACTCACACCATTAACCAATCCCTGCCAGAATTCTTCTGTGGTATTTCCGATGGGTGTGAGTGCGCCTAGACCCGTTACTACAACTCTTTTTAAATTCATAAAATGAATTTAGCGGTGCTTATTTTACGTTTGCCTCAAGGTAGGTAATTGCCTGACCTACAGTGCCGATTTGTTCGGCTTGGTCGTCAGGGATAGAGATATTGAATTCTTTTTCGAATTCCATGATCAATTCCACAGTATCCAGAGAGTCAGCCCCAAGATCGTTGGTAAAGCTTGCTTCCATAGTCACTTCAGACTCTTCTACGCCAAGTTTGTCAACAATGATGGCTTTTACTTTTTGTGCAATTTCAGACATTTTGTGATCAGTTTAGTTAATAACACTCCGCAAAGAAATATATTTAATACCTAATTGACAAAGAAAAGACATAAGTTAATTTTTTATGAAAAATGACCGTTCGTACTGGTCAATATTAATTTCTACCTTTGTTTTGATCACCATTCTTCCCTCATGAAGAAGTCCAAATTATTTGTTGAACCCATTTTTGATTTTGAGCTCCTAGGGCTGGTTTCGCCTGTCAAAGACTATAAAATGGCCTGGCTGATCAATCGGGAATTGAACCTTAATCTTGTCAAATCAGAGGATATTCAAATCGAATTTATGTCCTCCCCTCAGCTGGAAATATCCCAATATTTACTTTCTTTACCGCATGGTTTTATCCAACTTTTAAAAAATAAAGCACTCAATACTTCTCAACAATTGGCATATTTGATTCCGGAATTGAGAAATTTGGATTACTTCCTCTTGGTACAAGACCAAACTCAACAAACCAGTATTACTACCTTTGTGGATCACCTCTCCAAAAATCCTTACATCCAAAGTGTGGTGAGACTGGATATTTCTAAAATAAAATCAAAAGAAAATTTATTAACCTATTAAAAAAATGATGAGCCACCTTCCCTTTAAAAAAACAAAAATCCTGGCTACCATAGGCCCTGTTTCCAATAACTACGAAATGATAAAAAGCCTGGCAGCTGCCGGCGCGAATGTTTTTCGACTGAATTTTTCTCATGGAACTCATGAAATTCATCAGGAAGTGATAGAAATAATCAGGAGAATCAATAAGGAATTAAACTGTCACCTGGGAATTCTTCAAGACCTTCAAGGACCGAAAATCAGAATTGGCGAGGTTGAAAATGACGGAGTCGAAATCAAACCCGGAGATAAAATCACCATCACAAATGATCCCGTTATAGGTTCGGCCACATTGGTCAGTACGGTGTATCAAAATTTGCCGCAAGATGTGGTAGTTGGTGACAGAATCCTTATCGATGATGGCAATCTGGAAGTAGTTGTCAACAGTACTGATGGTAAAAATGTAAACACAACAGTCATCCACGGTGGGATTTTAAAATCCAGAAAAGGAATTAACCTTCCTAATACCAAAGTTTCTGCGCCATCTTTGACAGAAAAGGATATTGAAGATTTGCAGTTTGGATTAAGTCAGGATGTAGACTGGATTGCCTTGTCTTTCGTGAGATCGGCTGAGGATATCCTGGATCTCAGAAAACGAATCAAAGCTGCCGGTAAAGATTGTAAAATCGTGGCAAAAATTGAGAAGCCAGAAGCACTTGAGAACATAGATTCCATTATTGAAGCTACAGATGCAATTATGGTAGCCAGAGGTGATTTGGGAGTGGAAGTTCCTATGGAAATTGTCCCGCTTTGGCAGAAAAAAATGGTGGATAAATGCAAGGTTGCATGTAAGCCAGTCATTATTGCCACACAGATGATGGAGAGTATGATCCAAAATCCACGTCCAACCCGGGCAGAGACAAATGATGTGGCGAATGCGGTGCTAGACGGTGCTGATGCAGTGATGCTCTCGGCTGAAACTGCCTCCGGAAAATATCCGATCAACGCGGTGAAAGCAATGACCAGCATTATCAGCTACCTGGAAGAAAATGCGGATATCTACCACAACCTGTACAAAATACCGGAGGATGACCTCACTTTTCACAGCAATAACCTGATCCTTATGGCTTCCAGGCTTTCCAGAAATGTAAAAGCCAAAGCTATTGTGGGAATCACATCCTCAGGATTTACAGGACTTCGATTGGCTTCACATCGCCCTTCTGCAAATATTTTTGTCTTTACCCGAAATAGAAAACTTCTGACACAGTTGTCTCTTGTATGGGGAGTGAGGGCTTATTATTACGAAAGTAAAGTTTCTACGGATGCTACTTTCACGGATATTGAAAAAACACTCCATAAAGACGGCCACGTGAAGACAGGTGACGTGATCATCAATACTGCCAGCATGCCCTTGAAGGATAAAGGTAAAACCAACATGCTTAAAATCCACTTTGTGGAATAGTAGATTATTAGAATGGCTAAGATTTTAGAGTTCTGAGAAAAATCAATTCAAGGGATGAATCAAACGATTCATCCTTTTTTTTATACAATTGAGCGGTTGCCCAAAGGCTGTTTTGGCTCAGATTGGTTCTTACACCAAATAAACCAAAACAAACTATGATAAAACCATTCAAATACTTGCTCATGGGATCGCTGTTTTTTTCGATCCTGTCCTGTAGTGAGGATTATCAGGGACCGATCCCATTTCCTACACTTATTGAAGCTGCCAACGAGGCAGGATTGACTACGCTGGTTGCCGGTGTCCGTGCAATTCCAGGTCTGGAAGCTACGCTGCAAGATCAAGATGCAATTACTGTTTTTGCTCCTACCAATGATGCGTTTGCTAATGCACTTCAAGCTTTCGGGGCTACTGATCTGAATGAATTGGTTGTTAAACTAGGCGGTGCGGAAAATCTTCAGACCGTTTTGGGTTTTCACGTAGTACCGGCTGTAGCCTTTGCAAGAAATCTTAATGAAGAAAATATCTTCACAACACTCGCCGGACAGCAATTGAGAGTAAGATCTACCCCAGGTTCTGTTACGGTGATTGATGCGGCCGGAAATGTCGCAAACGTTATTCAGGCTGACGTTCAGATTGAAAATGGAGTAGTACATGTAATTGATCGTGTGTTGCTACCTTCGATCGAACTGCCTAAGCCAAACTTGGTAGAAGCTGCCACTGAGGTTGGTTTGACCACCTTACTTGCTGCTGTTACCGCTGTAGATGGCCTTCCATCAGCTTTACTTTCTGCTCCGGCTATTACTGTCTTCGCACCCACCAATGAAGCATTTGCTGCCGCATTGGAAGTTTTTGGAGCCGCAGACTTAAATGAATTGGTAATTAAAATTGGTGGAGCGGCTAACCTTGAAAAAGTTTTGGGCTTCCACGTAGTACCTGCTGTGGCATTTTCGGGAGATTTAGCTGCAACCAACACATTCACAACTTTGTCAGGTCAGGAGATTGTAGTTGAAAAATCAGGCAATGCGGTTTCAGTACGGGATCAATTGGGTCGAGTGGCTCAGGTAGTTGCCGCTGATGTGGAAATCGCCAATGGTGTAGTACATGTGATCAATGGGGTGATGCTTCCTGATCTGATGTTGCCAACTATTGTAGAAGCTGCTCAGGCTGCAGAACTAACAGTTCTCTTGGATGCTGTTACCGCTGCTGACTTGGGAGGTGCTTTGTTGAATGCAGATGCGATCACCGTTTTTGCTCCTAGCAATGAGGCTTTTGCTGCCGCGCTTGAAGCATTTGATGCAGCTAATCTAAATCAGCTAGTAGCTCGAATCGGTGGAATCGAAAATCTACAGACTGTACTTGGTTTCCATGTGGTACCTGCAGTAGCTTTCTCAACTGATCTTGCGGCTACCAATACCTTTACAACACTTGCAGGTCAGGAATTGACCGTTACGGCCGGTTCTTCCGGGGTTACTGTTACCGATGCTTTGGGAAATACCGCAAACGTGGTAACGGCAGATGTAGCGATTGAAAATGGTGTTGTCCATGTGATCGATGGTGTACTGTTGCCAGAACTTACACTGCCTAATGTGGTGGAGGCTGCTCAAGCTGCAAACTTGACCATACTGTTGGATGCAGTTACAGCTGCTGACTTGGGTGGAACCCTGCTTGGGCAGGAAGCGATGACTGTATTTGCACCAACCAATCAGGCATTTGCAGACCTTCTTGATAAATTTAGCCTTGGGTCTTTGACCGAGTTGATCAACACGCTTGGGGCTGAAGCTGTGACTAAAGTACTTGCATTCCATGTGGTGCCAGCAACTGCCTTCTCGTTTGATTTGGCTGAAGGAGTTCAGGAAGTACCTACTTTATCCGGTGAAATGTTGACTGTCACCAGGACAGGTGCGAATGTAACTGTTACAGATAAAGCCGGAAACACGTTCAATGTAGTTGCCGCCGATGTTGCAATCCAAAATGGTGTCGTTCACGTAATTGACGGTGTGCTTTTGCCGACGCTTTAATTTAAATGAGTAATTCAAAAAGGAGGAGCAGCGTTTACTGTTCCTCCTTTTTCCTTTGAAAAAGTAGGGCGAAGATTAAATTTGGAGAAAGGGAGCGAAATATGTTTAGTCATCGAAAAAGTCATTGGTTTGCCGCCATACTTGGGGTATACTCATTTTTCAATATTTATTTATTGGATGGAGATAGACTTTTCGCAGTAGCAGTAGAGCCATTCCCTCTGTTTTTCCTGATATTGATTTTGACTTTTTCGGTTTGGTACATCAACCGACTAGTCGAAAGGCTGACTTCAAAGAACACTCCAAAGATTCATCCGCTGATCCAACAGTTTGTGATCAGTGTCATAGCTGTTTTGATCTTGGCATTTATTTCTGCACAGATTTCCGGGCTGATCTTAGGTGGGCCTTTTGGTTTTTCATGGCAAAATTTTCTTCTTTCCGCTGCATTTACCTCCAGAATCAACCTGTTCTTAAATTGTGTCAATGCCATCTATTTCTTTAGTGAAAAACTGAAGGAAAAAGCGATAGAGGCTGAAAAATTAAAGACCTTGACAGCTGATGCAAAATTACAGTCGGTGAATTCACAATTGAATCCGCATTTTTTCTTCAATAATCTCAGCACACTTTCCGTGCTCATTCATCAAGACGCTAATGCTGCCGATCGGTATCTTCAGAAGCTGAGTGAGATCTACCGTTATATCCTGAGAAATAAAAGTAACGAGTTGATTCCTTTGGCAGAAGAGCTTGATTTTTTGAATAAATACATTGAATTATTGACGATCAGATTTGAAGAATCTTTAAAATTTTCAATTGATGTTAAAAATGCCGGTTTCCAAAAATTAATACCTCCAGCAGTACTTCAACTACTGGTAGAAAACGTAGTGAAGCACAATTACTTTACTCGAAAAGAACCCCTCGAAGTTTTCATTTCTTCAGACGAAGCCTACCTTCAAATTTATAATAAAAAACAGCCCAAAGAGGTAGTAGAATTCTCATCTGGCATAGGTCTTCAAAACATATCCGATAGATATAGGTTTTTAGACTGTGATATCCGAGTCGAAGATGAAGCGGATCATTTTATGGTTGAACTACCTCTAATCGATGATAAAACACTTACTTCTAGTCGAAGACGAACCGCTAGCACAAGCCCGCATTAGTGAAATCATCCGAAAGCATAGACCTGATTGGGTGATTGCTGACTCAGCTCAAAGTATTGTCGAATTGGACAAGGCCTTGGAAAATCAGGATCTTTTTGATCTTATTCTTTGTGATATTCATCTTGCTGATGGGCTAAGCTTCAAAGCCTTTCAACGTAAAAAAATCAAAGTTCCGGTCATTTTTATTACCGCCTACGACGCCTATGCCTTGCAGTCCTTTGACCATAATTGTATCGATTATGTCCTCAAGCCAATCCAAGAGGAACGTCTTATTCAGGCCTTCGAAAAAGTAGAAAATCTTGGTCAATTGCCTGCCGAACGTGCTATTTCTTCTGATTTTGTTGAAAATTTTCTCCGAAATTACAGCGAAAAGTCCTACAAAAAGCGATTTTTGACCAAGTCCGGAAGTAAGCTTTCTTTCACTCCTGTAGAGCAAATTGCATATTTTTATGCGGATAGGGGGATTACTTTTCTGGTAGAATCCGGATCTTCCAATAAATTCATCGTCGATCATAGTCTCAATGAACTGGAAAATGGTCTTTTGGATCCAAATAAGTTTTATAGAATCAACCGATCTTTCATTATTAATTTGGATAGTCTGATCGAGATGAAGCCTTTTAACAATGGTCGTCTCGCTTTATCTTTAAATGCTAAAAGTGACGAAGCAATCGTGGTGGCACGAGAGCGGGTCAACGAGTTCAAAACTTGGATCAATCAGTAGACCATGCATAAAACTGTTTTTTTTCTATTCCTTTTTTCAGCGCTCACTGCCTCTGATCTTTTTGCCCAGACCAAAGATCAAGCTTCGTATGATTCATTGAAACGAGCGATGGTCAGGCTGGATCAGGAGCTTTATGACGTGCAACTCAATCTTCACAAAGCTCAAAATCAACTTCAAACTGGAATTCTTGTTGCGACTCTCGGATATACGGTGACCATCATAGGAGGCCAGTTGCTGGGAACAAATCCAAATGTGGGAGAAACACTACTCTACGTAGGAGGCGCTACCGGAATCGTAGGTACTGCCATCCTTTTCAAAGGATTTAAAAAAATCAGTTTGGGTCCGCCTGTTCCTAGAAATCATTAGCCTACTTTTTTGCGGCTGTTTCCTCATCCGGACCAAATGGGGCAACCATGACTACTTTTTCACGATCGACCATGACTGATCCCGGTGCTGAGCCTTTTACTTTTCGGACAAATTTTGCTTCCGTGTAGATCACAGGGGCGAAGGATTCTGTTTTGAATTTGGAATAAAAAGCCGCCAATCCGGCTGCCCGTTCCAAGACGGAGGTTGGCAAGGTGGCCATTCCTTTCATACGGATGACTACATGTGATCCGGGTACCTGTCGGGCATGAAGCCATAGGTCATCCTTATGAATGTATCCTCTCAGCATCTCATCGTTGTCTTTGGCAGATTTACCAACCCATATTGTAAATCCTTCGTATTCAAAAACTTTGAAAGGTAATCCACTCGTTTCTTTTGTGATGGCTTTATCTTCTTTGTTTGTTTTTTGATAGGTTTTGAGGCCTTTGTGGCCGGTTATTTCCTCGATAGCGCTGATTTTTTGTTCCAGTTCGGATTTAAGGCTGATTTTGGAGGAGATGGTTTTCTCGATTTGATCCAGTTCGATCTGACGGTTTTTGGATTTCCGATAGTACGATTCTGCTAACGACTGGGGTTTTTGATTGGGTTTAAGCGTGACTTTTACTGTTTTTCCAGAATAAAAATCCAATAGTTCGGCTTCCATTTTCCCATCCTGAAATTCATGAAGATTGGCCATGATTACATCGGCTAGCTGACTGGGGGGCGCTGCGGCCTTTAATTCTTCCAGTTTCTGGGTTGATTTCTGAATGTAGGAATTCGTCTTTTTCAGCTGATCCTGATAACTCTTGAGCAGGGAGTTTTTTTCTTTTTCAAAATTTCCCTTAACCAATGCCAAGTAAAACAGCTCATTGGAAGCGGCGATTGGGTCAGAAAAAGTTTGAATGGCAGTAGGTTCCGGCAGGAGACTCAACTGAATGCCGTCTTTTTCTACCAAGGCGAAAAGTGGACTGTCCAAGGTGTCCAAAAGTTCCTGCATCAGGTTCCATTTTAAATCCATTGCCGCCTCGGGATAGCCTCGCTCTTTTAGCCAAGCTCTGGGAATACTGCCCAGAGTCGGCAGAAATTGAGATGCATTGCCATCTAATGCTTCAAATCGACTCCGACTCAGCTCAAAGGCTCTTTCCAGACTTCTCCAGTCCAATTCCTTATCCTCTTTGATTTCATTTCTGAAAATAAGGGAAGGATAGTGATTGTCTTTTTGGTACAAAAGCACATTACTTCTGTTGCCATGAAGCTTAAATACCAGCTTTTTTCCCGATTCCAAATCAAAATAAAAAGCACGTTCAAAGCTGAAAACTCCACAATACGTGATGGTATCCCCAATTAATTCCTGGAACAGGTTGACACTGTTTCGCTTGGCACGATGAAAATTTTCGGGAAAAGCCAAAAATACCTGTGGGGGAAGAAAGTGTGCACGGAGAAATCGAGTGCCTTGTTGATCTTCAGTTTCGAGAATCAATTCATCTTTACTTTGGGAAAAGCAAGCCAGAATCTTGGAGCCGGAAAGGACACCATGCAAAGCGGGAGCGAGGTACTTCAGGAAATGGTAATTGAGATGCATCAATCCAAAGTAAATTCCAAGCCATCGTAGGCCAAGGCAATACCCGTCGGTAATTCGGAATCAATCTGATCATGAAGCCCCAGGCGATGGGAAATATGAGTGAAATAGGTCTGTTTGGCACCTATTTTTTTTGCCATGTCTACCGCCTCATCAAGGGTAAAGTGCGAAATATGGGATTCCTTTTGAAGCGCATTCAATACTAAAATCTCTGTTCCTTCCAGGAGTTTTAGGGACTCATCGGGGATGAAATTTGCATCAGTGACATAGCTGAAGTCTCCGAATCGAAATCCAAGGACAGGTAATTTGTAATGAAGTACCGGGATGGGAATAATGGAAACTCCATTGACCTGAAAAGGATTTTCGGTAATCTCTATAGCGTCTACCTTCGGAATTCCAGGGTATTTATTTGCACTGAAGATATAGGAATATTCCCGTTGGATCTGATCCAACACCTGTCTTCGACCGAAGATCGGCATGTCCATCTGTTGGGAAAAATTGAACGGTCGAATATCGTCCAGTCCTCCGGTGTGATCTTTATGTTCGTGGGTGTAGAGGACAGCGTCTAGTTTTTTGATACCTGCACGTAGCATTTGCATTCTGAAATCCGTTCCGGTATCCACGACTAGTGATACATCATTGATCTCCAAATGAATGGAAGTACGGAATCTTTTGTCTCTGAAATCCAATGATTTACAGACATTACATTCACATCCTATCACAGGTACACCCTGTGAAGTTCCGGTTCCAAGAAAAGTTACTTTCAAAATTTTAGTGTGGTTTGTCGGAGGTCGCTAAGAAAATCCTGATTCGTCTTTTCCTTGAAATCCTCCGGGTTCAAATTCAGTTCGTTGATAATTTCGATCAACGCATTTATTTTTCCTTCGATCGGAAAATATTTATTAATAATGACAATTTTAGTCTCCTTGAGTACACAATAGCCGGATTTGAAATTTCCCTTTTCATACCTCAGGACATAGTTTGAGGCAGCAAATAGACTTTCCAATTTATCCAAAAAATGCTTGGTGTATTTGATGACCATCAGCTCAGGAATTTTTTGACCGTGGCCAATACTTTGTCGTAGTCGAGTGGCTTTTGGATGAAGTCGTTAAAACCCAGTTTTCTAAATTCCTCGGGGGTGTAATTTCGGATGTTTCCGCTGATCGCTATTACCGGAAGTTTGCTTTTGACCGGATCGGGCAGATTTCGAATGTGTTGCAAGCATTCCACTCCATCCATCACGGGCATGCTGATGTCCATCAGGATGAGGTCAAAGTCCTCTTTTTCCAACAATTCGAGTACTTGCTTTCCATTTCTCGCAGCTTTCATCTGGTAATTCTCAAAAGCCAGGACATTTTTGGTCAAATTGATAATGATGGAACTGTCTTCTCCGACAAGGATTTTTTTTGCGTCACTCATGGTTCAAAAATAGTTTCTTGTTTTAGAAAATCACGGAATAGGAAGATTTCATTTTTCAGGTTTTGTATTTCGGGATTAAATTGGGAGTAATCGGCCTTTCGACTAAATTCCTCCACTTTCATCGCCGAGCCATATATTCGCATCGCTCCCAAGGTTCCGGAGTTACCTTTTAGCGTGTGGATTTTTTCGATTAATTCCGAAGTATGTTCACTGGAACTGTCTATCAGGACAACTACCTCAGCACATTCTTCCAGAAAATCATCAAATACTTTCCCAATAACTGAATTTGAATTGTATTTGAGTAATTGATCGACGATTTTTTTGTCCAAAATATCTTCTGCTACTTCAATTACTGTAGTTGTCCTATTTGGGTCTTTTCCACCGGAGAGATGGCTTCGGACCAAATGAAGGAACTCTTTTGGGCGGATGGGTTTGGTGATGAAATCGTCAAACCCCTGTTGTAGAAAACTTGTCCTGTCAGATTCTTCTGCATAGGCGGTGACTGCTATAATGGGACATTTGGTATTTCTCTGACGGATTATTTTCATCGCCGTAATACCATCCATTTTCGGCATTTGGATATCCATGAGAATCAAATCAAAGTTTTGAGCTTCGGCTAAAGCGACGGCCTCAAGTCCATTTTTAGCGGATTCAAAGGAGAAAATCTGACCGATCAGATTTTCAAAAAGTTTCCGGTTCAGGTCGTTGTCGTCTACTATTAATACCTTTTTGCTTTTCATCTGTTTATAGGTGATTTTCACGATCAGATAATCTGTTCCGAATCCCTCCGGAAATGCCGGCCAGATGCAGGAGATCCTCGCAAAATTTATTTTCCTTACCCTGGGGAAATAAATTCAAAATGTTCGATTTCACAGCATTTATTTAGACTTTTGCCAGACATAAACTTCAAATGATTGTCGGATAAAAAATACCTTATTCTGGTAGTAGGGCCAACGGCGGTTGGCAAAACTGAACTTTGTCTAAATCTAGCCAAAAAATTTAAGACAGAAATAGTTTCCTGTGACAGCAGGCAATTTTATCGGGAGTTGAATTTGGGAACGGCCAAACCTTCACCTCAAGAACTTCTGGAAGTAAAGCATCACCTGATCGATTCGCTTTCGATAGAGGAAGCGTACGATGTACGAAAGTTTGAAAAGGATGCCCTTCAGATCTTGGCGACTATTTTTCAAAAGTCAAATGTCGCAATTATGACGGGTGGGTCAGGACTTTTTGCTGACGCAATTACCGATGGACTGGACGAAATTCCTGATGTCGAACCTGAGATCCGAAAGGAAATCATTAAAGAATTTGAGTCAAAGGGGTTGGAATGGCTGCAGGCACAGCTCTCAAAAGTTGACCCGGAATACTACAGTCAGGTAGACAGGCAAAATCCACAGCGATTGATGCGGGCACTGGAAGTGTATCGTGGTACGGGATTGAAATTCAGTTCGTTTAGGGTAAAAAAGAAGGCTATTCGACCTTTTCAAGTAATAAAAATCGGGCTGGATAGACCTCGGCAAGAACTCTATGATCGGATAGACTTGCGAATGGATCAGATGATTGCTGCCGGACTTTTTGATGAGGCTGATGCGCTGTTTGAAAAGAGGCATCTTAATTCACTTCAGACCGTGGGCTACATCGAGATTTTTGGGTATTTGGAGGGGAAATACGATAAGGAGGAGGCGATTCGGCTGCTAAAAAGAAATTCCCGACGATACGCCAAGCGACAGATGACTTGGTTTCGTCGGGATGCGGAGATTCGGTGGTTTCACTCCGGACAACAAGAGGAAATTTTCTCCTGGATAGTCACTCAAATGGCCTGAAATCCGGAAATTTTTGCTACCCAATTGTAAGGAGCCTTTTTGATCAGCGCGTTATACTGGTATTTGTTGATTTTTAGCTGTCTGATTATTTCCAGAGTCTTTTTCGAGATTTTCTCCAAAGGCATTAATTTTTTCAAGGACTCAAGCACGGTGTCAGGATCTGCAATTTCACCCAAAATCAAACCAATCTCAGGATGTGCCAAACCCAACTTGGTAAGGAGTTCGCGTTGCAAGTTGAGCTTACGCTGCATGGTGTTTTTGACAGTCAGGAAGAACAGTAAACATGCCCCGCCTACAGTCAAAAACAAAGGAATAAACCCCATATCAAATACTTAAAATATCGATTAATGCCAGGTGATCCGGGTTCAGCGGTTTCGTTCTGCCAATGCAGTCACTAAACGGGGTATAGACCAATTCGTTATTTACCACACCAGACATACAATTAGTTTTGCCGGCAAGGAGTCCATCTATAGCTCCCATTCCGCATCTACTTCCCAAAACACGATCTCGGGCAGTAGGGTTGCCTCCCCGCTGAATATGTCCTAAAGTCGTCACCTTAAATTCCTTGGAAGGATCCTTGATCTTTTCCTTTACCATGGTCATGATTTGGTCGGCATTGCCCAAGTCGTCACCTTCTGCTACCACGATAATGCTTGAAGATTTTGATTTCCGAAGGTTTTTGAGCGATTTGACGACGCTGTTGAGGTCTGTTTTTGTTTCCGGTACCATGACGAATTCAGCACCACCGCCGATTCCACATTCTACTGCAATAAATCCTGCGTCCCGTCCCATCACTTCCACGAAGAAAATTCGATCGTGCGCAGCAGCCGTATCCCGTATTTTATCAATCGCTTCCAAGGCGGTATTCACCGCGGTATCAAAGCCGATGGTAAAGTCTGTTCCATAGATATCGTTGTCGATGGTCCCAGGGCAGCCCACTGTTGGTATGCCAAACTCTTCGAAGAAAACCTTCGCGCCGGTAAATGTCCCGTCTCCGCCAATAGCCACCAGCCCCTCTATTCCAAGGGCTGTCAGGTTTTCATAGGCTTTTTTCCGTCCTTCAGGAGTTTTGAACTCCATCGAGCGGGCAGATTTTAAAATCGTACCGCCCCGCTGAATAATATTACTGACCGAATGGGAATGCATCCGCTTGATGTCTCCTTCGATCATCCCTTCGTATCCGCGCTGAATTCCATAGACTTCTAGTCCTCTGAAAATTCCCGTTCGGACTACGGCACGGATACAGGCGTTCATTCCGGGTGAATCTCCCCCTGAAGTAAAAACGGCTATTTTCTTCATTTTTTATAGGTTTTTGGTGGGGCAAAAATAGATATTTAAGCAGGAATACCTTAGTGAATCGCCATAAATGAAACTCAAATTTAAAAGTAGGGTTGGGAATCCGGGTTAACTTATTGAGGTTAGGACAAAGTAAAATTTAACGAATTAAAAATGTCGGAAAAATCGAATCAGGATAAATTGAATTTGCCTAACCTGGGCTTAGGGTGTATGTCACTGCCGGACAGCTACATTGCTGCTGAAAAAATCATTCATGCGGCGATTGATTCCGGAATTAGTTTTTTGGATACGGCCGACCTGTACCAAAAAGGCCAAAATGAGACCAACATCGGCAAGGCAATTCAAGCTAAAAGATCACAGCTCATCCTCGCTTCCAAAGTAGGAAACCAGTGGAATGCCGAAGGAACTGCCTGGTCTTGGAATCCCCGGAAGGCTTATATTTTAAAAGCAGCAGAAGATAGTCTGAAGCGATTGCGCACTGACTACTTAGATCTTTATCAGCTTCATGGTGGCACAATCGAAGATCCTTGGGAAGAAACGCTGGAAGCATTTGAGCTATTAAAGGCTCAGGGTAAAATCAGGGCATTTGGGATCTCATCGATCCGCCCCAATGTGATCCGTAAAGTGGTGGGAATGAATCCTCCTGCCACCATCATGATGCAATACAGTCCACTGGACCGCAGGCCTGAGGAAGTAATTTTTCCGTTTCTGGAAAAAACAACTACACGGGTTTTGGTAAGGGGAGCTTTCGCAAAGGGAATTCTGATCGACAAGCCACTCGTTGGATTTTTGGATTTCCCAAAGGAAAAAGTAGCTGAGATCAAAGACGAAATTCATAAACAAGGAGTTAGTCCAGCCGCAATTTTGATTCGGTTTGGGTTGGCGGAAAAAGCCGTTTCAAGTTTGATTATCGGTGCGAGTTCGGTGGATCAGGTAGGAAAACTTATGAAGGGATATGAAGAGAGTCAACACATTTCCGATGAAATAATAGTCGAATTAAAAAGAAAATTCACGCCCAATCTATACCAAGACCACCGGTAAGAAAGCCTTTGCGAAGCTTTTCCAAATCCCTTACTTTCGACCTTCATCCAACCCTAAAAATATGCTTCGGAGATTTATTGGCTTGATAAGCCTAGTCACTCTTTTTTCCTGTCAAAAACAAGACCTCAATGAAGAACTCAATCGCTGGGAAACGCAGGCGGAACGTGTGGAGATCATCCGAGATGACTTTGGTGTGCCCCACATCTATGGAAAGTCTGATGCGGATGCCGTCTTTGGGCTTTTGTACGCCCAGTGTGAGGATGATTTCAGAAGGGTAGAGCGAAACTATATTTGGGCAATTGGCAGATTAGCCGAATTGGAAGGGGAGGAGGCCCTCTACTCAGACCTTCGTGCAAATCTCTACATGACTGAAGCTGAAGCCAAGGAAGCCTTTGAAATAGCACCTGACTGGTTGAAAGAACTCTGTGTGGCTTTTGCCGATGGGATCAATTATTACCTCCATACGCATCCCGAGGTCAATCCCCAGGTGATCACTCGATATGAACCTTGGATGCCCATGTTTTTCTTTGAAGGATCAATAGGAGGGGATATTGAAAGTGTCTCCACGGAGCGAATTAAGGCCTTTTATGAAGAAAACAAAGCATTGGCCTCAATGGAAGAAGTGGAGGATATCCTGACAGAACCACAGGGTTCTAATGGGATTGCGATTGCTCCGAGTCTGTCAGAATCCGGTAATGCCATGCTGCTGATCAATCCGCATACTTCCTTCTATTTCCGTCCGGAAGTACATGTGGTCAGTGAAGAAGGCTTAAATGTCTATGGTGCAGTGACTTGGGGTCAGTTCTTTGTCTATCAGGGATTTAATGAAAAAACCGGATGGATTCACACGTCGACCTTTGCGGATTTTAAGGATGAGTTTGAGGAAGAAATCGTGGAATCAGAAGGTAGGTTTCATTACAAATACGGGGAAGAACTTCGGGAGGTAGCGCAGCAATCGATCGTTTTGAAATACAAGGACGGTGCTGAATTGAAAGAGAAGGAATTTACTTTTTACCGAACGCATCATGGGCCGATCACACACAAAAACGGTGAAAAATGGGTAGCCACAAAAATCAACTGGGATCCCGTGAATGCCATCTCCCAAAGCTACATCAGAACCAAACTGAATAATTATGCGGAATTTAAGGATATGATGAATATCCGCACCAACTCATCAAATAACACGGTATTTGCGGATGCAGAAGGAAATATCGCCTATTTCCATGGCAACTTTATCCCAAAGCGAAATCCCGGATTTGACTTTTCCAAGCCGGTGGACGGAAGCAATCCTGCTACAGATTGGCAAGGGCTTCATACCGTGGATGAAAGCATTTTGATCCTAAATCCTGAAAATGGCTGGATCCAAAACTGCAATTCCACACCTTTTACTGCATCGGCCGAATTCAGTCCAAAAATGGAAGATTATCCCGCTTACATGGCTCGGGATGCGGAAAATTTTCGGGCTATACATGCGGTGAAAGTGCTGAAGGAGGCAGAGAAATTGAACTTGGAAAGTTTTCTTCAGTTGGCCTACGATCCGTATTTACCAGCCTTTGAGTACCTGATTCCTGAGTTGATTTCAGCTTTGGAGAAAAGTGGAAAAACCGATCAAAAGGAGGTCTTGGAGTTGTTGAAAGCCTGGGATTACAGGACTTCCAAGGAATCTGTGGCGATGTCGGTGGCGCATTTCTATGGGGAAAATTATCAACGTGAATTTCGCAGCATGAATCGGTTTATCAACCCTATGCCAGCAGCAAAAGTGCCAACGGAACTAGAACTAGTCACAGTTTTTGAAAAGACAATTGCTCAGATGAATGCTGATTTCGGCACGTGGAATACCCTTTGGTCTGAGATCAATCGTTTCCAGCGGCTTTCCGGTGACATTGACCTAAAGTATGATGACAATGCGCCTTACGTTCCGGTTGGTTTGGCATCAGGCAATTGGGGGGCTTTGGCAGCTTACGGTGCCAGAGCTTATGAAGGGACAAAGAGGCTTTACGGCTATCGGGGAAACAGCTTTGTGGCTGTGGTAGAATTTGGAGAGAAAGTGAAAGCAAAGACAATTCTTGCTGGAGGCCAAAGTTCTGATCCAAAATCTCCTCACTTCTTCGATCAGGCCCAGCGGTATGCCGATTCGGCGTTCAAAGACGTTGCATTTTACAGGGAAGACGTAGAGAAAAGACAGAAAAAGCGTTACAATCCAGGAAACTTAACTAATTGAAAATCAAAGTTTAAAGTAGGATTTTATTAATTAAAAGTGGATCCAAAAAGGAGGGATTTCTTTCTCCTTTTTGGACTCAAATAAGCGGTATAAAACGTAAGAATGTGACTTATGGACTCTGAACCCATAACTTTTCACAACTTACTTCATCATACCCATAATCCTACTCGATCAATTTTCCAATCCGAGCCTATTGATTTCAGAAAGTAATTTTACTACCCGTTGATCAAACTGCTGGCTAAGCGTGGTAAAATCATCCTTTTTGATCAGTTTGCCGTGGCTGGTGAAGAAGAAATTAATCTTTTGCTCGGTTGGGAAAATGAGGAATCTGCTGTTATTGCCCAATTGCACCTGAAGGGCGTTTGCTGTAGGTGAGTGCGAAGGAATGATCCTTCCGCTTAATAGATTTTTCAATGTGCCATTGCTGAGATCTTCGATACTGGTGATCTCAGTCATTCCGAGCGTCATCGGTGGTTTCTTTTTCAATCGGGCGATCACCTTTTTGAAAAACAACTTTTGGGATGGATCCTCGATGGATACCGCCAGATTTTTTTCCCGCTGGAATCCAAAATCAGTGTAAATCTCGATCAAACTGTCGAATAGCGTTCCTTCTTCACTTTTAGCTTTTTTGGCAGCAAGTATCAATCTGGAAAGCAAATAGCCGAGGCTGTCTTGCTGACCTTTCAGTAGGATCTCCTGATTTTCCGAAATAAAGAGCGTCTCGTCAGGCTCAGATAACAGAAAATCCGCTTGCTCTTTCAGTGGAGTAAGGAGGTTGGGAATAGTGGTGATTGAGGCCTCATGTTTTGCAAAAAGCTTATCCAGCAAATCGGTGATGAAGATTGATTTTTTGCAGCTTAGCGAACCGTGATTTTCCAGTAAAAGCTTGGCCAAAATCAGGGAAGTGTGGTGAATATTCAACAGGACAAAACTGCCTGTCACCAACTTTCTTACGCCCAAGGTAAACTTATCATAAGTGGAATCCACTGCAATGACTACATCGATGCCGTTTTTATCGGCATAATCAAAGACTGGCTTGAGATGCCTGAAGGTGAAGGTGTCATCCAGCGAGGTAAGCGGCTCAGCAATCTTTTGCCACTCTACCTCCACTTCAAGATTGGCAAGTTTTGCGATTAGCTCCTCCTGAGGGTTGTCAGAGGTGATCAGAACTTTTAGGCCCTCTCTTTCATTTTCGGTTTCAATTTGTCCTTGAACTTCTTCGTTTGTCGCATTCTCAATCATCGTCTTTATTTATTTAATTAGTATTCACTCAATGACAACACCCGAAACTGAAAATCAATTCCCTAGGATTATTCAGGTTGGATTTTTTTGGCTGATTCGTCTATTGCAAGCTTGTAAGTCGGATCTTCGATAAGGTTGACATCGATGATTTGATCTGCTTTTGCCAAAAGTTTTTTACAATCAAGACTCAAGTGACGAAGGTGAACTTTTTTACCCACTTTATGGTCACGTTCGGTGATTTTATTCAGCGATTCGATAGAAGACTTTTCTAAAATCCGACTCAACGCAAAGTCCACGATCACCTCATCCATCCTGTCAACCCTGCCATTGGCTGTTCGGTCAGACTGGATCCGAAAATGATAAATACCAAAAGCAGGATTAAAGCCACGATACCTGAAAGCCTGGCTCTCGCTTGCAATTGCTCCGGAAGCATCGGAGATCATTCCAGATCTACTCCCTGGAATAGAAGTCACCAAGCCCAGCACAAAAGCCGCAAAGAGTCCGGTAAGTGGCGGAAGTCCGGCTGGAAAAGCAAAAGCAACTGCCCCGGGAATCAGCGCGAGGGCAACAGTAATTCCGGAAGGAACTTCCGTTTTGTAATCTTCACGCTGACTAACCGGTGGGATTTCCCAGATGGATTTCATCAACAACCGATCACTTAATGAAGCCCACCTCGGCGTAGTCTATTGTCTTGCTGCTTTGAGGTTCAGTGGACGCTGGGTGTAATTTGTAATTACACCCTCATATTTTTTGGAATTTGTAATTCCTTTTCTCACAAGTTCAACCCGCTTCGGGGTTGTCGTCCTCGTTATCGTTTACATTTTTCCCTAGGTTGCACCTAGGGCCTTTCGTTTGGCTATTTACTAGATATTGAAAATAAAGATGTCATAATTTAAGGTTATGGCCTTTTTTTTGATATGTTTTATCTAGTTAACAGAATAGATATGGGGTATCCAACCAAAATACAGCGAATCAATAGAGCCAAAAGTGAACAATGGTATGTCAATTTTCCTGCCGCCGTTGCCAAAGCCATTGAATTTCAACAAGGAGAAGTGGTGGAATGGATCATCGACGACCACCAACGTCTGGTACTTCAGCGCAGTGACCAGTCCGTGTC
>NZ_FNVR01000041.1 GCF_900108085.1 Algoriphagus boritolerans DSM 17298 = JCM 18970
CCAACCTTCAATCGCACCTTACTGGAATTGAAATAAAATTATCGGGTTCGAAATGCCGTGAATAAGTAATAAATGCAACTTTCTTGCAAAATAATAATTTACTCTTGTAGGTGCCAAACAATCTTGCCCGCGCTAATTAACATTATAAAAAAGAGTGTCTTTACAAATTGAAACCATTTAATTATCTAATAATACACATTGACTATGAACGTATGATCCAGCTAAAATAAAGTATTTATTAAAATCCTCAATCGGTGAGATAGCGCTGCAATTGAAATATTTCTCACATCCGTCAATAGTTTTTAGAATTACTTGATATTCCCGATCATTTGTTGGGTCTAAGAATCCACAGTCTTCAAAGTTAAGCCCTTCGATTATAATAGGTTCTATAACGATTTGATCTTCTCCTTCACATTTTTCAAATTCAAAGCTAGGATCACATCCTCCCCTGACTAGCCAAATGAAAAGCAACGAAAAGGTAATTCTGAATTTTGTCTACATGATTATGTAGTTAAAATATGTAATCCAACTGAGATTATCGCTAATTTGCGATGAATTTGATTTTTAATCCGCTGATTTGCTGTGCATATCCTAAAATTAAATCAATTTTTTGGAAGTATTAAGTGATTAGGAGTACTTTTTCAGGCTAGATTACCCGCTCTTGGAGTCTCAATACCTATTACGGAAACAAACGCAAGCTCAGATCCAACAATTTGTAATCTTCATTCTCTTTTCTCCTAATCTTTCAGTAGTTAGATTGTCGGATTGAAAATTCGATGATTGAAGTACGGGATTTCTACTTTTGACTTTGCTACAGGACGCTCCTTGGAAAAGAAACATAATAAAAACCAGGAAATATTTTTTAAAGGAAATTGGATATACTGAATATTATTTCTTCATTTATAGAAATGTGAACTTTGTTTACAGTAATGGGGGTTAAGTCCCAAGACTTGAAGTAAAAGTTGTCAAAATCACCCCAACCCTAAATCAAGTGCGAAACCTCCTCCGGGAGGTTTTATTTTTTCAGATTGTTAAGAAAATTGGTCAATGCAACTTTCCAATCCGAGTCGCCATCCCACTCCGGACCGATATACAACTCATCTCTTACGATCAATTTAATGTAGTATTTTACCACTGTTTTTGCCCCTTCTTCACCTTGGATTGGCTCCAGCCCCATGCTTTGCATGAGATCTGCTTGCCTACCCTCGACTCGAACCAATAAAAACTGGACTCGGTCTCTGACCAACTCTTCATTTGTTTTTGCTTCAGTCAGCCATTCAATTTGATGAGGGTATAGGCTCTCGAAGATTCCCTGAATTTGGGATTTTTGAGCGGCTTGTTCTGCGAGGATTGCTTCTTGGGATTTGCCTAGCAGATCATATCTGAAATAACTCAGCGCACCTGTCTCCGCAGAAGATCCCTCTAGGGGAATACCCAGCTTGAATACCTCCAAATTGAGCGGATTTCTTGGAATAAATTTTTGCTCGGACTGTGCAGTCTCTTGATTGCTGATTTGAGGAAATTCCGCCACATCAATCACGAGTAAATTTTTAGATCTTTTGGATTTCCCTGAAGCTGCCAAAATTCCGCCTGCCTCATTCCAATCCTTTCCAGTGACTCCATACAGCGAAGTTGAGTTGATGATTTTGCCATCTCCGCTGAAAATTCCCACGTGAATACTTAGACTTTCTTTTTTTCTGGAAACCAGAATGATGTTTTTTACCCCTCGCATTAAAAATGACTTCGCAAAATCGGCCTGCCTGGCCTCGGATAAAATTACCTGCTCCAATTCAAAATAGCCTATCGGATCCGCTCCCGCCTCCACTAAATGAACGTGTACACTGTCAGCCAATTGCTGCCAACTCAAAACGGGTCTCGCGCTCGGGTCTGTGGAAATCATAACCACAGATTTGCCGTCAAAAAAACTCTCCGGAAGCCCTCCCTGGGCGAAGACATGATTAAAAAAGCTAAAAAAAAGGAGCGCAGAGCAGATATATTTCATCAATTTCAATAGTGGTGACGGTAAGGCTAGTATTTTTACGAATATACATAACGATTTATGGATCACCAGACACATTTTCCCTTGAAAAAAATCTCTCTATTCCTCATTTTCTCTATTTTTTCGTCCCTATCATTTTCACAAAACATTGATTCAGAAAAGCTTTTAACACACATCGAATTTCTTTCTTCGGATGAATTGGCCGGAAGAAAGCCATTGAGTCAGGGAAGTTTTGCTGCCAGAAAGTATATCCTTGATGAACTGACATCTTACCCTACCGTCGAGGCACTTTACCCCGATTTCATTCAACTCTTTTCATTCCTGAGCGGAAGAGATCTGAAAAAATACGAAGACGCAGCAAATCTGGTCGGGTTCATACCCGGAAGCAGATCCAGAAAAGTAATCGTAGTGACAGCCCACTATGACCATGTGGGTACCGGAAGACCAAACGCTGCCGGAGACTCAATTTTTAACGGTGCAGATGACAATGCTTCCGGCACGGCAGCATTGCTTACTTTGGCTGAATATTTTTCAAAGAACAGACCAATCCACAGCATGATGTTTGTTGCTTTGGATGCGGAAGAAATGGGCCTGCGTGGCGCTAAAGCGCTGGTCAATGACTTTCCTTATCCTTTGGAGCAAATCCTACTCAATGTCAACATGGATATGCTATCGCGAAGTGATAAAAATGAACTTTATGCTTCCGGTACTTCTCACAATCCTCAGTTTAGACCAATCCTTGAAAAGGTAGCAGCAGGATCAAATCCCAAATTACTGTTAGGACACGATACGCCGGGAAGTGGACGGGAAGATTGGACCAAATCCTCTGATCATGGCGCTTTTTTTGACAAAAAGGTCCCGCACCTTTATTTTGGGGTGGAGGATCATGAGGATTATCACAAGCCGTCTGATGAATTTAAAAACATACAACCGGAGTTTTATGTCAACGCAGTCAATCTGACTCTAAGGTGTATTCTAGCCCTTGATTCAGAGCTTTATAATGAAAAAGAAGATTAACTTGGAATATATCGCTCATTAATCCCGGCTTAAATTTTTACTTGTTTTGGCAAAAAATGATCTGATCGCAAAATTTTTAATCTGGAGACTCCGTCACCTGAGCAATCAGGCATTCATTCTGATACTGAGTGGTTTGATCGGTATTTTTTCAGGCCTTGCAGCCGTCATTCTGACTACATCTGTTCATGCCATTCAAAAGTTCCTTACCGACGATTTTTATAAAGAATACGCCAATTTCATGTACATCATCTATCCCCTGGTCGGGATCTCGGCGGCGTATCTTATTGGAAAGTTTGTACTGAAAGATATCGGAGGACACGGCATCCCGGATGTACTGTTTAATATTTCCAAGAAATCCAGCATCATTCCGAGAGTGAAAATTTATAGCCGAGTCATCACTTCTGCACTGACAGTGGGGTTTGGGGGATCAGTAGGGCTGGAAGCTCCGATGGTAATCACCGGTTCGGCCATTGGTTCAAATGTAGGGCTTCTGATGCACCTCAACCCAAAAAAACGTGCCCTGCTGATTGGCTGTGGTGCCGCGGGGGCGATTTCTGCCATATTCGGTGCCCCTATTGGTGCCGTAATTTTTGCCATTGAAGTAATCTTGTTGGAAATCAGCACGGCAAGCTTTATCCCACTGCTGATCGCCTCCGTGATGGGTTCGATTACTTCCATGATTTTGATCGGTGATGAGTCGTTATTCAATTTCGATCTGAAGGAAACCTTCGTAGCGGCACATATGCCCTATTACCTTTTGCTGGGGATCATCTGCGGGTTGGTATCACTCTATTTTAGCAGAATGGTAAGAGCGACCGAAAAGATCATGGATGACATTGGTGACCAGTGGATGCGTATTATGTATGGGGGAGCTTTTTTGGGGATTGTTGTGTTCATTTTTCCTCCGATCTATGGGGAGGGCTATAGTACATTGAACACCCTGATTGATGGGAATTCCAGTCAGATTTTGGATAAAAGTCCGTTTTTTTCCTCCATCGAAAACCCAATTATGATTATTGTCTTTCTGACTTTAATCGTATTAGTCAAGCCAATAGCCACTGCTGTGACCATCGGCTCCGGGGGGAGCGGGGGAATTTTTGCACCATCCCTCTATGTAGGCGGAATTGTCGGCTTTCTGTTTGCCTATTCCCAAAATATGCTTGGCTTCCATACTCCATTGCCCATGGGGCATTTTACCCTGGTCGCGATGTGTGGTCTCATGGCTGGAGTTCAGCATTCGCCATTGTCTGCGATATTCTTAATTGCCGAGATTACGGGAGGATATGAGCTTTTTGTTCCGCTTATGTTTGTCTCCGCAATCGCTTACACCACCACTACTTATTTTCAAAAAGACAGCTTATACAAACTCCAACTCAAAGATCAAGGTAAGCTGCTTCCTGAAACCAAGGATCAGGAGCTCTTGGACACCATTGACATTTCCCACGTCATTGAGCGGGACCTGCTCCCGATCCATCCTAACTCCCAGCTGAAAAACCTCATCGAACTGGTAAAAATCTCCAAGCGGAATATCTTCCCTGTGGTGGATGAAAATGACCTTTTGAGAGGGATCATCACCTTAGATGACTTCAGAGACATCATGTTTGACCTTGAAAAACAAGAGACCGTGTTAGTTAAGCAGCTTATGCAAAGTCCTCCTGAAATCCTATTGGTTACTGAAAATATGCAATCTGCCATGGAAAAATTTGAAAGATCCGGAGCCTGGAATCTGCCTGTAGTGGAAAATGGAAGGTACCTTGGTTTCGTCTCAAAGTCTAGAATTTTCAATACTTACCGCAAAAGACTGATCCGTCAAAAGCAGGATTAATCTGAATTTAGAATAAAATTTGGCCTTTTGATTTATCCACGGACTTGCCCTTTTTTTGCCCTGATTTTCTTGGAGTTACCTTTTATTATCCACAAAATTTGCTTTTCCGATAGTCTTTTATAATATTGATTTTCAATTATTTATGTATTACTGATCCGTAAGTGTGGATAAATAATCGGAATTGTGGATAAATTTTCCT
This sequence comes from Algoriphagus boritolerans DSM 17298 = JCM 18970, assembly GCF_900108085.1. Taxonomy (GTDB): domain Bacteria; phylum Bacteroidota; class Bacteroidia; order Cytophagales; family Cyclobacteriaceae; genus Algoriphagus; species Algoriphagus boritolerans. The sequence continues at coordinate 5,041 of NZ_FNVR01000041.1, forward strand.
TGTGTTTTTTAATGTTGAAATACAGCTTCCGAAGGGCATTTTTTGGGAATGAGACTTGAAGAATCTCCGGAACTGATTCCCAAATCCCAATGCCAAATTTTAAAACAAAATTTGGCATTCAAAAAGTCAACCTTGTATCCACTCTATCTTTAATTAAAAACCAAATTGATTCGTAAGTCAAGAAATTGGAAAATTCAAATTTTAACAGGAATAATACAAAATCAGGATCCGAATCCAACAGGATCCAGGTTATTCATTTGTCTGAGAATCCAGGACTGTCTTCCTCGGATATATGCCGTCGGATTTGATGGCTTCCATCTTCGGGGATTGGGCAAAACTGCTGCGATCATTGCCGCCTGACTTCTGTTTAATTCCAAGGCCGGCCTTTTGTAATAAGTCTGGGCCGCAGCCTCCACTCCATAGACTCCATCACCCATTTCGATCACATTCAGATACACTTCGATAATCCGTTCCTTGGACCAGATCAACTCGACCAATACTGTAAAATACGCCTCGAGACCCTTTCTGATATAACTACGACTTGGCCATAGAAACACATTCTTGACTGTCTGTTGGGTGATCGTACTGGCCCCCTTGATTCGCTTTCCTTTCTTGTTGTTTTCCCAGGCTTTTTTCATTGCTTCTACGTCAAAGCCATGATGATCCAAAAACTTCTGATCTTCCGCCGCAATGACTGCCTGTGGGGCATTTTTGGAAATCTTGGAAATTGAAACCCAGTCCTTGTAGAGCCTGACATCTTTTTCCGGATCAAAGGCCTGTTCAAAAACCCGAATCACCATCAAAGGAGTGATCGGAACAGGTACAAAACGATAAATAATTACCAGACCAACGGAAACTCCAAAAAACCAAAGGGCCGATTTCCAAGTCAATCTCCAAATCCAGCGAATTATCTTCATGCTTTTCTATGCCTTTGCTTTTGCCTGCACAAATTGGTAGAAAAAAACTGCATTTTCATCAGCAAGGATTCGATCCAGATCATTTTCCATCAGATCAATGTCACTTTGAGAAACAGATCCTGCCTCCAACAGTCCAGGTGCACCGCTTTTCATCAGAATTTTCCAAAACTCAATGAATCGCTTCAGCTCATCGGGATTACTTTGATCCAGATGAAACCCATTGTGAATCAATTCGATCTCCTTAAATCCTGCCTGAAAAAGCAAATTACCAAGCTGAGCTCCCACATCCGGATTTCCTCCAAAATGCACCTGCTGCTCATTGTATTTCTGATAATAGAATTCCATGGCAGGCGATAGGGGACGACAGTAAAAAGTAGCATTAAAAACTTCTGTGATGTGTATTGAAGCACCGGGAATAAGGTGTTTTTTTACCTGTTGAAGCGCTAAGAGTGGATTGGGTATATGCTCCAGGGCCCAACAAATAAACGCAGAATCAAACCGCTCTGCCAAGCTAAGCTGCTCCACATCCTGAAGCACAAATGTCACTCTATCTGCAAATTCCCTTAAATTATCCTTGGCTTTGAGCAATTGCGTCTCCGAGAAATCGACCGAGGTGATATGCAAATCAGGAAAAAGCCTCAATAAAACACTCGTCTGAGCACCCACCCCGCTGCCTATTTCCAGGAGTTTTCTGCAGCCGGCAAAATTCACCGTCGGATAGATCAAAGGGGCCAAAAAGCCAGCCTGATCGACCAGTCGCTGTTGTTCTTCTGAAGTGAATCCATGCAGGTATTTTATCATAAGGGCCCTTGTTTAAATTGCGAGTTTCGGATTGGTTTTATCTAAGCTCAAACCACCAATGCGGTAAGGTTTTCAAGGAAATCAGGGAATACTGATCCTTTTTAAAATAACGGGGGCAGTGAGTTTGGAAGATACACTTTCCATGAAAAACTTCAAGTCCCCGTAGCTGCTGGATGGGATCAATGGGTTTTTTACTTCCAATCTAGCGGTGATTTTAAAGATCTCCCCAAGATTTTCGGTAGAATAGGAAAACCCGATGGGCGAACCCGGAATGGTGATAGACTCATTGGTAGGGTAGTCATCGAGTTCATACCCTTCTGGAATCACCAGGTTTGCAGTATAAGTTTCGTTAAAAGCATACTCAAAATCTACGGGAAACACCCGAAATTCCTGCGTAAAGGGATTTGTGGCAAACTTCGAAATCTGAAGTGGATTAAAAATAATCAAATCTTCACTCATAGCATTTTTCAAAACCGACTCAAAACTGATGTTATACATATTTTTATCCTCAAGCAGATCATCCACTTTCACGTTTCTGATTTCCAACGCATCATATTTTTCACTGAAAAGCTCCTCCAAGGGCTTGTCATTTTTCTCAAGAATTTCGACGAGATGTGCCGAAGCCAATCCTTCATAAAAATAATTTCGGATAGTATTTTCTATCACCAGATCACCGGTCTCTGTGTCCAGTTTAATATTGGAAAACACTAGTTTATTTGAATTGTGCCGAATGTCGATCGGGATCAGTTTACTCGCATTTTTCTCCAAAAAAAGTCCCCCCTTCACGTGCTTATCCAAATCCACATAGCCAAATGGTGCCAAAGGATCACTTAAATCCAAAAACTGAAGGTTTCCGTCCAGTTTGACCAAAAGCAATATCTCGTCAAACTGATTCAAAAAAGGAAAGGGAACGATATCGCTTCTGCCATGTCCCTTGCTACCTATCAACACGGGGTTACACTCAATCCCCTGAGATTTGAGTATCCCCATGTAGGCAAGCATTAATTCTCCCGGTGCCCCTTTTTTTGATTTAAGCAATTGGGGTAGTGTCTGTTTGGTGTAGATCAGGTCCTCCCCTTCATTGATAAAATTATCTCTGATATAATAGTAGGCGATTTCGGCTTTATCTTTTTGAGAACCTTTGCTCAGGTCCAGTGATAGCACCTCGCGCTCCAGCGGATTTGTGCGGTAAAATCCCCTCACAGAATAATATTCAATCAGTTCATCACCCAGTTTTTCCCAGGTATTCAGGTGGTCTGTCCATTCAGGACCTGAGGTGGTAGCCGCTGTTTGATATCGGGAAAGCTGAAATTCAACCTTATCGACATAATCCTGGTAATTCTTCATATAAGGCTCACCCTTAAGCGAATAAAGATCCCTCAAAGTCCAACTGTAGACTCCATTTCCTTCGCTTTTTTCGGAGCGGTGATAAAAATTTTCACCCTGACCGATCATTTTGTATTCCAACTGAGGAATCATGGTGATCTGATAGTTGGAAAAAAGCACAGGCACGCTTCTCTGGAAAGACCAACCATCCAAAAATTCAATGTTTTTGTCCGCCTTTTTGAATGAAAATTCAAGTATTGAGCCCACTTGGGCATTGGGAAAAGAAATTCTGAACTCCTTGTATCCATTTCCAAGATCTACCTGAAAAATACTTTCCTTGCCCAAAGTGGTCACTTCGGGAACGCCATTGGTGTAAGTAGTAATCTGGGCTTTGATCGCGGAGACTACCTCGACATTGGTACTTCCGGCAAAATAGCCAATGGGGATATCTGCATACTCTTTACCTGCCTCCGTGAGAATTTTTATCCGATAGAAATAATTTGTCTCCAGAATATTGCTGAAAAAGCGAGATTCACCCGAAGCGACTAAAAACACGGCACTGGCACCCGGCTCGTAGCTGATCTCTTTTAAGTCGATTTCATTTTGGGTGAATTCACCCATTTTGGGAGTTTGGGCAAAAAGAACAACTGGCAAGAGCATTGCCAAAAAGAATGCAAATAACTTATTCATAGGCTTGGGGAAAGGGTGCTACTGAGGGTGGATTTGGAAAGAAGGATGGTGCGGTCAAATGCCGTATTGATTTTTCTTAGAAGTTCGGTTTCCTGCTCTTTTTCGAGCTTTTCGGGTAAGTGAATGCTGATTTCACGTCGAACTTTGAGCATTTTCCCCTCCAGGGAAACTGTCAAAATCCCGCTGAGATTATCTTCTTTTAAATTTACCTCCGGAAAATTCCCGTCAGGCTGCCACGCCTCCGGAAGCTCGATTTCATATTGGTCCACTAGCTTCAGGGACTTATTTGCCAAATGATCCGGAGTCAACTTTCCCAGAAAAGATTTCAAAACTACCCGCTTTGCAGTGGCTTGGGTAAATTTCTGAACTACGCCTTCATACGTAATTTCAGATTTTGGCAGGGAATCCAGTTTGAGTATTTCAATCGTGTAATTCCGAACAATCAAACCTGAAATCGCAGAAGTCCTATTGAGAAAGTCTCGCTGTCCGCGCTCATCAAGTTTATTTTTAACCCATAGCATGCTTTCCGAAAAGTTTCCATAAAGCTGCTGGTTGGAAGTGATGGTGGCATTTCCCTGTAGATCAATACTTACTTTGGACTGGGATTGAATCAAGTTCCAACCCTCCGTATTGTAGGCGGGGGTTTTGGTCAGGAATCCTCCTCCTTCTTTAGTCACCAAGACATGTCGATCGCGGGTGAATTCTCCCAAAAAACCGGCTGGAAGTACGTTGGAAGTACATTCCAACCAGATCGGATTCCCATCAGTCGGCACTTGCAGAATTACATGATTGAATTGGGGAGCGGGAAAATCTAGTTCAATTTCTTTTGCATCAGACCCCGCGCGGACTAGGGTATAATTCGACGCGATTCCTACGGTTTCCAGCATAGCCTTCATCAGGTTAGTGAGGGCCTTGCAGTCTCCATAGGCATTATTTACCACATCGGCAGCGGTCATGGTCTGCCATCCACCGATACCGAGCTGAATACTCACATATCTGAAATTCTTTTGCAGGTAGGAATATAGGATTTTGACTTTTTCATAAGGCTCCTCTACCCCTTCTACCATGGCCAGCACTTTGGCTTTGAAATCTTCCGGAAGGACATCCCGCCCTTTGTTCAGCTCATATTGCCATGCAGCCAGTTCAGACCAATCCGTCATTTCTCCCTGGTATTGATCCAGTTTAAATTTGACGGGGGCCAAAACTAATTTGGAATCAGGCCGAATTGCATAGGCTGCCAAGTTTTTTCCAGACCATGTCAGGGTTGTCATTCCATTAGCTACTGTTTCACTTTTTTCACTTGACAGATTTATTTCCTTGTATTTCAGCCCCAATTCCGTTGGGTAGTTTACCGCAAAGCTGGATTGGGTAACCTTCTGATTTGAATGAGGTGTAGGAAGCCATACCGGTAAAAAAAAGTTTGTTTTGGAGGAGACCTCTGATCGGACAGTCACCTCGATCGGATATTTGACCGCAGTGACTTCATAAAACTTATATCGAAAATCTTCGAAAACCGAGAAGCTTGAAATATAGGGTGCATCACCCATGTCTTTTAACCTTGCCCTTTTTAGGGATTTCCCTGTAAGACCGTCCTTTATTTCAAGTTCAAAACTATTGACTTCATTAAGTTGGTCATACCCGAGAATTGTGGTAGCATGCTTAAGTCCGGAAGGCGAGGTAATGAACAGCTTCCGCTCGTCAACAAGTGTATAGGTATAATCGGAATTGATTGTAAGTGTTTGCTTTTGTGTAAGGGTAGAGAAGGAGGAGACTTCCTTTTGGACCGAAGTGGTGTCTTCCGGTAAGTAATTCTCTGTGAATAAAAAGATTGCCAAAAGAACTTTTAGCATGTAGATCTAAGTAAATATCAGTCGAAAATAGAAAATTAGTTTTTGATTTTTAGCTTATTCGTCATATATTTTTTTCACTGATTTTCACTGCCTTTTTTTTGGATTATATCTTCTGAAAACTGAAGCCACTGGGCTGATTTGATTTTGGATTTCCCGAATAATCTCTGCTATTTTGATTTTTTAGCAAATCCAAATTTTACATGACCCCACTCATAATCGGCAGTTTTGAAGACTTTGAAAAACACAGCGGACAGGAGCTTGGAGCATCGGATTTTTTCAAAATCACCCAACCCCAAATCAACCTCTTTGCCGATGCGACCTATGATCATCAGTGGATTCATACAGATCCTGAACGGGCCAAATCTGAGGGGGCCTTTGGGAATACCATTGCCCATGGCTACCTGACCCTAAGTATTGTACCCCATCTTTGGGAGCAGATCGTGCGGGTGGAGAACCTCAAAATGATGATCAATTACGGGATAGAAAACCTGAGATTTGCTCAGGCCGTGACTGTGGAAAGTGAAGTTCGCCTGGTCGCCAAACTCAAAAATGTGGCTAATCTTCGCGGAACAGTCAAAGCGGAAGTAGAAGTAAAACTCGAAATAAAGGACCAAAAAAAACCGGCTTTCACCGGGGTTTTGATTTTCTTATATCACTTTCTCTGATCGGGAAGAAACAATTCAAACTATGTTGTCCTGTCAAATAAACAGGCGGTAAAATATGGCTATTGCTTCTTGAAGAGAAAAGTCTGTCCGGCTTGCTTTAATGTCACCTCGCCTTTTTCCGGGTTAAAGACAAAGACGGCATTTACCGGCTTGAATTCAAAGGTATGGACTGCTGTTGCCTCCAATTCAGTAGCCTGCTGACCGCTTGGCTTAGCTATTAACTTGCTGCCATTCTGTTCAAAAACAAGCCTCAAAGGAATCTGATCGGAGGCATATTCACCAAGGTATTTTTCTAATTCTACTGCACTCAAAACTACAGGCTGGAAGCTTGGAACTTCAAAATCTTTTCCAAAATAGGAATCCATCAAAGCCAGTAGAATGTCATTATTGTTGTAATTCAGCCCGTTGGAAAGTACTGCTACTGTCAGCTTCTCTTCAGGAAAATATCCCAGAAAAGATCTAAACCCATCGATTCCGCCGGTGTGTCCAAAGCCTTTTCTTTCGTAGTACGGAAAAGAGAACATTCCTCTTCCAAAGCCCTGATTTATCTCCTTCATTTTCTCAAGACTTTCTTCAGAAATCAACTTACCGGAAAAAAGTGCATTGATAAAAGTGTTCAGATCTTTCACATCAGAGGATATGGCGCCGGCACCAAGTGGAATACTGGGATCAGTTTCGGCCTCTAGGATCCATTTATCCTTGAACGTGTAGGAAAAACTCTCCCCCTTACCCGGATCACTTGCCGTAAAGATGGCGGTACTTTCCAACTTCAAAGGCTTCACCAACTGCTCATCCAAAATTTCCGAAAAGGATTTTTCATAGACCTTTTCCAAAATAAAAGTCAACAGCACAAAATTGGAATTACTGTAATCTGCCTTGGAATCCGGCTCAAAGTCACTTCCTCCATCACTGATGATTTTGACCAAAGCTTCTTCGGATACAGGTTTCGTATGATAGCTCAGGTAGTCCGGATTGTTGGTGAAATTGTGAATCCCACTTCGATGCTGCAGGAGCATGCTGAGTGTAATCTTGTCTGAGTTTTTGATTTGTGGATAAAAATCGGCCAGTTTCTGATCCAGACTTAGCTTTCCGGACTCTTCTGCCTTTAGCACCAAAACCGTGGTAAACATCTTGGAAATCGATCCGATTCGATAGTGGGTTGCTACGGTTGCCTTAATTTTTCTTTCTCTATCAGCGTATCCTAGGGCCCGTTCAAATACGGGCTTCCCGTCTGATGCCAACAGCACAGTCCCCATGAATTTATCATGGATTTCCAAAGAATCCAGAAACTGGTTGAGCTTGGTGTAATCCTGAGCCTGTGCAAGAAAAGAATTAACAGCAAAGGCAAGGAAAAATAGAAATGCTGAAAATCGTAGCTTCATTTTGTTAGTTAGTTAAGTAAAAAAACCTTCCCTAAAGGTGGGAAGGTTTATGTATTAATCCAATCTGTTTCGCTCCTCAGAGCTTCCTGAGTTCGATTTGACACGGAAGCTTTCGCCCTTGGCAAAATTATATCTCAGGGTAAATCTGACTCCCTGGTTGCTTCGATATTGTCGGAAGCTCGTGTCGATATCTGCAAACTGAACATTTGCCCTGATCACCTGCGTACGTAAAAGGTCGGTGCCATTGACAGAGATCGATAATTTATCTTTCATCACAGACTTGGTGATACCTGCATCCACCCATCCAAATCCGGCGATTTCCCCCTGACCCCATATTTGCGGCCCCAGGTACATTGCCATCACTTCGACTTTGTACCCTTTCGGCAAGGAAAAGTTTTGCTGTGTTCTGAACAGGTAGGAAACCTGATCCACATCCAGAAAATCCTCTCCAATCGGCGTTTGGAATTGGTTGTAATTGACCTGAAGCATATTGGAAGTGGTCCACCATTTTTTGATTTCTACTGGCACGATCGCTCGGAAGTTGGCATTTCGGGTTTGCTCAAAATTATCCGTGAAGGTAGTAGTCGTTCGCTCTTCCTGATCCTGAATGAATACCTGCATAAACGCATCTTCGGTCACGCTGTAACCAACTGTAAATTGATAGGCCCCTTTGACCACGTGATTCATTTCAAAGTTGGTCGAATACTGCGGCTTCAGATTGGGATTGCCTGTCTCAGAAGTCAAGGGATCAATGTAATAAACGAATGGGTTTAACAATCGGTAATTCGGCCGCGTGATCCGTCTGTTTGCATTGTACACGATCTGGTAGTTATCACTCACCTTGTGCTGGACAAATAAACTTGGAAAAAAATTTAAGTAATCTTGTTTATTCACTTGATTGAGGGTAACGGAATTTCCTACGATATCCGAATATTCCCCTCTCAGGCCCCCTTGATAGCTAAGCTTCTTGCTGAATGATCCTTTCAGTGAAACATAGGCAGCAAGCACCTGCTCATTGTAGATAAACCGATTGGAATTCGGATCCTGTTCAAAAGGACCTTCATTCTCGGCTCTGCTCAGGTCCAGGTTATTGTCAGACTCTACCCAGCTTCCCTTCAGACCGGTTTCCAATGTTTTCCCGCCTTTCAAGGCTTTGGTGAAATCCACTTTGGCGGTGAAAATAGTGTAATACATGTCATTCAAAGTCCGGATTTTATCTGAGTAGGCTAAGCCCGGATCATTATTCCCCGCCCAATAGCTGTTGTCCAAGAGGGATGAACTTTCACTGTCCATGATGGTAAAATCCAAATCTGCTGAAATTTTACTTCCCAGTGTATCCAGCTTTGCATCGTAATGCAAATTGGTGAAGAGACGATTGCGCTCTCCTTCAGAATCATTGAACGACTCAATGTAATTATTGAAATCCTGTCCCGGATTGGTCACTACCGTTCCGGAGGAATTGGTGGTATTATCGGTGGAAGTAGACGCCTGCACGTTCAAACCAAGATTCTGATTCTTGTTGATCTCATAGTTGGCCGAACCATTAAACGAGGGGGTTTTATACCGGGAAGTTATTCTTGAATCCTGATTGAAATTGGATACCCCTTGCTCAAGGGAGAAATTACGGTTGATCTCAAGATCATTGAATTGCGCAAACTCATTGTAATTGAATGTACCATTGGTGGACCATTTGCCCTTTTTCACATTCAATGTCATCCCGGCAGTAGGAGCAAACTGACCGTTATATTGCCCGCCAACTTGGATATTTCCAAAAACCCCATCCACATTATTTTTTTTCAATTGGATATTGATCACACCCGCAGAACCTTCCGCGTCAAACCGGGAAGAAGGGTTGTTGATTACCTCGATACTTTTGATGTTATCCGCGGACATTGATCTGAGAAAATTCGCCAGATCAGTGGCACTCATGTAGGTAGGCCGATCGTTGATCATGACCGTGGCACCTGTTCTTCCATTAAGGTTGATATTCCCATCCTGATCGACATAGATTCCGGGAGATCTGCCGATCACATCCAGGGCATTTGATCCTTCGGCCATGACAGTACCTTCAATATTGATAATGGTTTTGTCCGGTTCAATGATGATTTCAGGACGGGAGGCTTTAACCGTCACTTCGTCCAATCCGGTCATTTCATCCGAAATTGCCAGTGTGCCAAAGTCTTTGAAAATCCCTGGAACAAGTTCAAAGGGTTCAGAGGAAAAAGAAACATAACCAATAGAAGATATCACAAGCTTCACTTTGGCTGTTTTGGTGGATTCTATCAGGAAGTCTCCATTTTCATCGGAAACCGCACCGTCTACCAGTCCGCCATCCAGGAGAATCAGGGCAACATTGGCGTAGGGAACAGGCTCTCCTGTTTGATTGGTGATTTTACCGGAGATTTTTGCCACTTCTTTTGGAGTGGCGGCCAGATTACTTATTCCCAAGAAATAAATAAACATGGATAGAAAAAGAAAGTTGGTAGTTTGCATAATAATAGATTGGCTCAACTAATTGGATATGCCAAGTCAATAGGAAAATGAAGTGCCAAGGGGAAAAAAGGCTTAAAAATCGCTAAAAAAGGCATTTTCTTATCCCAATCGAAAAGTTGCTGTCTCATTAACGTACAGTATTTTATTCGGTTTAGGACAAAAAAATCCCCGAACATCAGCCCGGGGATCAACTAATTTCGATAAGTAGCTATTACTTGGCAACTGCAAATCGCTTGCTAACCTCGTCCCAATTTACCACATTCCAAAAAGCAGAGATATAATCCGGTCTTCTGTTTTGGTAGTGCAAATAATAAGCATGCTCCCATACGTCAAGTCCTAAGATTGGAGTACCTGGGCATTCGGAAACATCCATCAGTGGGTTATCCTGATTTGGTGAAGAGCAAACACAAAGTTCTTTTTTGGTGTCGACACAAAGCCATGCCCAGCCTGAACCGAATCTGGTCGCAGCAGCTTTGTTGAAAGTTTCTTTGAAAGCATCAAAAGATCCAAATTTGGCATCGATGGCAGCTGCTAGTTCACCAGTAGGTGCACCTCCACCATTTGGGGAAATGACTTGCCAAAAAAGACTGTGGTTCCAGTGACCTCCGCCATTGTTTCTTACTGCCGCATTGGAGCCAGCTACTTTCATCAAATCCTCCAGGGATTTTCCTTCCAGGTCAGTACCCGCAATGGCATTGTTCAAATTGGTGACGTAAGCATTGTGGTGCTTTCCGTGGTGGATTTCCATCGTTTTTGCATCGATGTGCGGCTCTAGCGCATTAAAATCATAAGGTAGAGCAGGAAGTGTAAAAGCCATATTTCGTAGATTTTGAGTTAAAGAATTTTATTTATGAGTTATTAAACTACGATTTAGCAACCTAAGCTGGGTAAAAAAGGTTCTCAAAAGCCAAAAAAAGCCTTACTCCCGTAGTTTTTTGAAAAAATCAAGAACCAGTTTTTCAGATTCCTCGATCAAAATTCCTGAAAAAACCTGAGTCTTGGGATGAAGCATGCTTGGATTGCTTTGTCTGAAGCCCCTTTTGAGATCCGAAGCTCCAAAATACACTTCACTGATCTGGGACCAGTAGAGTGCCCCTGCACACATTGCACAAGGCTCGAGCGTGACATACAGTCTGCAATCTGTCAAATATTTAGCCCCCAACGTATTCGCTGCCGCGGTAATCGCCAGCATTTCGGCATGGGCGGTGACATCATTGAGTCGCTCGGTTTGATTGTATGCTCTTCCGATGATTCTATTTTTGGATACGACGACGGCACCCACAGGAATTTCACCTTCCTCAAAAGCGATTTTGGCTTGTTTCAAAGCCTCATTCATGAAATACTCGTGGCTGTAGAGCTCCAAGGTTTTGAATTTATTGGAAGAACGCTATGATTTCATCCCTAACACCTTTGTTTATGATGATTGCCAAAATCAAAGAAATAACCAACCCAATCAGTGCTTTAAAGAAGTCTTTTCTTCCTAACCTAAATGCTCTAACTAACCATGCATTACGTTTTTTAGCTTTACCATGCTTTCCTAGCGCTATCGCAAGTTCACGACCAGCCAACAATCCAATAAAGACCCAAGTGGTACTCATGGGTACGTTATTGTACATTTTGAAATAGAACAAAATGACCGCATAAACCAAATCCACTATAGTGGCGGCCCTAACATCTGTGACATTCGATTTTTCATCCACAATCACCTGAATCTTGTCCCCTTTCATATAGAACAGGAAACCAAGACCTATAAAAACAAATCCGGCATAAACCATAAACTCAACCACGTCTAGCTGCCGGGGAAGGAATACGGCGATATTGGCTGCATCCTGCATGATCCAGACAGACCAAAGCACCCCGGAAGTGATCCACTGCAAGTAAATCCAGTAAGAGGCCGCCTGCCCCTTGAGGTAATTTTTTACAAATCGCTCCAGCAAAAACCAAACAACCATCGCCAGACCAAAAGCAAGGATATAACCCACAAAGCTCTTTAACATCACATCTACGATAGTCCCAGCCTTGTAAGTGAACACATTCAGCAGTAAAAAAGTAGTCGAAACGGGCATCCGAAGCCGTGTCATCACCAATAATACGATCGGTGCTGCGAGCTGAAGAAACACAAAGCTTTCAGGTGCCTTTTCCAATCCTGGCACGCTCAAGCGTTGATAGGTCACGTCTCCCGCGTAATAAAACCAGCTGTAACTTATCGTCCCCAACCAAATCAAGCCCATAAAAAGCCAGAGTACATACCATGGCTTTTTATTGTTGGAGGCGATAAAGGTACCGATGGTCTGAATACTATCATTGGCAATGGCCGAATATGCTGCCAAGGCAAAACCAAACCACATCGCGGCATAAGTATAGGGAGTAATCAACCCTGCGATGGAGATGAGAATGCAAACGGTAATTAAAAAGGGACGCTCACTTTTGGTGAAATCAAACAGGGAATAAGTCTTTTTGGAGAGCTTTTCCTGATTGATATTTTGATCAATTGGTTTTTTCAGGGCCATGATAAGGCAGATGGGAGAGTGGATGCAAAAGTAAATAAGATTATCGCTTTCAATGTTAATTAATTGTTAACTAAGCCAAAATCCATTTTTGCCAGGTACTTTTCAGCAAACTATTGGTAAAAAAATTCCAACTTTGGTGGCTATTGACAAGTTTAATTTGATTTTTATAAAAGAATACCTTTCAATCATTGAACTCATAAAACTTTGAATTAGTCCTTTGAAAAAGGGCTGCGGCTAAAAATTGAATGGAAGAACTTGTAAGGGAAAAGACTACAGGAGATAAAATCAGAAATTATCTGATCGTGAGTTTCTCCCTCTTGCTGTTCATTTTTGCAATCGACCTGCTCACTGTAACCTTGGGCCGACTCAACAATGATGTGGCTAAGGACATCATCCAAGCGACAAGGAATCCTTTCATCAGTCTTTTTGTAGGATTATTGGTCACTGCTTTGATTCAGAGTAGCTCCACTGTGACTGCTAGTATTGTGGCGATTGTCGCTTCAGGCAATATGACCCTACAGCAGGCCGTGCCCATGGTATTGGGGGCAAATATTGGTACAACCCTGACCTCAACCTTGGTTTCTTTCACTTTTATCACAAAGAAGAAAGAATTCAAACGGGCACTTTCATCGGGGATTTCACATGATATGTTCAATATCCTGAATGTAATCATTCTATTTCCCCTAGAACTTTCCTTCAATTTTTTGTCTAAAACGGCGGCAAAGCTTGCCACCTACTTCGTCTCTGATGAAGAGGTTTCGGGTACCTTTGAGTACAATCGGATCTTTACCCGAGGAGCAACTGAATGGATAGTAGAAAATATCAATATTCCTTTTCTATCTACTATTCTCGCTATTTTCTTGGTGTTTTTTTCCATCAAAATCATGACTACATCTGTCTATAAAACCTTTGTCCTCGATGCTTTTCAGGATATCAGCAAAGTGATTTTCAAAAATACAGGGATGTCGTTTCTGTATGGAATATTTTTTACAGCCGCTGTTCAATCCAGCACAGTGACCACTTGCCTGGTGGTGCCTCTGGTAGCCAATCGAAGGGTAAGCCTTGCCAAATCTTTTCCTTTCATCATCGGTGCCAATATCGGAACTACCATCACGGCGATCATCGCATCCATGTATAAGACGGAGGCTGCAATCGCTTTGGCCATTGCACACGTATTATTTAATTCGATTGGAGCTTTAATCTTTTTGCCGTTCCCGGAAGTCCGACAGATTCCAATCAAACTGGCAGAATTTATGGGAAAAACTTCCGTAAGGAATCGTTTTTTTGGATTCGCCTACATCCTGCTGACTTTCTTTATAATTCCTTTTTTACTCATCTATTTTGGCACAGATTAATACCGCTCAGCTGATCGATAAGCATCCATGATCGCTTTGGCGGAGCTGGTTCCGATCCGATCTGCACCGGCTCTGATGAGTTCGAGTGCAAAATCCAGGGATTTTATACCTCCACTAGCCTTGATCCCTATGGTGGACAAAAGTATCTCCCGCATCAATCGAATATCTTCTACCCTTGCGCCTGAGGCGGCATAACCTGTGGAAGTTTTGACAAAATCTGCACCTGCATCCTGACAGATCAGACAGGCCTCACGAAGCTGCTCTGGCGTCAGGTAGGCCGTTTCGATGATTACTTTGAGCATTCTTTCTTCGGCGTGGCAGATTTTAGCGATTTGCGCAATTTCGATTTTTGGCCAGCTCATCCCGGAATGAAAAGCCGTTTGGGACCAGACCATATCCAGTTCATCCGCACCATTCAGGATTGCTTCTTTGGTCTCGGTGATTTTGGTTGCCGTGTCCTCAAACCCAAAAGGAAACCCTATGACCGTAACTACCTGAATATCCTGCTCTCTAAGTTCTCGCTTGGCTTTCTTCACCCAAAACGGGGGGACACAGACTCCTACAAACTGCTCTTCGATCGCTTCTTTGATTAAAAGATCTACCTCTCGCTCGGTCATTGCAGGCCTCAAAAGGGTTGATTCCAAATACCGGTTTAAATTTTTCATCTGTTTATATAAGTTGATTTTTATTGGTCAGATAGCCTGTCCCGATTTTTCTTCGGGAGAATCTCGCATGGTTTATAATCATCCCAGTGTGTGACGATCTTCGTCATGCTCGATTTCATCTTTTTTTATTCCTCTGTTTTCACAAAATCTTTCAAATACATAAACTCCAGGGTCAAATCCCCATCCCGGGCAACTGTAGCACGCTCCAGTAGGGGAGCATTCTCTTCGAGCAGCGCTGGAATCACCCATTGCTCCAGCATCTGACCAAAAGCACGGGAAGATTCTCTTGGAAGCTCACAAGGAAGATTATCGATAGCCATGACGGAAATGCTAGTCTGACTACCAAAGGCAGGTATTTCAGTCCCGCTTGACCGATCCACATCATAGACCGGTTCTAAAATATTGGAGGCTCTTAGTGTGGTAGGAATTGATCCTCCGACATCACAAGTCACATCAGCGATCACTGTAAGTGAAAAATCAGGAGAATTGATATCTTCTATGCTGAATAATTTTGGAGCAGCAGGATCCCAATAGGCTGCGGCGATGAGCATTTCAGCAGCCTCAGCAAATTTCAAAAAGTGACTTTCATAGTTTTCCGGTTGGGAGTAAAACTCTTCCCGATCATATCCTCCGTCCACCTTCCTTCTGTTGTAATCCGAGGATCTCAAAACAGTGAACACAGGCTCCTCAAAATACAGGTGCAAAAATTCCTGCGCCTCGACTTCCGGAATGCCTAAGGCCTCAAGTATCTCCTTCACGCCGTTTCCAACCCTACCCGAACCTGTAACCACGATTTTAATCGGAGGGAGCTGGACATTTTTCAATTCTCGCTTCAGTTCTTCCAGATCCTTACATTCCAAAGCCCGCTTGATGTCGTAGAGTGCGGTTTTCTTTCCATAGGTCCAAAAGGCATTGTAGGCCCCGACGATTCCGGCCCATCGCCCGAAAGCCACGACACGATTCCCGGCAGTATCTTTCAGAACCTCGTAGTCAATCAACCGAATATTCTTATCCAGAATCGCACGGAGCAATTGCCTGTTGTAGCGTTGTTTTTTTATGGTATGGGAGAAAAAGAAGTAGGTCTTGTTTGGAATCAGCTTTGTCACCGGAACTTCCTTCACTCCAAAAAATACATCCGCATCGGAGATATCTTCTGATACGCTAATGCCAGCTTCCTCATATTCACTATCTGAATAGCTCCGATCCGGGCTGGATTCAACTACAAAGGTCAATTTATCTTGAAAACGAGCACTCAAAATTTTCAATTGATCAGGACTAAAAGGCGCTCTTCGATCTGGGGGATTTTTTCCTTCACGGATTATTCCGATTTTCATAAAAGTTATTGTATATCGGGTTTAGCTATCACAAATGTCAAATATCCTAATGGTCTTCAGTTGGGGACTTTTTTACTTCCTACATTCTGCACTTGCAGCTTCCAAGTTAAAAAGAATTTTGGAGGCAAAATGGCCCAATCACTACAAATGGTATCGGTTGATCTATTCAATTTTCTCCAGCATACTCTTCCTCGGGATTCTGATTCAGGCGATCTACCTTCCATTGGAATACATCTTCTCACCCGGCAGATTTAGCCAATATGCGGGATATATGGTCGCAACAGCAGGTGTCGTTATCATGCTACGCGCAGCCAGGCAAATATCGATGGGTTCTTTTTTTGGGTTTCGACCAGATTCGACAGCTGATTCCAGCTCTGAATTGGTCATCTCGGGCATTTATTCACAAATCCGACATCCTCTATATCTCGGTTTGCTTGGGATTTTCCTGGGCTATTTTTTAGTTGCCGGCACAGTGGGAGCCTTGATCCATTTGGGCTGCCTCATTGCCTATTTACCGATTGGAATTTACTTTGAAGAAAAAAATCTTGTCTCCGTTTTTGGAGAAAGCTACCGAGACTACCAAAAGGAAGTCCCCACTTTCTTCCCAAAATTCCATAAAAAAAGGAGCTGAGCCCCTTTTCTTAATCTATTCCCAGAAAGTCTATATCGAAGAGTAAAATGGAGTTGGGAGGGATTCTACCACCTGCCTCAGTCCTATCTTCGTATCCAAGAGGGGAGGGAATAATTATAATTCCCTTTGTACCTGGGCGAAGTCGGCTAAAACCAATTTCGAAGCCTGGCCTAACTTGTCTAGGGATTGCGCCTAACCTAAAGCTCAAAGGGGAATAAATCCTATTTTCATCAAAAATCTCGTTCTCTTTAGCAATAGTTTCATTGGAGGTGTCAAATACTGACCCATCTTCCATTAAAGAACCGGTATAATCTGTGTAAACAACTGTATTTGAAGTAGGTCTTGTTCCCACACCATCCTCTTGTACAATTATCACTACACCACTCGGGTCATGAATTCGGTACAAGCTATCGATCTGAGCAGTATCTAAGAAAGCGACAATTTTTGCACTGTCTATTTTTAGATTTCCTTCAAAGTCGTAGACAGGTCCCGTATCAAAGGGATTGTTGGGTTCGCAGGCCATCATGGAAAATACACCCAGCAAAACCAATATTGGAAGAAGTCTTTTCATTATTTTTTAGTTTTGAGGGACTTTATCCACTTTAAGCAACTCAATTTCAAATATCAAAGGGGCGTTTGCAGGAACAGGACCATTGGGTTGAGTTCCATAGCCCAACCTTGAAGGCATAATAACTGTCGCTTTTTCTCCCTCTTTCATTAAGCCAATGGCAAACTCAAATCCGACAATGGCAAAGTTGAATCCAGGACGGAATTTCAAAGGTTGATAATTCCGACCACTTGCAAATATTCCATTGTCTCTTGCTACCTGCTCAATGGAAGTATCAAATACTTCATTATTCAATAGCTTACCAACATAATCCACTGTTGCAGTATCTCCTCTTACGATCGATTTTCCGGCTTCATTCACCACTTCCCAAAAGATATACAATCCTTCCTGCTCCTCAGTGTAGTTTTTCAAAGCACCTGTAAACGGATTATCTGCAATGTACTTTTTGATCGCCTCTTTATTTTCTTCAAGAATTACCTCCTGCGTCTGGTCAGGATCAATACAGGATGCCATAGAAAGGGTACCAAGTATTAAGGCTGCAAAAGCAATCAATCGGTAGTTCATAGGGTCTGATTTAGTTTAGGCTATTGTTGAAAACTTATTTCTGAACGTCGGTAACTTCTACGTCAAAGACCAAAATGGAGTTGGCAGGGATCATTGCTCCTGCACCGGCTTCACCATACGCCAATGGAGAAGGGATCAGGAATTTGGCCTTGGAGCCTTTTTTCAAAAGCATCAGACCTTCGTCCCAACCCGGAATTACTTGGCCCATACCCACATTCACAGAGAGGGGCTCGTAAGGTCTTCCTTCCTGAAAGCTATTATTTGCTCTGGCAATCTCTGGCCAAGAGGTATCAAACAAGGTTCCGTCTAGCAGGTAGCCAGCATAGTTGACATACATGGTCGTGCCTGGAGTGGTTGCTTCACCGGTACCTTCCTGCTCGATGACATAGTAAAGTCCATTTTCAGTCTTTTGGACATTTAATCCTTTATCAGCAGCGTAAGCCTCGATAGTTTTGGCTTCTTCCACCAGCAGACTTTTGGCGCGCTCGGCACTTTTCATTTGCTCAGCCATCATGACTTCCTCATAATATGCCTGCATTGCCGAATCTGTCTTCACCTCAAAAGCTCCCAATTTCACCTTTACCACATCCTCTTCTTTCAAAAATGGCGGTTGGTTGCCGTTGAAGATGATTTTGGCAGTAGATTGAAAATTGATGGAGTCACCTTTTTTCAGGTTAAGAAAAATCTCATCCATGCCATTTTGAGGAGTAAGAGAATCATTTGCCATCAAATAGCCTGGAAAAGGCTGATCAATCGTGCTGTAGATTACTGAATCCGAAGCGGTAGTAATCTCCAGGTTGTAAAGTAGAAAATCTCCGTTGGGAGCCTTTTCCGAACCTTCATTGATGTAGGTGTATTCAATCGCATCCTTTTCAGTGACTTTTTTCTTCTGACAGGAAGAAATGGTGCTCGCTCCAAACATCAGAACGAGGATTGCCGCTAGGCTTTTTGTGTTTTGCATAAAGGTTAGGTGAATTTTCTGAGTAATTTTTCTGTGCGCGCCTCAGTGAACAGTTATCGTTTCGGCAGGAAACAATTCGTCTTGACACTTTTCAATGAGGGATTCAAATAGATCAACGGTTTCTTTCAGGCTTAAATCAGATTTTCCTCCAGCGGCATTTTTATGTCCACCTCCGTTGAAGTAGGACGCAGCAAATTTATTAACCGCTACATCGCTGCTGGATCGGAAAGATATTTTTATTCCGTCTTCACGCTCTGAAAACAAGGCTGCAATCTTGATTCCGTCCAAAGATAAGGCATAATTGACCAATCCTTCGGTGTCCCCGGTTTGGCTTTGATATTTTTTAAGATCTTTTTTGCTGATGGCAAAATAGGCAGTATGAAGGTCAACTCTAACGATCAGCCTATGTGTGATCGCAAATCCGATAAATTTCAGTCTATTCACCGAATTAGAGTCATAAATCCAATTGGAAATCTGAGAGCAGTCGGCACCTTTATCTATCAAATCCGCCACAACCAAATGAACGTTCTTTGTGGTATTGGGATGGCGAAATCCTCCCGTATCAGTCATGATTCCGGAATAGAGACATTCCGCAATATCTTTGTCAATGGCGTCCTTGTCTCCCAATTCCACGATCAGCTCATAGACCAATTCACAAGTCGCCGCGGCCTTGGTACTCCAATACCTGAAATCTGCAAAATCCTCCGGGTCCTGATGATGGTCAATGTTGACCACATAAGCTTTGGAGTTTCTGATCAGCTCCCCCAGTTCATTGACTCTGCCCAAGACTGAAAAGTCAAGGCAAAAGATCATTTCTGCTTCCTCAAGTCGGCTTATCGCCAGATCTTTGTCATTGGGATTGCTAAAATCCAGCACAGTTTCATTGCCCTTCATCCAAGTGAGGAAAGAAGGATAATCTGTGGGAGTTACCACGGTGACCGAATGGCCTTTTTTCAACAAGTAATTCGCCAATCCCAAGGATGAACCCAATGCATCGGCATCTGGCTTGACATGGGTCGTGATGAATATTTTCTTGGGTGAGGAAAGTTCTTTCTTAAACGAATCTAAAGCTTCCATTAATATGATTTCAGCAGCACTTCTGGCCTTAGTAAGCTGCAAATGTCTGCAAATTTTCCAGAAATCCCAAAGAACTCATTTGCCTGAAAATTAATCGAATAGCTCAGAAATTCTGAAAGTAGGCAGGAAAATGTAGGGAAAACCGCTATTTTTGCGCCCAAATTAAACCAAGACAAAAGACCCCATGGCAAGTAACAGAACATTCACGATGATCAAGCCGGACGCATTTCTAGCCGGAAACTCAGGCGCTATCCTGAAAATGATCGAGGAGGCCGGCTTCAAAATTGTAGCCATGAAAGCAACCCAACTGACTCCTGAGTTGGCGGGTAAATTCTACGAAGTACATAAGGAAAGACCATTCTATGCAGATCTGTGCAAGTATATGTCTTCAGGACCGATCATTGCGGCCATTTTGGAGAAAGACAATGCAGTGGAAGATTTCCGCACCCTGATCGGTGCAACTAACCCTGCCAATGCAGCGGAAGGTACGATCAGAAAGATTTTTGCAAAGTCAATTGAGGCAAACGCAGTTCACGGATCTGACTCTGATGAGAATGCGGCCATCGAAGGAAACTTCTACTTTTCTCAGTTGGAAAGAGTGCTCTAATCGACCTTTTCCAGATTTTCCAAAAGCTAAAAAAGCGCTCAATCGAGCGCTTTTTCTATGTTTAAACTTTGAATTTTTTGTCTTTTGTGTATCCCTCCGACGAATTGCATCTTGATGCGCTTTGAATTCTGAGCTAAAGTTGCGGGATGAAAAAGACGAGTATAGAAACCTATTATGAGCTGTTTTACAGATGGCAGCGATCCGGATTGAGTAAAGCAGCTTTTGCAAATAAAGAGGGGATTTCAAAAGTGAGTTTTTATGCTTGGTGCAAAAAGTTTGAAACCAAGACCGATTCCCAGGATGCTTCCACCGGTTTTACCAGAATCGAACTGGCTGAGTCCGCTTCTCAGGCAGCGGTGGCCAAGATCAGCTATCCAA
>NZ_FNVR01000030.1 GCF_900108085.1 Algoriphagus boritolerans DSM 17298 = JCM 18970
TTTTGCAGACTTCTCTCAGACTACCGTTGCGGGTCAAAACCGCATAGAACATGCAGATAAAATGATCGATCGACTTGAGTTTCTTGTAATACCTGTCTGCGTTTTGCTGCTCTACAACCTCATTAAAAACTTCCATCGGGATCAGCGATAAAAGCTGGGCAATAATCGGATGGCCGGACAAAAAAATATGCTTACTTTGCTTCATATTGTTATTTCTTGGTCGAAACAACAATAGAAAAAAGATGGGACAGCTCCAAAAAGCTTCCCATCTTTCATTTTGGTACTATTCCAAGATTAAATTATTTTGGACTCTCGCGTTCTCGGACGACAGTAACTATCAATAATGAAAACGCCGGCTGCAAAGTCGGCTTTTTTTTTGGCTACTCTCCAAGGGCTTCCAGACCTGTCAGGTTTTCAAAACCTGACAGGTCTCGTTGTTCTGCTTCTCAAGAAGCTGGACTTAGATTATCCTGTTCTTTAGAATATTTTTTCATTCATTCACCATGCGTTCCGATGGAAGGCTTTTCAGATGCCGAACTTCCATGTTTTACCGACCAATTGTCCCGATGGGACATTAAGAAGAGGGTTATTTTTCTTGTTATCCTGCTTTTCCAGAAGCTGGACTAAATCAAATTTTCTTTGCCTGAAAATAAGAATGTAGCATTTTCATTTGATATTTAGTTGAGCTTTAGATTCGGGTTCAAAAAAGCTTCAAATTATGAAATCGAGCATAGCGAAATTTGACACACAGAGGGTTTTTTATCCATCATGCGAGATTCC
This sequence comes from Algoriphagus boritolerans DSM 17298 = JCM 18970, assembly GCF_900108085.1. GTDB lineage: Bacteria > Bacteroidota > Bacteroidia > Cytophagales > Cyclobacteriaceae > Algoriphagus > Algoriphagus boritolerans. Next base: position 781 of record NZ_FNVR01000030.1, read on the forward strand.
ATATGGCCTTTAAAAAAAATAATAATCATATGAAAAGGGACATTTTTTTTAATTTTTTTTGTGCGTATGAGTTTGTCAGTTTCCTTACAGAAGGACCCGGAATTTAAAGGGCATTCTGGACTTTCAGCTTTCTGATGGAAATAATATCACAGATCAAAGTGGTTTGGGCTATTTGGTAGGACTTGGAGGGAAAGTGCAAAAAGAAAAGTTTTCGTTTTCGCTTTTTCCCAATTACAAAAGACACTGCGTCCTACCTTTTGAGAATAATGGAGATTCAAAAGATATTTTGTGAGAATTTAGGGTTCGACTTGGGTATCGGTTTTAACAGATGACATTCTTTTCTTTTGATGATAACTCCTTTCTATGAAATACATTTGGATTGGGATTCTAGTACTTGTTATGTTTTCTTCATGTAATCGAGAAGAGGATCAGCTGATTATTTCACCTCCTTGTTTTGAGGGCTGTTCTTATATTTTCAAGAAAATTTAGTTTTTCGAAAAGACTTAGTTTACTTTATTCCAATCCACTTTCTCTGCTGAAATCGGCAAATCCCTCACTCTTGTCCCAGTGCCGTTAAACACCGCATTTGCAATTGCCGCAGCAACTGGTCCCTGAGCGGCTTCACCGGCTCCCATTGGTGCAAGTTCCGGTCTGTTGATGATGTGTACTTCCACTACCGGAACTTCCTTTGATCTAAGAATCGGGTAGGAGTTCCAGTCGGTACTCAGTACACCATTTTCATCGAAATCTACTTTTTCCAGCAGAGTCCAACTGGCCGATTGGATCATTCCGCCTTCGGTTTGATTTTTCAGCCCATCAGGATTGATGCATTGCCCGGAATCAATTACTCCGGTTAGTTTCTCTAATTTGAAGGTTTTGGAAGTTTTGTCAACAGTAATTTCAGCTACAACAGCGAAGTAAGAAGCAGAATTTTTATACTTAGAAAATGCGACTCCAAAACCTTTGTTTGCTGCGTTTTGAGCAGAATTCCAACTTGTTTTTTGTCTGACAGCTTGTAAAACTGCCTTTGCACGAGCATCATTTAGATTCTTTAGCCTAAACTCGATTGGGTCCATTTCAGCAGCCAAAGCCAGTTCATCCATAAATGATTCCAGCGCGAAGATATTTCCATAAGCCCCCAATCCTCTCAAAGCTGAAGTTCTGAGTGGACCTTCGTAATTGTGGAGCAAAAGTCGCTTGGAAGGAATGGTATAGAGCGGAATTGCATTCCGATAAGAACCTCCGGAAAATCCTCCCTTTCGAAATTCAAGGGCCTTTTCCAGATGTCGGGCGGAAATGTAATGTCCTCCATTTCCATTGGGTCGGGTGCTGTGGGTGTCCGAAAATAAATTGGTTCCCCAAGCAATAATTTTCCCTTCCTCATCTATTCCTGCCTCAAGCTGTATCACCATGGCTGATCCGTAAGGTTCCCACTGATGCTCGTCTTCTCTCATCCATTGAAGTCGGACGGGTCTTTCAGGGAATGATCGAGCAATTAATGCAGCCTCTGCGGATACATCATCTGCTCCATTGTGTCCATAGCAGCCCGAACCCGGCATTCCGATACAGCGGATTTTTTCGGTTCCGATTCCCAATAAATCTGAAAGGGAATTCTGAAGAGGATAGACTCCCTGAGTAGGTGACCAGACCGTCAGGTTTCCAGACTTCCATTCTGCCACTGCACAGGAAGGTCCGGTAGAGGCATGCATGTGGTAGGGACGGTGATATTCCTGTTTGACTCTTTTGGAGGCATTTTCCAGTTCGGAATTAAAATCAGGGGAATTCTCTATTGTCTCCGGAGACATGGATTTGGCTTTCATGTCCTCAAAAAGCGAATCCTGAGAAACTTTGATTTTTGGAGTTTCCCATTCGGAAATAGCTTTCATCAGCATCCAAGCTTTCACTGCTTGATATTCTCGGGTTGCAATCACTGCTATAAAGCTCCCGTCTCGGATAACTTTTAAAACCCCTTCCAGCTTTGAAACTTCTGAAAAATCATACGTCCGTAGTTTTGCTCCATAGCTGGGTGGATGCAAAACCCTGGCGTGCACCATTCCATCGAGCCGGATGTCATGGACGAAGTGCGCCTTACCTCTAACCAAGTTTTTAATATCATCTCTCGCGATTGGTTTACCGACTAGTCGATGTTCCTCATGGCTTTTTGGAATAGCATTTCCGGTGATTTTTCCTTCGATATGTTTTCCTTCGAGCAGTTTCCAGTAGGAAATCTCCTTGTTCGATTTATTTTTGATTATTCCATTTTCAACGCTAAGATTTGCGACATCCTCTTTCCAAGTTTGCGAAGCCAAAGTGAGCATATAGCGTTTTGCTTCAGCTGCAGCCTGTCTGATGGCTTTTCCGCTTCCTTCCACTGAATTGCTTCCGGCAGTGTAGCCTTCATTAGCGGTCTGCCCGGTATCGCCATTGATGATGTGGCAAATCTCAAATGGCACATCCAGTTCTTCAGCTGCCATTTGGAGGAGAGTGGTTCGGATGCCCTGTCCCAATTCCTGCTTTCCGGTTAGGATAGTCACATGGCCGGCTGCATCCAGTCTGATCCAGGAATCGATCAACTCCTTGTCACCATGAGGCCGAACCGGAATTCCTGAGTAAGTTTCGGGCTGTGATTTGGCGCTTCCGGTACAGGAAAATAAAGGTATCAGTTGAAATCCGAGCACAAGTTGTCCGGATGATTTCAGGAATTTTCGTCTTGAAAAATCCATTGATTTTGTGTTTTCCATGACTCAGAAGGGTTGAGTTGATTCGGCTGCGATTTTCACTGCTTGAATAAACCTGGAATGGGTGCCACATCGACAAATGACCCGCTGAAGGGCCTCTCGTATCTCTTTGTCAGATGGATTGGGATTTTTTCGCAAGAGCGCGACCGCCGAAATTATCATTCCGTTGATGCAGTAGCCGCACTGAGCTGCCTGGGCTTCGATAAATGCCTCTTGAATTGGATGAAGTTTTCCGTCTTTTTCGAGACCTTCCAGGGTTACGATTGATTTGGACTGAGCAGATTGGCAAGATAACAAGCAGGAAGGCTCGGCTTCTCCGTCCAAGAGTACCATGCAGGCTCCGCATTGCTGGAGGCCACAGCCGAATTTTGTGCTGTTGATTCCAAACTCTTCACGGAGAATGTACAGTAAAGGCTCTGAAGGGTCTGTCGAGAAGGACTTATTCTCAGAATTGACATTTAGCTTGATTGGCTCCATCACTTTTTTTTGTGAAAATGGTTGATTTTCAAAGTAAAAAATCAAATCGCCAATAACAATTCAAGAAAGGATTGATGGTTGGGATGGGTTATGAATTACCATCCAAAGCTTGGTAAAGCTGAATAGCGTAGGAATAAAAACAAAAAAAAGCATCCGCTTTGGCGAATGCTTTTTAAAATGAGGTCGAGAGCGGATTCGAACCGCTGTACGAGGTTTTGCAGACCTCTGCCTAGCCACTCGGCCACTCGACCCTAGGTTTTCGGATGGCAAATGTAAGACTATTCTTTACTTGATCAAACAAGGAATTTTTGAAAAATTGTTCCAAGTGATTTTTGGACCCCCCAAAAAATGGGCTGGATAATCTTTTTTCAGGTCGGAAAAGCTGATAATCAGGAGTGTATGAATTGGAATCAAAAAATCCATTATTTATATCAATTCTAAATAAATAAAGCTTTTTAAAAAAATCTATAAACCATTGAATATCAATATTTTAATAAGACATATTTTACCTTTTGGATCATTTATTCCATCGGGAATTCTTATTTGAATAATTAGCGTCGGGTAGTACCTTTGCAGGGGTTAAAGAGAACCTTAAAAACTATTTAATTAGCTAATATATGTCATCTAAACGCTCGTTAGTAGGGATTCTATTGAGTTCCCCGACACTGGCAGTGCTGTTTTTCTTGCTGATTGGAGTTTCAGCGCATGCCGCAGATCCAGCGGTGGTGAATAGTCCTGAGGCCATTGAAGTGGGAAAAACTGTTTTCAATGCTAACTGTAAGACTTGTCACAAATTGGATCAAAAATATATTGGTCCGGCATTACGTGGTGCAACAGATCGGAACAGCGCAGAGTGGGTTAAAACTTGGATAAAAAATTCTGGAGAAGTGATCGCTTCAGGCGATTCTTATGCAGTTGCTTTGTACAAGGAATACAATAATTCCATAATGCCGGCTTATACTTTCCTTAGTGATGCCGAGTTGGATGGGCTTCTTTCTTATATTGAATACGGTGACGTTGTAGATCCTAATGCAGCAGCAGCGACTATTGGAGGAGAAACAGGAGCAGTCGGAGCAGGTGGAGGAATTCCAAGCGAATACCTAACTGTAATTCTGGGAGTTTTGATTTTGGTACTCCTACTCATTTTGGTCGTGCTTGGATTGATCATCTCAGTATTGACCAAGTATATCAACAGGCAAGATCTTCCTGAGGATGACAAAGAATTCGTTTCTCAGAAATTTGAGCTGGGTAAAGTTTTTAAAAGTGACGCCTTTATTATTGTCATAACTGCTCTTGTTATTGCTTTGGTAGCAAAGACCGCGATTGACGGATTATATTCTGTAGGGGTGCAGCAAGGTTACGCACCTGCACAACCCATTGCTTTCTCTCATGCGCTTCATGCAGGACAATACGAGATTGCCTGTCAGTATTGCCACACCGGAGTAGAAATCGGTAAATCAGCCAACATTCCTTCCGCCAATATTTGTATGAACTGTCATACACACATTCAGAATGTGGGGGGTAAAGAAGGAATCTCTCCTGAAATCCAGAAAATCTACAATGCAGTCGACAACAATCAGCCAATCGAATGGGTGAGAGTACACAATTTGCCTGATTTAGCCTATTTCAATCACTCACAGCATGTGGCTGTAGGCGGTATTGAATGTCAAACTTGCCATGGTCCCATTCAGGAAATGGAAGTAGTCGGTCAGCACAGTTCTTTGACTATGGGTTGGTGTATTGATTGCCACAGACAGACTGAAGTCGCTACCCAAGGCAATGCCTATTATGATAAGTTAGTTCAACTTCACTCAGATTCCAAAGATGCTTTGAAAGTCAAAGACATCGGTGGTCTGGAGTGTGCCAAGTGCCACTATTAATTCCTTATCCTATTTGCTAATTCATTCCTAGAAATAAAAATGAAGGAAAATAAAAAAACCTACTGGAAAGGGCTCGAGCAACTCAGCAACGATCCGGAGTTTGTAAAGCATGCCGACGGGGAGTTTGCAGAACTACCTAAAACGCTTGGCGAAGATGGTAGTGCATCCCGAAGAGATTTTCTCAAAGTAATGGGTTTCAGCTTGGCAGCGGCTTCTTTGGCAGCTTGTGAGGCTCCGATCAGAAAGGCAATCCCTTATGTCAATAAGCCGATTGATATCAACCCTTCTATTCCAAATTATTATGCATCGACATTTGCCTCCGGCGGAGACTATGCGGCGGTAGTGGTGAAAACAAGAGAAGGCCGTCCGATCAAGATTGATGGAAACGAGCTTTCTCCCATTAATAAAGGAAAAGTAAATGCAATCGTGGAAGCCTCCGTGCTTTCGCTATACGATAAGCAAAGGCTAGCTGGACCTATGATCGGTGGCGCAGCTGCGGAATGGGCTGCTTTGGATACAGAGGTGAAAAGCAAATTGGCTTCTGCCGGTACTGTCAAGATTGTAGCGAATACCATCCTTTCTCCATCTACCGAAAAAGCACTTCAGGAATTTGCAGCGGTGTTCGGTGGAGCGGAATTGATCATGTATGATCCGATTTCAAATTACGGTATTGCAAAAGCTGCCGAGACCTATTTTGGATCTAGTGTAATTCCTTCCTATCATTTCGATAAGGCTAAGACGATCGTTTCTTTTGGAGCGGATTTCCTTGGAACCTGGATTTCTCCAATCGAATTTGCAGGAGCTTACGCTAAAACGAGAAAAATCAGCAAGGAAAAACCTGAAATGTCCAGGCATTATCAGTTTGAATCCAACTTGTCCATGACAGGTGCAAATGCTGATTACAGAACGCCAATCAAAGCTTCTCAAAGCGGACTGGCTGTTTTGGCTCTTTATAACGCTATCGCAAGTAAGTCTGGTGCAGCTACAGTAAATGCTCCTAAAGTAGAAGTTGCGAACTTGGACAAAGCAGCAACTGATCTCTTGGCTTCAAAAGGAGCTTCTCTTGTAGTTTCCGGATCAAATGATCCAAACGTTCAGATAGTCATCAACGCAATCAATGAATTGCTTGGAAATAACGGTGTAACGGTTGACTTCGCAAATCCTGTTTTCTTCAGAAGAGGAAATGACGAGCGAATGAATCAGTTCGTGACCGAATTGAAATCAGGTCAAGTAGGTGGAGTCGTTTTCTACAACTGTAATCCAGTTTACGATCATGCTCGTGGTGCTGAAATCGCTGAAGGTATTGGTAAGGCAAAAGTTAGTATTTCTACAAATGGAACGTTGGATGAAACCTCATCTCTGGTTCAGATTGTAGCTCCAGATCACCATTTCTTGGAGTCCTGGAATGACTTTCAGCCCAAACAAGGACATTTCTCATTGTCCCAACCGACAATATCCCCACTTTTCAACACAAGACAAGCACAGGAATCCTTTTTGGTATGGGCTGGCTCTACTACCACTTACTACGACTATCTTCAGGCTAACTGGAATGCCACTTTATTTCCTTTAGCGGGAAATGGTGCAACTTTCCAGGAATTCTGGGATCAGGCACTGTATAATGGCGTGGTGTCTGTTGAAACTACGCCTAGTGCAGTTTCAGCAATCGGAGATGCTTCAGTCGCCGCTTCGACAGTTGCTCAAACTTACAAAGCCGATAATGAAGGTCCTGAATTAGTGATCTATTCCAAAGTCGGAATCGGAAATGGTACTTTCGCCAACAATCCGTGGCTTCAGGAAATGCCTGATCCAATCACAAAAGCTACTTGGGACAACTACCTGACTGTATCTCAGAAATGGGCAGCAGATAATGGAGTGACCATGTATGAGGAAAATACCCAAAAAGCTTCCATATCTGTAAATGGTAAATCTTTGGTCGTTCCAATTTTGGTTCAACCGGGACAAGCCAATGGTACTTTCGGTTTGGCGATTGGCTATGGTAGAACCAAAGCCGGTAGAGTAGCAGACGGAGTAGGTGTTAATGCATATGATTTGCTAGATGCCTCCAAAGGTTTTATCAATTTTGACATCACCACCGGAGTCGAAATTGCCGTGACAGGAGATTCTTACAAAATCGCTCGAACTCAGACTCACCAAACTTTTATGGGACGCGAAAATGTGATCCAGGAGTCTGTACTTTCTGCCTACCAAGCCGATGCCTCAGCAGGTCGCTATAAGCCGGAAATCTATAAGGATGGCGAGTTTATAAAGCCGTCTAAGCTTTCCCTTTGGAAAGGTCATCAATATAGCCAGCACCACTGGGGGCTAGCCATCGATATGAATTCATGTATCGGTTGTGGTGCTTGTACTGTTGCCTGCCAGGTAGAAAATAACGTAGCAGTAGTCGGAAAGCAGGAAGTACTCAACAGAAGAGAAATGGCTTGGATCCGAATCGACCGCTATTATTCTTCAGACGCTCCGGCAGACGATCTATCAGGAATGGAAGTAGCAGCGGAAAATCCTGAAGTGACCTTCCAGCCGATGATGTGTCAGCAGTGTAACAATGCTCCCTGCGAGACGGTATGTCCGGTGGCCGCTACAACCCACTCGTCTGAGGGTCTAAACCAAATGACTTATAACAGATGTATTGGTACAAGATATTGTGCCAACAACTGTCCGTATAAAGTGCGTCGATTCAACTGGTTCAAATACCACGACAATAAAGACTTTGCCGGAGTGAACATTGCTCAAAACGATGATTTGGGTAAAATGGTCTTGAATCCGGATGTAACTGTGCGGGTGCGGGGTGTGATGGAAAAGTGCTCCATGTGCGTGCAGCGAATTCAGGCTGGCAAGTTGACTGCAAAACGTGAGAAGCGAACCGTTCAGGATGGAGAGATCAACATGGCTTGTGCTGTGGCCTGTCCGACAGACGCGCTGGTATTTGGTGATATGAATGATCCAAACAGCAAAGTTTCCAAACTTCTGAAGATCGAAGAAACTACTTCCGCATTGAAGGAAGTAGGCGAGGAGCGAGCATATCATGTCTTGGAAGAAATCAACGTTAGCCCTAACGTTTGGTATTTCACCAAGATCAGAAATAAAGAAAAAAACGAAGCGTAATCATAATTTTATAAACTATGCAGGTTACTTCATCCGTACGCCAACCCTTAATTACCGGAGGTAAAACCTACCATGATGTGACACATGATGTGTCCCGTCAGGTAGAGGGAAAACCTTCCATGCTTTGGTTTTTGGCATTCCTCACCGCAGCAGGAGTTCTGGCACTTGGTTCTATCGCCCTCATCGCCACACTCTGGGAAGGGATTGGTATGTGGGGTCTTAATAAGACTGTAGGCTGGGCTTGGGATATCACCAACTTTGTATGGTGGGTTGGTATCGGTCACGCCGGTACCTTGATCTCAGCGGTATTGTTGCTTTTCAGACAAAAGTGGAGAACATCTATCAACCGGGCAGCGGAGGCGATGACTATTTTCGCTGTAATCTGTGCCGCGATGTTCCCTGTGATTCACATGGGTCGCCCTTGGTTGGGAGCCTATTGGGCACTTCCATTACCAAATACCTTCGGTTCACTTTGGGTTAACTTTAACTCCCCGCTTCTTTGGGACGTTTTTGCGATCTCTACTTATTTCTCAGTCTCATTGGTATTCTGGTACATCGGATTGATTCCTGATTTTGCTACCATCAGAGACAGGGCAACAGGGTTAAGAAAAACCATTTACGGAGCATTATCATTCGGATGGGATGGCGCTGCCAAAACCTGGATGCGATATGAGTCAGTTTCCTTGATTTTGGCCGGTTTGGCTACACCACTTGTACTTTCTGTACATACGATTGTATCCTTTGACTTCGCTACATCAGTGATACCGGGATGGCATACCACGATCTTCCCGCCCTACTTCGTTGCAGGTGCGATTTTCTCAGGTTTTGCCATGGTATTGACCCTGATGATCATCACCCGGAAAGTATTCAAACTGGAAGATTACATTACAATTGGGCACATTGAATTGATGAATATTGTCATCATCATCACAGGTTCGATTGTAGGCATCGCTTACATCACAGAATTCTTCATCGCATGGTATTCAGGAGTCGAGGCTGAGCAATATGCCTTTATCAACCGAGCTACCGGACCTTACTGGTGGGCATATTGGTCGATGATGACGTGCAATGTAATTTCTCCTCAACTATTCTGGATCAAGAAAATAAGAACATCCATCATTGCCACCTTCATTTTGTCTCTGGTGGTAAACATCGGAATGTGGTTTGAACGATTTGTGATTATCGTGACATCGCTTCACAGAGATTACCTTCCTTCTTCCTGGGCGATGTTCTATCCAACTTGGGCTGACGTGGGAGTTTACCTTTTCACCTTTGGATTGTTCTTTACCCTGTTCTTCTTATTTGCGAAGTTCTTCCCGGTAATCAACATGGCTGAAGTAAAGTCTGTATTGAAATCTTCATCTGAAAAAGTGCATAAATAATCATGGAAAAAGACACACATTTTATCTTGGGAGTGTACGACGATGAGGACGTATTGCTTCAGGCAGTAGAGAAAGTAAGAAGTACCGGTGTAAAAATTCATGAAGTATTTACTCCTTACCCTGTACATGGATTGGAGGATGTACTTGGATATAAGAGAAGCCGTCTTCCGATTGCCGCCTTCCTATTTGGAATTTTGGGAACATCCCTAGCGATGACCATGCAATTCTACATGATGCGCTTCGACTGGCCAATGATCATCGGTGGTAAGGATTACGCTGCTTTCCCTGATTTTATTCCGGTAGGATTTGAAATGACAGTTCTCTTAGCTGCATTCGGGATGGTCGGTGTATTTATGATCAGCTCCAACCTGAAGCCTTGGGCTCAGCCTAGAATCTTTGATGAAAGATCCAGTGATGATAAGCATATCATGGCGATCGATCTTGCGAATAACAGTACGATGGAAGAGGAAAAGATCAGAGAGATCCTTGCTTCATCCGGTGCTACTGAGATCAATAAAAAAAGTTTTGAATAGAAAATCCGGATATATGAACATTGCTAAAGCATTAATTTTCGGAGGTTCTGCATTGGCCCTATCAGTATTGGCAGGATGTAAAGCCGGTGGTGAAAACCAAGGGCTCGAATATGCACCTCAAATGTACCATTCAGTGGCCTATGAACCTTTGAGTCAGATCAAAGATGAATCCCAAGGCAGTTGGCTTTCTAACAGGGAAGACGGTAAAGGGGAGTTTTATAACTCAAATGAGCATAATCCTCACGGTATGAACATGAGAGAGCCTGTTGCAAACACGGTACCGAGAAATAAACAAGGTTACCTGCCATACAGACTGAAAGCTTTCGAATTGGAGCAAGCTGCTTTGATTGAAAATCCCGTGGAATCTTCGGATGAGGTACTGAAATCAGGAGAAGCCCTTTACTTGCAGTATTGCAACGCTTGTCATGGAAAAGGTGGCGAGGGTGATGGCAAAGCCGGTGAAGTAATCGGTGGTGTTGCCAACCTTAAAGGTGGAGCCTATGTAAACCTCCCTGAAGGTCATATCTTCCATGTCATCACCAAGGGAAAAGGAAGAATGGGCGCTCACGGCTCTCAGATTCCTGAAGAAAGCAGATGGAAAATCGTTCACTATGTTAAACAAGTTATCCAAGGTCAAACTTCAGCGGCTGTACCTGCAGCAGCAGTAGATTCAACTACGGTAGCACAAGTAACCCCAGCTAATTAATCATGGCTCATCACAGCGAACAACATTACAACTTGGAGCAGCGGTTTGATTTTACTGCGGCTACAAAGAAGTCTATCATGACTGTATTGGTCATTGGTGCGATTCTTTTGGGAATTGGAATTATTCTGGGAATAACTGGAGGAGGCCACGAAGAAGCCGGCGAAGCAGGTGGACATGCTTTCCATTGGTATGAGCGGCTTTATGCTAACCTATGGATCAATAACGTGTTTTTTACAGGAATTGCGATTGTAGGAGTTTTCTTTTTTGCCATTCAATTTGCAGCACAGGCTGGTTGGTCGACACCCCTATTGAGAGTGATGCTTTCATTCGGCTACTGGCTCCCTTTTGCCGGATTACTAATGTTGGCGACTTTCTTCATAGCCAATCACGACTTATTTCACTGGACTCATGCTTATCTTTTTGATAAAAACGATCCGCAGTATGACAGTATCATTGATGGAAAAGGAGCATTCTTTTTCTGGCCAATGGAAAAAGGAACTTTCCCAATCTTCTTTATTGTGAGAATGGTGCTGTTCTTCGGACTCTGGGTATTTTTCTTTAAAAAATTCCAGCAGATCAGTGATCAGGAAGATCAATTGGGAGGAAATTCCCATTGGTTCAAAATGAGAAGCTGGTCAGCATTCTTCCTTATCTTCTTTGCGGTTTCTTCATCGATTTCTGCCTGGGATTGGGTGATGTCTATCGATACGCATTGGTTTTCAACCTTGTTTGGGTGGTATGTATTTGCATCCTGGTTTGTTTCAGGATTGGCTGCTATTACCCTGTTGACCATCTTCCTGAAAGGCAGAGGATACTTGGAAATGATCAACCAAAACCACATTCACGACATGGGTAAATTCGTGTTTGGTTTCTCTATTTTCTGGACTTACCTCTGGTTTTCGCAGTTTTTGTTGATCTATTATGCCAACATACCTGAAGAATCAGTTTATTTCATTGAAAGACTGACCAGTGACGTGTATGGACCGTTCATTTTCGTAAACATCGGTCTAAACTTCTTCCTTCCCTTCCTTGTTCTTATGACAAGAGATTCAAAACGGCATGGAGTCTTTTTGAAGCTTGTTTGTAGTATTCTTCTAGTTGGACACTGGATCGATTTCTTCCTGATGGTTCAGCCAGGTACTTTAGGGCACAATGGAGGTATTGGATTTATGGAAGTTGGAATGTTCCTGGTATTTGGTTCAGTGGTAGCGTTGGTTGTGTTAGGAGGTCTGGCTAAGAAAAACCTGATTGCCAAAAATCACCCGATGCTTGAGGAAAGCTATCATCATCACATTTAATTAATTATCCGAAAAAACTAAGATATGTACGGATTTCTGATTGGAGTAGGGGTTCTTCTGTTATTTTCCATCATTTGGATGGTATACAGAATTCAAACTTTGGTTTCTGTTGTAAAGGGTTCTGATAAAAAGATCGCTTCGGGAAGTAATAAAGTTAATGCGATTCTATTTATCGTATTTCTTGTTGGTACCGGGATTTTGATGTTCTGGTATTCAATAAAAGAGTTTGATAACTATCAGTTGCCTGTGGCCTCTGAACACGGAGTCATTACTGATAAATTATTTTGGATTACAATGGCCGTTACAGGCGTTGTATTTCTCATTACCCATATTTTGCTTTTCGTATTTCCTTACAAATATCAATACAAGGAAAACAGGAAGGCTACTTTCTACCCGGATAACAACAATCTTGAAATCATTTGGACTATTGTTCCAGGGGTGGTCTTGGCCGGATTGGTTATTTCAGGTTGGATGGCCTGGTCGGATATCACCGCACCCGCACCTGAGAAAGCTCACGTAGTAGAAATCATGGGCTATCAGTTTGCTTGGGAAGTGAGATATCCTGGGAAAGACAATGTCCTGGGAGATTATGATTACAGACTCATCACAGCTTCAAACTCTCACGGAGTGGATTTTACCGATAAAAATTCCATCGATGATTTTCCTTCTCCAAAAGTGGTGATTCCTAAAGGAGAGCCGGTGCTGTTCAAAATCAGAGCTCGTGATGTTTTGCACTCTGTATTTGCTCCGCACATGCGATTGAAAATGGATGCTGTTCCCGGGATGCCAACCCGTTTTTGGTTTGTGCCTACCAAGACTACCGAGGAAATGAGAGCGGAATTGAAGGATCCGGAGTTTGAATATGAGATCGCCTGTACTGAAATATGTGGGCGTGGGCACTTCTCTATGAAGAAGGTGATAGAAGTGGTAGAGCCTGAGGCTTACCAGAAGTGGTTGGTAGAACAGAAAACTTTCATTCAGAATAATCCTGCTCTCGCAGAAGGATTGACACCTGAGATGAAAGAACTGGCAGAAATTCAAATTAGAGAAAGCAAAAAATAAAATTATAAGTTATGGCAACAGCAACTGTAGCACATCATGACGAAACAGCTCACGAGCACCACGAGCATCATGATAATTTTATAACAAAATATATCTTCACTCAGGATCATAAGATGATTGGGAAGCAATTCCTGATCACAGGTATGTTCTGGGCGATAATTGGAGGGTTCCTTTCCATCTTGTTCAGACTTCAGCTGGGTTTTCCGGAAATGGATCTGAGTTTTCTCCGCCCACTGTTAGGTGGTTGGATAGATGAAGCTGGTAAGCTTGACCCTACCTTTTATCTTGCGCTCGTTACCATGCATGGTACTATCATGGTATTCTTTGTATTGACTGCAGGTTTGAGCGGTACATTCTCCAATTACCTGATACCGCTCCAGATTGGGGCCCGTGATATGGCTTCAGGATTTATGAACATGCTTTCTTACTGGTTCTTCTTTGTGTCCGGTGTGATTATGTTCATTTCCCTTTTCATCAAAACCGGTCCTGCCGGTGGTGGATGGGTAGTTTATCCTCCATTGTCTGCGCTTGAGCAAGCTATTCCAGGATCTGGTCTTGGAATGACCTTGTGGCTGATTGCCATGACCTTTTTCATTGCATCTTCCCTCCTTGGCGGTATCAACTATATCACTACAGTTATCAATTTGCGAACCAAAGGGATGTCTTTTTCCAGACTTCCATTGACGATATGGGCTTTCTTCCTGACTGCAGTTATTGGCCTTCTTTCATTCCCTGTTTTGTTTGCTGCAGCATTATTGTTGGTTTTTGACAGAAGCTTTGGAACTTCATTCTACCTTTCTGATATCTATATCGGAGGTGAAGCGCTTCCAAATACAGGAGGTAGTCCGGTGCTTTACCAGCACTTATTCTGGTTCTTAGGTCACCCTGAAGTGTACATCGTATTGCTACCCGCCTTAGGTATTACTTCGGAAGTAATCGCAACCAATTCCAGAAAGCCAATCTTTGGTTACAAGGCGATGATTATTTCAATGTTGGGTATTACCATCCTTTCATTTATTGTGTGGGCGCACCACATGTTTGTGTCAGGGATGAATCCATTCTTGGGATCAATCTTCATGTTCCTTACCCTGATCATTGCAGTGCCTTCCGCTGTAAAGGTTTTCAATTACCTGACTACGCTTTGGCGAGGTAATTTGATCTTTACCCCAGCCATGTTGTTTTCCATCGGTTTGGTGTCCTTTTTCATCTCTGGTGGATTGACAGGTATTTTCCTTGGAAATTCTGCAATTGATATTCAATTACACGATACCTATTTCGTTGTTGCCCACTTCCACTTGGTAATGGGTTCGGCATCCTTCTTTGGTCTGATGGCTGGTGTTTATCACTGGTTCCCTAAAATGTTTGGTAGAATGATGGATGCGAGACTGGGTTATGTGCACTTCTGGTTGACTTTTGTCGGGGTGTATCTGGTGTTCTTCCCAATGCACTACATTGGAATCGCAGGTTTCCCCAGAAGGTACTACAATTGGACCAACTTCGAGTTTACCAATATGTACACTGATTTGAACATGTTCGTATCGGTAGCGGCTATTATCACCTTTGCTGCACAGTTTATCTTCATCTTCAACTTCTTCTACAGTATGTACAGAGGAAGAAAAGCTACCCTTAATCCTTGGAGATCAAATACATTGGAGTGGACTACTCCTTTGAAGCCTGGACATGGTAACTGGCCTGGAGAAATTCCAACAGTTTACAGATGGCCTTATGATTATTCTAAGCCAGGGGCTGCCGAGGATTTTATACCTCAAACCGTACCTCTTTCTGCTACCCCAGAGTCCAATCTTCCGCATGAGCAGGAAATGGTGAAACTCGAAATGGAAATCATGAAAGAAGAATCGGATGTATTGGTAGCAAATGAATCAAAGCACTGATAAAGCAGTAAGCAGCTTTCGCCGGGTTTCTACACTCACGGTGATCGCTGTTTATTTTCTGATATTGGTCGGGGGTATAGTACGAAGTACAGGCTCAGGAATGGGTTGTCCCGATTGGCCAAAATGTTTTGGGAGTGTGATTCCGCCGACCAGCGTGGATCAGCTCCCAAAAAATTATCAGCAGATTTACCTTCAACAACGAATAGCTAAAAACGAAAGGTTTGTAGCCACACTTGAAAAAATTGGATTTGTAGAAACAGCGAATCGAATAGCAAACGATAAATCAATCTTGATCGAGGAAGAATTCAACGCTACTAAAACGTGGATTGAATACATCAACCGACTGATTGGTGTTGTCATTGGATTGTTTATCCTGTTGACTGTCTGGAAATCTTTCAAGCTTTGGAAGGTGGATAAGTGGATACCTATCAATGCGATGGTTTCATTGGTGCTTGTTTTGTTTACAGGTTGGATTGGTTCTATTGTAGTTTCCACTAATTTGTTAACCTGGATGATTACCTTTCACATGCTCCTTGCACTCGCCTTAGTTTGGTTACTGCTTTACATCAATCATCGGTCAGAAAGATTGCAATCCAGTCACAGTGTGAAATTGGATGTCCCCGAAAAAGTACAGTGGGTATTAATTCTTGGGACGTTTCTGATGTTGATTCAGGTAGTTCTTGGTACGCAAGTGAGGGAGCAAATCGATCAAGTGGCAGCATCACTCGGAGATATGCTTCGTGGTGAATGGGTGAAACGGTCTGGTATTATTTTCCTAATCCATCGCTCTTTCTCGTTAGTTCTCTTAGGTGTACATATTTTGTATTTCTTCTGGGCCTTTCGATATTCTGTCAGAAAATCTAAAGTAAATCTTTGGACTCAAGTCTTGATGTTGGTTCTTCTATTGGAAATAGGTTCAGGTATAGGTATGGCTTATTTCGGTATTCCGGCATTTCTTCAACCCATTCACTTATTATTGGGCTCTTTACTTTTGGGAATCCAGTTTATGTTGATTCTTCAATTGCGAGACCATTTACAGTTTAAGTTAAACACAAATTAAAATGAGGACAGTTGACGTAACTGACCGTTCTATATCAGTCTTTATCTTTGAGCGAATAAAAGCTTATTCTGATTTGATAAAGCTTAGGTTGTCCGCCTTAGTGACCTTCTCAGCTGTATTTGGCTATATTCTTGGTGATCGGGGCGTAAGTTTTGGTTGGGCGGGATTTCTTGGTTTAGCTTTAGGTGGGTTTCTAATTTCCGGAGCTTCCGGAGCGGCCAATGAAATCATGGAGCGTGACTTGGATAAGCTCATGAAGCGAACTCAAAACAGGCCGCTTCCGCTCAAAATCATTTCGCTTCAGGAAGCCTATTGGTTTACTTCTTTAGTAGCCATATTAGGGATTACGCTGCTTTGGATTTTCACCAATCCATTGACTACTTGGCTGGGGATTCTCAGCATGATTTTGTATGTGTTTGTTTATACTCCATTGAAAAGAGTGGGTCCAGTTGCCGTTTTTGTAGGTGCTATTCCCGGTGCAATGCCTCCCTTATTAGGTTGGACAGCTGCTACAGGTTCTATTTCCTATGAAGCAATGATCATTTTTGGAATTCAATTTATCTGGCAGTTTCCTCATTTCTGGGCCATTGCTTGGGTAAGTGATGAAGATTACAAACGGGCCGGATTTAAACTTCTTCCAAGTGGAGGCGGGCAGGACTTGAATACTGCGATTCAAATCATGATTTACACTTTGTTTTTGCTTCCGTTAGGATTGTTACCGAGTTACTTTGGGCTTACGGGATTGAATTCCGGAATCGTTGCGACTGTATGTGGTGTTTTGTTTCTCGCTCAGACTTTCTCATTGATGCGAGACTGCTCAAGAAAATCTGCTTTGAAAATTATGTTTGGCTCTTTTTTATACCTCCCAATTGTTCAGATAGCATACCTTCTTGATAAATTACCTTAAGCCATGGAAAAGGAATTAAAATACGTCGATATGGTAGAGCAGCCGATCTCCATGCACCCGAAGAAATTTGCTCTTTGGCTGTTTATGGTTTCGGTAGTTATGGTTTTTGCCGGTCTGACCAGTGCCTATATTGTTCGTCAGGCAGAAGGTAACTGGCTGGAATATGAGTTGCCCAGTATCTTCTGGGTTACTTCCGGGATTGCTGTAGCAAGTAGTTTGACGCTCCATTGGGCATATTTCTCTGCCAAAAAGGACAATTTCCTTAATCTTAAAATCGGGATGCTCCTGACGGTGTTGTTGGGAATTGCCTTTCTGGTAGGTCAATGGTATAGCTGGGTGGCCATGGTGGATCGGGATGTGTTCTTTGTGGGGAATCCCTCCGGATCGTTTTTGTATGTATTTACAGGACTTCATGCAGCTCACCTGATCAGTGGTGTGATATTTCTGATTATTGTATTAATTTCGACACTCAAATTAAAAGTGCATTCCAAAGCTATGGATACGATGGAAATGGCCACGACTTATTGGCATTTTCTGGGTGGTTTATGGTTGTACCTTTTTATGTTTTTGCTTCTTAATCATTAAATTAAATCCTGGTACTAATTACTAATTTATGTCTGCGCATTCTACTGCTATTGGAGTAAGCTCGAAAAGAGGCGTTTGGGGAGGAGGAAACGAACCCCTGAAAGCAAGTTATGGAAAACTCATGATGTGGTTTTTCCTGCTTTCCGACATCTTCACCTTTGCTGCATTTTTGATCAGCTATATTGCGATCCGAGTAAGCTATCCTGCTTATGAAGGCCCTGCGACTGATTTTGTGGGTTCAAATGAATATTGGCCTGTACCTGAATTGGTATTTGATGCCTTGCCTTTTTTGCATGGAGTTCATGCCCCATTAATTTTTGTAGGAATCATGACATTTATCTTGATCGCCAGCTCTGTTACCATGGTGTTGGCGGTGGAAGCAGGACACAGAAACGACAGGAATGATGTGGTGAAATGGATGCTTTGGACTTTGCTGGGAGGTATTACTTTCCTTAGCTGTCAGGCATGGGAGTGGAATCACTTCATTCATGGTACGGATGGAGGAACAGTTTTGACCTACGTCAATTCCCTTAGTCAAATTGTCACTGAGACAGTCTATGGAGCAAATCTCGTGGTAAACGAATATGGTCCCGCCTCTTTTGCTCAGTTGTTCTTTTTCATCACCGGATTCCATGGATTTCACGTGACCATTGGTGTTTTTCTTTTGTTCCTTTGCTTTTATCAGGCGGCAGTGGGTGTTTATGATAGAAGAGGACATTATGAAATGGTCGAAAAAATCGGCCTCTATTGGCACTTTGTAGACTTGGTCTGGGTGTTCGTGTTCACTTTGTTCTATCTGATCTAAGCAGTTTTAAAATCTTTGAAATATGGAAATTCAGGAAAATAAGTCAACCCTAGTCGTAGAGAAGCGCGACGAACAAAAGATTAAAAAGATCTGGAAAACGGCATTTATCCTTTTGGCGATAACAGTTGTTGAATTTATAATGGCTTTCACCATGGACAGAGGAATAATTCTTTATTTCCTTTTCATCGCGTTGACGATCTGGAAAGCGAAGTACATCATGATGGAATTCATGCACCTTGGAGATGAAGTGAAGCCCTTGTTTTATTCGATCATTGTACCCTTAATTTTCTTGCTATGGTTAGTGATTGCTCTTGTAAAAGAAGGATCTGATATTTTCTTGATGCGTTGGTAAAAAAAAATTGAAAAAAGGAGTGAAATGGAAGGTTGAAGTGAATCACTTCAACCTTCTTTTTTGTTGATGACATTATATGAGAGGATTGAGGTTATTACAAGGAATGGTGCTGGTATGCATCTTGCTGATTCCTGTTTTGGTGTTTATGTTTCTGAGGGGCTTTGGCACCAATGAGTATGATCTTCCTGTTTTCTTCCAAAAGGGAATTGACAACCCATTTATGGAGTGTCCGGTGGCGGATACAACACAGCATTACATTCCTGATTTCACCTTCACAAATCAGGAGGGGGTGGCGATTGGAAGAAGTCAAATGGAAGGTAAAATTACCATTGTTGACTTCTTTTTCACTTCCTGTCCAAGTATCTGTCCGGTGATGTCCAAAGAGATGGAGCGTGTCAATGACATGTTTAGAGACGAACCCGGTGTTCAGATCATGTCCATCAGTATTGATCCGGAATTTGATACCCCTGCCATTCTCAAGGAATATGCAGACGAGCACGGCGCTAATCCAGGAAAGTGGCATTTTCTTTCCGGTCCTAAGGAAGAAACCTATCAACTTGCCCGTTGCGGATTTGTGATTCCTACCATTGATGGCAATGGGGTCCCCGATGATTTTGTTCACAGTGATAAATTTGTTTTGGTGGATAATTTGGGGCGAATTAGAGGGTACTACAGCGGAACAAACCGTGAAGAAGTTGACTTATTGATGTTGGAGACCAAAGTATTGTTACATGCAAGCAAATAAAGAATTAACGCTTCAAAATGAAGCAAAAGTAAAAAACTGGATTATCGGTATTTCGATTGCGATTCCATTAGCGGTAGCAGTTTTACTGTTTATGCCCGCTAAGATTACTACACTGGGTGATTGGGTGTACTTTCTGCCACACCTGAATGCCGTGATCAATTCGGCTGCATCGGTTGCATTGATTGTCGGATTAATCTTTATCAAGCAAAAAAAGTACAGCTATCATGGAGCCACGATGACAGTTGCATTTGTCTTGGGCGCTATTTTCTTGGTCTCGTATGTCATTTACCATGGATCAGCTGAGAGCACCAGTTTTGGAGGTGAGGGGTCCATCCGTACGGTGTATTATTTTCTGCTGATTACCCACATACTATTTGCTGCAATTGCGCTTTTTCCGATCCTGTTTGCCTATTACTATGGTTACACTGATCAGCGCGAGAAACATCGAAAAGTGGTTAAATTTGCCTATCCAATTTGGTTGTATGTATCTGTCACTGGAGTAATCGTATATCTGATGATCAGCCCCTATTATGTGAATTGATTCTTTAATGGATCGCGTGAAAATTAAACCTGAATTAAAATGAAACTTAAATCTCTTTTACTAGTCATTCTCCTCTTAGGATTTCAGGCGGTAAGCTTTGCCCAATGTGCCATGTGCAGGGCTTCGGTCGAAAATAACGTCAGCAATGGAGATACCAGCATCGGTGCCGGGCTGAATAGCGGAATCCTTTACCTCTTTGTCATGCCTTATCTTTTGGCAGCGGTCATCGGATATTTATGGTACAGATCTGCCAAAAAGAAAAAAGCCAAACTCGCTCTTCGTTAAGAGATCGCAAGGCAAAGTTTGATACCAGACTTTGCTTTTTTATTTTTAGGATAAATGAGCTTCAAAACCCGAAGGTTGATCATTTTGGTCAGCGTAATTTCACTCCTTATAGCATTGGTTTTAAATTTTTTCGTTTTCCAAAAAAGCGAAGAGGAGAAATATTTTGAAGCCATTCAGTCTAAAATCCAAAAGGTCGATCGGCAGTTTGATGAGGACTTCATTCAGGTATTGATGAATGTCAGGCCGGAGGACTCCATCACGTTTGAGCAAGTCAGTAGCCCTGCCCACATTCATCCATTCTTTGTGTTGGATACTTCAGGAAAGTTACTTTTCTGGTCAGATTTTACTACCACGCTTGATTTCTCCGAGTTAGACTTAAATCGGGAGTTTCAGTTAATAGAGGATCCGTTTGGGACTTTTTTTGTAAAAATCCGCAAGATCAAACGAAATACCACAGACTATTACCTTGTACATGTTTTGCGTCTAATATGGCCGGGCAACATTGAAAATGACTATTTAAAAACAGGTCCTAATCCGGAGTTTTTTGGGAATGATCGATTTCAGCTTTATAAAGATCCTGCCGATGGAGCCTTTCAGGTAAAATCTGTAGCAGGTAAACCTCTTTTTGGAATCAGTTTTCAAGTAGGATATGAGCCCATCGGGAGGGTTTCCAATACTGCTTTGCTGATTTTCATCTGCTCGATCTTTTTACTTTATTTTCTATTGAGCTTTGATTTTTTGAGGAAAAAATGGAAAAACGGACATCCTTGGCAAACGATAGGCTATGGGTTTTTGGCTTTGCTTACGATCCGGCTTTCCATGTTATTTCTCAATTTCCCCGGGGATTTCTTCGAGACATCACTTTTCGATCCGGCTAATTATGCCTCATCTTGGCTCAATCCCAGTTTGGGAGACTTATTTCTGAATACGGTTTGTGTTGGTTTTATTTTGGGATTGACCATTTTTCAGCTTTCTTCCAAAAAAGCAATCCAGCAGTTCTCCGCATGGAAAATCAAAAACCGCTTTAAATTGGGAATAATGATTGCCCTGCTATCCAGCACCTTGTTTTTTAGCCTTGTCTGGTTTTTGCCGCGGGACTTGATTTTCAATTCTCAATGGGTGCTCGATATCCGCTCGATTCCTACCTTCGATCTATTCAAAGGATTAAGCATCTTGATACTATTCCTCTGGGGTTCTGTTTATGTGCTGATTTCGCTCACCCTGATGAGCCTTTTATTTGGGATAGAAAAGGACAAGGGAATCTATCTCAAGTACATCGCTGGCTGGGGATTGCCTTTTCTCGTGGTAGCATTTTATATAAATTTTTGGTTTGGATTGGCCTTGCTGATACATTTCATTTTTTTGCTCAGCATTAGTTGGTTTGAGTTGTTTCAGAATGTATTCAGGTTGGGCTTGGATACTTTTTTGACCTTCTTTTATGCATGTTTGATCACTGCCGGGATCATTGGTGTCAGTACCTTTCAGTCAGAGCAAGAGCGCATTGTTCAGTCCAAAACCAGATTTGCCAATCAGAATTTGATTGAAAATGATGTGATGACGGAGTTTTTTCTGGAGGATATTTTTACCCGGGTAAAAAATGACCTCTTTATCCAAAACCGCATGGTGGATCCACTACTCTCCAAGGACCCTGTGGAGACGAAGATCCGGAAAATTTACCTCGATAATTATTTCGATCAATTCGAAGTAGTCATCCGGATTTACTCCGCTTCCGGTCAACAAATTCAAGGTCCGGCCGAACGGAAAAATCTCCGGGAACTCAGACAGGAATATGTCAAAAGTGATTTTGCTACCAGTGTTCGTGATCTCTATTTTATCCGGGGAAAAGAGACTACGGCTAGCAATAAATTCGTAGCCTTTATTCCCGTTTTAAGGGATGATAACCTGTTGGGGACTGTCTTTTTGGAACTTAACCAACTTCGCATCCAACCCGGAAGTGTGTATCCCAAGCTACTCCTGGATCGGAAATATGCAGAAAAGCTTGATCCGCTAAATTACGATTATGCCGTTTTCAGAGACAATGAATTGCTTCGGAGTTCCGGTACTTTCAACTACAATCAGTCCAATTTTATCGCTACTCTGAGCAAAAATCAGCTGTTTGAAAGTGGGGTTTTGTTCGAGGGCTTTCATCATTTTGGCTTGAGAAATGGTCCTGAAATCATCATTATATCCTCTCCTACGATTCCTGTTTCGCAGTTTTTTGGAAACATTTCACTTTTCTTCGTGGCCTTTGTCTTTTTGACGTTCCTTGCGATTCTGCTCAATACCCTCTTCAAAGGATACCGGAATTTCGAGTTCAATTATTCCACCAAACTTCAACTGTACCTGAATTTTGCCTTCTTTTTTCCGATCATCATCATCTCTATTATCACTATTGGTCTTTTGGGAGGGAGCTACCAGGACGATCTCAATCGGCAATACATCGAAAAGGCCCGATTAATTCGAAGTAATCTTGGTGTATTCTTCAACAATCAGAATCCTGCCAGCGTAGATCGGGACCTCCTCAATGAGGAAATCAATTCTCTGGCCAATACCATTGCCAGTGATATCCACCTCTTCACTCCGGATGGATACCTGGAATCGACCAACCGACCGAACATTTTCGATAAGAAAATCCTCGCTCCATGGATCAATCCTGCGGCAATGTCGGGAATCATGGAGCAGAACCAGATCCAGCTATTGGTAAATGAAAGAATAGGAAAATTGCGATATCAGACCGTTTACCTGGCCGTTCCTTCCCAAGTGGATCAATCGAACATCGGGATTTTGGCAATCCCGTTTTTTGAGTCAGAGACTGAACTGAATTCGTTGATTTCAGATGTATTGAGTAATATCTTCAATGCCTTTGTTGTGATTTTTATTCTCTTTTTGATTGTCTCCTCATTTGTTTCCAGGAACCTGACTTTGCCCTTTAAGCTGCTTACGCAAAAACTTAAAGCGACTAACCTCGAGAATAACGAGCCGATGTATTGGGGGTCAAAGGATGAAATCGGACTGTTGGTCAATGAATACAACAACATGCTCTCTAAGCTGGATGCCAGTAAGAAGGTACTCGCCTCCACTGAGAAAGAGTCTGCCTGGCGGGAAATGGCCAAGCAAGTAGCCCATGAGATCAAAAACCCGCTAACCCCGATGAAGTTGACGCTGCAGCATCTACTCCGCTTGGATCAGGAAGGGAAACTGGAGGATCAGGATAAGCTGCGCAAATCATTGGAAACCCTGATTCATCAAGTGGATGCCCTGAGTGGCATTGCTTCTTCTTTTTCGACCTTTGCTAAGATGCCCTTGCCCAAAAATGAGCTCATGAACTTCAAAACTGTTTTGTTGCAGGTATTGGAGCTGTTTAAAAATGATCAGCGTGTGAGGTTGGATTTCCTGGATGATTCCTACACCGAAGAAATCCAAATCATGGGTGATGACAAGCTTTTTGGTCGGGTGATCGCCAATCTTATCATTAATGGGATTCAGGCAGCTGAACCTGGAACTACTCCCCATATTAAAATCTGGCTGTGGATGACGGAGCAATCGGTTTTTTTGGAAATCGCCGATAATGGAAAAGGAATTCCTCCTGAATTGAAAGACAAAATCTTCATTCCCAACTTCAGTACCAAGTCCACAGGTTCCGGTCTTGGCTTAGCAATAGCCAAAAGTGGAGTGGAAACAGCCGGCGGCAAGATTTGGTTTGATACTGAAGTAGGAAAAGGCACGACATTTTACCTCACCTTTCCTTTGGTCGAATAGTTTTGGGTTTTTAACTACATTGAAACAAAAAGGCCGAAAGATCTGATGCGTATTTGGATAGCTTCCTGGTTTTTGGTTTTTGGCTTGAGCGGGACTATTCGTGCTCAGGAAAAATGTCGCTGGGTTTCGGTAGATTATTTTGAAAATCCGACAGAGTTGGACTCACTTTCTGCGATTCAGGAGAGTATTCGGGTATCTGACCGACAAGGCAAAACGTATCCTTTTACCTATAATCTCTCCAACAGAACGCTTCAGGTGACCATTGATCCTGCTTTAGCGATTGATTCAATTCAGGTCTGCTATCGAACTCTGGCCATCCGCCTCGATCAGACGTTTGCCAAGCGCACGCTGACAGCGGATTATGATTCCACAGCGATTTTCAAAGACAATCGAGTACAGGCAAGGACCGATTTTGATATCCGGGAGGAACTTTTCCCAAGTAGTACACTCTATAAAACCGGAAGCCTGACCCGTGGAGTATCATTTGGAAATACTCAAAATGTATTCGTAAACTCTGCCCTAAACCTTCAATTGGAGGGTGATATCGGAGAAAACCTCAAAATCAGAGCGAGCATAACGGATCAAAATGTCCCATTTCAACCGGAAGGGAACACGCAACAGATTCAGGACTTTGACAATGTGCTGATCGAGCTTTACAATGATAATTTCAGCTTGGCCGCGGGTGATGTAGTCCTTCAGCAGCGTCAATCCGAATTTCTCAGATACTATAAAAACGTGCAGGGCCTTCAGTTTACTTCCAAATACAAATTGAAAAAAGGCTGGGAGGCAAGTTCACAGGGCTTTGCATCCGTTGCCAAAGGCAAATTTGCCTCCATCCAATTACCCATCCTCGAAGGTGTTCTGGGACCTTACCGAGTCAGCGGTCCAAATAATGAACGATTTGTGATCATTATGGCTAACTCTGAACGGGTTTTCCTGGATGGAAAGCAACTTCAGCGCGGCTTTAATGCCGACTATGTGATCGATTATAATCAGGCCGAAATCACCTTTACCCCTAAAGTCCTGATCACTCAATATTCCCGGGTCCGAGTAGATTTTGAATTTGCAGAACGGAATTATTCCCGATCTATTTTGGGTGCAAATCACTTGCAGACAAACGGTAAAGTTGATTTTTATGTCAATCATTATCAGGAAAAGGACAATAGAAACCGACCGCTTTTTACAGAGTTTACCCAAGCAGAACAGGCGCTTTTGGCAAATGTGGGGGATAGGATAGAAAATGCCGTCATCCCACGGATCGACTCTGTGGCCTACGATCCTACCCGAATTCTTTATGAAAAGGTGACGGAGCTGGATGATTTTGGCAATTTGCAGATTTACTTTCGATACAGTACTGATCCGGAATTAGCCCATTTTGCCCTTTCCTTTTCCCAGGTGGGACCAAATCAAGGGAATTATAAGCGATCCTCGCAACTTTCTAACGGGACAGTATTTGAGTATGTACCTCCTGTCAGCGGTCAGCCTCAGGGGGATTATTCGATTTTGACCCAGCTTCCGGCTCCCGATAGCAAGCAAATGACTACTGCCGGTACCCGTGTGAAGTTGGGAGAATATGAAAAAGTCTATACAGAGGTAGCGCTCTCCTCAGTGGATAAGAACTTGTTTTCCACTATAGACGAGGAAGATAATCAAGGACTAGGGTGGAAAGTGGGACTCCAGTCAGAAAACAGGGAACTTGGGATTTTTAAGGGATATAAATTCAAAGGACTGGCTGAGTTTGAGTACAATTCCACAAACTTCAACTTCATCGATCGGTTCCGTTACATTGAATTTGACCGTGATTGGGGAGTGACGCAGGAAATCCTTGAAATGCCTGCTGCTGAGCGATTTTTTCTTACTCAAATCGGCTTGGAAAAAGATACCAAAAACACCTTCAACTACAAGCTTTACCTGAGAAATCGGGAAAATGTCCTCAGTGGTTCACAGCACACGGCCAATTGGACTACTCAATTGGGAAAGCGATTTTTGGTACGACAGGAGTTTTTTACGCTAAACAGTGAGCTGGATACCTTGAATTCGAGCTGGACTAGATACTTGGGCAATGTTAGTTTTCAATCTAAAATCCTGGTTCCCGGATACCAGTTTTCTCTGGACCGAAATGCCCTTAAAAAGACTGAATCGGACTCTGTACTGAGTACAGCTATGAATTTTAAGGAGCATTTGATTTACCTCAGAAGTAATGATTCGCTGCGCTATTCTTTTTTGGTAGATGCGGCATGGAGAGAAGATAAGTCGCCTGTATTCGGCCGACTGGTAGACGATACCCGTGCTTTCACTTCCAACTTTACTTTCCAAAAGCAATGGACCCAGCACCGTCTCAGCAGCACCTTTACCTATCGGGAGTTGGAATATTTGCAGCGTGACTTACCAACGGAACTTACAGTAATGGGCAAAGTGGATTATTCCGGAAGCCTCGGCAAGAATCTGATTCGAAATGAAATCAGCTACGCCATAGGAAACGGACGGGAACTTCAACGTGAGTTTGTATTCCTCCCTGCTCCCAATGGAGATGGTACACACACTTGGAGGGATGACAATGGAGACGGCATCCAGCAGCTCAATGAATTCTACATTGCAATCAATCCCGAAGAAAAGCAGTACATTAAGATTTTCGTGCCTACCGATACCTATGTTCAGGCCTATACCAGCTTGCTCAATTATCGGATTCAGGCCAGATTTCCGGAAGCTTGGAAGGAGGGAGGGCGCTTTCTTGCTTTTCTCCATAAATTCTCCAATACCTCCAGCCTAAGTGTGGAGAAGAAAGTGACGTCTGATGTTTTTTTGGATCGGGTCAATCCGTTCATAGGGTCGATTGATCGGGATCAGATTCTTTCACTTCGACAGATCATTCGAACAAGTTTCTTTTTTAATAGAGCTTCCGCAAAGTATGGTTTTGATCTTTCACTCTTTGATTCTCAGCTGAAACAGCTGCTATCGGGAGGATTCGAAGACCAAATTCAGAAAGATTGGAAATTGAATACCAGATATAACTTCAATTCAATTCTTACTTTGAGAATTATTGGAAGTACCGGAAATAGAACTTCAGCTTCTGATTTTCTAGAAAACCGAAATTACACGATTCAACAATCTACCCTAGGTCCTGAATTGGCTTGGCAACCCTCCCCGTTTTTCAGGACGACAGGGTCCTATTTCTTTACAGGGAAAGCGAATATTCAAAATGTTGAGTTTGATGAAAGGGCCCAAACTCACCAAATCGGGCTGGATATGCGCTATGCAAAAGCAATAAAAACTACCCTGACAGGGAATCTTCGCCTGATTCAGATCGACTACAACGGAGAAGTCAATTCCCCCGTCGGTTATGAAATGCTTCAAGCCTTGACCCCAGGTACTAATGTCACCTGGTCCCTAAACTGGCTGCAGAAGATCGGCGAAGGACTTCAATTGAATCTGGTCTATGAAGGCCGAAACTCTCAGGGACTAGATCGGATCGTCCACATCGGACGGATGCAAGTCTCCGCGCTGTTTTGATAAAAAAATGTAACTTTGCTTACTGTAGATAGTTGTCATACTAACTATTAAAACACGAATCAAATGAGCAAAAGTATCCTCGTAACAGGAGGCACCAAAGGGATAGGAAGAGCGATTATCGAGCGTTTTGCAAAGGAGGGGTTTGATATCTTCACCTGTGCCAGAAGCGAAAAGGATCTGGAAACGCTAAAAGCTCATTTGGAGGATGACTATCCTGAAATTCAGGTTTTGGCTTTGTCCGCAGATCTTTCCAAAAAGGAAGAAGTAGTCAAATTTTCTGATGCGGTGAAAGCAGTCGGTCTGCCCGATGTCCTTGTCAATAACACCGGAATTTTTCTTCCCGGATCCATTCACAATGAGCCCGAAGGAAACTTTGAGTTATTGATGCATACCAATCTCTTCTCGGCTTACTACCTCACCCGCGCCTTCGTCAACGAAATGATCGCCCGCCGCTCAGGGCATATTTTTAGCATGGGGTCTATTGCGGGATTGACTGCCTATCCCAACGGAGGAACTTACGCGGTGACCAAGTGGGCGATGCTGGGGATGACCAAATGCCTGCGTGAAGAGCTCAAACCTCATCAGATTAAAGTAACTTCCATCCTTCCCGGAGCGACGTTTACTGCAAGTTGGGAAGGTGTGGATCTTCCCGTAGAGCGCTTTATCCCTGCAGAAGATGTGGCAGAAAGCGTCTGGGGTGCTTATAACCTTTCACCCCAAACTGTTCTTGAAGAAATAATTATACGCCCCCAACTAGGAGATTTATAAGCTATGGAGTCACTGATCAAGTCCCTCGATTCACTGTATTGCGATAGTCTGTCGCGCTATTCCAGACGAAAAACGATTCCTGTCCGGGTCGGAGATATCACCATCGGTGGTGACAATCACATCGTCGTACAATCCATGACTACCATAGATACCATGGATACCATCGGCTCTGTCGAGCAGGCTATCCGGATGATCGAATCGGGTTGCGAATTGGTCAGGATCACCGCTCCCAGTATCAAAGAGGCGGAAAATCTCAGAAATATTAAAGCTGAGTTGCGCAAAAGAGGCTACCAAACTCCGCTTGTCGCGGACATTCACTTCACACCCAATGCTGCTGAGTTAGCGGCACAAATCGTGGAAAAAGTCCGAATTAACCCCGGCAATTACGCCGATAAGAAGAAATTTGAAGTCATCGACTACACTGATGCCAGCTATGCGGAAGAGCTGGATCGAATTCGCGATCGCTTTTTGCCTTTGGTGAAAATCTGCAAAGAAAACGGGACTGCGATGCGAATAGGCACCAATCATGGTTCGCTTTCGGATCGCATTATGAGCCGCTATGGGGATACCCCGTTGGGAATGGTGGAGTCAGCACTTGAGTTTTTGCGGATCTGTGAGGATGAAAACTATCACGAAATCGTCATTTCGATGAAGTCATCAAATACGCAAGTGATGGTACAGGCTTATCGTCTTTTGGTTCAAAAGCTAGATGAAGGCGGATTCAAACCTTATCCATTGCATTTGGGAGTGACCGAAGCAGGAGAAGCTGAAGATGGTCGAATCAAATCTGCGGTGGGAATCGGAACCTTGCTTGAAGATGGTTTGGGAGATACTGTTCGCGTGTCCTTGACTGAGGATCCGGAGTTTGAAGCGCCGGTTGCCAAAGCCTTGATTGATCGGTACACGGATCGAAAAAATCATACTCCTATAGCAGAAATCGACCATTATCCGATTACTCCCTTCGAATACAACAAGCGTCACGTTTCAGAGATTTACAATTTTGGAGGGCATAATGTCCCTCGCGTTATCACGGATATTTCCAAAATCGAAAAAATCACCGATCGGGAGATGAAAGCCGTGGGTCATTTCTATTTGCCTGAATTGGACAAGTGGAAAATGAACGATCAGGGTTGTGATTTCGTCTATTCTGGTGTAAATCCGATTCCATTTATGCTCCCAAATGGGATGAAGGAAATTCAGGATTTTTCAGTTTGGCAAAACACGACCGATGCCATTAACAAGTTTCCACTTTTCACTTTGGGTGAATATAAGGTCGCAGGGCACTTTCACAGTGAACTGAATTTCCTCGAGATTTTCGATACTGAAATTGATTTAGCGATTCCTGTATTGGTAGGAAGAAAAGATACCGTTTTGATGCTCAAGACAGACAACACGCATACCATGCCTGCTTTGCGGCGGGCTTTTGTCAGTCTTTTGGAAGCTAAATCTGAAGTTCCTGTGGTAGTCAAAGTAAGTTATCCGGATCAATCGGCTGATTCCACCACACTCTATGCGGCTACCGATGTGGGAGGATTGTTGATCGATGGGCTCGGGGATGGCATTATGATTTCTTTGGAAAAAGAAGCCAAATACACCCGTCTGGAGATTTTGGATCAGATCAAATTGCACAATTCGGTGAGTTTTGGAGTCCTTCAGGCTGCGCGAACGCGGATGTCTAAGACCGAATACATTTCCTGCCCATCCTGTGGCAGAACGCTGTTTGATCTTCAGGAGACTACAGCAATGATCCGTAAACGTACTGATCACCTGAAAGGCGTAAAGATCGGAATCATGGGCTGTATCGTCAACGGACCGGGAGAAATGGCCGATGCAGATTACGGTTATGTAGGTTCAGGCAAAGGAAAAATCACGCTTTACAAAGGCAAAGAAGTCATGAAAAAGTCAGTTCCTTCGGAAAAGGCCGTGGACGAACTGATCAATATCATCAAGGAAGACGGCATGTGGAATGAGCCGGAAACAATAGGATGAAGATAATTTTAAAATAAGCATATTTCAAAAATTCCCAAGGTAGCTGCGCAGATAGTTAAAAGATATGGCTAAAGCCGAGATATCTCGCGAAGCATATCTCAACAGTATCTCGCGTAGCATATCTCCAAAATATCTCGCGAAGCATATCTTCTAAAAAATTAAACTTAACCTTCACTCAATCTGTTTACGAACCAAAGTCAGAAATCATGTCAGAGAAAAACCAAGTCAAAGAATTCTTCAAGTTGGGTGAGGTAGGAAATTACTTTTTGAATGTGTTCAGAAAGCCTGATCCGAATAAACCGACAAATTTCAACTTGAGAATGATGCACGGGATCAACAAGATTTCCATCATCGTGTTTCTTTTTGCGATTATCGTCTGGACGATCAAGCGGTTTATTTAAGCATTAAAACCACTACGCTCACAGTTGTCTGAAATGAACATAAAGTTTAAATCACTGAGCTTTTAACAACCGACAGAAGCGCTATTTTTTTGACAGAATATCTCTAATGGTAGTTGAAATTGCCTCTTAAAATATTTCAATACCTTGAGAAGCCAGAACACTTTGGTCTTCCGTCTTCGGTCTACCGTCTTTTTAGCTTTTCTTTTTGCCAAAAATCCGCTGGAAGGGCTCTACATTTTGTCCGATAAAATCCTCCGGGAATTTTTCCTCGTCAGGCAGACCTACAGGTAGGTTTTCATCGTCAGAGGGCCAATAGTTAGTTCGAAAGATAAAATCCCAAATACTTAAGGTAATCCCGTAATTGAATCCATTGGGATGACTTTCCGGGAGATTTCTGGCATGATGCCACAGGTGCATTTGAGGACCGTTCAGGATGTATTTGAAAGGGCCCAGAGGAATTCTGAGATTGGCGTGTCCTAGTTGCCCCGTGACCAAAGTAAAAATATGTACGACAAAGAAGTCGGTAATTCCCACACCGATCATCGCTAAAGGAAGGTATTCTAAGGTCCGGTAGATCACATTTTCCATCCAATGGTAGCGAAGTAAAGCAGCAAAGCCCATTTCTCTGGTGCTGTGATGGACTTTGTGAAACTCCCACATCCAGCCCACATGATGGTACATTCGGTGGATATTCCACTGCATGAAATCTCGGACAACGAAAATCAAGACGATTTTTGCCCAAAACGGCCAGGTTTCGATGTGAATTGCCACCAGATTGGTAATCCCAAAAAGGCCAAGGAAATCATTGAAAACCTCTACGGCCACCATGGAGAGGGCATTATAGGCGATCAGGGCAAACAGGAAGTAGTTCCAAAACAGGTAAAACAAATCCATCCAAAAGTCCTGTCGGATGGCCGGTTGATCTTTTCTCCAAGGGAAAACCAATTCCAAAACCCAAATCACCAATGAAGCAGCAATCAGCCAATAAAAGTAGTTGTGCCAGCCCGGATTCAATATTTCATTGATCAGGTAATTTGCATAGCCATAGTAACCATCCACAATCGCCTTGAAGTATTTTTCCATCGGTCAAATTTCGAAAATCATTCGATAAACTACTTGATCAACAGGCTTGTTTGAGACAATTATTTCTGTTGATCATTTATTTTCTTAACTTTTTTCAGCCTAAAATAATCCTCTATGATCACTTTTATTTATCCATTTCTTTTAGCCGTAATGATTGGTTTTTTCTCCCGACAGCCTGAAAATTTTTACGCTGTGGATGATTTTCAAAAAGTCAAAAAAATCGATACCCATACCCATCACAATTCAGAAAGTACTGCATTGGTCGATGCTGCCGTCGAGTCCAATTTTTACCTGCTGACGGTGAATGTGGACGTCCCGACTTATCCTCCTTTACCGGAACAAGTTCGGCTTTCTTTATTGCATAAAAGCAAAAATCCGGCTCATATTGATTTCCTTTCCACTTTTTCACTTGAAAACTGGTCTGATCCGAACTGGGTCGAACAGGAAATTGAGCGGATTAAGGAAACATTTGATCAAGGTGCGATTGGAATCAAAATCTGGAAAAATATCGGAATGACCTACAAAGATGAAAAGGGAGACTTCATTATGGCAGATCATCCCCGCTTAGAGCCGATTTTTCAATTTGTACAAGATCAGGGAAAGACGCTTATGGCTCACCTGGGCGAACCCAAAAACTGTTGGCTTCCACTTGAGGAAATGACCGTCAACAATGACAGAACCTATTTCAAAGAGTATCCCGAATATCACATGTATTTGCATCCGGAATATCCAAGCTATGAGCAGCAAGTGGAGGCACGGGATAACTTATTGGAGAAATTTCCGGAAATCCGCTTTGTGGGAGCGCACTTGGGAAGTGTGGAATGGGATGTGGATGAACTTGCCAAGCGGCTAGATCGCTTTCCAAACCTGGCCGTAGATATGGCTGCTCGAATCGGACATCTTCAATTTCAAAGTCAAAAGGATAGGGAGAAAGTAAGAAACTTTATGATCAGCTATCAAGACCGGCTGATTTATGGGACTGATTTGGGTATTTCGGGAATTCCTGATTCAGAGCGGGTAAAAACTAATGCTATAGCAACATGGGAAGCCGATTGGAGCTATTTTGTCACCGATCAACTGATGGAAAACCGGGTGATAGATGGTTCATTTCAAGGCCTGAAATTACCAAAGGAGGTCATTGATAAAATTTACTTTCACAATGCGGTGAAATGGTTCAGACCAAATCTTAGTAAATAGTTTTTGGCTTATCCGTGATCTTGAACCTTGTCAAAGAAAAAACATTGAAACTGTTTTTTGGAAAACTTCCCCTTTTAAAGGCTTGGGGAAGATTCTAAGGGGAAAATAAAATATGTGTGTTCGGATAGCTGCACGTAGTCAAATAAAGAATGGCTAGATCACTAGTTTAACATTACTGTTGACAGTGGACCGTCGTCTGTGGACGTGTATCCGCCCGGTTTAAACCAAAATTCTTTCAACGTGCATCTTTGCGGATACACATAAAATAAAATCTACTTTAATTCCGATCAAAAAATAAACCCAATTCTCGCTACCAGGCTGTGAAACAGATAAGATGTTTCTGTGATGGAACTGTATCCCGGCGGTAGACTTGTACTCGTAAAAGGCCTTGGGGTAGGGTTGAATTCGAAAAAACCCTGAAAAAATCCCAACTCTTGCCGTTTGTAGGCCAAACTCATCGTCAGGGATGTCTTTTTTCCTTTTTTGGATGGAAATTTCATCCCAATCGACGGACTTAGCAACAAGCCTCCTTGGTATCGGCTTTCGTACCACTCCGTCTTTTCCTTTTTTTCAAGCAAAGCAAATCCTCCGCCCATGTCAAATCCTCCAATAAGCTGGGGTTTATTCGCCTTACCAAGAAACCCTCTCCAGCCAAATGCAATCGGAAATACACTGATCCAGTCATATTGATCCAAGCCTACGGAAATTCCGATTACCTGATTTTTTGAAATTTTGGCTCCATGAAAGGTGAGGATCGAAAGATCCACACGGTTTTCACTCTGACCGTCCCATGAATCTGTCTTTTTACCGAATAATACCCCAAACTCTGTCTGGTTGTAATAGGCTTTTCCCTGTCCAAAAACGGATTGAACAAAACTGAAAAAAATGACCAATACCAGAAGTTGGACTTTCATTTTTCGATGTGAATGAGGCCTTAGAGCGCTTGTTTGGGAAACATTACTGGACAGTCACCGGATTTTTCACATCAATACAGCTCAGCTTCACCAACTTGGAAGGAGTGCTGTAATCAAACTGACAAACCCCATCAGGTCCGATTACAATCAAGGACTTTGGCCCAGGAATGATATCCACAGATTTCATCGATTCCAAAAACTCCATTTGGTTTTGATCGATGGTCATCACATCGCTCACTTTGAAGCTTTTCAGGCCGTGTTTTCCCTCTGCGATATATAGATTGTCCTCCGAGAGTCCAAGTCCATGCGGATTGAGCATGGGATAGGATTTCATTAAATAAGGCTTGTAGGGATCTTCGATATTGACGACCTGAAGTTGGTTGATGTTATTGACGCATAAATTGCCGCTGCGCAACGTGACAAAGGCAAAGTCCTCATTCACCACTACAGGATCACAGGCCACCAAATGCTCGTAAACCGCCATTCTCGTCGGACTGCCGGGCGTGGAGGCATCATAAATGTGCATTCCTCTGTTGGATCCGATGAAGAGTTTGTTTTGAAATGGGAAGATAGTCTCAATGCCCCAGCCCAGATCGATAGGCTTGACAAACTTGGGGTCTTTGGCATCCCTCACATCAAACACACGCATGGTGGATTCGTCCACAGCGTAGAGGTGCCCGCTGGAAAGCGTAAATCTTGCCATCGATCCACCTGTTCCGTAGCTCTGTGCCGCTGCGGAGAAGTTGGCTGCAAATCCTACACTGCCATTCATAGTGAAAAACTCACAGTTGGCACAGCCCCGAAAGGCATTGTCTGTGGTAATCACCGAATCACGGAAGGTGATGATCTGTCCGGTATCGTGGCGGTACATGTGAGTAAATACGTCCTCGACGCGCTTGACCAAGGTGATGTTATTGATATTGCTGATGTCAAAGGCCAGAAGATCCACATAATTGTCCGCGTAGAGGATGTTGCTGTTGACAGCCAAGTCCACGTTCCCTTCGATGGGAATAAAGTTCTTGTTGACGGGATTGGCCGGATTGGTATTATCCAGGATATGGATGCCTTTGGTGGGCTCGTTGATTAGGAGATAGTCGCCATAGAGGTAGATTTTACCGGGATTGTCCAGTTCTTGTGGAGGAGCTACCGTAATGGTTTTGGCCCTGATATCACTCATTTCCAGAAAAATCGGCACCATGGCTCGGTAGGTGTGGGTTGTCATAACCTCATCCTGACAGGAAGTGAGGGAAACTGCCCCAATCATCAAGAGCAGCAAGGAAATGAGCTGTTTAATGTTTTTCATGTTCATGTGGGTTAGGGTTGAAAAAAATGGAATTAACTGAATGACGTAAGCCTACCGAACTTTGCTACAGTCACTTCAGAAAATATCCAAATTTATTTTTTTGAAATCGGATTTTTGTCCCTAATTCAGAATCCAATTTAGAAAATCAGCGATATTGTTCTTTTGTGATAGATCGTTTAGTCTTTTCATTATTTTCTGCTAATTGAATCTAAATTCCGAATTATTATGACCCTCGAATACTTGCGAGATTATTGCCTTTCACTTCCCGGAGTGACTGAAGACACTCCTTTTGACGCGACGACTCTTTGCTTCCGAGTGGGAGGAAAGATCTTTGCGATTATGGATATGGAGGTTTTTGAGTATGCCAATCTCAAGTGTGATCCAGAGCGAGCCATTGAACTGCGTGAGCGATATGCTGGGATTACTCCGGGCTATCACATGAATAAAAAACTCTGGAATTCGGTAAGCATGAGGGGAAATGTGCCGGATTCCCTTATTTTGGAACTTGCGAAACACAGCTATGAGTTGATCCGAGATTCCTTACCTCGAAAGGAGAAAGACAGACTGAAGTCGTAGCGATCAGTAGGTTGTGTCAGGCAGAACGAAATCGAAGTTTATCTAGAATTACAGAGCTTATTGAGCCTCATATGATATTGGGTTGCCTTATAAATTTACTACTTTTCAACCTTTTAATTTTACAATTTTTCAATCTTCCAATTTTTCAATTAATATCAAATCCCAAATCTCAAATCCCAAAATGTCCTACTTCTCCATCCGCAAGGTCTCCAAAACGTACGAGTTACATCCTGCACTTAAGGAGTTTTCATTAGCATTGGAAAAAGGGCAGTTTACAGCCATTGTCGGAGAGAGCGGATCGGGGAAAAGTACCTTGCTTCGGATCATGGCTGGCTTGGAAACTCAAACAAGCGGAGAGGTTTGGCTAAATGATCGGCAGATCGAAAACCCCAAACAAAAGCTTGTCCCTGGATATGACGAGATCAAACTGATCCATCAAGACTATCATCTTCAGCCCAACTCAACGGTGGAGGAGAATATTTCTCGCCCATTGCTCAACTATGATAAAGCCTATGCCCGTGATCGGGTGGATCGGCTGTTGTTTGACCTTGGGCTTGAAGGATTCAAGGATCGACACCCCCGTCAGCTGAGTGGAGGGCAGCAGCAGAAAGTCGCCATCGCAACAGCTCTCGCAGTGGAGCCGGATGTGCTTTTGCTTGACGAACCGTTCAGTAGTTTGGATTCGATTCAGAAACATAGATTAATTTCCGAACTGAAAGAATTGTTTTTAGAATTGGGAACCACAGTAGTTTTTGTAACCCATGATCTCGATGATGCGTTGCGTCTAACAGACAATTTGATCATTTTCCAGAAAGGCAAAGTAGTCCAGAAGGGAGGTTCCCAGGAGCTTTGTGAGCATCCAAAAACCCGCTATGTGGCCCGACTTTTTTCCACGATCAATCTGATTCCCGATCGATTCAATTCCTACCTCAGACCATCAGATGTCAGACTGCGGACCAAAGGAGAACTAATGGGCCATGTGATCGATCAGCGTTACTTGGTTCATTACAATTCCCTTTCCATTCGCTTAAAAAACGGAGGGCAAGTTTGGGAAGTCGACGATCCGTTTCGGAAGTATAAAATCGGAGATCGGGTTTACCTTCATTTTGATGAGGAAAAGGTTTTGATGCTGAAGTCTTGATTTTTTTAACCGCAAGGAGAGAGAAAAGTGAGGATCAATCTTCAATTGATCCTCAAATGATTAAACGGAAACAATCCTTTTCAAGAACACAAAGTTAAAAAGCTAAAGCTTTTTAATGTCCTCGGGAAATTCACCTGAGTTTTAAAAAATCATTAGGCTAAAAAAAAATGAGTAGTTAGTTGCAATCCACTTACAGCTGACTACTTACTTTTTACAATTCCTAACAGGAATCATTAATGGTTTTTGTAAACTGATCACTGACCACTGCTAACTTATTCCTCGTGTTCCCCATGCTCCCCATGCACGTGTCCATGAGCGATTTCTTCTTTAGAAGCTTCACGCACTTCAATAATTTTCCCTTCGAAATGAAGTTCAAAACCTACTAGTGGATGATTGAAGTCAAGCAATAAATTTTCGCCCAGATCTTTCATCACTTTTGCCTGCATGCTGTAACCGTTTTCATCCATCAAAGGAAGAAATTCGCCTTCTTTGAGCATATCATGTGAGAATCCACGCTCTCCTGAAAACTGTTCTTTCGGCAGGGTGATCAGCAATTCCTCGTCGGGTTCCCCATAAGCTTCTTCCACAGAAATCACAAATGAGAAGTCCTCTCCATCTTCTTTGCCACTAAGCAGTTCTTCAAATTTTTCAGGAAGACCGCTTTGCCCAAAAATGAAGTAAAAAGGATCCTCTTCATCACGGATTTCCACACTGAAAGGGGCGGATTCGATATCGTCCTCGTTTTTGCTGACTTTGAGCTCGTAGGTCAGGCCTACTACCCTATTTTCCTGGATATTCATTTAGTTGGGGGTTATTTGGTTAGGCCGTATTTCAGGCGAATTCGTAGTCGTTCTTTTAATACCGTCCATTTGCTCAGTGGAGTGGAGGATTTGAGGGGTTTTGCTGCGCGGAAGACAAAGTACTGATAGTCTTTCTCTGCAAAGAAAAGGGAATAGGTTTCCATCTTTTCGAGGTAAAATCCAACATTCGTGATGCTTTTGATTAAGTCTCCCGAATCCAAAGGTTGGTCGATTACTTGGAGTTTTTCCGGCTCGTTTTCAATCATCCACTGAAGGTATCTTGGGGAAGGGATATGGATGAAAATCACCGAGTCCGAATGCGCATGTTTGCTGATATTTTGGAAAAGCCGGGGATGCTGATCCACCGGAATATGCTCTAGCACGTCGGGGAAGACAAAGAAATCAAAGGTCTCGCCCTTTTTGTCAAAGTCAGACATGTCCGAAACTTCAAAGCTCAGATTGGTCTGTGCTTTCCAGAGAATTTTGCCTTTTTCGATGCTTTCCGGCGAAATGTCAACGGCCAAAACTTTTCCACCTGGAACTTGTGTAGCCAGCAAATAGGAAACCGTTCCGATTCCGCAGCCTACTTCTAATATCTTATGATTAGACTTCAAACCTGCAGCTTTCACCTTGTCCAAAATGCTCAAATGTCTGGAATTGATCCCCGTTTTTTGTTGCTTTTCGGCAAACTGGTCGTAGAAGCTGACGACTTCTTCTTTTTGATCGGTCTTAGACTTTTCCATTTGATTTTTTATAATTGAAAAATACTCCAGCGATCAAAGTCAAGACAATCAGGTATTGGAAAATTACCATTGGGGTCTTGGTAGAATAGTAGCTGGAGGGAGCGAAAGTAAATACCACTTCATGTTTACCGGCAGGAATCTCCAGACCCCGAAGCAGGTAATTTACCCGGAGTATTGGAGCCTCCTTACCGTCGATGGTGGCTGTCCATCCCTTAGGATAGTAAATTTCTGAGAAAACTGCCATTCCACCTTGACTCATGGAAGCTTGATATTTCAGTTCATTTGGAGCATTAGAAGTCAGAGAAATCTGACCTTCACCAGCCGGGATTTGTCCATATTCCTCAGTATTGAGGGTTGCTTGAGTTTTTGTATTTATATCCCCAAGTGCCTCAATTTCCTCCTGGTTTGCAGAAACTGCTACGATTTCGCTTGGAATCCAAGCTGGGCCGTTGGCCTCCGGATTTTCAAAAACAGCATTCGCCTCGGCTCCAGCAATCAGGTATTTGGTGTTGAGCATATTGATCACACCGATGCTTTCCCAGTCGAAATTTCCCTCTTGGGCCTTGGCAATAAAGGCTTCCAGTTCGGGTTGAATCTGATAGTCCACCAAATCCTGATAGCGTCTGAGTTTGGCTCCGTGATAGCCGCCCAAACTGTTGAATCGATAGCTGGTTCGAGCCCCTTGGGTCAATCCTTCGGTCAAAGGAAGTACCCGGAAATAGCCTTGGTCTCCGGCGATTGACTTTTCTGCAGGAGTCTCCGCAAAGAATTGACGGGAAGGGTTGCCCTGGAATGATTCCGTATTCAAGTAGCGTCGATTGATCGTCCAGACATCCAGTGTGATCAAAGCGATCAAGCCAAGTCCAAGGATCATGTCGGAGATTTTTCCTTTCAGGTAAAAATAAATCAAACCCATCGACACCGCGATAAAGGCAAAGCTTTTCCAAGCCGAAGCAGAAAGCATGGACTTTCGGTCAATTTTGATAGCCGAAGCCAGCCAATCCGGGAAATTCGCATCAGCAGGTCCCTCAAATCTGAAAAATGCACCTGAAGCAACAGCTAAAATCAAAACCAATCCTCCTACAATTCCTCCCGAGATAAGCAGCGGCTTCAATTCTTTCTTCTGCGCCAGCTTCTCCAGTGAAATCATTCCTAAAATCGGAATCGCGAAAAGCGTCATGCCCAAGGCCATGGACACAGCCCGAAACTTATTGTAGCCCGGTAAAATATCGAATAGTAGGTAGTTGAACCATGCGAGGTTTTTGCCCCAACTGAGCATCAAGGATAAAACGATGATGGTTCCAAAGGTGATCAGACTTTCTTTTGGCGCAGCCCAAATCCCCAAAATCGCAAGAAAGACCAGGATCACACTGCCGTAAATCGGCCCGCCGGTGAAGGGTTGATCCCCCCAATAGGTTGGCGCGCCCTTAACGAATCCATTGATTTGTGCAGGGTCCATACCTTGTGAACGCAGCGCTTTTTCTGAAGCGGAGTCCTTCGGAAGTGGCGTATTGCTGCCTCCTCCGTAGAAGTCGGGGATCAACAAGGTCAAGGTTTCCAGCTTTCCATTGGACCAGCCAAAGGCATAATCCTTGTCCAAGCCGGAAGATTTTGCCTCCAAAGTTGAATTTCCGCGGGTAGAGTAGGGGCTATATTCTAATGCGGTTGCGAGTCTTCCGAGGTTTCCACCCACTGCCAATACTGCTCCCAAAACCAAAAAACCAATGGTTTTGGAGAGGCCGGGGATTCCTTCTTTTTTCCAGTCAAAAACCATCCGAACTACCACGTAGATGACTGAAATGATCAGCGTGTAATAGGTGATTTGCAGGTGATTAAATTTGAGTTGGAGCAAAAGTCCCAAAGCGAGAAGTGCAGCGCCGAGGATCCGTTTGCGCTCAAAAGCCAGATGAATACCTGCTAAAATCAACGGAATCAGGCATACTGCCCAGATTTTGGCATTGTGACCGGCTTCGAGAGAAAGTAAATTATAGGTGTTGAATGAGAAAGCAATTGCCCCGCCGATGGCGAAAACGGGCCGGACGCCGAAGCTTAAAAGTAAAATATACATCCCCAGCATCCCGAAAAATAAGCCATTGATCGGGTGGGGAAGTCCTAGTGTCAAGACAGAAATCACCGCATTGGTGATGTCGCCCGGGAACTCCAAGCTGATGAAATAGGCCGGCATGCCGCCAAACATGCTATTGGTCCAAAGGAGCTGTTCCCCCGTGTTCTCCCGATGATCCAAAACGGCTTTTGCCGAGCCTTCCCATTGCAAAATATCTCCCTGAAAAATGATTTTCCCGTCAAAAATCATCGGAGAGAAATACAATACTACGATGAGGTAGAAAAGGACGATTCCCAAGAGATGGGGAAGCAGGTCTTTTTGAAAATTGAATTGCATGAAAAGGAAGGATTTTTTCTGCGACAAAATTAAGCCTGCAAATTAGGGATTTAATGGGAAAGAGCGAGAAGATATCATTTCAATAGGTTCCCACAGATTTACAGATTTTGTTCTTCATTAATGATTCCCGCAGATGCTCGCAGAAAAAGTCGCTGATTATCGCTGATTTTGGATGGATTTTATTGCTCCCGTCTTCAGTCCCTTGTCTTCCTTCTTATTTCGCACAAATTCACCTTCTCAAAAACCCTTAATTTCATTACTTTTGCACCAAATAGAAGCAGAACCGAATGTTTGATAATTTAAGTTTAAAGCTTGACCGGGCTTTCAAAACCCTGAAAGGAACCGG
The DNA here is from genome assembly GCF_900108085.1 of Algoriphagus boritolerans DSM 17298 = JCM 18970. Lineage (GTDB taxonomy): Bacteria > Bacteroidota > Bacteroidia > Cytophagales > Cyclobacteriaceae > Algoriphagus > Algoriphagus boritolerans. The sequence goes on from NZ_FNVR01000030.1 coordinate 42,080, forward strand.
TAAAATCACCGAAATCAACGTCGCATCCACCGTAAAGGAAATCCGAAGAGCCCTGATCGATGCCGACGTCAACTATAAAGTAGCCAAGGAAGTCACCGATACGATTCGAAATGAAGCCTTGGGTCGGGATGTCTTAATTTCCGTTTCACCAGGTCAACTTCTCGTCAAAATCACTCAGGAAGAGTTGACCAAGCTTATGGGCGGTTCCAAGGTAGACATCAAACTGAGCGGAGATCCGGCTGTAATTTTGATTGCGGGTTTGCAAGGTTCGGGTAAAACGACCTTCACAGGAAAGCTTGGAAGCTTGCTGAAAAGACAGGGCAGACAGGTTCTCTTGGTGGCCTGCGATATCTACAGACCTGCTGCGATTGATCAGTTGAAAGTATTGGGTGAGCAGATTGGAGTGGAAGTCTATGCTGAGCCAGAAAATAAGAATGCCCTTCAGATCGCCAACAATGCGATCGCCTATGCGAAGAAAACCGGCAAAAAGACGGTAGTTGTCGATACAGCGGGTCGTTTGGCAGTCGATGATCAGATGATGAAGGAAATTGAGGAGCTGAAAAAAGCCCTTAATCCTTCTGAGACACTTTTTGTGGTCGATTCCATGACAGGTCAGGATGCGGTAAATACTGCGAAGACCTTTGATGAGCGATTGAATTTTGACGGAGTAGTCCTGACCAAACTCGATGGTGATACCCGAGGTGGTGCGGCGATTTCCATTCGTCACGTTGTGAATAAGCCGATCAAGTTTATCTCAACGGGTGAAAAAATGGAAAATCTGGATGTCTTCCATCCGGATCGTATGGCCCAGCGAATCCTCGGAATGGGTGATGTGATCTCCTTGGTAGAGCGTGCACAGCAGTCCTTTGATGAAGATGAGGCCAAGCGAATCAATGCCAAAATCCGTCAGAATAACTTCAATTTCGACGATTTCCTTTCGCAGCTCGAGCAGGTGAAAAAGATGGGAAATATCAAAGACCTGATGGGCATGATCCCGGGAATGGGAAAAGCGATGAAAGGCTTGGATATCGATGATGATTCCTTCAAGCCGATCGAAGCGATCATTCGCAGCATGACTCCCAAAGAGCGTCAGCAACCTGACATCATTGATGGAAGAAGAAGAAAGCGAATTGCTGATGGTTCGGGAAGGACGATCGTGGAAGTGAACAACCTCATGAAGCAGTTTGACGATATGCGCAAACTGATGAAGCAGATGAACAAAATGGGAGGTGCCAAGCAAGCCATGAGCCGGATGATGCCTCCGGGTGGAGGAAGAAGATAAGGGGAAGCACAAAGTTTCGATTAATGTCTCACTGAGCGGAGTCGAAGTGTCAATAAAAGTTTTTTAATCAAGAAATAATATTGATCGCTGATTTTCAATTTTGGGCAATGGTTTTTATAAAAAAAGGTCATTGCCATTTAAATCAATATATCACCTAAGTTATTGATTTAAAAAATAAGCATTTGTAAATCAATAATTTATAAAATATTCAACTTAAAAAGTTGGAGGTCTTTTTTTTTTTTGCTTTATTTCAAACACATAAAACAACTAATTATATGAGAAAAATTCTATTTTTTGGTGGCTTACTTTTTGGCCTCCTATTTTTCCAAGCAGAAGCGAATGATCTTAGATACTTTTGTACTGAGACATGGTCTAACGGTTCTGAGACACATACCAGCGAGTATCATTGTTACAGTCCTGAGTCAGCGGGAACTTGTACAGCGCAATGTATGATAGGAGATGGTTGTTCCAGGGAATGCTGTGTGGATGAACCTACTATTGCCGGCTAGTTTAAGAATAAGGAGAGTTTTTTATTCTCCTTACCCTACACTTGGTGATAAATGTAAAATAATGAAGAATCTATCGATAATTATCCTGCTGTTTTTTTTGATTGGATGTAAAAGCTATGAAAGTGGAATCGAGCGTAATACTTTTTCAATCGCTCCAAATCCCGCAGTCGTAGAAATAGCTAAAATTTTCAAACAAATCAGTCCGATACAGTTAAAAGGCACTGATCTACCATTGACAGTTTATCGGGTTTTACCACACTCCGGAGGTTATTATATGCTCGATGGTAAAAAGCAAAGTGTTTTGAGTACTGATGGAGATGGGAAAATTTTAAAAGTCCTCAATGCGGTTGGAGATGGTCCCGGAGAGTATAGGGAAATCTGGGATATAAAAATTAATCCGAGAAATGAGGATCTCTATATCTTGGATAGGAAATTGGCGAAAATGCTCGTTTATTCTGCTTCCTTGGAATTTATAGAAGAGGTCCCGATTAAGAGAGAATTTGTAGGGACTTTACTTTCTTTTGGGTTTATCAATGGGGATGAGGTGCTGTTTCATACCAGCGGAACATCAGGGTATAAATTTTTAAAATATGGGGTTAAGTCCAAGAAATTTGAATTTAAAGTCCCAATTGATAGAGAATTTGAAGGACTTGGATTTGGGAATGATAGGTCCATGTCTCTATTGAATGATCGGATCTCATTGATATATCCATTGAGTAACAAAATTGAGCGATATGATCAGAATCTCCAAAGGGGCGAAGACTTGTTTGTTGATTTTCAAAACTTCATGATTAGTGAATCAGACCTAAAGCTGGTTGCAAATGATCAAAATAGAATGTTTGACTTGATCCAAAATGACGAAAATAAAAAAACTCACTCTTTCGGACTTGTTGAAACGGATCGAGACTATGTAATATCTTATTATTTAGGATCGTTTCGAGATGGAGATCATTTGAAATCACTAGTGGATAAGGTTACGGGAGAAAGTACAACTTGGAAATCTATAACAATAGATCAACTTGAAGTTGATTTATTGTTAATTGGTAAAAGTAAAAGTGATGAATTGATTTTTACTCTAAATTCAGAACAGTTGGAGAGAATGACTCCTGCTCAAATTCAGGTTCTTTCAAAGAAATTAAAAACCCCAATTGATCAGAATAAACCTTTGTTGATTTTTTGTACTCCAAAGTGAGGGTTTAACCTTACCTGATCAAGCGTTCTACTGGGACGTGGAAGATTTGTCCCAAGATTGGATTATCAACCAAATGTTCCACTTGGAAAAGGGCGATCTGTAGTTTTTTGGTTTTTCAAAATGACCGTAAGTAATTTCGTTCCAGCGGAACGACGCGTTGGTAGCTAAGATGATTCACCAGGCGGGGATCGTTCCGTAGGAACGTTTGGTGAAAAACAAACAAGTTTCAATCGTAAATCACCATGCGTTCCGCTGGAACGCGGGTTGTATCTTCATACCTGAGGTTACCGACCAGATGTCCCGCTGGGACATGGGTTTTTATCAGATGGTATGTACTAAGCTAAGTTTTCTAGGAAATTTGCGGTTTGGCAATACTTCCAGATGGAATTTACTTTAATCCGAGTCTCGTTCCAGCGGAACGAATGGTTGGTAGCCGAGGTGATGCAAGAGGCGGGGATCGTTCCATAGGAACGTTTGGTGAAAAACAAACAAGTTTCAATCGTAAATCACCATGCGTTCCGCTGGAACGCGGGTTGTATCTTCATAGCTGAGGTTACCGACCAGATGTCCCGCTGGGACATGGATTTTTAGTTGACAGCTTGTTCTTGGCTTCATTGCTACTCGGTTCTCGTTCCAGCGGAACGAATGGTTGGTAGCAAAAAGTGTAATTGTAGGTAGGGTTCGTTCCGTAGGAACGTTTGGTGATTTTTTCCGAAATCAATAATTTGTAGAAACAAAATTTTTCAGCCATGGCAAATACCTACACACAAATTCACATCCATTTAATTTTCGCCGTCAAGTATAGAAAGGCCTTAATTCATTCAAGTTGGAAGGAAAGATTGCATCAATATTTTACCGGAATGATTCAAAAAAACGATCATAAAATGCTCCAGATTAATTCCATGCCTGACCATATTCATATGCTGATCGGCTTAAGACCTGATCAGGCACTTTCTGCTTTAGTTCAGAATATTAAATCAGAAACCAGTAAATGGATAAATGAAAATAACTTCTGTGAGGGAAAATTTCATTGGCAGGATGGCTTTGGAGCATTTTCGTATTCAAAAAGCCAACTTTCAAATCTCATAAGATATATTATCAACCAAGAGGAGCATCATCACAAAAAAACCTTTCTTGAGGAGTATAAATCCTTTTTGAAAGCCTTTGAAGTGGATTGGGAGGAAAAATATATTTTTGAGGATCTCAAGTAGCACCATGCGTTCCGCTGGAACGCGGGTTGTATCTTCATAGCTGAGGTTACCGACCAGATGTCCCGCTGGGACACGGGTTTTTATCAGATGGTATGTACTAAGCTAAGTTTTCTAGGAAATTTGCGGTTTGGCAATACTTCCAGATGGAATTTACTTTAATACGAGTCTCGTTCCAGCGGAACGACAGGTCGGTAGCAAAAGGTGTAATCGGACGCAGGGATCGTTCCGTAGGAACGTTTGGTCTTTTAGAAAAGGGCGATTTTTCACCATGCGTTCCGCTGGAACGCGGGTTGTATCTTCATAGCTGAGGTTACCAACCAGATGTCCCGCTGGGACATGGGTTTTTAGTTGACAGCTTGTTATTGGCTTCATGGCTACTCGGTTCTCGTTCCAGCGGAACGAATGGTTGGTAGCCGAGGTGATGCAAGAGGCGGGGATCGTTCCATAGGACCGTTTGGTAAAAACGAAAAAAGACCACATTTACCATGCGTTCCGCTGGAACGCGGGTTTCAGCGTTTATTATTTAGGTTACCAACCAGATGTCCCGCTGGGACATGTGTCGCAGGTGAGATGGGATTTTACCCGTAGACTTTGTTTCTGACAAGCTATCTTATTCGGGTTTGGATTAGTTTTGAAAGCGAATTTTTATCGTATGATTAGAATCTGAACTCGCTCATTTTGCGGCCAAAATCCACGATTCCTGATCCATCGTTCCAGCGGAACGAATGGTTGGTAGCCAAGATGATTCACCAGGCGGGGATTGTTTCGAAGGAACGTTTGGTGAAAAACAAACAAGTTTCAATTGGATGTCACCATGCGTTCCGCTGGAACGCGGGTTGTATCTTCATACCTGAGGTTACCAACCAGATGTCCCGCTGGGACATTCAGAGTCCAGGTATTTCGCTTGAATGAATTTACTTTAATCCGAGTTCCAGCGGAACGACGAGTTGGTAGCCGAGGTGATGCACGAGGCAGGGATCGTTCCGTAGGAACGTTTGGTGAAAAACAAACAAGTTTCAATCGTAAATCACCATGCGTTCCGCTGGAACGCGGGTTTCAGCGTTTATTATTTAGGTTACCGACCAGATGTCCCGCTGGGACATGGTAATCTTGATTTCAATTTTCTAAAGTCTTTGTAACTAAGGTCTTGTGTCTCAAGTCTTGCCTCTAACGAATCAATAAAGCGTCTTATCATTTCCCTTTTCTTTCCAAAGCTCAAAGGCGTTAAGACTTTCCTCTCTCAGAAGAGACAACATAGGAATCTTTCTTTCAGCAGGCTTCACCTCAATTTCCTTATAAATAAACTCATCGTCAAATCCGGCATCAGCCGCATCTTCTTTGGTACAGGCAAAAAATACTTTTGCAGGTCTTGCTCAAAAAATAGCTCCCAAACACATGGGGCAAGGTTCGCAGGAAGTATATACTTCGCATCCTTCCAGCTGAAAATTATCGAGGTTTTTGCAGGCATTCCGGATTGCGACGACTTCTGCATGTGCCGTGGGGTCTTTGGTCTTGAGGACCATGTTTGAGCCTTGACCGACGATCTTTCCGTCTTTGACAATCACGCAACCGAATGGTCCACCATTACCAGATAGCATACCTTTTTTCGCCAATTCGATGGCTTGTCGCATGAAGTTTTTCTGATTTTGGGTCATATCTGAAATGAATGAAGTTTTCAAAATGAGCTCTACTAACACCGGAATTAGAAAATATTTTTTAGAATATTAAACAATATTGTAGCGTTTAAGACTACTTTTCGTAGTGTAGTTAAGTATATTAATTCATCGTATTCTAACCAACAATCAAATGAAAGCAAAACTTCTTCCAATTCTAATGCTACTCTTCGGCTTAATTAGCTGCAATGATGAGGATTTTAGTCCAGAAGCTAAGATTCAGGGAACCTTCGAATTAGTTTTAAGTGTAATTAATCAATCCACAGACGAGATAGAATTTGATTTTTATAATACATATGAATTGAGATCGGATGGCACCTTCTATCGGGAGGATGTCACTAGAAATGTCGGTTCAGACGAAGTGCTGGGCTTTAGAACCTATGGTGACGGTACGTACACCATCTCGGATGAGATAGTCACGTTCCAATATGAAAATTTTTATTCAATGCAAATAGAAGACATCCCATATTTGCCGAAAGACCAGCTGACTTTCAGTGAATCGGGGAAGAATTCTGATCAATACAGGGTTCTTAACAATTACACGCAGCTGGAATACATTTGTCCTAGCAATGCCTTGTGCTCTTCTATTATACCACCCTATACGAAGATTGATTGAAAGATCGATTGAAGCTTAAAGGAGGCTGTTTTCTAAGTGAAAGCAGCCTTATTTATTTTGGTAATTTGCCTGAAAAATGGCTTCGACTTCGTTCAGCCTAAAACAAAACTGCCCACTGCGACTGCCCACTGCCCACTGATTCAACTCATCCACTTACTCAAAAACTCCAAAAACTGCTCCTTGTAATTCTCTCCGACCGCAATCTGATGATCTCCGATTTGAATAACATTTTTGGCGACCGAATCGATATGATCCAAGGCTACAATAAAGGAGCGATGTACTCGCATGAATTTTTCCGAAGGGAGTAATTCCTCCATGTTTTTCATGCTGGTGAGCGAAAGCAATGGATTTGCTTTTGACTTGAGGTGAACTTTGACGTAGTCCTTGTACGCTTCCACATGGGTGATGTCTTTGAGCATCACTTTGACGAGCTGGTATTCTACTTTCAGAAAAATGAATTCTTGAGTTGCGGTAGGTTCGGCAGATTTGGCAACGGGAGTATTATGGATTCGGTCAAAATATTGGTATGCCTTGGTCGCTGCGGCCAAAAAATCCTCGTAACTGTAGGGCTTGAGCAGGTAGTCGAGTGCTTCCACTTTGTAGCCTTCGATGGCAAACTGGTTGTATGCCGTGCAAAAAATAATGCGGGTTTTGTCATTGTTCTTTTTCCCATCGAGGATTCTGGCCAATTCCATCCCGGACAAGTCAGGCATTTGAATATCCATAAAGATCAGTTGAACCTCATTTTGGTTCAAAAAACTCAACGCTTCGATGGCATTTGAAAACCTTCCCTCCAGCTTCAGGAAGGCGGTCTGACTGATGAATTTGCTCAGCAATTCGAGCGCTAATGGCTCATCGTCTATGGCTACACATTTCAGTATCATGCGAGATTAATCGTCAGGTTGACCCAATATTCCTGTTTCGCTTCGTCTTTGCCAAATTTCAAGCGGTGTTTTTCCGGATAGATCAGGCTTAATCGACGCTGGGTATTAGTCAGTCCAATACCATTTTCGTGGGCTTCGGGACTGTCGGCGTTGACTGGGAAGATATGGTTTCTGGTTTCGAAGAAGACCGTGTCACCCATGACTTCCAGTTTGATTTTGATTTCACTTTCCTTTTGAGAACTTACGCCGTGTTTGAAGCAATTTTCCAAAAATGGCAATAACAGCATCGGTGCTATGACCAAATCTTCCTTTGGATTTTCGATTTCAATGGTAAGTTTGACCTTTTCAGTCATCCGCATTTTCATCAGCTCGATGTAATCCTCGATGAATTTGACCTCTTTGCTCAGTAGCGTTTCATTCTTTTGGTTCTCATATAGCACATAGCGCATCATTCGGGAGAGTTTCAAAAGAGCCTCCTGAGCCTTTTTTACATCCAGGTTAGTAAGTGCGTAGATGTTGTTAAGCGTGTTGAAGAAGAAGTGCGGGTTGATCTGGGCTTTGAGATAGGAGAGTTCTGTGTTGATTCGCTGCCGGTCAAGTTCCCGACGAAGGGTTTCATCTTTTTGCCACTTCTGTACTAAAGCCAAGGAAGTACTCAGGCCTATAGATACCAAAAAAAGCAACATTTGAAATACATCTCCTGGCAGCCACCTTTTCCTGTGTGGATCGAAGGGTTTGCCTGGGTTGAATACTTCGTGCATTTTTTCGGAGTAAAGTGTGAACTGCTCGAAGTAGATAATCAGTCCATAGAAAAAGACTGCACCAAGAATTACTATCAAAAGATAGAGGTAGTTTTTTCCGGGAAGGAGAATCTTAGGGACTATTAAAGAAGCATTGGTATAAAAAATTGAAATCAACAGTAAAACAAGAAAAACCTGCTTCCACCAAAATTGAACAGGAAGCTGGATTTCCCCCATTCTCCAGGAGAGCGGGGATAGCAGCAAGAGTACAATACAGAGCATAAACCAGCCCAGGATGTGTACAAGAACCGAAAGCCTTTTTTTAGGGGTAAATGATAGCATACGATTGATTTTCAGTGCTCAAACTAAGTCAAATTACTTCTATCCCTCAAACACAATCTACCAAAACAGAGATTTAACCTATGGAAAGCCTGTTTACAAGGATAAACCCTCAAGCCGTTGAATTCTCAAGGTTCGTCCTGATTTTGGTGGGATTTGTCGATGAAGTATCCCTTCTGGTCTATTACATTTTTTAGGGCCAAACAATGCCCTCAACTTTGGGGTATCAGTAGGTAGAAGTCCCTATTGGAAAACAATGACATGAAAAAATTACTCAATCTAATTATCGCCTTTACCATTTTCGGAGGTACTGCTTCTTATGCGCAGCAGACTGAAGAAAGAAAAGAGCCTGCAAGGATCATCGGCGTGGCCAAAGACCTAAAAACAGGTGAGCCTGTAGGCTATGCTACTGCGGCACTATATAAATCAGGAACTGATCTCAGTACATCCGGAGCGGTGGCAGATGGGGATGGGGTTTTCTTTATTACCGGATTTGATACTGGTACTTACGAATTGCAGATTAGCTTCCTTGGCTACGAGACCGTGAAGCGTACAATTACTATCAACTCTGTCGATGCAGATATCAACTTGGGTGAAATCGGTATGACGGACGAAGGTTTGGCTCTTGAGGAAGTGACCGTTCAGGGACAGCGCGAACTGATCGAAGAGCGAGTGGACAGAACAATCTACAAAGCAGAAAATGACAAAACAACCGCAGGAGGTGATGCAACGGACGTATTGAGAAGAGTACCGATGCTTTCAGTCGATTTGGACGGTAATGTTTCCATGCGAGGAAGTAGCAATATTTTGGTGTTGATCGACAACAGACCTTCAGCTATTGCGGCTTCGTCCATTGCTGATGCATTGAAGCAGATCCCCGCAGATGAAATCAAAGCGGTAGAGGTAATCACTTCTCCATCTGCTAGATTCGATGCAGAAGGTACCTCAGGGGTAATCAACATTGTAACAAAAAAGAATAACCTTCAAGGTGTTACTTTAAATATCAATTCGGGATTTGGATTGAGAGGTTCAAACCTTGGACTTCAGGGAAGTGCCAGAAAAGGTAAATTGGGATTTAGCTTGGGAGGTTTCGGTCGATCAGGGTACAATCTTCTTGGTAGATTCGAAAATGAGCAGATCATTACCAATCCTGACAATTCTATCTCCCGGGTGATTCAGTCTGCAGACACGGAAAGAAGAGATATTTTCGGCAGATATAATTTCGGAGTGGATTATGATATCAACGAGTACAATTTCATTACCGGTGCCATCAACTTCGGTATTAGAAATTCAAATAATGAGCAGACTAATTTTTTGACTGAAAACTTTCGAAATAATGACCTGATCAGTAACAGACTCAGAAACACAGATACCAAAGATTTGAGCAATTCTGTGGACGTGAGTTTAAACTACACCAGATCTTTCGAGAAAAAGGGAAGAGAGTTGAGTTTGTTGACACTTTATAGCCGAAATAACCGGGAGAACTCTTTTATTAATACACTGTTCACAGAGGACTTCAGCACGATTGATTCCCGATTGAAAAATGACAACCCAAGCCGAAATGAAGAATTTACCGTGCAGTTGGATTATGTGACTCCTTTGGATGAGAAGGGAAATCAAATTCTGGAATATGGGGCAAAAAATATATTGAGAAAAGCGTATTCTGACTTTGCCTATTTTGAAGCAGAAGGTGCTGATGGGGAATTTGTAGAAGATCCGAATCCTGCCAGAAACAATGACTTTAGCTACGATCAAAATGTCACTGCGGGTTATCTGTCTTACACCTTCGCCTTCTTGGAGAATTACACCTTAAAACCTGGCGTACGATATGAATACACCACCATCAATGCTGACTTCAGAACAGAATTTGTGGCTGATATTCCTTCTTATGGTACTTGGGTACCGAGCATCAATGCTTCCAGAAAGTTGAAGAATGGAAATATGATCAAGGCCGCTTACAACAGAAGAATTCAAAGACCTTCGCTTCGTTTCCTGAATCCCAACATTGAAGCTTCCAACCCGCTTCAGATATCACAAGGTAATCCTGAACTCGATCCTGAATTAACTGATAACTACGAGTTGGGCTATAGCACATTTATCAAAGGAACGACCTTGAATTTCACCACTTTCTACAGAAATACCACAGGTTCTATTCAGGCTATCCGAGACGTGCTTGACGGAGGAATTATCTCTACGACTTTTGAAAATATTGGTCAGGAGCAGACAGTAGGAGCCAATATTTTTGCAAACGTGAATATCAACAATAAATTCTCCCTGAATGGTGGGTTTGACTTGTACTACGCCATGCTGGACAACGGTCTGACAGATCCTCAGTTTGCAGCAAGCAATGAAGGGTTTGTGGTAAGTGGTCGAATTTTCGGAAACTATACCCTTCCAAAAAGCTGGCAAGTGCAGTTGTTCTCCTTTGCAAGAGGACGACAGGTACAACTTCAGGGAACCTCAGGTGGATTTGCGGTGTACGGATTGAGCATGAACAAGCAATTTGCAGAAAAAAGAGGAAGCGTTGGTTTCGGAGTGGAAAACTTCCTTGCCAAGGAATTCATCATCAGAAATGAAATCGTCACACCTACCATTATCCAGAATAGTGTAAATGCAACCCGAAACATGAACTTCAAAGTGAATTTCAGCTACAGAATCGGAAAGCTTTCCATGGATCAGCGTCCAAAAAGAAGAAAGTCAATTAATAATGATGACTTGAAAGATGGTGGAGGGGATGGTGGCCAAGAAGGACAAGGCGGTGTGGCACCCGTTAGAAACAGATAAATCAATAAGACCCTGACTTGAAAAATCAGGGTTTTTTACTCCTAGTCTCCTCTGGTGACCAAAAAAATCAATAGAAAATAAATAGATAGATTGGGTAACAAAAATCCCGGACTTCATAGGTCTGGGCATTTTTGTGCGTGAATTAAACTAATGATATTACTTACTTAAAGCCTAATGAATGTAAGCTAGACTAGCGGGTACAAAAAACCCGGCTCAAAGATGGAGGCCACTGAAAAAGTCCTTTAATGGTTAATTGTTAGTAAAAAAAGGTGTAAGAAAATTACTTTTCTACACCTTTTTTTGTATCTTTTTGTGTATAAAATACTCAATTTCATGCTGTTACATCAACAAAAGATTAAGTTCAGTGAGTATGGCTCCATTTATGATTTGATAGTGCCAAAGGACAATCTTCTTCGAAAGATTAATGACATCATAGATTTTAGTTTTGTTTACCAAGAGCTGGTTAATAAATACTGTACTAATAACGGACGTATGGCTCAAAGCCCTGTTCGGATGTTTAAGTACCTGTTGCTTAAAACCATCTATACCTTGTCAGAT
>NZ_FNVR01000014.1 GCF_900108085.1 Algoriphagus boritolerans DSM 17298 = JCM 18970
GTAGGAATGGGCTATGAATTTGGTGAAATGTTCTATTGCCAGATAGACGATTTCTACTAAAAGTAGCAATCACGATGCTACAGCAACAAATAATTCTATTTTTCAAAATAAAAATCTATAAAAAAGCGGTTAAAAAAAAAGCCCGAATTCGATTCCAGGCTTTTGAAAGTTACTTTTTGCTAATCGTGAAATCGGGGAGGTATTTGATTTTTCCGCCTTCCATCGCCGATTCGTGGGCCAAAATCCCCACACAGGTGATATTGGCAGATTGCCTTGCATCCGGATAGGGTGCACGACCCTCGGTCAGGGCATTCAAAAACTCGTTGACCAAGTGGGGATGCGATCCTCCGTGTCCCGATCCCTGAATGAAGGACAAGTGCTGATTCTCATCGCTATCATAGACACCCCGGGTGGTGAAGGAAGCAATTTCAGCCGGAAGCAAATGCGCATAATCCGGGATTTTGACTTTCTCAGGCACTTCTCCGGTATGAATCACGGAGTCCTCATGCTCGATCAGGGTCCACTCAAAGGACTTTTTGGAGCCATAGACATCGAAGCTTTCACGGTACTGTCTTGCCGTATTGAATAGGGAACGGGTCACTTCTGCAGCAAGATCAGAGTCTTTGAGCTTGATGTGGCAGGTCTCGATCGCGAATGGGGAACCGTACTTTGGAATCAGGTTTTCGTCGATTCGACCCGAACCCAGGCAAGAGACGTATTCCGCCTGTCCCTTGGGCAAAGCCAACACAGGCCCTACGCAGTGCGTCGCATAGTGCATGGGAGGGAGGCCTTCCCAATAGCCCGGCCAACCGGCCATTTCCTGCTGATGGGAAGCTCTCAGGAATTGGATTTTGCCCAATTCACCTTTCTCATACAGTTCCTTGACAAATAGAAATTCCCGGCTGTAGATCACCGTTTCCATCATCATGTAAGTCAATCCGGTTCGTTCCGTTTCCTCTACGATCGCCCGGCATTCCTCGACGGTCGTGGCCATCGGTACGGTACAGGCGACGTGTTTTCCTGCACGCAGGGCCTTCAGGGACTGTTCTGCATGATTTTGGATCGGGGTATTGATGTGAACTGCATCGATATTGGGGTCTTTTAGCAGCTCGTCATAGTCGGTGTAGACTTTTTCGATGCCGAAAGCTTTCCCGATTTCTTCCGCCTTTTCTTTGTTTCGCTGGCAAATCGCATACATGTTCGCCAAGGGGTGTTTTTGATAAATCGGGATGAATTCGGCTCCGAATCCCAGTCCGATGATGGCGATGTTGATTGGTTTTTTGCTCATGGGTAGATAGTGTTTTGGGTTTTTATAATACTTTGGAGCTTAGGAAGCAGGGGAGTTAGGAAGTAGAGAAGACCGGTGTCGGATGTCCGATGGATTTGTCACCCAGAGCACTTGAGAGACGAGAGTCTGGAAATCGAAGGGTTCTCGTACCGTCAGACTCCCGTCTGCCGGGTGCCCGGACTGACAAAAATTTGCGTGTTAGATTTATTCCCTCGCCCATTTTTTAAGGAACTCGAGCCCTTCTTTGGCAAAGCCATCCTGAGACGGGACCAAAGGTTTCCAGATGCATACCGCTCCGGCTAATTCTTTCACCTCAGGGGTAAAGCTTTCGATGGAAATCACCCCCTGGTAATTGATTGCTTCCAAGCCACGCTTCCATGCTGCCCAATTGGTCTGTCCGGTACCGGGAGTGCCTCGATAGTTTTCTGATACCTGCACGTGAATGAGTTTGTCCCCGACCGTTTTGATCGCATGTTCGATGCTGGGCTCCTCGATATTCATGTGAAAACCATCCAAAATCGCCTTGGCCTGTGGTTCGTTGATATCGGTGATCAATTGCATCAATTCATCGGCAGTATTGATCAGGTCGGTTTCAAAGCGGTTTAGGCTTTCGATCGCGATTTCCAAGCCGAATTCACCTGCACGGTGGCAAACTTTACGAAGGTTGGTGACCGCGCGATTCCATTCGATTTTCTTTTGCTCGGGCGAGATCAAGCGGGCTTTTCCCACGGCCGAATACATCGGGCCAGCCACAAATCCGGCTCCCAATTCAGCGGCGATTTCAAAGCAGGCATCGAGGTAGTCAAAGCAGGTTTGGTGAAAGGCCGGATCCTCATGGGTCAGGTCCCGACTCGTGCCGAAAGCGCCGCAGATAACGGGGCGGAGGTCATGATCCGCAAGTGCCTTCTTTACCAAATCCACGTCAACCAATGCGGGATCTTCCACAGGAATCTCCACCGCATCGTAGCCGTAGCTTTTGATTTTGGGAAAAAGGGTGACTGTTTCTTTATTGAAAGGCGAGGTCCAAAGCCAGGTACTGACTGCAAATGTTACATTCAATGCCATGATTACTCTACTTTCATGATTCCGTTCATGATTCTCCAGTGGCCCGGTACGGTACAGACGAATGGATACTCTCCGGGCTCAGTAGGGGCGGTAAAGACGATAGACTCCCGTCCCTCCGGATCCACCAGGAGGGTTGCGGCAATCACCTGAGGAATCTTAGGAACGTAATTTTGCTCGGCGCCTTTTGGATCACGGGCCAAAGCGTCCGCTGCTTCTCCGATGGCATCCATTGATCCTTTTTGACCGATCACCAGGTTGTGCTGCATGAAATCCGGGTTTTCGAAATCAATCGTAACCTGAGAACCTGCCTTCACGGTGAAGGTGGCCAGGGTGAATTTCATCTCATGGGGAATCACGCCCAATTTGATCAGCGTGGTGCCATTGGCCGAGGTAGTGGAACTGCCGACATCAGCCATCATTTGAATATCCGAGCCGGGTTTTTTCAGGGCAAGGGTTGATTTGTTGCTGATTCTGCCTGAAAACATCCAACCTCCTTCATATTTTCCAACTTGGTTCCTTGAGTCGTTTTGACCGACACGAACACGTCTGGGAGTCAGTTCTGCTGCGAAAAGTCCTTTGGTTTTAGCCTTTCCGATTTCTTCACCGTTGATCATCAAAGTCATGCTTCCATCCTCCACAAGTGTAGCATCGATGGTGAATTGCTCCTCAGGCAGTCCTTTTTTGGAACTGATCAGGGTGAGTTTTTCATCCTGAGCCACCGCAAAGTGAAGTTTGTCTTCAAAGATGTATAAGCTGTAGCCATTGGTGCCATTTCCATGGGCTATTAAAATTCCGTCCAGTGGGTTGTTGCCCTTGGAGACAATCATTCGGATGGCAATTTCCTTTCCGGCTACTTCCGGTGGGAAAAGAATGGAGTTTCTGGAATCCAGGGGATATTGCTCTGCCACCAAGCTTCGACTGATTCGATCTGCCAAGGACATTTCAGCTTCCCCTCCAGCCTGAAGGGCGGCTTTGTTGTCCCGTTTTGCAAACTCTGTAGGATGTGATAAAACAGCTGCGAATATCGCCTGCGGCAAATATGCATCGGTTCCATTGTCTGCTGCATCAGCCGATTTGACCAATTCCTTGGCCGCATCTTCATTGAATGGCATCTCCGACAAGGTCAGGAACGCATATTTCCGCGCATGAAGATCAGGATCGCTCAGGAGGTTGGAAGCCATAATAGCTTTCAGCGAAGTTTCGGTACGGGGAATAACCCGCAGGGCATTTTTTCTGACGGCTCCGGAGGGGTGACGAAGGGCCTTTTCCACCACTTGCTCCGCCTCTCTATTTTCTCCGTTCAGTTCACCCAGGCCATGCAAAGTCCAAAGGGCGTGGATCGCAGGCGCATTCAACCCGATCTCATCTACCGACTGATCTCCGATGATTTTATACAGTTCGGGCAGGACTTCTTTGTTTTTGGTCTCTACGATCAATCGCTGTGCGGTCAATCTCCAAAACATGTTTTCACTTTTCAAGGCAGAAATCAATTCGCTTGAACTTGCATCCTTCAGGTCAAAGGTTTGGGAATCTTCTCCGCCTTTGTAGACCAATCTGTAGATCCGTCCGTGCTTACTATCCCGGAGAGGGTTGATGTAGGCGTTTCCTGCGCCATTTTCAAAACCCCTCGGAGTGGGGTTGTGCTGAATGATAAAATTGTACCAATCGGCCACCCAAAGTGCGCCATCAGGCCCCACTTCGGCATGAACAGGGGAGAACCATTCGTCCGAACTTGCCAGAATATTAAATCCGTTTTTCTCCTTGAATCCCGAACCGTCCGGGTTGATGATTGCATTGTGAAGGACACGGCCTGTTGGCTCTGCCACGAAGGCGATTTTGTTCCAGTAGTTTTTGGGAAAGCTTCTTGCGGTGTAGAAATTATGCCCTGCAGCCGCAGTATAGCTTCCATGCCAGTCTACCTGTCTCAAGAAGGGAGTGAGGTGCGGCATATCATAGTGGGAATCGATGCCGTGAACCGTGTTGGCGGATCCTTGGAACACAGGACGCTTCAGGTAGTTATTTGCCATGGAAAAATACACACTGTGCTGTCCGTTGGCCGTGGAGATGAAGATTTCGAAGTCTTCGGTGAAACCCAATCCCCAGGTGTTGTTGGACGTATTTCCCAAATATTCCATGTTTTCACCACTGGGATCAAATCGGTACACGCCCTGTCCAAACTGGTGACTTACACCACTTACTTCGCCATTGAATCCTGAATAGCCCAATACGCCCCAGATTTTATTGTCAAATCCGTATTTCAGATTGGAGGGTCCGGCGTGGGTATCGCTTTTGCCCCAGCCTGTCATGATTACTTCTCTGACATCGGCTACGTTATCGCCATCGGTATCTTTCAAAAAGACAAAGTCAGGTGCCATGGAGATCAAAATCCCTCCATTTACAGCCATAATGGAGGTGGGAATATTCAGATTATCTGCGAAAACAGTCACTTTATCGGCCTTGCCATCACCGTCCGTGTCTTCGAGAATTTTGATTTTATCGCTTCCTCCTTCTTTTCTGACTTCATTTGGGTAGTCAGTGGTCTCGATTACGTAAAGTTTTCCACGCTCATCCCAAGCCATCGCCATAGGATTGATGATCATCGGCTCTGAGGCAAAAAGCTGCAATTCAAATCCAACAGGCACCTGAACCAATTTCATACTTTGCTCCGGCGTAAGCGGAAGCTGGTAGCGGGGAGCGGGGTCGCGTTTTTCGTAGTTTGGAATTTCTGCATCCTGAAATTCAGGAGTGGGAATCTCATAAGCAGCCAGAAGCTCATTGACTTGGTCACCGACGGCCCATAGGATACCGTTGGCTACGAGATTTTGGAATTCTTTCTTTTCCCAGGTTTTCTCATTGTGTCCATAGGCAGTGTAGAACACGCGGCCTTTGCCCTCATTTCTTACCCAGGTGTAAGGCTCTCTTTTGTCGCCTTCCACTCGCTCCATGAGAACATGCTTGTCAGGGTTTACCTTGGAATGAACGTAAGTTTCATCCCAAGTCTCAAATTCCTGAATTCCAGCCATCACCGGGTGATCGGCATCGATGATGTCGACTATGAAATCCCCCGTACCGTGACTGCTAAACTGTCCTCCGACAGCACTCACGAACCAGTCTGAATTTCTAAAACAAAAAGAAGCGGAATGAATGGGAATCAGTGCTTTTCCGCCCTGAATGTAATCCTTCAGCGCTTTCTCATGCTCAGGTGAGATCTCATCATAATTTGCATAGATCATCAAGCCGTCGTAATTGTTCAGCGTCACCTCATTCAGATCATTGATATCTGTCGTGTAGGTGAGGTTGATGCCTTTTTGGAAAAGGGGAGTTTCCAGATACATCATCAACTTCTCAGAGTTGTGATTTTCTTTTTCATGTCCCAAGACGAGGATTTCTACCCGTCGCGGTTCAGTCATGGAAAGGAAATTTTGTTTTTTACTGCAGGAAATAACTAAAGTGAGTGCAGTGACTAGCAGAAGGTAAAACCTTCGGTGTTTTTTTAAATTGGTCATGCTTTGGGCTTACAAATTTTTACTTGCTAATATCTTCTTTTAAAGCGAAGAAAAACTTACTGTTTTACCTTGATTTATGACTGTTTTTTATCAATTTGAAAATATATTTTGACCAAAAAGAGCAGAAATCAGTGAAAACCCCTTTGCAGAAATCCAGAATACCTGAAGGTAAAGCTTTTATTATCATAGAATTGATAGCACCTTTTTTCGATGTCAACTGGCATTTCCATTCGGAATATCAATTATTCACCGTATTGAAGGGTACAGGGACACGTTTCATAGGAGATCACATGCAAAACTTCAAGGAAGGAGATATGGTTTTGACAGGCCCTGATCTGCCACATCTCTGGAAAAATGACAAAACCTACCAGGATCCGGAGAATAAGAAAGGTGTCCATGGAGTGGTGATCTACTTTCCTGACAATTTTCTGCTTAACTCGGTTTTTCGGCTGGACGAATTTGAGATGATCGCTGCCATGCTCAAAAAATCGCTGCGTGGCATAGAGATAACCGGTAAAACCAATCAGGCAATACGGGAAATGATGATCGAATTATTGCATTTAAAGGGAGGGAACAGTATCATCCACCTATTGAAAATCCTTCAGGTAATTGCTGATTCTTCGGATTGTAAGCTTATCGCGGACGCTGCATATATCAATACGAATAAGGAGTCTGAAAAAGATCGGATGGGGCATGTCTATGAATATGTAATGCAAAATTACCAGGGAAAAGTAACCTTGGAGGAGGCAGCGCAAATCTCAAACTTATCCGTTTCAGCCTTTAGCCGGTTTTTCAAATCAAGAGTGAATAAGTCATTTTCTGATTTCCTGACAGACGTTAGGATTTCTCATGCCTGCAAACTTTTACATGAGACTAATCTCAATATCAGCGAGATATCCTATGACTGCGGATTTTACACGCTTTCCAACTTCAACAAGCTCTTTAAAGAGCGGATCAAAATGACCCCGATTCAATATCGTAGAGAGTTTCTTCAAACTTTTGCGGCAGGCTAACTCAAATCAGGCTTTGAGTTTTTCCGCTACCTGATCCAGGTAGGATGAACTTACCGGAACGGGGAATCCCTGAAGGTGGAGTTGGTGTTTTTCCACCTTGCTCACAAGATTCTTATTTGCCAGAAAAGACCGGTGCGTACGGATAAAGAAGGAGGGGAGCAGCTTCTCGATTTCTGACAGTGTCATTCTGCTCATGACTTTTTGGTCGGTCAATTGAAACGTCACGTAATTCCCCTGCGCCTCGCAGTACAGCAAATCAGAAAAATCAACCCGGATCTGCCCCTCACTGGTTTTGACAAAGAGGAAAGCCGGTTCATTTTTGGGTTGAAGCTCAATCCATTCCTGCGCTTTTTGGCAGGCTTTGAGAAAGCGGCTGAGATTAAACGGTTTGAGCAAATAGTCTAAGGCATCGAGTTCAAATCCCTTCACCGCATAATCCGAATAAGCTGTGGTGAAAATGACCACGGTCTCCTTGGGAAGGAGTGCCGCAAGGTCAATCCCCGAAATATCCGGCATATTTATATCCAAAAAAACCAGCTGAATTGACTCGTTCTTAAGGTATTCCAAGCCTGTGATAGGATTGGTAAAAGTGGCCTTTAGGTCCAAAAAAGGCACTTTGGAAGCGTGGGACTTGACCACTTCCAAGGCGTAGGATTCATCGTCAATGGCGATAGCCGAAATCATTTTGTGTTGATTTGGATGGAAAGATGAACAAAGAAATCGGTGTCATTGGCAATAATATTCAGTTGATGCCGATCCGGATAGACCAGCTGAAGCCGACTTTTTACGTTTTCCAAGCCGATTCCGGATTCTTCACGGGATTGCTCGGAAGCTGGCTTGTCAGGATGGACACTATTGACCAAGTCCAGGTGAACCGAACCGGCAATGCATCTCAAATTAAGCCGAATCCATGATTTTTCCTTCGATGAGATTCCATGTTTGAAGGCATTTTCCACAAAAGGAATCAGGAGCATGGGTGCGATCTCGCCGGCACATTGATTTTCGTTGATTTGGAATTCTGTTTCAAGATTTGCCTGAGCTCCAAACCGTAGCATCTGCAGATCGAGGTAATTTCGAAGGTAATTGATCTCCCGCGAAAGCGGGATTCTGGGCAGCTGATTCTCATGAAGCATGAAGCGCATCATGTCGCCAAGCTTCTGGATGCCGTCTGAGGTTTTTTCCGCATTTTCTATCAGCGAACTCGCATAGAGTGTATTCAGGGCATTGAAGAGAAAGTGCGGATTGATCTGGGAGCGAAGGAAGTCCATGCTGGCATTGCCTTGGTTTACCTGCGTAGAAAGTGAGGTGATCTGACCAATGTAGGAATCGTATTTTTTGAAAATCAGGGAAGTCAAGGGGAAAAAGATCAGCTGGATAAAAGCCACCGATCCCAAACCCCCGATCATAAAAATCTCTTCCTGATTATTTTCTGCAGAAATGATTAGGAATACCAAAAGGATTACCGCCATCAGGCTCCAATTGTACCACCTCGCTTGCTTGATTTTTCCGGCTTTTCTTTTCCCATAGACCAAATGGAAGTTGAAAAGACTGGCGATAAAAATGACCGGAAGGAAAAAAGCGAAAATAATCGCCGGACCGTGACTGGAAATAGGTTCAAGCTGGATCAGGCAGAACAGCGTGAAAAGGTATCCAATAATCAGTCTAATGATATTATAGAGTTGAAAATCCCGGACTTTGGGAGGGGTGAGGGCTTGGCTTAAAACATGTGCTGCCAACAGATAGCAGATATAAAGAACGATGGTTCCCAAATAGAAAGCCGGAAAAGGGGCTTTGATCAGGTCGGAATTGAAACCAAAGAGGGCGATAATTCCAAAGGAAATAATTCCTGTAAAAACCGTCCAGACGATAGATGGCCACTTGTTGATATCCTTTTCAAACTTGGGTATCAGCACCATGTGAATCAAGTGAAATGCACCATAAATGGCTGCCAGAATCAGCAATCGGCTCGAAAATCTAAAAATATCATAACCTGAATCACTGTGAAATGAAGGGCGGTGGCCAAACAGCACAAACAAAAATGCGGTCAATATCGCAGTGGTGACCATCCACCATTCGACTTGTCGAAAATCTAGACTTTTGGATTGCATGGTATAAAGTAAAGAGGAATTGGGGTGAGAGACTTTATTTGATTGTTGATAAAGAAAACTTCTCAGCCAAAAGCCAAAATCAGAGTATAGACAATCCCTGCTGCAATAAGGATGTGATAGGCTGTTTTTCGGTTCATTTCGGGCTGAGAAGATTTCAATTGTTGGTTTGGTTTTTAGGTTTTCTAAAACTTGAACCAAGATTAGGGCAGCTTCCAATGCTTATCAAAAAAATGTGACGGAATGGGTCGTTTGAGGGGTGGAAATGAAAGAGGATTTGAAATTTGAGATTTGTAATTTGAGATTTTGGGTAGACAGTAAACCATTCTGAATTTTTGAACTTCAGTGAGAAGAATAGAATTTCTTGACAAACTGAGTTATTTCGTTTGTCGGATTGTGCAAAAATTCTTGTAAGACTGAGCGAAGTCGAAGTCCGGTTTCGACTCCGCTTAACCTGACAGAGTCATTATTACTTAACCTGACACACATTTCAGCTTTCAGATATTAGCCTTCTGACTTTTAAAAAGGATATTTCTCCAGCTCAATTCCCCAAATCAAGGGGAGGATGAAATAGACCATCAGGGTGATCACAACAATGGAAACCAGATTTAGGCGGAAACCGGCCTTCACCATATCACGCATCTGAAGGTATCCCGAACCAAAAACCACAGCATTGGGAGGCGTGGCCACAGGAAGCATAAATGCGCAACTCGCCGCCAAAGTTGCCCCAATCATCAGTCCAAAGGGATGCAAATCGAGCTTGAGCGCAACGGAAGCCAATATCGGCAGCAACATCGAAGCTGTCGCCACGTTGGAAGTGACCTCGGTAAGGAAATTCACTGAGGCGACGATGATCAGCAGCAAAACAATAAAACCAATTCCGTCAATCGAAGAAAAACCACCACCGATCCACTCGGCAAGTCCTGTTTCTTTAAAGCCTTCGGCTAAAGCCAAACCGCCGCCAAAGAGAATCAAAACGCCCCAAGGAATCTTTTCGGCAGTTTTCCAGTCTAGAATCCGCTCGTTTTTTTGAGCCGAGGGAAGTATAAAAAGTAAAACAACTCCAACCAAGACGATGATGGTATCATCGATCTGAGGGAAAAGTTTTGCCAAAAGGAAACTTCGTGTGATCCATGCAAAACATACCAATCCAAAGACAGTCAAGACAATCTTTTCTTCAAAGCCCATGTTTCCAAGGGACTTTAGTTGATTTGAAATCACAGATTTGATATCGTCCAAATTCAGTCTTTTGGGTAAGGGGTTGGCACTTTTTACCAGATAATTCCAGCAATAGAACAGAAGGAGAAGCGCAAATGGAAACCCAAAAAGCATCCATTCATTGAATCCGATGGAATAATCATAGAGTTCTTTAACTACAGCTGCCAAAATCGCATTAGTAGGGGTTCCAATTAAAGTTGCCATGCCTCCGATTGAAGCAGAATAGGCGATTCCCAGCATGATATTCTTACCCAGGTTGGAAGCAATTCCTTCATTTTCGGGACCAAGTTGGGTTTTGAACTGATTCACAACCGCTAAACCAATCGGGAGCATCATCAGGGCAGTGGCCGAATTGGAGATCCACATGGAAAGAAATCCTGTGGCCAAAATAAATCCCAAGACAATCCGTCGAAGGTCTGTGCCCATGAGATTGATAATGTTCAGCGCAATGCGGCGATGTAGGTTCCATTTCTCAATTCCAGTAGCCAACAGAAATCCACCCATGTAAAGCAGGACCGTAGGATGCATGTAATTATCCGAGACCGATTCGATAGTCAGAATTCCCAGCAGTGGCATCAGAATCAACGGAAGGATCGCCGTAGCTGCAATAGGAATTGCTTCAGTGATCCACCAGATTGCCATCCAGCAAGCCAGTCCAAGCATGGCTTGTGAAGCTGGAGTTAAACCTGAAGAATGCACAAAAAAATAAATGAGCAGAAATGAAATCGGGCCGAAGATTAATCCAAAGCGGGAAAGCCAATTTGACATTTAGGAAGGAATAGTGGGTTGGTGGTTTGAATGAATGTGAAAGATAAAAAAGAATCCCGAAAGGACTTCGGGATTTTCTATTTAACATAATATAAATTATATAACAATAAAATAAATAAAATCAGCACGTTTTCAATAATGAAACCTCGCCAGCACAATTCTGAGCATCTTGTCTTCACCTGAGCCTTGTACCCGATAAACCAACCGATGTTCGCCAGTTATCCTTCTAGACCAATATCCTGCTAAATTTCATCTGTTTATAATTTGATATTTATTGGTCAGATGGAATCTCGCATGCATTATAATCATCCCAGTGTGTGACGATCTTCGTCATGCTCGATTTCATCTGTTTATAATTTTTTTTCAATGGTCAGATGGAATCTCGCATGCATTATAATCATTCCAGTGTGTGACGATCTTCGTCATGCTCGATTTCATCTGAGCGTTTCCGGTTTACCTTTTCCTTTAAATGGTGTTCGTTTGATTTTGTTGATCAACTCATTGATTTTTTCAAGGTCATCGGCATCGTGTACTTGACAATACAGATACTCCTCCCAGGCCTTGACCCTTTTTCCAAACAGGAGGAATTGCATTGTTAGAACTTTTCAACCTTACAACTTTACAACTTTACAACCATACAACCTTCCCTACCAAATCCTTATTCTTTCCTCTTCCGCCTTATAATTCTTTTCTCCAGGCTGCACATTAAATGCGGTATAGAAAGGATCAAAGTTCATCAGTGAGCCATTCACCCGCCAGATTGCCGGGGAATGGGAATTGGTCGTGACATAGTTGCGCATAAACTCATCCCGGGTTTTGACTCTCCAAATCCTGGCGATGGACAGACAAAAGCGCTGATTCGGTGTATAACCATCGATTTTGGAGGTGTCCTGACCTTGCTTGGTAAGCTTGAAAGCTTCGTAAGCAATGTAGAGCGCACCATTGTCTGCGGTGTTTTCACCGATGGTCATCGCACCTTTTAGCGGTATGCTATCCAAGACGGTAAATGAATCGTATCGCTCGGTCAGTTGCTGGGTTTTGGCCTTGAACTTGGCATAATCTTCTTCTGTCCACCAGTTTTTGACATTGCCGTCTTTGTCGTATTGGGCTCCCTGATCGTCAAAAGCATGGGTCAGTTCGTGGCCGATGACCATGCCGATGCCGCCATAATTGATCGCATCGTCCGCATGGAGATCAAAATATGGATATTGCAAGATGCCGGCAGGAAAGACGATTTCGTTGAGTGACGGATTGTAATAGGCCGTCACTGTGGAAGGCGTAGTCCCCCACTCGTCCTTGTTTGGTGCTTTGTTGAGTTTACCAGCTTGGTATTGATAGTCGTTTTCCATCAGTGCCACGACATTTTCAAAGTATTTTTCCCGATCGATCGTCACTGCGTCATACGTTCTCCAAACATCAGGATAACCCACCTTCTTTTTGATCGCATAAAGCTTTTCAATCGCTTTTGTCTTGGTGCTGTCGCTCATCC
Source organism: Algoriphagus boritolerans DSM 17298 = JCM 18970 (assembly GCF_900108085.1). GTDB lineage: Bacteria > Bacteroidota > Bacteroidia > Cytophagales > Cyclobacteriaceae > Algoriphagus > Algoriphagus boritolerans. The sequence continues at coordinate 12,453 of NZ_FNVR01000014.1, forward strand.
AGTCCAGTTGTTTGATGCGAGTTTCGAAGGCTTTCTGGAAGTTGTCTACGAGTTCAGAAATCCGCTTTTTGGCGTCCTCGTTGAAATATCGCTTCACGTAGAGTTGTCCCAGAGCAAAACCCAACTGGCGATCCACCTTGCTGACCATCTGCTGCGCTCGGGTGAGTTGCTTGGATTGCCCGAGAAGCACTTTTTCATATTCAAAACTCGCTGCTTCAAAGGGTTCGCTCAGGACATTGGCATAAGTCAAAAGCGAGTGAGCCTTTAAGTAAGTTTTCCAATCGACAAGGCTGTTAACATTAAGTTGCTTGTTGAGCTTTTCGTAATAGGCTGGCTGTCGTACATCTACCGAATCTGCCTTCAGGTTCAACTGAGTCAGCATTTTGCTCCAACCAATCGCTACCATTTTTGAATCCAGGTCAGTTACTGCCATTTTGTGGTAATTCTCCTTGACTACCCGGCGTTCAATTCGTGTTTTATGAGATTCAGCCAGGGATTTTTCAATTGCATAAACTGCATCAGCACTTTTTTGGGCTTCTTCGTGACTTGATCCAGTAAGTGAGAAAAGTGTAGCGAGGTAGGTTTTATAGGCGTTTTGAATTCCGAGAGTGGCAGAGTCGGTTTTGAAATAATAATCCCGATCCGGCAGTCCCAAACCAGACTGGCTGAAATGCAGGATGTTGATGCTGCTGTTTTCCTGATCTGGAGAAACATTCATTCCAATGATAGAATTGTTTCCCCTGCTAATTTGATTGGTTACAAAAGCCATCATTTCATCAAGATCCTCAATGCCGTCGATTTCGTCGAGAATGGGCTGAACAGGCTCATATCCACGGGCATTGATCACTTCTGTAGCCATTCCTGAGGCGTAGAAGTCTCCCACTTTCTGCTCATTGCTTCCCTTGGGATGAGTTTGAGCGGATACTTCCTCGAGGATATTTTCCAAAAGCTGCCGCTGTGGGATGTTCAAAAAGGTATATGACCCCACACCCACCTGATCGTCTGCAATCCTTGCCGTATCGTACCATCGGCCATTGACATGCATAAAGAAGTTGTCCCCGGGCTTGATTTCTGGATCAATTCCGGCCACATCTACGAACTGTCGGTTTTCAGTTTTTTCTGTCTGAGCTGTACAGGCTGCTAAAGCTAGGAAGGTGATTAGGATTTTATGATTCATTTTTGGAGGATGTAGTTAATGAAAATTAAAACAAAAATGGATGGTCAAAACACCCATCCATGGAATAAACTTCTGGCTTACCGAATTTTTAGTAAACCCACATAATAATCCGGATCAAGGGCCAGTTCTCCCTTAGTTTTTACTTTCAACTCAGACCAAGCTGTTCTAGCTTGAATTCTCTGTTTTTCTCCTTTAATCTCAACATCTACAGGCATGACGAAATGGGGTAAGCAGGAAGTCCATCGAAAATTAAGCGTTTGATCATCTGAGTAATAGTATTCGAGTATAGGTATTCTATGGTCTCTTAAATACTGGTCAAAAATCGGTTTGAGATCCATTCCAAAGGCCTGAGAAATGTAGCTTTCCACCTGCTGGGTGGTCACCGTTTGATGGTAAAACTCCTGATTTAAACCCCTTAGGATCAGTCTCCATTTTTCATCATCTTTCAAAATCTCCCGAAGGATATTAAGCAGGTTTCCTCCTTTGTAATACATATCGCCCGAACCCCGCTGATTGACTCCGTATGTACCGATAATCGGTCGATCGTTGGCGATATTCATTCGTGTACCGCGTACATATTCCTGTCCGGCTTCTTTTCCATAGTGATAGTCCAAAAAGAGGCTTTCAGAATAGTTGGTAAAGCTCTCGTGAATCCACATGTCTGCCACATCTTTGTAGGTGATGTTATTGGCAAACCACTCATGGCCAGCTTCATGTATGATGATAAAGTCAAACTTCAATCCCCAGCCGGTACCGCTCAAATCCCGGCCCCGATAGCCCATTAGGTAGCCGTTGCCGTAAGTCACCGAACTCTGATGTTCCATCCCCAGATAAGGCGCATCGACCAGTTTAAACCCGTCTTCATAAAACGGATATGGGCCAAACCAATGCTCAAAGGCCTTCATCATCCGTCCAGCATCCTGAAAATGGACTTTCGCCTTTTCCAAGTTTTCTCTCAGGACAAAATAATCCATATCCAAGGTGCCTTTTTCACCTTCATATTTCTCTCCAAAATGCACATAATCTCCGATGTTGATATTTACGCCATAATCGTTGATCGGATTGACCACAGACCAGTGATAGGTATTTTTTCCATTTCCCATTTCTATCTCCACCAATCGCCCATTGGAAACATCCATCAACCCAACCGGAACGGTCACACTGATTCTTAAGCTGTCAACTTCATCCGCCGGATGATCTTTAAGCGGCCACCAAATACTCGAACCGATACCCTGATTGGATGAGGCAATAAAATGTTTTCCGTTGCTGTCTTTTTGCCAGGTAATTCCCCCATCCCATGGAGGACGTATGGCTTCTTTGGGTTGGCCTTCGTAGCTCACAACCAATTCTTCTATACTTCCCGGAACTTGCTTTTTCTTCAGTGTCACAAAATGAGCAGCACCATCACGTTTGAAATCCAGCTGCTCTCCTTCCTGAAGGATCGAGGTAATTTTCAAAGGATCCTGCAGGTCAATTTGTAAAACTTGATATTCAGATAGAACTTTATATCGAATTTTATTTGAGCCTCTTATGGATTTTGTTTCAGGGAAAATTTCCACAGCCAAATGGTAGTGATTCAGATCCCACCAAGCTCGTTCGGGTGTGATACTTCCCCGTAAAGAATCGGCACGGGTGAAGGTTTGCTGAGCGAATAAAGAAGTGAAAGAAATAAGGAATAAAATGACAACATAATAAACTAACTTCATAGACTTAATTGTGAATAATCTTGAATCGGAGTCCAAAATAGGATTTTTTAATCCCTAAAGCATTATGAATTGAACTGGAAAATCTCCCTTAGCATAACCATCTCCCCACCTCTCCTTTTGCTTTCATCTGCCGCTTCCATAAAAGCATAAATTTCTAAGGTTTCGATAGGATCGATTGGCGATTTTTTGGTTCGGAAAAACTCGGCAATCTGAACTACCAAAGGTTCATACCCTTCAAAAGGTCCGAAAAAGAGGTTGCCATCTGTGCCAAATGCGGTTCCTCCATAATCATGCTTTCCAGATCGCATGCCTCTGAAAGTTCCGATACGACCGTCTTTCCAGGTTCCCACTACGACTTCCGCATCTGGAGTCGAAAAGCGTGTCACTGATTCACATCCCGCACCCATGGCGGTAAAGAGGATTTCCACCCCATGAATTCCATACCAAAACAGGTCCGGATGGCTGGGTTCGAGTGTCGCTGGGCTGAAAGCATCGCAGGCCAAGACTTCCCCAATTTTGTTTTCATGGCGGACGGCATGGACATTCTTTTGGTAGCGAAGCGAGGAACAGGAAAACATCGGTACTCCTGCAGCTTCTGCCTCTTGGTATATTTTCAGCGCATCAGCAAAAGAAGCTGCTACAGGCTTATCGATGAAAACCGGCTTTTTAGCTTTGAACACTGCTCGGGCCTGCTCCAAATGTGGTTTACCATCATTGGTTTCCAGAAGCACCACATCTACTTTTTGAAGCAGAGCCTCTATGGAATCGACAATTTCTACCCCTTGTTCTTTCACTTGATCGATATAGCCTGGAATTCGGTCCATACTGGATTTAATGTCGCGGCTGCCATAAGGATAGGCGGCCACGACGCGAAATCCCGCTAATTCAGGCTTGGGATTCTCGGCATTAAAAAGCTTGGTAAAGGCTGGAGCATGAGAGGTATCAAGGCCGATGATCCCGATCTTAATCGGATCGGATTGGATATTTCCAAGGAGTGAAAAAGGTAAAGAACTTAGGCTGGCAGCAGCTCCGAGAGCGGTGGTTTTCTTTATAAATGATCGACGGGATGATTTCATAACCTATTGAAATAAAGTTTTTTATATGTTTTTTGTTGATGTCAAATTTTGCTTTTTGAAAATACCGATCGTGCCTTTGGCACTCTTGAATAAATCGTTTTTCCATTTTCCCAGAATTGAATTCTGGGCTTATACAGGATGTGCCTTTGGCACTATTTGGTAACTTCTCCAATCTTTTGAAAGGACTCGTTTTCCATCCGGTTAGAGTTTAAGTTCCCAGCCTTTTTGGTATTCTCGATCCCAAAGCTTCATCGCTTCTTTATCATTCTTGATCTTTCCTGAACTTTGGTCAATTTCCAAAGCACTACCTGTTCGGTAGGAAATATTGCCCAAATGACACAGCAATACGCTTTTTTGAATTTCAGGGTAGGGTGAAATCTGACTCTCCCCTTTGTCGATCGCGTTGATGAAATTGGTAAAGTGAGCGATGTCCATGTCAAAGCCTGCGCCTCGCTGATCGACCACGGTATTGGTCGTGGGTTCAGCTGATTTTACTAGCTTGTTGGAGTTGTCGTAGATTTTGTAGGAGTTGTTCAGGAGTTCGAGTGTGCCGTTTTCGCCGTGGAAAGAGACTCCTGAACCCATGGCATTGATATCACGGGCATTGCAGCTACGACCTTCCCAAAGGATGGATTTTCCGTCAGCGAAGTTATATGTGGCTATCTGAGTATCCGGAGTTTCCCAATCGTCCTGAAAGTGATACCGTCCGCCGCCCGAATAGCATTTTTCGGGATAATCCACCTGCATTCCCCACCGGGCCAAATCCAAAAAGTGCACGCCGTTATTCACGATTTCTCCTGTGCCCCAGTGCCAGAACCAGTGCCAATTGTAATGAATCAGATTGTCTTTGAATTCTGCTCTTGGTGCCGGACCCTGCCAAAGTTCAAAATCCAGCCATTCCGGAACGGCAGCAGGCTTTCCATAACCGATAGATTTTCGAGTATTCGTGTACCAAGTTCGGGCATAATAGGCCCGACCGATGGCACCGGAATGAAGCTCTTTCATGGCTTCTTGCACTCTCGGCCAGGATCGGCGCTGATTGCCCATTTGGACAATTTTACCATACTTTTTGGTGGCTTCCACCAGGAGTTCCGACTCGGCAGGATTATGCGAACCGGGCTTTTCCAGATACACATGCTTGCCAGCCTGAAGCGCCATCAACGCTGCGGGAGTGTGCCAATGATCTGGCATGGCAATGGAAACTGCATCCAGCGTTTTGTCTTCCAAGGCTTTTCTAAAATCCACCAAACCTGTTGGGGCTGTTTTTACTCCTTCTTTCAAGGCCAAAGCGATTCCGTTTTCCCGCGCACGGGAATCTACATCGCAGATATAGGCGATTTCCACATTCGGGATTTTGGCAAAAGCCTGAATATGCTGACTTCCCCGACTGTTGACCCCAATCACAGCCACTCGATATTTGTCTTTTAGTGGGTATTGAGATAGGATATTGAAAGAAAAAGCGGAAGAGGCAGCACTGAGGCCCAATGCTCCGGTTGCGGCTGTTTTGATAAAATGACGGCGGTTGAGTTTGTTTTTCATGATGCGGTGGATTTCAAGTTTGGGTTAATCGAGCGGTATTTTTACTCCGTTTTTTAGGACTTTGAAAATTTTTAAAGTTTGGTCAGGGAGCTGTTCGGCTAAAATTAAATCCGCTTTTTGACCGAATTGAAATGGGTCAAAATGAGTATCAAAAAGCCTTTGAGGCCGAATGGATACCATTTGCCAAGCTTCGGGAAGAGCTACAAGCTTATTTTTGAGCAGAAAATTGACTCCTTGAAGGATATTCATGGCCGAACCTGCAAGCGTTTTGGGATTATCAAAAAGGTGAAGCTTTCCTTCTGCGGTCAAGGTCACTTTTCCTCCAACTGCCGCTTCATAATCTGCGGCAGGCATTCCCGCCAAAGCCACGGAATCACTCACCAGCATCAGTTTTTCGCCTTTCACTTTCTTAAACACCTGTATCACTTCAGCCGGAAGGTGAAATCCGTCCGCGATGATAGTGGCAGAAAGGTTTTCGGCAGCCAATTGAGACCAGAGGTAATTGGGATGACGGGCAATGATGCTGTGCATTCCATTTCCCAAGTGGGTGGAAAGCCTCGCTCCTGCTTTTACGGCTTCAGTGATTTGCGCGTGACTTGCATTGGTATGACCGATGGAAACCAAAATCCCTGATTCTACACATTTTTCGATGAAAGCAGCGCTTCCCTCCCATTCCGGAGAAAGCGTAATCATCCTAATCAGGCCTTCGCTTTCTTCCATCCACTTTTTGAATAATTCCCAATCCGGTGACTGAACAAATTCCCGATAATGCGCTCCTCTCGGTCCGTCTTCAGGGGAAATAAAAGGGCCTTCGATATGGATTCCCGTGGTACAGGAATTGGCCAATGGATCCATTTTGCGAAGCTGAACCACCTGCCGAATCAAGGCTGAAATCTTGTCCGGTGAATTGGTGATAATTGTTGGAAAATGGCTGGTAACGCCGACCTGAAGTAGTTTTCTGGATATTTGACCCAAAGCCAAAACATCACTTTGAATCGAATTATAATCCAAGCCACCATACCCATTCACTTGAATATCTGTGAAACCAGGGCCCATCCAAACATTTTCCGGACAGGTCTTAGCAGATGAAACAAACTTGATCTTTCCTTTAGAAAGAATTATTTCCAGTGGCTTTCCGTCTAAAAAAGATCTTCCCCTCAGGCAAGTTTCCATCTTCTGATTTTATGTCCATGAACTGCGTAAAACACCAAATACAGGTAGCAGGGAAAAAGCACCCAATAGGCCTGCTGCACGTCGACCGCGTCTGCCACGGCACCATAAGCAAGCGGCATGATCGCATTTCCGCAAAGGCCCATAATCATGATGGATGCACCGAGCTTCGTAAATCGACCTAACCCATCCAAAGCCAAGGGCCAAATTCCGGCCCAAACCAATGAATTGGCCAAGCCCAGCAGAACTACAAACCAAATCGACACATCAGTAGTGATACCCAATATGGTAACCTGACCCGAGGTAAAAATGATCAGCAGCGTGAATACCGTCCCTAAAAGCGTACAAACCCGCAGCACATTCACCTGAGAAATCACCTTGGGAATGAGGGAAATTCCAAACAGATATCCCAAAATCGTAAAAGCCAACGTGTAGGACGGAAAGACTTTGGCCTCCATCAATCCAATCCCAAGGGAGTTGGCGTAGGGAATGACCGTATCGATCGCGATAACCTGCGTGCCTACATGCAGGAAAATCGCAACTGCTCCCAATATCAAGTGAGGAAACTGGAAAATAGAGTTCTTGCCTGAATTGGCTTCAGCAACCTCAGCGGTTTCATGCTCGGTATCAATCTCCGGTAAAGGCGAATACCGCACAAAGATTCCCAAGGCCAAAAGCACGGTTCCGACCACAGAATAAGGCAAAATGACTCTTCGAATCAGTTCGTCCAAGGCGGCATCTTTCGCCTCTGGAGTCATGGTATCCAACTGTTGGAAAAGTTCATTATCCCCTACTCTCAGGATGACCGCAGCAAAGAGGATAGGCGCCAAAATTCCAGCTCCTTTGTTGAAAATGCCCATCACACTGATACGCTGGGCTGCATTTTCTTTTGGCCCCAGAACTGTGACATAGGGGTTAGCTGCGGTTTGAAGTACAGCCAAACCAGTTCCTAAAGTGAATAAGCCCAAAAGGAAAATTTCATACGTCCGATTCATCGCAGCAGGCACAAAAATGAAAGCACCCACAGCCATGGCAAAGAATCCGTACATCATCCCTTTCTTAAATCCCACTGCTTTGAGCAGATAGGAAGAAGGAACTGACATGACGAGGTAAGAAATGTAAAAAGCAAAAGCAACGAGATAGGAGTCAAAATTGCTAAGCGTGAAGGCGATTTTGAAATAAGGAATCAGGATCGCATTGACCCAGGAGACAAAGCCAAAAATGAAGAACAGCATCCCGATGATGCCGATGGAAATCCACGTATCCCGTTGGCTAAGCTGATCGGCACGAACCGCAGCGGTGGTTTTTGACATAGGCTGGTTTTGGGTTTAAAGCAAAAAGAAATCTGATTCAATTTCCCTTAGCCTTAAATACCAAATTTTATGTCATCCATCCAAAAATTTTCAGATCAATGGTTGGAAAGTATGGATGAAGCGGGTTTGTCCAGATAAATCCGACAATCCGGTCGCCTCCGTGAGTGTCCTCACTCACGAAACATTCATTTAAAGCTTATTAAGCAAAGATGAAGCAGGCCGATCCAAAAAGATCTGACAATCTTGATGCTCTTGTAAGATCGAAGCAGGATGAAGATTGGTGATTTCTCCTTGAAGACAGTCCTTGACCGCCTGTGCTTTTCTCAAATCAGGAACTGAACAAATGATGGATTTTGACTTCATGATTTGACGGATAGACATGCTGATGGCTTGGGTGGGTACCGCTTCCAAATTTGGAAACCAGCCCTCTCCTAGTTGCTGCATGCGGCAGGCATGATCCAAATTGACAACGAGGTAAGGTTTTTCTGTTTCAAAATCAGCCGGAGGATCATTGAAAGCTAGATGACCGTTTTCCCCGATTCCCACAAAAGCCACGTCAATCGGATGTTTTTGAATCAAGGTCGAAAGTCGCTCGCATTCCTTTTCGGGATCATATTCTCCATCGATTAAATGATAGGCTTTCAACTGAGGAATAGGATTGAAAAACCTTTCCAACAAATATTTCCGAAAACTCGCCGGATGAGTAATAGGAAGCCCGATGTATTCATCCAAATGAAACACCGTCACCTTACTCCAATCGATGTCTTTTTCGGTCAAAAGTTGCTTTAGTGTTTCGAACTGACTGGTCCCGGTGGCCAAAATGATATTGGCAAAACCTTGGGTTTGAATGGCCTTTCGGATCAATTCGGCTCCGGTTTTTCCGGCTTTTTGACCTAGTTCTGCTGGGTTTTGATAAATAGAAAGATTCATGGAGTCAGGGTATATTTCGGGTCAAAGTACCTTTTCTATTCAGTTTTGGCAACTTGTAGAAAGTAAATCAAGAGTACTTGGTTTTTTTGAAAAAGCGGAAACGCAGAAAAAAAATAAGAACACCAAACACAAACAATCCTAACAGGAGCAGAATTCTATTATCACTTTGTCCTGAAATCGGAGCAGGATCACCAATCAAACCAAGTCCTCCCCAAAAGTAGGGATGTGCTAATTCATCCGGTGCTCCATCGAGGAATTGAAGTTTTGCCTCCCTTAAAGAAGTGTTTTTAGCCATTCCTTTGGATAAGTTGCTGTAGAATGATGTCAAGATTTCAGCACTGGCTTTCTCATCAATCGCCCACATGCTCATGACCACCGATGCAGAACCTGCATAGAGAAAACTATGTGCTAGTGATATGATGCCTTCCCCTTCCTGAAATTTGCCCGAACCGGTATTGCAGGCAGAAAGCACTGCCAATTCTGCTTCAAGTCGCATATTATATATCTCAAAAGCATGAAGAATGCCATCATCTTGTACAGAATCCTGAAGCGATGGTTTGGCTAAAAACAGCCGGGATTGAAGCGGTGACTGATTGTTGACCTCCGCATGTGTTCCCAAGTGCAAAATCCGATAAACCGAAGCCTCATTTACAAATCGGTTTTCCTGGGCTTGTTCTTCAAGAAATATTTCACCGTCGAACATCCTAACCGCCTCTTTTGCTGCCTTCAGGGAAAATGGCTGTCGAATCAGTTGGGTGTGGATTGGATCTTCTTCGGGCTTGGTCAAAAGTCTGGCTTGGTAGGTTTCCTTCATGCCCGGAGTAAAACCCGGAGCAAAAAATAACCCGCTTTTAGTCGTGCGATAGTGAGTCCTCCGCTGCTGAATAGCACTGGATGCTGAAAGCAAGTAGCTGATCTCAAATTTCCTGATCAAATAATTTAAGCTAGAAAATTCATTTGGCTGGTTATCAGTATTTAATATTTCCAAGTTTATTCCAAAAAGCTCTCCATCCGGAATGATTATCAGTTGATTTCCTTTGATAAAAGGCTCTAAAGGTTCGATGAGTTTTTGATAGAGCGGGAAGGATGCAGACAGGAATTCTGACACGTCCAGATTTGCCAAATTTTGCAAAACTGCAACTTGGCCACTGACCGGCTTTCTGTCTTGTCTAAAAACTTTGAAGTCTGCGGAACTGATCAAAAAAGTGTAGATGTAGTCTTCGGTTACGGCGTATTCGATCAAGGTTTTATCTTTATGAAGCAATTGTTTTCGGATTTCTGAAATAGAAAAAGGCTTTAAGTTAAAGCGCTCTTTCCATTGAGGATCGCTCAGTTGAAGTAAGCTATCCTGAAATTCCCGATACGATTCAATGGCCTGTGTCAACTCATTCAGAAGGGTATCATTCGTCCCCCCGGTGTTTAAATAAAGCGCATTCAGCCCACCGATTTTGCCTCTCCAATTCCGGTCTTTTGCGTGCTGGTCATTTTCATCAATAGCGTATTCATCCACCATGAGATTGTTGGATGCAAGCCGAAGAAGCAGGCCTTTTCCCATTTCAGCAAACTCAAATGCCGTTTCGAGATATTCAATTTTCCCATACTGCTCAGCCAGCAGCCAAGCTGAATTCATTCCGGCTTGGTAAAGTTTCTTTTGCTTTTTTGCCAGTTCTACCACAGAAGATTGGCTTCGCAAGGCGGGAATACTCCGCTCTAAATAACCCTCATAGTTTCTGACCAAGTCGACAATTGTTTCCAAAATTTCCTTTTGGGGAACAGGATTGAATCCCCGCTCCAGAATTGTAATCCGGTTGCTTAAAAACTCCGCAATACTTGTAGATATCGGTAAATCTTCGGTCCAATTGGAATTGGGTAAAGTGGGCAATTGCAATAATTCCAAAAAAGTGCTGTCGGAATAGGCAAGTGCTTTTTCCCAATCTTCTGCAATCCGGTAAGTTTCACTGATGCGGTTCCATTTTCCGGCGATGTACAGGCTGCCTTTTTGGTACTTTTTCCGATAGGAATCCAAAACTTCCTCATGGAGTTTCAATGCCTCATCGGTCCTACCCTGTTTTGCATAGGTTTTTCCTAAAGATGTTTTTGTTTCGTCGACCATGGTGGTACCGGTGACGCCTATCTTTTGGTAGCGATTCAGCGCTTGGACATACCATTTTTCCGCTTTTGAAAAATTTTGCCTGTCTTCGTGTAATTCCCCGATTTGGCTTTCCAAGTCTGCCAATCCTTTGATATTTTCATTATCAAACTTAGTCTGGAGCAAATAAGCTTTTGTAAAAAGCGAATCTGCTTCTTCGAATTTTTCAAGACTTCGCTTCGCTTCTGCCAGATGAGCCAATGGCTGAACGATACCCAGTTCTTGATCGCCATAATTGACCTGATGAAGCCGGAGAGCTTTTTCGAAGTAAGCTTCTGCAAGGGAATTTTCTCCAAGGGAATGATACAAGAATCCCGTGTTATTATAGGCTATTGCCAAAAAATGGGGATTTCCACTTTCCTCGTAAGCTTTCTGAGTCACTTCTATCATGGCTTTCAGATGAAAAAGTGCTTTAGTATACCTGCTCATCGATTCATAAATGATCACGAGCTGATTGTGCACCAAACCCATAGTTGGATGACTAGGCGGTAAATTCGCAGTGGCAATATTATAAAGCTTTAGACTGTATTTTTCAGCTTCTTCAAACCAACCGGCTCCATTCGCAATCAGGCCGAGGGATTGATAGACTCCCATCAACTGTCTGGCATCTGGGCCATAAAGTTCCAGTTGGATTTCTAAGGAACGTACAGCATAATCAAGTGCCTCTTTGAAGAGGTTAAGATTAAGAAACATCCAGGAAATGTTATTATAAAGCGAAGCAACCGTTCCGTTGATAGAGTCATTTGGAGGAATGCTTGACTCGGCCTCCTGAAAGCTTAATTTGGCTTCTTCAGTTTTAGCCATGTGAACCAGCAGCTGTCCCTTTTTGTTATTGGCTGCGACTCTGGCGAGATTCTTTTGAGGAAGTTTTTGAGATTCGATTATTGCTGTATTAGCAATTTTAATCGCTTGATGATCCCCCTCAGTTTCCCAAAAAATATCAGTCTGATGAACATATGCGATGACCACACTGTCTTGTTGATTCTTCTGCGTGAAGTCTTGAATGGCCAATGACGAATAAATCATTGCACTATCAAACTGCTGATTTCTAAAGGACTTAATTGATTTGGATAAATTCGATTCTTGGGCGCATAATGAGCTTATTTGCAAAAAGCAAAACAAAAATCCCAATAAACGGCAGTTTGAAGAATACATACGTTGGATTTGATTAACCTCAGGGTGATTTTCTCAACTCCTTCAACAATTCTTCCGCTCGAGGTTCGGGCAAGAGATTTTCCAGTAATCCAATTGCCAGATCTATTTCATCTTTCCTAAGATGAATCAGTGCGCGATACCAACTTGCTTTTGCTTGAAATCCGGATTCATTATCCCCTACTACCAAATCTAGAAAAGTAGCGGACTCTTCCATTTTACCCAAATTCATTAAAGCTACTCCCTGATAATAGCGAAGCGTATCAGACTCTACTCTCGAAGTTGAAAGATTTGACCATACAGTGATTGCTTCTTCATAATTCCCTTCTTTGTAGCTGACCATCCCGTCATAAAACTCATAGTCATCCGTGCTGCTCATGACGACAGCAAGTCCTGGGTCTTCATAGAAATATGCCTCATACAAATCTGTGCCTGAAGAATTGGTATCCCTTAAAAATAAATATCCAATGAAACTGAAGAGAACCGCTGCGACAAATACAGCAGCAACCAGCCATACTTTCTTGGCGTAGATTTTTATGGTTTTTGATCTTGGTGGTTTTGATTCTTTGGTATCTTTTTTAAACGAACCTAATTCCACAGCAGTCATCAGCTTTTGTTGGAGAACAACTTCCTCACGTAGAACCGAATCCGATTTCATCCGTTTTTCAAAATCTACCCGTTGTGCCAAGGAGAGAGTATCCAGTAGATAATTTTCGATTTCCTCAAATTCTTTCTGGCTTATTTCTGGTCTATATTTATTCATCGTCTTCTAATCGTTCGAGGTATGCTTTTCTTAGCCGCATCATACAGCGGTACTTGATGGTTTTCATACTGGCTTCAGTAGTATCCATCACTTGAGCTATGCTTGCCAGGGATTCTTTATTGAAATAAAATCTGCTCAATAAATCTCTGCATTTTTCTCCGATACCGGCAAAGGAAGCCTGCAGACGCATACTATTATTGCTATCTTCCTCTATTGAATTGGATTCAATTAACTCGGAAAAGGTTGACAAATCCTCTTGTAGTACAAGTCGGTTTGAAGCTGTAGATCGAAGCTGGTTGATCCATTTGTATCTGCAAATCTGCCGGATATAAGCATTGAACTGTCCAGCGTCCCCCTGAAACTTTCCTGATCTTAGGTTGAGCCAAGCAATACTGATACTCTCCTGAAAGTTGTCTGCAGCATCGGCATCTGAGCCGTTGTTTTTTCTGATATAGCTTTTGCACCAGTCAAAATTGTCCTTGTATGCTTTTGACAGCAGTCGTTCGGGATTTTCTGTGCGGATATCTATTGGTAATTTCAAAGTCTAGGCAGATTATTCATCCCCTTAAGATAATCCGCTTTAGGAAATAACCTTTATTTTTTGGCAAACTTTAATTCTAAACTCACGCTTTAAAAGGATACCATTTTTTGCTTATCCTCAGTCTGTCTACCATAAAATTCTAAATTATTCAATCCTATCTGCTTGAGCCAGGTAGGATTGAATAATTATGGCTTTTTCACCTTAATGATAACCCGGGCTGTACCCTTTCTTGACGCTGCGCTTGCAGCATATTTTCCACAATCCGGTGGTCCTAACCAAGTGGGTGAACTTACAGCCCCGGATAGAATATAGGCAAATTCATATTTTCCATCTTTTGTGGGTGTATTGGCTGACCACGATTTACTTGTTCCTGTTACTCTAGGTATTACTTCGGGACTGAATTCAATTACTGTGGCACTGTAACTTATTGCATTCGGTTCCGGATCAATGTAAAATATGGTACCGGATCCACAATTGGTATAGATACCAGTTTCGGTCGGACCCCAGCTTATCACTGAGATCGGTACATATTTAATGATAACATCATTCTCATTGTTGATGTTAATGGTCGCTTCTAGTTCTTCATACAGAAAATAATCGCTACCATCAGATGATTTGGCGTAAATCCTAGCGAAGACTTTTTCAGTGGCTTTTTCACTTTCTTTATCGGTGCATTCGTAGTACATACTATTGGTTCCATAAGTAGTTATGGAAGTTGAAAATCCTCCATTCCCACTTAGTTTTCCATATTTCCCTTCTGTAGTCCAGACCACTTTTTTGTCTGAAAAGTCAGGAACTGATCCGTCGGTACGTTCCAGATGAAGTTTGACGGAATTCGCATTATTATTCTCGCTTTTCTTTCCTGTAAGGGTAATCCCGTTCGGCTTGATTTCATAGACGCTTTTTCTTAGGTTTAATTTAACAGTATCTTTTCCAATTGACTGAGAACCCATAAACGCTTCCACATAGACGTATTCCCAGTTGTTTTCCTCAGGTAGATCTGCTGCAGAGGTATTGGAATAATAGGTGATTTTGAAATCTGAGCTTTCGAAAGAAGCTCCCTTATTCCCTTTGGTGTCTTGGATGTAACCAAATTTTCCACTCGATTTCCAGACAAAAAACGGATGGATATCACCTCCCACCTCCGAGTTTTTGATTACTGCTTCGATGGCTTTGCTTCCGCGGCTTCGGACGGTTGCTTCTTTTGGAGAAAGCGTGACTTTTGCCGAACGGGCTTTGATCGTCCATGTGTCGAGTTGACGTGAATCTAAGATCCCCATTCCAATCCGGATAAAATCTCCACCTAACATTGCAGCATTGATTATTTTGAGCCAGTTTGCGGTCTTCCCTACAACTTTTTCTGCATTTGATTCGGCGTGTTTTGGGACTTTAAAACCACCCACTGTAGCACCATCTAATATAATATCGTATGCAACGAGGGATAGGGTCTCAAAAGCCCCATCAACCGCATTGGAATAAAGAAGTTCGAGTGATTTCCTAGCTGCTCCCATATAATCTCCATTCTTAATAAATTCATAGACATCCGGAGTCAGTTTCAAGAAGGCCTCGGTAGCTTCGATAAATCGTTCTACTGGACCTTCCCCGATTTTGATACCTTTTTTCTTTAGCAAATCCTCATTTCCAAACGTTTCCATGATAAGTGGAAACAAAAAATCAATTGCAAAAGTCTCTACTTCCAACCTTGTCAGTTTTGCTATTTCTGCTGTAGTGACAGGTTGAGGATGTGAAATTCCCGGTCCTACCACATGTAGCTTATAGGTTGCTTCGCTTTCATTTTCTAAAAGATCTAATTTTATTGGACCAGATTTTATTAGGAAAACCTCATTCGATTTTCCTTCAATTTCTGATCCGAGAACACCATTAAAAGAAGTAGCCCCGGCTGTAGGTGAAATGGCAAAATCCTTGTCCGAAGGAGTTCCAGAGTTTATATCTGAAAGGATCTCATGTGACTTGTCTTCCATATCCTTGTAGGACATTTTATAAAGAAAAGCATGCCCTCGTCTGCGGTATTTGTTGTTCACCGAAAATTGTCCCAATTCATCCTCGAAAATCTGCAGGCCGCTTTTGAAATCTGCCTCATCCACTGATATATCCGATGCCTTGGCTCCTGCTCTTATGTCGATAACCACAGGTTCGGGCACCAATTTTTCCATCACTGTGCGGAGTTGCGTGGTGAAGGTGCCTTTTTCCAAAATCAATGGATCGTTCTTCCATAAATCTGTAAAAGCCTCCTGCCATTCCACAGCCTCAGGCAATTCATCAATCTGATCCAGAAAAAGCTCTGCAAATCCTTCTTCTCTCAAATTTAGTCCTACAGCATATGACAAAAGGACTATAGCTGTTGATTGAGCAGAAATTACACTTGTTTGGTCTGTAATAAAACCAGCAAGAATTGGGTTTCCTTCCTCATTAAGAACGAAGGCTATATGAGCAAAACCCGGAGTTGACACAGACTTTGTTTTTCCGTCTGAAGCCACAGGAAATGACTCTCCAAAAGAAATCAATTCGCTGCCTGAAAAGTCAAAGGAAGAACCTTGCGGTAAAGTGATTTGAATATCTTTCGTCTCGAATTCTCCTGTTTGGACCGGAGGATTTGTTGGATCTGTTGGCTCTGTGTCTTCCTGACAGGATGAAACTAGCATCAGAGCTAAAATGATGGTAAAAAATTTTAATTTACGTTTCATGGTTAATATCATTGATGGTGAGGGAACATATTTCTGTCTATTTATCACCCAAACCTTCAATTGGTGAACACTTTGAGTTTTACATTTTTTAAAAAAATTATTTGCAAACACGGAACTTTACCAGAAGTTTGTTTTAACAGAGAAAAAATTCTAAAAAAAGCTAAATCCTCGATTCATCACTCTTCGGTCTTCCTGTCCCAAAACTTTGGAATATTTGTTAACTGGCAGAATAGCGTATCATCAGAAAAAATTAAATGCTTTGGATTAAAAATTCATTGTTAGATAACGCTTGGATATCTGGCTTGCGACATGATTTCTGTCAGGGTGCAAGCTCCTCCATCCGGTAATCAAAATCGCTTTGCAAGTCCTCATGAAGCGTGGAAATCAGTTTTTTGGCTTTGCCGATTTGGACTTCGTAAAGGTTGGTAATCACCGGATGCCGGAAACTTAAATAGCCATATTTCTTCATCATTTCGCAGAAATACAAAATCAATTCTGCTTGGTCTGCTTTGTTTTTACTCAGTTTTATCGATTTGTTTAACTTCCTGCGAATGCTCTGGGCTGCCTTTTTTGCTACATGATAATGACGGGTATTGGCAGTTTGAAACGCTTCGTCCAATTCTTCTTTGACCGAATCCACAAACAAGCTGGGTTGGTCTCGCTCGTTGAGTTTGAAATAAAGGAAGGCCTTGTTTTCCTTACTAAATTTTGCCAAATCTGTGATTAAGGCTATCAATTCATTTTCGGAAAGGTAACTGAGGTCTTTTTTGAGTTGGGCTAGACTTGGAATTTTCATCAATCCAGATTCTTTTTTATGCTATTTTCGAATCTAAACTTACATACTTGAACTTGTTTTTGGTCAAAAATTTACCGCAACTGGATTAGCTGTTGAAATCAAAGCAGTTAATTTCTAAGTTTAGTCCTAAGTTTAGCCCTAAGAATAGTAAACCCAATGGAAGCTTACGGTCAAATCTTGTTAATCGCTATGCCGGCCTTTTTTGTGCTGGTATTATTTGAAAAATTTTGGGGCATTTGGAAAGGCAATGATACCGTTCCGCTTAATGATATGATTGCCTCGTTGAGTTCTGGAATCACCAATGTCACCAAAGATGTGCTTGGACTCAGTATTGCAGTCATTTCATATGGTTGGCTTTATGAGAAATTGTCTTTATTCCACATGGAAGCGACTTGGCTTTTGTATGTGATAGCCTTCTTTGCGTTGGATTTTGCCGGCTATTGGACGCATCGGATTGCACATGAGTACAATATTTTCTGGAACAATCACATCATCCATCACAGCAGCGAAGAGTTTAATTTGGCCTGTGCACTTCGGCAGGGTATTTCATCGATTTTTAAGATTTTTGCTGTTTTTTTAATTCCTGGAGCCTTGTTGGGAGTACCACCGGAAGTAATAGCTATTGTTGCTCCTTTGCATTTGTTTGCCCAATTTTGGTATCATACCCGGCATATCGGCAAAATGGGTTTTCTGGAAAAAATCATCGTCACCCCTTCCCATCATCGCGTTCACCATGCGATCAATCCGGAATATCTGGACAAAAACTACGGTCAGATCTTCATCTTTTGGGACAAATGGTTTGGGACTTTTCTGGAGGAAAACCAGGAAATTCCTCCTGTGTATGGTGTAACCCGACCTGTACAAACCTGGAATCCAATCAAAATCAATTTCATGCACCTTTGGCTGTTGATCAAAGATGCCTGGAGAGCCAAAAACTGGATAGATAAGCTTAAAATCTGGTTTATGCCATTGGGCTGGAGACCAGCTGATGTGGCTAAAAAACATCCATTGTCCAAAATTGATGACGTGTATCACTTCGAAAAATACAATCCACAACTTACCAAAGGCATGTTACTTTGGAGTTTTGGACAGTTGGTTGCCCTCTTGCTTTTGCTCAGCTATTTGTTTGGTAATTTGGCAGCTATCGGAGCACCGGGCATTTTCTATTACGGAGGTTTTGTGTTCCTGACCGTCTTTGCCTACACGGAACTGATGGACCGCAACCCAAATGCCTGGGCTTGGGAATTGCTAAAGGTAGCTTATGGGCTGTACTTTGTAGTGAATTCAGAAGATTGGTTTGGATTGAATAGTTTTTTACCGGGTTCGCTGTACATTTTCGTAGGGTATTTGGTGATATCCGTGCTATTTTCGATTTGGTTTTCCTTCAAAAAAGAAAATCTTCAATCCCTTAATCCATCAAGTCCCCTTAAATGAAAGAACTTCAGCAGATTATCCAAGCTTACGAAGTCTGCAAATCCGAAAATAAATCCGTTGCATTAGCCACCGTTGTTCAGGTGGACGGTTCTGCTTATCGTCGTCCCGGAGCGAGAATGCTGGTGACTCAGGAAGGAAATCTGACCGGTGCGATTAGCGGAGGGTGCTTGGAAGGTGATGCGCTTCGCAAAGCGCAGGCGGTTATTTTCCAGCAAAAATCCATGTTGGTCACTTATGATACCACGGATGAGGACGATCAGAAATTTGGTGTAGGTTTGGGATGTAATGGAATTATTCATGTTTTGATTGAGCCGATCGACTTCAGAATTCCGGATAATCCCGTTGAACTAATCAAAAAATCGCTTTCCGATCGGCAAACTTCACTCCTGCTGACACTTTTCTCCGTTCCAAATTCCAAATCAGAACAACTTGGGACGATCTATCTGAAAAAAGGAAATCAGGATTTCGGAAGTTTATCCAAAGTTCATGCGGATTTCAGACAGGTTTTAGAAAAGGAAATTGCAGAATTCGATGCGCCACAAAATCTGATTAAGTCTTTTTCCGAATACCAGCAACTTTCAGTTTTCTTCGAAGTCATCAAACCTGCCACACGAATTCTACTTTTCGGTGCGGGAAATGATACCATTCCTGTGGCTAAAATGGCAGAAATCTTGGGTTTTGAGTTGATTTTGATCGATGGAAGGAAAAATCTGGCGACGACCGCACGATTTCCTTTTGCCAAACAAATCATTCAAGGACCTGCTGAAGAAGTTACTAACCAGATCGAAACCGATTTAAACACAGTGGCTTTGTTGATGACTCACAATTTCGAATATGAAGTCATTGTCTTGGAAAAACTATTGACCTTCATGATTCCCTACATCGGTATTTTGGGACCCAAGCGGAAAACCGAAAAGCTGACCCAAAGACTGGAAACTAAAGGGATTCAAGTTCATTCTGACAATATTTATGCTCCCGTAGGTATTGAAATCGGTGCCGAGACTTCCGAGGAAATTGCGCTTTCAATTTTAGCAGAAATCAAAGCTGTATTGAATAAAAAACAGCCGATTTTCCTTCGGGAAAAACTCGGTCCTATACACGAAAAAATCTGAGATGAAGACTGGAATTATCATATTGGCAGCAGGTGAATCAACCCGACTTGGCTACCCGAAGCAAATCGCTAAATACAAGGATAAGACCTTGCTGCAGCTGGCAATAGATGCCGCAAATGGATGTGAAGCACATAAACGCGTGTTGGTTCTCGGTGCAAATCGTGATGAAATTAAAAAGACATTTCCAGGAGCCAGCATTCCAAACATACCCAACCCTCACTATCAAAAAGGGATGTCTTCCAGCCTCAAAATTGGGCTGGAATATATGCTCAAATTCGACGAGCCTGACCAAGTTATTATCATGCTGTGCGATCAGCCTTTTGTGGATGCGAAACTATTGAACAAGTTGATTGCAACGCAGGAGAAAGAAGGAAAAGGGATCGTAGCCTGTGCTTATTCCAAGACTGTCGGAGTACCTATTCTTTTTGGAAAAGCTTATTTCCAGGAATTGATGGAGCTGAAAGGTGATGAGGGTGCAAAGAAAATAGCATTAGCCCACGAGGAGGATTTGGTGACAATATCATTTCCTAAAGGAAAAATAGACATTGATACGGAGGAGGATTTGCAACAATTGAAAAATTGAAAGATTTGAAAATTGAAAAATTAAAGCTGGAACTACTCAATATCCCCAAAAAACTCCTCCAGATCCAGCTTAAATCCTTTTACAGCAACTGATTCCACCACATCACCTGAAGTCAATAAACAGGAGGGAACATATTTACCATCGACCAGCGTATAAATCAGCAAATCCTGATTTTCGGGATGGATGATCCAATATTCCCGAACACCGTGGGTCTCGTAAAGCTCATATTTGTGCTTCAGCTCAGTTTTGCTATTTCCCGGAGATAGGATTTCCACAATCAAATCTGGGGCTCCTATACAACCCCGATCGTCCAATTTTTCCGGATCACAGATCACACAGATATCCGGTTGAACGACATCGTGAATTTTATGATCTTCTTTTGATTCTTTTGGGAAACGGACATCAAAGGGGGCAACATAAACTTGACATTTCTTTCCTTCCAAAAAAGTATAAAGCTTAGAGGCAATCTTGATTGAAACTTTCTGATGAATTCGTTTTGGGGCAGCAGCGGCTTTTTTAAAGATTTTCCCCTTAATCAACTCAACCACTTCGTCAAATTGCCAAGTCAGGTAGTCCGCATAGGAATAGACCCCGTATTCGATATCGGGCTCATTTACTGTGTGTTGCTTGTCAGATTCCATGATTAATTATACTAAATGAACATGTATAGGTTGCTTGACTTTAGATACTTATGTGTTTTTTCTCAACTCAGCAACCACCTTTTTCACCCATTCTAAAGTGAATTCTATATCAGCTTCCTTTGTATTTTTTCCCAAACTAAAACGAATCGAAGCTCTGCCCAAATCAGAACTTATGCCCATGGCAGCTAAAACATGGCTGGGTTTGGGAGAGATCGAAGTACAAGCAGACCCCGAACTCACGGCAACTTTCTGATTCACTTTTTTCAAAAGCTCCTCTCCTTCCATTCCACCAAAGGCAATATTGGTCACATGAGGCAAACGAGATTCCTGACTTCCATTCAAAAAAGTATCCGACAGTTCCAAAAGACCCTTTTCCAGCTTATTTCGAAGGTTTTCCAATCGATCTGACTCAAGTATCATTTCTTCCAATCGCAACTCAGCAGCTTTCCCAAAACCTGCAATCCCCGGTACATTGAGGGTACCACTTCTCATTCCTTTTTCATGCCCCCCTCCGTGGATTTGGGCCAAAGGTTTGGGCAAATCATGGTTATGACGGACATAAAGTGCACCGACTCCTTTTGGACCATATAGCTTATGGGCTGAAATGGCCATCAAGTGAATTCCTCTAGTGTGAACCGGAATTTTTCCCGCTGCCTGTACTGCATCGGTAAAGAAGATAATGTTTTTTGATTGGGCTATTTGGGCGATTTTTTCAACAGGATGAATGATCCCCGTCTCGTTATTTGCCCACATCAGGCAAATCATCTTGGTATGAGGTAAAATAGCCTTTTCAAGTTCCTCCAAACCAATATTTCCCGTGGAATCGACCGGCAGATAAGTGACTTCAGCCCCTCTTTTTTCAAGTTCAGCAAATGTATCTAAAACAGCCTTGTGCTCGGTCAAGGCGGTAATATAATGCTGCTTTTCACCTGAAAAGGCTTCAAACGTTCCTTTGATTCCCAAATTTATGGCCTCCGTTGCACCTGAAGTAAAAATGATTTCTTTGGTTTTGGCTCCGATCAAATTGGCTATTTTTTCCCGGGCCTCTTCCACGGCATTTTCTGCCACCCAACCATAAGGGTGGCTTTTGCTTGCAGCATTGCCAAAATGAGTCCCAAAGTAAGGAAGCATAGCTTCGATCACTTCGGGAGCACAGGGAGTAGTCGCATTATAATCTAAGTAAATGGGGTAATTCATAGGCTAAAAATAAGCTTTTCCTGTCCATTCAGGCATGGATTTTTGTAACTTCGACTTCTTAAAAGCTAAAAATCATGCAAGAATCCTGGACTTTTGATTTTTCATTAACTACCTATCCCAAAGTGGATTTGGAACAGCTATTATCCCAAAAGGAAAGGGAACTCGGTATTTTCCTCTCTTATTATTACAAAAAAGAAGGAGCAGTTGCCGAAAAAGTCCTGCTCAAATCCGGTCCTGAATTTGAGTCAAAAAACACCGGATTTATGACCTTGGATTTTGATCTAGTGCACTTTAATGCCTGCTTGGCTATCCATGAGCAAGTCCGGGAGGAAATGAAGATCAGCTTTGAAATTGATGAGGAAAATCAAAAAGTAGTGTTGACCGGACCCTATTGGCCGGAGCGAGGTTTGGACGAAATTTAGACTTTTAGACACAAGACGCTAGACAATGAAGCGTCTTTTCCTGATTTAACTGACCCTTTTTGATTGTTTTCCTACTATTTTCAGTCTTCTTAACCGCCTCCTGGCTAGGAATTAAAAACTTTTCCAAAGTTTGGAACTTTAGAAATGTGATCGGGCGTGTCTAGCTTCTGGTATCTAATCTCTTGTCTCTTACTCGCTTGATTCTTGCCTATTTTGTCCTTTATCTTGATTCTTGCCTTTTGCTTCTCGCTTCCAATTTTTAACTTATCCAAGCTGTTCAATTTGCTAATCGGTTGCAATTCCTTTCAATTAAAGTATTTTTGGGCCTTTAATTTCGAACATGAAAGAATCTGCAGAATCTCTGAATTTTATTGAACATATCATCGAGGAAGACTTGGCCAACGGCTTTCCGCAGGAAAAGCTTCGCTTTCGTTTTCCTCCTGAACCTAACGGTTACCTCCATATCGGACACGCTGCTTCGATTTGCTTGAATTTTGGTTTGGGAGAAAAATACAATGCCCCGGTAAACTTGCGGTTTGACGATACCAATCCTTCCAAAGAAGAACAGGAATATGTGGATGCCATCAAGCGGGATATTGCCTGGTTAGGTTTTCGCTGGGCAAATGAACGATACGCTTCAGACTATTTTCAGCAGCTGTACGACTGGGCGATTAAGCTCATAAAAGAAGACAAGGCATACGTCGATGAGCAGACCTCTGAACAAATTGCTTCGCAAAAAGGCACACCCACCACGCCCGGAACTGACAGCCCCTATAGAAATCGGCCAATTGCCGAAAGTCTTGATCTTTTCGAACGGATGAAAAATGGAGCGTTTCCTGCCGGAACTTACGTTCTAAGGGCAAAAATCGACATGGCCTCTCCCAATATGCACATGCGCGATCCGATCATGTACCGAATCATCAATGCGCATCACCACAGAACAGGAAATGATTGGTGCATCTATCCCATGTATGATTGGGCACACGGGGAATCTGACTATGTGGAGCAAGTTTCTCATTCACTCTGTACCTTAGAATTCAAGGCTCATCGTGAGCTTTATGACTGGTATTTGGATCAGATTTATGATACTAGCTTGCTGAGACCCAAACAGCGCGAGTTTGCCCGCAGAAACCTGAGCTACACGGTGATGAGCAAACGCAAACTGTTGGAATTGGTGCAAAATAAAGTCGTATCCGGTTGGGATGATCCACGAATGCCAACGATCTCAGGACTGAGAAGAAGAGGCTACACCCCAACTGCCATCCGTAAATTCAGTGACCTGGCAGGTATTGCTAAGCGGGATAATGTGACTGACGTTTCTTTGCTCGAATTCTGTGTTCGGGAGGATTTGAATAAATCAGCCACACGAGTGATGGCCGTGCTCAATCCGGTGAAACTGGTGATCACCAACTATCCTGAAGGACAAACCGAGCTACTTCAACTGGAAAACAACCCTGAAGCGGCTAATTCAGGAACCCATGAAGTCCCATTCACCCGGGAATTGTTTATTGAGCGGGAAGATTTCAAAGAAGATGGAGGAAAGAATTTCTTCCGACTATCACTGGGAGCTGAAGTTCGTCTGAAAAGTGCCTATATCATCAAAGGTGAATCAGTAATAAAAGATGATTTTGGAAATATCCTTGAAATCCACTGTACTTACGATCCCGAAACCCGATCCGGTAGCGGAACTACAGGCAGTGAGCGAAAAGTAAAGGGAACACTGCACTGGGTTTCGATAGCCCATGCCATCAACGCTGAGGTTAGGGAATATGACCGCTTATTTCTGGACGAGGCGCCTGATGCACACGAGGAAAAAGGATTTATGGAATTCATCAATCCGGAATCGCTCAAAGTGATCAAGGAAGCTTACTGCGAGCCTTTTTTGGCCAAGGCAACCTTGAATGACAAATTCCAATTCCAGCGATTGGGGTATTTTACGCTTGATCCTGATTCAAAAGATGGCAAATTGGTTTTCAACAAAACCGTTGGGTTAAAGGATACTTGGGCTAAGCAAAACACCCAGACTCCAGTTCAGAATCAGCCAAAAACTCAGAATCAGCCCTCCCCTCAAGGCGAGAGAAAAGCATTGAATGAAATTCAGCAGATAGGCAAAAAGCTGACGAATCTTTCCGGAGAAAAGCTTGAAACGGCGATGAATTCTATCAAAGAATTTGCTGAAGAGGTGACCTATGAGGAATTAGAACCACTTTTTGGTACTGCTGCCAAAAAGGTAGGAACTCGAATTGCCGTGCTTCTTTCGGTGGGAGTTTTGATTAAAAATGGCCAGGCAAAAACTCAGGCTATTTTAGATTTTATCGAATCAGGAAAAGCGGATGAAAATGAGATTCTTAGGGCTGAGGCTGAAAAAATAGGTTGATACTAAGTTGATTTTAAAGTATTAAACAGACCTGTTAGGTTTTGAAAACCTGGCAGGTCTTATTTTTTGAACCATTAAAGAAGTTGAGGGATTTAAGGTTTTGCCATATTGTCTTGTTCTTCCTTCCACACTATCCTGCGTCTCCAGACGCTGGATTTGATTATAGGGAAAGAGCTGCTTTCATAAAACCGCCGAAAAAAAGTTCCCCCAGATTTTCGCTGAAAAAGAAGCAGATTGACACAGATTATAAAAACACAGATTTGTCCTAAGTCACAAATAGCTGTTAGTTTTTTATAGTACACAAATGCTGCTTTCGGAAAAGCAGTTTACCATGTAACAAAGAAAAGCAGCATAATTAGCTATTCTAAATTCCCTTAATTTCTCAACAGTGAAAACCATTCCAAATGGTAAAAATAAAAAACGCTGCCTAAGGAGAAGCAGCAAATTAATTGAAAAATTGAAAGATTTGAGTATTGAAAAATTAGTACGAAGTTCAATTCAATATTCGCCATTTTACAAAATGAATTGAAAGAAGAAAAGCCTCCAAACTTGATTTTGGAGGCTTTTTGCATTTTGATTAGTTTAGGATGGAATCAATTTTCAAATTTTTCAATCTCGTAATTTTTCAATCCTAGGCTCGACGAATTTCCAGCTTAATATCCGAGAATTCCTTTTGCTCGATGAATGGTTGACTTCTGAGCCTTCTTCCTGTGGCAGAGAAGATCGCATTGGCAATCGCCCCACCTGTGGGAGGAAGAGCCGGCTCGCCCAATCCAGTCGGATCAAAGCCAGTATCCAAGAAATGCGTGTCGATTTCCGGAACTTCTTTCATTCGGATCAGACGGTAAGAATCAAAGTTTTTCTGCTTGGGCACTCCGTTTTCGAAAGTCAGGTTGCCATACATAGCATGTCCCATTCCGTCCACTATTCCGCCACGGACTTGGTGATTGGCACCGGTTGGATTTACGACCATACCGCAATCAGTCACCGCTGTTACCTTTTTGAGAACCGGACTTCCGCCTTCCATGACTATATCAGCCACTTGGGCTACATAGGATCTGTGTGAGTAATAGACGCTAAATCCTTGTTTCACATTGGGGTCTTTACCCCAATTTGATTTTTCAGCTGCTGCTTTTACCACGCCAATCATCCGATCCACGTCATATCCCAATTCTCCTCCAACAGGAGAAGTTTTGGCCTGCTGTAATAAATCCAATCGGAACTGAACAGGATCTTTGCCAGCCGCAAGCGCTACCTCATCCAGGAAACTTTGCTCTGCGTAAGCCAAGAAATTGGTGATTGGAGCTCTCCAGGCATTGGTAGTAATACTTGACTTGTGTTCAATACTTTCGATCAGGACATTTTCTACTGCACCCGAAGGAAAGTTGTTCTCACGCGTACAGTTTCCGGCATTCATTCCAACACCTCGCAGTTTGTAGGCAATCATATTTCCAGAAGCATCCAATCCTGCCTCAAATCTATACCTTACTGCCGGACGATAGGCACCACCGGTAAGTTCATCTTCACGACTCCAGGTCACTTTGACAGGTGCATTCATAGCTCTGGAAACTTCCACTGCTTCCTCGACAAAATCCGCACGAAGTCTTCGGCCAAACCCACCTCCAAGTCGGGTAATTTCCACGGTGATATTTTCGGGTGGAATTCCCAGAAGTTGCGCTGTGGCTTGTCTTGCCCTGTCTGGAGTTTGAGTAGGACCAATAAGTTCCACTTTGTCTCCTTGTACGTGCGCGAAAAAATTCTCAGGCTCCATTGGCGAGTGGGCAACGAAAGGACACTGATATTCGGCAGTTACTACTTGAGCTGCATTTTTTATGGCAGCATCGAAATCCCCGTCTTTTCGCTTTACTTCCCCTTTACCGTTCGCCATCAATTCAGCGAAAATCCGATCATGGTCGGCTGTACTTTCTACTGCACCATCCGGTTCATAATCGATCCGAAGGAGCTTTTTAGCTTTCATCAGTGGCCAGGTAGACTCACCTACCACTGCTACGCTAGTTCCAAAGGTGACCACATCTTTTACTCCTGAGACTCCTCTTGCTGCCGAGTCATCGACGGATTTGATTTTCATTCCAAAAGGAGCCCGCTGAATCATGGCATGCAGCATTCCCTCACGGTAAAAATCCAAGCCGTACATGGGTTTTCCGGTGTACATTTCTTTGGCATCCACATTTTTCACAGCTGTGCCAATGATTTTGAAATCCTTTTTGTCTTTCAAAGTCACTTCCTCAGGAGCAGTCATGGTGGCTGCTTCAACTACAAACTCACCAAAGTGCCCGGTTTTTCCAGATCCTTTGTGAGAAATTATTCCTTTTTCAACCGTAATTTCAGAAGCATCCACATTCCATGCTTTTGCGGCAGCAGCTACCAAAACAAACTTGGCAGTTGCTCCCGCCTTTCTCAATCTTTCCCAGCTATGCGGCATCGCACCGGATCCACCTGTAAGTTGTCGGTCGTATTTTTCGGTATCAAGGTTTGCCTGTAGTACTCTTACTTTTTCCCAGTCCGCATCCAATTCTTCGGCTACGACCATCGGAAAAGAAGTTTTGATATTTTGACCTAATTCCGGATTTGGAGAATAAATCACCACGTCACCTGTCGGCGATATGGATAAATAGCTGTTAAAAGATTTCGCCTGCGAGAGAATTTCATCGGTACTGAGAACTTCCATTTTGGGAGAATCACAACTATACCAGCTGAATCCAATGACTAATCCACCGACAGATGTTCCTGCTATTTTGAGGAAGTCTCTCCTACTTGCTTTTGTTAGTGTTGCCATGATCAG
This sequence comes from Algoriphagus boritolerans DSM 17298 = JCM 18970, assembly GCF_900108085.1. Lineage (GTDB taxonomy): Bacteria > Bacteroidota > Bacteroidia > Cytophagales > Cyclobacteriaceae > Algoriphagus > Algoriphagus boritolerans. The sequence goes on from NZ_FNVR01000014.1 coordinate 40,039, forward strand.
TTGGTTTTAGCGGCTAAAGCGACTGCTTCACGAATCTTGTGATACGTTCCGCAGCGGCAGATATTTCGATTCATTGCATTATCAATCTCTTCCATACTTGGGTTGGGATTGTTCTTCAAGAGTGCTGCGGCAGTCATTATTTGACCAGACTGGCAGTAACCACACTGTGCCACATCGACCTCCTCCCAAGCCTTTTGAACTGGATGATCTCCCCTTTCAGAAAGACCTTCGATCGTTACCACTTCTGAATTCCCTACACTGGACACGGGTGTCATGCAGGAAAAAGTAGCATTACCATTGATGTGCACGGTACAGGCACCGCACTGTGCGATTCCACAGCTGAATTTGGTACCGACTAGTCCCAAATGATCCCGAAGAACCCACAAAAGTGGGGTATCGTCTTCTACATCGACGGAATGGGACTTTCCATTGATTTTCAGATTAAAGTTTGCCATGAGTTTTGAGTTTATTCAGAAGCTTAAGTTATAGATAATTTTTTGCTTATCAGATTGGAATTCAAGTCAATCGTACTGATTTTGGATGAGTTGCAATACGAAGGGATGAATGAAAGTTATGAGCCTGGTATTAGGTTCTATTTGAGAAGCATAGGCCAGTACCAATGGAATGGGCCAATTCAAGGATTCTAAAAAAACGGCCTGTTCAGTTACTTTCTCTTGGAAAAGAAAGGTGCCACTGTGATGTAACATAACCGTACCTAGCCAAAACCTGATCAGTAGAATGGCAGGATTTAACAGCTTGATTTGGTAAAGTTTAGAAATGCTTTTCATCTAAATGATGTAATCAAGAAATCAATTTCAAACTATTTTAACCAGAAACTCACTTTTTCTGACCTGTTTCTTGAAAATTATTTATTTATCTTCGAAGCGATTGTTTTCTTAACAAAACCCTAAACCTATGTCACAAACCATCAAAGCTGCCATCGTAGGCACTGGATTCATCGGGCCTGCTCATCTTGAGGCACTTAGAAGATTACCAAATGTCGAAGTTGTTGCCCTTTGCGAAGTCACTCAGGAACTTGCCAATGAAAAAGCAAAAGTTCTGGGCATTGCTAGAGCCTATACCTTCGATGAAATGTTAAAGCACAACGATATTGACGTAGTTCATATCTGCACTCCTAACTTCCTGCACTTTGCACAGGCAAAGGCTGTACTTGAATCCGAAAAGCATGTCATCTGCGAAAAACCACTTGCAGTTAAAATCGAAGAAGCTGAAGAATTAGTAAAAATCGCTTCGGCAACCGGATTGGTCAATGCCGTCCATTTCAACCTACGCTACTATCCTATGGTCCGTCAGATGAAGACCATGCGAGAAAAGGGTGATTTGGGAAAAGTTTATTCTGTGATGGGTTCATACCTACAGGATTGGCTTTTCTTCCAAACCGACTACAACTGGAGATTGGAACCGGACAAATCGGGGGATTCCCGCGCAATCGCTGACATCGGATCCCACCTACTCGACATCACCGAATATGTGACTGGTCTGAAAATCACCGAAGTCATGGCGGATTTCTCTACAGTTCATAAAACCCGTCTGAAACCGCTGAAAGCAATAGAGACCTATTCGGATACAAAACTCCAAGCATCGGACTATGCTGAAGTTCCCATCAACACAGAAGATCATGCGACGGTTTTACTTCGATTTGACAACGGTTCAAAAGGCTCAATCACCGTATCCCAAGTAAGTGCCGGTCGCAAAAACCGACTTAACATAGAAATCGCCGGTTCCAAATCCAATTTTGAATTCAATTCAGAGCGTCCGAATGAACTTTGGATCGGCAAGCGGGAGAAAGCCAATGAGGTGTTGATGAAAGATCCAGGATTGACTTATCCTGAAGCTTCGGCATTGATCAGTTTTCCCGGAGGTCACAACGAGGGATTTCCGGATACTTCCAAGCAAATGTTCAAGGAAGTCTATGCAGCGATTGCTTCAGGAAAACAACCCGAAAATCCCTCTTTTCCAACATTTGCTAGTGGTTTGAGAGAATTGATTATAAGTGAACGAATTGTAGAAAGTAACAAAAAGCAAGCTTGGGTGAAAATCTGAAAACCTTTTATCCGATTTGTCAGTAAGCAAACAAGAAAATAATACCATTAACTCTACATTCAAATAAACTGAATCAATGAAAACTATCAATTTTAAAAAAAATCTGTTGGCTATTGTTCTAATGGCTTTTGTAGCCTTAGCAGCTAATGCGCAAGAAAAAGCTAGCCCGGCACGTACAGCTGAAGGAACCGCTGCAGGTTCTAAAATCACCATAAAATACTCATCGCCGGCTGTAAAAGGTCGAGTAATATGGGGTGATCTGGTTCCTCTTGGTCAAGTTTGGAGAGCAGGGGCAGATGATGCCACTACATTCACTACAGAGAAAGATATTTTGGTCGAAGGGAAAAAACTCCCGGCAGGAACCTATAGCTTCTTTATTATTCCCGGGGAAACTGAGTCTACATTTATTTTCAATAAGGTAGCAAAGCAGTGGGGTGCCTATAATTATGATGCTAAAGAAGATGCGTTAAGAGTGAATGTTCCTTCTCAGCAAACCGCTACAATGGAAGAAAGATTGGTCTATGAAGTGAAGCCAGACGGCTTTGAAGTACGATGGGAATACGGAAAAGCTTCTGCTAAAATCGGTTCCTGAATTTTATAAACCTGCATTTCATAAAATAGCCTAAAAAGCCACCGAGTTAACGCTTGGTGGCTTTTTTATGCTCTTTTTTGACAGGTTAATTAGCAAGCGATTGCTGATACCTTAATTTTGTAACGCATGTCTGAATTTAATCCGTTTTCCTTTGATCTTCCGGTTGCCGAGATCATTCCTGAGGTCAAAAATCAACTTTCTCAATCAAACTCTTTAATCATCCAAGCCCCTCCCGGAGCTGGGAAGAGTACGCTTTTGCCATTGACATTTTTGGATGAACCTTGGCTTGAAGGAAAGAAAATCCTTATGCTTGAACCGAGGAGATTGGCGACAAAAAGCATTGCCCAGCGGATGGCAAGCATGCTTGGCGAGGATCTTGGCGACACCATTGGATATAGAATCCGTTTTGAATCCTCGATATCCGCCAAAACAAAAATCGAAGTAATCACCGAAGGAATCCTCACCCGAATGATGCATTCGGACAATGCATTGGAAAATGTCGGTTTGGTCATATTTGACGAGTTTCATGAGCGAAATCTCCACTCTGAAGTTGCTTTGGCACTTTGTCGGGAGATTCAGCAAGTGCTTCGTCCTGACCTCCGAATTTTATTGATGTCGGCTACAATTGATGCGGAGCAGCTTTCCCGACTTTTAGGTGCCAAAGTCATCCAAAGTCAAGGCAGGCAATTTCCCGTCGAGGTCAATTACCTGAGCGAGATTGATGAATTTGCTATCGGGGAAGATGCGGCACGACAAATAATCCCGCTTACCAAAAAGCATGAAGGTGATTTTTTGGTCTTTTTGCCTGGACAGGGAGAAATCAAGAAAACAGAACAAATCCTTAAAAAGGCCCTGCCTGACACGGTTGTGGTGCCACTTTTCGGTCAGCTATCTCCATCGGAGCAAAATCGCGCTATGCTACCTCACCCTTCGGGAAAGCGGAAAATCGTGCTATCCACTGATATCGCCGAGACTTCTTTGACCATAGAAGGGATCAAAGTTGTGGTCGATTCCGGATTTGCGAAATCCAATCGGTTTGACGCTAGATCGGGTCTTTCCCGTCTGGTTCTGCACCGGATCAGCAAGGATTCTGCCGATCAGCGGAGTGGACGAGCGGGACGTTTGACCGCCGGTCATTCCTATCGGCTTTGGTCTAAAGCTACGCAAGGGCAGCTGCCAGAATACCGTGTCCCGGAGCTTATGGAGGCTGATTTAACAGCTTTGGTATTGGATATGAAAGCTTGGGGAAAACAAGAAATCCGATCCATGACCTGGCTGACGCCTCCTCCGGCAGGTACTTTGGCTTTGGCGGAGAAAACACTGGAAGCCATTGATGCAATTGCCGAGGGTAACTTGACTGAGCACGGAAAAGAAATCCATCAGGTGCCCTGTCATCCTCGCATCGCGCATATGTTGCTCTTTGCCAAGCGAATGGATCAGCTTGGCTTGGCTACGGATATTGCCGCTGTTTTAGAGGAAAGAGACCCACTTCCACAGGATTCGGGTGTGGATTTGAATTTGAGAATTGAAGCACTTCGAAGATTCCGAAGTCGTGGTGTAAACCTGGCTAGAATCAAGAAGATCGAAAAAGTAGCTAGTCAATATCGGAGGATGTTTGGAATCCAGCCTGAGAATGAACCAGTGGATCCCTGGCAGACGGGTTTGCTTTTGGCCTATGCATATCCCGAACGGATTGCCGCTGCGAGACCGGGAAACAATGCGCAATTTCAGCTTTCAAATGGAAAAATAGCCCAAATCGGGCATCGGGATGACTTGGCACATGAACCATGGCTGGCAGTGGCCCACGTAGATGCCCGGGAGGGAATGGGAAAAATCTGGCTTGCGGCTCCTTTGAATCCCAAAGATCTGGCTCCCCTGCTTAAAACCCGTGAAGTGTTGGAATGGGACCGGAAAAAAGGTGGCTTGATAGCCCTGTCCGAGGTTCGGATTGGATCGATTGTCCTTGGGACAAGACCGCTTCAGAAGTTTGATAAAGTCTCCGCCAAAACAGCGATTTTGGAAGCGATTGCTGAGGACGGAGAAATGCTGTTGGATTTTAACCAGAAAGTTGAACAATTGATTTTTCGGGTACAATCGTTAAACAAGTGGAATTCCGATCAGAATTGGCCTTTTTGGACTAGTGAATCCCTGTGCTTGAATGCTAAAGACTGGCTTGAACCGTATTTGGATCATGTGACAAAAAACGAGGAACTGAAGAAGCTTGATTTATTTTCTATTCTCCTTCATACTCTTTCTTTTGAGCAACAACAAGTGCTAGATGATCTAGCACCAAGCCATTTAACTGTTCCTTCAGGAAGTCAGATTCCTATTGAATACAAGTCAGAAGGCGAGACTCCCCTCCTGTCGGTCCGGCTTCAGGAGCTTTTTGGACTACTGGAAACACCAAAAGTAAACGATGGGAAAGTTCCTGTCTTAATTGAATTACTATCGCCCGGCTATAAATCGGTCCAACTGACCCAAGACTTAAAGAGTTTTTGGGCAAATGGCTATTTCGAAGTAAAAAAGGAACTGAAAAGACGCTACCCAAAACATGAGTGGCCTGAAGATCCAATCAGCGCTGAAGCAGTCCGAGGAGTAAAAAAAAGAGTCTGATCAAACTTCCAGATTATCCAAATAATGTAGCAATTGGAGAAAAGAAGCAATCGTAAACGGGGTCATTTCCCGCTCACGGATAGTCTCCAGGTAGATTTGACGTAAAATTGGATAATCCTCGGGATTATAGAATTTTGCCAAGGTGACACCACGGAAGGAATTATAGACAAAGTTTTGTGTTTTGAAGGCTTTATCTTTTCGCTCGGCAAAGGCTCTTTCCAGGTTTTCAGGTTGGATCATTTCGTCCAACCAGTGAAATCCATGCATTACAAAAAACTTTTCGGAAGCTTCAATTGCCTCAGCCAATTGATAGTCATTTTCGATGACAAATCGCTTAGGGATCATTTTCCCGATTTTATCAGGAGTTTGAATGAGCGTAATTGATCGATCTGAGTAATCGCTGAGTGTAGGTAAAAACCTGTGAATGATTTCCTCAACCCTGTGGATTCTTATACCAAGGTTATATTCCAGGTAGCTTACGTCGGGATATTCACTGAAATGAACGAAGATAACCTGCTGACCATGAGGATAATTTTTATGGTACAGCAAATTAGAAGAGTGAAATTTAAACTCAAAATCGTTAAAGAATTGTTGATGTAACTCAATTACTTCCTGCTTCCTCATAGATTATTAAACTGAGGAATTTCCATTTTGTTGTGTTAACTCAGGAAAATAATTCCCTCATTTCCTGCAACATAGGTTCGATTTCTGATTTTTTGACAGCCACACTTCCCTCATCTTCTGGATTGTGCAGGTAGTGATTCCAGTGTTTTTCAGCTTTTCGGATCGTACGGGGGGTCACATCGAATTCCACCTCATCCAAATAAACTTTGGCCAACGTTGAGGCTTTGTAATTCCCAAAAAGAAAAACCTTGAAAACGTCCACAAATCGGTTGCTCAAGTCAAAATGTTCCAAAATCTGCACAAAAGCACCCTGGACAGTTTTGTTTTTCTTGTCAAAAATGGTCTCAAAAATCACATCCAGCCCCTCTTCCTGAAACTTTGTCTTCGAAAGAGACCTGCAAGCCAAATAAGCCAATTCCCAATTATCTCCTCTGACCAATTCCAAAAGCTTTTCTTTTGTTTCCTCGTCAGCCACGCCGCCAAGCTTATCAGCAAAAAAGTAAGCTTCAGATTCCTTGGGATCGCACATCCGGTCAAAAAGTTTTTGAATATCTTCCTGCATGATTTTTTCTTTATTTGTGCAAAGATAGCCAATAGTTTTTTCCCTAAAATGAATATTCCCCAAGCACAGCTAATCAGTCATGAACTTGCCGATTACCTGATTTCTGATTCATTAGCCAAAGGTTTCTCCCTGTCATTCGATAGTAGGAAGCATCAAGTGGTGGTTGAAGACAATCAGGACTGGTTGGCAAAGATCTACCTGCCCTGGACAGTTCAATGGTCAGAAAGCATCGGGCTTTTGGAAAATTCAGACTCCCATTTTTCACTGGTACTCATCCGTGCAGGTCAGGCAGTTGTGGGCTATTTTCATCAGGGAGTCCTACTTGACCACAAGGTATTCAGGGCATATATGGTGAGACAGAAGCAAGGAAAATCTCAGATTAAATATCTCAAAACCAAGGGAAAATCACGTTCTGGTTCACGTATAAGATTAGCAGAGACAACTCAGTTTTTCGAAGAAATAAATGATCGATTGGGAAGTTATGCTGCTCAATTCCCCATTGATTTATGGGGAATCAGTTGTGCCAAAACGCTTTGGCCTTATTACTTCTCCTCAGCTGTTACTCCGCCATTTACCTCAAAAGCTGATAATCTGATCGAACTCCCATTTCACGTTTCCCAAGGATCCTTCGAAGAATTAAAAATCGCTGGGGAATTACTTCAAAAGTATCAGCTGATTCTTTCAGAAAAAGGAAAGAATTTGATAAGCGTATTTCCAGAATCTGATTTTGATCCGACACAAAAAGCCGATTGGTAAATCATGCTTCACTCGCCTAAACAAAAGAAAGCCCCGGCTATCCGAGGCTTCCAAAGGGTTTAAACTTCTACTTATATCGAACTTCCTCCTCCCATATTCGGGAAGTGATTGGAGATCATGGCCAGGGTTTCATGAGCCATTTTTACATTGTACTCGTAGGCCAGGCTTTTGTAATTCACCAAATCCACTATGGTACCGATAAAACACAACCCGAGCGTCAGGATATACAATATTCCGAGACCAATCTGACCCAAAATAAACCGGTGCAGACCAGCAAACCCGAAGAAACCCAGTAAAGTCAGAATCAAGATCATCTGTGAGTCTTTTCTTCTTGCACGGTAAACCTGTGCAAACAGAGAGGCTTGGTCTTCATCCATGTTTTTCATAAGTCCCTGGATATATCCCAGTTCCATACCTTCCAGTTCAGGAAGGTGTCTCAATACATTAGCCATAATTGTGTGTTGTTTTTAGGTTTTTTATAAGATTCCAAATTCGGTGAAAGATCACGACAAAAGCTACCATTCCCAGCGGGTGCATGGACCAAGAGGCCTGAAAATCTCCATGTGCCAGAAGATTCATGGACCTACCTAATCCGCATCCGGGACACCATTCGAAACCAAGTTGATTGAGCGGACACAAACTCAGGTGACTTTCAGCATGTGGTTCCATTGTCAGAATCGCAATTAAGCTTCCTATCCAGAACACCAACTCAAGAGGAAATCGATGTAGATATGCAGTGATCTGCTTCATGCCACTCAAAGTACGAAAAAGGTGCCATCTGGCAAATGTTGCTTAAAAACGCCAGAATCCGCCCTCCTGTAATTCAACTGCGTGATAAGTGGACAAAAAAGTGTTCGATTATGAACGGGCGATCTCAGGAAGTTTAATTATCATCAACCTTCCGAATTGTTGAATTTGTTGCTGATCCAGATTCCTTTTCAAATTCACGTAAGTATTTTTGGTTCGTCTATTTTTCTGGCCATTTAGTTTGAGTACCAGGCCAAGCAAATCACCCTGGATCAAGCGGTTTGAAGTAAGATTAAGGGCTTTTGACGCGTCTTTTCCCAGAAAGAACGCAACGATTCCCTCGATTTGATCAATTAAAATCGGATCAGGGATAGTTTTTCTGTAGTAATTCAACAATGCCCCAATTAACTTTTGACCTGCTTCTGAAGCCCGGATATGTCGCTTCCTGATCAGTTTATCCAATTCAAAGGCTTCCTTAGAAGTCTCCGGCCAGATATTCACATCAATTCCGATTAGCTCACCGATCCATTTCCAATAGGCTAAAATGGCCTGATGCTGCGCCTCAGTGAGGCTGATTCCTAATTTCAATAATCCCCGCAATACAATTTGACTAAAAGCAAGGTTGGTCCCGAGCATGTCCTCCTGATTGACTGGTTTTCCATAGGCATTATCCCAATCCTTAGCATAATGCGAGATGAAATACCGGCTAAAGGCATGAATGAGTCTTACTTTAGCACAAACCAAAAACGCACTCCTTTCGGAGGTAAAAGCTCCAGGTTTAAAGATTTCCATCACAAAGCTGCCTGTCTCACCCAAGCGCTCGCCGATGGAATCTATGATTCGTTTTGATCTTACCAAGACCTCCGCGCCATCTGCAAATGCATAGCAATAAGGAAGGGAATATAAGCCTAGCATTGCGGTGTATAGTTGTCCGTTTTCCGCAAAAAAGCGTTGACCATTTTTCAGGGTACCAGGTTCAGTGGACGTTTCCTTTTGTTTATAGAATTCAAAGAACCGGACAAGATCAGTGTCAAAATCTGAGGGCGAATCATCGGGAATAGTCTGCCAGGAATTAATCAATTTTATCCAGTCCGGATGTTTGATCAAACTCAAAACAGCACAATCAGCCAGGTCGTCCTGACGGTCACGAAGCGTATCGAATAAAGAATCGGTATATAGATGTAACTTTCCCACGCCATTCTAACCTTGATTTTGTAATTTGGTTGACTTTAAACCTGTCTTGATGAATAAAATAATTTTAGCCCTTTCGATTTTCTTTGCAATGGGGTTACAAACCACTCTGGCTCAGGGAGGTTTTGATATTTGGATGTTGGATACCAAAGGCAAAGGGAGAAAATTTAAAGTCCTCCCGGAAACAGCCAAGCCCTTGACTAATCGACCGGAATATGATAACCAGCCCAATTTTATAAATGATTTTCAGTTGGTATTCTCAGCTGCGGACGAAAATGGCAATCATGACATCATCGTTTATAATTTTAAAACTGAAAAATTCACCAATCTCAGTAAAACAGCTGATCGGAGTGAGTTTTCACCAACCTTGACAGATTGCGGTTTATATGTTTCAGCTGTGGTTATGGAGCCCGACAGTACCCAGCGCCTTTGGTTATATCCCACAAATTTTGGTGAACCGGAGCTACTCTACGATGATATTGCTCCAGTTGGATATTACGATTGGTATGATAATAAAGCGGCGATGTTTATACTTGGAGACCCAAACAAACTTGTTTATGCTCGCGGTAAAGGTGATCTTTTGGAGATTGACAATCACATAGGTAGAGCTATTAAACGTAGACCCAAAACCTCTCAAATCAGTTATTTATCCATGAAGTCACCAAATGAAACTGAGCATGGACTTGAGTTGCCGATCAGAACCTATGACCTTCTGAACGGAAAAACGGAGGTACTTGGCTTTGGATTAGCCGGTGCTTTGGATTTTATTTGGCAGGATCACCACTACTTATTGATGGCTCAAGGAAACAACATTTACCATAAAAAATCAAATCATTCCGAATGGGAATTTCTCGGAACAATCCAGTCTGATTCACATCAAAACATCACCAGAATTGCCTACAGTCCGGATCTAAAAAAACTGGTAGTAGTCATGCAGCGCAAATAACCCCAAAAATCTATGCAAATGAATTTCAAATGTTCGCTTACCCTTACAGCACTGCTCTTATCCTCTTTTTCGCTATTGGCCCAAATCGAGGATAAACGCGGAGTAGTCGCAAAAAACGCAGAATTAGTGAAAGTTCAGGATGGATTTAAATTTACCGAAGGTCCCGCTGTGAATCGGATGGGCGATATTTTTTTTACTGACCAACCTAACGATAAAATCTATAAGTGGTCTGCCGGAAGTAACAAAATCGAACTTTTCAAGGACGGCGCAGGCCGCTCCAATGGATTGTATTTCCAATTAGACGGAACTTTGATTTCCGCAGCTGATCTTCAAAATGAACTTTGGGCAATCGACCAGAATACAGGAAAGGAAACAGTAATAGTCCCTTCTTTCAGAGGTAAAAAACTGAATGGCCCAAATGACGTTTGGGTAAGACCAAGCGGTGGATTATATTTCACAGACCCACTTTACCCCAGACCCTATTGGGAAGGAATAAGAGGGAAAGATATGGAACAGGACGGGCAGCACGTTTATTTCCTTTCTGCGGACAGATCTGAGCTTTTCAGAGTGACCGAAGATCTGACTCAGCCCAATGGCATCGTGGGCACTCCTGATGGAAAAACCTTGTATGTGGCAGACATCGGAGCAAAAAAAACCTGGAAATATGATGTCTTGCCTGACGGCTATCTGACGAATAAAACGCTATTCTGTGAAATGGGATCAGACGGGATGACCATCGATGACAAGGGAAATGTTTACCTGACCGGAAAAGGCGTTACTGTATTCGACAAAAATGGAACTCAGATCGCACACATTCCTGTGCCTGCTGACTGGACTGCGAATGTGGTTTTTGGCGCACTGGATCGCAGAACAATGTTCATCACAGCAATGGATGCTGTCTACACCTTACAAATGAAAACCAGAGGCGTTTGGTGAAAAAGACACAAGAAGGTAAAAGCAAGATACAGGACCAAGGTAACTTTTCAACTTTCAAATTAAATGATCAAATTTTAGGGACACTTTTCACGGCTCCCTGAAATTTGATCATTGGTTAATCCACCTGCCTCTTGTTTCTTGGTTCTGATGCCTTGGTTCTATTTAGCAATTCCCATCCACTTCACAGCTCTCCCCATCGGCATTCCCAGCCAGGTCTAAAGTCGGATTCTTTTTGGCAAATTCAGCCCAGGCTTTTTCCAGCGTCTGATCAAACACCTCATCAGGCTGTGCACCTGAGATTCCAAATTTTCGATCCAGAACGAAAAAAGGAACACCCCTTACACCAAGTTGTCTTGCTTCATAAATATCATGATCCACAGCATCTTCAAACTGATTTGATTCAAGCATTACTTTAATTTTTTCTTGGTTCATACCCACTTCTTTACCTAAGGAGATCAAGGTAGTAAAGTCATCCACATTTTTGCCTTCGGAAAAATAAGCACGAAGCAACCGCTCTTTCATGGCATCACCTTTTCCGGACTCTTTTGCCAAATGAATCAGACGGTGGGCATTTCGGGTATTGGCTACCACGGCATGTTCGAAATCAAAGTCAAGACCCTGAGCCACGGCCATATTCACGACGTTGGCAGTGATTTCACGGGTTTGCTCCATAGACCAACCCTTTGACTGAGATAAATGCTCCAAAGTACTGATATTGGGATTTGTTACCTGATCCGGATTGAGTTGAAAACTCTTCCATTCGATCTCCACTTTGTCTTTGAATGGAAATTTTTCAAGTGCCTTTTCCAACTTTCTTTTGCCGATGTAACAAAAAGGACAAACAACATCCGACCAAATCTCGATTCGCATAGCTTTTTTTATTTACTTAACTGAAAAATCAGATTTTAAACCAAAGAGTTCAAGCTTAAGCTGTGAAGACCAAAGAATGTCCCTCCTGCGCGATGGAAATCGATGACCAAGCATCCATCTGTCCCATCTGCCAATTTGAATTCCCAAAGCGCTCTCCCTGGATTACATGGATGGCGCTGGTTCTTGTCCTTGTTTTTTTACTTTCCTTCTTCCTCTGAAAATCTGCAAGACGATGAATAAACGATCCTTCCTTAAATCTTTAGCTGCTTTGGGTATTGGTACTGGGGCTATTTTTGAGAGTAAAGCAAAACCTTTATCCTGGAAAAACCTGGATTTTGGTTCAGCAGATGTCTGGGATCAAATCCGAAATGGATACCGAATCAAGCCGGATTATATCAATCTGGAAAATGGCTATTACTGCTTTCTTCCGGAGGAAACGCTGGAGAAATACATTGAACATATCCGGGAGGTCAACTATCAAGCTTCCTTTTACATGCGCGGGGTCCAGGTAGAAAACAAAGCCAAGTCTGCCGCAATGCTTGCCGAACTCGTCGGGGCATCGTCAGAGGAAGTGGTTTTGACCAGAAATACCACTGAGTCTTTGGATTTGATCATTTCCGGGTATCCATGGAAAGCCGGAGATGAAGCCGTTTTTGCCTATCAGGATTACGGAAGCATGCAGACCATGTTTGAGTTAGCCTCCAAACGCTGGGGAATTAAAACAGTCAAAGTTAATATCCCCATGCATCCCGAAAATGATGAGGAAATCGTGGAGGTTTATCGAAAGGCCATCACACCGGATACGCGTCTAATTATGGTGCCGCATATTGTAAATATAACCGGACACATTCTTCCGGTACGGAAAATCGCTGCAATGGCCCATGAGCGTGGTGTTGAAATCATGCTTGACGGAGCTCATGCGGTAGGTCACTTCACCTTTAAGATGCATGAGTTGGACTGCGATTATTACGGCAGTAGTCTACACAAATGGCTCAGCGTCCCGCTTGGTGCCGGCATGTTGTATGTTAAAAAAGAGAAGATAAGCAAGATTCAACCCCTACTCGCTCCCTTTGACATGAATCTCAAAACGATTGGCTACCTAAATCACATTGGAACTCATCCCGTAGCCACAGATCTTGCTGTGATTAATGCCATAGAATTTCAGAATAAAATCGGTGCCAAACGAAAAGAAGAGCGGCTGAGATTTCTTCAAAAATACTGGTCGGATCAAGTCAGAAATCACCCCGGCATCCAGGTGAACACACCTATAGCGGATGATAGATGTTGTGGTATCGGAAATGTTTGGGTAGAAAGATTCGCTCCAGCTGAAATGGGCAAAACCCTGATGGAAAAGTACAAAATCTTCACTGCCCCGATAGATGGCGCAGGTGTGAGAGGCGTTAGAGTTTCACCCAACATTTACACTTCAACAGCCGAATTGGATCAGTTGGTTAAAGCTTTGAAAGAAATGGCAGGATAGGTACGTTGACGAAATTTAATTCTGAATCGATCGATTTTTACAGGATTTTACTCAGATTGATTGAAGCAGAATGCAGAAATTGAAATTCTTTCAAATTATCAGATAATTTTCTTGCTATTTATTAATTGAGGTATAACATTTGCAGCCTCAATAGCATGATTAAGAATTATTCCATAGCGCCCAGCTTCTCAATTGCCTCAATGGAGGTAGTTGTGTCGGTTGCTTTGCCTTTTTTTGCTCCTTCGAGGAGAAATAGGTTTACCTATAGGGTTTGACCCTGTAATATTTTCAGTTTTCCTACGTGGAAAACCTATCTCGCCCAATCCTTTAAATTCCTAACTTATCTTCAACCTCCATCCAGTCATGGAGAAAATTCATGCAGTCCATTATGGAAGACATTTCTTTCAAAATCATTGTAGCTGATTCTTCTCACAAGGGTTTCACCACTATCATCGCAAATGAAATGGAAAACTCAGCCAAAGCCCGGGGAACAGGCATTGCAAAGCGAAGCCCTGCCTACTTGGAGACGAAAATGGAAGAAGGCAAAGCCGTTATTGCCCTGACTTCGGATGGAACATGGGCAGGATTCTGCTACATCGAAGCTTGGGGCCATGGTAAATTCGTGGCCAACTCCGGTTTGATCGTATCTCCTGAATTCAGAAAGTATGGTTTAGCCCGGAAAATCAAGCGGGAAATATTCAAACTCAGCCGCAAAAAATACCCGGAATCCAAGATTTTTGGATTGACTACTGGTGCAGCAGTAATGAAAATCAACTCCGAGTTAGGCTATATTCCGGTATCTTATTCGGATCTTACGGATGACGAAGAATTTTGGAAAGGATGCAGAAGCTGTGTGAATTATGAGATTTTGATGTCAAAAAACCGCCAAAACTGTCTCTGTACTGCGATGCTTTACGACCCCAATGCAAAACGAAATAACACAGAAGACCTGGCACTTCGGGATGATTTCAAAAAAGAAATTAAGTTGTTTGATCGATGGGTCAGACTCAAAAAATATGTCATGCTCAAACTGAACAAATCAAAGGATTCGATCATAAGCATATTTCTTTAATCCATTCCCGATGGGATCAAACCTATTTAAAACATGAAAAAAGTTGTTTTGGCCTACAGTGGGGGCTTGGATACCACATATTGTGCACTTCACCTCACCAAGGATCTTGGCTATGAAGTTCATGCGGTAATTGTCAATACAGGAGGTTTTTCAAAAGAAGAATTAGCTGCTGTTGAGGCGCGTGCCAACACCCTCGGAGTTGCTTCTTTTCATATTTTGGAAGTTCTTGACACCTATTATGAAGAAGTGATCAAGTACTTGGTGTTTGGAAATGTGCTGAAAAATGCCACTTATCCCCTATCTGTTTCGGCTGAGCGAATCCTTCAGGCTAAATCACTGGCAGAATATGCCAAATCAATTGGTGCAAAAGCAGTAGCACATGGTTCGACCGGTGCAGGAAATGATCAGGTGCGGTTTGATATGATTTTCCAGACGATTGTTCCGGATATCGAGATCATCACCCCTATTCGCGATCTTAAACTTTCGCGTCAGGAAGAAATCGAATACCTCAAAAAGCATGGGGTATCCATGAATTTCGAAAAGGCCGCCTACTCCATCAATAAAGGTATTTGGGGAACTTCTGTAGGGGGTAAAGAAACCCTGACTTCCTCTGACTTTTTACCTGAAGAAGCCTGGCCCACACAGGTTACTGAAAATGAAGCTAGAGAGATAAAATTGACCTTTGTTCAAGGAGAATTGAAAGGAGTAAACGGTGAAACATTTGAAAATCCAGTCAATGCCATACAAAAAGTTCAAGCTTTAGCTGGCCCTTACGGAATCGGTCGTGATATCCATGTCGGAGACACGATTATTGGAATCAAAGGCCGGGTAGGTTTTGAAGCTGCAGCTCCGATTATCATTATCAAAGGGCATCAGCTTTTAGAAAAACATACTTTGACCAAATGGCAAATGTTTTGGAAGAATCAGCTTTCCGAATTCTATGGCAACCACTTACATGAAGGGCATTATCTGGATCCGGTGATGCGAAACTTGGAAGCATTCTTGGCAGATACCCAGAAATTTGTCACAGGCGATGTTCGGGTTTTATTGCAGCCATACCGCTTTACCCTCCTTGGAATCACCTCTGATCACGATTTGATGTCATCCAAATTTGGCAGCTATGGGGAAATGAACAAAGGCTATACCGGAGAGGATGTGAAAGGATTTACCCGGATTTTGGGCAATCAAACGGCCATTTTCCACAAAGTAAACAGCGATGACTAAAATCAAAACAGCGGTCATAGGAGCAGCAGGATATACCGGGGGCGAATTGCTTCGCATCCTGGTTCATCATCCGGCCTGTGAATTAGTCTGCGTTCACTCTAATTCCCAAAAAGGAAAGATAGTGTCCGAAGTTCACCCGGATTTGATCGGTGATTGCAACTTGGAATTCACCGATATTGTACCCGAATCGGGTCTGGATGCGGTTTTCTTGGGTTTGCCTCACGGCGAAACCAAAGGATTTCTGGAATCCCATCATTTTTCACCGGAAACTGTCATCATAGATTTGTCCACCGACTTCAGAAATGAATCGGATGGTTTTGTCTATGGTCTTCCGGAAGTGAATCGGGAGAAAATCAAATCTGCCAAACGAATCGCAAATCCAGGTTGCTTTGCTACTGGAATTCAACTGGCCCTGGCTCCTGCGATCGCTAAAGGCTGGGTGAAAGAAACGGTGCAAATTTCAGGAATCACCGGAAGCACCGGAGCTGGTAAAAAATTGGGGGAAACTTCCCACTTCAGCTACCGAACAGGAAACATGTCTGTTTACAAGCTCTTTACCCATCAGCATCTCAAGGAAATCAAGCAAACTTTCAGTCAGTTAAATTCTGACTTTAATTCAGAGTTGCTTTTTGTCCCCTATCGTGGGAATTTCTCCCGAGGAATCTGGATCACAGCCCATTTTCCTTTCTCAGGAACTGAGGAAGAGGCCATCAAAGCCTATCAGGGATTCTACAGGAACGCTGCATTTACCTTTGTTTCTACGCAGGATATCGATTTAAAACAGGCGGTAAATACGAATAAATGCATTCTTTATGTCCAAAAAGAAGCCGGACAACTGGTTATTTATTCAGCAATTGATAATCTTCTGAAAGGGGCCTCAGGACAAGCTGTCCAGAATTTTAATCTTGCTTTTGGCTTGGAGGAAAAGATGGGCTTGAAGTTGAAGTCTATTGCTTTTTAAGCAGCAAGACATTAGACACAAGAATTTAGACAAAAGAAAAATTAGAACTTCGATATTCTGAATTAGAAGTTCAGTATTTCAAATTTTGAAATTGAGGATTGAGAAGCTCTAAAGCCTCGTATTTCGTACCTCGTATTTCTTTTCTTTAGTAACTCGTACTTCAACATGAATTTATTCGACGTATATCCCCTTATTCCAGTCACTTTGGTGAAAGCCGAAGGGTGCAAACTATGGGATGATCAGGGACAGGAATATTTGGATCTGTATGGCGGTCACGCGGTGATCTCCATCGGTCACACGCATCCGCACTATGTCAAGCGGATCAAGGATCAACTGGATCAAATTGCTTTTTATTCCAACTCCATCCAGATTCCAATCCAAAAAGAATTTGCAGACAAGCTCGGCCACCTTTCCTGCCTGCATGATTATGCGCTGTTCCTTTGCAATTCAGGGGCTGAAGCCAATGAAAATGCTATCAAAATGGCCTCATTCGCAACAGGAAAACCCGGATTTATCGCCTTTTCAGGTTCATTTCACGGAAGGACATCAGGAGCCGTTGCGTTAACAGATAATCCTAAAATAGTTGCTCCCTCTAATGCACGAACCGATTTTCATATCCTTCCCTGGGGAGATTTGGAAGCGTTAGAAGTTGCCTTAAAAACCAATACGATAGCCGGTATTATCATCGAAGGAATTCAGGGAGTTGGGGGCATTCAGGTTCCTTCCGAAGAGTTTCTGAAAGGTATTTCTGCCTTGACAAAGAAATATAAAGCAAAGCTGATTTTGGATGAAGTCCAATCAGGCTACGGAAGAACGGGACGATTTTTTGCACATCAGTGGGTGGATGGAATCATGCCTGATCTCATCACCATGGCCAAAGGCATGGGAAATGGCTTTCCGATCGGTGGACTGCTGATCTCACCGGAGTTTAAGGCAAGTCACGGATTATTGGGGACGACCTTTGGAGGAAATCATTTGGCCTGTGCGGCAGGACTGGCAGTTTTGGAGGTGTTGGAAGTTGAAAATCTTCAGGCCAAAGCATTGGAGCTTGGAGATAAACTGATGGAAGAACTTAAGCAAATCCCGGGAATCACCGAAGTTCGGGGCAAAGGATTGATGATAGGAATAGACTTGGACAGAGATGCGGGACCAGTTCGCTCCGAATTGGTGAAGAAATATCACATCTTCACAGGTTCCGCTGCCAAAAAGCAAACCATCCGATTACTCCCACCTTTGTCGGTAGAATGGAATCAATTACATTCGTTCTTGACCGCATTGAAAGAAATTCTTAGTAATTAGCTTTTTACCCCCTATTCTATTATTAATGAAGCACTTCACAAAATTCGAATCCAGGGAATTAGGTCAGGAATTAATTGATCTGGCACTTGCTTACAAAGCAAAACCGAGCTTGGACCTGGCAAAAGGCAGAGGCAAGCGAGTGGGTTGTATTTTCCTTAATCCCTCGCTAAGAACACGGGTAAGTACACAGATCGCTGCACAGAATCTGGGAATGGAAGCCATTGTTTTGAATATGGACAAAGAAGGATGGGCTTTGGAAATGAAGGAAGGTGCAGTAATGAACAAAGGTACTGTAGAACACATCAAGGATGCCGCCGGAGTTTTGGGTTCATACTTTGACATCCTGGCAATTCGGGCGTTTCCTTCTTTGACCAATCGGGATGAGGATATCAATGATTTTGTTTTTGGTCAGTTTGTAAAATATTGTGGCAAACCGGTGGTCAGTTTGGAATCAGCCATTCGTCACCCACTTCAAAGTTTGGCAGATCACGTCACGATGAAGGAATTTTCTGAAGAAAAAAGAAAACCAAAAGTAGTAATGACTTGGGGACCTCACATCAAGGCAATTCCGCATGCAGTGGCCAACAGTTTTTCCGAATGGACGCTTGGCATGGGTCATGAACTGACCATCACTCACCCTGAAGGATATGAGTTGGATGAAAATTTCACCAAGGGCGCAACCTTAGAATATAATCAAAGTAAAGCCCTTGAAGATGCTGATTTTGTGTATGTTAAAAACTGGTCTTCTTTTAATGATTATGGAAAAATTCTTTCCACTGATCAAACTTGGATGCTCACTGAGAAACATTTGAAAAAAGCCAAAAATGCTAAAGTGATGCATTGTTTACCCGTTCGCAGAAATCTTGAACTTTCGGATGAAATTTTGGATGGGGCACGTTCTTTGGTCCAGAGACAAGCTGAAAATAGAATCTATGCGGCGCAAGCCGTTCTTAGCAAAATCCTGGGTTAATTCCTTTTTTAGCTTTCAAACCTATGAAATCGAGCATTGAGAAGAAGTCAAACCGAGCAGAAACGATTAAATATGCGAGATTCTCCCGAAGAAAAATCGGGACAGGCTATCTGACCAATAAAAATCAAGTTATAAACCGATGAAAATATCAATCATCAAAATCGGCGGCAATGTCATTGACTTCCCGGAGAAGTTGGATGAATTTCTGAGTCTTTTTTCTAAGTTTCCGGGATATAAAATTCTAGTGCACGGAGGAGGAATCATGGCCTCTCGCTTTGGTGAATCCATGGGAGTCATGCCCGAAATGGTCGATGGACGTCGCATTACGGATAAAGACACGCTGGACATCGTGACCATGGTTTATGCAGGCTTGATCAATAAAAACATGGTGGCCAAGCTCCAGGCGCTGAAAGTAAATGCCATCGGAATGACCGGTGCAGACGGAAATCTCATCCGATCCATCAAGCGGCCTGTCAAAGGAATTGATTATGGATTTGTGGGAGATATTCAGGAGGTAAATACCGATTTGATCAAAACGCTGCTCGGTGGAGGCCTTCATCCTGTGGTCAATGCCATTACGCATGATCAAAAAGGTCAATTGCTGAATACAAATGCGGATTCAATAGCCTCTGCCCTAGCGACTAGCCTGGCGACCGAGCATCAGGTTAACTTGTATTTTTGCTTCAATAAAAGTGGCGTTTTGATAGATGAGAAAAATGATAATTCCATTATTCCGCTGATCAACGAGGACATTTATGCTGAGCTTCGCAAAGAAAATGTGATTCACTCCGGAATGATTCCCAAGTTGGACAATGCGTTTGCTGCTTTGGAAAAAGGGGTTAACAATGTGTGGATAGGAAAAGCAGAGAATCTTCTTTTGGCAGCCAAGGGAAAACTTTCCGGGACAACCATAGAGCGAAACCGCTACGACCTATACTGATGGAAAACTTAAACTCACTTTTTGAAGAAGCGACTCTGCTGCTGAAGAGTTTGATTGAAATCCCATCTTTTTCCAAAGAAGAGCAGAAAACAGGGGATCAAATTGAAGACTTTTTGAAAAAAAAAGGAGTTGAAGTAAACCGCTCCGGGAACAATATTTGGGCCTTTTCAGGCGAATATAATCCTGTCTTACCGACTTTATGGCTTAATTCCCATCACGATACAGTAAAGCCAAATGCAGGCTATACCAAAAATCCATTCAGTGCCATTATAGAAGATGGGAAATTGTTCGGCTTGGGAAGCAATGATGCCGGAGGTTCATTGGTAAGTTTGATTGCTGCATTTACTCATTTTATTGGTAAGGCTCTACCTTTCAATCTTTTATTCATTGCTTCAGCTGAGGAAGAAATTTCCGGCGCCAATGGCATTTCTTCTATCCTTACTCTTCTCCCCGAAGCAGAATTGGCCATAGTCGGTGAACCCACACAAATGCGTTTGGCGGTTGCTGAAAAAGGACTTTTGGTAATTGACGCAAAAATCCATGGTAAATCAGGGCATGCGGCCAGAGAAGAAGGCGTGAATGCGATCTACCTGGCTTTGGAGGATTTGGAAGAAATCAGAAACTTCCAATTTATGAAGTCAAGCCCCTTTTTAGGAAGGACGAAGGTATCCGCTACAATAATCAGAGCAGGGCATCAACATAATGTGGTCCCTGATCTTTGCGAATACACCCTGGATGTACGGGTGACTGACGCTTACACGCTGCAAGAGGCATTTGAAGAGTTAAAGTCCAACCTCAAAGCCGAATTGACACCCAGATCGATGAGATTGCAGTCATCCCATCTTCCTGATGGACATTTGATGTATCGGGTGGCCGACAAGTTGGAACTTGAAAAATTCGGAAGTCCTACACTTTCTGATCAAGCCTTGATACCTTGGCCATCTGTTAAAATTGGACCGGGTGATTCTGCACGTTCACATTCTGCGGATGAATTCATCTATTTGGAGGAACTTCGAAAAGGAATCGAAGGCTATATCGCAATTATCAAAAAATACGCTGAACTCAGCTAATCCATTAAACTTATGAAACTCTGGCAAAAAGCCACCGGCAGCAAAAAAGAAGTGGAACAATTCACGATCGGTCGAGATCCTGAGTTTGATGTGATACTTGCTCCTTTTGATGTGTTAGGGTCAATGGCTCATGCCAATATGCTGGCTAAAATCGGACTGTTGACTTCTGAGGAGAATGAAATTCTGCAAAAAGGATTGAAAGAAATTTACTTCGAAATCGAGCAGGGTAAGTTTAGTATAGCTGAGGGTGTGGAAGATGTACATTCTCAGGTGGAATTTTTACTCACGGAGCGATATGGAGAGGTTGGTAAAAAACTTCACAGCGGCAGAAGTCGAAACGATCAGGTTTTGGTAGACCTCAAGCTTTACTATCGAGCAGCAATCCGAGAAATAGTGGAAGATGCTCTGGAGCTTTTTGACTTACTGATTAGCCTTTCGGAAAAGCATAAAAATGACTTGATGCCGGGATATACGCATACCCAGCTCGCCATGCCTTCTTCTTTTGGACTTTGGTTTGGATCTTTTGCCGAGGGATTGACTGAAGATTTCGGTATGCTCAAAGCCGCTTTTGACCTCAGCAATAAAAACCCCTTGGGATCTGCGGCAGGTTACGGTTCCAGTTTTCCTCTGGACAGAACTTTAACCACGGAATTATTAGGTTTTGCGGATCTCCATCATAACGTGATCAATGCTCAAAATAGCCGGGGAAAGACTGAAAAAACGCTTGCATTTGCAATGGCAGGAATGGCATCAACGCTCAATAGACTGGCGACCGATGTTTGTCTTTTCATGAATCAGCATTTTGCGTTTATCACTTTTCCGGATGATTTGACTACGGGAAGCAGCATCATGCCTCATAAGAAAAATCCGGACGTTTTTGAGCTGATTCGATCCAAAACCAATCAGGTTCAGGGAATTTCCACTACTGTCGGCTATATGTTGACAAATATGTCCACTGGCTATCATCGGGATTTACAATTATTGAAAGAGGAGATTTTTCCAGGTATTGAGACACTTAAGTCCTGCCTGACGATGACGACTTTTATGCTAAAATCAATCAAAGTCCGTCAGAACATTCTTCAAGATCCGTTTTATAAGCATCTTTTCTCCGTGGAAGTTGTGAATGAATTGGTCTTGAATGGAGTCCCTTTTCGTGATGCTTACAAGCAGGTCGGTTTGGAAATAGAAGCTGGGCAATTTGCTCCCAAACAAGACCAACTTAATCACACCCACGAGGGAAGCATCGGGAATTTATGTCTGAAGGAGATTATTGAAAAAATGAAGTCAGCCACCAAATCCTTTGATTTCGAAAAGATTGATCAAAGAATTCTTGATTTATTGAAATAAAATAATATTCCCACTCATCGAATTTTTTCAGGGTTTCCTTTTAATTATTTTATTTTTGGCCATATTGTCTTTTATCAATAAAAAATCAACCCCAAAACTTAATATGAACAAACTTTTTGGAAGCAACTTAAAATATGATCTGAAATCAAGCATGGTCGTTTTTTTTGTAGCCCTACCCCTTTGTCTTGGAATTGCAGTTGCTAGTGGAGCTCCCCCCATGTCGGGGTTAATCGCTGGGATCGTAGGAGGTATTATTGTTGGTGTATTATCCGGTTCACAGGTGAGTGTAAGTGGACCGGCTGCAGGGCTTACGGTAATTGTTTTGGATTCTATCAGCTCATTGGGTACGTTCCAGCTATTTCTTGCAACCTTGGTGATAGCGGGTCTGATTCAATTGGGCCTTGGATTAGTCAAAGCCGGCATCTTAGGGTATTATTTCCCTCATTCTGTGATCAAAGGGATGCTTTCCGCCATTGGCTTAATTTTGATCTTGAAGCAAATCCCCCACGCACTCGGATACGACAAAGATCAAATGGGCGATTTGGCTTTTAAGCAATTGGATAATCAAAACACTTTTTCGGAAATCTGGCTAGCAATTCAGTATTTCAGTCCAGGGGCAATACCTATTGTGATTGTGGCTTTAGCCATTTTGATTGGTTTTGATCATCCCAAAATAAAACACAACAAAGTTTTAAGCGCGGTGCCAGCGGCACTTTGGGCAGTGTTGGCAGGAATAGTAATAAATCAATTTTATGGTTTTATTAAACCTGAATGGATTTTGAAAGATGAACATTTGGTCACGATTCCGGTTTTGGGTGGTTTTAATGAAATAGGGTCGCTTTTTACTTTTCCTGACTTCAGTTTGATTACTACCAGTAACTTTTGGGTTATTGCCGTTACTCTTGCAATCATCGGGAGTATAGAAAGCCTTCTAAGCTTGGAGGCTGCCGACAAAATGGATCCCCAAAAAAGGATCAGTCCAGCAAGTCGTGAATTAGTCGCGCAAGGAGTGGGAAATACAGTTTCCGGTTTGATCGGTGGATTACCAGTGACTGCAGTAATTGTACGTACTACTGCCAATATTACTTCAGGTGCAAAAACAAAATTATCAGCTATCCTCCATGGGATTTTGTTGGCGGTTTTGGTTCTGGCCATACCTGCTATGTTGAATAAAATTCCACTCAGTTGCCTTGCGGCAGTTTTATTCATTGTAGGATTCAAGCTGGCAAAGCCTTCCATTTTTGTCCACGAATGGGAAAAGGGATTGGATCAGTTTCTACCTTTTGTAATAACCATTCTTGCGATTCTGTTTACAGATTTATTGATGGGAATTGGGATAGGAATGGTTGTTGGAATGTTTTTCGTAATTAAAACAAATTTCCAAGAGGCAATCACGCTTACCGAAAGGAATGGTAACTACCTACTTAAACTTCACAAGGATGTTTCTTTTTTAAACAAAGCCCCTTTAAAAAATAAATTGGCTACAATTCCTGAAGATAGTTTTGTGGTAATTAATGCATTTAAAGCCAAATTCATTGATCAAGACATTAGAGATGTATTAAATGATTTTATCGAATCTTCTTATGAAAAAAACATCAAAATAGAAATTGAGGGATTTAATTATAATTTAAAACAACCTGCATGAATCCTTACGAAAAATTACTTCTTCAAAACAAGGCCTGGTCGGAAGAAAAAATACAACTTGACAAAAACTATTTCGAACGACTGGCACATCAACAAAAACCCAAATTTCTTTGGATCGGTTGCTCGGATAGTCGGGTGCCTGCAAATGAAATCACAGGGACAGATCCGGGTGAGATCTTTGTTCACCGGAACATCGCAAATATGGTCGTGCAAACCGATCTAAACATGCTTTCTGTTCTACAATATGCGGTAGAATACCTCAAGGTAGAGCACATCATCGTATGCGGACATTACGGGTGCGGTGGCGTGGATGCAGCATTGACCAATAAGTCTTTTGGCTTAATAAACAAGTGGCTTAGAAACATCAAAGAAGTCTATAAAACTCATCAGGAAGAAATAGATAAAGAGCATTCCCACTCTGAGAAAATCAATAAGCTCGTGGAATTAAATGTCCTCGAACAATGTCAGGATTTGATCAAGACTTCCATCATTCAAAAGGCCTGGAAATCCAGAAATGGTCCAGAGGTTCACGGTTGGGTTTATAGTCTTTCTGATGGTATTGTAAATGAATTGGTCACCATCAAGCCCGACTTGGATGCTATTCATCCTATTTTCCGATACGAGGATTCAGAACTTTAATTAAAATTCATCCCGAAATCTGTGATTTAATTTTGAAATCTCAGTTTTCGGATTTTTATTTGAATATCTTTTCACTTTTTAAGTGTGAGGATTTATACAGAAGAGGCGAGAGACAGGCTCATTGACCCTCTGGCAACCTTCCACAACGGAGGAAAGGTGCCAATTCCTGCCGAACGAGGTATTCTCTTTTGGAACTATAAATTCTTCGCAATATGAATCGATCAATTCCCTTCTCTTATTTATTGGACCTTCGGTCAAATGCCACGCTATTTTTGGCAGTTCGATGTAAGCTCTATTGGCAGCTACCTCCCAAAATTCTATCTTTTAACTAAATACTTAATTATTATTTTCCTTTTCTCTAACCGTTTAACCTAGTTCTATCATGACAGCAAACTATCGATTCGAAACACTCCAGCTTCACGCAGGACAAGCACCGGATACTGCTACCAACTCACGAGCAGTTCCCATTTATCAAACCACCTCCTACATCTTCAACAGTGCAGAGCACGGGGCAAATCTGTTTGGATTAAAGGAATTCGGAAATATCTACACCCGGATCATGAATCCTACCACGGATGTTTTTGAAAAGAGAATTGCAGCACTAGAAGGGGGAGTCGCGGCAGTGGCAACCTCATCAGGCCAAGCTGCGCAGTTTTTAGCACTGAATAACATCATGGAAGCAGGAGACAATTTTGTTTCCACTTCTTTTCTGTATGGCGGTACTTTCAATCAATTCAAAGTTGCATTCAAGCGATTAGGAATTGATGCCCGGTTCGCCAAAGGGGATTCACCAGAGGCATTTGAGAAACTCATTGATTCTAAAACAAAGGCTATCTATCTGGAAACGATCGGAAATCCGGAATTCAACATTCCCGATTTTGATGCCATCGCTGCTTTAGCCAAAAAACATGACATTCCATTGATAGTGGACAACACCTTCGGTGCTGCAGGATATCTGTTTCAACCCATCGCCCATGGTGCCAACATTGTGGTTTCCTCTGCTACAAAATGGATTGGAGGTCATGGAACTTCAATCGGCGGTATCCTAGTAGATGCAGGTAATTTCAATTGGGGCAACGGCAAATTCCGGCAATTTTCGGAGCCTTCTGAAGGCTATCATGGCTTGAATTTCTGGGAAGTCTTTGGAGAGAATAATCCGCTGGGACTGCCAAATATTGCTTTTGCCATACGGGCAAGAGTGGAAGGATTGCGGGACTTTGGTCCTGCGATCAGTCCATTTAACTCATTTCTTTTAATTCAGGGAATAGAAACCCTTTCGCTACGGGTTCAACGAACCGTAGAGAATGCCTTGGAAATCGCCCAATGGCTCGAAGGGCATCCTAAAGTTTCAAAAGTGAACTATCCGGGGCTCGCTTCATCACCCTATCATTCCTTGGGAAAGAAATATCTGAAAAATGGATTCGGTGGGGTGTTGAGTTTTGAAATCAAAGGAACCAAAGAACAAACCTCTGCTTTCATCAATAATCTGGAGCTGATCTCCCACCTAGCTAATGTCGGTGATGCCAAAACGCTGATTATTCAACCCTCTGCCACTACGCATCAGCAGCTTTCTGAAGAAGAGCAAAAAGCAGCCGGAGTGACGCCTACCCAACTCAGGATATCACTTGGCATTGAACATATTGATGATATCAAAGCTGATTTACAGCAGGCATTCGAAAAAATCTGATTTCCCCAATGAATTTAACAAGCCAATATGCTGATTTGACTATGGCCAAGGAAGTTTTCCATTCGACCGAACCGTTACAATTGGAGTCGGGCGAGGTACTCAGAAAATTTGACCTCGCATACACCACTTACGGACAGATGAATGCGAAAAAGTCCAATGTAATCTGGGTAGTTCATGCACTTACAGGAGATTCTAATGCAGCAGAATGGTGGAATGGCCTTATCGGAGAAGATAAGTTTTTCGATCCCGGCAGACATTTCATTATTTGTGCAAACCTCCTGGGAAGTTGCTATGGATCTACTCATCCCTTCAGCGAAAATCCCGATACCGGGATACCTTATTTCTATGATTTCCCTCAAGTAACCACAAGAGATCTGGCGGCAAGTTTGGAGCGCTTAAGACAACACCTGGGGATCGAACGAATCCAGACCTTGATCGGTGGTTCCCTGGGAGGACAAGTTTGTCTGGAATGGGCTTTGACTTTAGGTCAAAAACTCGACAATGCTGTTATCTTGGCTTCTACCGCAAAAACTTCACCTTGGGTTATCGGCTTTAATGAGACCCAGCGGATGGCAATCGAATCGGATTGTACCTGGGGAGAATGCCATGAACTGGCCGGTAGCAAAGGTTTGGAGACTGCCAGGGCTATCGCTATGCTTACCTATCGTCATCCGGATGACTTATTGATCAAGCAAAGCGAACGGGAAGAAAAGACAGATGGGTTTAGGGCTTCATCTTATCTCAGATATCAGGGGAAAAAACTTGCCAAAAGATTTAATGCGCTCTCCTATTGGACACTCTCCAAAGCGATGGACAGTCATGATCTCGGAAGAGGAAGAGGAGGCGTAGAAATTGCTTTAGGGAAAATTGAGGCCAAAGTCTTGAGTATTGGCGTTAATTCAGACCTTCTTTTTCTTTCATCAGAATGCCAATTCATCAGTCAAAAAGTAAAACGTGGCACGTACAAGGAGATAAAATCAACTGCTGGTCACGATGCTTTTCTGATTGAGTTTGAACAATTGGCCTATTTTCTCCAATCATTTTACCTTGAACAACGATAAAAAAAGCGGCTTACCCGCTTTTTTTATTTTACCCTTGTCCATTCTACCGTTCGGCCCACAAATGAAAAGCCTAAATATCCTCTCATTTCCAATACCGAATCTGATTTGAGTTTCAATTCACAGGAATAGGTTTTACCATTTTTTGGATCGTAGATTTCACCATCTTTCCACACTCCTCCTGAGTATTTCAATCCTTTCAAAATAGGCAATCCCATCAACGTGCGCTGTCTCATTTTCGGATCGGAATTTTGCCTATCGGTGGCAGGCTTACCATCCGGATTAGGGTCTTTTAGCCAAGCGATTTTTCCAATGTACTCCGATTCCTTTTTGGTAATTTCAACTTGTGCTGTCTTTTCTGTATTGTACCAAAGCCCCAGGATTTTGTTTTCTGTTTGTGCATGAGCTTGACTGGCCAAACCCAGGACCAATACCACGAGAAGTGAAACTATTTGTCTTTTTTTCATGTGTTTATAATTTTCTAAAAGGCCACATGGAATCTCGCAAGGTTTCCCCGAAGTTATCGGGGCATCCCAGTGTGTGACGATCTTCGTCCTGCTCGATTTCATGAAAATTAAATTTTGATATCCTCAAATACGGATAGCTTTGAAACTATTATGCATGAAGTAAATAATTCAATCAATAACCTCACCCAAGTTTCCTTCGAATTTGATGGAATTGCACTTTCCATTAGGAAAGAAAAAGCAGTTTGGATGCCGGCTTTAAAGGTCCTATTGATTGCTGACCTGCATTTTGGAAAAGCGGCTCATTTCAGAAAGTCAGGAATTCCGATACCCGAACCGATTCATGACGCAGATTTGTCTCAGTTGAATAAACTTCAGGAAGAACTTCAGCCAACTCAAACGTATTTTCTCGGCGATTTATTTCATTCAGACTGGAATAGTCAATGGGATTATTTCAACGTTTTTTTGAGTCGGTTTCCCACTACTGAATTTCATTTGATAAAAGGAAATCACGATGTCCTTTCTCCTCAAGCTTACCATCAGTCTTCGTTAAAAATTCATAATGAACCCTTGTCTATTGGCAAGATTTTACTTTCCCATGAGCCTATGGAGAGTATTCCCACCGGACATCTGAATCTCTGTGGACACATCCATCCGGGAGTCAGATTATTAGGAAAAGCAAGACAAACGGTTCGAATCCCCTGTTTCCACTTATCCAAATCCCGACTTATTCTTCCCGCTTTCGGCAATTTCACCGGTTTGGCATTGGTGAAGCCAAAAGATGGGGATACTATTTGGGGAATCACACCCGAAAAAATCATCCACATCCTTTCTGGCACATCGATTGGTTAAATCCGCTTGGCTTTCCTATTTTTGAACTGAATTACCCAACTATGGCTAACCCCGCTCGAACAAAAAAAACACTTGGACATTTTAAGTTTGGCAGTGTACTCTTCAGCACTACCCTATCACTCTTCATTGTTGGACTTTTCGGAGTGATCTTGATTCAAGCAAGGACATTAACGAAAATGATCCGTGAAAATATTGAGATTCAGGTTTTCCTGGATAAGGGACTTCCGGAAGATCAGCTGAAAGAAATTCAAAAAAACATTTCCGGCAGACCATTCATCTTGACCAAATCGGATTCAGTTGGTTTGAGGTTTATATCTGACGAAGAGGCTGCAGCCACATTTATTGAAAGTACCGGTGAGGATTTCACCAAATTCCTCGAGGATAATCCGCTCAGGGACAGTTATGTTATTACTATAGCGGAGGAGTTTCAGACTTCTGAACAATTGGAAACGATCGCAAAAGATCTGGAAGCAATTCCGGGGGTTTTTGAAGTTTCGTACATGACTGACCTCGTCGAATCGATCAATAAAAACCTACTCAAAGTCAGCTTGGTAATGGGAGGTTTCATTTTAATTCTCATTATTACTGTGGTCATGCTGATCAATAATACCATCAGACTTGCGCTGTTTTCCCAGCGATTTTTGATCCGATCCATGCAATTGGTAGGTGCTACGAGAGGTTTTATCCGAAAGCCATTTCTGATGCGGGCCCTTCTTTTTGGAATGATCGCCGGGGCTTTGGCATCGATTATACTCTTTGGATTGGTACAATATACCAAAGCCAATATTGAGGGATTTGCCATGCTTCAAAACCAGGAAATGTTGCTGATTCTTTTTGGCGGACTGATCTTGGTGGGTGGTATTTTGAGTGTATTTAGCACGCTGAGAGCGGTAAACAAATATTTAAACATGTCCCTGGACGAATTATACTAATTATGTGCAACACACCTTTTCCTTTTTCCAAGAAAAACTACCAACTCATGCTGATTGGTCTCGGACTGATCGTCTTGGGTTTTATTATCATTGGCTTGGATGGTCAGCCCCACGGTAATGGTGTGTTGGGATTGACCATTGGCCCGATCATCGTATTATCAGGCTTTATCTTTGAGTTTTATGCGATTTTCGCAAAGTCTGAGAAAAGCTAAATCTTCCTTTTTCAATTCTCCTTCAGAGAGTTGTATAATTTTTAAAACATGCAGCAAGAAGCGTACGGAGAAGTATTTCTGATAGATAAACCATTGGAATGGACGTCATTCGATGTGGTGAAAAAAGTGAGAAATGCCCTGCGTATCAAAAAAGTCGGCCATGCCGGTACGCTTGATCCTTTGGCCACCGGTTTATTAATTGTCTGTGCAGGCAGACAGACTAAACAGATCGAAACCTACATGGGTCAGGAAAAGGAATATACCGGTTCTTTCATAATAGGAGCAACTACTGAGTCATTTGACTTGGAAAAGCCTGTAATCCCGGTTGCTGACCCATCTTTTATTACTTTGGAGCAAGTCAGGGCTGCCGCAGCACAATTGACTGGTGCTATTTCCCAGATTCCTCCCATGCATTCCGCGATCAAAGTAGATGGAAAGCGAGTGTATGAATCAGCCCGAAAAGGGATCGAGGTAAAAATGGAAGCTAGACCTGTCCAAGTCAGAGAGTTTGAGATTACAGGATTTGACTCAAATGAAATTCGATTTCGAATATCCTGTTCCAAAGGAACTTATATTCGGAGCCTTGCGCGTGATCTTGGTGAGATTTTGGGTGTAGGGGCTTATATGAATTCCTTGAGGCGAACCCGAATTGGAGATTTTTTGGTCTCAGATGCTCATAACTTGCCCGAGTTGGTAGAAAAAATTAAAGCGCGCTCCCATGAAAATCTATGAGGGATTAGCAGGCTTCACTCCTGTCAGAAACGCAGTAGTCACTTCAGGCACGTTTGACGGAGTTCATCTAGGCCATCAGAAGATCCTGAACAGAATACGTGAAATCGCCCGATCCATTCAGGGAGAAACTGTCTTGTTGACTTTTTGGCCACATCCCAGATTGGTGCTCTATTCTACCGAACACAATTTGAGATTGCTCAGTACTTTCGAAGAAAAGGCAAAACTTCTTAGACAATTTGGTATAGATCACCTGGTCACTATTCCGTTTACCAAGGAATTTTCGCAGATGAGTTCGGAGGAATTTATCAAAACAGTCCTGATCGGCGCCATAAAAACCAGGAAATTGGTGATCGGGTATGATCATCGATTTGGAAAAAACAGGGAAGGAAGCTTTGACTATTTAAAATCCAACAGTGCCGAATTTGGCTTTGAGCTGGAGGAGATTTCCCGTCAGGATGTTGAGGAAATTGGGGTTTCCAGTACCAAAATACGCAAAGCACTGGAGTCAGGAGATGTCAAGACCGCAGCAACTTATTTGGGCAGGCCGTATGAATTGAATGGAATTGTGATCAAAGGGCAGCAGATTGGACGTTCTATCGGTTTTCCTACAGCTAACATTCACGTTCCCAACGACTACAAACTTATCCCAAAAGACGGCGTTTATGCAGTGGAAGCTTCTGTTGACGAAAGTATCTACAAGTCCATGTTAAATATCGGTAACAGGCCAACCGTCGATGGAACCAAAATGACCGTCGAGGCCAACCTGTTTGATTTTCAGGGTGACCTTTATGGAAAGCAGATAACCATTTATTTTCGCGAATTTATCAGAGATGAGCAAAAGTTTGAAAACCTGGAAGCCTTGAAAAAGCAGCTTGTACAGGATCAATTAACTGCAAGATCTTTACTATAAACCCAAATTTCCATGATAAATAAAACTGTAAAAAATGCTGCCGAGGCCGTCGCAGACATCCCCAGCCATTGTATGCTGATGATGGGAGGTTTTGGTCTGAGCGGCATTCCCGAAAATTGCATTCAGGCCCTTCTGGAAAGACCCATTTCGGGCCTAACCATCGTTTCTAACAATGCCGGAGTAGATGATTTTGGGATTGGACTTTTGCTCAAAAAGCGGATGGTCAAAAAGATGATTTCCAGCTATGTCGGTGAAAACGCAGAATTTGAACGTCAGTTACTGAGTGGTGAACTTGAGGTTGATTTGATTCCTCAAGGTACGCTGGCAGAGCGTGTAAGAGCTGGAGGTGCTGGAATTCCCGCTTTTTTTACTCCCGCGGGTGTCGGGACTGAAGTGGCTACAGGAAAAGAGATTCGTGAATTTGACGGCAAACTTTACCTGATGGAGCGATGGCTCAGAGCAGATTTTTCGATTGTGAAAGCATGGAAAGGTGATACCGCAGGAAACCTGATTTTCAAAGGAACTGCCAGAAACTTCAACCCGATGATGGCAGCTGCCGGTAAAATCTGCATCGCAGAAGTAGAAGAATTGGTCGAGGCGGGTGAATTGGACCCCAATCAAATCCATACTCCCGGAATCTATGTCCAGCGGATCTTTCAGGGTGTGAACTATGAGAAAAGGATTGAACAACGAACCGTATCCCACTGAACTATGCTGACTAAAGAACAAATCGCAAAGCGAATAGCCAAAGAGGTGAAAAATGGGCAATATATTAACCTGGGAATTGGAATCCCTACCTTGGTAGCAAACTACATTTCTAAAAATCTCGATGTAGTTCTCCAATCCGAGAATGGACTTTTAGGCATAGGTCCCTTCCCCACTGAAGACAAAGTAGACCCAGATCTGATCAATGCAGGAAAGCAAACGATCACCATGGTCCCAGGATCAGCGCTTTTCAATTCTGCTGAATCTTTTGCCATGATCCGGGGCGGACATGTTCATCTGACGATTTTGGGAGCCATGGAGGTGTCGGAGAACGGCGACATTGCCAACTGGAAAATACCCGGAAAAATGGTCAAAGGCATGGGTGGAGCAATGGATTTGGTAGCTTCTGCCAAAAATATAATTGTCGCAATGCAGCATTGCTCAAAGGATGGGCAATCCAAATTATTGGCTGAGTGTACACTCCCCATTACAGGAATAAAATGTGTAAAAAAAATAGTTTCAGACCTAGCAGTGCTGGAAATTTCACCAAACGGAGGATTTATCCTTAAGGAAAGAGCACCCGGGGTTTCGGTCGAAGAAATTCGGTCAAAAACTGCCGGAAAAATCCTGATTGAAGGAGAAATACCCGAAATGACTTTTGAATAAATCTACGAGCGGGAACTTGAAAAATCAATTTCAAGTTCACCGATAAAATTGGAATGAATGAAGATATCAGAAATCAAATTCCAGATTGAGCTGGATGAGCAAAATCTCCCCAAGACCATCCAATGGGATGCAACGGATAAAGAATCCGAGGGACTTGAATCTACTAAGAGCATCAACGTAAATGTCTGGGATAATCTCAATCATGCCACACTTCGAATTGATCTATGGACAGAAGAGATGTCAGTAGTGGAAATGAAGCGCTTCTACATCGATATTCTGGGAGGAATGGCTCAGACTATCCTGAATAGTACCGGGGATGAATTTATGGCTGAGGAAATAAAAGAATTGTGTGACAGATTGGTCCTTCATGTCAATGAAGAGAACAAAAAAAGCTCTTGACCTAAATCAAAAAAATCTATAAAGACTTGATGAAAATCAGGTCTTTTTTTTGTCTAAAAAATCATAATGTGTGAGATGGATTTTGGATTTTTTAATAAAATGAAGAGAGAGGTTAAGTATTGATAATAGAAGTCATTAAAAATTTCTAATTCTCTGAGATAGTTCTCCAGTTTCCAATAGTTGACAAATTTTCAAAATGAAAATCACCAATTTTTTTTAGTTGGGAAAAATTGAAAATTCGGTTTTTACTATAAATTTCGAAGAATTGAAGGCCCAATAACCTCAAAATTTAATCCCCCATAATAAATACACAAAATAGCCTATGAAAAAATTTACAAAAAAAATCTGGGAGGCAGTGTTATCACTTATGGTTCTGGTTTCCTTGGGAACCAGCCTGGCACTCGCCCAGACAACCATCTCAGGAACGGTGACTGATGCAGACACCAAAGAGACCTTGGTTGGGGTAAACATCCTCGTAAAAGGAAAGGTCATTGGAACGATTACAGACCTTTCAGGGAAATTTACACTCAACGTAGCACAGGATCCACCATTAACTTTGGTGTTTTCGATGGTAGGTTATTCACCTCAGGAACTTGAAATCACAAATGCAAATCTATCAAATCTGGAAGTCCAGTTAGCTGAGCAGACCATGCTTGGGCAAGAGGTGGTGATTTCGGCCTCCAGGGTGGAAGAGAGTATTTTGCAATCTCCGGTTTCCATTGAAAAGATGGATATTCTCGCTATTCGTGATACACCGGCTGACACCTATTATAAGGCTATTGCAAATCTTAAAGGCGTGGATGTCACTTCTTCCTCTATCAATTTTCAAATTGTAAATGCAAGAGGATTTAATTCAACAGGAAACACCCGGTTTGTCCAACTTACAGACGGGATGGATACCCAGGCACCCGCACTGAACTTCCCTATTGGCAACCTAAACGGGCCTTCAGAATTGGATGTGGAAAGTGTGGAATTCATCCCCGGTTCAGCATCTGCACTTTATGGACCTAATGCCTTTAACGGTATTCTTCTGGTGAACAGTAAAAGCCCATTTGAATATCAAGGCCTTAGTGCATTTTACAAGCAGGGATTTAATCATTTTGGTGGAACAGCTGGAGAACCCACCAGTCCTCAACCCATGTATGAAGGTTCAATTCGTTATGCCAAGGCCTTCAACAACAAATTTGCTTTCAAAATAAATGCTTCATTTATGCAGGCAGAGGATTGGTATGGTACGGATCAAACAGATCTCGCTTTCTCTTCCCAAGGTGACCTTCCATTTAACCCAGGAGCCAATAGAGTTCACGTTTTTGGGGATGAGGTTGCAAATAATATTGGTCTGCTTAGAAATGTGGGGCCAATTCGCGAAACAGCAACGGCTTTGGGACTAGGTGGATATTTAAATAGTATTCCTGATCAAATTGTGTCCCGAACAGGATACGACGAGCGCTTTTTGGTGGATTACGGAGCTAAAAATTATAAAGTAAACGGTGCACTTCATTACAGAGTGAGTGATCGTTCTGAGCTTTCCTACACGATGAATTATGGTGCCGGTACTTCGGTTTACACCGGTGCGCAACGCTATTCTCTTCGAAATTTTGAAATCATTCAGCATAAACTAGAGCTGAGGGGTTCAAATTACTTCCTGAGAGGATATACCACAATTGAAAACTCTGGCGAATCTTTTATTGCGGATCTAACCGGTGTCAATATTAATTCCATGTGGAAGAACAATGCTTCCTGGTTTGGCGAGTATACGCTGAATTACATGGGAGCATTAGCTGGACAAGGTGTTGCTCCAGGAACAATGGGTACGAGTCAACAACAAGCAGCAGCGCATACAATCGCCAGAGGTGCTGCTGATACAGGAAGATACCTGCCAGGTACACCTGAGTACGAGAATGCATCCAGGGAAGTTAGAGGGCAATTTATCCCACAAGGTTCCTTGTTCAATGATAAATCCAGAATGTACATGGCAGAAGGCCAGTATGATTTCAGAGAGGAAATTGATTTTCTAGATCTCCAGGTTGGAGCGCAATACCGGGTTTATGATCTGCAATCTAACGGGACCATCTTTGCCGATGTGGAAGGAAATGATATCACCATTTCAGAATATGGAGCTTTTGTCCAAGCCGGAAAGAGAGTTTTGAATGAAAAATTAAAAATCAGTGGGAGCATTCGATACGATAAAAACGAGAATTTTGATGGCCAATTCAGTCCAAGAATTTCCGGGGTTTTAACTGAGAAAAACCACAATTTCAGATTATCCTATCAGACTGGTTTCCGAATGCCGACTACACAGGCACAACATATTGATCTCAATGTAGTCTCTGCACGGCTTATTGGTGGCTTACCATTTTACAGAGAGAAATATGATATTTTCACCAATGCCTTCACCTTGGCATCTGTAGAACAGTATGTGGCAAAAGTAGGCGCAGGTGCAAGCCCAGTTTCTCCAGAAGCGACTAGTTTGCTACAACCTGCTTCTGCAGAGGATTTTCCGGAATTGAGACCAGAGCAAGTACGGTCAATTGAAATTGGTTACAAAAGCTTGTTAAACAACAACAAGATATTAATTGACTTTGCCTATTACTACAATGTGTATAATGACTTTATCACGCAAAATGCTGTTAGAAAAGCTCCGGGACCAATCTTCCCTATGCCTGCAAATGGCGACCAATTGGCGATAAATGCAGTAAACGCTCCCACGCTTTTGACTCCAATCACAACTCCCGGAAGTGAAAATACATTTCAGACTTATACCAATTTTACAGATGGAAATGTAAAAGCTCACGGTGCAGCATTTGGACTGACATTTAATTTGCCTAAAAACTACACACTTTCAGGTAATTACAATTTCAACAAACTCATCACCTCCCCTTCAGAGGGATTCTTGAATGACTTCAATACCCCTGAACATAAGGGTAACGTCACATTTGGAAATAGAAAAATCACAAAGAATCTAGGGTTTAATGTCGCCTGGAGATACCAAACGGCCTTTAGATGGGAGTCATCATTTGCCAGAGGCGATGTGCCGGCAGTTTCTAATTTTGATGCGCAATTAAGCTATAAGGTCAGCTCCATCAAATCCATTGTCAAACTTGGAGGTTCAAACGTTCTCAATAACAGGTATTTCCTGAATTTCGGAGGCCCAACCATTGGAGCGATTTATTATATCTCAATCACGTTTGATGAGTTGCTAAATTAAATTCCCTATACCTATGAAAAATATTTTAAAATATATATTCCTCCCAGCAGTAGGGTTCCTTGCATCTTGTTCCTATGAGTTTCCGGTAAATGAGATAATCGAACCCACTTCCGGCGAAGCTAACTTTGCCAGTACCATAGTAATTGGTGATGGGATTGCTGCGGGTTTTATGGATGGTGCCTTATATGACAGAGGCCAAAGTAATTCATTTGCAGTCCAAATGACAAATCAAATGAAATCCCTCGGTGGAGGTAATTTCAATTTGCCGCTTATCAACTCTGTGAATGGATTTTATGCAATAGGACCCGGTAATTCCATTCTTGGTAGGCTTATCTTAAAAACGGTAAATGGGGTAACCTCCCCCGCGCCAATTGGACCCGGGGATTTACCTGGTCCCTTTTCAGGAAATAAAGCCGAATTAAATAACTTCTCGATACCGGGATTGACACTTGGATTGGCTCTAATTCCTCAAACTGGAGGGCCAAATGTTCCTCAGAATCCCGCCTTTAATCCCTATTATGCAAGGTTTGCAAGTAATCCAGGCGTCTCAACCCCCATTGGGGATGCAGCGACTGCACTTGGAACCAATGGCACATTCTTTACTTTCTGGTTGGGAAGTAGCGATGTTCTGGGTTATGCGGTGGGTGGAGCTTCCAATCCGGCGATCTTAACTCCGAATGATGCATTCGCTCAGAGGTTCACCTTGGCCTTGGGAGCTATGCTACAGGCAAACCCAGATGCAAAAGGTGCAGTAGCCAATATTCCTGATTTGAACGTTTTACCCTATTTCAATTTGGTTCCGTGGAATGCACTTCCGCTCGATGGACCTACTGCTGCAGCTGTAAATCAAGGATTTGCTCAATATAATGGTGGTTTATTGCAACTTCAAGCTATGGGCGCAATTACCGAGGCTGAGCGTATATTGCGAACGATCAACTTTACAGCTGGACAAAATGGGTATCTTATGTCCGATGAAAACTTAACTGATCTTACCCAATTTGGTCTTCCTTCTATCAGACAAAGTAATTCTTCTGATAGATCAACGTTGACATTAGCGCAGGCTCTAGGTCAACCTGTTGGAGGTAATCCTCAAGTGGTTAGAGGGGTTAGTTTTCCTGTGGAGGACCAGTTTGTCCTTACGAGCACTGAACAGGCGGAAATACAGGATAAAATCAACGCATTCAATGGAGTAATAGCTTCAGCTGTTCAGGCTAACCCTCAGCGGTTAGTTTTGGTTGATATTAAGGGATTACTCAATCGTGTACGAGAGGGGTCGGTTAATTCTGGAGGAGTTTCACTCACCGCCAGCATCGTACCACCCAATGGAGGTTTCTCCGTTGATGGAGTTCATCCTAATGGCCGGGCACATGGATTCATTGCGAATGAATTTATAGATGCTATAAATTCGAAGTGGGGGGCAAATATTCCTTTGGTTAATCCAAACGCCATTCCAGGGAATGACCTGCCAATTCAATAGTATGATTTGAAAGATTTAATCTAAAAGCCATCTGAACATTTCAGATGGCTTTTTTGTGCAAGAATTGAAAAATCTCATTGAAAGAAGTAACGCTTTCATTTCTGGATTAGGTTTTAAATCTAAACGAAAGCTGTCGAGGCCAGGCTCCCAAAAATCCTGAAAGGGCAATCTTAAACCAGGATTCCAAAACTTTGAGAAAGTAACGTTTTGGAATTCGGCTAAAAAGATAGCGTCTTATACCCAACAAAATAAACCTGCCTTTTCAGACAGGTTCTTAATGAATCTCAATAGTTACTTTTAGTGGACTTTCCCCATCATTTTCCTCAATAAAGGAGTCAGGAGCAACAAGACCAAAGCCGATCCCATCACCGTATAGACAATCATCATAAACTGGTCCGGCATAGCAGCAAGTCCCTCTTCGGTTCCCCCACTTGCTTCTCCTGCAATGATTCCCGCAAAAAGGTTACCCAAGGCAACCGAAAGGAACCAGATGCCCATCATCTGACCTCCATATCCCTTAGGGGCTAGTTTGGTCACTAAGGACAGCCCTACCGGTGACAAACTAAGTTCGCCAAAGGTATGCAGCATGTACGTGATAATCAACCAAGTCGGTGCCGCCAGGTCCCCTGAGGCAGCAATTTTTGTAGCGAAATACATCACAAAAAAACCCATTCCCAGTAGCAGGAGCCCAAAAGTGAACTTCAAAGGTGAACTTGGTTCAAGATTTATCCTACCAAGCCAAACCCACAATGCCGCGAATATGGGGGCAAAAATGATGATAAATAAAGAATTGATCGACTGAAAATAGCCAGTGGGAATTTCCCATCCCATAATGGTACGATCAGTAAAGCGTTCTGCAAAGAGATTTAAGGTGGAGCCTGCCTGCTCAAAACCCGACCAAAACATAGCCGAGAAAAGAAACAAAATGGCGATGACCCCGACTTTGTTTCGATCTGATTTATCTAAACCTCCAAAGAAAATCACATACCCCAAATACCCAAAAGCAACCACTGCAATCACTGTTCCTGAAGCTTCCGCAATGGCTGGAGCGTCAATTGGAATAATTCCGGAAAACAGAACTGCAATGACTGTAACACCTACCAATCCAATCAATGAGGTAATGGATCTTAGTTTCTTTCGATCAGCAATTTCCTGGCTTGTATTTGCTATCGGAACCTCACCAAAGCCTGCAAGAGCGCTTCCTGTAAGTTTGTATTGAATCAGCCCAAAGATCATCCCCAAACCAGCCAAACCAAATCCCATGTGCATGTCATATTCTGCGACGGTGCTACAGGCAAGTGGAGCGATAAATCCACCTAAGTTAATTCCCATGTAAAAAATAGAAAACCCAGCATCCCGCTTGGAACTACCCTCTGGATAAAGCTGGCCTACTATCGAACTGATATTTGGCTTTAATAAGCCTGTGCCCAAAACAATTAGGATCAATCCCAAAAAAAACGAGGTGGTGTCTAATGTACTTAACGAATCCTTGGGTCCTGAGGCACCATTGATCCAAGTCTCCACTCCCGGCAGCGCCATCATGAAATGTCCCAAAGCAATGATTATCCCTCCATACCAGACGGATTTTTTCAAACCAAATAGTCGGTCTGCTAACCAACCACCGGGTAAAGCCAAAAGGTACACACCCATGGTATAAAGCCCATAAACAGCTCCGGCTGTTTTATCATCAAATCCCAACCCACCATCAACAATTGCTTTGGTCATAAAAAGTATGAGCAAAGCCCTCATTCCGTAGTAGCTAAAGCGTTCCCACATTTCTGTGAAAAACAATGTCATCAATCCTTTTGGATGGCCGAAGGCAGTTGGGCCAATAAATTCCGGAGATAGTGGTTTTTCCAATTTTCAGTCAGGTTTGGGTAATATTCAATCCACAATGATAAACTTTTTTCCAAAGATTAATCACCTAAAAGAAAGGTTTTATCCTGGGAATCGGTCTTTTTTACCAGCTTGGATTTTGCCTGTTTTCAATTTTATGACCCAAATCATTATTGGAACTGATTTTTTTTCGAAATCGATTGAAAAGCAAAATTTTGAGGTTTTTTTGATTTTGAATTAAAAATACTTGTCTAATTTTGGGGTACGATTTTCAGAATATAAACCCAATATCTTATGCAGGACCTAGTTCTGACTCCTTCAATTTCTTCCTTCCCACAGCCTGATGTGGATACCAAAGGAAAAGTATTCACCAATCTCACCCCGGCAGAACTTGTCGAGCATGCGCTGAGTCGCAGGGAAGCCTTCCTGACGGCTACCGGCGCTTTGATGGCAGACACAGGAAAATTTACCGGACGGTCTCCCCAAGACAGATTTATTGTTCTGGATGATAAAACCCGTGACGCGGTATGGTGGGGCGACATCAATATTCCTTTTGATGAGGATAAGTTTGACAGTCTCTTGGCTAAAGTCAAAAATCACCTCGCTTCCAAGGATTTATTTGTCCGCTATGCCAAGGCAGGTGCAGATCCTGCGTATCAATTAAATCTGAAAGTAATCAACACCCTGGCTTGGCATAACCTGTTTTGCTACAACATGTTTCTCAGACCAAGCAAACAGGAACTGAAGTCCTTTCTATCGGATTTCACCATAATCTGTGCCCCAGAGTTTGAAGCTGATCCTGAACTAGACGGCACCAGAAACCCGAATTTTGCAATTCTCAATCTCACCAAAAGGATGATTCTCATCGGAGGTACAGCTTATGCCGGTGAAATGAAAAAGGGAATTTTCTCAGTCTTAAACTTTATTCTACCGTATGAGAAAAATGTCCTTTCGATGCACTGTTCGGCCAATAGGGGCATTGATGACGATACAGCCATCTTTTTTGGACTTTCGGGGACAGGGAAAACAACGCTATCCGCTGACCCCAAACGCCAACTTATCGGAGATGATGAGCATGGCTGGACCGAAACCTCAGTTTTTAACTTTGAAGGGGGATGCTATGCCAAAGTAATTGACCTCACCCGTGAAAAAGAACCCGAAATCTACGATGCGATCAAGTTTGGGGCAATCGTGGAAAATACACGATTCAAACCCGGAACCCGAGAGGTGGACTATGCCAATAAATCCATCACAGAAAATACCCGTACCGCCTACCCAATTCATTTTATCCCAAATGCACTAAACCCATCCATAGCCGGAATTCCAAAAAATATCTTCTTTCTGACAGCAGATGCTTTTGGAGTGATTCCCCCAATCTCAAAATTGGACAGCAATCAGGCGATGTATCACTTTATCTCTGGCTACACCGCCAAAGTCGCTGGGACCGAGATGGGCGTGACAGAGCCTAAATTGACCTTTTCAGCTTGTTTTGGTGCTGCATTTCTTCCATTGCATCCCACAGAATATGCCAAATTATTTGGTGAAAAAATGAAAAAACATCAAGTAAATGTATGGCTGATCAACACCGGATGGACAGGTGGACCATACGGCATTGGATCAAGGATGAAACTGGCCCACACCCGTGCAATGATTACGGCTGCCCTGGAAGGAAATCTAGAGTTTGCCCCTTTCCGAAAAGATCCTGTTTTTGGGTTTATGGTACCTGAGCTTTGTCCCGGTGTTCCTTATGAAGTGCTTAACCCCAGAAACACCTGGGAGGATCCGGAAGAATACGATAAAAAGGCGCAATATCTTGCTAGTGCCTTCATTTCTAATTTTGAGAAATTCAAAGATTTTGCATCCGCAGATATTTTAAAAGGAGCACCAATTGCAGGTTAATCAATAAATGGGGGTGAAATTTCACTCCCTTTTCTTTTATTCTTGATAAAAAACTAAGTCAAACTCCTATTTTTGCCAACCTTTGTCTTTTGACACTTTTGTCACAAATCAGAAATTCAACTAAATGAAAACTGCAGAAATAATCACAGAAAAAGGAACTATGAAAGTGGAGTTCTATGAAAAGGATGCTCCGATCGCTGTTCAAAATTTCATAGACCTTTCAAATAAGGGATTTTACGACGGATTGACATTTCACCGCGTCATCCCAAATTTCGTGATCCAGGGAGGTTGCCCGATCGGAAACGGAGCTGGAGGACCTGGATACAAAATCAAATGTGAACTGGACGGAGAAAACCAATATCATGACCGTGGAGTACTTTCTATGGCGCATGCAGGAAGAAATACCGGCGGATCTCAGTTCTTTATATGCCATAGCCGAACCAATACGGCACATTTGGACAGAAATCACACTTGCTTTGGCAAAGTGGTGGAAGGTTTGGACGTCATTGATGAAATCAGAGCAGGCGATAAGATTGAAAAGATCGTCATTTCTGAAGCCTAAGTTTAGAGGTTGTCCCATAAGGCTTCTATGTGTCAGCCTGAGCACCTGACCAACGAGAGTTGGGCAGTACGAAGGCCATTTTCAGTTAATCTGACCACATTTCGACTATGCTCAATGTGACATAGGTAGTTTTGAGACAGCCTCTTTTTTTTGATTAGGCACTTTTTACAAGGATTGGAATGGTAATTGAGTAGGGGCAGGTCTGTAATGATCCTTATGTTCAAATTCTTCTACTTCTTTCTCTTCTTTTGTTTATTTCAGGTTGCCATTCCTGCTATCGCTCAACGCTACGGAACTGCAATGGGAATTCGATTTGGAAATTCTGAACTGAGTCGAACCGTTGGACTGAGTGTTCAGCAGCGGGTATTGGAAAGAGTTACCTTGGAGGCAATTTTGCAATCTGATTTCAGTAGAAATACTAATTTTTCTCTTTTAGCTGAGCGCCATCGACCAATCATTTCAAAGCGATTTAATTACTATTACGGAGGTGGTATTGGTTTCGGAAAGGAGGAGAGTTTCATCAAAAATGAAGAAACCATGCAAATTGACCATACGTATGGCAACTCCACGGTGGGGGTTGATTTGATCGCAGGTGTGGAATTGACTGTGGCTAATGCAGTGATCTCTTTGGATTATAAGCCAAATATCAACCTGGCAGGAAGATCGGAATTTTATCGGGGCCAGGTAGGCATCTCCGCCAGAACAGTCTTAGTGAAAAGTAAAGAACAAAAGAAAAAGCAAAGACAGCGTCAGAAAGCCAAAAGATCAGGCAAAAAACAAACTGTAAAGCCTTTTTCGGATTTATTCAAAAAGAAATAGCTATTGATTTTTTGAAATGTTTTTTAGGTACACTTTCTCGTGTATTGCTGAGTTCTTGACTAGGCTTCGATACCATTTCATGCGCAGCGTATTTTTTTCAGACTCCGAAAGGTAAAAGTCAGGCAAATTCAATTTCTCTGCCTTTTTCACCAAATCATAGAGGAAAATAGACGCCGATACTGAAATATTAAAACTCTCGGTAAACCCCAACATCGGAATTTGTACAAGT
This sequence comes from Algoriphagus boritolerans DSM 17298 = JCM 18970, assembly GCF_900108085.1. Lineage (GTDB taxonomy): Bacteria > Bacteroidota > Bacteroidia > Cytophagales > Cyclobacteriaceae > Algoriphagus > Algoriphagus boritolerans. Next base: position 83,233 of record NZ_FNVR01000014.1, read on the forward strand.
CCATCAGCTTTGGATTTGACTTCCTCAGATATCCCCTCGTGTTCGTTGCAAAATACCAATGCTAATTTTTCAGTCGGTTGCAGTTCATGAATAGAGATCGATGATGGAGAAGGGCTTGTCCCATAAATTCGGTATCCATTTTCCCTAAGCCAGGAAAAACAATTGTCAACAGAATTTGTCCCTTCCCTGTAATATTTATGTAAATCAATCCACTGAGACGTCCCTCTTGTCACAAAGGGATTGACCTTGTATTGATTGGTTTTTTCAATGATATGAATATCCTGAAGCCCAAAACAGTCGCAAGTCCGGATTACTGCACTGGCGTTATGCGGTTTGAAAATATCCTCCAAAACAACTGTCAAATGTCGCGATCGCTTGGCCAGGACCATTTCTATCACTGACTTTTTGTGGTCTGTGATAAACTGACCTAAATAATTCAAAAGGTCCTGATCAAATTCATTATTGTGGATTGATTCAACCATTTGGAATAAATGGAGCTATCAGAATAGCCCCAATTGTTCGTCTTCGTCTTTTTTGGGGCTCAAGTCAATTTTGCTTCCAACCTCCAATTCTTGATCAGAATCGGTTACTTCTTCATTTCCTTCTTCTAATTCCATGGAAGATTCTTCTTCTTCAGCCTTTTCAGAGATAATCAGGGAAACGTCTTTCACCGGATAAGTGCTAAGCTTATTTCCGATCGCTTTCCAACCTTTGACATCGATCAGCATGTCCAGGTCATATTCCATGACTTCTTCTTCTTTTCCTTTGGTCAGGGTCACCGAAACCTGCGGTTGACTTGAAGTCGAAACGACTTTGAGGTAGGACTGCTTGTGGTCGGTGATGAAGTTAAATCGCTTATTGATCGTGGTAGTTTCGATTAAAAACCGCTTCACAAAGAAGTTTTTTGTTCCTCCGTCAAAATAAATAGCCGAAATCACTTTTTGAATATCAAACTTCTCAATCAGAACCACATCCTTGGGCTCATAACGATTGGTCAATTCAAAACTTGTAAGCTCGTAATCACCGTTTCGGTAGCAAACGAGGATCTTATCATCCCCTAAGAAATTGCCAATTAATTTACCCCGTTGGTCAGTATTCAGTCTACCCACTACCGTATCGTAGAAAATATTGATTCCCCCAAGGGTGGATTTTCCTTCCATCTTGAGTTGAATTTTTCGGACCGGATAGCGCGTCAAAATATTGCCTCCTGCTCCCCTACCCTTGATTTCAATCTCTGCAAAGTCAAAATCAAAGACTTTCACCCGTGCTTTGGCTCCTTGGGTGAGGTAAACTGTGACGAGTTCTGCTTCCCCGTTTGGATTGGCAGTGAGATAAAGGACTTTGGTTCCTTTGGTGCCTTTGGTCAAGTCGTATTCTTTGTCTCGGGTGATTCCACCGATCTGGAATCGTTTGACCATTGACCTGCCAGAGCCTCCATCCAGATAGATCAGATTATAGGTCATCCGGTCATCGTTTTTCCTGAAAATTCCGGCGTAGAGAATATCCTTTCCCATAAAGCCTTTTTCCTGGATTTTGGAAACCATAAACTTGCCATCCCGACGAAGGACAATCACATCGTCCAAATCAGAGCAATCACAAATAAACTCGTCCTTTTTCAGCCCATAGCCCACAAAACCATCAATTTTGTTGACATAAAGTTTGGCATTGTTTGCAGCTACCACGGTAGCCTCAATGGTGTCCAAAGCCCGAATCTCTGTCTTCCGTTCACGACCTTTTCCGTATTTATCTAGCAAATTCTGATAGTACTTGATGGAGTATTCAGTCAGGTGCTTCAGGTTGTAATTGACCTCTTTGACCTCTTCCTGAAGGCGCTTCATCAATTCGTCAGCCTTGAATGCATCAAACTTGGAAATACGCTTAATTTTAATTTCTGTCAGGCGAATGAGATCTTCCTGAGTGATTTCTCTGTAGAAGTCCGGCTTGTAGGGGTCCAACCCTCGGTCAATCGCCTCCAAAACGGCATCCCATGTGGTACATTCTTCGATGTCGCGGTAGATCCGGTTTTCGATGAAAATCTTTTCCAGAGAAGAAAAAAGTAATCGCTCCATCAATTCTCCCCGACGGATTTCGAGTTCTTTTTTAAGCAGTTCTTTGGTTTGCTTAGTGTTGTATTCCAGAATATTATTAACAGTAAGGAAAACAGGCTTGTCCTCGATGATCACACAGGCATTTGGAGAAATGGAAATCTCACAATCTGTAAATGCATACAGGGCATCAATCGTCACATCCGGTGAAACGCCAGGTGCCAATTGGATCTGAATTTCAACGTCTTTGGCGGTATTATCGACGACTTTTTTGATTTTGATCTTTCCCTTATCGTTGGCTTTAAGGATCGAATCAATCAAGGAATCTGTAGTAACTCCATAAGGAATCTCCTTGATCAAGAGCGTCTTACTATCCTCTTCTTCAATCCGTGCCCGAATTTTCACCTTTCCGCCTCGATGCCCCTCGTTGTATTCGGAAAAGTCTGCAATCCCCCCCGTCATAAAATCAGGAAGAACGTTTGACTTGTTCCCTCTTAAGATTTCGATGGAAGCTTCGATGAGTTCAATAAAATTGTGGGGTAGAATCTTGGTAGATAGACCAACGGCAATTCCTTCCACACCCTGAGCCAAAAGCAGGGGAAATTTCACCGGCAAGGTGACAGGTTCCCGCTTCCTCCCATCGTAGGAAAGTTGCCATTCAGTCGTCTGTGGATTGAATACGACGTCTAAGGCAAACTTAGAAAGTCTGGCCTCAATGTATCGTGCAGCGGCGGCTCCGTCACCGGTTCGGACATCGCCCCAGTTTCCCTGTGTCTCGATGAGCAGTTCCTTTTGGCCCATGTTGACCATGGCATCCCCGATAGACTGATCTCCATGCGGATGGTATTGCATGGATTGGCCGATGATGTTGGCGACTTTATTGAATCGACCATCATCCATCTCCTTCATGGCATGCAGAATTCTTCGCTGTACCGGCTTCAGGCCATCCTCGATCGCAGGAACAGCCCGCTCCAGGATTACATAGGATGCATAGTCCAGGAACCATTCTTTATACATGCCTGTGATCGGCACGGAAGTGTGAAGATTTTCGTCCCCACTGTCAACTGTGATATTTTCGTCACTCATTTATACTCTCCAATTTTGATAAATGTAGGTGGTCAATAATACCCTACCCACCGAAATCATATTTCCGATCAGGAAATAATCATTTAAAATTTTAAGCAGCATCGACTTCTTCTTTCTCTTCAGATTTCCTGGGATCGTCCAATGCCAGGTCTTTTTCAATCTTCAGATTATCAATGATAAATAGCTGCCGGTCATGCGTATTTTTACCCATATAGAAGGTCAGCAAATCTGAAATTTTGGTCTCCTTATTCAGAATAATCGGATCTAGACGAATATTCTCGCCGATGAAGGTCCCGAATTCCTCGGGAGAAATTTCTCCCAAACCTTTGAATCGTGTGATTTCCGGTTTACTTCCCAATTTGTGAATCGCACGTTGCCGCTCTTCATCGGAGTAACAATAAATGGTCTCCTTCTTATTCCTCACTCGGAACAGGGGTGTATCGAGGATAAACAAATGCCCGTTTTTCACCAAATCAGGAAAAAATTGCAAGAAATAAGTCATGATCAGCAAGCGAATGTGCATTCCATCCACATCTGCATCAGTGGCGATGACAATCTTACGATAACGGAGATTTTCAATTCCGTCTTCAATGTTCAGCGCATGCTGAAGCAGGTTGAATTCCTCATTTTCATACACCACTTTCTTGGTCATCCCAAAGCAGTTGAGTGGCTTTCCACGAAGTGAAAAAACAGCCTGAGTCTGCACATCGCGCGATTTGGTAATCGAACCCGAGGCAGAATCACCCTCGGTAATGAACAGCATCGAATTATTTTTTACATCTTCGGTAGCCTTGGGATCGTCGTAGTGCACCCGACAATCGCGCAGTTTCTTGTTGTGAAGATTGGCTTTTTTGGCACGCTCGTTAGCCAGCTTTTTGATTCCGGAGATTTCTTTCCGCTCTCGCTCTGACTGCAAAATCCGCTTCAGAAGCGCATCCGCTACGCTTGGATTCTTGTGAAGGTAATTGTCCAGCTCAGTCTTGATGAAATCATTGACAAAAGTCCGGAGTGTAGGCCCATCAGGACCGACACTTTGAGAACCAAGTTTTGTCTTGGTTTGAGATTCAAATACCGGTTCCTGAACACGAACCGCGATAGCCGCCACGACGGATTGTCTGATATCAGACGCATCGTAATCCTTCTTATAAAATTCCCGAATAGTCTTCACAATCGCTTCCCGAAATGCCGCCAGGTGAGTTCCTCCCTGCGTTGTATACTGTCCGTTGACGAAAGAATAGTATTCTTCACCATAAGAACCGGAGTGCGTGATTGCTACTTCAATATCATTTCCTTTGAGATGGATGATCGGATAGCGAATGCTTTCCTCGTCTATCCTGTTGGATAGCAAGTCGTATAGTCCCCTGTCGGAGAAAAATTTCTTACCGTTAAAATTTATAGTCAGTCCGGCATTTAGATAGGCATAGTTCCAAATCTGATTTTCAAGGTATTCCGGGATGAAATGATAATTTTTGAAAATAGACCCATCTGGAGAGAAAATAACTTTCGTTCCATTTCGCTCATTGGAGGGTCCGATAGGTGGGTCATTAACCAGTATTCCTCTTTCGAATTCAGCCATTTTAGACTGTCCATCCCTGAAGGACTGAACTCTGAAAAAGTCTGCCAATGCATTTACTGCTTTGGTACCCACGCCATTCAAGCCTACCGATTTCTGAAAAGCGCCCGAATCGTATTTACCTCCTGTATTGATCTTGGAGACGCAATCGATGACTTTACCCAAGGGAATTCCACGCCCGTAATCCCTGATCTCTACTTTGTGCTCGGAAATTTTGACATCAATCATGCGTCCAAAGCCCATCATGTGTTCATCGATGGCGTTGTCAAGGATTTCCTTGACGAGGACATAAATCCCGTCATCCTGCGCACTTCCGTCACCCAATTTACCGATATACATCCCTGGTCTGAGGCGGATGTGCTCCCGCCAATCCAAGGATTTGATACTGTCTTCTGTATAGTTGAATGGTTCTGCCATAGTCCTTGATTATACTCCTTTTTGAACCTGCTTGAACTTTCCGATCAGCAGTACGAACAATCCAATGACCCAAACTAATAGGAAAGCAGGCATCAGATAAAAGAAAAATGTGAACTGACTGGTTGCAATTTCCTCCTGATTATTGATCGAGTGAACAAAAAACACCAAAAGTGCCAAGCTCAAATTGAGAATACCTCCAAACGAATAAAACCAGGCCAGAAAATAATCACGATAGCTGTCTCCCACCGGAAAGATCCGATGAAGCTTTTTGTTGGATTTGGTCTCTAAAGATTTGGGGGGGTAAAGGATAATTGCATTGAAAATCACAAATGCCCCAACCATGGCGTAAAAAAATGAGCCTTTCTCCCAATTTCTGTTTAAAACTCCACTTTCATCTATACTTAATCCAACTGACTCTGGGAGTGCAGAGTAAAAGTACAATAGGAAGAATACAAAAAGCAGAATACTGATAAAGTAGAATGCTTTTCCAAATCTGTAATACATAAGTTTGAGCGATTGATTTGCTAATATAACCGATTTGGGTAAACCGAAAGGGCTAAAAATGTGTTCGAAAATCTGATATTTCTGCCAGTTACCGGCGTGAATTTTACAATTCCATGAATTTCAGGGTGCTGACCAGAATCACAAAACCATTATATTGAATTCTTTCGAATGGTTTTATGATTGCTTCGAATTTTGAGACCATCTTTGACGACCAATTCCATAAAAATGCAAAAGATAAAACTAATACCAGCGCTGTTCCTTTTAATTGGAGGCTATTCTTGCAGCGGTCCATTAGACGCGGGTAAGGTAAACCTTGAAAACTGGAAATCGGATCGAGATGGTTGCAAAGGACTCCGAATGCAGGAGCTTGAGGAGTTTCAAGCAGTAAAAAACACGTTTCTTGGTGCTGATAATCAAGCTTTAATCAAGACTTTTGGCAGGCCTGATCGTGTGGAATTGGTCGATAAAAGCCAAAGCTTCTTTTTCTACTTCATTGAACCCAGTGGGGACTGTGAAGGATTGGAAACAGAAAAAGAACCCCTGAGGGTTCTTTTTAGAATGAACGCAATCAGTAAAGTGTCTGAAGTAACGATTACAACCCTGAACCCATAAAGCATAGTGCAGCGGCACCTAAAGTGCCAGCGTTGTTTTCCAGGGTTGCTTTTTTGAGACGGAGATCTTTCACATAATATGGAGTCAAAAACTTCCTCGTATTGTATTCAATCGTGGGCATCATAAATTCCAGACCTGCTGATATTCCCCCTCCAAAATACACGTCGGTTACATCCAGTATTCTGATAGTGGAAACAATCGATTCGCTCAGAATTTGGGCCACTTCTTTGAAAACCATCAATGAAACCTCATTTCCGGTTTTTGCGGTATCCACCAAAAGATGCGTACCGAGTTCTTTTCCGATTAAATCCCCGGCCTTTTCTGGATAAGCAGAAATCAGATTATCCATGATTCGAAGAATTCCCTTTCTTCCAACCAGCGTTTCCAGACCGGCATTTCCTCTGGATAACATGTGACCCATTTCGAGCGCATTTCCACGGGATCCTTTAAAAACCTGTCCATCCAATACCAAGGCACTTCCGATTCCGGTTCCCATGGTAATGAATAGGAAATTCTCTGCCACATCCCCTTTTCCATAGTAAAACTCACCAATAGCAGCAGCAGCGGCGTCGTTTTCCATAAAAAACTCATACTTGGGATATTTTTCAGATAAACCCTCCTTTAGTGGAAAACCATTCAGATCCGGGATTGCCGGAATTTCCAAGGGAGTTGTTCGATCCTTTGAAATCATTCCGGGCAATCCAATGCCTACTTTTTCCACTTCTGGATATTTTTCCAGGTATTTTCCCAAGCCCTCAATAAAACGCTTCCCAAATCCATCTGGATGATCTTTATATGGGGTAGTGTCTTCTTTTTGGAAGTCAAGCATATTTCCTTCCTTGTCTACTAAGCCGATCTTCAGGTGTGTGCCTCCGACATCTACTCCCAGAAAAAGAGAATCCTGCTTGCTCATAGTTTATTCATAGGTTTGATTGTTAAGAAAACAAAAGAAACGTTTTACTTCTTATAATCTTTGCCGATCTCGTAAAAAATTTTGGAAACCGCAGGACAGACCAGGGTGTTTTTCAGAGATAAATCCAATATTCCCAACATGTTTTTACGATTTGTATGTGGGTATTCCCGGCAGGCCTTGGGTCTGTCTTCATAGACAAGACACTTATTATCAGCTCCTAAAAATGGACATGGCAAAAAATTAAGCACATAATCCCCTTCCTCGTCCTGATGAAGGTATTCATCGATAAACTGACTGCTTTTCATTCTGAATAATTTAGCAATCCTGTCAATGTCGGTCCGAATAAAAATAGGGCTGGTTGTCTTACAACAATTTGCACAATCCAAACAGTCAATCTGCCGGAAGGTCTCCTCATGCAAATGATGAAAAACAGCGTCCAAGTTTTTTGGCTTGCTTTTTTTGAGCTTTTCCTTCAGTTTTTTGTTAGCCGGAAAATCGGTCTTACTTTCTTTCGAAAATTTGTCTAAATCTATCTTCAATTTTACAAGGAATTGAACTTCAAATAATTGTAATTTTTTAGTACCTTTTAACTTGCTAAATCCAAAAACTATGAAACTTCACCCTTCAGAACTCTATTTTTACCATAGTTCTACTCAGACAGTCGATAAGCAAACTAAAGCTTACGCAAAATCCCTGACCAAATTCGTCAATGAAATAGATGTGGTCAAGGAGAAGATCACAGCTACTCAATGGGATCAAATTCTTAATCTCCTGAATTTAAGACCAAAGGACCTGTTGAATCGTGCCCATCCAGACTACCAACGACACATCGCCGGCAAAGACTGGGACGAGGAAGGTTGGCTAAACATCCTGACCAATTTTCCCTACCTGATCAAATCTCCGATTGCGATATTCAAAAACAAGGCAATCCTTTGCAAAACGCCAAGCGATATTCTCAAGCTGGATTAATCCCGGTTGACGGAGATTCCTTCAGGACTTAGCACAATTTGTCTGGCTTTGAAAAGCTGTCCAATGCATTGCTTAAAATGCTTTTTGGACATGCCCAAGACTGCCTGGATTTCAGCCGGATCAGACTTGTCATGAAGCGGCAGAAATCCTTTCTCTTCCAACAAAGAAAGGATTTTTTCTGATCCTTCATCGTATTTTACCCGACCGACTGGCAATAGCTGAAGATCCAATTTTCCGTCTTCCCGACGCTTTTTTACCCACAGTTTTCTGTTGGATCCAATTTCCAGGGGTTGAAAAACTTCATTAGCATAGATCAAACCTTCATAGCGGTCCTCCAGCAAAACCTTGTAACCCAGTTCCGTTTTCTCAAAAATCAAGCCTTCGACCTCATATCCCGGCTCATAGTACTTTGGCGCAGGATCAATAAAATCCCGGTATTTACTTACGCCGATCAGTCGATTACTTTTGAAATCGGCACATACCCGGATCAGGTACTTTTGACCTACTTCCATGTTTTTGGCCATTTCACCCTTAGGCACAAATAGATCCTTTGGCAAGCCCCAATCCATGAAGGCACCAAACTTGGTCACTTCTTTGGCCTCCAAAACCGCAAAGTCATCAAGTAAAGCCAAAGGCTTTTGGGTGACAGCCACAGGACGATCTTCGCTGTCTGTGTATACAAAAACCTCAACCTCATCCCCTTCCTTTTCTTCTCCTTTGAGATAGCCTTTGGGTAAAAGTACTTCTCCCCCATCACTGAGGGCCAAATAGGCCCCAAAGTCGGTGAATCGGTTTATTGTGAGATTGCTGATCAGCCCTAATTCCTTCATGATCCAAAGGTAGGAATTAATCCTGTCGAGGCATCGCAATTCTCCGACAAACAAAGTCGGAAAGGACAGGTTTGAATTGGAAATGGAAGGGCTTAAGCGTAGTTTTGAGCCATAAGAAAGCCCCTTTTTGGTAAGAATAAACCCAAATCATAACGTTTACCCTTAGAAATCAAAGTTTTATGAAATCTATCTCAGTCATCGGTTCAGGAACCATGGGAAATGGTATTGCCCACGTTTTTGCGCAGCACGGTTATCAAGTTTCACTCGTGGATATCAAGTCGGAATTCCTGGAAAAAGCCCTGGCTACCATTTCGAAAAACATGGACCGTCAGGTAGCAAAAGGAGCGATTTCCCAAGCCGAAAAAGAGGCTTCACTGGGTCGGATCGCAACTTTTACAAGCTTGGAAGGTGGAGTGAAAAAGGCCGATTTGGTGGTCGAAGCAGCCACAGAAAACCTAGGTTTGAAACTGGATATTTTTCATCAGTTGGACCAACTTACCCCTTCAGAAGCCATCCTTGCTAGCAATACTTCCTCTATTTCGATCACCAAAATAGCAGCGGTAACCAAGCGTCCATCGCAGGTAATCGGAATGCACTTTATGAATCCGGTTCCGGTCATGAAGTTGGTCGAAGTGATTCGTGGGTATGCGACCTCCGATGAAGTGACCAAAACCATCATGGCACTTTCGCGAGACCTTTCCAAAGATCCGGTGGAAGTAAATGACTATCCGGGATTTGTGGCCAATAGGATTCTGATGCCTATGATCAACGAAGCAATTTACACGCTTTTTGAAGGAGTGGCTGGAGTTTCAGAAATCGATACAGTGATGAAGCTGGGCATGGCCCATCCGATGGGACCGCTTCAATTGGCGGATTTTATCGGCTTGGATGTTTGCCTCTCGATTTTGAAAGTACTTCATGAAGGCTTTGGAAATCCGAAATACGCACCATGCCCACTATTGGTTAATATGGTCGAGGCGGGGTACAAAGGAGTGAAAACCGGAGAGGGATTTTATCACTACACCCCGGGAAACAAGGAACTCGTAGTCGCCTCCAGATTTTCCAAATAACTTATCAATTCAGAAATCATGCATTTAGCAGTATCAGGAAATATCGGAAGCGGAAAAACTACGCTCACCGAAAAACTCGCAAAGCATTATGGTTGGAGGGCTGAGTTTGAGGCGGTGGATCAAAATCCTTACCTGGCGGATTTCTACGAGGACATGAAGCGTTGGGCGTTTCATCTTCAGGTTTACTTTTTGAATTCCAGATATAATCAAATCCGGAAAATCCAGGAAAATCCGATCTCCACCATTCAAGATCGGACCATTTACGAGGATGCTTACATTTTTGCAGCCAACCTGTACAAAAGTAAGCTCATGACTGAGCGGGATTATTACAACTACCGGAGCTTGTTTGACTCTATGATACTGCATGTCAAAGCACCGGATTTGTTAATCTATCTGAAAGCTGACATCCCAAAACTGGTCGGACAAATCGAAAAACGTGGAAGAACCTACGAAACCGCCATGCGGATCGATTACCTCAAAAACCTAAATTCTCACTACGAGGAATGGATTGGGAACTATAAAGAAGGCAAACTTCTCATCGTAGATGTGAATGAGTTGGACTTTGTAGAGCGACCGGAGGATTTCTCTTTTATCGTGGAAAAAATCGAGCGAGAAATGTTTGGGCTTTTTGCCTGAATTAACTCACTTCTTGGTTCAAAAGTCTAACTACTCCCTAACAAATACTCGAAACTCAGTCATCCCACCTTCCGCATCAGCCAATTGTATAACATGCTCCGCTGATCTTCTTTTGGATTGATCAGTAAGTGATCCAATCGCTTCAATGATCCTCCTGTCATGATCGTCTCATAGGGACAAAGACGGATCAGCTTATAGCCATGAAGTCTGGTTTGAAGGTCATATTGCGCATCGTTATAGGCTAATAACTTCCAACCGGTAGCACCATTTCCACTGAAGTCACCGGATTCTTCGGCTGGTCCAAAGACGTTTTTGGCTACGGGTGGTCCATTCCAGATTCGTTGCTGAAGTCCCACCTTCAGACACTCCTTCTCAAAAGTTCGGCAAAGACGCTTGTAGGATTCAAAAAACGGAAAGGTCCACTCTATGTACATCTCGGACTTTAGGGTGGAAAGCCGATAACGATTAAAATGTAACTCATCATCCCACAGGATCAAGTACCTGCCGATTTTGAAATCAAACTTAAGCTTCTCCAATAAGGGAAAAGCCCCAACTCCACCCAACGCTTCAAAAATCTCCTTCAACCAGCGTTTACCCTTTGATTCAAGAAATTTTGGATTGACTTCCAATTCAAATTGCCAATCGTAATCTGCCCCACCTTGTTTTAAAATCAAGTCAAGCTGGCGCGTCATCAAATGATCCATCGCTTAAGTGGTTTCTCTGAGTATCTCCCAAGTATGATCTGCCAGCAACTTGACCTCAGCCACAAATGCAGCCCAGTCTTTATTTCTGCCCCATTCTTCCGGCGCTATCAAACTCATAAAGTCACCTCCATCAGCTTTTTGATACAAAAAATACCGATGATTGATCAGTGGTTCGAATGCAATAGAAGCTTGATAGATTCGCTCGGAGACTTCAATCCTGGATTGTATTTTCTTAGCCTGATCGGCCAACAGGCGCATTTGATCGTAGATTTGAGCCATTTGCATCTCTGTCTGACTGTGCATGGCCGCCACGGCCCGACCGGTAATCTTCCCTTTATCTTCAGGTTTGATTAGCCCGCTTCCTGAGTGATGTGCATAGGGCAAAGTCCCCGGAGAATCGGTTGTTTTTTCCTTCATTCGATCGAGATCGAGCCTATCTACATCTATTTTTTTTCCTGTCATTTTTTTTCTGTTTCTACTTCTGTCGAGATGCGCTCTTTTAGATTACCCTTTGAGCCGGGAAAGGTTGTCCGCTGCGAAATGTCATACCCGATCCAGAGCATGATCAGCATAAACAATACAAACAGAACAAGGAAGATCTTTTTATTCTTACTCATTGATTTCAGTTTACTCTAACACCTAGACAAAATTAACACAGAGATGTTTTGATCCCTCAAAATTAAAACTCATCAAAAGGAAATGAGGCATTTTAAAAAATGTTTTTAAATTTAACGGAATGGATCTTAAACCGAATTTTTAACAGTTCAACTCTTTTTATACCCGAATATGTACCAAATCATCAGTGAGCAGTCCATTTATCAGTATTTTGGCGATGATGATCCGGCTATGATCCGCGAAATGATTCAAATTATCCTTGACACCAACATCAAGGACTTGAAAGAATTGAGTTCTTTTTATTCTGGAAATGACTTCGATACGATCAAAAAGCGATGTCATAAAGCCAAACCGAGCATGAGTTATATCGGTGCCATTAAGACCAGAAAAACACTGGAGGAAATAGAGGCTAATCTGGAAAACTCAGCTTTACTAAATAAATCACTTCAGGAGCAACTCCAGCTCATCGAATCTGAATTGAAAACTTTCATTTCAGGAATTAATTAACTGTCAAATTATCTTTAGCTTCTTTCACTATGGCGAGAAAACTATTTCTCCTGCCAATACTTCTGTTCATATTTATAGAAGTATCGGCACAATCTACCCTATCTGTCGATTACATCATGCGCGATCCAAAATGGATGGGAACCTTCCCCTCCGCTCCAAGTTGGGGTGAGGACAGCAATCAGATTTTTTTTAAATACAATCAGGAAAATGACCCAGCGGATTCACTTTATAAAATCGAGCTGGGTAAACCAAGCAACATAGCTAAAGTACATTGGCCAGAGGAGAAAGGCTTGGCAAAGCCGCTTTTAGCCTATAATTCGGACCAAAGTCTGAGAATCTATCGAAAGGATAACGCGATCATTTTTGAAGATCAAAAGAAGAAGACAACCACCACGCTTTTGACCTGGCATGAACCGGTTTCTAATCTTCGGTTTCTTGCCGACGAAAATCGAATCGCCTTTAATTCCTCCGGAAATATTTACGTTTATGACAGATCCACTAAAAGTGTTTCTAAATCGACCAATATTTCCAATGCCTCCAAACCGGCAAGCCCAAGTGAACCTTCTTCTTCTGACCCCGGATTTTTGGAAGCTGAAAATCTTGATCTTCTGAAAGTAGTAAGAGCGCGTAAAGAAGCCCAGGAAAAATCCAAAGCCTATCGAGCTGCCATCCGAGAATCCAACAGTGAATTCATCTATTACACGCAAGGAAAAAACATCTCTAATCTCCAACTTTCTCCGGATGAGAAGTTTGCCACATTCTCGATCTATACCCCCGCTTCCAATCAAAATACAATCGTACCCAACTACGTAGATGCCTCAGGATATACTGAAAATCTCAATACGCGGTCAAAAGTCGGTAACAAACCTGCTAAAGTCGAAATCGGCATTTATGATTTGACTAGAGATACCGTCTATTTCGTGACTACCTCTAATCTGCCAGGAATCAAAGATCTGCCTGACTATGTGAAAGATTATCCTGAGAAAACATGGGAAGAGAAAGAGCGAAGTGTTACGCTTTCAAGCCCAATTTTTTCTCCTGATGGAAAAAGGGCAATCATACAGGTCCGAGCCTTCGACAACAAAGACCGTTGGATAACCGAGGTTGATCTTACAAGTGGAGAACTGAAAACCTTGGATCGCCAACGCGACGAAGCTTGGATAGGCGGGCCCGGCATAGGTGGGGGATTTGGAGGAGGTACTTTCGGTTGGCTTCCTGACAATCAGCACATCTATTTCCAATCCGAAGCTAGCGGCTTTTCTCATTTGTACCTTTTAGATGTTAATTCCGGTTTAAAAAAAGCACTCACAAGTGGAAAATACGAGGTTTTTGACCCGTTCCTTTCGAAGGACCAGAAATATTGGTACCTGACCACCTCAGAGGTAGATCCTGGAGAGCGTCATTTCTACCGGATGCCCGTAATGGGCGGAACAATGGAGAAACTGACTTCCATGACGGGAAACAATGAAGTGGCTCTTTCACCCGATGAGAAAAAGCTCGCAATTATCCACTCCTACAGTAATAAACCCGCTGAGCTTTTCGTGCAGGAAAACAAAGTAGGCGCAAAACCTCAGCAGTTGACGGCTGGTCAAAGTGAGGAATTCAAGGCTTACCGGTGGAGAGATCCTCAAATTGTCAAATTCACGGCAGAAGATGGAGCACAAGTTCCGGCAAGACTTTATTTGCCTGAAGCTTCGAAAAAAAATGGTGCCGCAGTGATTTTTGTCCATGGTGCTGGGTATTTACAGAATGTCCACAAATGGTGGAGCAGCTATTTCAGGGAATACATGTTTCATAACCTGTTGACCGATTTGGGTTATACCGTTTTGGATATCGACTACCGTGCTTCGGCAGGATATGGACGGGATTGGCGTACAGGAATCTACCGCCACATGGGCGGAAAAGACCTTTCCGATCAGGTGGATGGAGCCAAGTTTTTGATGGCTGAGCATGGGGTGGAATCCGGCAAAATCGGAATTTACGGAGGCAGCTATGGTGGATTCATCACCTTGATGGCTTTGTTCAATCACGGGGATATTTTCACTTCAGGCGCGGCACTTCGTTCAGTGACCGATTGGGCGCATTACAATCATGGCTACACTGCCAATATCCTGAATACTCCGGAAGATGATCCGATAGCTTACCGGCGTTCTTCTCCGATTTACTTTGCCGAAGGGCTAAAAGGTAATCTCCTGATCGCGCATGGTATGCTGGATGTGAATGTGCATTTTCAGGATGTGGTGCGACTATCCCAGCGTCTGATCGAACTCGGAAAAGACAACTGGGAAATGGCTGTTTATCCGGTCGAGGATCACGGTTTTGTAGAGCCAAGTTCCTGGACGGATGAGTACAAGCGAATTCTGAAATTATTCAACACCACGCTTCTAGAAAAAAAACAATGAGAAAGTCAGGATTAATTGCGGTTTCATTTCTTTTACTTTTTCAGATTTCCTGTGGAAAAAAGAAACCGATTCCAGAGCCCAAAATAGGTCTGGTGGCAGAAAAAGCCCTAGTGGTCTCAGCCCGTGAAGAAGCTTCAAAGATCGGATTGGAGATTCTCCAAAAAGGTGGAAATGCCTTTGACGCCATGATGGCTACCGAAATGGCCTTAGCTGTGACATTTCCATTTGCAGGCAATCTTGGGGGCGGAGGATTTATGGTTTATCGAATGGCAGATGGTTCGGTTGGATCCTTAGACTACCGGGAAAAAGCGCCTCTGGCAGCTACAAAAGACATGTATTTGGATAAAAATGGTGAGTTTCTCTCTCATCTCAGTACCAAAGGCGCTTTAGCTTCTGGAGTTCCCGGAACGATAGCAGGGATCTTCGAAGCACAGGCAAAGTTCGGAAAACTTACACCCGAGGAAATCCTTCAGCCAGTGATTGATCTGGCCAAAAACGGTTTTATAATCACAACAAGACAAGCCGAGCGACTTCAGCAATCAAGAGCAATATTCATTGATGAAAATGGTCCTGATACGTTTTTTGGTCAGGAAATCAATGCAGGTGATACGCTCAGAATCCCTGTCCTGGCTGCAACACTTGAACGAATCGCTACCAATGGTCGTGATGAATTTTATAAAGGTGAAACTGCCAAAGTCCTGGCTCAACACATGCAATCAAAGGGGGGGATTATAACTGAAGAGGACTTAGCTACCTACGAAGCCAAATGGAGAGATCCTCTGGTGTTTCCATACCGGGATTTGAAAATCATCTCCATGGCACCACCGAGTTCGGGTGGCGTGACGCTGGCTCAGATTTTCGGGATGATAGAGCCTCATGATTTGAAATCATTTGGTCATCATTCTCCGGAGTATATCCAAGTTTTGGTGGAAGCTGAGCGAAGAGCGTATGCGGATAGAAACTATTATTTAGGCGACCCGGATTTTTCAGAAATACCTGTTGATCAATTGATTGATTCAGAATACCTTAAGTCAAGAATGGAGTCCTTTAGCTTTGCGCAAGCAACAAAATCAGAAGAAATTGCCAAGGGCGAAATCGCATTTGCAGAGAGTATGGAAACGACCCACTATTCCATCGTGGATGGGGATGGGAATGCAGTCTCTGTGACCACAACTCTTAATGGTGGCTATGGATCCAAGGTTTACATCGACGAATTGGGCTTTTTCATGAACAATGAAATGGATGATTTCAGCGCCAAGCCCGGAACTCCCAACATGTTTGGGTTGATCGGTGCTGAGGCCAATAGCATTGCCCCCGGCAAGCGTATGCTCAGCTCCATGACACCCACAATTGTCGAAAAAGACGGGAAACTTTGGATGGTCGTAGGCACTCCAGGCGGATCAACCATCATTACTTCGGTCCTTCAGACCATCTTAAATGTCGCTGAATTTGGAATGGGAATGCAGGAAGCTGTGGAAGCGCCACGATTTCATCATCAGTGGCTGCCTGACTTGGTGAGTTTCGAACCGAACTCATTCAGTGCCGAACTGATACAAATCCTAAAGGCAAAAGGCTATCAAATCAACGAAAATAACAGTCCGATAATCGGAAAAGTAGATGCAATCCTTGTCTTGCCGGACGGAAAACTCGAGGGCGGAGCTGATCCCCGTGGGGATGATAAGGCGGTCGGTTTTTAAAGGAAATTGTAAGTGGTAAATAGTAAGAAGTAAGTGGCTTAGACTACTTACTTCTTACTTTTTTTGGACATTTTGAAGGCTAGTATTCGTAAAGAAAGCCCTCCTCCAAATTTTTAAAGTTAAGCCAAACTCTATTTCCATCTACTCGCAAAGCTAAAATATCAAAAGTCAGTTCTTTGGTAATCAAGGCCTCGCACAATTCATTGTTTTCAAGCCAATAGCGTCCTAAATAAAAAATGAGAGGTCCTATTTTTTGACCAAAATAGTTACTTTGGTTTGCACCAAAACCTCAGACCTCTCATGGGTAATATTACGCTGTTTTCTCAGATTATTAAAAAGATTGACCGCCCGATTTTCAAGAAGCTGGTCAAAGAAAAACAAACAGATAAAGGCTGTAAGGGATTCGACAGTTGGACACATTTGGTCTCCATGCTTTTCTGCCATTTTGCCAAGAGTACCTCGGTAAGGGATATTT
>NZ_FNVR01000043.1 GCF_900108085.1 Algoriphagus boritolerans DSM 17298 = JCM 18970
AAAGAAAAAGCAAAGGAACGGTATAAAATTGAAGCCAAAAACGGAGAGTTAAAAAACGCACATGGATTTGGAAGGGCAATAGCTTACGGGATAAATAACATGGAAATGCAAGCCGCCATAGCTTTATTCACCGTCAATGTTAAAAGAATCTTAAAACTAGCCCAGTTATAATCAAAAAATAGTTTACAATCGCTGAAAATCATCAAAATTAGCTCAGTATAGGCTTTTTATAGAGAAAATTTAAAAGCAAGTGGCGAAAAAAAAGAAAGCGACTAAGTCACTCTTGTCCGTGACCTAATCGCTCTCAAAATTTTACCTTCAATTTTAGCTACTTTTTCAGTGGCCTCGAGAACCTTCTATCGGTTTTTTTGTGAAAGGATCTGGATTATTTCCCGCTGATAACCGCAGATTGGAACGCTGATTATCGCAGATTTTTTTCCTGTTAAATCTCAGATTCCGGTATAATTAAATGGCGTAATCGCCTTCAATTCCTCCTTGATTTCATCGGAAATAGCTAAACCATCTACAAATTCCGCTATGGAATACCGGGTGATTTTTGCATTGGTGCGGGTCAGATCGCGAAGTGCCTCGTAAGGTTTTGGGAAGCCTTCCCTTCGTAGAATGGTCTGAATCGCCTCAGCCACCACAGCCCAGTTATCCTCCAAATCAGCATCGATCGCTGCCCGATTCAGTTCGAGTTTGCCCAAGCCCTTTTGCAAAGACTCAAAGGAAATCAACATGTGCGCAAGCGGTACTCCAATCACCCGCAGGACTGTACTATCGGTCAAGTCCCGCTGTAATCTGGAAATAGGTAATTTGGCTGCCAAGTGCTCCAATAAGGCATTTGCGATTCCTAGATTTCCTTCGGCATTTTCGAAGTCAATCGGGTTGACTTTGTGCGGCATCGCGGAGGATCCCACTTCGCCGGCTTTGATTTTTTGCTTGAAATAATTCATCGCCACATATTGCCAAACGTCTTTTGAAAGGTCCAGCAGGATGGTGTTGATCCGCTTCAATCCATCAAAAATAGCCGCAAGATTGTCGTAATGTTCGATTTGAGTGGTCGGGTAGGAGCGCTCGAGTCCGAGGTAATTTTCCACGAAGTGGAAAGCAAATTCATTCCAGTCCAGATCCGGAAAGGCGACGTGATGCGCGTTCATATTTCCTGTTGCACCGCCAAACTTGGCAGAGTAAGGAACTTGTTCGAGGAGTTCGATCTGTTTTTTCAGTCGGACTACAAAGACATTGATCTCTTTGCCCAAGCGGGTAGGAGAGGCAGGCTGACCGTGAGTTTTGGCAAGCATCGGAATCGCACTCCACTCTTCGGCAAGATCGCTCAGTCGCTCGATGATTTCCTCCAGAAGCGGTAGCATCACTTCCTGAAGCCCGTGTTTCAACATCAGTGGAGTGGCGGTATTGTTGATGTCTTGAGAGGTCAATCCGAAGTGAACGAACTCTTTGAACTCCTCCAATCCCAGCTGATCGAACTTTTCCTTCAAAAAATACTCCACAGCCTTGACGTCATGATTGGTCGTGCGCTCGGTGATTTTGATCCATTCGGCATCATCCAGGCTGAATTGTTTGACTATTGCGCGGAGGTTTGGAAATAAACCATGATCAAAATCCGCAAGCTGCGGCAATGGCAATTGGCAGAGTGCAATGAAGTATTCGACCTCGACATGAACGCGATATTTGAACAGGGCAAATTCTGAGAAAAAGTCGCGGAGGGGTGCAGTTTTTAAGGCATAGCGGCCATCCACCGAGGATACTGCTGTAAGGGCAGATAATTCCATTTTTTTAGATTTGGCTTCGAAAAGATAGTATAACCCGATTTTCGGAGGGCGCAATTTAGGTCATTCGGATCAAAATCAGGTTGGGGAACCGGAAATTCTCCGAAGTGTCCAAACTTACTTTTCGAATTCGGGGTTTTGATGGGGAAATTCTCAGGGAAGTGCGCAATAAAACCGACTTGAGGCTTAATTTTGAATCGAAATTAAAGATCAGATTAATTCCAGATGTTCAATTTATTTAAGAAAAAGAAAGAGGAGCCAAAGGCTAATGCGTATTTGCCTTTGAAAGTGCGGGAGGTAGTAAGGGAAACGGAAGACACTGTAACCCTATATTTTGAACAACCGGATCCTATTTTGGATTACAAGCCCGGTCAATTTTTGACTTTGGTGATGGAGTTTAACGGGAAAGAGGAGCGTAGATCGTACAGTCTTTGTACTTCGCCGTATGTCGATCCCTTTCCGGGGATTTCTGTGAAGCGTGTGAAGGGTGGACTTTTTTCCAATTTTCTCAATGAAAAAATCTTCCCGGGCAAGACCATCAATGTCCTGAAGCCTCTGGGAAATTTCACCACGGATTTTCATTCGAAAAACAGAAGACATTTCTTTCTTATTGCAGGAGGAAGCGGGATTACTCCTATTATGGGGATTCTCAAAACTGCCCTGGTCAACGAACCAAACTCTATCATTACGCTGATTTATTGCAGCCGAAATGAGGAGCAGATTATTTTTAAAAATCAACTGAATCTGCTCGAAAAGACAAATCCTGACCGACTCAAAGTAATACATAATCTCAGTCAACCGTCCGAGAGTTGGACTGGATTGAAAGGAAGACTTTCCTCAGAATTGTTGCGGGAGCTGTTTTTGAGAGCAGAATATGAGCAACGCTACGAGGAAGTGTACTTCATGTGTGGTCCTGACGGGATTATGGACATCGCTCAGGAGGTGTTGAATGATTTGGAGATTGACAAAGACCGGATCTATCGGGAGAGTTTCTTTTCGGCAGCAGCACATCAGGCGCATGAGGAAGCGCTCAAAGGGATCAATGTAGGGGCGCTGTCCAGAGATATCACCGTAATATTGGAAGGCGAGGAGTATCAAGTGACCGTAAATCCGGGTAAGACTGTCTTGGAATCCGGTTTGGCTTCCGGACTGAATATGCCTTACAGTTGCCAAAGCGGACTTTGCACAGCCTGCCGGGGAAGACTCCTCAGCGGAGAAGTGAAGATGGATGAAGATGCAGGACTGAGCGAAAAGGAAATCGCAGCGGGGTATGTGCTTTGCTGCGTATCCAGACCAGTAACAGACGACATCAAAATTACCATCGAATAAATCAAACATCTTTTGAACGACCAGGAAATAGGAACGATTTACCGCAAAACCGAGCGGTTGACTTTACTCATTTTGATGATTTCCTTACCGCTTTTTGGTATGGTGTATCTGTACGATAGCTCGGGAAACCTGTCTTGGGATCTGCCCAAATTGCCTAGTATTCTCAATGGGTTTTTAATCGGATTTAGTGCGGCTTTGCTGATTGGTCAGTATGTGATTTTTCACAAAAAATTGAAGTCGACCTTTGTGGTGGAGGAGCTGCTTGAGAAAGTCAGGATATACTCCAATGCAACCAATCAGCGGTTTTGGATACTCTTTTTGATTTCAGTTTTTGCGAGTGTAGGATTGCTTTTTAATCAAAATCCGGTGTATACGGTGATTTTTGCGGTGACCTTGATTTTCTTTTCCCTCGCCAAACCCAGCCCGGATCGGATGGCACGACTGATGAAGTTGAAAAAAGAAGACCGGGAGCGAATCAGAGCAGCGTCCCGGCCTCAATAAATTCGAAATTGAAGATTTGATGCTTCGACTTCGCTCAGCATGAATTGCGATTAATTTCAAATCTCAAATCCTTTTTTAATTCACTATTGTGATGTTGCCGGAGGAAATGTTGCCTCTAACCCACGAACTTGCTCCATTGTCAATCTCAAGTGTTTTGCCGGAGTTAGTTCCACCAACTTTTAGATTTCCCGAGGAAGCCTTAAGTGAGAAGTTGTAAGACTTCAAATTCGA
Source organism: Algoriphagus boritolerans DSM 17298 = JCM 18970 (assembly GCF_900108085.1). GTDB lineage: Bacteria > Bacteroidota > Bacteroidia > Cytophagales > Cyclobacteriaceae > Algoriphagus > Algoriphagus boritolerans. The sequence continues at coordinate 3,852 of NZ_FNVR01000043.1, forward strand.
GGGGGTTTGAATGTTGAAGTTTCCTGAGGTACCGCTCAATTGAGTATTCTGACCTAATCCCGCGTTGTTTGCCCGGATGTTACCGGAGGTAAACTTGATGAATCCTAGCGAACCGATGTTGTTCAGCTTTGCATTTCCGGAAGTCAAGCTCACATTCAGTTCCCCGGTCACATTATCCGCCTCAAGCGAACCGCTAGTCGATTCATAATCCAGGTTTCCGATGATTCCTGTGAAGTTTGCATTTCCGGAGGTGATTCCGGCGTTGACATTGCCTTTGATATCACGGACATCCAGGTTTCCGGAAGTGGCTTTGATGGTCAGGTTTCCTTCCAGATTGGTGGCGGTCAGGTTTCCCGAGGAGACTTGGAGATAGGTGTTTTCGTTTTTGACATTTTCCACCGTGATATTTCCAGAGCTGCCTTTCAGATCCAGTGCCATGACTTCCGGCCCGGAGATATGGATGTAGCCTTTGTTTCTGGAGTTCCAGGAGTAGTTGTTTTGCTTTCGGGAGTGCGTGATTTTCAGCACATCTCCGATAGTTACAAAGACGATATCCTGATCGGTGTCATTGGATTCCAAATAGGCTTCCAGATTCACATCCGATCCCGAGCCTCCTTCATAGGTGACCGTCAACCAGCCGCTGTTGACTTCTATTTTTTTGATCCCGGGGTAGGTTTTTTTGGTGTCAACGATGACGTTTTGGGCAAAAGCTGCTGCGCTGATCAGGAAAAGGATCAGTACGAGGGAAAGTTTTGTGTAAAGCGTTTTCATAATGTTTAGGGTGTTGGGTTAATCAATGTATATACCAAAACTCATGGCTTGGAATTCCGGGCCATTTCCGGCTTGGAAGAGATCGTTGAGGTCGTAGTTGATAAAGACGGTCACTTCTCCTATTCCAATTTCAGAGCGAAGTCCGTATCTGAAGTTTTCAACAAACATGTTTGACCTCTCAAATTGCTTTTTCTTATTTCCATCGGCGTCATCATAGACGAATTTTCCCCTTCCCCCGACTCTCAAACCAGCGTATCCTCCGGCACCAAACCGGAAATTTCCGTCATTGGATCGGATAGTCGGCACAAGAGTTAAGTTTACAAACGAAGCGGAGATCTTTGATTTTGTCGCAGTGCCATCAGCTATGTTTAGGTCATCCCGAAAATCCTGAAACTCCAAGCCATTGGCAGTTTTTACCGCGATTTGATTCGGGTCTTCAAATTTGAAATTGTACCAGCTCACACCGAGGGAGGATTTCAGATGAAAGTTTTTGCTCGCTTTCCATGTGCCGGTAGAGTTCAGTGCCAGATACCAGCTTCCCCAGGGCTTCACTGCAGGTGCTCCTTGATTGGGTGGCCAAATGTTGATTCCAACTTCAGATTCAAGGAAATTGTAAGCAAATTTTGAAGATTTCTGAATCTCATAATTTTTGTAGTCGATATCTTCAATATCCCATTCGTAGGATTTGGTACCATCGGAATACTTGGTGACTTGCCAGGTTTTTCCAAACAAGGTGTAGACTTTAGTCTTTTCTCCTTCCATGGCTGTTTTTTCCTGGGCTAATACTGAAAACGAATAAAGAATAAATAAAAGGGTTGAGGTAATTGCGGATTTCATCGTTGGTTTAGATCAAAGGGGGATAAAAAGGGGAGAAAAGCTCTCCCCGTTCATTTTTAAAATACAACTCCGAAGGTGATTGGATTGAGCTCAGGGCCTTTTCCTTCCTGGAAAAGTTCATTCAAATCGTAGGTGGTAAAGAACTTGACGCGTCCGATTCCCAGTTCTCCCCTAACACCGTAGCGAAAGTTTTGCAGGTAGAGTCCGGTTGGTTCTTTGTCTTTTCTACGGCCCGAACCGTCAATCTCACGATAGGCAAATTTGGATTGTCCGCCTAATCTATATCCGACATAAGGTCCGGCAGCGATGGAAAGTCCGGCTCGACTGTTTTCTTTCATTTTCCCGAAGTCCAGCTTCAGCATAGTAGTACCAGTCAGGTAAGTGGTGGAAAGTTTGCTTTTGAACCCATCTACATCCGTTCTTTGGCTGAAGTCTATCGCATCCTCTCCTCTGAGTGCTTGAAAATCCCTGTTTTCCAGTTTAAAGTTGTAGAAATGAAATCCAAGGCCGAAGTCCCAATGGAAGCCTTTAGTGATTCGTTGTGAACCCATCCAGTTGACACCGACCATCCAGCTTCCCCAGCCCTTGACGGCATAAGGTTTGTCTGAGGTGGGGAAGGCACCGTTTTCGAGGTAATTGTTGATGCCAAGATCGATGTTGAAATAAGATCGGAAAGGAGAGTCGGTTTTCTTTTTGCCACCGGTTTCAACTTTGACTCGTGTGTTTTCGCCGGATTCATCCACATAGACGCGCATTCCGCCGACATTCACTTCGGTGTTTCCACCGTTTTCATAGACTTTGACGACTTCTTTGACAGACCCATCACGCTTTTTGATTTCTACAATGGTCAATTCGCCTGTTTCTTCGTTTTCTTCCAGATCAAGTTCACTGATGATCTGATTGATATTCATGAGTTTCAGCTTTTCAAAATCTTCTTTGGAGTCGACAAGGATCACGATTCTTCCGGATTTCCCGAATTCGACCACGACGCTGTCTTTCTGAATTCCAGACTCCGTCAGGATTGGATTTTCTTTCAGGCTGGATGCAAATGCCACCTGAACCACTGCCATTAGGCAAAACAAAAGCAGGTATTTTTTCATCTGTTTATAATTTATTTTTCAATGGTCAGATGGAATCTCGCATGGTTTATAAACATCCCAGTGTGTGACGATCTTCGTCATGCTCGATTTCATATGATTATATTTTACTTTTTAAAGGTCAGATAGCCTGTCCCGATCTTTATCGGAAGAATGCCCCGGATAATCATTCCCCTGTGTGAGACATTTTCTCATGGGCATTTCATGATTTAAAGACTATTTAAAGAGGTGGGTTGGTTTAGTTTACGGTTTTTCGTCCGCTTGATTTTTTCTTGATGTAAGCGAAGCGAATAGGTTGTCTTTTTTGTCCTGAAGACTGATCAGTCCATCGTCCACTTTACTGAGTAATCCCTCCACTTGGCCTACGGTCTTGCCTAGTTCGGTGATCAGATTTTTCTCCTGAGGTTCGCCTTTTTTGACCCCGTTGGAGTAAATGCTCACCCGATAGAGTGGTTCTTCTGATGTCGATTCTGCTGTTTGAGCGGTCATTTTTTCGATTTCCGGAACTTTCAGTTCAGGTAAATCGACCTGAATCTCCTCGGTCTTGAGTTCAGGAATAGCCACTGCAATAGGGGTTTGGATTGGTTCAGTTTCAGCTTCCGCTACCAAATTTTTTGGAACTTGAATCGAGGCTGGAGCAGGAGTTGGTTTAGTTTTCTCAGTGGTTTTTGGAGCTACTTTAGGTTGGTTTTGAAGGTTTTCAATTTTAGATGTTGACTCTATTTCTGTTTTTGAAACATTGTTTTCGCTTGGTTTTTGAAAATCTTCAATGTTGGATTCGGTAGATTTCTCAGTTGGGGTTTCGATTGGAAACTCGGTCTTTTCTGCCACCGGTTTTTCCTCAGCCAGTCCTTCTTCTCTCGGCCAAAACGCATAGCCAGCCACCAGCAGGGCAGTCACCGATGCTGCAATCGCCCACCAGATTCCAAAAGTGGATTTGGATTCTTTCGGGAGTTGGCTTTCGAGCCTTTCCCAAGCGAGTGCACTGGGTTTTTCGCGATGTCCATCCAGCTTTTCTCTGAAATGCTGGTCGAATTGTTCGGTTGTCTTAGCCATGATTCGTCTTGGTTTTGGGTTGCAGACTGGCAATTTTTTCTTTGAGCGCTGTTCGGGCTCGGTTGAGTTGAGATTTGGAAGTGCTTTCAGTAATCCCGAGCAATTCCGCAATTTCCTGATGGGCGTATCCTTCGATCGCATACAGATTGAAGACCGTTCGGTATCCGACAGGCAGACTTTGAACCAGTTCCATCAGCTCTGCTGCTTCGAGATGAGTCAGTTCGTAGTGTTGATTGCTGTAGTCTTGTTCAGATTCCAAGTTTACTTCCATCATCAGGTGACGATTGCTTCTCAACGTCATGAGTGCCTGGGTGACAACGATTCGTTTCATCCAACCTTCGAAACTCCCTTTAGCCTGAAACTGGGGAAGCTTTTCGAAGATTTTCATAAAACTCTCAATCATCAGGTCTTCGGCATGTTCGCGATCCTTGAGGTATCGCATACAGATGGCCAGGAATTTCCCCGAATAGGTATCATACAAATGCCTTTGGGCTGACCGATCACCGGCAAGGCATCCTTTGATAAGTCCTTCTTCAGTAGAAAAATTGGGTCTGCTAAACATTCCGGTTGGCTTTCAAATACGTAGATGCGAGGGTATAAAAAATGGTTGCGTTGAGACTTGAAAAAAATTTAAATATTTTCCCGTACAAAAATAAAAAGCCTGCAAATCAGTTGATTCCAATCCTAAATTATTCTGAAGTTATTTTTTCTCAGAGTGAAAGAATGAAAAAGACCAAGGCTACGGCCAAAATCAGGATCATCATTTGGGATTTTTCCTTGTATTCTTTGGCGAGTTTCCGCTTTCGCAAAACCAAAATCGCCATCCCCAGGCCGGCAAACTGCAAAAGAAGGCTGATCCCATTCAATGGACCCATCGGGGCTTGGACAAATCCCCAGGTGGTATTCAAAATCGAAAGTGCGCCCAGGACAATCCCTGTGATTCCAAAAAGAAAAGATCGCTGTAAGAGGACGGGTTCGGGAAGGTCAGACCATTTCATTTGGTGGTATCTAGATTTTAGTATCATGTATCAAGAGGGGAGAACCAAGATTCGAGAGACAAGAAGTAAGAGAAAAGATATTAGTTCGAATTCTCGATTCTGCTAACTGATCACTGAAAACTGCCTACTGAATTTTTGCTTTTCGCTGCGCAAAGTACGCATCAATTTCTTTTCCATTAAGCGCATTGAGTGTCATTTCTTTGGTCAACCCGCCTTTTCTTCCGACCAGTACTCCGTATTTCATATCTGAATAGCCCTCCATTTCGTGTGCATCGGGATTTATTGAGAGTTTTACTCCCTGATCCAGTGCATACCTGATCCATCTCCAGTCCAAGTCGAGTCGCCATGGATTGGCGTTGATCTCAATCACTACATTATTTGCTGCGCAGGCCTCGATGACGGCGCGATGATCGATCGGATAGCCTTCTCGGCGCAACAGAAGTCGTCCGGTGGGATGACCAAGAATGGTCGTGTAAGGATTGGCAATCGCCCGGATCAATCGATCGGTTGCGCGCGTTACATCCATATTCAGTATAGAATGAACAGAAGCCACGATAAAGTCAAAGCTAGCCAAAACCTCAGTAGGGTAATCTAGACTTCCATCTCCGAGTATATCACTTTCGATGCCCTTGAAGATTTTGAAGGGTGCCAATTCCAGGTTTAAGGCATCGATCTCGGCCTGTTGCTTCCATACCTTCTCGATATCCAATCCTCCTGCATAACTTGCTGTTCGGCTGTGATCCGAGATGCCCAGGTACTCATATCCCAGGGATTTGCAGTATTCTGCCATCTGTCTCAGGCTATGCTTTCCGTCACTGTAAGTGGAGTGATTGTGAAGAATCCCTTTCAGGTCATTGTCCTGAAGCAACTCAGGAATTTTATTCTCTTTGGCGAGCTCGACCTCTCCAAAACCTTCCCTCATTTCTGTTGGAATAAATTGCAGCCCGTTTTTGGAGAAAAATTCTTCTTCCGTTGAGAAGTCCTTCTTGCTTAGCTTTTCGCCAATGGATTCATTTTCGTCCACCAAACTTACCAGGTGCATCTTTGAGGCGGTAAAGCTTAGTTTTTTCCATGCAAAATCCGTTACTGAGCAAAGGTGTACCACCAAGGATAAGTCTTGATCCTGAGTTTTTCCCCTCAGTGTTTTAGGCCCTGAAATGCTCAAGTTCCAGTCAATGGATTCGAGGGTTTTGAGCGAGCTTTTCAGTGCTTCCAAATCAGCACTTGCCACTAAGAATTCAGCGTTGGAAATAATTTCCATTTTCCTTGCAAAATCTCCCACCAAAGCAATCTGAGCATTGGGAAGTAAGTCTTTCAAGGTTGATTCCAGAGAAAGGATGATTTCTTCGATATCTGCAAACAGCCATTTTCCGGCGTTGGAAGCTTTAAACTCCAGGTTTTGAATGATGGTGTCCTGTGTTTTTTGACCAAAACCTTTGATTTGAGCTACTTTTCCACTTTGGCAGGCTTCCATCAGTTCGTGCGTAGAAGTGATGCCCAACTCTTCCCACAGGGTTTTGACTTTCTTGGGGCCCAAGCCTTTAATCTGAAGAATTTCGAGGATTCCCGTTGGGGTTTTTTCCAAAAGTGAATCCAACGCCGGAAAAGTTTCAGTGGATTTCAAGCATTGGATGGCTTCAATGATGCTTTTTCCGACACCGTTGATCTGACCGAGTTCTGTATCACTGAGGTCCATAATATCCTGATCTCCACGCTCAAGCGAAGTCAGGGCACTTTGGTAGCTCCGGATTTTGAAAGGGTTTTCATCGTGAAGTTCCATCAGCTGAATGCTCAGCTTGAGTTTCTTTAAAACTGTTTTATGATCCAAGGCTTCAGATTTTCGTGTCAGTATTCAGACAAATGTCTTTAATTATTGTTTCAATTTAAAGTTCGAAGGGGTAACTTATGTTTATTGTCCGATGTCAGGTGACCGATGTCGGATGTTAATACCGTAAGGGATGAGCAATTCTCAATTACTAGTAACCTATAACTATTAATAAACTGATCATTAACCATTAACTCTCAATCGATAATGAACTACTGGATGGTCAAAACGGAACCGAGCTCCTACTCTTGGGAAGATTTTTCCGAAAAAGGAGAAGATGTATGGGATGGGGTGCGAAACTACCAAGCCCGGAATTTTCTGAAAGAAATGCAGCAGGGCGATCCCGTTTTATTTTACCACAGTGGGAAAGACAAAGCCGTGGTAGGGGTGGCGGAAGTTTCCGCAGCCGCATTTCCGGACCCGAAGGATGAGGCTTGGGTGGCAGTAGGCCTGAAGGTAAAACAAGCACTCAAAAATCCTGTAACGCTGGAGACCATAAAAGCGGAAGACGGGCTTTCAGAAATGTTGATGCTGAGGCAATCGAGACTATCTGTCATGTCAGTGACTAAAGAAGAATTTAATATCATCCTGAATTTGAGCAAATGAGGAAGGTTTTGATTCTTTTCCTGTTCCTGAGTTCGATTGGGTTTACACATGCCCAAGTGAAATTTTTGGCCCGATTTGAGGTGCGGGGAGAACCGTATGATCCGGTCTTTGAAATGATGCGGATTCCGGATGGATTGGTGTCGTTTAGAACGTATCAGGCGCGCAATTTTACCAGCGAAAAAGTCTTTCAATTTTTCAAAACCGACTTCGATCTCAATGCTTCGGGTTTGATAGAGCTTGGGCTACGTCCAGGATTTGATATAATCGGTTATGATACCGATGGGGTAAATCTTTTTGTACTCATGTCCAAAGGCTACAATACCAATGCCGATAAGTATATTCTGCAAGTCAATTTGAATACCAACCAAGGCTTTGAGTTTTCGGTAGAAAATCTCCTCAATATGGAATTAGTGGAGTTTCTCGTTCAAGGCCGCAAAGCTGTATTCATGGGGAATGCCGAAAGTAGACCGGCACTTCAGATATATGATCTGGATGATAAAAGTCTTCACACGGTACAGGGCATCTACGGCAACAACACCCAGGTGCTTCAAATTCGAAAAATGCCCGAATTGGAATCACTTGAAGTGGTGGTGAGCAGAAGAGGGCAATATAAAAATCGGGAGACTTCCATCATTACTTTTGATATGGAAGGAAATCTGATTCGGGAAGTTAAAGTTGATCAATTTGGCGAGCCGGGCCAGGAGATTCTTGAAGGCTTATTGCTGGCAGATCAGGATTATCAGCAGGTGATGATCGGGGCATTTGGACAGGACGGAAGAAGTTCCTATCAAGGGGTCTATATCATGGAAATCAACGAGTTTGGGGAATATGATTTCAAACTTTACACGCTGGAGGATTTTCCAAATTTCTTTAACTACTTGCCGGAAAAGCAGAAAGCCAAACAGGAACAGGCGGTACTGAAGGACCTGGAAAAGTCTAAGATTCCGTTGATCAAAAATACCTTCTCTATCCGCGATGTCAGGGAGACCGAGGATGCCTATTACCTTTATTTTGATCAGATCAATATCATAAGTGCGAGAGGAGGAAGGTCAGGAGGATTGTTTCCGTTCAATTTGTACCGGTATGATCGACTGAACCGAATGGGCTATGCACCCACTTATATGGATCCGTATATTTTGCAGAATCTACCTTCCCAGTCATTTGTAGTAGCCAATGAATATCAATACCAATCCGCACATTTTATCAAGATATCAAAAGAAGGTCAGGTCTTGTGGGATAACGCAGCCACTTATAATGATTTCACCACCGAATATCCGGAGCCTTTCGGCGAAATTGCCATAGTCGGGGATGATCTTTACCATCTTTACGTGGATAACGAGGTGATCAAAGCAAGTTTTTTTCGGAATGGAGAAAAAATATTCGATCAGCTGAGTTTTGAACTGGAACTTGCTGATGAAGGTGATCGGTTGAAAAGTACGGACCTGAGTACGCTGAGATTGGTGCATTGGTATGACCGTTACTTTATTCTCACCGGTCAGCAGTCCATCCGATTTCTGAATTCGAGCAACAGGGAAGAAGTCAGGGATGTTTTTTTTATGAGTAAAATTCTGGTTGACGGAGATTTGTACCAGCTGGAGGAAGTCCAGGACTAGTTTTATTTTCTATATTTACGTCCAAATCCAACCCATGCAAAAACGGCTCGTACTCGATCAGCAGCAGATTGCCATCACTCTGAAGCGATTTTGCTACCAACTCATTGAAAATCACGACGATTTTGAAAATACCGTCATTCTGGGTCTTCAGCCTCGCGGTCCGTTACTTTTAGATAAAATTGTCGCTTTACTCCAGGAAATTTCAGGTATAAAAGTGCCCTCAGGATATCTTGACGCTACCTTTCACCGGGATGATTTTCGCAGAAGAGATTTTCCGCTCAAGGCCAATGAGACCAAAATTGACTTCCTTGTAGAAGGTAAAAAGGTAATCCTCATCGATGATGTGATTTACCAGGGAAGGTCTGTGCGCGCAGCGATGGATGCGATGATCGCATTTGGAAGACCTCAAAAAGTAGAGCTCATGGTGCTTGTAGACCGCAGGCTGACTCGGGATTATCCCATTATGCCTGACTATTTTGGGGTGAAAGTAAATACACTCGACAGTCAATATGTGGTGGTGGAATGGAAAGAGCAAGGCCATCCGGCAGATGCAATTTGGATCACAGAAAAAGTTAAAAGTTAATCATGTCGCAACTCAGCACCAGACACCTGCTAGGAATCAAAGACATCACCGAGACAGATATTCGTCTGATTCTCGAGACCACTACCAATTTCAAAGAAGTGATCAACCGTCCGATCAAAAAAGTCCCTTCCCTTCGCGACATTACCATTGCCAATATTTTTTTCGAAAACTCCACCCGGACACGCCTGTCCTTCGAGCTCGCAGAGAAAAGGCTAAGCGCGGATGTAGTCAACTTTTCCTCTTCTACCAGTTCGGTAAAGAAAGGAGAGACGCTCGTCGATACAGTCAATAATATTCTGGCTATGAAAGTGGACATGGTGGTGATGCGTCACGGCAGTCCCGGAGCTTCCCATTTTCTTTCCAGAAATATTAAAGCAAACATCGTAAATGCCGGAGATGGTACACATGAGCACCCCACACAGGCGCTTTTGGATGCCTACTCCATGCAGGAAAAGTTGGGAGACCTCACTGGTAAAAAAATCGCCATCATCGGAGATATCCTGCACTCACGGGTTGCACTTTCCAATATTTTTTGCTTACAGAAACTGGGAGCCGAAGTGATGGTTTGTGGTCCGATTACACTTTTGCCAAAGTACATCTCCAGCTTGGGAGTAAAAGTGGAGCTGGATGTGAAAAAGGCGCTGGAATGGTGCGATGTGGCCAATGTGCTCAGAATCCAGCTGGAGCGCCAACAGATCAAGTATTTCCCCAGCCTAAGAGAATATTCCCTCTACTACGGGATCAACAAAAAGATGCTTCGGTCCTTAAATAAAGAAATCGTCATCATGCACCCCGGGCCCATTAACCGCGGCGTGGAATTGAGTTCAGATGCAGCGGATTCCGAGCATTCGATCATTCTCAACCAGGTCGAAAATGGAGTAGCGGTGCGAATGGCAGTTTTATACCTCTTGGCAGGAATTAAAAGTTAGAAAAATAAAGTTTAGACAAAAAATAGCTGCGAAACTCAATTAACGGCCATTTTTTTGGGTATAAGCTATTCTACCAGTTGCGCTTAAAGAAGGAATTAAAAATGTCCCTGCGGGACATCTGGTCGGTAACATCCCTCTCCATGGCAAACTGGCCAGCGTTCCATCGGAACGCTTGGTTTAAATATCTTTTCCTTCTTTCACCAATCATTCCTGCGGAATGAATCCAATCAATTACCATTTAGACTACCGACCAGTCGTTCCTACGGAACGTCTTAACTTAAACAGCAGCCAGAGAAGTCAAAAACCTAGATTTTAATAATTATTTTATGTTTTTACTTACCTACTGGAAAAAAACCGATAATCATAATATTTAATCTCATAACCAAAAAGCCAAACTTGTGCTGAGCTTTTCGAAGTATCAGAAATTATTTTCCCCACTTTCCTCCTCCGACGAAGAAGCCGAGCGTGAAACCAAAGTATTCATTCACCGCCTCACCGATCACTTGTCCGCTTACATTCTGAAGCCCGCTTTTTGGCACGAAGTTGTACTCTGCACCAATCCGAAATTTGCCCAGTTCTACACCCGCTCTTACCATTGGTGCCCAGGCAAAGGAGGCCTCCAAATCTCCGACTTCTCCATCACCGAAGTCAGAATCGTCGATTTTGACACTACTCAGGATATAGTAGCCGAATCCACCCCCGATATAGGGCGCTAACCGACTGTTGCCCTTGTTAAAATAATAGTTGAGTGTGCCCGCAATCGAGGCATTTGCTGATACTTCTCCATTGTAATTTTCCTGTATGGAATAATAGGTGACATCCTTTGCCAAAGCTGCCACTCCCAGTCTCAAACCAAAAGCGAGATTGTCACTCAACAGAATCTGAGGCTCCATATTGACCAAAGTGCCGATTCCTCCGCCTTTTGGCATGGCGGCTCCTAAATCCATCTGATATCGAAAACCTCCTGCACGTTGCGCATAGGTTGATTGCATGAGTGTTAGGAAAATAATTACTCCTAAAAGTTTTTTCATAGTGTCTCATTTTACGATTTCAATTTTATCAAAAAAATTTAATTAGAGTACAACAGGATGCCTGGACTTCAGTTTTCTATAAAAGTCCTTCATTGATGGATTAAATTCCGCACTTCTCCGATTAATGCTTGGACATCATCGCTAATTTGCGGAGAATCATGAAAATTATTTAAAATGCTCACTGTTTCCCATCTGATTAAAAAATACGGCAAGCAAAATGCAGTCGATGATATTTCCTTTCATCTCGATGGAGGGGAAGTAGTCGGGCTTCTTGGTCCCAATGGCGCCGGAAAAAGTACCACGATGAAATGCATCGTAGGTCTGCTTCGCAAAACTTCCGGGGAGATTACCATCGGGGGACATGATCATTTGAGTGTGGAGGCCAAACGATTTTTCAGCTATATCCCGGAGACTCCCTACGTATATGATTTGCTGACAGTGCAAGAGCACATGCAGTTTATTGCACAGGCTTACGGAGTGAAAGATTGGAAAGGTCGTGCAAAAGAGCTGCTTGAGCTATTTGAATTGGATGATAAGGCCAATAAACTTGGACGTGATTTGTCGAAAGGAATGCGGCAGAAAGTGTCGATTTGCTGTGCACTTTTGCCAGATCCACAGTTGCTGTTTTTCGATGAACCGATGATCGGTTTGGACCCCAAAGCGATCAAAAACACCAAACAGATTTTCAAAAATCTGAAGGAAGCCGGGAAGACGATCTTGGTCAGTACTCACCTGATCGACAGTGTGGAGACGATCGCCGATCGGATCATGATTTTAAAAGATGGATCGATCATCGGAAATGATACCATTGCAAATCTCAAGCACCAAGCTGCCCAAAGTGAGATTTCCTCCCTGGAGGATCTGTTTTTAGAAATGACAAAAGATGCATGAAATAAGACTACTGTTCAGGAAGGATTTTTTCATTCTGATCAATAATATAAAGCTAATTCTGAGAAATCCACTCAGGCTATTGCCTTATGGAGCATTGATTGGCTATTTCACTTTTATCTATTGGCAAGGTTCAAAAAGGCGACAGGAGGCGGGGCTCAGGGATGTTCAGGATCTGCGTAGTGAAGGGATGCCGGAAACTGATTTTGCTATGCAAAATGTGATTGGTGGAATCACCCTTCTTGCGTTGGGATTTTTGGTTTTTCAGCTTTACCGTGCGACCAAAAACAACGTGAGCTTTTTCAAAATGGCAGATGTGAATTTGCTATTTACCGCTCCGGTAAAACCTGAGAACCTATTGCTTTATTATATGGCAAGATCGATTCTGCCTTCATTAGGCGGGTCCATACTTTTCATGGTATACAGTGGTAGTCAGATGGCCAGCCAGTTTGAGTTGACCATTGGCATAGCCTTGTTTTTGATAATCGGATTTGCCTTATTCTTCTTCATGATTTTCCCGATCCGCTTTTTGATTTACACCCTTCATACCAAATATGGAGTGATGGAATACATCCGAGGGGGAATTATCGGTTTGGGTGTAGGATTGGCCCTGATGATTATGATCCCGGGTTTTATGGCGGAGAAATTCTGGCAGGGGATGTTCTCTTGGGTCTCCTCTCCTTGGTTTGATCTGTTTCCCTTTGTGGGTTGGAGTAGAGGGATTATGAGTTATGCCGCCCATGGTAATGCGCTGCTTTCTGCTGCGTTCGTTGGATTGTATGGACTGACTTACTTTGCAGTGGTCAAGTTGGTAATTCAATACGCCGGGTATTATTACGAGGATGTACTAGAAGCTACCAAGTCCAACGAAGACAAGCTGGACAAAGTACGTGGAAAGCAGGAAGTAGATGAGGGAACTTACAGCCTAAATGCGAAGAAGCAGTTGGCATTACCTGATTTTGGTGCCGGAGCCAAAGCATTTTACTGGAGAAATTATGTCCACAGCAGCCGACAGGACTTTCATCCGTTGTTTGGGATTTATTCCCTCAGTATGGCAGGGATCGGAATTGTGATGGCGGGACTGTCGAACTTTGATTGGTTTTCGCACAAGGTTTTATACTTCTATTTGCTTTTCATGCTTTTTTTATACTTCATGGCCGGGTTAGGTAGAGCTAACATTGGGGACCTGAAAAAGCCGTTTTTCATTCTTGTACCGGCGAGTTGGTCGGCTAAATTCTGGAATATGATCAAGTTGGATATTGTTCAAGCCTTGATTTTTGCGACAGTTTTGATCGTTCCATCTGTATTTTTAGCTCATGTCAGCCTTGGATTGATTCCTTTGTTTTTGGTAGGAATTGTCGTGTTTTACCTGATCGGATTTGCAGTCAATCTCATTCCTCAGGTCGCATTGGATGAGGGATGGGATCGAAAGCTGATCAAGCCATTTATGATCGGAGGGATTTTCCTTTTTGGTATAATCCCTACTGTGATCCTGAGCGTGCTGATTTTTATTATTACCAAACAGTTCGTGTGGACCTTATTTACCTGTGTGGCAGGGATGACGTTGGTTGCTGCAATTTTACTTCACGTTTCTCTGGATGTACTGAAGCGGCTGGAGTTTAAGGAAATGTAGTTGATAGTAGACTTAATTAGCAAGACATTAGTATCAAGACTTTAGATACAAGAGCCGGGAAACAAGAAACAAGAGGGAAAACCCTGAGAATTGCACAAAATATAATTTGGTTAAAAAATCTTCAATTGGCGGAGTGCAGCAAAATTCCTGTAATTTTGATTTATCCAAATGTAACTGCACTATGATCTATAATTCCATCATTGATACCATCGGAAATACGCCCATCGTCCGCCTGAATAAACTTGCCAAAGACATCAAAGGAGAGGTCTTGGTCAAAGTTGAATACTTCAATCCCGGAAATTCCATGAAAGACCGGATGGCGATCAAAATGGTGGAGGATGCAGAAAAAGCCGGAATATTGAAACCCGGTGGAACCCTAATCGAAGGAACCAGCGGAAACACCGGAATGGGCTTGGCTTTGGCGGCAATAGCCAAAGGGTACAAGTGCATTTTCACCATGGCTGATAAGCAATCCAAAGAGAAAATCGATATTCTGAGAGCAGTAGGTGCCGAGGTGGTCGTTTGTCCGACAAACGTCTCTCCGGATGATCCAAGATCTTACTATTCAGTCGCCAGAAAGCTGAATGCCGATATTCCTAATTCTTTTTACCCAAATCAATACGACAACCTTTCCAATACTGCAGCTCACTACGAGACGACGGGACCGGAAATCTGGAAAGATACAGCGGGTAAAATCACGCATTATGCAGCTGGCGTGGGCACGGGTGGGTCCATGTGTGGAACGGCCAAGTACCTAAAGGAGCAAAATCCGAACGTAGTTACTGTCGGAATCGATACGTACGGATCAGTTTTCAAAAAATACAAGGAAACCGGAATTTTTGACGAAAAGGAGGTTTACCCTTACCTGACGGAAGGAATTGGCGAAGACATCCTTCCCAAAAACGTCGACTTCAGCCTAATTGATCACTTTATTAAAGTGACGGATAAAGATGCCGCTGTGATGACCCGTCGATTGGCAAGGGAAGAGGGACTTTTTGTGGGTTGGTCCTGTGGATCAGCGGTGCATGGTGCCTTGGAATATGCGAAAGAGCACCTGAAAGAAGGGGATCGTATGGTGATCATTTTGCCGGACCATGGCACGCGCTACTTAGGTAAGGTCTACAATGACGAATGGATGAGAAACCACGGTTTCCTCGAAGACAAAACCTATTCCACTGCCCGCGATATCATCGCACAGCGAAATAGAAGCTATCAGCTGTTGGGAGTGAAAAAGTCTGACTCTGTCAAAGACGCAATCGCAATCATGAATGGAAAAGGCATCTCTCAGATTCCTGTCATGGAAAATGGCGAAGTGGTGGGAAGCTTGACGGACAATAAGTTACTTTCAAAAATCATCGATAATCCAAACTTGAAAGACGGCAAAGTAGCAGATGTGATGGAGGATTCTATGAAGTTTGTCGCTTTGGATTCTACCTTGGATGTACTTTCTTCCATGGTAGAAAAAGAAAAGGCGGTACTCGTGCGTGATCCCTTGGACAAAATCCATATTATCACCAAACATGATATTTTGGAAGCGTTTACGAAATAGAAGAGGGAAGACAGGAGAAGCAAGACATAAGCACAAGACCCAAAACAGACCGATAGTGTAATCGGGACAGTGGTTCAGTTGGAGAGTGATGGGGAATTCACCCTTGCCAATGAGGCCGTAAACCCAAAATCCTAATCAAAAATGTCGGGACTTTAAAAATTTCTCTAATTGAGCGAAAGCGATTTTGAAATAATGAGGCCATCACAGATTCAAAGGCTGTTTCAGCAATTTCCGGAATTCAGTATTCAGGAAAATATTTCCAAAGGTTGGGAGTTGTTCAAAGTGCAGTGGTTGAATACGATTGCTTTCACATTGCTTGTATTTTCGATTCAGGGATTTGGCACTTATTATCTGAAGGATTACGCGCTTTTGGTCAGTGTGGTGATTTCACCTCCGCTTACGGCTGGATACTTTTTGGTTGCCAATCGGGTCAGTCGTGGCGTGGAAGTTACATTTGCCAACTATTTTGATGGATTTTCCTATTGGGGAATTTTGATCTTGACCTCTATGGTGTCAGGGATTTTGACCTTTCTTGGGATTTTGGCTTTGGTGCTTCCCGGGATTTACCTCGCGGTGGCGTTTATGTTTGGGATCCCGTTTGCTTTGTTTTCCGGAATGGATTTTTGGACTTCACTCGAACTGAGCCGAAAGCTGATCACTAAAAATTGGTGGAAGTTTTTTGGGTTTGTAATTGTACTGGTTGGATTGAATATTCTTGGGTTTTTATTTTTCTTTGTTGGCCTGCTTGTGACTATTCCTGTGAGTTATTTTGTGATTTACTCGATTTTTGAGGAGTTGACAGCTGATGCTTTGGCGGAGACTGAGGCTACTCATGTGCCACAATCATAGCCTCTAAGCGATTTCTACATTTTTCCGCGAAATCATTCACAGCTTCATCCGATAATGGAGGGGGAGTAATCGGGGAGGAAAAATATACTTTCACCTTCCCCGGAGAAAGCAAAAGTGATCCTCGCTTCATAATTCGATCCGCACCGATTACCGCCATCGGCAAGATTGGAATCCCTGTTTCGATTGACAGTCGAAATGCGCCTTTTTGAAACGGAAGTAAAGGCTCATTGGTATCATTTCGGGTTCCTTCGGGAGCTACTACAATCGAACTTCCCTGGTTAAGGAATTTAACGAGTTTTTCCAGGCTAATCCTTCTGGATTCTGCATCGCTCCGATCTACCCACGCGACCAACCTTCCAATTACAGTTCCAAAAACCGGGATTTTGGAAAGCTCTTTTTTCCCAATCGCCCGTACTTCTTGGGGGATGGACATGGGAATCATTGGGGCATCGATGAAAGATCTGTGGTTGAAGATATAAATGTAAGGCTTGCTTCTGTCGATGTGTTCCAATCCATGGACCTCATAGCGAATACCTGAGGCAAAAGACCAACTGCTCGCCCAAAGCCGGATAAAGAAGAAAGAAATCTTATCCCCTTTGGGACTGATCATCAGCGGAATCAGGATAAACAATCCAAAGATCAGCATCAGAACATAGAAAAAGAGTACAGAATAAATGGTGTAAATCCACTGGAAGAACTTGATCATCCGGAATATTCGTTATTTTTGGATGTGAAAATTATCCTTTAACTCTTTGCTTGCAAAGCCCCAAAGCGATTTGGGGCTTTTATTTTTTCAAAGGTTGGAAAATTTCCTGCTGATAAGCGAAGCTTTTTTCGAATCTGATCTTTGATTTCAATGGCTTGTTCAAAACTTTTCTTTTAAATCTTGTACAGGGGAAGATGAAATCGCCTTCCTGACTTATTGAATTTTCGTCATTTTGGCTGGAAATAAAAGAAAATCAGTACTTTTGCATTCCGTTCGGGTGAGCGGCGCGGTTTGAGGGTTCAAAACGCTGATTTCTAACCACAAAACTTCAGTCCCACGACTCTAAGACTGAGGCTAATCAGAGTCAAAATTTTACTATGTCTAGTACAGAAGAATTTAATTGGGAAGACTTCGACACCAAAGGGTTCGGAGAAGGTTACTCCAAAGAGCAAAGAGCTCAGATGGAAGCCATGTATTCCGGCACTTTGAACGAGATCACCGAAAAAGAGGTCATAAAAGGTGTGGTCGTAGGAGTAAATGACAAAGATGTAATCATCAACATCGGTTTCAAATCCGACGGACTGGTGCCGCTTTCTGAATTCCGTGATATCGCCGGCATAAAGCCAGGTGACGAGGTAGAAGTGTACATCGAAGAGCAGGAAAATGCTTTGGGTCAATTGATCCTTTCCCGTAAAAAAGCAAGAATCGTTCGTGCTTGGCAGGACATCGAAAGCGCATTGGAAAACGACAGCGTAATCGAAGGTCTTGTGAAGAGAAGAACCAAGGGCGGTCTGATCGTGGATATCTACGGTGTAGAGGCTTTCTTGCCTGGTTCTCAGATCGATGTGAAGCCTATCAGAGATTTTGATATCTATGTAGGGAAGAAAATGGAAGTAAAAGTGGTGAAAATCAACCACGCAAATGATAACGTAGTAGTTTCTCATAAGATCCTCATCGAGAAGGATTTGGAGAAGCAAAAGGCGGAAATCCTCAACAACCTGGAAAAAGGTCAAGTATTGGAAGGTGTGATCAAGAACATGACCAACTTCGGTGTATTCATCGATTTGGGAGGTGTGGATGGTCTACTTCACATCACAGATATTTCTTGGGGTCGTATCAACCATCCGGAAGAAGTATTGCAGCTTGATCAGAAAGTTCAGATCGTTGTTCTTGACTTTGATGAGGACAAGAAAAGAATTTCTTTGGGTATGAAGCAGTTGACTTCTCATCCTTGGGATTCTCTGGCATCTAGCCTTGAGATCGGTTCAAGAGTACAGGGTAAAATTGTAAACGTAGCTGACTACGGTGCATTCCTTGAGCTTGCTCCTGGTGTAGAAGGTTTGATCCACGTATCTGAAATGAGCTGGTCTCAGCATCTGAGAAACCCAGCTGAATTTGTGAAAGTAGGAGACGAAATCGAAGCAGTGGTATTGACTTTGGACAAAGACGACAGAAAGATGTCTTTGGGTATCAAGCAGCTTACCGAAGATCCATGGACTAAGCAGGACATGAGTACTAAGTATGCGGTAGATTCCAAGCACAAAGGAGTGGTAAGAAACTTGACCAACTTCGGTCTTTTCCTTGAATTGGAAGAGGGTATCGATGGTTTGGTACACGTATCTGACCTTTCCTGGACTAAGAAAATCAAACATCCATCTGAATTTATCAAAGTAGGTGACGAGCTAGATGTGGTAGTTCTTGAACTTGATGTGGACAACAGAAGATTGGCTCTAGGTCACAAGCAGCTGGAAGAGAACCCTTGGGATACTTTCGAAACTGTATTCCCTGTAGGATCTGTTCACAGGTGTACAGTTAACTCCAAGAATGACAAAGGTGCTGTTCTTGAGCTTCCTTACGGATTGGAAGGATTCGCTACAGTGAAGAATTTGGAGAAAGAAGACGGTTCTCAGGTTGAGATCGGCGAATCTTTGGATTTCAAAGTGACCGAATTCTCCAAAGACGACAAGCGAATTGTACTTTCTCATACCGCTACTTTCAAAGAAGATACAAAAGCTCCTAAGAAAGCTGCCGCTCCTGCTGGAAAGAAGAAGGAAGAGTCAGTAGAAATACCTGCCCAAGCTGAGAAATCAACTCTAGGAGACATCGATGCGCTTGCTGAGTTGAAAGAGAAGATGGAAGGCGGGAAAAAGTAAGAAGTAAGATTCAAGATACTAGAATCAAGATTTATTACTATCAATTACTGTCGTCCGACTAATTCCACAAAGTACAGAAAAAGTGCTTCAGATTAATTTTGGAGGGCTTTTTTTATTCGTTTCAAAAAGTACCCCCTATCCAGAGAAGAACAATTCTGTTTGTACATTTTTAAGATCCTTTTGAAATATACTTTTAAAATAGGCCTCTGTGTGAAGCAGAAACTTTTCAAGGCTGACATAAGAGCATAGATTTTTCGCCGCCACCATCACCATGGTGGAAAAGTCCTCGGCTTCCTTAACCCGTTTATGAAGCACCGTGAACAGCAGATTTAGGATCAGGGCCACCCATAT
>NZ_FNVR01000056.1 GCF_900108085.1 Algoriphagus boritolerans DSM 17298 = JCM 18970
TTAGCACCTTTGTAGCAATATTTTGCGAGCCTACGAGAAAAACTTCGTGATCTTCCATGTCTGTAGTTATTTTTTTGCAGTCCGAAGACTGCAAGAATGAAGGTCCAAGACTGAAGCCTTGAACCACCTGCGCTTCCTCTCATAAAACTCTGACCCTGTAAATTCTCCTTTTCTCAGTGCTCTCAGTGGTGAAAAACTTTTTGGTAAACAACCCCTTATCAACTATTTTGCTTTGCATTCCGCTTTTTTCACCGAGCAAACCCAAAAAAACCAAACCTATGAATAAGCCTATCCTCGCACTGCTCTTTGTCGCTAGCCTGATCTATTCCTGTGAAAGCCCCAAACCTCAACTCGGCGACGAGGAATATGCAGCACTCACTGACGAGCAAAAACGCTCGGTGGATCATGCCCTTGATGGCATCGAAGTTTTCGATGATCGCCTCGAACTGACACTTTTCGCCTCCGAACCCATGATGACCAATCCTACCAACATGGACATCGATGACCGCGGTCGGGTATGGATCACCGAGGCCTACAACTACCGAAATCAACTCAATCCCAAAAATCCGGTCAAAGCCGAAGGAGACCGTATCCTGATCCTCGAAGACACCAACGGAGATGGTCAGGCGGACAAATCCACGGTCTTCTACCAAGGAACCGACATCAATGCGGCTTTGGGAATTGCGGTTTTTGGTAATAAAGTCTTCGTCTCCGTCAGTCCAAATGTCTTTGTCTTCACCGATGAAAACGGGGACGATGTGCCCGACAGAAAAGAAGTGCTTTTCACGGGAGTGGGCGGCGTTCAGCACGATCACGGCATGCATGCCTTCACGTTTGGACCAGACGGAAAGCTCTATTTCAACTACGGCAACGAGGGCAAAGGCCTGCATCATGCCGATGGAACCCCAATTTTGGATCCATTGGGTCGCCCCGTCACCTCAGAAACGGCTCCCTATCAGGAAGGCATGGTATTCCGCTGCGATCCGGACGGCAGCAATCCGGAAGTTCTGGCCTGGAACTTCCGAAACAACTACGAACTCGCCGTGGACAGCTACGGACGCATGTGGCAGAGTGACAACGACGACGACGGCAATCGCTCCACGCGGATCAACTATGTGATGGACTATGGCAACTACGGCTTCAAGGACGAAATGACAAAAAGCGACTGGAGAACCCGCCGCATCAATATGGAGGACTCCGTCTGGCAGCAGCACTGGCACCTGAATGATCCCGGCGTAGTGCCTAATTTGGTACAGAATTATGCGGGTTCACCCACGGGTATCCTCGTCTACGAAGGCAAACTCCTCCCCGCCGAATACCAAAATCAGGTCATCCACGCCGATGCCGGACCCAATGTGATCCGCATGTATCCCGTACAGGCTTCCGGAGCAGGTTTTACGGGTGAAGTCAAGCCGATTTTGGACGGCAACAAGCGAGACAATTGGTTTCGCCCATCCGATGTGACCGTGGCACCTGACGGTTCGATTTTCATCTCCGACTGGTACGATCCCGGAGTGGGGGGCCATGCCGTGGGGGATTTGGAAAAAGGCAGAGTCTATCGCCTCGCTCCCAAAAAGTCCAAATACAAAGTGGAAGCGCCGGATTACTCTTCTATCGAATCCCTGATCGAACTCCTGCAAAATCCCAATCGGGCGATTCACTTCAAGGCTTTTATGGCATTGAAGGAAATGGGAGTCGAGGCAAAAGAAGCTTTGGAAGAACTCTATGCCTCCGAGGATTCCCGCATGAAAGCCCGAGCCTTTTGGTTGCTGAGCAAGCTGCCCAATGGGGAGGAATATATCCGCCAAGCCGCAGCGGATGACGATGAAAATATCCGCGTGGCGGCAGTTCGGGCCTCCCGAATGAACAAGCTGTACGATCCCTCCTTCTTGCCTGTACTTGCTGCCGATCCTTCCGATCAGGTGCGTCGGGAAGTGGCGATAGCCATCCGATACAAAGAGGCTCCCGAAGTATGGCTTAAACTGGCGGAAGGCTATCGCAGCGGAGACCGCTGGTACTTGGAGGCCTTGGGCATCGCGGCCGAATACCGCTGGGACAGCTATTTGCCGGCCTACCTGGCCAAACTGGGTCAAGGATGGAGCAATTCACCTGAGGCCAAAGACCTGATTTGGAGGTCGAGATCATCAGGCACACCGGCACTCTTGGAGGAATTGATCCTGGCGGAAAACAGTCCTGCGGATCATCGCTACTACCGGGCTTTGGATTTCCAAACCGCCGATCTGAAAAACCAAACCCTCAAAAACCTCCTGGCCAAAGGCCAAAACGAAGATCAGGTGATCATCCTGAGACAAGTAGCTTTTGATTCCAAAAAACCGGATGTCCAACTCCTCAACCTGGCCAAAGCCAAGGCAGGTGAAATTGCCGATGATCGGGATTTTCTCGAGATCGTCCGCAAATACCAGCTGAAAGACCAAAAAGAACGTCTGCTAGGCTTGGTGTATCAGGAGGAAAACCGGGGCTTGGCCAATCAGTCCGCCGGACTTTTCGCGGCTCTGTACGGCATGGGTGAGATCGAGCAGGCTATGAAGAATCCCGACGAAACCAAGGCCATCGCCGCCATCCGCAAATTTGGTGCGGTAGATACACCTGATATGGCTAATCTGCTGGCTAAATTCTGGAAAAACGACCAAGCCTCCACGGCTGTCCGAACCGCAGCCATGGAAGAAGCTAAGGGCTATCAGTCCGAGGCAGTACTCTGGGAACTGGCCAAAGCAGATCAGATTCCTGCTGACCTGCTCCCTATCGCACAGAAGATCCTGATGAGCAGCTGGAATGGAAATATCCGTGTGCTTGCTCTGGAAAAATACGGAGACAGCATCGCGCAAGGCTATGACTTGGTGAAAATGCTCTCTGCGAAAGGGGAAGTGGAAAAGGGAAAAACTTTGGCGTCCACTTACTGTATAGCCTGTCATAAGATCGGAAACGAAGGCGTGGACTTCGGCCCTGCCCTTTCCCAGATCGGAGGTAAACTCAGTCGGGAAGGACTGATCAATGCCATCATCAACCCATCGGAAGGAATGGGCTTCGGCTATGAAACCCAACTCGTCAAATTCAAAGACGGCAAGGAAATCCGCTGCATCGTCAACTCCAAGACCGAAAACGACCTGATCGTGAAGCTCGTCGGCAGCGGCGAACAAACCATCTACAAGCTTGCCAACATCGAATCCATCACCCAACTTTCCGAATCCTTGATGCCCGCCTTCCCGATAAGCGAACAGGAACTGGTGGATTTGGTGAGTTATTTGGAGGGGATGAGGAAGTGAGGTAAAGCCTAAGAGTCTTAATAGGATCCCAATAAAGAATGAAAGAAGAAATCATTTCTCAAAGTGAAGCCCTTTTCAAAGGAATTGAACAACTAATTGAAACTGCCAGAAGGCGAGTTGCAGTCTTTGTCAACGCGGAAACGACTATGCTTTATTGGCAAATCGGGGATTATATCAATAGAGAATTGCTGAAAGAGGACAGAGGTATCTATGGAGCAAAGATTCTTGCGACAGTGTCGCAAGATTTGATGAAAACATTCGGGAAAGGCTATTCCTACTCTGCTTTGACCCGAATGTGCAAAGTTGCAAAGTCATTCGACTTTGAAATTGTTGCGACACTGTCGCAACAATTGAGTTGGAGCCACTTCATCGAATTAGGAACCATAGAAAACCCAATTAAAAAAGAGTTCTACAGTAAACTATGCATCTATGAAAAATGGAACGTCCGGTCCTTACGCGATAAAATAGATTCTATGGTTTTTGAACGAACAGCAATTTCCTCAAAACCCGAACAGACCATCAAATTAGCATTATCCAATTTGAAAAATGAAGATACACTTGATCCGGAATTAGTTTTTAGAGACACCTATGTCCTGGATTTCCTGAATCTACCCCAAGCGTTTAAGGAAAAAGATCTGGAAACTGCTCTACTCAAGAATTTACAGCAATTCATCATGGAATTGGGAAATGGATTTGCCTTCTTGGAAAGGCAGAAACGGATCGCAGTAGACAGTGTGGACTATCATCTGGATCTTCTTTTCTACCACAGAAAACTCAAAAGACTTGTTGCGATAGACTTGAAATTAGGAAAATTCAAACCAGAACATAAAGCTCAGATGGAATTGTATTTGAGATGGTTGCAAAAAAATGAAGTACAGGAAGGAGAAGGAAGTCCGATAGGCCTACTCCTTTGTAGTGAGGGAAATACTGAACATATTGAGCTATTAATGCTGGATCAAAAGGAAATTAAAGTTGCTCAATACTTAACCGAATTGCCAGACAAGAAATGGTTCGCTGATAAGTTGCATCGGGCCATGGAAATTGCAAAATCAATTCAAACTACTGAAAAATGAAAATATCCACCCACATCAACTCCAAAACCGAAAACGACCTAATCGTGAAGCTGGTCGGAATGGGTGAGCAAACCATCTACAAGCTTGCAGACATCGCGTCTATCACCAAACTATCCGAATCCCTGATGCCCGCTTTCCCGCTAAGCGAACAGGAACTGGTGGATTTGGTGAGTTATTTGGAGGGGTTGAAGTGAGAGAGTGAGATGAAAAGAAAAAAATAATTTTTCAACAATTGATAGTGAAAGTGATTTCCATCTTGAACGAATGAATTCAATAGAAAAACATATTTACATCAATAAGAAGTATCAAGAATATAAAAGATTTATGCCAATAAATTTTCATGATTTAGAGTTTGAACGAATTAAATAATTTAAAAGAATTCATGAGGAGTTTAGAATTTATCTTCTTGCTAATCACTGGCCCTAAATATTCCCTTCTCCAGATATAGTAGCAAAATGATTAAAATTAGATGTAAATTGCATTTGCAACTTTCTATCTAAACATATTTACACTTGATACAATACGGTATTAAATAAGTTCAATTAAAAATTGGTAAGTTATATTAGAGTGGATTTGCAAATTCCACACAGACCAAACAATGATTTGACTACTCCGAGATGGATCTAAATGCAAAAGAAATTGAAAATATTAAAATAAATAATAATTTTATAAATAATGGAAATAGACTTTTTTGTTCTAAAACAAAATTCAGATTTTAAGATTTTTTGTTACTCACCGACTCTTTTACCCCCCTTTGGTGTAGTTTGACGCTCGCCCAGACCTGCGTATTGTCTTTAAAAGTCGGCAGGAAATAGTTCAACCCCTCCGGGGTTGTCATCCTCTTCCTCGTTTACATTTTTCCCCAGGTTGCACCTAGGGCTATTGAGAAGTTCGATCCTCCCGAAATCGCTGCGCTCATCGGGACTGCCGTTTCAGGATCTAAATTCCTCTACACATCGGGACTGCCATTTCAGGATCTATATTCCATCCATTATGAAAGCCAATTTCCTGACCCCGACAGGGGTCAAATCTTTCAATAGCCGCGGGTGAAACCCGTGGAAAAGGATAATAAAGGTCAAAACGACCCCGAAGGGTGTCGAACTATCTTTAAAAAGCCTTCCTGATTAACAGAAAGGCTCCTTTTATGATCGGGAATTCCTATTTCTCCAACATCTTCTTCAGAAGCTCCACCTTCTCTTATTCAGATTCTAAAAGCCGTTCCATCAAAGCAACCTTTTCTTCAAAAAGCTGAACTACTTTATCCATTGGATTGAAGTTGGGGTTTTGATTGTAAATAAATCCTGTTGCACTATCTGCATAGAAATAGTTCAACTCCTCTGGGGTTGCCATTTCGCCCTTGATTCCCAATTCCCTAGGTTGCAGTTCGACTTCGCTCACTGACCACCCCTAGGGCTATTGAGAAGTTTGATCCTCCCGAAATCGCTGCGCTCATCGGGAATGCCGTTTCAGGATCGTATTTATCAATATCGGAATTTGTAATAAATGACTACGAAGTGGTCAAACTTTTCAATAACCGCGGGTTGGTGGGTGAGCGAAGTCGAACCCAAACCCGTGGAAATTGATCGTGGTCCAAACATCCACGACCCCGAAGGGAGTCGAACTCTTTTTAAACAGTTTCCAAAACAATCCTCGGGTGAAAATCCTGCTTCTATGAAGTAACAATGACTACTTCTTTCATCTCAGTAGCAAGCTTGTGTAGTGTCTGTTCTATTTTTTTGCCTGTTCTTCTGAGGGGCTTTTTGCACCTGATACGTATCGCCTCAGAAGTCCAGGATTCATCCCTGCATGCTCCGCTACAGTAGAGATCTTCAGGAAGTCAAACTTCTGAAACAGCGCATAGATATCATATTGATAAGTGAATATTACCAGTTCTGGTTTTGGTGCGAGCTCTTCAAAGTCCCAAAGTAGTGTCTTGATTTTGGCTTCCAGTCCTGCTACAGTTTATGCAAATTCTGTAATTAGGTTACCCTTGTATTCGACTCTTCCCCACAATTCCTTGTCCACCTGCCTTTCGATGGTCAGCGGGATTCTTACGATTTCATTTTAGTGTAATTGTGCTGGTGTTGTTGTGGTTTTGTCCTATTGTTGATCTCATTATGAAACTATATCGGCCATGCCTACGGCATTTCCCAAAACCAAAAATTATCCTCAATTCCAGCCATTAATGGTTCGAATGCGCTCACCAACCATGGCTAGCTGCTCGCATTTGTCCGCGGGACAAAGTCTTAACGCTCGCTCTTCCCGTAGGGACGACCCATATCCTAGCCGGAGTTTTCAACGCACAGCTTCTATCATTTAAAATGACCGTGCTTTAAAAATTCATTGAATTGGGTTAATTTAGCTTTGTCAATTCCAGGGAACAAGAATGAAAGCCTGATTTGCCATGGCTAAACACAGATTAACTGATCGTAAAAAATGGATTTTTCAAACAAAGATTTTACTGAGATTAAAGATTTAAAACAAATTCTGGAAAAAATCGATGCAAATCCCAAAAAATACCTTGATGAAATTATCGACGAATTATATCAATACCAGCCCTTTATTTTATCCCTAATAATGGGCTATCAGCCGGATTTAAATCAAAGTGAATTCGAAGAAGTAGCTCAGGTTTATTTAATTATATGGGAATTCTTTAAGGGGAAGAATAACGTAAAAAAGAAAAAGTTAACAATAAACCGATATGAGGAAATAGAAAAAAACAATATTCATTTCTTCAGATATCTTGAACTATCAGACAAGAAGGACAGAGATTTCGCCTCAACAAACGATCTGCAAAATCAGGCCTCCAAAGCACTCCTGGCTGTCATTTTTCAGAGGTTTACTTCTAGACCCATCTTATTGGGAATGAATCAAGACCACAGAGCAATAATATTAGTAGGATTAAAAAGCACAATTGAAGGTTTGGAGGAAATCACAAAGTAAAATTCAATATTTTAAAAAAAGATCACCCCCCTTTGCCTAGGCTTCCATTTCCTCAATCAGTAACCAAATGAGCGATAGTCTGAGCGTAGCTTACCCGCCATGCAAACTGTCCGCTCGCTAAAAAGCTTCATTAAAGCTTTTTTTGATACTCGATCCTGCTTTTATATCAAAAGGAATTTGTTATTAGCTGGAAACGACCCACAAAGAAATACTAGGCCAATTAAAAATTGTTCAAAATATTAGGGTGAAGTTGCCTAAACCCAAGCAAATATTTGTAACCAAGGTGAGTGAAAATTTTACTTCGCTGTGTAGAATCATTTAAATCAAGGATTCGAGCATTAAGTAATTCATAGTCCATATTATCGAGGAGATCGACCTTAGAAATTTTTTTCTCAAGAAGAATTTTGAGAATTTCTCTCTCCAACTCGTTTTTTTGAGGAACACTTAAAATCTGGAAACCAGCATCCCATGATAAAGGCAAAAGTAATATGCCTTGGTTTTGGTTTAGACATTCCATGCATTTGGTCTTTGAATAAATTTTTGAGCTTACGCATGAAAAAGATAAAATGGAAAGTGTTAGCCAAAGAATAATTTTAAAAAAAAATTTCATTGCTTTTAATTCTTTGTTTAAGGCCGGATTTCTATGCTAACATTAATATAATAAAAATTCACCTGCCCAAAGAACGGCAGGTGAATAATTCTAATTCATTCAAATTGTTGAAGAATATTCGATTTTAAAACACCAAACTACTTTTTGTTCAAATGAAAGCCTAGATTCAACTCAAAGAAAATTGGAAGCCAATTACTTGTGCCAGTCAAATCGAAGTAGTAAACGGGACCGATGCTAAATAGCGTATTGAAATTTTCTTTTTTTCTCTGAAATCCCCAAGTTGGACCAATAGATATCGCATAATTCTCATTATAGTAAACATTTCCAGCAATACGCTGACCTGTGTACAATCCTCTTAAGGCCAAAAAATTTGCTGAATTCCCCTCAATCGATTTAAGTTTTGTTTCTCTTTTTTTGAAATTATAATATATGAATATACGGAATTCTGCCAGTAGCCGAATTATATACTGACAGTTCGTGACAATGGTTTGATAATCAG
>NZ_FNVR01000045.1 GCF_900108085.1 Algoriphagus boritolerans DSM 17298 = JCM 18970
TTATCGTCTCCGTTTTCCCTTCCGAAGTCTGAACTCTGGGAACCCGGGCATGTAAAAAGCATTTATGCTGGAAAAAATTAAGATGCTGCCAGGTTCTTTCCACTGTATCGTGGGTTTTGCCTCCAGAAAACTTGAACCCTCTTTCAAAATCAAGATAAATGTCAATTTGACCTTGAAGCCCTTCAGTAGGCTTGATCATCTCTATCTTGGATACATACCAAGGCTGCTCTAAGCCCAAGGCCATTTCGAAAATCTGGTTGCTGTTCATGAACCAAATTTAAAAAATATTGTATTTTTAGTTTCAGGTTACCCACTAGAAATCATATAGAGCCAAAAATAATATTGGACTAATTAATCAAGCATATAAAAATGGGCAAAAGGGAACTAATTGCAATTAGATTGGCAATGTTTTTATTGATTTATGTAAATTTTCAAGGTGCTTTTGCCCAAAAAAATTATAATATAGATGTTTTTGGCAAAGAAAATCTTAGAAAATTTGTTATGTCAAATATCTTGCTTCATCCTATTAATAATACAGATAGTGTTAAATATACAGGATATTATATTAAACTAACTATAAAAGATGACTTTGTTATTGGAATTTCATATTCAGAAAATGTTCCTATTAATATCCCTAGAAGGGCCTCCATATCTTTAAAAGATATAAATGAAAAAATTTCCTTAAAAGAATTTGGATTTAAAAATGTGGAATTAATAATAATTCCAGTGTTGCTTTATTGGGCTGAAATTAATGAGGAATCAATTAGTTTGGATCAAGCATTATCTTCTATTCTTCCAAATGAAATTTATGGAAAATCTGTTTATATCATAGATCCATTCGTACAAAAGTTATATAATCCAAGGAGATGATAGGATATACGAATGCTATTATTTAAAAGGAAGGATTCTACCTTCCTTTTAAATAACTCAATAACAAATCACCTTATTCCCTAATCCACCCCACTTTTTCCGCAATCGGCTCGCGTTTTCCAGCAGGCCAGTTGTCGGTAGCAGGTTTGGCAACGTAGAAGAAGCCCATCAGCATATCTTCCCCTTCCAGTCCGAAATCTTCTCTGGCTTCACCCCAGAAAGTCGGTCCGCCGGTGCCCCAATAGCAGGCCAGTCCATGCGCACAGGCGGTGAGGTACATGTTCTGTACCGCCATGGCTGTGGCTGCGATTTCTTCCATCACCGGGATGCCCGAACTCTCCGTTCGCTTCATCAGGATTGCGATTACATGAGAGGCTTTTAAAGGTTGTTCCTTGAATTTCTGGTAGGTTGCTTCGATGAAGTTGGTGCCATTTTTCTCTGCTCTCATTTTGTACATCTCGGCTTGGTAATCGGCGAATTTCTTCAATCCTCCACCGGTGTAAACGATGAATCTCCAAGGTTGCGTAAACTTATGTGTAGGTGCCCAATTGGCATTTTCCAGCATTTCTTCAATGATAGAATCGTCCACGGAATCGTTCTCTTTGAATTGGGCAGGAAACATGGAACGGCGTCCACGGATGATTTTGGTTACTTCTTCGGCGTTGAAATTTGGCATTTCCATATTTATGGGTCTTAATCTTTTGTGATTGATAGTTCAATTTGAGTGTTCGAAACTCTGCTGAGTTCTAAAAGGCAGATTCAACCTTTAAAATTCCCTCATTATCATTTTTTAAAAACAGCAGGAATCAAAAGCTTGTCATCACCGGCTTTATGTATTTTCTTAAAAGTCTCCGCCCAACCTTTCCGCGATTTGATTTTTTAGTTCGTCTTCCATGATCTTTATTTCAAAATCCCCTCCAAAAACTCCCGCACATCCTTAGCCAAGGCGTCAAAGTCCTCCTGTCGGTTGTACATCATGTGACCCGCTTCGTAATAGGTCATTTGAATTCGATCTTGAGGGAAATCATGCCGGGCGAAGGTAAATTCCGCGTCAAAAAATGGAGTGATCAAGTCATAATAGCCATTGGCCACCATCACCTTGATTTGGGTATTCCGATGCATCACTTCGCTTAGTGATCGGGCTGTGCTTACATAGCTCGGTTCGTAATAAGCTCCATCGGGCACAGGCTTCCAGTTCCAGCTTCCACCCATTCCCGAAGCAGAGGAAAAGTAAGGCCGATCCATTTTCACTTTCAAATCCCGCATTAAATAATCATTGAAAACAGCTGTGTAAGCAGATTCGGCCATGTAATCACTGGGGTCCCCAAGCACAGGGCCTTCGGCTGATTTGTCAGTCTCCAATGCCAAAAATCGCCCATCCAAGGTCCCGATCGCCTTTCCTTCGGCTCGCAACAATTCCTTTTTGAAGCGATGCATCAGGATCTGATTGTCGGAGTGGAGGATGTAGTTTTTTTCCAAACCGGTGAAATAGGCTAGTTTCTCAGCGATCACTTCTTTCTCTGCCTGAGTTTGTTTTTCTCCAAGAAAGAGCGATTTCAGGTAGTTTCCATAGGCAAATTCCCTCGCTTCCTGTGCGAATCCTTCTAGGGTTTTCCCCTGTCCGGCTTTGCCATGATACCAAGCGGTGACAGCCTGTGAGGGCAAATAAGTGAAAAAGGAAGTTAAGTTATCCGCCCAACTCGAAGAACCCGCATAATCCAAAGCTTGGGAAATGAGAATGATACCGTTCAAAGCCATGTTTTGACCTCCACCTTCGAGTACTTCGGCCACTTTCGCAGCTCGAGTAGTTCCAAAGCTTTCTCCAGCCATAAATTTTGGGGCCTGCCATCTGCCGTTTTGGGTCACCCAAATCCGCATAAATTGGGCGATAGAAGCGGCATCTTCATTCAGTCCCCAGAAATCAGCCGTTTTGCCCACTCCCTCAATTTGACTGAAACCAGTGCCGATCGGATCAATAAAAACCAAATCGGTCAAGTCCAAAAGTGCCTGATTGTTTTCTACCAATCGATAAGGTGCTGCTCCGTCGTCTTCCTTGGCTTCCGAGTCGATCTTGACTACTTTGGGACCAAAGAAACCCATGTGAAGCCAAACACTTGCCGAGCCCGGACCTCCGTTGAAGATGAACATCACCGGCCTCCGGGAGGAATCTACCCCATCGCGGATATAGGAAGTCGACCACAAGGCTCCGGTGACTTCACCTTTGGAGTTTTTAAGAAAAGTCTCCCCTACAATCGATTTGAAAGTGATTTTCTGGCCATTAAATGTACCTGAATGAACAGATTCAAACTTTTGAGGATCACGGGGAACCCATTTGGTCTCGATTTTTTCTTCTTGGGAAAAGGATACTATCGATACTAGAAGGCAATAAAGGGAAAGGAAGACTTTTTTCATTTTTGAACTTGTTAAAGATAGCTGCGCAGATATTTTCAAAGATATTGCTAAAGCCGAGATAGAAGCAGAATTTAGCTGACGAAGCATAGCTCATTAAATTAAGATAGCTACGCAGATAAAAAGAAGATATAGCTAAAGCTGAGATATCTCCCGAAGTTTATCTTAAAACTTATCTCGCAAAGCATATCTCTACCATCAGTAATTCAACCCCAACTTCACTCCCCCATACCAGTTCCTCGTCGGGGCAGGCTGATAGAATCTTCCTGCAAAGGCATTCAGATCATTTCCCAAAGAATAGCTTTCATCCAACAGATTATCCACACCGACAAAAACTTCCAGATCCAAACCTCCAAAAGTTCTCACAAAACCAAATCTTAGATTCACCAAATTGTAGGAATCCTGAAAGACCGTATTCGCATCGTTCAGCGGGATTTTATCAGTAAATTGATGGGTCAGATTTGCATAGAAGCCAACAGAAGTTCTCAAATCAATCCGGCTGACCAGATTGTGCGGAGGCACGCCCGTCAGGTCATTTCCTGAGAAATCATTGTCCTGCTTGGCGTAATTGTCAAACTTAAAAAACTGCCCGGTGTACGCTGTCCCTACCAAAAAGTCTTTGAAAAACCCATCAGCATTTCTCAGAATCGCATAGTCGAAAGACGCTTCGATTCCTTTTTGATCTGTAGAACCTGCATTTCTGAAAAGCACCACACCGTTTTCATTGGTAAAAGTGGTGATCGTCTCATTCAGTTTTAGGAAATAACCGATCAACTCAAAGTTGAATTTCTCCTTTCCCAATCGATAACCGACCTCATAATTGACCCCCCGTTCGGCTTCCAAATCCAGATTCAAACTTCCTTCATTCGTTCTGACTTCATCAATGGTAGGAGGTGAAAATCCACTACTTATCGAGCCATATACCGAACTGAACCCATTCATTCTATAATTCAAAGCCACTCTCGGCACGACAATCGGATCAAATTTTCGGGATTGAACTCCTGTTCGACCGCCACTGGCATCGATTTGTCGATCAATCTCATAGCCGGAAAAGTTCTCACTCAAGCCCAAAGTGAACAGCAGCTTATCTGTGAAATTCACCTCTGCCTGCTGGAAAAGGAACCCCTGATAGGCACGAAGCTTATCAGCAAATCTCACCGTATCAGCGACACCGTTTCTATTTCCAAAGTTTTGCGCATCGGTCAGGCCGTTTTGATATTCGCCTCCAGCGATTAACCGCAGCGTTTTTCCCGCAATCTCCCCGTCATGAGTAAACTTGGTTCGCAATCCGTATCCAAACCCCAGTTCCTTTTTGTAGTCGAGAATAAATGGATTTTCGAAGTCATTGGTATTCAGATAAAGCGTCGTGTTGTTGTTGGTTTTCTCCGAAAAGCGATACAAATGTCCTAAGGAAAGCAAAACAGCCTGTTGGGAAATGGAGCTGTTTTGATTGACAGATCCTGGCCGGGCCTGTGTAGGATCCGCAGCGACTTGATCGGCATTGAGCGCACCGGGAATCTGATAATCGAGGTCTGAGATCAAGAGTTGCGTCCGGATTTCCTGTTTTTCAGAAATTGGGAAAAAGCTTCCCAACTGAAATACCTCACGGTCTACTGCAGAATGTTCCCGATAGCCATCTGATTTTTGACTGACGAAAGAAGCTTCCACCCCACCTTCACCCACTTGCTGGGAAAGGCCCAATCTAAATCTGCTCAATCCGAAATCTCCTGCCAAATACTCCGTTGAAATTCGGTTTCCGGCTACATCTGGCCGACTGAAAAAAGATATCGCACCGCCATTTCCGGCGCCATAGGTACTTCCGGATGGTCCCTTTACCACTTCCGCACTTTTGATATTGGACAAATCCAGCAGGTTTAAGGCTGTAGTCCCATCCGGAGCGGTGAACGGAACTTCATTCCAATACACTTTGACATTCC
Source organism: Algoriphagus boritolerans DSM 17298 = JCM 18970 (assembly GCF_900108085.1). Classification (GTDB taxonomy): domain Bacteria; phylum Bacteroidota; class Bacteroidia; order Cytophagales; family Cyclobacteriaceae; genus Algoriphagus; species Algoriphagus boritolerans. Next base: position 5,217 of record NZ_FNVR01000045.1, read on the forward strand.
GCACTCCAAAAGGTGAACGAAGCGAACTTCCACGAATGGAAACCCGATAACTGGCAGGAGCGCGTTCCTCGATGCGAACGCCAGCCTTTTGATTGAAGGCATTGACGGGAGAAATTTCATTGAACCTGCTAAAATCTAGCTCAGATACAGTCACGACAGCAGCCGATTGCTCCAAAAGAGGACGCTCGGACTCAAAAGCCGTCACTGTCACTGCGGAGAGATTAAGTGTAGTCGGAATCAGTTGCATTTCAAATTCTCCTGCTGAAAATGTTTTTTCCATGCTTTCATAGCCTTCCAGGGCGAATGAGAATTTCAGGTTGTCTCCCGGAAAAGCAACAATGCCTGAAGCATTCGTCCGCTGGATCGTTTTATTGGCTTTAACCCGCACATTTTCTAGCGGAAGCCCGGAGATTTGATCCGTGATTTTGAGTTGGATTTGAGCGTTGGCACTCAAGGAAAACAAGAAAAAGAAAAGGAGAATTGCTTTTTTCATATGATTATAATTTTTTTTCAAAGGTCATAGGGAATCTCGCATGAATTATAATCATCCCTCTGTGTGTCACCGAAGGGAGCATGCTCGATTTCATGATGGAAAATTACAAGGAAACTTGCATACTCCGGCAACTATGCTGACCAATGGCTTTGATTGAGGATCAGCCCTACTTATTTTGCCTCCGATTATAATGTATAGAGGCAATTAGACTCCACATTTCCAATTACATGAAGAAGTACATCTGGCCATTTCTAATTCTAAGCTTTACCTATTGTCAGGAGAAAGCTGCCCCACCAGAACCCATTCTACCCATTCCGAACGAACGCCAAATCGCTTGGCAAGAGCTTCAGTATTATGGTTTCGTCCACTTCAATATGAATACCTTTTCCGATCGGGAGTGGGGCTTTGGGGATGAAAAGCCGGAGCAGTTCAATCCTACTGCCCTCGATACCAGACAATGGGCTAGAATCGCGAAAGAAGCTGGAATGAAAGGCTTGATCATCACGGCCAAGCACCACGACGGATTTGTCCTTTGGCCTTCAAAATACACCGAGCATTCGGTGAAGAACAGCCCTTGGCGCGACGGAAAGGGCGATTTGATTCAGGAATTTGTAGATGCCTGTCGGGAAGAAGATCTGAAAGTTGGGATCTATTATTCGCCTTGGGATCGTAATCATCCCGACTATGGCAAGCCGGAATACGTCACCTACATGCGTAATCAGCTGACCGAATTGCTGACGAATTATGGGGAAATCTTCGAAATCTGGTTTGACGGAGCAAACGGAGGGACAGGCTGGTACGGTGGAGCAAATGAGGAGCGAAAAGTCGATAAATTCAGTTATTACGACTGGCCGACGACGATTGATTTGGTGCGAAAACTTCAGCCGAATGCGATGCTTTTCAGCGATGCGGGCCCTGATGTACGCTGGGTGGGAAACGAACATGGGTTTGCATACGAGACCACCTGGTCCAATCTGATGCGGGATTCGGTCTATGCCGGAATGCCTGAATTTTCTGAAAAATGGGCCACCGGACAGGAAAACGGTACGCATTGGGTTCCGGCAGAGTCAGATGTAAGCATTCGTCCGGGTTGGTATTACCATGCCTATGAGGATCATAAGGTGAAAACTTTGCCTGAATTGATGGAGATCTATTACAAAAGTATCGGTCAAAACAGCTCGCTGCTGATCAATTTCCCTGTGGATAGGCGAGGATTGATTCATGAAAAAGACGAGGAGGCGATTTTGAAGATGGCAGCCAAAATCAAAGAGGATTTTGCAACCAATCTGGTAAAAGGCGCTACACTAAAATCAGCTGATGATCGAGGAAAAGGATATGAAGTCAAAAATCTGGCTGATGGAGATTTTGATACCTACTGGACCACGCCTGATGGGCAAATCGAAGCTTCGGTCGAATTGGATTTTGGGAAAAACGTCTCCTTCAACCGTCTTTTGCTTCAAGAATTTGTAAATCTCGGACAGCGGGTCAAAGCTTTTTCCCTGGAAAAAGAAGTGAATGGCAACTGGGAAAAAATCGCAGAAGGAACGACGATTGGCTACAAGCGAATTTTAAGATTTGCAGATACGGAAGCCCAGAAGATCCGAATCAACTTCCTGGATGGAAAAGGAATTCCAATAATCTCCGAAATCGGGGTTTTCTCCGCTCCTGCTTTGCTTTTTCCTCCCAAAATCTCGCGAACTCCGGAAGGAAAAGTCAGCATCACAGCAGCCGAAGAAAGTCAGCAAATCTATTTCTCGTTGGATGGAAATGCTCCTAAAATTGGCGAAAATGCTTATTCCGAAGATTTTGAAGTACTTGAAGCAACGACAGTCCAGGCTATTGCAGTGGATTCAAAATCAGGGAAAACCTCAGAGGTGGCACGAGTTGATTTTGATCTGGCAAAAGGAAATTGGAAACCAATTACCTCTGATTCGAATGCCAATTGGGCTATCGACGAAAAATCTCAAACTTATTGGACATCAACTGAAAATGAGCTGGAGCTGGATTTGCGGGATGAAGTTAATCTTTCCGGTTTCACCTATTTGCCGATGCAGGCAAGATATCCCAGCGGATACATTTCAGAGTACAGCTTGGAAGTCAGTTTGGATGGAAAAACCTGGAAAGGAATTTCGAAAGGCGAATTTTCAAATATTCAAAACAGCCCAATCGAACAAATGGTACGATTTGATCAAGCCGCAGCCCGATTTATCAGATTCAAAGCTTTAAAAACCACTGATAGAAATCCTGCAACTTTCGGTGAGTTCGGAGTTTTGACTCGATAACTGAGCAATCGATGTCTTTTTGACCTTCGGCTGTGGATTTCGTGTAAATTTCCCTACTTTCTAGCCTCAATAGCTTAAAACCCAATTAACCAATATGAACAGACGGATCGCCTTGCGGCATCTCGCCCTGATCTCCGGAGGACTTGTATTAATTCCTTCCTGTGATTTCAGCAGTGACGACATCCTCGCCGCCTACCAAAATCTAAAAGTAACGGCTTCACAAAAATCACTCCTGGGGGTCATTTCAGATACCATCATACCTGCCGGAGAAATAAAGGGAGCACTGAATCTGGAAGTTCCTGATTTTATTTTAGTGATGGTCAATGACTGTTTTACCAAGGATAATCAGGAAAAATTCACCGCAGGACTAGCTTCCTTCCCGGTGTATGTCCAAGAGACAGCGGGCAAAATGTTCGAATCACTTTCTACCAAGGAGAAGGAAGAATTGATTCTAACAGGAACAAAACTGGAAGGAGATGACACTGCGGAAGGGAAAGCAAGAGGAAACATTTCCTATTTCCTGAATTCTACCAAGCGCCTCACCATCCAAGGCTACATGGCATCGGAATACATCCAAACCGAAATCATCCCATATTCCCTAATCCCAGGCGAGTACAATGGTGCAGTCCTGATCACCGACCTTCAAAAACCACACATTAATGGCTAATCTGAATATTCGCAGCAATCAGGAACGAACCTATCAAGCCATTGTCATCGGTTCGGGAATCAGCGGGGCATGGGCTGCAAAAGAACTTTGCGACCTGGGAGTAAAAACACTGATGCTAGAGCGGGGAAAAAACGTAGAGCATATCAAGGATTACCCGACTACAAACATGCTCCCATACGAGTTTGAACATCGGGGCCAGGTACCACAAAAAATAAAAGAAGAAAATCCTGTAGTAAGCAGATGCTATGCATTCCGTGAGGATGCGATGCATTTTTTTGTCAAAGACACCGAGCACCCTTATGTGCAGGAGAAGCCCTTTGACTGGATCAGAGGCTACCAGGTAGGTGGGAAATCCCTGCTTTGGGCAAGACAGGTTCAGCGCTGGTCTGACTTTGATTTTGAAGGTCCGGCTCGTGATGGTTTTGCGGTGGACTGGCCTATCCGATACAAAGACATCGAAAAATGGTACAGTCATGTGGAGAAATTCGCCGGTGTATCCGGAAATAAAGACGGACTCGCTACACTTCCTGACGGAGAATTCCTTCCGGGATACGAATTGAATGTGGTCGAAAAGTATTTTGCGGAGCAACTCAAGAAAAACTACGGGAATGATCGGCACCTGATCTCCGCCCGTTGTGCACATATCAATGGCAATCTGGACTTCTTTGCGCAACAAGGTCGGGCAAAATGCCAAAACAGAAACCTTTGCCAGCGCGGGTGTCCTTTTGGGGGCTATTTCAGTTCCAATTCATCCACTATTCCGTGGGCACTGAAAACCGGAAATCTCACCTTGAGACCCGATGCGGTGGTGCATTCGATCATCTATGATGAGGAAAAAGAAAAGGCAACCGGTGTGCGAATCGTGGATCGCCTGACCAAAGAAACTGAGGAATTCTATGCCGAGGTAATCTTCCTCAATGCAGCAGCCCTGAACTCCAACCTCATTTTGATGAACTCTACTTCCAACCGCTTCCCAAATGGTTTGGGCAATGACAGTGGTGTACTTGGAAAATTCGTTGCCTTCCACAACTATCGAGCAGGAGTATCAGCCGAGTATGAAGGACATTCGGAATATACCACTTCAGGCGGACGACCGACTAGCGGGTATTTCCCGAGATTCCGAAATGTGTACAAGCAGGAAACCGACTTCCTGAGAGGCTATGCGGCAGGCTTTTCGGCAGGAAGAGGCGTCCGAACCAATTCGGAAGGCATCGGCATGGAGTTGAAAAACAACCTGCTTAACCCCAGTGAATATGGACCTTGGTATGTGGGTTCGCATATGATGGGCGAGACTATCCCAAAAGAAAGCAATTACGTCGCCTTGGATCCTAACTTAAAGGACGAATGGGGTATTCCTCAACTCAAAATCAATGTCGAGTACGATGACAATGACGAGAAGATGATCAAAGACTATATTGAGCAGATGTCTGAGATGTTTACTAAGGCAGGCTTTACCAATATCAGAACTCGGGATGATAAGCGGGCACCAGGACTGGATATCCACGAAATGGGTGGTGTTCGCATGGGCAAAGACCCAAAGACTTCGATGCTCAACGGCAACCATCAGTTACACGCTGTACCCAATGTCTATGTGACTGACGGTGCTTCTATGACTTCAACGTCTACTCAGAATCCGTCCCTGACCTACATGGCTTTTGCAGCGAGAGCGGCGCATCATGCGGTGGCTGAAAGCAAGAAATAAAGTATGAGGTCTTCAGCATGAAGTCTGAAAAAGGGCCCAAGTCGTGAGATTTGGGCTTTTTTTACTTTCTGTCAAAAATCAAATCTTCCTATCCAGCCAAGCTAAAACACCCAACCAAATCAGAAACTTGACCGCCAATCCTATGAAAAAATAAAAAATCCATTCTTCCGGTTCAATCCGAGGGAATAGCCAAACCAAATCTTCCTCTATCTCAATATCCCAACCTGAAAACAAACCCTCAGAAGCCAGGTAGGCCATGTAACCACTTGCTACAGCTAAGAGCGCTAGAACTACCTGCCCGATTTTAAGGACTGTTTTTCCGAGCATTGCTCCTGGATCGGTATAGGAAACGGTGGTATTCATAAATGGCAGATTTTCTTAAAGTTACAACAAATCAAAAAAGGAACCCATTTCTGAGTTCCTTTTTTGATTTTCAACCGCACAAGAATTAGCTTCTTGTTCTGATTTTCTCCTTGATTCGAGCAGCCTTTCCCTGACGTCCTCTAAGGTAGAATAGACGGGCTCTTCTCACTTTACCTTCTCTCAATAAATCGATTTGCTCGATAGCCGGGGAGATGATAGGAAAGATACGCTCTACGCCGATTCCGTTAGAAATTTTACGTACAGTGAAGGTTTCTCCGTTGGTATTCGGGTTTTTTCTTTGGATCACAGTTCCCTGAAACTGCTGGATACGCTCCTTGTTACCTTCTTTGATTCGTACGTGTACGTTGATGGTATCACCGGCTTTGAAAGAAGGGAATTTGGCTCTCGCCTCGCTGTATTCCGCTTCTACAATTTTCATTAGATCGCTCATAGCTCTATATTTTATGCTTTCGCAGTTTGCCACCGCAGTGGCTTAAATGAATTACTTTTTAAACTCTTGTCTCGCCTACTCCCAACCCGTGCCTTTCAGCAGATCGGGTCTTTTTTCTTTGGTCCGGCGAACCGACGCTTCAAATCTCCACTCGCTTATCTTGGCCTCATGTCCCGAAAGCAATACTTCCGGAACACCGACACCCTTGTACTCTGCAGGTCTTGTATAGACCGGCGGTGCCAATAGCCCATCTTGAAAGGAGTCAGTCAAAGCGGAAGTTTCGTCATTCAAAACCCCCGGGATCAATCGAATAATGGCATCTGCAACGACCGCTGCAGCCAATTCTCCTCCCGAAATGACGAAGTCTCCGATACTGATCTCTTTGGTAACAAACAAGTCTCTTACCCGCTGATCCACTCCTTTGTAATGACCGCAAAGGATCAGGAGATTTTCAACTTGCGAAAGGCTGTTTGCAATAGACTGGTCAAAGGTGTCTCCATCGGGGGTCATGTAGATGATTTCATCGTACGTTCTTTCCTTCTGAAGTGCCTCGATGCATCGGGCGATTGGCTCGATCATCATGACCATTCCTGCTCCACCTCCAAAGGCATAGTCATCGACTTGCTTTTGTTTGCCAGCGGCATAATCTCTTAAATTGTGAACCCGAACACTCGCCAGTCCTTTTTCTTCTGCCCTTTTCAGGATAGAATGAGAAAAAGGCCCTTCAAGCAAGCCCGGCACCACAGAGATAATGTCAATGTGCATGGATTAATCTTCCAGATAAATTTCAAGTAAACCGTCGGGTAGCTGGCAGAAAACTTTTTTTGCTGCCTTATCCACTTTGAGAATAATTCCGTCCTGAATGGGTATCAAAACTTCTTTTCCCTGATGAGTCACCACGAGGAGATCCTGAGTCTCCAGATCATATACGATCTGCACAGGTCCGATCAGTCCTTTGGTCTCATCAAAGACTTCGAACCCGATCAATTCGTGGAAGTAATATTGATCCTCCTCCAATTCCTGAAGTTCTGTAAGTGGGAGGAAAACCTCCGAACCCACTAGCGCTTCTACTTGGTCGATGGTATTCAACTCTTCGAACTTAGCCAAGGCCTTGTTTCCAGGTTGAAGCACAAAGTGCTCGAGGAAAAAAGGAACCAGTCTGCCCTTCTGTTCGACGAATAGATGCTTGAGATCTTCATAATCCTCAGGATAATCGACATCCAGCATCACATTTACCTCTCCACGAAGTCCATGAACTTTGGCCACATAGCCTAATTGAAAGCACTGCTCCTTGTTCATGGGGAGTATTTATTAAGCTTGAGGAGCTTCGCCTTCAGCAGATGCCTCGGGAGCCGCTTCTTCAGTCCCTTCAGCAGCAGCTACAGGAGCTGGATTGTTTGCCGCCTCAGCTGCAGCAAGCAAAGCTTTTTGTTCATCTTCTTTTGCCTGCTTAGCATCAATACGAGCCTGATTTTTGGCTGTTTCGGCTGCAAGTGCTTTGGCACGTGCGTCCGCTTTCGCAGAAGCTAGCTTGTCGGATTTGTCGGCAATTTTAGAGTTCTTCTCGCCCAACCATGCGCTGAATTTAGCGTCTGCCTGTTCTTGGGTGATTGCACCTTTTAACACACCAATCTGAAGGTGTTTCTTCAGCATGATACCTCTGTAAGAAAGCATAGCCTTCACGGTATCAGTTGGCTGAGCTCCATTCAACAACCAGGTAAGAGCGCGCTCATTGTTGATATTGATGGAAGCGGGGTTTGTATTCGGGTTGTAAGTTCCGATTTTTTCGATGAAGCGTCCATCTCGTGGAGCTCTAACATCAGCTACAACGACGTCATAGATGGCTTGTTTCTTTCTGCCTCGACGTGCTAATCTGATTTTTACAGACATAATTGTTTAGATTAAGTGATTGGATGGAGCCCGTCCATCCTAAATTTGGAGTGCAAAGATAGGTTAAATGATTGGAAAGCCACAAGTTGAGTTCAGAATATTTGCTAAGAATTTGAGATTTGCTTTATCTTGCGGTGCAGTTAAGATGGCCTTGTAGTTCAACGGATAGAACAAGCGTTTCCTAAACGCTAGATCTAGGTTCGATTCCTAGCTAGGCTACTTACATTATGATCAATGAATTAAGGGATGGTATCCATCCCTTTTTTTGTGATCTGACCCCAACTTTGCAGTAAACATTGCAGTGGATTTGACTAATTAGGGCACGTAGATCATCACATTTTTAAGTGGAAATGAAAAACCACCTTCTTTAAAGAAGGTGGTTTAGTGTTAAGCAATCACTCAAGGCATTAACCCATTTGGGTTTGTTTTCAAAGATTAAACAGGCAGTTAAAAAGACCGGACCGCTCGTACCCTGAATTGTACGGTCTGACCGGCGATGTCTTGGTTACCATTATTGAAATCCTGATACCACATTAGGTAGAAATCACCCATCGAAGAACTCCAATAGCCACTACTAGCAAAATTGCCAATTTCCAATCTATTTTCATAGAGTTTGTTTAACTCATCTTTGCTGGGTAAATACCAATCGCTATAACCATTCAATTCTAGATCATTACAGATTTGCGCAGCATAGATGCCTATTCCTTGAGCATTAACAATGTCTGTTGTATTTGCTTGTCCTGTGCCTAAATCTGTTCCAGAAGCTCCTGTTAGTGTTAATGATCCTGGCACTTTCGTCGCGAAAGCATTTGTACTTTGGTCGCTAGGAGCAGCAATTATACCGTGGGTTTCATTGGCATCATAACCCGGATCACCTGCTTGTAAGATATAGGCAATAATACCTCCTTGATATGCATCACCTATTTCTAATGATACTTCTGGACAAACAGGGATTAAGGAATAGCTTTCGCTAAATGAGATTGGAGTGCCTAATCCCTCCTGAACCACGCTAAAGGCAATCTGATCACATCCGGCCCATTCGTTACCAAGCGCCACAGTATGGCTGACCGTGCTGCCTGAATTCACATCTGCGAATTCCACTTCATCGCCATCAATATCAATGCTAATGGTGGCCTTTGCATTTGCAGGTCCGGAAGTTATGGTATAGGTCACTTCCACAACAAAATCTGTTTCGGTGTTGTAAGCGGTGTAACTTACAGATTTTGTGTTTTTGCCCGAGGTTCCCGTAGCCATATCGGAAACAGGATAGTAAATTTCACTCCCCTCTTCAATACAAACTTCAGCACAAGATACAGTCGGAGCCATCCGCATGTTTATGTTTTGCTGAGTTTGTTCGGTTTGCAAATCTGCCTCCTGTAAGTCGTCTGTTACAGTATCAAGACTACAAGAATACATAGCACCTGCAGCCACAAAGAGCATAATGCGGGATTTAAGATTACCCCAATGAGAATTTTTCATATTATAAAATTTTAATAAGGCTCGTTTTTTAGAGTGGGTTCTGAACTCCACTTTTCAATTTTACGCAAGGAAAATTTTGGATATATTTTCTTCGAATTTGAAGTTTAGAATTTTGTTGACACTTGCACATTCTAAATTAGGATCGTCTCAAGTACTAAACAATACCCAGTACTGGGTATTTTTCGATCAATAAATGATTTTTTCAAAAATTTTTCACCTATTAAATCTATTTGCGGCGGTTATAGTGAGCCATTTTAATCAGCATATGCACCTGGGAGGAGGGAAAAGATCATGATGGGTCATATATCGTAATTTTCCGATAGGATAGTTTGAAACTTCCTTACGATCGTTAACAAGTAGGTGGTACCTGAGAGGATGATGAAAATTCAATTAAACATGAATTTCACCTTGCAGTAAAATTGCAGTCAGAGGTCAAAAGGGACTTATTTCACTGCAATTGAAATTTGTAACATATTGATATTCAGTATTAAAAAACACAATCCAATAACAAGCGTTTCCTAAACGCTAGATCTAGGTTCGATTCCTAGCTAGGCTACTATGATGATTTTCAGTTATTTAAGGGATGTATTTCATCCCTTTTTTGTGGAAAACCCCAACTTTGCAGTAAACCTTGCAGTGGATTTGATCGATTAGGGTAATTTGCTTGACATATTTTGAAATGGAAATGAAAAACCACCTCTTTTCTGTTAGGTGGTTAGTGTTGAGCATTTAATCAGGGCAAGTTCCCCATTTGGGTTTGTTTTGGGAGTTAAGGGGGCTGTTGGTAGAGAAATTTTCTGGTTCTGTCTTAATATTAGGAACACACCAATTTGAAATGTTTTGGTTGAAATTTGAAGCATCACTAAACATTCCATTCATATTTTCAACACTTCTAACATCCCAACCTCCAATTGATTGATTAAAAGAAGATTTACTAAACATTCTACTCATGTATTTTACATTATTTGGCATCCAATATTTACCAATATCATTTGAGCATAAATCATATTCATCAGAAAAAAAGGCTTGATAAAACATCTCATTCATGTTTATAACTTTACTTACGTCCCAATTTTCAAAGCACCCATAAATGTCCCAATTGTAAAACAACCTACTCATATCAGTAACCAATGAAGTGCAAAGTTTGCTCCAATCAACTCCATCTCTTAGCCTTTGACTCAGTAGCGTATTGTCAACAGACTCATATTCAATACCATTTATTATCCCTTTATCTCCTGGTTTAGTATTGGGACACATACAGGTCACTCCATTGGGATGAAGATAGAATTTTGGTATCTCTTTAAACCTAGCTGTCACATTCTTCTCCTTTTCTACAGTGACGGTCTTGGGAGATTCAGAACCACTTAAATCTCCACTCCAACTATCAAATACCCATCCTTCTTTGGGTTTGGGAGTGAGTTCTACTATTGTCCCGTGAGGGTATTCTCTTCCTGATGGATTGGTCACAATCTTTTCTTCTACCGTTCCCTCTCCTTCAATTTTTAGATTGAGTGGATACTCTCTTTTAATAAACACCCCAACAATCAATTTATTGGAATTCATGACTACAGAAAGTGGGGTTGAATTTCCAGTGCCGTCACCTTCCCATTGTTTGAACACCCAGTGTTCATTCGGTTCTGGCGTCAGGGTCACCAAATCTCCCTCTTTATAGTTGGGAGATTGAGGAAATACGGTGATTTTACCACCTGCTACGGGTGATGCGGATAGAGTAAGGGTGTAAGTGGGTATGGGTTCTTCAGTTTCACAGGAACTAAACAGTAAAGCAAAAGCAAAAAACGATCTTACGAAATTCTTCATAATAACTGGGTTTCAACATGCTAATATAGTTCACCTAACAGAATTCTCATTAGAAAATCAAGTAAGATCATTTTTCATCTAATTTCAATTAATGGCTTCTATTCTGCTTACAATTCAGTCCAGAAAGAAAAAGGACAAAACCAACCTGTTGTATTAAGAGTCAGATACAAAAAGGATAAGGTTATAACTACTTGAGATACCTCCTATACACCAAATTCAACTGTCCGAAATGATCGGAATCTTTTTTCAATCCACCCTCACTTTTTGAGTCATTGAGAAAGGTGTAAAAAAATGCTCCTTCAACTTCCAAATCCGAAAGAATACCTAATCTGATAACTGCCGAAACTCTGGCAGGAAAATAGAAGGAGGACTCAAAAAAACTGAACTCATAATCTTTTTCTTTAAAGATAAATTTCTCAGTACGATAGGTTAGAAGATAGCCCAAGCCTAAACCTGCATATAGATCCAAAATAGGCCTGCTCATGTGGTGAAAAGACGGCATCAGATTTACAGTCGGCGTGATATCCAACGCATAATTATAGCCTTGAAAAATAGGTTCCGAGACTTCTAAACCTGTACCTTCCTGAATTAGCAATTCATCACTTGAGAACTGTTGGAAACTAAAAGTTGACCTCAAGCTGAAATGATCATTGTACCTCCTTCCGAATCCAAGAGAAAGAACTGGGACAATCTGATTTTCAATTTTATCATAACTGGGTTTGGGAGCAGCAAAAAATGTCCCTGCACCGAGTCCAATCCTGTAAAAATCAGTTTTGGGTTCTTTTTCTTGGTAGAAGCTTTGAGCTTTCAAATGAAAGAAAAGAAAGAAGGAAAAGAAGGAAAAGAAGAAAATGAACAAAAATTTGCCGCCCATTTTCTTTCTAAAGCCTAAGTAAATCTCAAACACTTTCTTATTTAAATTTGATGAATTTTAATATCAGAAATCATTAGACACTCTTTCTCTTAACCTTGAGAAAGTATGTTTAAGTTTTCACCTGTCACTTTATAAATTGACTAATTTCCTACATCAATTTGGACAGGTTCCCCATTTTGGTTTATTCTGAGATTTGAGCGGACTATTTGTTGCAAAATTTTTAGGTTCGGACAGAATGCTTTCCACACACCATTTTGAAATGTCTTGGTCAAACGGAGTGCTATTAAACATATAATTCATTCCTTTCACATTACTAACATCCCAATTCCCAATTGGCCTATTAAATGGAGTTTTATCAAACATTTCTGTCATATCAGTGGCAGAACTCACATCCCAATTTCCAAGCTCTTGATTAAATGGGGTGGTACTAAATAAAGCAAACATGTTTTTCACCTTTCCAACATTCCAATTCCCAACTGGCCTATTGAATGGACTGGCCTGAAACATCGATCTCATAGTCTCGACATTTTCGACATTCCAATCTCCAACAGGTTGATTAAAAAGAGACTTATAAAACATGAATGCCATCTCCTTAACATTACCTACATCCCAACCATTAATCGCTTGGTTGAATTTTGAGAAATAAAACATGAAACTCATATTCTGCACCTTACTCACATCCCAGTTCTCAAGGGGCTGATTGAAATCAGAGAATGAAAACATTTCTTGCATATTAACCACATTACTAACATCCCAGCTACCAATTGGCTGGTTGAATGTATTCCTATTTTGCTCGGTTCCCCTAAAGATCTCTTTCATATCCGTAACTAAGGAAGTGCAAAGACAGGTTAAGTCAGCCCCTTCATTTCTTCTTTGGATCAATAATGCTCGATCAACCGCTTCGTACTGTTTTCCATTAACCAATTCCCTATCTCCTGGATTTGCTTGGGAGCATTTGATGATCCCATTTTCCTCAAAAAAAACAGGGGTATTTTGATTAATCAACTGCTCAAGGAGGCTTTTAATCTCTTCACAACTAGCTCGAAGTATTTCTATTTGACTAAGAATATTTTCGATATCAGCACCTTGCTCTGAAAGTTGGCCAGTCAGTTCACTTATTATGGCCAGATTTTCTGATAATTGAGATTGAAGGGAGGATATTTGAGATTTCAAGGCATCCAGCTCCTCTTTATTTTGGGCTAAAGCTCCCAATATCACCTGATACTTTTCGTCGAGGTCCAAAAGTTGTCCTTTCAGTTTTTCTATTTCAGATAGGATTTGACTTAGTTTTTGTAATTGCTCAAGCTGCTCAAGTATTCCCTGATACTTTTCCTGTAGGTCAGCCAATTGGGATTTGATTGATTCTAAGTCTGCATCTTGACTATTAAGCTGTTCTGTGAGTATTCCAATTTGGGAAAGAATCTCTCCCATTTCAAGTTGTAGATCTGTGACCTTTTTAAGCAATTCCTCCTGCTTTGCAGCACTACTCTTCAAATCATTAATCATGGAATCCGACTTAGTTTGAAGCGATTGAAGCTCTTCTCTTAATTCTTCGTTTTGATTTTTGATTTCAAGCATTAATTCCAAAAGTTCAGGATCTCCAGAAACTTCGCAACTATTCACAAATGGAAGTAAGAAAAGGAGCAGAAAGGCAATTTTTTTCATGTCGGGTGAGATTTTTGAAGTTTGAAAAGAGTTATAGATCTCTGGAAGTGTCCTATCGCTCAAAAAGCAAAGAAACAAACATACTTCAATTAAAAAATACCCAGTACTGGGTATTTTCTCATTTTTAAAAAGAAAGTACAAAACGAAACCACCTATTTTTATACTTTATTTATATCCGATAAAACACCAGTTGCCAAATAAGTTCTAACTGACAGTTGGTAACAATGTATCAACATATCTACTACTGACGATAAGTCAGATCAAATTTGTCAAACTTACTTTTGATCATTAACAAGTAGGTGGTAACTAAAAGGATGACTAAAAAACATTACAAATCGTAATATTCCGATTTGTTGGATTGGCAGAAACCTTCTCACGATTTGTACGAGGTAGGTGGTACCTGAGAGGATGATGAAAAATCTGTCAAAGGTGAATTTTACCTTGCAGTAATATTGCAGTTGGAGATCAAATGGGATATAATTCACTGCAATGGAAAAATTTAAACAATTGATTTTCAGATATTTAAAATCAAACCCAATAACAAGCGTTTCCTAAACGCTAGATCTAGGTTCGATTCCTAGCTAGGCTACTATGATGATTTTCAGTTATTTAAGGGATGTATTTCATCCCTTTTTTGTGGAAAACCCCAACTTTGCAGTAAACCTTGCAGTGGATTTGATCAATTTTTTGGATTTCTACCTCGGAAAACAACCTACAACTAACCGCCGTGTACTAGACCCATGTCCACAGGGCTGTGAAAAACACAATGCAACCACTACGCGGCAGCATCTGAGCTATCTATAGAAAAATCCGATAAAAAAGGTGTTAGTCTCAGCTAAATGAACAACGTCATTCAGTATGAAACTAACACCCTTGCGTTTATTTATTACATCAAATTGCTAAGCAATTTTTCTATTAGTACTCAGGACCTACAACTCTAATTTTATCTATCTCATTGCCCAGTTGTACGCCAATTTCAATGGAAGCGTCTTGAGTAAAACGGTAGTGAATGCCCGCATATATCCTTGAATCGGAAGCCTCTTTCAGCATTTGGCTGAGTGAACTAAATTGGCGTGCAGGTAAGCCTCTCCAGGTATACGAATCGTCTGTTGCAGGAATGTCACCAAACTCTTTGATCAATACCTGAATAACCGGACTGTAAAAACCAACGAGCCCGGAAGGATATTCTGGATAAGGTGGGTTGCCCAAATGAGACAGCCAGTCGGAGTCGATGTTTTTGCGTATGTAGGTAATCGGCCGGATAAAGTTGTAATGGTATTTTGCCCTGAAAGTATTAATCGGACCATCCTTTAAAGCAATCCCTGTTTTGGCATAAACTTCAGCGGCTTTCCACAGCCCGGCATTCTGGCTTTTTAATACGCTAGTTACAACCGATAGGTAATGATACGGTGCTGGAATACCAAGGCCCGGCCCGCCTGCGTCCGCCCACCAATTGGCGGTGGCCTTATCGGCATCCGTAGCAGTCATTGTACCGCCCAGGTCATGTGTTTCTTTTGCTGCTTTATAAAATTCAGAAGATGAATCGTCAGAATACGCAACGGGTACAGGCGGCACTGTGGAGTTTAACGTGTACTTCAGAAACGGTCTTGAGTACTGCAAATTATCAGCTATAGCTGACGCAAAATTTGGAGGTGTAGGAATCCATGCCCAAGGCTGACTGAGTGGGATATATGTTCCACTTGTTACACTATAATTGTCTGAACCCGACCATTGGAAGATGGCATCTGCCACGGAACGGCCAAAAGCTGCAGAACGCTCCAACACATTTTCGGGAGTAGTTGATTTTAAATCATTGTAGTTGGCTAACTCCTTAGCATCTATACTTTCTATGTCATCCACAGACAAGTTGGTTAAAAACTGTTTAAACATACTTGCCAATGCCGCATTAGCAGATGCCTGCCATGAATAAACTTTAGAATTATCCGGTTTGGGCATAGCAGGCATTTGATAAAGTTTGGAGCTAAAACTAGATCCGCCCGGAATGCCTGGTTGTACAGATTCAAATAAGCCAACGCCAATATAGGCATAGGCCCTCCCAGCAGTAAATGGAGCTGGTTGTGGCGTAACGTTTCGTTGCCGGACTTCCATGAAATTGTACCATTCGTAAACTATGTCCGCTTTCTCCATTGAAGGAGTTTGTGCATTTGAAGGAGTTTGTGAATTAGGAAGTAGTTGATCAAGTTCTTGACAACTGTAGAGTAAACTGAATAAGAAAAGCATCAAAAAAGTTGATGCAATCTTGCCGCGAAGGGAAAATTTGGATTTCATAATGGTTAGATGTTAAGTGAAAGAAATAAGAAAACAAGAAATGGGTAAAATTTAAACAAAGCTTCATTGATCGTTCACAAGTTCAAGAAGATGAAATAAAGCGCACTGGTAACCTTGGAGTTTTATCGGAACTAGCTGGCTTTCATATCGGGAGCCGAAAAGGAATTTGCCAAGCCTAATGCCTTTAACAAAATTGTTGGCTCTGGAAATATTTAACTCAATTTACATATGTATAAGAGCCACGACAATCAAGGATGAGTAAAATGAGGAGATGAGTGAGTGGATACACTATTTTAATGAGTGCCTTGCTTTTTGTAACCTTAAGGTTTCAAATTATTCTGGATAAAAGTATTCTAACAAGTAGAAATGATGGGGGTGACAAAAGCGATCACAGCGGTATAATTATAAGTTTTGAGGGATTACAATTCACTGGTGGCAGCAAGATCTGGTTTAAAACACCAAATAAAAACAGTATATTAATTACTTTATTTCGTTTTTTCAATATAATATTCTGTTTTTACTTGATTTTTTTAATAAATTAACCCTTTTACAAAGAATTGAAGTAATACCTCTTTGTGGCTGCGCGAAACCGAAATTGAGGTGCTATCACTCATTATCACAAAACCACCTTCTCCCCGAACGTATCGAACAATTTCATTGAGGTTGATCAAATGGGAATGATGAACCCTCAAAAAACCATGTCCTTCTAATAATTTTTCAATTTCCTTGAGGGTACGGGAAACTAAGATTTTTTTGGAATGTTTGAGTACAATGTGAGTATAATTACTATCGGCTAAACAGTATATGATAGTGTCGATGGATACAATTTCAAAACCCTCAAAAACAGGTAATGCAATTTTATGTAAAGCAGCAAATTTATATTCATGTTTTTCCCGTACATTATCTAATGAATCCGTTAAACGAAAATCTTTTTTAATACTGACTTTCGCCACGGCATTCTGGAGTTCATGTTTATTAATAGGTTTGTGAAGGAAATCTATGGCCTTCAAACGATTGGTTTGGCTGATGGAATTATCATATTCAGTAGTAAAAATAACTTCAAAAGAAGTGGCCGTGAGTTGTTGGAGTATTTCAAAGCCAATCATCTGCGGCATCTCGATGTCTAAAAATACCAGTTCGGGATGGTGTTGAGCAATGCCTTTGAGTCCCTCTTCTACAGAATTGCATTGGGCTAAAAGCTGTACTTGAGGACAGTATTTTTTTAATTGATAAGATAGCGAATTCCTGCATTGGGATTCATCATCAATGAGAATAGCTTTGATCATTTGAAATCCTTGTGATGTGAAAACAGTACTATATCAACTGCAATCTGGCATTGACACAGGGGGTATATCAAAAATCCCCAAGTTCTAAACCGTTCCCCCTAAATATCTATAAATCAAATATATATATTATTTTGTTTCTGCAAATCCAAGAATCCTGAAATTTTTTTTTGGACACATGATAGCTATTTTTAAAAAAGTATCCTCATTGCTCTTAAATCAAGAGGAACTCAATAATTAAGGTTCTAAATGGAATACCGTGGGTAATCGAATTTGAGGTTACCAACTATAAAATAAATCAGATTGATGAAGTTTTGGATATTTCTGTATCCTCTGGCTCTTTTTTTAGCGAGTTGAATTTTTGAGTTTATTCCTTCCAAAATACCATTATTCAGATTTGTTTCTGAATAACTCACTATTCCGAACCAGTGCGCTTTCAAAGTTTTGGCGGCTTGCATGAATGGAAAAATCTTGGATTCTTCTACTAGATCACACCAATAAGAAAGATAAGCTCCCGCTTCATCTTTGGTTTTAAATGTCCAAAATTCAGCAAAGAGTT